>NZ_JOJL01000050.1 GCF_000721705.1 Actinoplanes subtropicus
GACCAACTCCAAACCACATTCGACGACTACGCCCGCCACGCAAACTTGATCACCTGAACACGACTCCCCAAATCAAAAATCCGCGACCAAGCCCTCTAGCCGGCCCTCACCTGACCGGCCCTCACCTGACCGGCCCTCACCTGACCGGCCCTCACCTGACCGGCCCTCACCTGACCGGCCCTCACCTGACCGGCCCTTACCTGACCCGCCACACGGTCACCGCCCGGTCGCCGGTGCGGCAGGCCAGGTAGTTCCCGGCCGTGTCGCAGACGGCGAGCGCGGTCACCGGCACCACGCCGAGGACCCGGCTGTCGGCCAGGCGGGTCACGAAGGTCAGGTCGCGGTCGTAGCGCAGCAGCAGGTCGCCGAAGAGGTTGCCGCGGCCCAGATCCTGCCGGACCCGGCCGGTCGCCGGGTCGATCCGGGCCACCCGCATGTCGGCGGCGACGGCCAGCCCGTCCGGGGCGATCGACCGCCACCGCGGGCCGCTCCACCGCACCGCGCCGGTCGCCGGGTCGATCGCGGTCGCCCCCTGCTCGCCGGTGGCGCAGACCAGGTCGCCGCAGGCCCCGAGCACGCTGGGCTCGGCGATCCGGGCCTGCCACATCCGCGCGAGGTCGGTCAGGCGGTACGCGGCCACCGATGTCTGCCCGTGCGTGTAGAGCACGTCGCCGACGAACTCGTCGACGGTCTGCCCCACCGCATACCCGAGCCCCAGCTCGTACGGATCGATGCCCAGGTTCCGCCCGGTGGCCAGGACCGTGCCGTCGGCGGCCGAATAGAGCGTGGCCCGCCCGTCGCTGTCGACGCCCAGCAGGTAGCGGTGGCCGGGGTCGCTGTCGAGGCCCTGCTCCGACGTCCGCCGCTGCCAGCGGACCCGGCCGGTGGCGAGATCGGCCATCCGCAGCAACCCGTCCGGGTTCACATAGGCCACCCGGTCGCCGAGCACGTGCGACACGCTGGGGCCGGGTGTTCGCCACAGCTCCCGGCCGGTGCGCGCGTCGAGGAAGAACGTGCCCGGGCGGACGACCAGCACCGAACCGGCCAGGGTGACGTTGTACTCGCCCGGCTCGACCCGGACCGCCCAGCGCGGACCGCCGGGCGTCAGTGGGTTCGCCTCGATCCGGCCCTCCGGCCGCGCCACGTAGAGGGCGTCCGGGGTGAGCAGCGTGGACGACGTGGCGCCGGTGTCGAGCACCGCGGTGAGCACGCGGAGCCGCTCCGGCGCGGCCGCCCCCTGCAGCGGCACCAGCAGCACCAGGAACAGGAGCAGCAGCACCGCCGGCGCCGGCACCGCGCGCCGGTCCCGGGGGCGGGCCGGCGGCGGTGTCGTGTCGAGATCGATCAGCACCTAAGGAGCGATCCGGTGCAGGTCGCGGGGGAAGGCGGTCACCTCGCGCACGTTAGCCAGCCCCAGCAACCGCGCCACCAGCCGCTCCAGCCCGATCGCCCAGCCGCCGTGCGGCGGCATCCCGTAGCGGAAACCGTCCAGGTAGCCGGCGTACGGTCCGAGCGGCTCCCCCGCGGCGGCCAGCGCCGCCACGTAGTCCTCGTAGCGGTGCAGCCGCTGCCCGCCGGTCACGATCTCGAGACCGCGGAAGAGCAGGTCAAATCCGTTCGAGTACGCCGGGTCGGCCGGGTCCGGATGGGTGTAGAACGGTCGTTTCCGCATCGGGTAGCCGGTCACGTAAACGAAGGCCGAGTCGTGCTCGCGCAGCGCCCACTCGCCCAGCGCCCGCTCGTAGGCCGGGGTCATGTCGCCCTCGCCGGGCGGCGCGCCGGCGATCCGCAGCGCCTGGGCGAAGGAGACGGCCGGGATCTCGGCGGGCACCTTCGGCACCTCCACGCCGGCCCGCTCCGCGATCGTCGCCATCATCACGGCCAGCGTCCGGGTCAGGGCGGCCATCACGTCGCGGTGGTCGCCGACGAAGCCCATCTCGGCGTCCAGCGACGTGTATTGGGCCAGGTGGCGGGCGGTGTCGCTGGGCTCGGCACGGAACACCGGGCCGACCTCGAAGACCCGCTCGAAGACGCCGACCATCAGCTGCTTGTAGAACTGCGGTGACTGCGCCAGGTAGCCGGGCCGGCCGAAGTAGTCGATCGCGAAGACGCCCGCGCCGGACTCGGTGGACGATCCCACGATCTTGGGGGTGTGGATCTCGACGAAGCGCTGCCCGGTCAACGCCGTACGGAATCCGGCGGCAGCCGCGGCCGCGACCCGCAACGCCAGCTTGCGCCGCGGATGCCGCAGCGCCAGCGCGGCGTGGTCCAGCTGGGTGGGCAGGCTCGCGCTCAGCGCGGGGCGATGCAGTTCGAAGGGCAGCGGTACGTCCACCCGGGACAGCACCTCGATCCGCGGCCCGGTGAGCTCGATGCCGCCCGGCGCCTGCTCGTTCGGCGTGACCATGGCGGTGACCCGGACCACGCTCTCCTCGGTGAGCGCCTCGAGCTGGGCGCGGGTCTCGGGCGCCTCGACGACGACCTGGCTGAGGCCCTCGGCGTCCCGGACGATCAGGAAGGCGACCGACTTCAGCAGCCGGCGGCGGTGGACCCAGCCGGCGATGGTCACGGTCTCGTACACATGTGCCGCCACCTGGGCGGAAAGGATGCGTTGCACGGCGGGAACCTCCTCTGGTGTCTGCAACGCGGCCCCAGGGAGGTGTGGGCGAGCGGGATCCTCGCGGTACCACCACACCTTCGCGCTCTCGGCGAGAACGCCTCTTGTCCTGCCCGGCTCGGGAGTGTCTTCACGCCCGGCTCTCCGGGCCGCCATCACAGCCACGGCGGCTCTCTCGGCCGGCTTTGCGGGGCGCTACTCGGTTCCGTCAATGCCGTCAGAACGACGTTAACGACAGGCGACCAGCAGGGAAAGCGAATTACCACCGTACGAGGTGACGGCGGTCACATCACCGGCCACGTGAGCCTCGTCGCCCCTGTCTAGGCAGGAGCCTATTCAGGCGTATTTTGGGCCTGTGACTATTGCTCCCGAGGGCCGCCGCATGCTGCGCATCGAAGCGCGCAACGCCGAAACTCCCATCGAGCGGAAGCCGCCGTGGATCAAGGTCAAGGCCAAGATGGGCCCCGAGTACACCCAGATGCGTGGCCTGGTGCAGAAGGAAGGCCTGCACACGGTCTGCCAGGAGGCGGGCTGTCCGAATATCTACGAGTGCTGGGAGGATCGCGAGGCGACCTTCCTGATCGGCGGCGACCAGTGCACCCGCCGGTGCGACTTCTGCCAGATCGACACGGGTAAGCCGGCCGAGTTCGACGCCGACGAGCCGCGCCGGGTCGGCGAGTCGGTCGCCACCATGGGCCTGCGCTACGCGACGGTCACCGGCGTCGCCCGCGACGACCTGCCCGACGGCGGCGCCTGGCTGTATGCGGAGACGGTCCGCCAGATCCACCGGCTCCAGCCCGGCTGCGGCGTCGAGCTGCTGATCCCCGACTTCAACGCCGACCCGGCCCAGCTCGCCGAGGTCTTCGGCAGCGCGCCCGAGGTGCTGGCGCACAACGTCGAGACGGTCCCGCGCATCTTCAAGCGCATCCGGCCGGGGTTCCGCTACGAGCGGTCCCTCGACGTGATCACCCAGGCCCGCGCCGCCGGCCTGGTCACCAAGAGCAACCTGATCCTGGGCATGGGCGAGGAGCGGGCCGAGATCTCCCAGGCCCTGCGCGACCTGCACTCGGCCGGCTGCGAGCTGGTGACGATCACGCAGTACCTGCGGCCGACCCCGCGGCACCACCCGGTCGAGCGCTGGGTCAAGCCGGAGGAGTTCGTCGAGCTGCGCGAGGAGGCCGAGCGGATCGGCTTCGCCGGCGTGATGAGCGGCCCGCTGGTCCGCTCGTCGTACCGCGCCGGCCGCCTCTACCGCCAGGCCCTCGACGCCCGCGGCTGACTGCTGAGGTACTGAGATTTCAGTACCGGGATTGACAGCAACCGCACGACGACAAGCGGATCGCCGCCGGGCACGCCCGGATCCACCGGCCCGGCGTCGTGGTCATGGACATCCGGATGCCCGGCACCGACGGCCTGGCCGCCACCACGGCGATCTGCGCCGATCCCGGGCTCTCCGCCACCCGGGTCCTGATCCTGACGACCTTCGAGACCGACGAGTACGTCGCCCGGGCGCTGCGGGCCGGCGCGAGCGGCTTCCTCGGCAAGGACGTCAGCGCCGACGGCCTGCTGGCCGGCATCCGGACCGTCGCCGCCGGTGACGCCCTGCTGTCCCCGCAGGCCACCCGCGCGCTGATCGCCCGCTTCCTGACCAGCCCGGCGGCCGACCACGTGACCGGTCCGGGCGCGCTGGCCGACCTCACCGCCCGGGAACGTGAGGTGATGGCCCTCGCCGCCCAGGGGTGCTCCAACGACGACATCGCCCCTCCGGCGAGTACAACGCCCAGCACGAGGACCTGCAGAAGAAGCTGGTCGCCGGCGGGACCTGTCGCTCAGCCCGTTGACCGTACGCACCCACATCCAGCGCGCCATGACCAAGTTGCACGCTCGCGATCGCGCCCAGCTCGTCGTCATCGGTCTCGTGTCCGTCCCCCGTGATCCACGCCACTGACGGCCGGACGAGCAGCCCTCCCGACGACATTTCGGTCATATACCTTTTGTCAATGCGAACCAACCGCGCCTAACCTCGACCCGTCGGGACCGACCAGGTCCCGGCGGGGAGACGCAGACCCGGGCCGAGCCAGCTTCGGTCACCGTTTCACGGTCCGGCGAGTCAGTGGTGAGACCGCCCCCACCCGAACCACGTGGGGGCCCCGCCGTGCGACGTTTGCTGCTGATCCTCGCCACCCTGGCGACCTTCCTCGGCGTGGCCGCCACCCCGGCCGCCGCGGCGACGACCTGCGTCTCCGCCGCCTATGGCTACTCCTTCGACGGCGCGGCCGGCACGGTGACGGTCACCGCCACCCGCCCGCTCTGCGGCGGCCAGTCGCAGGCGGTCACGCTGGTGTCCTACACCGCCGTCGCCGCCTCCGGCCAGTTCGTCTACGACTCGGCGACGGGCCAGCTGACCGCCGCCAACCGCAGCGTTTCCCTCAGGGTCGCCGTCCCCGGTTGCGACGCGCTCGTGGTCGCCTTCTTCGGCACCGGCGTCCAGACCGAGCTGACCGGCACCAGCGCCCCCTACGGCAGCGACCGGTTGGACAGCCGCTCCTCGGGACCACCGACCTGGTACGCCGGCGGCGCCACCGCGTGCACCACCGCCCCCACGGTCGCCTACGCGTACGCCTGCGACGGCACCTTCACCGCCACCCTGGCCAACGGTCCCGCCGCCAACGCCTCGGCCGTCTTCCTCACCGGCGGCCGCCGCATCCGCCTCTCCGCCGGCCACGCCACCACGGTCAAGGTCGCCAAGGGCGCGACGCTGACCATCCGGGACAGCAGCTTCACCACCCACGTGGCGTCCTGGCGCTCGCCGGCCGCCGGATGCACCACCACGCCCACGCCGGCCCCCGCCCCGGCCGTCCCGGCAGCCCGGCCGATCACGACGGCACCTACCGCGTCGGCATCCGTGTCTGCGACTCCCACGACGACCACCGAGCCCACCTACGACGCGCCTGTCGCCTACCCGACTTTCGCGGACAAAACGACCGCCTCGGTGGCGGCCAGGACCGGCTTGGGCCCGGGCAGCGTCCTCCTGATCGGCCTGGGCCTCCTGATGGTCGGGGGCGGAATTGCCGCCATCGCCTACCTGATCCGCCTGAACCGCCGCGTCGCGTAGCCGACCCGTCTGTACCCTCCCTGGGATGACGGCAGCGCGACCGATGCCTACCCAGGAGGACGTGCTCGGATACTTCGACACGCTGTCGAACTGGGGACGGTGGGGCGACGACGACCAGCTCGGGACCCTGAACCACATCACCGACGGCGTCCGGCTGGCGGCGGCGCTGGCCGTGCGTCACGGTCGGAGCGTGTCGTGCGCCTGGGAGGTCGCCGTTCCGGACGAGATGGAGCGGGCGACGACGACCTGCCCGTGTGCCGCCGACATGCCGGGCGCCGAGAACATGCCGGTGCCGACCTTCCGTAACGACCGGCGCTGGGGCTTCTCCCACGAGCGGCTCGGCCTCACGTTCCACGGCAACACCATCACCCACGTCGACTCGCCGTGCCACCTGTTCTGGGACGGCACGATGTACAACGGGCGGTCGCACTCGGCGGTCGACGCCGCGAAGGGCTCGTCGTGGGCGGCGGTCACGGCGGCGGCGAACGGGATCGTCACGCGTGGCGTCCTGCTGGACATCGCGAGGGTCCGCGACGTGCCGTGGCTGGAACCGGGGCAGGGCGCGTTCCCCGACGACCTCGAAGAGGCCGAACACCGCCAGGATGTACGGGTGCGCCCCGGCGACGCGGTGCTCCTGCGGACCGGTTATGGCCGCCTCCGGCACCAGGCGGGCCCGGCCGCCGGTTTCGCCCAGGCCGGCTGGCACGCGTCCTGCCTGCCGTGGCTGCGGGACCGGGAGGTCGCACTGATCGGCGCCGACACCCCGCAGGACGTTCTGCCGTCGGGCTACCAGGACGTGCTGATGCCGGTGCACGCCGTGAGCCTCGTGGCGATGGGCCTGTGGCTCCTCGACAACTGCGACCTGGAGGCATGCGCGGCGACGGCCACCGAGCTCGCCCAGTGGGACTTCCACCTCGCCGTCGCACCGGTCCGCTTCGCCGGCACCTCCGGCAGCCCGGTCAACCCGATCGCCACCTTCTGACCCATCCCCAACCGGCCAACCCAGCCCAGCCGGCCCAGCCCAGCCGGCCCAGCCCAGCCGGCCCAGCCCAGCCGGCCCGGCCCAGCCCAGCCGGCCCAGCCCAGCCGGCCCAGCCCAGCCCAGCCGGCCCAGCCCCAGCCGGCCCAGCCCAGCCGGCCCAGCCCCAGCCGGCTTACTCCGCCAGCAGTCCCAGTCGGTGGGCGACCGCCGCTGCCTCCACCCGGTTGGCCACCTCGAGCTTCGCGATGATCCGGGAGACGTGCACGCTGGCCGTCTTGGACGAGATGTACAGGCTCGCTGCTATCCGGCTGTTGCTGTACCCCTCCGCCACCAGCCGCAGCACCTCGCGCTCCCGGGCGGTCAGCACCTCCGTGCCGGCCGCGACCGCCGCCGCGCCCGGACTCCGCAAGCCCAGCCGCCGCGCCAGCGTCTCCGACGCCTCCAGCAGCGGCCCGGCCCCCAACTCGCCCGCGATCGCATTGACCTCACTCAGCGTCTCCGCCACCACCGCGCGCGACGCCACCTGCGTCCCAGCCCCGCCGGCACGCGACGCCACCTGCGTCCCAGCCCCTCCGGCACGCGACGCCACCTGCGACTCGGCCCCTCCGGCACGCGACGCCACCTGCGACTCGGCCACCATGGCACGCGACGCCGCCTGCGACTCGGCCACCATGGCGCGGGACGCCGCCTGCGACTCGGCCAGCCCGAGTAGCGCCGCCGCCAGTTCGTACCGCCGGCCGTCGGAACGCCAGGCGTCGACCGCGGCCCGCCAGCGCTGCTCGCCGCCGTGCAGCACCGCCGCCACCTGGGCGGCATACGCCTTTTCCGCGGGGTGCACCTGGGCCAGGCGCCCGGCCACGTCGTCGATCGCGGCGGCGAGGTCTTCCGCGCCCGGCGCGGCGGTGGCCGCCCGCGCCGCCGTGGCCAGCAGCGGCCACGAATACCGCGGGCGCTCGAAGACGCACGGCTCCTCGACCGCCTTGCGCGCCACCTCGGCGGCCGCGAGCGGATCGCCCGCCTCGAGCGCCAGCAGCATCTTCAGGTCGAGCAGATAGAGCCTGTTCTCCGCCTGCAGATACGGCTTGCCGAGCCACATCGCGGCCTGGTTGGCCAGCGCCGCCGCCCCCTCCACCCCGCGCGCCAACCGCAGCCAGGCGCGCAGCCGCAGCCACGGCAGCGCCAGGCGGCCGGGTGGGTCGTGCCGGGCCGCCTCGGCGAGCCGGGCATCCGCCTCGTCCCACCGGCCCAGCGCGAGCAGCGCCTCGGCGTGGTTGGCCAGCAGGAAGACCCCGGTGGTGCGGCTGACCCCGACCCGGTCGGCATCCGGCACCCCCTCGGCGGCGGTGGCCGCGGACTCTTCGTACCGCCCGAGCTCGTACAGCGAATCGGAGATGTTGACCAGCGAGTGCGACAGGCTGGACAGGTCGCCGGCCGCCCGGGCGCGCTCGGCCGCCGCATACATCGTCGGCAGGGCTTCGGCCGGCGGCATCCGCCCCGCGCAGACCTCGCCGAAGGCCACCTCGGCGGCGACCAGCGCGGCCAAATCGCCCTCGTCGGCGGCGGCCTCCTTGGCCTCGCGGGCGAACTCGGTGGCCCGCCCGCCCTCGATGCCGGAGTAGACGTGCGCCAGGTCGGCCAGCAGCCGCACCCGGTCGGGGCCCTGCGGAGCGATGCCGAGAAGTCGATGCGCCTCCTCACACTCGGCCGAGCCGTCGCTCTTGCCGGAGTTGCGCAGCAGCTTGGCCCGGCGCAGCAGCAGCCGGGCGGCGCGCAGCGGCTCGGCCTCGGCATCCATGTCGCCGAGGGCGACCCGGGTCAGGGTGAGCGCGCGCATGTGGTCGCCGGAGTCGATGGCGACCAGCGCCGCCTCCTCCAGCAGGTCGAGATGGCCGATCTCGAGCAGCGCGCCGGCCTCGGGCACGTCCTCCCACAGCTCGAGGACGCGATCGAGCAGGCGGCCCTGCTCGCCGTACGCGAAGGCGCGCCCGGCGGTGTCGGCGGCACGTTTCGCCGAGACCAGCGCCCGGGCGTGGTCGCGCGCCGCATACCAGTGGTGGGCGATCTCGGCCGGCGCCCGGCCGGCGGAGACCAGCGACGGGTCGCCCTCGACCGCCTCGGCGTAGCGGGCGTGCAGCCGGGCGTGCTCGCCGGGCAGCAGATCGTCGTGCACCACCTCGCGGACCAGGGCGTGCCGGAACTCGTAGCCGCCATCCGGGTCGAAGACGATCAGCTGGGCCGCCACGATGGCCCGCAGCGCCGACTCGAGCGCGCCCTCCTCCATCCCGGCGACCCGGAACAGCAGCTCGTGGCCGAACCTGGTGCCGCCGACCGCGGCCACCCGCAGCACCCGCTGGGCCGGCTCGGGCAGCAGGTCGACCCGGGACAGCAGCAGGTCGCGCAGGCTGGTCGGGATGTCGCTGCAGGCCGGGTCGGCCGCGGCCGCGAACTGCTCGATGAAGAACGGGTTGCCCTGGGCGCGCTCGTTGACCGCGTCGACGGTGGCGGCTGGCGGCTCGACGCCGAGGAGCTGGGTGAGCAGCTGGGCCGTGCCCTCCCGGTCGAGCCGGTCGAGCTCGTGGCGCTGCACGCCGCGGACCCGGTCGAGCTCGGCCAGGAACGGGCGCAGCGGGTGCCCGCGGTGCAGCTCGTCGGTGCGATACGTCCCGATGAGCAGCAGCTGCGGCACCCGCGCCGAGCGCACCAGGAAGCCGATCAGGTCACGGGTGGACCGGTCGGCCCAGTGCATGTCTTCGATGATCAGGACGACGGGCTGCTCGCCCCCGACTCGCTCGAGCAGAGCGCCGACCGACTCGAACAGCAGGCCCCGCCGCGCGTCGCCGGGCTCGGGCGGCGGGCCGAGCTCGGGCAGCAGGCGGGCGAACTCCCGCTCGCGCCCGTCGAGGATCGCGGTGCCCTCGGCGCGCACGAGCTCACGCAGGGCCGAGGCGAACGGCGCGAAGGGCAGACCCTCCTCGCCGAGCTCCAGACACTGGCCGGTGAGCACCCGCACCGGCTCGCCGGAGAGACCGCGACGGAACTCTTCCACCAGCCGGGTCTTGCCCACCCCCGCCTCGCCGCCCACCAGGACGGTGGCCGGCTCGGCGGAGCGCGCCCTTTTCAGCGCGTCGCGCAGGGCGGCCAGGTCGGCCTCGCGGCCGACCAGAACCTCGCTCTGCGCATGCGCCGTCATGGGGTCGAGCATGCCACGGGGGTACGACAGGTTTCGCTCGACTTTTTCCGCGGTCATGGCGGCGCTCAGGCGGTGGCCGCGACGTGGCCGCCGCCCCGCTCCCGGGTGCGGCGCCACCGGCCGAAGCGGCGGTGCCGGCCGCCGGCGGCGCTGCGGGCCAGCTCGCGGTCGGCGGCCTCGCGGATCATCTGGTCCACCTTCTGGCGGTGCAGTTCGAGAGAGGTGGCCGGGTCGGGGTTCGGGAACATCTCGGTGCCTTTCGACGACGTCCTTCGCTGTTGTCATCGACTCTTCGCCGGAAGGCACCCCGGCCACATGAGGCAGCCTCCTCATTTCCGCCCCGGGGCCCTCCTTACTAGGGCCTCCGGCCGGTGCCCGGCCCGCGTAAGGCACCGCAGCACTACTACACTTCCGGGTTATGGCAAACCCGCAGGAGAAGGTGTCGTTCGGCGAGCGCCTGAAGCAGATCGGTCAGGTGTTCTCCTTCACGGCAAAGCAGGACAAGTGGTTCGTTCCGCTGCTGGTCGCGGCGGTGGCGATCCCGGTCGCGCTCACCGTGCTCGTCGTTCTCCTGACCGGTGGCTACATCTGGATCCCGGTCGGCGTCATGGTGACCCTGCTGGCCGCCGTGATCGTGCTCAACCTGCGGTCCAACGCCGCGATGATGAATGCGGCCGAGGGCCAGCCCGGCGCCGCCGCCTCCCTGATCGAAAACATGCGCGGCGACTGGCGGGTCCGCCCGGCCGCGAGCTCGACCACCAGCTTCGACATGGTGCACGTGGTGATCGGCCGGCCCGGCGTGATCCTGCTCGGCGAGGGCAATCCGCAGCGTGTCCGCGGCCTGCTCGGCCAGGAGAAGAAGCGCCTGTCCAAGGTGATCGGCAACGCCCCGATCTACGACTGGATCATCGGCGGCGAGGAGGGCCAGCTCAACATCCGGAAGCTGCGCACCACGCTGATGCGCCTGCCGAAAAATCTGACCGGCAAGGATGTCAACGCCCTCGACAAGCGCCTCGGCGCCCTGATGGCCCGCCCGCAGATGCCCAAGGGCGCGATTCCGAAGAACATGCGGCCGGCCAAGGGCGCGTTCCGCCAACAGCGTCAACGCTGAAAACCACCGATTTCGTACGGCTGGGCGGCGCCCCGACCGCACGGTGGAGCACCTGCCACAGCGGTCGTGACCAGTGCCACCGGCGCGCGGCTGTAGCGCCCCGGCACTGCGGTCGGGCCGGTGCCCTCCCGTACGAAATCGTGGTCTTGACCTCAGGTTTTCGGCCTGTTCTGCAGCATCACGGAGCCGGCGACCCGGTCGTGCACGCCGCGACCGTCCCCATCGGAGATCATCGCGGGGATGAGCAGGGCCAGCAACAGCGCCCGTAGCAGCGCCCGCGGGATGCCGACCGCGCCGCCGTCCGCGATCGACACGCACCGGATGCGGACCAGCGCCATGCCCACCGTCTGTCCGAAAAGGCCGACGAAGAACGCGTGCGCCAGCACGAACACGGCCAGCTGCGGCCACGGGTTGCGGGCCAGGCTGTCCACCAGGAAGCTGGCCACCAGCGTGGCCGCGAGCCAGTCGATCAGCAGCCCCAGCAGCCGCCGCCCGAACGAGGCCAGTTCGGTCCCGCCGAAGTCGATCGCGGGCGGCTCCGGGTCGCTGGTGGTGGCCATGGTGCCAGGGTAGCCGGGGAGGTTTCCCCGACCGGGCGCGCGGGCGACGGTGGCCGCGATAGCCTCGCCTTGGTCGCGGCCGCCCGGCTCATGCCGTAACACGACGGAAACAATAGGGATACGCCCGGGCAACTCCGTACCCATAGCGTCGCGACCAGCCTAGCCATGCGGCGCACCCACGCCGCCCCGGTATCGAAATCATGTGCCAGGAGGACGTGTTGTTCGCCAATCCCGAGGAACTCCTGCGATACCTCAAAGACGAGGACGTCAAGTTCGTCGACGTACGGTTCTGTGACCTGCCCGGTGTTATGCAGCACTTCAACACCCCGGTCGAATCGTTCGACGACAGCGTGATCACCGACGGTCTCGCCTTCGACGGTTCTTCCATCCGAGGGTTCCAGGCCATCCACGAGTCCGACATGATGCTGCTGCCGGACGTCAGCACCGCCTACATCGACCCGTTCCGGCAGCAGAAGACGCTGGCGCTGAACTTCTTCATCCATGACCCGTTCACCCGCGAGGCCTACTCGCGTGACCCGCGGAACGTGGCCAAGAAGGCGGAGACCTACCTGGCCTCCAGCGGCATCGCCGACACCGCGTACTTCGGCGCCGAGGCGGAGTTCTACATCTTCGACTCGATCCGCCACTCCACCGCGGCGAACCAGGCCTTCTACTACATCGACTCGATCGAGGGCGCCTGGAACTCCGGCAAGGAGGAGGAGGGCGGCAACCGCGGCTACAAGACCGCGTACAAGGGCGGCTACTTCCCGGTCTCCCCGCTCGACCACTACTCCGACCTGCGCGACTCGATGGTCCGCCGGCTGCTCGACGCCGGCTTCACCGTCGAGCGCTCGCACCACGAGGTCGGCACCGCGGGCCAGGCCGAGATCAACTACAAGTTCTCCACCCTGCTGCACGCCGGCGACCAGCTCCAGCTGTTCAAGTACATCATCAAGAACACGGCGTGGGAGAACGGCAAGACCGCGACCTTCATGCCGAAGCCGCTGTTCGGCGACAACGGTTCCGGCATGCACACCCACCAGAGCCTGTGGCTGGGCGGCGAGCCGCTGTTCTACGACGAGACCGGCTACGCGGGCCTGTCCGACACGGCCCGCTGGTACATCGGCGGCCTGCTGCACCACGCCCCGTCGCTGCTGGCGTTCACCAACCCGACGGTCAACTCGTACCGCCGCCTGGTGCCCGGCTACGAGGCCCCGGTCAACCTGGTCTACTCGCAGCGCAACCGCTCCGCCTGCACCCGCATCCCGGTGACCGGCAGCAACCCGAAGGCGAAGCGCGTCGAGTTCCGCGTCCCGGACCCGTCGAGCAACCCGTACCTGGCCTTCTCCGCGATGATGATGGCCGGCCTGGACGGCATCAAGAACAAGATCGAGCCTCCGGCCCCGATCGACAAGGACCTCTACGACCTCCCGCCGGAGGAGTGGGGGAACGTGAAGCAGGTGCCGGGCTCGCTGGACGCGGTGCTGGAGTCCCTCGAGAACGACCACGACTTCCTGACCGCGGGCGGCGTCTTCACCGACGACCTGATCTCCACGTGGATCGACTGGAAGCGAGCCAACGAGATCGACCCGGTGCGGCTCCGCCCGACCCCGCACGAGTTCGAGATGTACTACAACGTCTGAGCGCACGACCGGCTGAGCAGAGCGGCCCCGGCAACCATCAGGTTGCCGGGGCCGCTCGCTACTGCTGAGGATTGGTCACGACGGGCTCGGCGGCGCCGTCCGCGGCCAGCGGCAACAGGAGGACGATGACGCGTGGCGCGGCACGTCGCAGCATCCCGGCGGCCTCCTCGAATGATCAGTACGGTCGCGACATCGTACGAACATCAAAAGGGAGACGGCGATGAGCGACGAGCAGGTGGTTCCCGAGAACCGGGGTGTCACGGTCGAGGATCTGGCGACGGTCGACCTGACCGGGGAGATCGTGGGGATGACGGGGCGCGGGCTTCGGATGCGCAAGTTCACCATGGAGCCCGGCGCGGTCTGGGGACCGCCGCACGACCACGTCGGCCGGCCGGGCACGGTTTACATCCTGCGGGGCACGATCACCGACCACCGGGACGGCGTCGCCACCGACTACGGGCCCGGCGTGGGCTGGCCCGAGGATCGGCACACGCTGCACTGGCTGGAGAACCGCGGCGCGGAGACCGCGGTGGAGATCTCCGTCGACATCGTGACCCTGGACTGAGAACGCCGAAGGCCCCGCCGTGTCGTGCGGGCGCGGGTCAGGGGCGTTCGTACCGGCCGTCGAGGCGGCCGCGGGCGAGCACTTCGCCGGCCGCGGCGAGCACGTCGCGTGGCCGGGCCGAGTCGAGCGTGTCGCCGCCCGGGATGGGCTTGGCGAGCGCGAACAGCTGGAACACGTATCGGTGTGGGCCGTGGCCCTTGATGGGTGCCGGGCCCTGGTAGCCGCGGCCGATGCCCGAGCGGAGCAGCCGTACTCCCTCGGCGGGGTTCTTCGGGTCGAGCGCTCCGGCCCCGACGCCCGTGACCGCGGGATCGAGCAGAGCCACACAGTGTACGAACGGCGCTGCCGTGGGCGCGTCCGGATCCTCGACGACCAGCAGCAACTCGGCCGTTCGGGCGGGACCGGCCGACCAGTTCAGCGCGGGCGAGATGTCCTGCCCGCCGACCCGTTTCGCGGCGTACGCGATCGGGATCGTCGCCCCGTCGGCGAAGTCGGGACTGTGCAACGCCAGCGTCTCGGGGCCTGCCAGGTTCGGCGCGTTCCAGGCCAGGCGGGCCTCGCCGGCCCGCCGGTTCTTCAGCAACTTCCCGAGTACCGCCATGAGAGCCTCCTTTGGGGACTGCGCGAAGCGCGGTCGGGTCAGAGCCGCCGGGCGCGGGCGGAGACGAGCAGGGGCCGGGCGAACCGGCAGATCTCCTCGGCCGTGTCGAACGGGGCGCCCGGCCAGGTGTGTCCGACGCCGTGCAGCGACCAGGCCACGACCCGGGTGCCACCGACGCCGCCATCCACTGTGGTGCGGTCGGCGAACTCCGTCGTCCGCGTCTGGCCGGCGCCGGACGGACACCGGTCGATGGCACGCCAGCGATCGGCGGTCTCGGCCAGGGACAGCGTGCGGCCGCGCAACTCGCCGTTGGGGCCGCGGTGCCGCGAATACCCACCCGCGATCGGTGCGAGGGTGTCCGCCGTACCGTGGATGAGCAGCGCCGACACGGCGTGTGTCGGCGGCCGGTCGCGGAGGGCCGCGGGCATTCCGCCGGCGACCGCAGCCAACACCGCCACCCGGGAGCCGGCCTCCAGCGCGAACCGGTGCGCCATGAACGCCCCGTTCGAGACGCCCGCGACCACGGCGCTGTCCGGCGCCGTGCCGTGCCGCTCGGCGCACCAGTCGATGACCGCGCGGAGGAAGCCGACGTCGTCGATGCCGGCCTCGTCGGCCGTCGTGACGCCCCGCCCGTCCGCCCAGCACCCGCCCTGACCGTCGGGATAGGCGACGGCGAACCCGTACGCGTCGGCCTGCTCGTCGAACGTCGTCGACTCGCGCATCATCCGGCCGGTGGCGTCGGGGTGGTTGCCGTGCAACGCGAGCACGAGGGGAACGGGGTGGTCCGCCGGCGCCGCCGAGGGCAACCGGAGAGCAAACGTACGCCCACCGATGCTGAGGTCTCCCGCCACGCGCCCACCTCCGGCAATATGCGCAGCCAGACTGCGCAATCTTGTTGTACTTTAGCGACATGCAACGGAATCCGCCAACCGCCGCGGCCATCGCCGACGAGCTGCAGTTCGTGGTCTCGGCGCTGGTGCGGCGGCAGCGGGCGGTGTCACCGGCACGCGCCGTGACGCTGTCCCAGGTCTCGATCCTCAAGCGGCTCGACCGGGAAGGACCCCACTCGGTCGCCGACCTGGCCCGCCTCGACAAGATCACACATCAGTCGGTCGCCGTCGCGGTTGCCGCACTGGTCGACCGGGCGCTCGTCCGGCGCACTCCGGATCCGCACGACGGGCGGCGCCGGCTGCTGGTCATCACGGCCGACGGCAAGCGCCTGCTGGCCGAGCGCCAGGCGGCCGGCCATGACCACCTCGCCGAGGCGATCGCCGGCCGGCTGACCGGCGCCGAGCGGGCCCAACTGTCGGAGGCGCTGAGGCTGCTGCACCGCCTGCTCGACTGATCACCAAGCGGTCGATCCGGCCGAGCGCCGGCGCGATCCGCGGCACGGAGACGGCGATGGAGACATCGTGACCCTGGACCGAGAACCTGCTTGCCGGGCCGGGCAGAATCGTAGCCGTGGACATCGCGGTGCTCGGGCCGGTCGAGTTGCGCGACGGGGGCGGCCGTGCCGTGCCGGTCGCGGGCGCCCGCCTGCGTACCCTCCTGCTCCTGCTCGCTCTGGACGCTAACCGCAACGTCTCCGCCGAGCGGCTGATCGACGGTGTCTGGGGTGACGAGCCGCCGCAGGCGGCCGGGAACGCGCTGCAGGCCCTGGTCTCCCGGCTGCGCCGCGCGGCGCCCGGCCTCGTCGTCGAGTCGTCGGCGAACGGCTACCGGCTCGCCATCGAGCCGGATAAAACCGATATCGCCAGATTTGTCAAGTTGGCCGAGAGCGAGCCGACCGAGGCCCTCAAACTCTGGCGCGGCCCGCTCGAGTTTCCCGAGGTGGCCCAGCCCGACGCCCGCCGGCTCGAGGAACTGCGGCTCAGCACGCAGCGCAAGAGCCTCGCCGCGCAGATCGGCGACCTCGACGTCGTTCCCGAGCTGGAGGGCCTGGCCGCCGCGCACCCGCTCGACGAGCAGGTGACCGGCCTGCTCATGCGGGCCCTGCAGGTGCAGGGCAACCCGGGCCGGGCGCTGGAGGTCTACGAGCAGATCCGGCGCCGGCTCGCCGACGAGCTGGGCGTCGACCCGTCGGCCGAGCTCGCGGCCCTCCACCTTGGCCTGCTGCAGGCGCCCACCCGGAAGGGCAACCTGCCCGCCGAGGTGAGCAGCTTCGTCGGCCGCGAGTCCGACGTCCGTCAGGTACGCGGGCTGATCGACGCCCATCGGCTGGTCACCCTGATCGGCCCGGGCGGCAGCGGCAAGACCCGGCTCTCCGTCGAGGTCGGCACTGGGCAGCCGGGTGAGGTCTGGCGGGTCGAACTCGCCCCGGTCAGCGACCCGGCCGAGGTGCCGCAGGCGGTGCTGAGCGCGCTCCGGCTGCGCGGCCAGGCCCTGATCGGCCGGATGGCGACGATGGCCGATTCGGTGCCGCCGCTGGTCCGGCTCAGCGAGGCGCTGGCCAGCCGCGAGCTGCTGCTCATCCTGGACAACTGCGAGCATCTGATCGCCGCGGCCGCCGAGGTGGCCGACACGCTGCTACGGGCCGCGCCGCGGCTGCGGCTGCTGACCACCAGCCGGGAGCCGCTGGGCATTCCGGGCGAGCGGCTTTACGCGGTCGAGCCGCTGGCTCTCCCACCGGTGGGTGCGGATGCCACGACCGCTTCCGCTTTTCCGGCCGTACGGCTGCTGCTCGATCGCGCCGCGGCGTTCGTCCTGACCGAGGCGAACGTCGAGGCCGTGGTCCGGATCTGCCGGGCGCTGGACGGCATGCCGCTGGCGATCGAGCTGGCCGCCGCCCGGCTGCGTACCCTGCCGGTCGGGGTGCTGGCCGACCGCCTGGCCGACCGGTTCCGGCTGCTCACCGGCGGCAGCCGGGCCGCGCTCCCCCGCCACCAGACACTGCGCGCGGTGGTCGACTGGAGCTGGGACCTGCTCGGCGACGACGAGCGGCGGCTGTGGCGGCGGTTCGCGGTCTTCCACGGCGGCGCCGACGTGCCGGCCGTGGAGCGGGTCTGCGAGGCCGACCTCGACCTGATCGGCACCCTGGTGGACAAGTCGCTGCTGGTGCTCGGCCCGGACGGCCGCTACCGGATGCTGGAGACGATCCGCGAGTACGGGTTGGAGCGGCTGGCCGAGGCCGGCGAGTCCGATTCGCAGCGGCTGGCCCTCGCCGGCTACCTGCTGGCGCTGGCCGGCGAGGCGGAACCCCGGCTGCGCACCGCCGAGCAGCTGGTCTGGCTGCGCCGGCTGACCGTCGAGCACGACAACATCCACGCCTCGCTGCGGGCCGCGATCGAGGCCGGCGACCGGGCCACCGCGGCCGCGCTGGTGGCTCAGGTCGGCTGGTACTGGTGGCTGCGCGGGCACCGGATGGAGGGCGCCGTTCTGGCCGCCGAGGTCGCGGCGATGCCGGGCGAGGCGGACGCGGAAGACCTGGCGCTCGCCCACACGTTCGCCGCGATCAACGGGCTCGAGGGCGCGCTGCCGATGGCCGCGGTGCAAGAGCATTTCCTCGCGGCCGAGGCGCACGGTGCCGGGCCGGACGCCAAGCATCCGGCGCTGCGCCTGCTGAAGCCGCTCGCGGCCATCTTCGAGAACCCCGACCTCACCAGCGGCTTCCGGGCCATCCTGCCGCTGTTCGAGGACGACGACGCGTGGCTGCGCGCGGCGGCCAAGATGATCGTGGCGCACCTGCGGCTGAACTTCGGGCACAGCGGCGAGGCCGCCGTCGCCGACCTGCGGGCGGCGCTGGCCGGGTTCCGCTCGGTCGGCGAGCGCTGGGGCATGGGCTTCTCGCTGAGCGCGCTCGGCGACATGGCCGCGGCCGACGGCGACTTCGCGCAGGCGGTGCGCTGGCAGCGGGAGGCGGCGGCGCTGATCCGCGAGGTCGGCATCCGGGAGGACCTGCCGCAGCTCGAGGCGAAGATGGCGCATCAGCTGTGGCTGGCCGGCGAGCGGGACGAGGCGCTGCGGGTGCTCAAGCAGGCCCAGCAGGAGGCGGCCGAGATCGGCCTGCCCGAGGTGCTGGCCTCGGTGCACTACGGCTACGCCACGGTGGCCCGGTTGGTCGGCGACCTGGACGAGGCGCGCGACATGATCTCCCGGTCGGCCGGGATGATGTCCAACCCCGCGTTCGCCCCGCAGTTCGGCGCGATGACCCGCACCACGCAGGGCCTGATCGAGGCGGCGGCCGGCCATCTGGCGCTGGCCCGCGGCTACCACGAGGAGGCGATGCGGATCTCGGTCGGCTCGCGGGACGCCCCGGTGGTGGCGATGTCCCTGGTCGGGGTGGCCGACCTGGTGCTGCGCGAGGGCGACCCGGAGCACGCGGCGTACCTGCTGGGCGCGGCGGACGCGGTCCGCGGCTCGGCCGACCAGACCGTGCACGACGCCGCGGACGTCGAGCGGGAAGCCCGCGCCGCACTGGGCGACGCGGGCTTCGAGGCGGCCTACCGCCGGGCGGCCGCGGTGACCGTGGCCACCGCGGCCGAGGCGGCCGGCTTAGACGCGGCGGCGGAAGGCCCAGACCGAGAGCGGGGCGAAGACCACCAGCAGGATGGCCGCCCAGACCAGTGACTGGGTGACCGGCGTGCCGGTCGCCCCGCCGCCGAGCAGGGCACGGACCGCATCGGCGAGGATCGACACCGGGTTGACCTTGACCCAGGCCTGCAGCCAGCCCGGCATGGTCGCGGTCGGCGCGAACGCGTTGCTCGCGAAGGTCAGCGGGAACAGCAGCACGAAGCCGAAGATCTGCACCTTCTCCGGCTCGTTGACCAGCATCGCCACCAGCACCGACAGCCAGGAGGCGGCAAAACCGAAAACCAGCAGCAGGCCGTACGTGATGAGCACCTCGCCCGGGCCGGTGGCGATCCGGAAGCCCAGGATCGTGCCCACCACCAGCAGCAGCGTGATCGCCCAGGCCTGCTTGACCAGGTCGGCCACGATCCGGCCGGACAGCGGCGACCACCGCGAGATCGGCAGCGACCGCAGCCGGTCGAAGACGCCCTTGCTGATGTCGGTGTTCAGCCCGACCCCGGTGTTCAGGGTGGCGAACAGCATGTTCTGCACGATGATGCCGGGCAACCCGAACGCGAGGTAGTGCGAGGTCGACCCGGAGATCGCGCCGCCGAAGACGTACGTGAAAAGCACCAGGAACATGATCGGCTGGACGCTGAAGTCGAGCAGCTCGAACGGGTTGTGCTTGATCGATACGAGGGTGCGCCAGGCGAGCGTCAGCGTGTTACGCACGGCGACGACCGGGCTGACCCGCGGCTGGACGACGTCGACGGTGGTCACGCGACGCTCCCTTCCATGTCGGCGGATTCTTCGGCGGTGTGGCCGGTCAGGGTCAGGAACACCTCGTCGAGGCTGGGGCTGCGCAGCGCCAACTCGGCGACCACCAGTCCCTTCTCGTCGAGCCGGCGCACCAGGGTGGTCAGCGCCGCCGGGTCGGTGACCGGGGCGCTGATGATCGGCCCGCGCACGCCGACCGCCCCCGAGGCGATCCCGCCGACGATCGCGGCGATCGCGTCCCGGTCGCCCTCCGCGGCCGGCCGTACGGTGACGGTCTGCGCGCCGGTCCGCGCCTTGAGCTGGTCCGAGGTGCCGGTCGCGATCACCCGGCCGTGGTCGATCACCACGATCTCGTCGGCGAGCTGGTCCGCCTCGTCCAGGTACTGCGTGGTCAGCAGCACGGTGACGCCCTCGCCGACCAGCTCGCGGATGATGTCCCACATGTCGTTGCGGCTGCGCGGGTCGAGGCCGGTGGTCGGCTCGTCCAGGTAGAGCAGCCGCGGCCGGCCGACCAGGCCGGCCGCCAGGTCGAGGCGCCGCCGCATGCCGCCGGAGTACTTGCCGGCCGCCCGGTCGGCGGCGTCGTCCAGGCGGAACTGGGTGAGCAGCTCGCGCGCCCGGGCCCGGGCCTGTTTGCGCGGTATGCCGAGCAGCCGCCCGATCAGCACCAGGTTCTCCACCCCGGTGAGGGTCTCGTCGACCGAGGCGTACTGGCCGGTCATGCCGATCAGGCTGCGCACCTGGTGCGCCTGCTTCACCACGTCGTACCCGCCCACCGTGGCGTGCCCGGCGTCCGGCCGGATCAGCGTGGCCAGCACCCGCACCGCGGTGGTCTTGCCGGCCCCGTTCGGCCCCAGCAGGCCGAGCACGGTCCCCTCGCGTACGGCAAGATCGACGCCGCCGAGGGCGGTCGTGTCGCCGAAGCGCTTGACCAGCCCCTCGGCGACGATCGCGTTCGTCATGAGCAAACTCCCGTCATTCGTTGACGGATCTCACCCTGCCCCGGACCGCTGACAAGCCGCTGACATCTCGGCCGGCGCCGTGTCAGGCCGCGTCAGCGGGCGCGGGGCGACGAGCGGCGTCCAGGCCAGCAGGGCCAGGCTGAAGTAGACGTAGATGTTCCCGCCGAGGATGTACAGCGGCGGGCGCGGGCCCTTCTCCCAGAGCCAGGCCAGGTGCGAGGTCATCAGCAGGTACGCCGAGCCGGCCAGGTACACCAGGCGGCGGTCCGGGCGGGACAGCCCGGTGTCGACGCAGCGGACCAGCGCCGGCATCAGCCACACGCAGTGGTGGATCCAGGTGACCGGGCTGACCAGGCAGCCGACCACCCCGGTCAGCGCGAGCCCGCCCATCACGTCCGCGGGCTCCGTGCGTACGCGATAGATCCAGAACGCCAGGGTGACCAGCACGCAGGCGAGCCACACCTTCGACTCCACCTGGGCGATCGGCAGCCGGGCCAGGAAGCCGCGCTCGGACTGGTTGGAGAGGAACGAGAGCACGCCGACCCGGTTGGTGTCCCACAGCGCCGACGTCCAGAACTCCCGTGACTCGTTCGGGAAGACCGCGCCGCCCAGCAGCGTCGCCGCGGCCGCGGTGCCGGTCGCGACGCCGGCCGCCCGCCACCGCTTGGTGATCAGCAGGTAGAGGATGAAGACGCCCGGGGTCAGCTTGATCGCGGTGGCCAGGCCGATCCCGGCGCCGGCCCAGCGCCGGCCGCGCGCCACGCCGAACAGCATGTCGCCGGCGACCAGGGTGAGCAGCAGCGTGTTCACCTGGCCGAAGGTGATCGTCTCGCGGACCGGCTCGAAGACGAGTGCGGCGCAGCAGGCCACGCCGAAGGCGAACCAGAGCGGCCCGGGCATCCGCTTGAGCAGCGGCCCGGCGAACCACCAGACCAGCAGCGCGGTGGTCAGCACCGTGGCGATCACGGCGATCACCACGACGGCGCCGAACGGCAGCATCGCCATCGGCGACATGACCAGGCCGGCGAAGGGCGGGTAGGTGAAGCCGTACGGCGTGCCCGGCCGCAGCCAGTCGTAGACCATCCCGCCGTCGCCGCGGAACCAGTAGTGGATCGCGCCGTAGTAGACCTTGGAGTCGAAGTACCCGTTACGGAGCTCGGCGAGGTAGTCGATCGCCAGCGTCAGGAGCGCCAGCAGCGACAGGATGAGGACTTTTGGCTTCATGCGCGGCTTTCAAATATGTTATGCCGAGGTAGGCCAGCATAACGGTCATTGCGATCGCGCCGGGGGCTCGCGTGGGAAGAGCCAGGTTGTACCCGTCGGGCAGGCACAGCGCCGCCGCCACCGCGCACGGAATTACCAGCCACCGCGTCTCCCGGCGGACCGTGGCGGCGAGCGGCACCAGCGCCCAGATCGCGTACCAGGGATGGAAAACCGGGGCGAGCACCACGGTCGCCGCGAGCGCATAGGCCGCGTAGCGCAGCGGGTCGGCGAACCGGGCCCGCCACCAGAGCCCGGCCAGCACCCCGGCGAGCAGCACGATCCCGATCACCCGGGTGACCGGCACGGCGTTCACGCCGAAGAGCTTGACGACCAGGCCCACGGCGGTGGCCGGCGAGGTCCACTGCACCGAGGCGCCGCTGCCGGAGAGATTGGTGATCCACCCGAGCCCGCGCCCGGCCACCAGCGACACGGCCAGCAGCGCGACGACCACCCCGGCGATCATCGGGAGCACCGCCCGCCAGCGCCGCCCCGGCCACACCATGAGCAGCGCGAACGGCACCACCACCACGGCCGTCGCCTTGACCCCGATCGCCAGTCCGAACAGCACTCCCGCCGCGATCGGCCGGCGCACGACCGCGAGCGCCAGGCCGGCCACCAGGAAGCCGACCATCACCGCGTCGTTGTGCGCCCCGGAGATCAGGTGGATCGGCACGAGCGGGCAGGCCAGCGCCAGCCACACCGCCCGCTCCACCGGCACTCCGGCACGCCGGGCCAGCGGCGGCAGGCACACCGCGATCAGCGCCACCCCGAGCACCGCGATCGCCCGCAGCACCGCGATCGTGCCGGCCAGCGAGTGGCCGAGCTTGGCCGCCAAGGCGGCCAGCAGCAGGAAAACCGGGCCGTAGGGGGCCGGGGAGGCACGCCAGGTGGGTGCGACGGCGTCGGCCCAGGGGCATCCCAAAAGATCCACCCCGCCTGCGTACGGGTCGAGCCCGGCACCCTGCTGCCAGCCCTGACACGCGTACGAGTACATGTCGTAGCTGCCCAGGGGCAGAAACGGCAGCAGCGGCACCATCCACAGGACCGCCGTCACGTAGGCCCACCGGGTCGAGGGCACGTGCTTGCGCCCGGCCCACCACGCGCCGATCAGCAGCGCCGTCCCGAACAGCCAGGCGAGCGGCAGCACCACCCCGTTCTCGCCGCGGAAGATGGTGAGCGGGGTGATCGTCGGGTGCCACGGTCTCGACGCGCCACCGAGCCAGGCGGCGACCGCGAGGAGCAGACTGCCTGCCAGGCCCGCGTATCGGACCAGGGCGGGGCGGGACATGGCGAGCACCCTACCGCGACGGCCGGCCACCGCCGGGCCGCCCGGTAGGGTCAGGCGCGTGGTGGCGCGGTACCGGCTCGAGTGGGGCACGGCTCTCACGGCGGCCGTGCTCGGCGTCGGCTACCTGCTGCTGCCCGCGCTGGGCTCGGACCTGTCCGCCCAGGTGGCCCGGGCCGAGTTCTTCGCCGACCACGGGTATACGCCGATCGACCTGCGGTGGTATGCCGGGGTCGACCAGTTCGGCTACAGTCTGCTGTCCCAGCCGGTGATGGCGCTGGTCGGCGTACGGCAGACCGGGGTTATCGGTCTTGTGCTGGCCGCCACGCTGCTGGCTGTGCTGTTGCGGCGGACGTCCGCGCCGCGACCCTGGCTCGGCGCGCTCGCCGGGATCGCCTGCGTGGCGGGAAATCTGGTGAGCGGGCGGGTCACGTACGGTCTCGGAATCGCCCTTGGCCTTGGCTCTTTGGCCTTGCTCACCTGGCCGCGGTGGCGCTGGCTCGCGATCGTGCCGGCCCTGGCCGCGAGCGCCACCAGCCCGGTCGCCGGCCTGTTCCTGGGCCTGGCCGGCGCTGCGCTGCTGCTCAGCGGGCGCAAGATCGACGGGCTGCTGGTGGCGGTGCCGGCCGCGGTGCCGCTGGCGCTTACCGCGCTGCTGTTCGGCGACGGCGGCTGGATGAACATCAGCCACACCGACACGCTGCGCGCGGTGGTGGCGAGCCTGGCGGTGGCCGTGCTGGTGCCGCATCGGGCGGTACGGATCGGGGCGCTGCTCTCCGCGCTCGGCGTGCTCGGGGCGGCGCTCGTGCACACGCCGGTCGGGCTGAACGCCACCCGGCTGGCGGTGATGTTCACGCTGCCGCTGCTGGCCGCCTATGCCGCGGTGCCGCGCCGGGCCGGGCCGCTCGGCATGCACGAGCAGGACGGGCCGCTGGAGTTGCCGCTCTGGGCGGTGCTGATCCTGCTGGTGGTGGCCTGCTGGTGGCAGCCGCCGGTGGTGACCGGGGACGTGCGGGACATCGGCAACCCGACCGCCTCCCGGGCGTATTTCACGCCGCTGCTCGATCGCCTCGGGCAGGAGACGTTGACCGGCCGGGTGGAGATTCCGCCGACGCGCGACTACTGGGAGTCGGCGTACATGGCGGAGGTGCCGCTGGCCCGGGGCTGGTTGCGCCAAGCCGACATCGCTCGAAATCCCTTGTTTTTTACCGACATTCCCGGTACGTCGGGAACCGGGGTGGCGCTGACCGCCGACAGTTACCGCACGTGGCTCGCGAACCTGGCGGTCCAGTTCGTCGCCGTGCCCGATGCCGAGTTCACCTGGTCGGGCCGCCCCGAGGCCGACCTGGTCAAGGCCGGTATGCCGTATTTGTCGGAAATATGGCGGGGCGAGCATTGGACGCTCTACCGGGTCGCCGACGCCGATCCGATCGTCCCCAACCTGGTGTCGCAAGACGCGACCTCGGTCACCTTCACAGCCGACTCGGCCGGCGGCGTCGTCGTCCGAGTCCGCTACTACCGCTGGCTCAAGGCGACCGGCGGCGCGGTCGTGGCCGGCAGCGGCCCCTGGACTCTGGTCCGCGTCCCCGGGCCGGGCCGATACACGCTGACCAGTTAGCGAGCTGTGCGCTGTCGTTGCCGGCTCACGATCCGGGGCCGCGGTACAGCTGGACCTGATGCTCGGTCTCGGCGAAGCCGAGTGCCCGGTAGAGCCGGATGGCCTGGTCGTCGGGGTCGGCGACGATGACGAGGGTGCGCGCGCCGGGCTCGTGCCGCGCGGCGTGGCCGAGGACGGCCGACGCCAGGCCCCGGCGGCGGAAGCCGGGATGGGTCTCCACGCTCTGGAAGCGGGCGAGGTCGCCGTCGCGGAACAGCCCCGCGCCGGACCGCACCCGGCCCTCGACGAACGCCCCGTACCAGGTGCCGTGGCCGGCCTCGCAGAGGCGTCGCTGCTCGGCCACCTGGAGCTCGACGAACCGTAGCTCGCCGGGCGTCGGCGTCTCGTAGTAGCAGGCCAGGCGCAGGTCGAGCGCCTGCCGCCAGTCGTCGTCGCCGCGCAGCGCGCGGACGGCGATACCAGCGGACGGCTCCCGCAGGTGTTGCGCGGTCAGTACCGAGTTCACCTCCGCGGTCAGACCGAGGTCGTCGCCGAGGACGCCGTCGGTGCCGTCCACACCGATGGCGACGTGGCCGGCCTCGGGAAACTCCGCGGCGAACACCGCCAGCCCGTCGGCCCGCGTCGGCGGGTCGGCCAGCAGAACGAAGTTGCCCCACCAGAAGCCCGGGTTGGACGGCGTACGGACCACCAGATACCCCGGGCGTTCCTCGACGCTCGAGCCCGCCATCCGCCGGAGCATCAGGTCGGTACGAAACCCGAGCGAGCGCAGCATCACGCGCCCACTGTATCGACGGTTAGCTGTTCCAGGCGGCGACGCGCGCCGCCCAGGCACGGACCAGGTCTTTGAGCTCGGCGGGCTCGGTCACCACGAAGGGCAGGCCAAGCCCGGCCAACATGCCGGGCAGCCAGTCGAGCCGTTCGGCGCGCAGCCGCACCGAAACCCACTCCGCCTCGGCCGGCTCGACGGTCGCCAGGCCGCGCGGCAGGCGGGAGCGCACCACGTCCGCCGCGCCCCGGACCCGCACCACGACCTGATGCCGCCATGGCGTGCCGGCCAGGCTGTTCAGGACCGCATCGGCCGGCTGGAAATCCTCGGGCCGCGCGAAGGTGCCCTCGGCGATGCGCACCCGCGTGATCCGGTCGAGCCGGAAGGTGCGCACCTCGCCGGAGGCCGAGTCGGCGCCGCTCACGTACCACCGCCCGTGGTGCGCGACCAGTCCGTACGGATGCACCGTGCGATCGCTGCGCCGCCCGCCGCGGTCGGTATAGCCGATCACCGCCGGCCGGCGCTGCCGGGTCGCCTCGGCCAGGCGCAGCAGCACCGCCGTCTCCGGCTCCGGCCCCCGCCTCGACGGTGGCGGAGAGGTGAAGTCGGCGGTCTCGAACAGCGCCTCGAGCCGACCGGCCAGCGCCCTCGGCAGCACCCGGCGCACCTTCGCGGCGGCCGCCTCCCCAGCCGGATGCGAGGTACGCACCAGACCCAGCAGGACGGCGAGCGCCTCCTCGTCGGTGAGCATCAGCGGCGGCATCCGGAAGCCGGGCGCCAGCCGGTACCCGCCGTAGCGGCCGCGCACCGACTCGACCGGCACCTCGAGGTCGATCAGGTGATCGGCGTAGCGGCGCACCGTCCGCTCGTCGACGCCGAGCCGCTCGGCCAGGGCGGGCGCGGTATGCGTACCGCCGCCCTGAAGGATCTCCAGCAGGGCGAGAACGCGCGCGGTGGGCCGGGTCATACCGGACGGATTCTGCCCGGTATCGCTCGTAGCGTCAATGGCATGACTCTTGCCTCCATCCGCATCATCACCGCCGACGTCGCCCGCCTCACCGACTTCTACGAGCTGGTCACCGGCCGGTCAGCGCGCCGGTTCACGCCCGATTTCGCCGAGATCGTCACGCCGGGCGCGACGCTCGCCATCGGCGGCGTCGCCACGGTCAAGCTGTTCGGCGAGGGCTCGGCCGAGCCCGCCGCCAACCGGAGCGCCATCGTCGAGTTCCGGGTCGACGACGTCGACGCCGAGTACGCCCGCCTCCGCGACGCGATCGACGACGTCGTGCAGGAGCCGACGACCATGCCGTGGGGCAACCGCTCGCTGCTGTTCCGCGACCCGGACGGGACGCTGGTCAACCTTTTCACGCCGGTCAGCGCCGAGGCACTCGCCCGGCAGGCGCGCTAGGAGTCGAGGACGCGTTCCATCGCCGCGCGGGAGCGGCGGGTCAGCCGCAGGTAGCGGTCGACGAACTCGCCCGGGTCGCCGCCGCCGAGCAGTTGCACCGTGCCGGCCAGCTCGACCCCGTGCCGGGGCAGTTGGTCGGTCGGGCGGCCGCGGACCAGGGTGAGCGCGTTGCGGACCCGGGCCGCGAGGGTCCAGCCGGCCTCCATCGCGGCCGCGTCCACCTTGTCGACCAGGCCGGCCGCGACCGCGGCGGCCAGCGCCTCCAGGGTCTGCGTCTTGCGGAGGTCGGGCAGCGCGTACGCATGCCGCAGTTGCAGGAGCTGCACCGCCCACTCGACGTCGGAGAGGCCGCCCCGGCCCAGCTTGGTGTGCGTGTTCGGGTCGGCGCCGCGGGGCAGCCGCTCGGTCTCCACCCGGGCCTTGATCCGGCGGATCTCGATGACCTGCTCGCGGGTGAGGCCGCCGGACGGGTAGCGCATGGTGTCGGCGAGCCGCTCGAACTCCCGGCCCAGCGACTCCTCGCCGCAGACGAAGCGGGCCCGCAGCAGCGCCTGCGCCTCCCACAGCTTCGACCAGCGGGCGTAGTACTGCTGGTAGGCGCCGAGGCTGCGGACCAGCGGACCCTGCCGGCCCTCCGGGCGCAGGTCGGCGTCGATGCCCAGGGGCGGGTCGGGGGCGGGCGCGGTGAGCAGCCGGCGCAGCTCCTCGGCGATCGCGTGGGCGGCCGCGCTGGCCTCGCTCTCCGGCGTGCCGGCCGGCGGGTCGTACACGAAAAGCACGTCGGCGTCGGACGGGTAACTCATCTCGTAGCCGCCGAGCCGGCCCATCCCGATGATCGCGAAGCGCAGGCCGGCCGGGCCCGGCTTCGCTGCGCGGGCCGCCTTGAGCACCGCGTTCAGCGTCGCGTCGGTGACGTCGGAGAGCGCGCTGCCGAGCGTCTTGACGTCGATCGGCCGCGCGGGCGCTGTGCTGCTACCGGCGCCTGGTCCTACGGACGGCGCGGAGAACCCGGACCCCTCCGGGGTCGGGTCACCGGCGTTGCTGAGGATGTCGGCGCAGGCCAGCCGGAACAGCTCGCGGCGGCGCAGCGCGCGGACCGCGGCGGTGGCCTTCGAGGCGTCGCCGGAGTGCCGCTCGGCCGCGGCCGCGAAGCCGTCGACCAGCGCCGTCCGGCCGCGCGGCACCAGTTCGGCGTCGTCGGCCAGCAGGCGCAGCGCCTCCGGGTCGCGGGTGAGCAGGTCGGTCGCGTACCGGGAGAGGCTGAGCACCCGGGCCAGCCGGCGGGCGACCGGGCCGCCGTCCCGCAGCAGCCGCAGGTACCAGGGCGTGCTGCCGAGCTTGTCGGAGACGTCGCGGTAGTTGAGCAGCCCACGGTCCGGCTCGGGCGCGTCGGCGAACTCCTGCAGCAGCATCGGCAGCAGGGTCCGCTGGATCGCCGCGGTCCGGGTGACGCCGCCGGTCAGCGCGGTGAGGTGCCGCAGCGCGCCGGCCGGGTCGGCGAAGCCGAGGATCTCCAGCCGCTTGCGGGCCGATTCCGGGGTCATCCGCAGGGCCTCGGCCGGCACCCGGGCCACCGACTCCAGCAGCGGCCGGTAGAGCAGCTTGACGTGCAGGCGGCGGACCTGCGCGGCGTGACCCACCCAGTCGGAGCGGAAGGCCTCGACCGCGTCCCGCCCGGGCAGCGCGGTGTACCCCAACGACGCCGCGAGCCACTTGAGGCCGTGCGGATCGTCCGGCACGGTGTGCGTACGCCGAAGATTTTGCAGTTGAAGCCGGTGTTCCACGGCGCGCAGGAACCGGTACCCGCGCAGCAGCGTCTCGCCGTCCTCCCGGCCCACGTAGCCGCCGGCCACCAGCGCGCGCAGCGCCGGGAGCGTGCCGCCCGAGCGCAAGGTCTCGTCCACCCGGCCATGAACCAACTGCAGCAGCTGTACGGCGAACTCGATGTCCCGCAGCCCGCCCGGCCCCCGCTTGATCTCCCGGGACAGCTCGTTGGCCGGTACGTTCTCGATGATCCGGCGGCGCATGTCCCGGACGTCGGCGACCGCCTCGGGCCGCTCGGCCGCGTGCCAGACCAGCGGCGCGAGGTCGTCGATCCACTCCCGGGCCAGCGCCAGGTCACCGGCCGCCGGGCGGGCCTTGAGCAGCGCCTGGAACTCCCAGGTGCGCGCCCACCGGCGGTAGTAGGCCTGGTGGCTGGCGAGCGTGCGGACCAGCGGGCCGCGGCTGCCCTCCGGCCGCAGCGCCGCGTCGACCTGCCAGGCGACCTGACCGCAGATTTCGATCAGCCGGGCCGCGACCATGGTGGCCGTGCTCAGGTCCTCGTCCCCGGCGGCCACGAAGATCACGTCCACGTCGGACACGTAGTTGAGCTCGTTCCCGCCGCACTTGCCCATCGCGATCACGGCCAGCCGCGGCTCGCTCGCGCCGGCCGGGAGGCCGGAAACCGCTATTTCGTACGCCGCGCCCAGGGTCTCGTCGGCGAGCCGGGACAGCGCCCCCATCGTCGGTTCGAGACCCCGGCCGCCGGTCAGATCGGCCGCCGCGATGCGCAGGAGCCCGATCCGGTACGCCCGGCGCAGCGCCGGCACGGTCGGGTCGCCCTCGACCTCGAGGTGCCCCTCGGCGTTCGGCGGCAGCCCGGCCTTGCTGGTGGCCAGCGTCTGCCACTCGTCCGGGTTGGCCACCAGGTGATCGCCGAGCGCCGACGACGCGCCCAGCACCGCGACCAGTCGCCGGCGCAGCCCGTGATCGCGGAACAGGGCCTCGAACAGCGTGTCGGTCGCCGCGTTCGGGTGGATCTCGCCGCTCGGCCCGGCCACCCGGCGGCCGTTGCCCCGGTCGGCGGCCCGACCGACCGCCTCGACCAGCCGGTGCAGCTGACGCAGTGCCAGGGTCGGGTCGGCGGTCTTGGACAGCGAGTGGATCAGCTCGGCGGCGTCGGTGCCGGTCGGCCCCTGCGACTCGGCGTCCCACAGCCGCAACCCGGTCGGCCCGAGCAGGTCGGCGCTCTTGTCGGCGAAGCCGTACCGGGCCAGACGGCTGGGCCGGGTCACGTCACTGGCCCAGCAGCGGCAGCGTCCGGCCCGTCCCGGGGTTCGGTATGTCGGCGTCCGGCAGCGTGCCCAGGGCGAGCGAGGCGAAACGGGCCGCGAACGGCTGCCACACCTCCTCGACGTCGGGCAGCACCTCGGCGACCGCGTAGACCACGGCCTCGGCGTCGTACCCCAGCTCGTCGAGGGTGACCGCGTCGTCGGCCGCCCACCGCTCGATCATCTCGACGTCGCACTCGATGTGGAACTGCACGCCCCAGGCCCGGTCGCCCAGCCGGAACGCCTGATGCGGGTAGTGGCTCGACGCGGCCAGCAGCACCGCCTTGAGCGGCAGCTCGGTGATCTCGTCGCGGTGCCACTGGATCACGTCGGGCAGCAGCGGCACCCACTTGAACAGCGGGTCGGTGTCGGCCGCGTCCCGCTTGCCGACCAGGCCCGGGCCGATCTCGGGGCCGGAGGTGCTGCGCTCGACGAGGCCGCCGTGCGCCTGGGCCAGCAGCTGGGCGCCGAGACAGACGGCGAGGGTGGGCACCCGGTTGCGGACCGCCTTGCGCAGCAGCCCCTCCAGCGCCGGGAACCAGGGCGCGCCCGGGGTGCCGTCGGAGGCCGAATACGCGTTCTGATCGCCGCCCAGCACGACCAGCGCGAGGTAGTCGTCGAGCGTCTCGGGCAGGGCGTCGCCGGCGTGCGGGCGCAGGACGGTCAGCTCCAGCCCGGCCTCGGTCAGCCACTCCCCCAGCCGGCGCGCGTCGTCGGTCGGGTCGTTCTCGATGACAAGTGCGGTTCCCACGCCCCGAGGCTAGTCCGAACCCGATCCGGAAACACCGACAGGAGGTTGTCGCCGCGCACCGCGAGGGTGGACCCAACCTTTCCCCAGCGACTAAGGAGCAAGACATGCCCGCGATCAACGGAATCGGCTGGTTCGAGATCGCCACCGACCAGCCGGCGGTGGCCGAGCGCTTCTACGGCGACGTCTTCGGCTGGCGCTTCGGCAACGACGACGGCGGCGCGACCGGCGCCGACGGCTCGGCCTACCGCGGGATCACCACGCCCGGCACCGACCGCCCGTCCGGCGGCCTCTTCCCGACCGGCGGCAAGGTCCCCAACTACGCGGTCTTCTACCTGGTGGTGGCCGACCTGGCCGCGACCTGCAAGGCGGCCGAAGCGGCCGGCGGCAAGGTACTGGTGGCGCCCCAGACGACGCCGGACGGCCTGTCCTTCGCCCACCTGCTCGACCCCTCCGGCAACCAGTTCGGCGTCTTCACCCCGCCGCCCGGCGGCGAGTGACGCAGCCGGGCCTCGGCCGGCCCACCCGGGCCGGCCCGGCCCCGGCCCAGGTAGGCCGGCCCCCGGCCAGCCGCCCGGCCCCGGCCAGCCGCCCAGCCCTCGCCCCGCTGTCAGCCGAGCGTGAGGCTGTGGACCGCGTGGTTGGGGATGTCGAAGGCCTCCGGGTCGACCACGCGGACCGGCGGCACCTCGGCGGTCACCGTGACCGAGGCGATCCGGTCGGTGCGGAAGGCGCGCATCGACTCGCGCAGCCGGCAATAGGCCGCCAGATACCAGTGTGACGGCGTGCCGATGAAGGCCAGCGGCTCGATCTCGCGCACGCTGTAGCTGCCGCCGCGGTCCTCATACCTGATCCGCAGCACGCGCCGCACCTGCAGCGCGTCGGCGATCACCCGGGGGACCGTGGCGGCCGGGCCGCCGCCGACCAGGTGGACCCGGCCGGCCAGCTCGCGGGCCGCGGCCGCGTCGGCCGGCGGCATCGCCACGACCAGCTTGCGCAGCGCCGTCGAGGCCGGGCCGTGGAACGGGGTGCCGTCGAGCCGGTGCAGCGCGAGGGCCATCGCGACCGCCTCGGCGGCGGTGAAGTTGACCGGCGGCAGGGTGTGCGCGCGGTCCAGGCAGTAGCCGCCGGTGCGGCCGGGCTCGGCATACACCGGCGTGCCGGACTGCTGCAGGGCGGAGATGTCGCGCTCCACCGTGCGCACGCTGACCTCGAAGCGGTCGGCGAGCCAGCGGGCGCTGCGCGGTCGCGGCGCGACGGCGCGAAGCTCCTCGACGAGGGCGTACAAGCGGTCGGTGCGGTTCACGGCGCACACCCTACGGAAGGGGTACGACAGAAATCGGCCGAGCACCTAGGCTGCGGCCATGGCCGAGCCCACGCCCGCGATCCGGGTGTCGACCCTGGAACTGTTCTTCGACCTCGTCTTCGTCTTCGTGATCACCCAGCTCGCTGAGTCGCTCCACGAGCACCTGGCCTGGAGCACGCTCGGCAACGTCCTGCTGATCCTGGCCGTGGTCTGGTGGATGTATTCGGGCTACGCCTGGCTCACCAACGCGGTCGCGCCCAACTCGACCACCCGGCGCACGCTTCTGCTGATCGGGATGGCCGGCTTCCTGCTGATGGCGCTGGCGATCCCCAAGGCGTTCGGCGAGTACGGCTGGCTGTTCGGGGTCAGCTACCTGGTCGTGAACGTGGTGCACACGCTGCTGTTCCGCACCGCCGGCCCGGGCGCCCGGCAGGCGCTGCGGGTGCTCGGCCCGCTCAACATCCTGGCCGCCCTGCTCGTGCTGGCCGGCGGCCTGGTGCCCGAGCCGTGGCGGCACCTGCTCTGGCTGGCCGCGCCGGCCGTGCAGATCACCAGCAGCTACGTCCACAAGATCGAGATGCACACGATCTCGGCCGGTCACTTCACCGAGCGGCACGGCCTCGTGGTGATCATCGCGATCGGCGAGTCGATCGTCGCGGTCGGCACCGTGTTCACCCACGTCCACCTGGGCTTCCCCGAGATCGTGGTGGCAGTGCTGGGGCTGTGCGTCTCGTACTACCTGTGGTGGTTCTACTTCGCCGGCGACGACGCCCGGGCCGAGCACGTGCTGGCTCATACCGACAACCCGCGCCGCCGCGCCCGCCTCGCCCTGCAGGCCTGGGGCTACGCCCACTACCCGATCCTGCTCGGCATCGTGATCGCCTCGGTCGGCATCAAGCGGACCGTCGGCCAAGCCTTCGAACGGCTGGACTGGGCCGAGGCGCTGGCGCTCAGCGGCGGCATCGCCGTCTATCTGCTCGGGCACGCCGCGTTCCTGGCCCAGCTCCGCCTGCGCGGCGTCTACCACCGGCTGGCCTGCGCCGCGGTCGTCCTGGCCACGATCCCGCTCGGCCACCTGCGCGCCATCCTCCAGCTGGTCGCCGTCGTGGTCGTGCTGGTCGGCGCCGCGATCATCGAGGACATCCCGGAGGTGCGCCGCTCCGGCTCCACGGCCATCGGCGACTTCGGCCGTACGGGAACCTAGCGGCTGAAGCGGAACCGCACCCGATTCGCGCCGTCCCGGTGCTCGATGGAGAGCCAGTCGCTGAGCTGATTGGCCAGCCACAGGCCGACGCCCGCCGAGCGCGGATTCTCCGGCGGGCGGTATCCGGCGAGCGGGTCGGCGAGCCCATCTCCGTCGTCGATCACCTCGCAGGTGATCGACGACTGCTCGGCCCAGATGTGTATGCGCCGGTCACCCCGGCCATGGATCAGGCTGTTCAACGCTATCTCGGAGACCACCAGCAGCAGCCCGCTCACCGCCGCGCGGTCCCAGCCCAGGTTGTGTGCGATCGCCTCGATCGTCCGGCGGGCCCGGCGGACCGACAGCGGATCGGTCAGCCGCAACGCCACCAGCGGCACCGGGCTGACCGGCGGCAGCGGCTCGGCCATCGCCCGCAGCAGGTCGTCCGGCTCCTCGTAAAGCTCGCTCGGAGCGCGCCGCCCGGCCCGGACCACGGGATGGGTCCGCAGGGCGTCGGCGACGACCCGGCCGGGCAGCCGCCGGGTGTCGTACGGGCAGATCGCCCACCCCGGCAGGGTGGCGAACACGTCGTTCAGCGCCGACTCGTACCTGGTCCAGCTGTCGTGCCGCTCGCCGGCACCGAACTCCACCTCGCCGACGATGCGCACCGACGAGTACCCGCGCTCGATCGCGTCGGCGACCAGGCCCGACCACCCGGCGATGGTCGACGCGGGGCGCCGGTACCAGTCGGCGCTTTCGATGAATCTGACCTCGTCCGCGTCCGCGCCGAGGCCCTCCCGCAGCGGGCCGGCGTGGTGCTCCGGCACGACCGCGACGGCGGCCTCCCGCCGGCGCACCCCCTCGGCCAGGAACGGGGCCAGCACGGCGACGAACTTCTCGTCGTCGTCATAGATCAGGGCTTCGTGGAGGAGGGCCATCGTCAGTCCTCGAGCCGCACGCTCGGGAAGGACGCCGACCAGGTGGCCGAATCCCAGATCTCCCGGAGCAGCGGCGGCGCGGCCCGCAGCCGGGTGGGGCCGTGCCGGCCGGCGATGGCCTCGCAGGCCGTGCCGATGCTGCGCGCGCCGCTGACGTCGACGAAGCTCACCCCGCTCACGTCGAGCACCGGGGTGGGCCGGCTCCACGCCGTCTTGACCAGCAGCCGATAGACCTGGTCCGCGGCGGACCAGTCGACCTCGCCGGACAGCCGCAGCGTGCCGTCCCGGCCGGCGTGCATCCGCAGGGCGCCGTGGTGACGTGACCGCCGGGTGTGCACCATCTCGGCGAGGGCCAGGTTGCCGGGCGTCCACTCGCGGACGTCGTACGCGCAGACGGCGGTGATCGGAAGCTGCTTGGCCAGCAGGTCGAAGCGCAGCTCGCAGCCCGGCCACGCCGCCAGCGCGTCCGGCTGGTCGAGCAGGAACCCGGTCTCGACGTACACCCGCAGGCCGGTGAGCCCCTCGTCCAGGGCCGCTCGGGTGGCCGTGGCGACGACGTCCACGAGCCGGGCCGCGTCGCCGTCGTCGCCGGCCAGGCACGTCTCCCCGGCCGAGCCGACCAGCAGCATCCCACTGGCCATCAGATCACTCACCGGCAGGCCGGCGGCTCGCAGCCCCTTCTCGATCGTGGCGCCCGGCGCCCCGGGCTCGCGGTACACGTGCACCCGCTCGCACCGGGCCAGCCCGGCGACGACGTAGTCGAGCAGGCTCTGCCGGGCCTCGGCGGGCCGGTCGTAGACGAAACACAGGTGGTCATGGACGGTCAGATCGGAAACGGCGCGGACTGCCAGCACGATAGTCACTTCCCCAAGCATCATGCTCGGTCCGATTCCAGCCGGTTCGCGGCTCCGCGAAATACTATGGCCCGACCGGTGACCCGGAGAACGGCGAACGGCAAAACCCCCCAATCGGGTACGACAACGCCCGGCCTCGCGAACCGCGGGACCGGGCGTTGCTCGTACCGCCGAAAGGGTTTTCTAGAAGGTGTGCTCCGCGGCCGGGAACTCGCCGCCGCGCACCTCGGCCGCGAACTGCTGGGTCGCGTGGGCGAGGGCGCCGGCCAGGTCCGCATACTGCTTCACGAAGCGCGGCATGTGGCCCGTGCGCAAACCGGCCATGTCCTGCCAGACCAGCACCTGGGCGTCCGTGTCCGGACCGGCGCCGATGCCCACGGTCGGGATCGACAGCTCCTTGGTCACCGTCTTCGCCACCTCGCCGGGGACCATCTCGAGGACCACGGCGAACGCGCCCGCCTCGGCGACCGCGTGGGCGTCGGCCAGCACCTGGGCGCCCTCGTTCTCGCGGCCCTGGACGCGGTAGCCGCCGATCGTGTGCTCGCTCTGCGGGGTGAAGCCGACATGCGCCATCACCGGGATGCCGGCGCCGGTCAGCGCCTCGATCTGGGCGGCGACGCGGCGGCCGCCCTCGAGCTTGACCGCGTGCGCGCCGCCCTCCTTCATGAACCGGACGGCGGTCCGCAGGGCCTGGGTCGGGCCCTCCTCGTAGCTGCCGAACGGCATGTCGGCGACGATCAGCGCGGTCTTGGTGGCCCGCACGACCGCGCGGACCAGCGGCAGCAACTCGTCGACGGTGACCGGCAGGGTGGTCTCGTAGCCGAACACGTTGTTGGCCGCCGAGTCGCCCACCAGCAGGACCGGCACGCCGTTCTGGTCGAAGATCGACGCGGTGTACTGGTCATAGGAGGTCAGCATCGGCCAACGGTCGCCGCGGGACTTGGCGGCGATCAGGTCGCGGGTGCGTACCCGTCGGGTCGGCGGGCCGCCGTACAGGGTGGGAATGTCCGACATGATCTCTCCTTCCCTCGAGGCCGCGGTGTGCGGTCCCCGGGTCCGGCAATGGTCCCACCCGGGATGGCCACTCGGTCAGGGGTCAGTGGACGTTCTCACAAACCTTCCCGAAACCTGTTCGTAATGGGAAGGCGGCGGTCGCGGCCGAACGCCTTGCCGGAGATCTTGGGACCGGGCGCCGACTGCCGCCGCTTGTACTCGGCCAGGTCGACCATCCGCAGCACCCGGTCCACCAGGGCCGGGTCGTTCCCCTCGGCGATCAGCTCGGCGCGCCCGAGATCGTGGTCCACGTAGCCCTTGATGATCGGGTCGAGCAGGTCGTACTCGGGCAGCGAGTCGGAGTCCTTCTGGTCGGGTCGCAGCTCGGCGCTCGGCGGCTTGCTGATCGAGTTTTCCGGGATCGGCGGCTCTCCTTGAGTGTTCCGCCAGCGGGCCAGGCGGTAGACCATCGTCTTCGGCACGTCCTTGAGCGGGTTGAAGCCGCCGACCGAGTCGCCGTAGAGCGTGGAGTAGCCGACCGCGAGTTCACTCTTGTTACCGGTGGTGAGGACGAGGTGGCCCTCCTGGTTCGACAACGCCATCAGGATCACGCCGCGGACGCGGGCCTGCAGGTTCTCCACCGCCAGGCCGGAGAGCGACATGTTCGCCAGGAACGCGTCGACCATCGGCTGGATCGCCTCGACCCGGTAGTCGATGCCGGTCCGTTTGGCCAGCTCGGCAGCGTCGTCCCGGGAGCCCGAGGAGGAGTAGCTGCTCGGCATCGAGACGGCGAACACCCGATCGGGGCCGAGGGCGTCCACGGCGATCGCCGCCACCACCGCCGAGTCGATGCCCCCAGAAAGCCCGAAAATTACCGATCTGAACCCATTTTTGTTGACATAGTCCTTGAGGCCGAGGACCAGCGCCGACCACACCTCGGCCTCGTCGACGATCCGCTCCGCGATCCCGCCGTCCCTTTTGTCCCGATGAGCCGGGCGCGGCTCCGACTCCAGAACGACCGTTTCGACCGACATATCGTCATCGATCCACTGCTCCACGATCGGCAGCGGCTCCGCGTCCGTTTTCTCCGCCCTGTTCGGCACGGCGGAAGCGGCCGGCAACGACAGATCGTGAATCAGCAGCTCCGACGTGAACTGCCCGGCCCGGGCCAGCAGCTCGCCCCCGGCCGTCACGATCATCGAATCCCCGTCGAAGACCAGCTCGTCCTGCGCCCCGACCGCGTTCACATACGCGACCGTCGCCCCCGCCTCGGCCGCCCGCCGCATCACCAGCGGCAGCCGCACGTCGTCCTTGTTCAGCTCGTACGGCGACGCGTTGATGTTGAGCACCAGGCCCGCCCCGGCCCGCCGCGCTGCGGTGAACGGCCCGCCGGCCTGCCAGATGTCCTCACACACCGTCAGCGCGATGTCCACGCCCCCGAACCGCACCACGGTCAGCGACCGCCCCGGCTCGAAGTAGCGGTCCTCGTCGAAGACCCCGTAGTTGGGCAGGTGATGTTTAAAGTATTTTGCCCGGATCTTCCCGCCATGCAGCAGCGCGGAAGCGTCCCGCCGCCCGCGGCCGGGCGCGGCATCCGAACTGGTCGCCGCGGGCCCGTCCGCGTCGACATATCCCACTACGACCGCCAAATCACCCAGACCGTCGGCAGCAAGATCACCCGCCAGCGCCGACAAAGCAGACAAAGACGAAGAAACGAACGAGTCCCGGAACACCAGATCCTCGATCGGATACCCCGTCAGCATCATTTCCGGGAACGCGACGACCTGCGCTCCGGCATCGGCGGCCAACCGGGACCAGCGGCGAACCTCGGCCGCGTTCCCGGCGATGTCGCCGACCGTAGAGTTCACCTGAGCCAGGGCGATCCGCAGCGTGGGCATGCCGCCATTCTTCCCCCACGGACCGCACCCGGGGCGCCGGGGCGGCACCCGGCCAGCGTAATCTCGGCGTAACGAAGCCAGGTGACACTGGCTCGTCAGGGCCGGACGACCAGGAGTGACCGTGGACCGACAGCAGGAGTTCGTGCTTCGCACGCTCGAGGAGCGCGACATCCGTTTTGTCCGGCTCTGGTTCACCGACGTGCTGGGCACCCTGAAGAGTGTCTCGGTGGCGCCCGCCGAGCTCGAGTCCGCCTTCGAGGAGGGCATCGGCATCGACGGCTCGGCGATCGAGGGCTTCGCCCGGGTCTACGAGTCCGACATGGTCGCCATGCCCGACCCGACCACCTTTCAGGTCTTCCCGTTCGAGGGCGGGGCCAGCGGCGAGAGTGCCCGGATGTTCTGCGACATCCTGCTCCCCGACGGCAGCGCCGCCTGGGCCGACCCGCGCCACGTGCTGCGCCGCGCCCTGGCCCGGGCGGCGGAGAAGGGCTTCACCTTCTACACCCACCCCGAGGTCGAGTTCTTCCTGATCCAGGACGGCCCGCTGGACGGTTCGGTCCCGATCCCGGTCGACACCGGCGGCTACTTCGACCACACCACCCACTCGGTGGCCCGCGACTTCCGCCGCCAGGCCGTGCTCGCCCTGGAGCGCATCGGCATCTCGGTCGAGTTCAGCCACCACGAGGTCGCCCCCGGCCAGCAGGAGATCGACCTCCGCTACGCCGACGCGCTGACCACGGCCGACAACATCATGACCTTCCGGCACGTCGTCAAGGAGGTGGCGCTCTCCCAGGGCGTCCACGCGACCTTCATGCCGAAGCCGTACACCGACCAGCCCGGCAGCGGCATGCACACGCACCTGTCGCTGTTCGAGGGCGAGCGCAACGCGTTCTACGACGCCGACGACCCGATGAAGCTGTCCAAGACGGCCCGCGCGTTCATCGCCGGCCTGCTGGTGCACGCCCGGGAGTACACGGCGGTCACCAACCAGTGGGTCAATTCGTACAAGCGGCTGTTCCCGCTCCAGTTGCCCAACGCGATCACCGAGTCCCCCGCGTTCGTCAGCTGGGGCCACCTCAACCGCAGCGCCCTGGTCCGCGTCCCGGCGTTCGGCAAACCCAACTCGGCCCGCGTCGAGGTCCGCTCGATCGACTCGGCGACCAATCCGTATCTCGCCTTCGCCGTCATGCTCGGCGCCGGCCTCAAGGGCATCGAGGAGGGGTACGACCTGCCCCCCGGCGCCGAGGACGACGTCTGGTCACTCTCCCCCGCCGAGCGCAAGGCGATGGGTTACGAGGCGCTGCCGGAAAACCTCTCCGAGGCGATCGAGGTGATGAGCAAGTCCGAGCTCGTCGCCGAAGTGCTCGGCGAGCACGTCTTCGACTTCTTCCTGCGGAACAAGAGCGCCGAGTGGGAGCAGTACCGCCGCGAGGTGACGCCGTACGAGCGTGAGCGCTACCTCGGCGCCCTGTAATCTCTCCTGACCTTGGAAAGGAGAGACCGTGCTGCAAGATCTGCTCGAGGGCGCCGGCCGCAGCATCGTGTTCGGGCTCGTCGGCATCGGCCTGATGGCGCTCGGCTACGTCCTGATCGACTGGCTGACCCCGGGAAAGCTGCGCGACCTGATCTGGGTCGACCGTAACCCCAACGCGTCGCTGCTGCTCGCGGCCAACCAGCTGGGCATCGCCCTGATCGTGTTCACCGCGATCTTCACCAGCTACGACTCGTTCGGCCAGGGCCTCGCCTCCACGGTCCTCTTCGGCCTGGTCGGCATCGCGATCATGGGCCTGGCCTTCCTGGTCCTCGACTGGATGACCCCCGGCAAGCTCGGCGACGTCATCTGCACGCCCGACCGCCACGGCGGCGCGCTGGTCTCGGCCGCCACCCACTTCGGCGCCGCGCTCATCATCTGCGCCTGCATTTCCTAAAACCTCATACCGTACGAGGAGGACCGGTCCCGCGGTGTGCCGGCCCGGCTGCTGCCGTCCCGGCCTCCCTGCCGCCGCTTCCGGGCTGGGCTGCCGCGAGATCTCGCGGTGTCCCCCGGTCGGCGCCAGTTCTATTGCTCGCGCTCGAACTCGACCCGCCGGGCCGCCGGGTCGGCCACCGTGAGCCGGGCCCGGATCCGCTCGCCCAGCGGCAGGTCACCCAGGCAGCGGGCCCGCACCGCCGGGTCGTCGAGGGCCACCGTCCCGCCCGGCGGACGGTTCCCGCGCGGCTCGTCCCGGTCCACCACACCCACGTCGAAGCTCTCCCCGACTCGCCCGGTGAGCAGCACCGCCTCGGCCAGGTCGATCGCGCCGCGGCCCGCCGCCCCGGCCAGCCGGTCGCTGTCGCCCATCGCCTTCGGCAGCCTCGGCAACGCCTCCCGCGCCCAGGCGGGCACCTCCTCGCCGGCCGCCAACGCCAGGCACACCTCGGTCGCGTACCGGTCGGCGAGCCGCCGCAGCGGGGCCGTGACGTGCGCATACGCCGCGCCGACCCCGCCGTGCCCGGTCTCCGCCGGTAGCGTCCCGTCGAATGGCGTGTACGCCGCCCCGCGCAGCAACTCGGCCGCCTGGTCGAGAAACGCCGCCCCGCGCGGTGTGCCCGGTTCGACCCCGGCCACCACCGCACCGACCGACGCCCCGGCCGGCCAGTCGACGCCCAGCGACCCGGCCGCCGCCCGCAGCTTCGCCACCGCCTCGGGTCGGGCCGCCGGCATGGTCCGCAGCAGCCCAATCCCGCCGCGCAGCATCAGGGTCGCCGCGGCCACCCCGGTGAGCAGCGAGATCTGCGCGTTGTGCTCCTCGACCGCCAGCGGCGCCCGCAGCACCAGCCGCCAGCCGTCGCCGTCCCGCTCGACCTCCTGCTCGGGCAGCGGCAGGTTGACCGCGCCCCGGGCGGCGGCCCGCTCGGCGAGCAGCCCGCCCAGCTCGGGCAGCAGCGCGATCGGCTCGGCGGCCGTGCCCGCGTCGACCTGTCCCTGCACGGTCACGTAGTCGAGCTTGGCACGGCTGCGCACCAGCGCCCGCTCGACCGCGATGCCGACCGTCTCGCCGGACGGGTCGACGTCGATGGTCCAGACCACCGCCGGCCGGTCGCCGTCCGGCAGCAGGCTGGCCGCCCCCTCGCCGAGCACCTCGGGATGCAGCGGGATCCGCCCGTCGGGCAGGTAGACGGTCTGCCCCCGCACCCAGGTCTCGGCCTCCAGCGGCCCGCCCGGCCGGACGAACGAGGCGACGTCGGCGATCGCGTACCGCACCCGGTAGCCGCCGCCGTCCCGCCGGCTCAGGTGCATGGCCTGGTCGAGGTCGCGCGACGTGGCCGGGTCGATCGTCACGAACGGCACCCCGGTCAGGTCGGCGGCGGGCCGCGCCGGCCGGGCCGCGGCATCCTTGGCCTCGTCGAGCGCCGCCGGCGGAAACTCGCCCGGCAGCCGCAACTCCCTGCGCAGCACCGAGAAGTCGATCTGCGGCGCCCACACCCTCTTGATCGGCACCGCTCATTACTACCAGCCGAAACGCCGGTGGCCACGCACGAGGCGCGGCCACCGGAGGAAAACCATCGGATCACGAACGCTTGGCGGCAACCTTCCGTCCGGCGGCCGTACGCCCGCCCGAGGCACCAGGCGCATTGCCCGCCGCCGCCGTCCGGACCGCCGCGCCGGTCGCCGCCTTGGCCACCTTGGCCACGTTGGTCCGCGACGTCTTGGCGGTCGGCGTAGCCCGGGCCACGTTGGTCGCCTTCGCGCCGGCGGTGGTCTTGGCGGCCCGCCCCCGCGTGGTCGCCGACTCGTTGGTGGCCGACCGCTTGGCCGCCTTGACCGGCACCCGCTTGTTGGCCGCCTTGGCCGCCATCGCCCCCGCCCCGGCCGCCTTGGCCGCGGTCCTGGTCCCGGCCGCCTTGGTAGCAGTCGCTTTGGTGCCGGTCGCCTTGGCCCCGGTCGCCCTGGTCCCGGTGGCCTTAGCCCCCATCGCCTTGGTCGCCGTCGCCTTGGTCGCGGTCGCCTTGCTAGCCGTCGCCTTGGCCGCGGTCATCTTGGTGGCCGGAGCCTTCTTGGCCGGCGTCCGGGTAGCCACCTTCTTGGCCGGCATCGCCTTGGTAGCCGCGGTCTTCGTGGCCGCGGTCCGAGCCAGCGCCTTTTTGACTGCCGTCTTCGTCGCCGCCGCCTTCTTCACGGCGGTCGCCTTAGCGGCCGTCCCCTTCGCCGCGGTCGCCTTCGTCGCCGTCTTCTTGGCCGCCGCCTTCTTGGCCACCGCCTTCATAGGCGCCGCCTTGGCCGCCGCCGTCTTCGTGGCCGCCCGCGCCATCGCCGCGGCAGCCGTGCTCGCCTTGGCCGCCCGGGCAGCGGTGGCCGCCTTGGCCGCCGTCGCCTTGGCCGCCGTCGCCTTGGCCGCCGTCGGACGAGCCGCCGTCTTCTTGGCCGCCGTAGCTTTCGTCGCCGTCGTGCGAGCCGCCATCTTGGTGGCGGGCGCCTTCTTGGTCGCGCTCTTGCCAGCCGGCGCGGTCTTCGCCACCGCCGCCTTCTTGGCCGCAGCCGCGATCTTGGCCGCCGACTTCGCCACCGCTGTCTTGGCCGCCGCGGTCTTGGCCGCCGCGGTCTTGGCCGCCGCGGTCTTGGCCGCCGCCGTCTTAGCCGCCGTGGCGGTCTTGGCCGCGGCCGCGGTCTTGGCCGCCGCCGTCCGGGTGGCCGTGGCTGCCTTGGCCGCCGTCTTCTTCGCCACCGCCGTCTTCTTCGCCACCGCCGTCTTCTTCGCCGCCGTGGCCGGCCGGGTCGCCTTGGCCGCCCCCGCCGCCCTGCTCGCCGTGGCCTTCGCCCGCGACGCCGGCTTGCCCGCCGGCCGGGTGGCCTTCGCCGGCTTCCTCGTCTCGGGATCCGGCGTGATCGTCGGCATCCCGCTGATCGACCCGAGCACCGCCGGCATGTCCGCGGCCCGGCTGCGCCGCGTCGCCACGTCCACCGCCCGGATGCCGGACTCGGTCGGCTCCGCCATCGCCGGCGCCATCGGCATCGATTCGTCCATGTCCGCCGCCGGTGTCGATTCCGGGGGAATCGTCGCCGACATCACCCCCGGCATCGGGCTGACCGCCGCCGAGGTCCGCCGCGGCGTGACCGGCCGCCGGTTGCCGGCCGCCTTCGCGACGCCCCGCTTCGCGGCCTTCGCCAGCGTCTTCGTGGTCGCCGCCGTGCCCACGGTGGCCGCCTTGCCCGCGACCGGCTTCCTCGCGACCGGCTTCTTCGAAACGGGCTTCGGGGCGGTGACCTTGGCCGGCCGCACCGACTTGGCCGCGGACTTGGCCACCGGCTTCGCCACGGTCTTCGCGGCTTTCACGCCGATCGTTTTCACGGCCGTCGCTTTGGTCACGGCAGCCTTCTTGACCGGCGCGGTCCGCTGCTTGGCAACGGTCACCGTCTTGGCGGCAGTCTTCGCCGCGACCCTCGAAGCAGCCGCCGCCTTCGAAGCCGACGCCGACTTAGCGGCCCCGGCCTTCGCAGCCGCGGCCTTCGACACGGATCCCGCCTTCGACGCAGCGGCCCCCGTCTTCGACACGGCCCCCGCCTTCGACACGGATCCCGCCTTCGACGCAGCGGCCCCTGCCGTCGACGCGGCCCCTGCCTTCGACGCGGATCCGGCCTTCGCAGCGGCTCCGGCCTTCCGCGCCGCCGAAGACGTGGCGCCACCCCGATCGGGCGTGCTCGGCTTGGGCACCGCCGGACGCGTCGTCGTGGTCGTGCGTACCGTGGCAGCCCCGGTCTTCCGGGCGGCCGCGGCCGCCACCTTCCTCACCGCCGGCTTCGACTTCCCGGCGCCCGTTGTTGCTCTGGTCGGAGCCTTTTTGGCAGCGGCCATCAGGGTGTTCCTCCTTGCGAATGACTGCGGGCTCGTCTCCGCCTGGAGACTGCGAATTCCGGCTTGGACACAGGGGGTCGGCGCCGGTGTTAGCTGACCTCCCCGGTCCAGCGGGCATCCTCGGCATCCCACTCGGCATTGCGCTTCTCGACGATCTCGAGTGCCCGCGTCGCTTCGTCAGCCGTGGCGTAGGGGCCGAGCCGGTACTGGGCGGGACATAGGTCGTCGCCGGTCTCGACACGGCTGTCACGGAGGCACCAGAAATAGCCGCCCCCGCCAGGCCCACTGTCGTTCATGCCATCACTGTGCACCTCAAACCGGCCATCCGCCACCGATTCGGGCAAAAAGTCCCAGATTTCCACATTGGAGGCGAAGGCATCTCAAGAAAAATGCCCCGGCCGCGAACCCGGCCGGGGCACCTTCGACAAGCGGGAAACTAGCGCGGCTCGGCCGCCACCAGCTCGGCCACCTGCACCGCGTTCAGCGCGGCACCCTTGCGCAGATTGTCGTTGGAGACGAAGAGCGCGAGCCCGTTCGCCACCGTCTCGTCGGCCCGGATGCGGCCCACATACGACGGGTCACGGCCGGCCGCCTCGAGCGGGGTCGGCACGTCGGAGAGCTCCACACCGGGCGCCACCGCGAGCAGCTCGCGGGCGCGGGCCGGCGACAGCGGCCGGGCGAACCGGGCGTTGATCTGCAGCGAGTGGCCGGTGAAGACCGGGACGCGGACGCAGGTGCCGGAGACCAGCAGCGACGGGATGTCGAGGATCTTCCGGCTCTCGTTGCGCAGCTTCTGCTCCTCGTCGGTCTCGTCCCGGCCGTCGTCGACGATCGAGCCGGCCAGCGGCAGCACGTTGAAGGCGATGTTCTTGGCGAACGAGCGGGGCGCCGGGAACTCCACGGCCGAGCCGTCGTGGGTCAGCTCGGTGGCCCGGTCGGCCACCTTCTTCACCTGCTCGTCGAGCTCGCTCACGCCGGCCAGCCCGGCGCCGGAGACGGCCTGGTACGTGGTGGCGACCAGCGCGACGAGGCCGGCCTCGTCGTGCAGCGGGCGCAGCACCGGCATCGCGGCCATCGTGGTGCAGTTGGGGTTGGCGATGATGCCCTTCGGCCGGTTACGGGCGGCGTCGGGGTTGACCTCGCTGACCACCAGCGGCACATCCGGATCCATCCGCCAGGCGGACGAGTTGTCGATGACCACGGCACCCGACGCGGCGACCCGCGGCGCCAGCTCCTTGGAGCTGCCCTTGCCGGCCGAGAACAGCACGATGTCGAGGCCGCCGAAGTCGGCGGTCGTCGCATCCTCGACCGTCACCTCGCCGTCCTTCCAGGGGAGCGTGCGACCGGCGGACCGTGCGGACGCAAAGAGCCGAAGCTGATCTACCGGGAACTCGCGCTCGGCCAGAATGCGGCGCATGACGCCGCCGACCTGTCCCGTCGCGCCCACGATGCCGATTCTCATGCCGACAAAAGTACGGCCTGACGAGGCCAGGAAGAAATCACTTAACTCACCGCGTACCGAATGATGGGATTTTCTTCTCAAATATAGGGACGGCGGGGCTAGCTTCGAGGGCATGGCGACCTACACGCACGGACATCACGAGTCGGTCTTGCGCTCACACCGGTGGCGGACCGCAGAGAATTCGGCGGCATACGTCCTGCCGCGGCTGACTTCCGGAGTCTCGGTGCTCGACATCGGCTGCGGCCCGGGCACCATCACGGCCGACTTCGCGACCCTAGTCACACCGGCCCGGGTCACCGCCCTGGAGGTCACCGCGGAGGCGCTCGACCTGGCCCGCGCCGAGATCGCCCGGCGCGGCCTGACCAACGTCGACTTCGCGGTCGGCGACGTGCACGCGCTGGATTTCCCCGACGACACCTTCGACGTGGTGCACGCCCACCAGGTGCTGCAGCACGTGACCGACCCGGTGGCCGCCCTGCGCGAGATGCGCCGGGTGACCAGGCCGGGCGGCGTGGTGGCGGTCCGCGACGGCGACTACGCGGCGTTCACCTGGTTTCCCGAGTTTCCCGAGCTGACCGAGTGGCTGGAGCTGTACGAACGGATCGCCCGCGGCAACGGCGGCGAGCCGGACGCCGGTCGTCGCCTGCTGGCCTGGGGCCGGGCGGCCGGCTTCACCGAGCTGACCGCGACGTCGAGCACCTGGTGCTTCGCCACCCCGGCGGATCGCGCGTGGTGGGGCGGCATGTGGGCGGATCGGGTGCTGAAATCCGAGATGGCGACCACCGCGCTGCGCACCGGCGCGGCCACGCCCGCCGACCTCCAGCGCATCTCGGACGGGTGGCGGCGCTGGGCCGACCACCCGGACGGCTGGCTGTCCCTACTGCACGGCGAGCTGCTGGCGAGCGCCTGACGACTCGGGCTTGAAGCCCCAGTGCCAGCTCTCCCGGGACGCGGTGTTGTAGAAGCCGTATTTGTCGGCGTTCGCCCGCACCCAGGACAGCGCCTTGGCGTCCAGGTCGAGGTCGGCGGCCATGCCCCAGCCGTGTTCGCTGGTGCCGGGCTTGGCCGCCAGCCCGCCCTGGGAGTACAGCCCCTTGCGCCGGGCCAGGTCGACCTGCTCGGCCAGCGGGCGGTACGTCTCGGTGATCCCGATGTGCACGCCGGCCTTCTGCGCGTCGGCGATCATCCGGGTCATCGACTCGGCAGCCGGCGCCCAGAGCTTGAATCCGGTGCTGCCGACCGGCTGCAACGCACTCGCCGGGATCTTCCCGTTCCCGTACGCCTCGAGCTCGGTCGGAATGCCTTTGCTGTTGACCGCGTAGCCGCGGCCGGTGGCCGGCGTCTGCGAGACGGCGTCGGACAGGTAGCTCGCGAAGTCGTCGCCGGACGCGCCGCCGGTCGTCGTGGACGACTGGCTCTGCTGGGTGGTGCGGCCGGCCTGCTGGGTCTGCAGCGCGATCATCCGGCTCTGGATGTCGGCGATCCGCGCGTTCACTCCCTCGATTCCCACACATTTCCGTTCGGCGCGGGAGCCGGAATCTGAGCGTCAGCCGGCGATCGGCAATGTGTGCCCGGTTACCGAAGCCTTGGTCCGCAGGTAACGGACATTTGCCGCGGTCTGAAAGATCCCGGTGGGAACGACGTTCCGCACCTCGATGCCCAAGGAGCGCATCTGTGCTGCTTTATCCGGATTGTTGGTAAGAAGATCGATGCGCCGGACGTCCAAGGCGGACAGCATCTGGGCCGCCGGCGCGTAGTCCCGCTCGTCATCCCCATGCCCAAGAGCACGATTCGCCGCGTACGTGTCGAGGCCCTGATCTTGCAGCGCGTAGGCGTCGAGTTTGGCATAGAGCCCGATCCCGCGCCCCTCCTGCCGCAGGTACAACAGGTAGCCGCCGGCGACGGTGATCCGCTCGGCCGCCTCGCGCAACTGCGGCCCGCAGTCGCACCTCTCCGACCCGAACACGTCCCCGGTCAGGCATTCCGAGTGCAGCCGTACGAGCGGGTCCGGCCCCGGCGTGCCCAGCGTCAGGGCGAGGTGCTCCCTGCCGTCGGCCAGCCCGGTGAAGGTGCTCACCCGCGCGGTCGTGGCATAGCCGTCGGGGAAGCGCAGCGGGACGGTGACGCTGGTGCGTACGGACATGCCGCTGAGATTCGGACGACCCGGCCCCGGGATTAGGGCTCGACGGGCACCGCTTCGCGGCGCTCGGCACCCTCGAGCCGCTCGGTCAGTTCCAGCTCGACCTCGGACGTGCTGTTCGTCCGGTTCGGCAGGATGTTGGTGATCAGCACGATCACCGCCCCGATCCCGGCGTAGAGGCCCAGGACCAGCAGATGCTCGCGGATCGGCGCGGCCGGGAAGTAGAGATTGTCCCGGACGGCCTGCACGCCGGCCCCGGTCGGCAGGTTCTCGCCGAGGTGCCGGCCGAACGAGGGCAGGAACTCGGGCAGGATGCTGGCCCCGGAGATGACCGTGCCGAGCGTGAAGTACATGGCGCCGATCAACGCGCCGGCCGGGCCGAACAGCGCCACCGCCCCGGCCGTGGACGCCGTGATGGCCAGCGAGATCAGCGAGAAGATGCCGAGCATCTCGCCCCGGTCGGCGGTCGTGCCCACGCCGAACCAGGTCATCGACCACAGGATGACGGCGGCCGAGCCCACCGCGTACAGGATCAGGATGGAGACGTGCGCGACGCCGCGCCGCCAGGATCGCGGCGCGCGGGGAATCAACCGGCCGAGGCCCATCGAGGCGATCGTGCCGCCCAGCGCGAGGGCCTGGGTGAGGAAGCCGAGCGAGACGCCGTTGACGTCGTCGGTGGGCAGCGGCACCACGTCGGTGATCGCCGGCGGCGTGTTGAGGTCCTGGGCCTGGCTGACCTTCATCGTGTCGCCCTGCCGGGCGATCTCGGCGAGGGCGTCCGCGGTCTGCTGCTGCACGACCGAGGTGTACGTGGTGCGCAGCAGCGACGCGGCCGCGGTGCCACCGGCGCTCGCCACGTACAGGTGCGGCTTGCTCGCGGTGATGTCCACGCCGCCGTACACGTCCCGCCGTTTGATCGCGATGATCAGGTCGTCGGCGGAGGCGTAGTCGGTGACCCGGAAGTAGTCGTTGCGGGAGAGCAGGCCGACCGCGGCCGCGCGCTTGGTGGCCGGCGAGACCAGCCCGACCGGCAGGTGGTGCGGCCGCGCCCGGTGTCCCATGCCCAGGTAGTACGCGGTCAGCCCGAGTTGCACGAGCACCCCGATCAGGCAGACGGCCAGCGCGAACCGGCGGAACCGCATCCGCGACTCGGTCTGCTGGCGCTCGGGAGACGTCACACTCCGATCATTACCGGCCAAACCGCATCTTGCGGCCGATTCCCCGATAAACGGCGCCGCGGCCTGGCCGCCCGGCCCCGCTCCCGGGTCGTGGCGGCCAGGCGAATCCCCGCCCGAGGCTGATCACTTCCGGAATATCGATCCGCAGCGTCCGGGTGGAGATTCTCGCGAAAAATGGCACGCCTGGCCGGAAAACGCATAACCCATCCGGATGACGCGGCCCCTCGCCAAGACCTCATTCACATATCCGCGCGATGACGCGTCAAAGGCGACCAATGCCCGATGGCAAACGGTTCACGCTGGGGCGATGCCGGCCGCCAGGTCCTATGTGGATCTAGAAGAGCCGGTGACGTGCTCTCGTTGACGTGCAAGTTGCACGACTCATAGTGTCGAGGGCGTGACGACGGGTGGAATCCGGGGTGTCCGGGCCCCGCGCGGCGGCACGCGACACCAGGGATCACAAGCGGCCTAGGAGCCTTCGATGAGTGTTTCGGTCGGCATCAACGGATTGGGCCGGATCGGCCGCAGCATCACTCGGATAGTGGCGGCGGCCGGGGATTCCGGAATATCCATTGCGGTGGTCAACGACCTTGCGTCGACCGAGAAAATGGCCTATGGGCTGCGCCGCGACAGCATTAGAGGCGCATTTCCCGGCACCGTCACCACGCGAGCCGACCACCTGGTCGTTAATGACCATGCGATCCGCGTGTTCCACCATCCACGCCCGGAACGCATCCCCTGGGCCGACGCCGGCGTCGACGTCGTCATCGAGGCGACCGGCCGCTTCCGGGCCGGCACCACGGCCCGCACCCACATCACCCACGGCGGCGCCCGCAAGGTCGTGATCAGCGCCTCGGCCGACGACCCCGACGCGTTCCTGGTCTACGGCGCCAACCACCACACCTACGACCCGGCCGAGCACGACGTGGTCTCCCCCGGCTCGTGCGGCGTCAACGCGCTCACCGTGATGGCCAAGGTCCTGCTGGACCGGTTCGGCCTGCGCTCGGTGAACACCTCGGTGGTGCTGGCCGTCCAGGGCTGGCAGAAGGCGCAGGACACGGTGATGGGCACCTCCCGCGACGACCCGCGGCTCGGGCGGGCCACCGGCGAGAGCATCATCCCGCACAACTACGTGGCCGGTGACCTGGTGCGGGTGGTGCTGCCGGAGATCGGCGAGATGCGCTACAGCTACTACTGCGTGCCCACCCCGATCGGGTCGCTCGCCGAGCTCGCCGGCCAGACCGACCGCCCGGTCAGCGTGGAGGAGGTCAACCGGGCGCTGGCCGAGGCCGCCGCCGGTCCGCTGCGCGGCATTCTGGCGTACGACCCGGACCCGACCGTGTCGATCGACGTGAAGAACAACCCGGCGTCCTGCATGATCGACCCGTCCGGCACGCAGACCACCGCGGACGGCGGGGTCAAGGTGCGCGGCTGGTTCGACAACGAGTGGGGCTTCTCCAACCGGCTGCTCGACCTGGCCCGCCTGGTGGGTGAGTCGTCGCCCGTGGCGTCACGGCGGGTGAGCTGGAGTATCGCCTAGTGGGCCTTCTAAGCACGTCGCCAGAGGTCCTTCCCGTAACCCACGGCTGGATGGCTCGCCAGCGCGCTGAAAGTCTGCCGGAGTTACGGGAAACGCTTCTGAGCAGGAAGACCCGCGGCATGATGAACCAGATCGTCGCGGCGGCCACCCGGGGCGTGCTGCCCGCGGCCGGCATCGTCGCCGCGTCGGGCGGCAACGCGGGCCTGGCGGCGGCGTATTCGGCCCGCGAGCTGGGCGTGCCGGCCGAGGTCTACGTGCCGTCCACGGCCCCCGCGGTCAAGGTCGACAAACTCCGCAAGCTCGGCGCCTCGGTGGTGCGGACCGGCAACGAGTACGCCGAGGCCTACGCGGCGGCCGTCGAGTGGGCCCAGGCCTCCGGCGCGTATTTCTGCCACGCGTACGACGATCCCGACATGGTCGCCGGCAACGGCACCCTCGGCCTGGAGTTGGCGGAGCAGATCCCGGGCGGCTTCGACACGGTGCTGGTGGCGGTCGGCGGCGGTGGCCTGATCGCCGGGATGATCGCCGCCCTGCGCCCGCCGGACGTCTCCGTCGTCGCGGTCGAGCCCACCACTGCCTGCGCCCTGCACGCGGCGTTGCGGGCCGGCGAGCCGGTGGACGTACCGGTCTCCGGCGTCGCGGCCGACTCGCTCGGCGCCCGCCGGGTCGGCGAGATCGCGTTCGAGCTGGCCCGGGCGGCCGGCATCGGGTCGCTGCTGGTCGACGACAAGGCGATCGTGGACGCCCGGCGCCGCCTGTGGGACGACTACCGCCTGGCGGTCGAACACGGCACCGCGGCGGCGTATGCGGCGCTGACCTCGGGTGCCTACCTGCCGGCCGCCGGCGAGCGGGTGGTCGTGCTGCTCTGCGGGGCCAACACCGACCCGTCCGATCTCACCTGATCGCGCGGTACAGCAGGATCAGCCCGATCACCGTGCCGAAGGTGACGATCAGGTAGCGCAGGACGCGGGACGGCAACCGGCGGGCCAGTTTCGCCCCCACGTACCCGCCGAGGAGCGTGGCGGGTGCCAGCACGAGAACGGCGCCCCAGTGCACGTGCGCGAAGACGGCGAACACCACCACGGTCACCAGGCCGACACTCGCCGACAGGACGTTCTTGAGCGCGTTGATCCGCTTCAGCGGCTCGTCCAGGACCAGGGCGAGCGCGGCCACGTACATGACGCCGAGCGCCGCCCCGAAGTAGCCGCCGTAGATCGCCCCCACGAACACGACGACCTGCAGCGTGAGGAACGCCCTCTTCTTGGACATCGCCCGCGGATGCCCGACCAGGCCGCGCAGCCGCTCCTGGAACGCCAGCGTCGCCGCCGCGCCCAGCACCAGGAACGGAACGACCAACTCGAACGCCCGGGCCGGCGTGAGCAGCAGCAGCGCACACCCGCCCGCCGACCCGACCAGGCTGGTGGGCAGGATCGCCCGTACCCGCCGCCCCTGCCCCCGCAGGTCGGCCCGGCTCCCGAAGACGCTCGACACGTACCCGGGAAAGACCGACACCGAGTTGGTGACGTTGGCGTCCACGGTCGGCAGCCCGGCGGCGATCAGGCTCGGGAACGTGATCAGCGACCCGCCGCCGGCGATCGCGTTCACCCCGCCGGCCGCGACACCGGCCACGACGAGCAGCAGTACGTGGGAAAGATCCATGGTGGGTACGAATCTACGGGGTCGCCGATCGCCCCACCGGGCCGCGTCCGTAGCATTGAACGGACGGACGAGTCGGCCGGGCGGTCGCGTCGGCGCCCCTTCGCGGGCGTCGCCGAGGAACGTCCGGACTCCGCAGAGCAGGGTGGTTGTTAACGGCAACCCGGGGCGACCCGCGGGACAGTGCCACAGAAAACAAACCGCCGGCCCACGGGCCGGTAAGGGTGAAACGGTGAGGTAAGAGCTCACCAGCATCCCGGGTGACCGGGGTGGCTAGGTAAACCCCACCCGGAGCAAGGCCAAGTAAGGCCGGGGCTCGCGAGAACCCCGGCCGGCGCAGGCGTTCGAGGGCTGCTCGCCCGAGCCTGCGGGTAGGCCGCAAGAGCCCGCCGGCAACGGCGAGCCGAGATGGATGACCGCCCTCGGCGAAAGCCGAGACAGAATCCGGCGTACAGGCCGACTCGTCCGCCACCCCCAAGGTCAGCGCCCCGAACGGCCTGCTGAACAGCAGTTAGTGAACGGTGGTGGATGGTCATTATTGGTCGTCGTTGGTATACCTCGGACGCCCTGGGGACGCCCTGACGCCCTGGAGACGCCCTGACGGACCCCATTTCAGCCCATAACAGAGGTACGCCGTCTGACACTTGGGTTCCGTGCCCCGGTCACGATCGGCTGCTGACGTGCTGAGCTGGGGAAACCTTGGTGACGTTGGTGGTTGGCGGTGGGGGGTTGGCGAACGTCGGACGGCCTGGAGACGGCCTGGGCGGCTCGGAGAGCCGCTGGTATCCGTCCGCCTAAGGAGTACATCCCGGTCGCCTGGGCTTCGCCATGCTGGGCCACCGCCAGGGCGCCAAGGTGGAGCGCCCTACCGGACGAACGACCTTGGCGCCCTGGCGGTGGTCTGGCATCCCGTGGGCAGGCGACCGGGATGCCTCCGAACCCTGCACGGTGAGGCCCGCGTCATCCTGGGAGCCTGCCTGCCCGGCGAAGGCGTTTGGGTTCGGCTGTCGAGGCGGCTGCGGATGGTGACGACGGAGAACAGAGCCCCGCACGGAATCTTGCTTGACCACGGAGTGTAGCTTTCGGGGGTGCCGTTGCCGATTTCGAAGAAGCAGCTAAACAAGCTAGGCGAGAGAATCGCTGGCAGCGTCACTCCTGCCAGCGAGGACATGCTGCAACTCAATGAGGTTCTGCGGGCTTACCAGGTGATTCTGGACGATGTCGAGAGCCAGCTAGCGTCGATCGGGCTGTCGGCGACGACTCGTGTGAAAACACGAGGCGTATTGATTGAGAAGCTCAAACGCGAGCAGGGCATGGCCTTGGCTCGGGTTCAGGACATGGCGGGCGCTCGAACCGTTGTCACCGGCGGCTGGGCCAAGCAAGACGAAGTCGTGGAGCAGCTCACGGCTCACTTCAATTCTTGGGAGCGGACGACTCAGCCGGCGAGGGTCGTCGACCGCCGGGCAAGGCCAAGTCACGGATATCGCGCTGTGCATGTGATCGTTTTCCCTGACTCTGTACCTGTCGAGATTCAGGTCCGCACCGAACTTCAGAACTACTGGGCACAGATCGTCGAACGGCTAGCCGACCGCTGGGGTCGCGGTATCCGATACGGTGAAGACGCGGACGATGCCGATCTCCCAGCTGAGGGAGTCCGGCACTCCGACGGTTCGCCGGTCACTCGCCGAGAAATCATTGACGATTTGCGAACCGTGTTTGCTCCACAAATCGCAGCTATCGAAGACATCGAGCTAGACATACACAGACTCACGAACGCACCCAGGGAAGGTCTAGAGGAGATTCTCGCCAAATACCTACAGCGAGATGTGGAAGATCTAGAGGTTGACGCGGTCCGCTGCTACCCCCGGATGCGACGAGAGTTCAAGAAGGCGGTTGTAGTGCTCTGGCGTTCCGGAGCGCTGGTGCTGAAGCGGGGTCAGACGCCGGTGCACCGACGCGCTCGCCGTCAGGTTGGCAGGTTCCTGCGGCGGCTGGTCCCGGATATAACGCCCTCTGGTGCAGAGTTCGTCCGGCAACGACATCGTCAGTGTGACCTGTTCGTTCGCGATATGGTGGAGGTGCAGCGGTCGCGGCTAGAGCAACAGCAAGCTACGCTGCGGGCCAGGCTGCGAAGCTTGGGGCAGTACGTTGAGCAAGGAGGCATCCGATGAGGCACTACCTCGTGGTGTTCAACCGCCGTGAAGGCTCGATCGTCCGTTTTGCGGAGTTTGAGCGGGCCAACGACGCTCTCACGGCCCGTTTTGAGGCCGAGTACGAGTTCATGAACGACACGGCGATCGAGGTCGTAGTCCTGGGTGCAGCCTCTAGGGAGGCGTTGCAACGCACGCACGGACGCTACTTCCAAGGCGTGCGTGAGATGGCTAGCACTGCGCTGGGAGCGCTGCGACCTCGCGAAGGTGGCAGCTCGTCGGTCTGCCTCGCGGTTTAAGCAGACCAGCGTTCGAGGTGGCTTGCCCATGCAGGCGCTAGGAACGTTCGAATACTGGAAGCCCTTGATCGTCTCTGTAGCCAGAGGCGGTCGAGGGCTTCTTCGTGTGTATCGTGCCTGCCGCCGGGCTGGAACCGCCGGCGCCGGGCCGAAGGTGTAGGCGCCGGCGGCGGGCTCTCGCCCGGCCCGGCTGGGCGGCGCGAGCGGTCCGCTTGCGGGCCGCTCTTGAGCTCCGCGGGAGTCACACCCGCACGGGATACTGGCATGCACGCGCTACGCCACCTGTTCGCCTCGGTCCTGCTGAACGCCGGCGAGAGCATCAAGGCCGTCGCGGAGTACCTCGGCCACACCGATCCGGCCTTCACCCTGAAGACCTACACACACCTGATGCCCAGCAGCCAGGACCGCGCCCGCACCGCGATCGGCAACGCCTTCGGCACGCTGTGGACTCCCTAGCACGCCCTGGCCGCGCCCTGAGCCGACCTCTGGTCGGAGTTTCCCCAGCTCAACGCCATGACGACTGAAAGAATCCGGCGTACAGGCCGACTCGTCCGTCACCCACCTGATCAAGGCGCTGTTCAGGGCCATTGACCTGGCGTTTCGTACGTCAGTAACGGTCGACGTTGGTCAATGCTGGTCGCCGTTTGACGGGCCCGGCCGCGGCCCCAGACGGCCCAGAGACGGCCCAGGAATAGTCCCTAGGCGGCCACGGCGACGCCAGCCGACAACCGCGAACTAGCCGCGCCTGCCTGGTCCAGGTGGAGCACCCCACCGTCTGACCGACCCGGACCCGGCAGGCACGGTCTGGGCTGCCTCCTGGTGCGCGTCGGCTACCCGCAGGGGTTCGGTATCCCGGAGTTGCCCGGGTCCAGGGCGGCCAGCCCTGGCTGCCGGAGGCAGAGACCACCGGCAGCCCAATCTCGCTTTAGGTAGCCGAGTTGCGACCGCAGGTAATCATGGAGCTATGCAGAGCTCGCGTAGCCGCCTGAGCCGCGGATGGCCCGTCGTGGCGCTGGCCACGTGTGTCCTGGTGGGGCTCGTTGCCGCGATCGTGGCATCTCCATGGATCATGCGATCGGCTGTAGGCGCGTCTGCCGGGTGGGGAGAGCTCTCTGACGTAGGACAGGCTTACGGAGGCGTATCCGCGATCTTGTCGGGACTCGCGCTGTGCGGTATTGCGGGCTCCCTGCTGCTCCAATGGCGGCAGACGCGTTTGGCTCACGTCACCGCTGTGCGAGAGCGGCATTTCGAGCTCGTCAAGATGGCCGTGGAGGATCCGGATCTGATGTTCCCAATCACCCCCGACATCTCGATCGCTGAGCGCAAGCGGTGGATGGTCCTCAATCTTTGGGTCGCTCATTGGGCGATGCTTTGGGACACACACGAGCTGTCTCGCAGGGCTCTGCGCACGGTGTTCGACGAACTCTTCCACGACGAGTCCGCCGCCGCTTGGTGGGCGGCTCGAGGTCGGCCCGGCTGGGATGTGGATGCCCGGGGACGACGCAAGGCCTTTCAGGCGGTCGCCGACGAAGCTTACGAAGCTGCGAGCGCGCGGGGCCAGGCGGCAGAGACCGTCGCTGATTCCGATGAGACGCCAGCGATCAATTAGCGTACGTTGGCCGAACAATACCCGGGGCGCCCTGGCGCCCCGGCCGTTGGACGTTTCGGGGCCTCGACGTCCCACCGGGTATCGGGGCCGTTGCTGCTGTCCGGCGGCGTCGGGTGGGCCCATTGATCGGCCTCGGCTCGACGACGAGGCTCGTTTCGGCGCCGTTTCGCCGCCAGCGCCGCCCTCACCGTGGTCGCTCTCATCGGCCTACGCTTCGCGCCGGGCGAACGTAGGCTCGGACCATGGCTCGCAGGTCAGTGAACCGCGCCTTGCTCACCGGCCTGAGCACCGTGATGAGCCTCGGTGCCTTGCCGGCCTGTGGTGGCTCCCACCGGCGCCCTGGTGATCAGCGCCGGCGGGAGTTGCTACTCGAAGGCGGTCGACGGAACGACGGCCTACCTGAGGATCTGGTTTCCCGGCGACCTCGGTGACACCGCAGGTGCACCGGTACCCTCGCCCGCCAAAGGAACATCGTCCCGGTCGGTCTACGGAGTCGAAGTCACCGCTTCGCATGATCACGCAGCATGGTGCTGACCGCGCCGGCTCAGACCTGGAAGCAGGGGGAGAACTCCGAGGTCGAGTCGAGTTCGCCGGTCGGGCTCACCTCGGTGGCGGTGGCCACCAGGAAGCTGCCCGCCGCCACCGGTGCGGTCAAGGGGGTGGTCCCGTTGCGGGTCGGGCTGGCCGGCGGGCCGGTCACGATGCGGTCGGTGCCGAGCAGGGTGGTGCTCGCCGCGGCGCAGCTCGTACCGGAGAAGAACTCCAGGTGGAACGGGCTGCTCGGCGTGCTGATCGTGGAGCCGTTCGCGGTCGCGCCGACGTCCACGCCCACCACGGTGTCGTTGCCCGAGATCAGGTTGCCGGAGACCGTTCCGGGGCCGCCGGTCAGGGACACGCCGGCACCGCCGACGTTCCGCAGCGAGCCGGTCCCCGCGGCGTCGGTGCCGATCGAGTTGCCGATGACGGTGTTGCCGGTGCCGTTCACGGTGACCCCGCCGCCCTGGTTGCCGGAGAGATCAGGTTCCGGGCCTCCGGGCCGCTCCCGCCGACGGTGTTGTTGCGGGGGCGGACAGCCCCACCACGACGCAGCTGATCGCCAGGGCGGTGACTGCCGCCCGGCGGATGGGAAGCCACCCAGGTCTCTTCCTCTCCGGCTGACGCCGGCCCCGTGCCGCCGTCCGGTCCACGGTCGGCGACCCCTCTGCAACGTTCCTTCGGCATTTCTTGAATCGGCGGGATGACCTGCCGCAAGGCGGTGCAAACAGAGACCGCCGCAACCCCGGCAGGGGTTGCGGCGGTCCGGGAGCGGGTCGAGCGCTATGTGGAGGAAACCGTCTCCACCGTCGTCACGCTCTTGTCCACTCGCGGGTCTCCCTCGTCGGCGAAGTAGTCGTCCGCCTCGGTCCCGTCCACACCGTCCGGTGTCTTCATCGCGCGGAGCAGGAACGTCACCAGAACGGCCACCAGCAGGTTGACCGCGACCGCCACGAAGCCCACGTAAATGGTCTTCGGGGTGTCGAAGAACCAGAACTTGTTGAGCGGGAACGCGGAGCCACCGAAGTGGGCCTTCTTGGTGGCGGCGTTCGGGATCTGCCAGAGCATCCACAACGCCAGGCCCATGCCGGCCGCCCATCCGGTGATCAGCGCGCCGCGGTGGAACCAGCGGGTGTAGAGGCCCAGGGCCACGGCCGGGGCCGTTTGCAGGATGATGACGCCGCCGATGAGTTGCAGGTCGATGGAGAACTGCGGGTCGAGGAAGACGATGAAGGCGACCGCGCCGATCTTCACGACCAGCGACGCGATTTTCGAGACCTTGGCCTCGTCGGCCGGGGTGGCGTCGCGCTTCAGGTATTCCTTGTAGATGTTGCGGGTGAACAGGTTGGCCGCGGCGATCGACATGATGGCGGCCGGCACGAGCGCGCCGATGCCGATCGCGGCGAAGGCGATGCCGGCGAACCAGGCCGGGAATTTCAGGTCGAACAGCAGCGGCACGACCGTGTTCATGTCCGAGGAGCCGGCTTTCGCGCCGGGCAGCGGCTTGATGCCGGCCGAGATGGCCATGTAGCCGAGCAGCGCGATCAGGCCGAGCAGGAAACTGTACGCCGGGAGCGCCGACATGTTCCGCTTGATGACGTTGCGGTTCTTGCTGGCCAGCACGCCGGTGACGCTGTGCGGGTAGAGGAACAGGGCGAGCGCGGAGCCCACCGCCAGCGTCACGTATTGAAGCTGGTTGTTGGCATTGAGCAGGATGCCGTCGCCCGGAGCCGGGGTCGCCTGGAACTTCTTGTCGGCCGCGTCGAAGATGCTGCCCCAGCCGCCCAGCTTGTACGGCAGGTAGAGCACCGCCACCAGGATGACGATGTAGATCAGCGTGTCCTTGACGAAGGCGATCAGCGCGGGCGCCCGCAGGCCGGACTGGTAGGTGTACGCGGCGAGGATGGCGAACGCGATGATGATCGGCGCGTGCCGGGCGAACATGCTGCTGCCGGTGACGCCCATCGTCTTGAGGACCGCCTCGATGCCGACCAGTTGCAACGCGATGTAGGGCATCGTCGCGACGATGCCGGTGATCGCGATCAGCAGCGCGAGCGTCGGCGAGCCGAACCGGGTGCGCACGAAGTCGGCCGGCGTGACGAAGCCGTGCCGGTGCGACACCGACCAGAGCCGGATCAGGATCAGGAAGAACATCGGGTAGATGATCACGGTGTAGGGCACCGCGAAGAACCCCGCGGCGCCGGCTCCGAAGATCAGCGCGGGGACCGCGACGAAGGTGTACGCCGTGTACAGGTCGCCGCCGACCAGGAACCAGGTGATCCACGCGCCGAAGCTGCGGCCGCCCAGGCCCCACTCGTCGAGGTGCGCCATGTCCTGCGGCGCCCGCCACCGGGCCGCCACGAAACCGATGCCGCTGACCAGCAGGAACAGCACGGTGAAGATGATGATCTCGGTGATGTGCTCGCTCATCGGGTCACCGCCTCGTCATCCGGTAGACGATGCTGGTGGTCGCCACGCCGAGCAGAATGAACAGGAATTGGATCCAGTAGAACGCGGGGAAGCCCGCGAAACGCGGTGAGTCGTGGTTGTAAAGCGGGGTCAGCAGGGGCACGACGATCGGAATGAGGAGCAACCAGTTCCAGGGACTGTGGTCGGTCCTCTTTTTTCGCTCGGCGGGCACCGCCTCGGGAGATTCGAGCTCGGCCATCAGCCGCACCTCCTCGTTTCTCTACGGGCCGGGGATGTGGGCCCACTCGAAACGCTAACGATGCGGGACGAATCGAGTCGATCACCGTGCGCCGAACGGGCGAGGCGGTGCGCTCAGCGGCACCGCCCCGCCGTGACGTTTACGAGCGCAGGCCGAGATTCACGGCCTTGGTGAGAGATGCATTGTCGTCATCGCCGTCGAGCGACCACATCATCGCTCCGCCGAGGCCCTTGGCCCGGATGTAGAACGTCTTCTGCAGCAGCTGCGCCGGGTCGTCGTAGGTCCAATAGGTGGTGCCGTCGAACAGCCAGGAGTTGCCGGCCCGCCAGTCCCGGTAGAGCTTGAAGCCGGGCAGGTTCTTGACCGTCTTGTAGTCCTCGGTGCCGGCCGCGAAGACGCCCTGCGCCGGGCCGGTCGCGGGCTCGAACCGCCCGTCCCCGCCGCCGGTCACGCCGGTCCAGCCCTGGCTGTAATAGGGCAGGCCGAGGACGAGCTGCTGCCGGGGCGCGCCGTTCTTGATCCAGGCGTTTATCGCGTTGTCGGCGGAGAAATCCGGGTTGTCCGGTGCGCCGGCCGGGACGAACAGCGAGGACTGCTGGTTCGTCCGCGACTCCCAGGAGCCGTGGTAGTCGTACCCCTGAACGGTTCCGAAGTCGAGGTACTTGAAGATCTTGCCCTCGAACCCGGCGGCGATCTTCGCGGGCGCGGCCGGCAGGAACGCGGTCAGGTCGTAGTGCTTCCGGTTGCTCTTGCCGAGCCGGTCGAGCTGCGCCCGGAACTCGGCCGCGAGCAGAGTGAAGTTGTGCTTGTCCGCGGGCCGGATCACATTGCCGGCGTTGCCGTCCGAGCCCGGCCACTCCCAGTCCAGGTCGACGCCGTCGAAGATGTTCGCCGCCACGCCGGGCGCGAGACCGGGCAGGTTGCCCTTGAGCCACAGGTCCACGCAGGAGCCGACCAGCTTCTTGCGCGAGGCGTCGGTCAGGGCCGCGTCCGAGAAGTACGCGGAACCGCTCCACCCGCCGAGCGAGATCAGCACCCGCAGCTTCGGGTTCTTGGCCTTGAGCTCGGCGAGCTGATGCAGGTTGCCGGCGATCGGCTGCCCCGCGACGTCGCCGACCCCGTCCACGCTCAGCTCGGCGGAGAACGGCGTCTGCCAATCGGCCCACGGGTCCGCCGAGGCGCAGACGCCGTCCGCGGTGACCGTCCCGAAGGCATAGTTGAGGTGGGTCAGCCGGGCCGCCGCACCGGAATTCTGGACCTTGCTGAGCTGGAAGTTACGGCCGTAAATACCCCATTGCGTGAAGTAACCGACCTTGACGTACGACCTGCCGTGCGCCTGTGCCGCGACCGGCGAGACCGCCACGATCGAGGTGGCCACAGCGGCCACGGCGACGAGGCGGCGGGTGAGACCGCGCATGAGCCCTCCAGGGCAGTAAAGAAACTTTCCTATTCGAGGAAGCTAAACGCCCCCGACGCCTAAATCAATGGGCAGGGCAATTCGTACCAGTAGGTTCGGCTGGTAACCGCTGACGACGATTTGCCCTGCTCCAACGATCAGGCGATGGCGTCCGGCGATGGCGTGGCAGCGGCGCAGTTCGTCCAGGTCGTAGAAGTGGCTGCGCGGCTCGATCGGGCGGCAACGTCAGTCCACACGCGACGCGGCACGGGGACGCCTACAATCGGCCCTCAACCGGCCGCGGTTCATCGCTTACGACGAGGTCAGGGGATGCGGTTGCGACGTTCCAAGGTCCGTGCCGCGGTTACCGCGGCCGCCGGCGTGGTGGTCGTCTCGATCGTCGGTGTTCTGGTCAATCTGGCGACGTCGAAGCCCGGTTGGCTGCTGGTCGGCGGGGTCGTCGTGGCGGTGGCAGCCGCGGCGGCCATCGAGGCGTGGCGCGTACTCGGTGACCGGTCGCCGCACTCCCGACCCCTGAGCAGCGACAACGCGCTGGATCTCGACGGCCCGGCCGTTCCGCGGCCGGAGAAACTCGATGAGATCGTCGAAGCCCTGGCCCCCGATTCGCCGGCCGGGCGCACCGTGGCGATCGTCGGCTTCGGCGGCTTCGGAAAGACGACTCTGGCGCAGATGGTCACCCAGGACGCGCGGATCCGGGCCGCCATGACGACGCATTGGGTGGTGCTCGGCGAGGAGGTGGGCGGCGCCGCCCTCGCCGCGAAGATCAACGATGTGGTCGAACGGCTCACCAACCGGCGGCCCGGCTTCGCCACTGTCGAGCAGGCCGGCCGGCACCTGGGCCAGGAACTCGCGGCCATGGCCGAAGACGGCCGTCCGGTGCTCCTCGTCGTCGACGACGTGTGGACCGACGAGCAGGCCCAGGCGTTCCTGTACGGCGGCGAGGGCAGCAGCCGCCTGCTGACCACCCGGATGGCGAGGGTCATTCCGTCGTCGCTGCGGCGGGTCGACCTCGGGCCGATGCGGGACGAGCAGTCCCGGGACCTGCTGACGACCGGCGTCCCCGGACTGGCCGCCCCCACGATCCATCGCCTGCTGGAGCTCACCGGCCGGTGGCCGTTGCTGCTGGCACTCAGCAACGGCATCCTCCGCGATGCCGTCGACCGTGGCGAATCCCCGGAGGCCGCCGCCCGGCGGACCGCGGAGGCCCTGGACCACGGCGGGCCCACCGCCCTTGATCTCAGCGACGAGACGCGCCGCAACCGGGCGGCGAAACGGACGATCGACGCCAGCCTCTCGATCCTGTCGGCCGCCGACCAGGAACGCCTCATCGACCTGGCAATCTTCGCGGAGGACACCCGAATCCCGCTGCATCTGATCGCGTCGCTCTGGCGAGGGACCGGCGGACTGACCCGGGACGAGACGGCGAATCTGTGCCGGCGGCTGCACTCCCGGTCGCTGCTGGCCGACTTCGACGAGGGCGAACAGACGGTTCAGCTGCACGACGTCATCCGGCACTACCTGCACGTCCGCGCCACGGACCGGCTGCAGGCGCTGAACCGGATACTGCTCGACGCCGCGTCGGCATCGGGTCGCGACTGGTGGAACCTCCCCGACAAGGAGGCGTATCTGTGGCGGCACCTCGGGTACCACATGCGCGTCGCGGGACGAGCCGCGGAGTTCGCGGCGACCGCCACCGACCTGCGCTGGGCGATGGCGAAGCTCCGCCGGTTCGGCGCCGCGTCGGTCTCCGACGACCTTGCCGGGCTCGAGAGCCCGGTCGCCGAGGCGCTGCGCCGCGCCTTGGACCGGCACGGCCACCTGCTGACCCCGACCGACCCGCCGCATGCCGTCATCGATGTCTTCCTCGGCAGGATCGGCGACGATCCGGTGCTCGGGCACCTCGCCGCGGGATACGTCCCGGCGCCGGGCGAACAGCGCCTGCTGCCCCGATGGCGTTTGCCCGACCTGCCGCACCCGGCGATGTACCGGATGACGCCGGACGCGATCAGCAGCTACCGCAACGTCCCCTACTCCCCGGACGGGACACAGGTCGTCACCCAGACAGCGGAGAACGACGCCGTCCTGCGCCGTACGGACAGCGGCGAGCCGCTGGTCGTGCTCGAGGACTCGAGCCGCGTCAACTACCCGGCCGTGTTCGCGCCGGACGGCTCGTGGATCGCTCTGGAAACCATCGAGAAGCCACTACGGCTCTGGAACACCGCGGACGGCCGGCGCCTGATCGACCTCGGCGAACACGAAGACTGGCTGTGGGCCGCCGTGGCGTCGCCCGACGGACGGTGGCTGGCCGGCACCGGCAGCGGGAAGGCCTGGCTATGGCCGGTATCGGGAGGTCCGGCTCAGTCGCTGCACAAGCGACACGAGGATGTTGATTCTCTCGTGTTCGCGCCGGACAGCTCATGGATCGCATCGGCCGGCGATGGGCCCGACGTTCGCATCCGGCCACTCACGGGAAACGGGGAGGCGCGGTCACTGACCGGCCACGCCAATCGCGTGAGCCTCGCACCCGCGGTGATCGGGCCCTGGTTGATCGCCATCGACGACGACCACATCGTTCATTTCTGGGACACGCGCTCCTGGACCAGGTCACATCAGCTCAGGCTGCCGCAACAACCGGTCGCCATCGAGGGGCCGGTCGACGGATCCTGGCTTGCCATCGCCGAGGAGGAACGCGTCACTCGCTGGAGCACCGATACCTGGGAGCTGATCGGCGGATGGCGCCTCGGTGACCGCGACGTCCGGGCGAGATGCCTGGCGATCGACACTGCCGGGTCGTGCGTCGCGGTCGGTCGCTCCGACGGCCGGATCAACGTCTGGGACGCCGACGCCGGCAAGCTCCGCGGTGTTCTGCACGGGCACGGCAAGGAGGTGGAGGGGTGCCGGTTCCGGGCCGACGGCTCACTTGTCTCCACCGACGGCGACGAGGTGCGAGTCTGGCAGCTTGACGAACTGGAGACCGACCATGTCAGATCTGCCGGTTTGGCCCACCCCGCGACGTGGCTCGCGGTAGCGCCGAGCGCGGGGTGGATGTCCACCGCGCACGGCACCCAATTGCGCTTCTGGCACGAGGAATCCTCGACCGTCGCCCCGGCGAGCCCCACTCCCCAGACGATTGAATTTCTGCATGCGGTCGACGAGCGGACCCTCGCCGTCGGACGGACCGGAGTAATCGAACTATGGGACGCCCGCCACATTGAACTCCTGTCGAGCACAGAAACGGAGCTCTCGTTTCTCCGACTCCCTTCGAGGCTGGTTCTGTCGCCTTCTCGGGCAGTCGACAGCTCGGCGTGGACCGGCCACGTCACTGTCTATGACCTTGGCACCGGCCGGAAGGAGCTGGTGCTCGATCCCCGGCTGCTCCAGGAACGGCGCACGAGGTTTCGGCGGCTCACGGGATGGATGGCGGCGAAGTCGCCCTGGCTGCCTCGGCGTCTGCGTTACCCGTCGATCAGCTACCTGACGGTGGCGGCATCCGTGCTCGGCGATCGGCTCTTGACCATCGCCGACGACGGAGCTTCTGTTCTCTGGGACACCCAGACCTGGGAAGCCCGACAATGGCAAGGTATGAGCGGCGTCCGGCACGTGGTCGCCGACGAATCCGGATGGCTGCTCACCGACGGAACGCGGATCGAGTGGCGGTCGGCCGACGGGACGACATGCCGTCCGATCGCCGAACTCGGCGAGGACGAGGATCGGCTGACCCGGTTGGCGTACTCCCACGACGGACGTCATCTCTGCGGGATCACCAACCGTGATCTCATCGTCTGGCAGACCTCGACCTGGAGCCGTGTCGCCATGCAGCGCGTCGACGGCCCGCTGACCGACTGTGCTTGGATTCGCGACGAGATCGTGGCCGCCAGCAACCACGGCATCTACCGATTCGTCCTTCGAACACCCTAGTTGGGCCTCAGGCCGCGCTGACCCGCACGATCCCCGCGCCCGCCTGCGCCCGTACGTCCACCCCCGGACCACCGTCCCGCCAACCGTTGGCGGTGAACGACTGGCCGCCCGCCACGCCCTGGTGGACCTGGCCGTCGACGGTCACCGTGCCGGCGCCGGACGCGGCGGTCACTCGCACCGGCGTGCCGGACGGAAGGCGTACGGCAAATTGGTCCACTCCCCCGGACATGGTCACCGGGAGCGAGGCCGACGGGCGCGACAGCGCCAGGTCGATCAGGCTCGCGCCGCCGGCCAGCTGGATCTCCGACGGGCTGCCGCCGGTCATGTCGATGCGGATCTCCCGGGCGCCCCCGAGGGTCCGCAGGGCCCAGCTGACCTTCTCGTTCACGACGATGTTCACGATCCCGCTGCCGCCGCCGGGGGCCGGCACCAGGCGCAGCCGTACGTCGCCGCCGTCCCGGTCGACCTCGGGGCGGATGCCGGCGCCGGCCGGGACGCTGACCCGGTAGAGGTCGTCGCCGAGCGCGCCGGCCGCGAGCCGCACCGAGGTGGCGCCGTCCATCAGCTGGAAGGTGGCGGTCCGCACGCCGTCGACCGGGCCGGTGGCTGTACGAGACGCCGACGGGTGGGCCAGCGAGCCGACGAGGACGGCCGCCAGGCCGAGCACCACGACGGCGCCGAGCGCGATGCCGATGATCACAGCCGGACGGGCGAGCTTGACCTTCATACGAAGTGACTTTTCCCGATGTCCGGCCGGATTACACCCGGCTGCGCATGTGCTCGGCCAGGGCCTCGGTGAAGCGCTCGAGCACGAGGGCCAGTTCCCGCTTGTCCGCGTCCGAATAGTCCTTGAGCACGGCGCCATACACCACCCGGCGGGCCTGCCGCACCGTGTCCACCTGCCGCAGGCCGAGCGGGGTGGCGGCGATGACCGTGCCCCGCCCGTCCCGCGGGTCGCGCTGGCGCTCGATCAGCCCGTCCTTCTGCAGGGCGGTGACCTGGCGGGTGACGGTCGAGCCGTCGAGGTTGAGCGCGGCGGCGAGCACCGAGACGTTGAGCGGGCCGTCCTTCTCCAGCTGGCGCAGGATCACATACGCCGCGCGGTCGAGCGCCCGGTGCGCCGGGCCGCCGGTGGACCGGCGCGTGGCCTCGCCGAGCCGCATCAGCAGGGCCATCTGCGTCTCGATCGTGCCGAGCACCAGGTCATCACTCATAGCTGCATGTTACAGAGACTTCTTCGAGGCCCGCAGCGCGGGAGCGCCGAGGCCCATCAGCGCGGTCAGGACGACAATCAGCGTAAACGACACCGTCAGGCTCCAGACATGGGCGATGCCGCCGATCACGCCGGGCGCGATCAATCCGCTGCCGTACGCGATGCCCGCCACGCCGGCGATGTTGCGCCCGGTGTTGCCGGGAAGCCGGCCCGCCGCCGCGAAGACCAGCGGCACCACCACGGCGATGCCGATGCCGACCAGGCCGAACCCGAGGATCACCAGCGCGACCGGCGAGGCCAGCACCACGATCAGCACGCCGGCCGTGGCGCACGCGCCGGAGAGCCGCACGGTGGTCACCGGGCCGAGCCGGCGCACCACCCAGTCGCCGCCGAACCGGGCCGCCGCCATGCAGGCCGAGAAGATCGAGACGGTCAACGCCCCCGTCGCCGCCGGGTGGTGCAGCAGGTCGCGCACGTAGACGGCGGACCAGTCCAGGCTCGCGCCCTCGGCGAAGACCGCGCACAGGCCGATCAGGCCGATCGCCCACACCTCGCGGGACGGCAGCGCGAACGCCGGCGGCTCCTCGGCCGACGGATCGGGCCTGTGCGACAGCAGCCAGGCCGACGCGAGCAGCGCGATCACGATCAGCCCGGCCGCGGCCAGCGCGAAGTGCGGCGGCGCCCCGAGCCCGGACCGGGCCGCGAGCGCCGCCACCGCCGAGCCGGCCAGGCCGCCGACGCTCCACCAGCCGTGGAAGCCGGACATCACCGACCGCTCGTAGCGCTCCTCGACCAGCACGGCATGCGCGTTCATCGCCACGTCGGCGACCCCGGCGGCCGCGCCGTAGAGCACCAGCGTCACGCAGAGCAGCGGCAGATTTGTCGGCAGCGACGGCAGCAGGAGCGCGGCGCACCAGAGCACGATCAGCACCCGCACCAGCTTGCGCAGGTCGAAGCGGTGCGCGAGCCGCCCGGAGACCGGCATCGCGAGCAGCGCGCCGACGCCCGGCATGAGCAGCGCCAGGCCCAGGCCGCCGACGCCGGTGCCGACATGGTCGGCCACCCAGGGGACCCGGGCCGCGAACGTGCCCGCCACCGCGCCGTGAACCGCGAAGATCACGGAGGTGGCGACGCGGGCCCGGCGCAGCGCCGGGGACACGAGGTGGGTGACGGCCATGGGGCAGACGCTAGACGAATCCCGACCGCTTGGTAAGTATTTATTCGTGGGGTACGCGAAGGGCCGCGCCAAGCGGCGGGACATCCTGGACCAGGCCACCGCGCTGTTCGGCGAGGCGGGCTACCGCGGCACGTCGCTGCGCGAGATCGCGGCCCGCTGCGGCATCTCGCACCCGGGCCTGCTGCACCACTTTCCCACAAAGGAGTCGCTGCTCCTGGCCGTTCTCGAGCATCGCGACGAGGTCGATCAGGAACGGGTCACGGCCGGCCATCCGCGCGGCGCCGCAGCCCTGCGCCGGGTGGTCGACATAGTCGCGCTGAACGCCACCCGGCGCGGCATCGTCGAGCTGTTCACCGTGCTGTCGGCCGAGGCGACCGCCGCCGACCACCCCGCGCACGACTACTTCGTCGATCGATATTCGCGGATCGTGCGAGAACTGGAGGCGGCGTACGCCGAGGCGCGGGACGCGGGCGATCTCCGCCCCGGCATCGAGCCGGCCCGGGCGGCCCGCGACCTGATCGCGCTGATGGACGGCCTGCAGATCCAGTGGCTGCTCGGCGACCCGGCCTTGGACATGGCGGCGGCGGTCGAGCAACACCTAAGATCCCAACTTCTTTCCTGACGTACGCCGGGGAGCAGGCCCGCGCCGCACCGGCACGGTGATCGTGACCAGGGTCGGGCCGCCCGGCGGGCTGTCGACGGTCAGCGTGCCGTCGACGGCCTCGAGGCGCTCGGCGATGCCGCGCAGTCCGCTGCCGGTCGCCGGGTCGGCCCCGCCCACGCCGTCGTCCAGCACGGTGATCCGCAGCGTGCCCGGCGCCGGCCGGTCGAAGGTGACCTCGGCGGAGGTCGCGCCGGCGTGCTTCACGACGTTGCTCAGACACTCGGCCACCGCGAAGTAGACGGCCGTCTCCGCGGCGGCCGACAGCGGCGCGACCGGGCCACCGAGCGCGGTCTCGGCTTCGGACGGCGACCCGGGCGGCCGACCGGGTGCCGCCCCGACGGCGGCCGGCGGTGGCTCGCCGGGTGCCGCCCCGACGGCGGCCGGCGGTGGCTCGCCGGTCACCCTGACCGGGAGGGCCAAATCGAGGGCGAGCGCGCGGACCGCGTCGCCGAGGCCGCGGTCGGCCAGCACCGGCGGCTGGATGCTGTGCATGACCGCGCGCAGGTCGTCCAGCGCGGCGCGGGCGGTCGAGCGGGCCTCGTCGAGCAGGCGCTCGGCGGTACCCGGGTCGCGGCGCAGCAGGTCGCCGGCCAGCCCGAGGGTCAGCGCCAGCGACACCATGCGAGCCTGGGCACCGTCGTGCAAGTCTCGCTCGACCCGCTTGAGCTCGGCGGCCTGCCGGTCCAGCGCGCCGCTGCGGGACCGGCTGAGCGCGCCGACCCGCTCGATCAGCTCGCGCTCCCGGCGGCCGGGCGGGCGGCGGTACGCCACCAGATGCGCGCCGAGCAGCGTGCCGGCGGCCAGCGTGGTCCAGAACGGCCAGAAGTATCCGCCGCCGGAGAGCACATACACGGTCAGGTCGACGGCGACCAGCAGCCCGCAGAACGCGGCGTCGACCGCGAGCCAACGCCGCCGCCCCGGCGGGACGCGCAGCGCCCGGCCGAAGACGACCACCCCGGCCGCCACCGTGAGGAAGCCGAAGTACACCCAGCGCGGCCAGAACTCGCCCCGCCCGGTGAACGCCCAGACCAGGGTGACCGCGACGCTGAGCGCCACGGCCACCCCGGCAAGCACCTTCCTGGTCACGCCGTGGTCCGGTCGATCGCAGCGGGCCGGTACGTGAAGCGGCGGAGCAGCGTCTCGGCCGGGCCACGATAGCCGCGCCTGCTCATCAGCCGCGCGATCCCGAGGGAGAGCACCCAGACCGCGATCCCCGCGACCGCGGCGGTGACGGTGCCGTTCAGGTTGAGCGCCCACGGCGAGAACAGCACCACCCAGCACACCGACTGGAACAGGTACCCGCTCAGCGACCGCTGCCCGAGCGCGACGATCGGCCCCACCCGCTCGGTGCGGCCCGCGAGCCGGTGCGCGATCAGCGCGAACAGGGCCACATAGCCCGGACCGCCGTACTCACCGGTGACGGCGTGGACGCGGTACATGGCCTCGACCGTACCGGCGTCCACGTGCAAAACACCTGCCGCCACCAGCGCGTACGGCAGGGAACCGGCGATCGAGATGCCGAGCGAGACGACCGCCGTGCGGCGCAGCAGCGTCAGGTGCCGCCCCGGCTCCTCCAGCAGGCGGCGGCGCGCCGCCCAGATGCCCAGCCAGACGATCACCAGGAACGGGAGCACGGTGGCCGTGTGCAGCGGCCACTCGGCGAGACGGTCGACCAGCGACCGCGTGTACGAGGACGCCGCCAGCGACGGGTTCGGGCTGTTCACGATGGTCGCGTCGCCGGCGTGCGCGGTGGCCGTCGCGATCACGGCGAGCACCACGGCGTACGCCGTCTGGCAGCCCCAGATCCACAGGACCAGCCGGTGGAAGCGATCGCCGCGACGCAGCAACAGCAGGGTGGCGACAATTCCCACGATCCCGTACGCGCCCAGGAAGTCCCCGAAGTACAGCAGCGTCGCGTGGGCGACACCGAAGACGACCAGTGCCGCGTTCCGGCGCAGCAGGATTCGCCGCTCGTCCACGCCCGCGGCCCGGTGCCGGCGGGCGAGCTGGACCAACCCGTACCCGAACATCACCGCGAAGACCGGGTAGGCGCGGCTGTCGACCAGCGTGGTCATCAGGAAGTTCACGACGCGCTGCCAGCCGTGCGGCGTGCCGTCGAGGCCGGGCTGGCCGGCGAAGGCGAAGTTCGCGGCGTTGGCCAGCGCGATGAACAGGAGCATGAAGCCGCGGGTGAGGTCGGGCGCGAGGGCCCGCCGGTCGGCCCGGACGGGCCCGGCTGTTTCGAGGAGAGCTGTCATGCCTCGAGCCTGGTCGGGGCGGCCATTCCGATCGAGGAGACTGGATCCCGTCTCGTGGTGGTAGTAGTACCCCTATCGGTCGAGGTAGCGCAGCACCGCCAGGACCCGGCGGTTGTCGTCGTCGGAGGCCTGCAGGTCGAGCTTCGCGAAGATGTTGTTGGTGTGCTTCGCGACCGCCTTCTCGGTGATGAAGAGGGCGGCGCCGATCGCCGCGTTGGAGCGGCCCTGCGCCATGTGGCCGAGCACCTCCCGCTCGCGCGGGGTGAGCCGGTCGAGCTCGTGGTGGTTGTGCAGCAGCTTGGCGACCACGGTCGGGTCGAGCGCGGTGCCGCCGGCCGCGACCCGCCGGACGTTCTCGACGAACTCGCCGACGTCCGAGACGCGGTCCTTGAGCAGGTAGCCGATCCCGCCGTTGCCGTCGGCGAGCAGTTCGCGGGCGTAGAGCCGCTCGACGTACTGGGACAGGACCAGCACGGGCAGACCGGGGATCTCGGCGCGGGCGGCCAGCGCGGCCCGCAGCCCCTCGTCGGTGTGGGTGGGCGGCAGGCGTACGTCGACGACGGCCACGTCCGGGCGCCGCTCGATCAGGGCGCGCTGCAACTCGGGCCCGTTGTCGACGGCGGCGACCACCTCGAAGCCGTACGCCTCGAGCATCCGGATCAGCCCGTCGCGCAGCAGCGTCAGGTCCTCGGCGACGACGATCCTCATCGCGCCAGGATAGGGCCTGTCCTGCCGGTCACGCGGGGCTGCGGCGTGGCCCAGGCGGCGCCTGACGGCGTCCGCGAAACGGCCACATCCAACACCGGGTCGCGACCGCTTCGCGGCCGACGCCAGCCACCACCTGGACCTCGCCTCGCTCCCACGTGACCGGCAGGACAGGCTCTATGCGATCACCACGATCAGTGTGGTGCCCGGCGGGAAGCGGTCGGCCTGGGCGATGACGCCGTACATCATCTTGGCCTCGTAGACCCAGTCGAGCGTGATGCCGTGGCGCTCGCGGAAGTCGTCGACAAAGGCATCCAACACGGGCGTACGCCGGGCGTAGCCGCCGAAGTGAAAATCGGGCTCGATGTCCGGGTGCGGGCGGTGGCCCTTGATGGCCGCGTAGCCGACCGCCCGCTGGCCCGGTTTCAGGCGGCTGGCGATGCCGGCCAGCGTGGTGCCGGTGCCGACCGAGCAGCAGATCACGTCGAACGGCTCGTCGATCTCGTCGACCAGTTCGGCGCAGCCGCGGCGGCCCTCGTCGTTGGCTCCGCCCTCGGGGAGGAGCGGGAAGTCGCTGAACTCGGGCGGGACGGCCTTGCGGCGGTACGCGGCCCGGTCGAGGTACGCGAGCGACATGCCGTCGGCGACCGCCGCCGCGAGCACCGGGTTGAGCGGGTGGCGCTCCTCACCCCGTACGAGCGCAATGGTGTTGAATCCGAAATGTCGCCCGGCAGCCGCGGTCGCCCGGAGGTGGCTGGAATAGGCGCCGCCGAAGGTGACGAGGGTGGAGCCGGGTGGCGGCAGGTTGTACTTGAGCTTGCGCCACTTGTTGCCAGGGAAGTCCGGATGGATCAGGTCGTCCCGCTTCAGGAACACCCGGAGGCCGGCCAGCCGTTCGTCGTCGAGCGGCTGCAGCGGCGAGGGCAGGCGGAACACCACCCCACAGTAGGCTGGGCCGGGTGGAGCGGGTGGATCTGGGCGAGGTGCCCTACTCGGTCTTTTGAAAGCGCTGGCCGAGCTGGGCTTTCCGGCGGTGCGCCGGGACACTCCCCAGGGCGCGGCCAGCCTGGTCGGCGTGTGGACGCCCGAGCACGCCAAGCTCGTCTCGATCGGCATGCGCATCCGCGGCGGCGTCACCAGCCACGGCTTCGCGCTGAATGTCGACCCCGACCTCTCGGTCTACGAACGGTTCACGGCGTGCAGCCTGGACGGCGTGCCGATGACCTCGCTGCGGCGGATGGCGGAGGCCCAGGGGCGTGACCTGCCGCCCGAGTCCGCCATCCGCGACGCGATCGCCGACGCCCTGCGCTGAGACACCCTGCGCTGAGACGGCCTGGGCTGACCGGTCAGGCGGCGGCCGGGGTGGCGCTGCGCCCCAGGGCGGTGGCCTTGAGCCGCTCGTACTCGGCCTGAGTGATCGCGCCCGAGTCAAGCAGCGACTTCGCCTGCGCGATCTCGTCGGTCGCGCTGCGCGCCTCCGCGGTGCCGGCCGTCGAGCCGGCCACCTGCCGGATGTAGGCGTCCTGGCGCTTCTGGGCGTCGACCGCGGCCGCCTCGGCCCGCTCGGTCATGCCGCCGCCGCGGACGATCAGGTACACCAGCATGCCCAGCAGCGGCAGGATGATCAGGAACAGGGTCCAGAGGGTCTTGGCCCACCCGCCGAGATCCCTGCTGCGGAAGAGGTCCCCGAAGATCCAGAACAGGCACATGAACCAGGCGAAGAACAGGAAGAACTCCAGCGTCGCCAGCAGAAATGACCCGTTGTTGTTGAACACGTGAGCGCCCTTCCGGGAGAGCCACCGACCGGCGGCGGCACGTTTCCCCTCAGTGCACTCCAGATCGGTCGATCCGGCCTCATCCGCAACGGGTTACTACCGCAGGTGGGCCGTCTCGTTGACCGAGCGGACCGCGATACCCCCGTCCGGCCACACGTCCATCGTCGACACCCCGGCCGCGTCCAGGAACAAACGGTGCAGAAAGGCGTCCGACGCCGCGAGCGCGTCGCGGAGGATCAGCTTGATCGGGGAGACGTGCGAGACGATCACCACGACCCCACCGGCGTACGCGTTGACCGCCGTCGCCATCGCCGTCCGCGTCCGCTTCGCCACGGTTTCGAACGACTCGCCGCCCGGCGGCGCCACCGCGGTCGACGCCAGCCAGGCCGCCATCTCCTCCGGCCAGCCGGCCTGCACCTCGGCGAAGGTCAGCCCCTCCCACGCGCCGAAGTCGCACTCGATCAGGTCGTCCACCACCGTGACCGGCACGCCGCCGACCTCGGCCGCGACCAGCTCCGCGGTCCGTACGCAGCGGGCCAGCGGCGACGACAGCACCGCGGTCACGTCCCGGGAGATGCCCGCGACCCGGCCGCCGGCCGCCATCGCCTGGGCCTGGCCCTCGTCGGAGAGCGGCACGTCGCCGCGCCCCGAGTAGCGGCCCTGCTTGGTCAGCGCCGTCTCGCCGTGCCGGACCAGGATGAACCGGGTCGCCTCGTCGGTCGACGAGGGCGGCGCCCAGGAGCTCGGGGCTGTGCTGCTACCGGCGCCTGGTCCTCCGGACGGCGCGGAGAACCCGGGCCCCTGCGGGGCCGGCAGGTGGTCCTCGATCGGGGCAGTCGACACCAGCTTGCCCTGCGCCTCGTCCATCGCCCGGTTGGCCAGCGCGTCGGCCGCCTTGTTCCGCTCCCGCGGGATCCACTCGAAGGACACCCGCTCGAAGCGGCTCACCAGTTCCGCCGCCTTGGCGGCGAGCGGGCGCAGGCCCGGGTTCTTGATCTGCCAGCGGCCGGACATCTGCTCGATGACCAGCTTGGAGTCCATCCGGACGTCGACCTCGGTGGCGCCCAGCTCGGCCGCCGCGGAGAGCCCCTCGATCAGGCCGGAATACTCGGCGACGTTGTTGGTGGTGACGCCGAGCGACCCGTACCGCTCCAACAGGATCTCCCCGGTCGGGTGGGTACGGACCACCGCGCCGTACCCGGCCGGCCCCGGATTGCCCCGGGACCCGCCGTCGGCCTCGACCGCGACTCTCACAGCCCGGACTCCGCGGTACGCACCATGATCCGCCGGCACTCCTCGCACCGGACCACGTCGTCGGCCGCCGCCGCCTTCACCCGGGCGAGGTCCGCGCCGTACAGCTCGATGCGGCACCCGCCGCAGCGCCCCGACCGGAACAGCGCCGCGCCCAGCCCCGACTCCAGCCGGATCTTGTCGTACAGCGCGACCAGGTCGGCCGGCAGGTCGGCGGCGAGCGGACCGCGGCTGGAGGTCTTGAACTCCTCCTCCTTGGCGATGTCGGCCATCGCCTCGTCCCGCCGGCGCTCGGCGGCCTCGCGCCGCGACGACGCCTCGGCGAGCCGGCCACGCACCTCGTTCAGCGTCGACTCGGCCGACTCCCGCTGCTCCATCAGCTCGAGCTCGGCGTCCTCCAGCTCGGACTGCCGCCGGTTGAGCGTCGCCAGCTCGTGCTGCAGGCCCTCGATCTCGCGCAGCGCGCCGCCGGAGTCGAGCCGTTTCTGGTCCCGCTCCTTACGCTGGCGTACCTGCTCGATGTCCTTCTCGAACCGGCTGATGTCGCGGTCCAGGTCGTCGACCGCGACCTGGGCGCGGACCCGCTCGTCCTCCAGCGCGCTGAGCTCCCGGGCGACGGTGTCGATCTCGGCGAGCTCGGGCAGGGACTTGCGCCGGTGCGCGAGCTGGGCGAGGGCGGTGTCGACGGCCTGCAGGTCGAGCAGGCGGCGCTGGGCTTCCGGGGAGGCCTTCACGGCTGGGTCTCCTTCTCCGAGGAACTGAAAGCATGGACCGTCCAGGGGTCGGTGTCCATATCGGACACCATGACCTCGAAACCGAACTCTTCGCGGAGCCATTCGGCGACCTCGTCGAGCCACGGGCGCTCCGTCGCCCAATGGGCGACATCGAGCAGTGCGGGGCCGCCCTCGGCGAGATGCTCGCTGGCGGGATGGTGGCGAAGATCAGCGCAGAGGTACGCGTCGACGCCCGCGTTCTTGGCGTCGCCGAGGAACGAGTCGCCGGCGCCGCCGCAGACCGCCAGGGTGCGGATCGTCCGGGCCGGGTCGCCGGCCGCGCGGATGCCCGCCGCGGTCCCCGGCAGCCGCACCGCGACGAAGCCGGTCAGCTCGGCGAGATCCATCGGCTCGGGCAGCTCGCCGATCCGGCCGGTGCCGCGGCCCTCCCCCGCCGCCGCGCCGGTCGCCGGGACCAGCGGGCGCAGGTCGACCAGCTCGAGCCGGCGGGCGAGCGCGTCGGAGACGCCCGGGTTGGCCACGTCGGCGTTGGTGTGTGCCGCGTACAGGGCGACGTCGCCGCGGATCAGCCGGTGGATGATCCGGCCCTTGTACGTGTCGGGGGCGATCGACGACACCGGCCGCAGCAACAGCGGATGATGCGCCACGATCAGGTCGGCGCCGAGGTCGAGCGCCTGGTCGACCGTCTCGGGCACGCAGTCGACGACGCACAGCACGCGGGCGACGGGGTGGGCGAGATCGCCGAGCACCAGACCCACCCGGTCCCAGGCTTCCGCCCAGTCCCGGGGGTACCGCCGGTCGAGCGCGTCGGCCACGTCCAGGACGGTGGGTGGTGCGGCGTTGTCGGTCACGGCCGACAACTCTATCTGCCTACGGAACTGTGTCCGGCTCGACTCGGCTGCTCATCGTGACCGGATTGCTGACCGCCTGCAGGGCACGCCGCCACGGGAACTGTCCGCGGAAGCGGTCGGTCTGCCCCGGGCCGCCGAGCCGGCACACGTCCTCGCCGTACAGCACGTGCACACCCCAGTCCCGGAGTTTCGCCAGGCTCTCGTGCAGGCTGGGATGCAAAGCCATGACCTTGTTGGTGTACGGGACGACCGCGGTCGGTACGCCGTACCCGTATCCCTCCACCAACAGCCCGAGGACGAGCGTGTCGGTGATCCCGGCGGCCCACTTGTTGACGGTGTTGACCGTGGCCGGCGCGACGATCATCGCGTCCGGCTCGGGCAGCACGTCCGGGTCGCCGGGACTCTTGTAGTAGGTACGCACCGGATGTCCGGTCTGCTGCTGCAGCGCCGCCACGTCGACGAACTTGCGGCCGTCCGGCGTGGTGATCACGCAGACTTCCCAGCCTTCCTGCTGGGCCAGGCCAACCAGGATCCCGACGTCTCTGGCGATCGGCGAACCGCAGACCAGAATGTAGAGCACGCCGGGCGACGGGTTACCGGTCATCACAGGCGAACCCACCCCTGTGCCGGCCGGAGTTCCGCGACTCCCCTCATACGCCGACTCCCATCTGCTCGGCCAGCTCCGCGATCGGAGCCGGCGGCGTGCCACGCGTACGGCGGAGCACGTCGGAAAGAACCTCGTGGGCGAGCGGGCGGCAGCGGATCTCGGACGGGGCGAGCCGATCGCCCTCGAGCAGCATCTCGCTCGCCTTGTCGATATTGCCGATCTGCGTGTAGCCGCGGGCGATGTCCAGGTAGTGGTGCGCCCGCCGCTCGGGCAGCAGCGCGTTGAAGCCCACCAGGTCCATCGTCTCGTGGGTCTCCACCGCGGTACGGCCGTCGCCGAGCTCGACCGCCGTCGCGCAGCGGTGCAGCTGCACATTGGTCGGGCCGAAGCTGGTCCAGTAGTGGTTGTAGTCGCCGCCGAGCTCGAGCGCGGCCTGCTCAGCGCCGCACAGCAGGTCACGCACGGTGGCGTTGTCACCGATCCGGGCCGCCGCCATGGCGCCGTTCAGCAGCAGCATCCCGTACACCGACAGCCGGTCCCCGCCGGTGGAGTCGCGGCACGGCGCGAGCCGGTTGGCGATGTTGACATTGACCTCGAGCGCGGGCCGCACCCGGCCGAGCGCCAGCAGCGCGCTGCCGACCCGGTAGCTGGCCAGCCCGGCCAGCAGCTGGTCGCCGGCCCGCTGGGACACCGCGATCGAGCGGTCGGCGGCGAGCCAGCTCAGCTCGTGCTCGCCGACCTTGCGCAGCGCCGACGACGCGATCTGGTACACCTGCCCGAGTAGGTGCGCCGCGGCCGGCGCCTCCGCGGTGCTGGCGTGCGCGCTGTCCGCCGCCTGCGCGTCGCGCAGCAACTTGGGCAGCGTCCGGGCCAGCACGCCGTACTTGGCATGCTGATAGGTCAGCCACGCGTGGCTGACCGCTTTGCGCATCTCCGTCAATGGCGGCGAGTGCGGCACCGCCTGGAAGAACGCGCTCATCTGGTCGTAGCGCTCCAGAGCCGCGCGAATCTCCTCGACCTCTACCTGGTCGATGCAGTTCTGTGCCTCGGGCCGGCGCTCCACGTCCTTGCCCAGCAGCAACTGGACATCGACCTGGAGGACGTCGGCGATCTCGTAGACGACGGAGAACTTGTCGAGGCGGCGGACCCCCCGCTCCACCTTGTCGACCCAGCTCTTGGATTTCCCCAGTCGATCAGCGAAGACCTGCTGGGACATCTTGCGTCGGCCGCGCCAGTAGGCGACGCGGCGGCCGATCGGCAGCTCGTCCACGGTGCCTCCCCCGACTCGCCCGGCGACCCCCGCCGGCGAGCCCTTGTGTCATCTGCAGTCTGGACCACCCACGTCCGCGCACGTCGCACAGCGTGTGTGATCGCCTGCTCACCGATGCTCGTAGTTTTCGTTGCAACTTGCAAAGGGCGGATCTGCCGGACCCAACGACGCGTGTCGCGCTTGGATACGGCTGCGGTGGCTGTTATGGCCGCCTCTCCACCCAGATCGGGGGTTATCGAGCCATGCAGTGGACCGCCAACCGGCCGTTCGTCCCACCGCCGCTCGCCGACCGGCTCCACCGGGTACGGCTTCGCCGGCACGCCCTGCGCTACGCGGCGCACGGCTGGGCCGTGACGCCCGGGGCGTGCCTGGCCGGCCAGCGGTTCACCTGCGGCCGGCCGGGCTGCCCGATCATGACCTGCCACCCGGCGCTGGAGTCCTGGGAGGACTCGGCGACGACCGATCCCGGCCAGGTGGCCGAGTGGTGGCGGCGCCGGCCGTACAGCGTGCTGCTGGCGACCGGCTGGAAGTTCGACGCGCTGGAGGTGCCGGCAGCGCTCGGCCTGCGCGTCCTCGGCGCCGCACGGCCGCCCGGCGGGCCGCTCGGCGCCGGGCGGGCGGACGCACCCGGCCCGGTCGCGATGACCGTGGCCGGGCGCTGGATGTTCCTGGTGAACCCCGGCGAACCGCTGCGCTCCGAACTGGATCACCGGCTGGACGTGGTACGGCACGGCCGCGGCTCGTGGATCCCGGCCGCACCCAGCCGGACGCTGGAGGGCCCGGTGCGCTGGGCCGTCCCGCCCGAACGGACACAATGGCGGCTGCCCGACCCCGTCCCGGTACAGGCGCTGCTGGTCGACGCCCTCGGCACGACTCGCGAGCCGCGGGTGACCGTCCCCCGTCAGCTGTCGACCGCTCGCCGGGCGGCCTGACGGCGGCCCGGCCGGCAGCGACCACCGGGCGGGGACACACATGTTGCCGTCAACGTAGTTGCATTCCCGGTGCTGGTCGAGTCGCACAAAGGGCTGAATTACGGACTCTTCGGCCGGGCCCGCACATGGATCCGAGCGCCCTGGCGGTCGAAGATGCTGAGGAACTCGACCGGGCCGCCGCCGGCGCTGCCGAACCAGTGCGGCACCCGGGTGTCGAACTCGGCCGCCTCGCCCGGCGGCAGCACCAGATCGTGCTCGCCCAGGACCAGCCGCAGCTTGCCGCTGAGCACGTACAGCCACTCGTAGCCCTCGTGCGTCTTCGGCTCCGGCTCCTGCCGCTCGCCGGCCGCGATGATGTGCTTGAACGCCTGCGCGCCGCCCGGGTTGCGGCTCAGCGGCAGGATCAACTGCCCGTGCGCGGTGATCGGCCGGGGATGCACCCGCGGATCGCCGGTCGGCGGCGCGCCGACCAGTTCGTCCAGCGGCACCCGGTACGCCTGGGCCAGCGGGAGCAGCAGCTCGAGCGTGGCCTTGCGCTGACCCGACTCGAGCCGGGAGAGCGTGCTGACCGAGATGCCGGTGGTCTCGGCCAGCGCCGCGAGCGTGCTCCCCGACTTGCGGCGCAGCGCCCGCAGCCGGGGCCCGACCTCGCGCAGCACGTCGTCCGTTGCCGTCATGGCAACAATGATTCCCGGTCGGTCAATTCGCGGTACGCGGAGAGCACGGCCGCCGTACGGTCGGCCAGGTCGGGCCCGGTCTCGGCCGGGGGCGCGCCGGTGCCCAGCCGGGCCAGCGCCAGCTCGGCCTGCCGGGCGGTGGCGCCGATCCGGCGCTCCTGCAGGAAGGTCTCGCCGGCCAGCGCGGCCTCGTCGATCGCGCGCAGGATCCGGTTGGCCTGCCCGGCGGACTCCAGCCAGAGCTGTTCGGCGCGCTCGCGCTGCTCGGTGAGGGCGAGCACGGCGCGGCTGCCGGCGGGGACCTGCTCGTGGCGTACGCCATCGAGCCCGGCTCGCAGCCGGCGGATCTCCTGCCGCCGGACCAGCACCGTGGCCAGGTCGTCCAGGGCATGGGTCAGCGCGCGGTCGGCCAGCACCGGATCGATCATGCCGGGCAGCTCGGGCCAGGTCCGCCGCACCCGGTGCGACATCGCGACGGCCCGGGCGAACGCGGCGCGTTCCTCCCGGGTACGCAGGACGCGGGCGTCCGGCTCGCGCGGGATCGCGAAGACTCCCGGCTGGGCGCGCCGACGGTCGATCCAGCCGACCGACCCGGCCACGCCCGCGATCGCCAGCGCCAGCAGCCAGCCCGGCACCCCGGCGGCGAACAGCAGCGCGCCGCCGAGCAGCAGCGGCAGGCTGAGCCGGGCGAGGAAGGTCACCCGGACCTCGCGGCGGCGGCCGCTCGGCAGGAGCGGCCGGGACTCGATCAGGCTGCCGGTGCGATGCCGGCGGGCGCGCCCGGTCCGGGTCCTCAGCCGGGACGCCGAGACCACGGTCTTCTCGGCGTCCGCGCCGACGTGCAGCTCCACGCCCACGGCCCTCCCGTCGCGGCTCGCCGGGCGGGCCGCGATCGCCGAGGGGACACCGATCGCCGCCCGCCCACCAGCGGGATCTCCCGCAGGCACCCTGACGAATCGGCCCCCGGACCGGCCCGCTTGAAGGTTCTCCCGGGTGCGAGTGGGTTGCCCGGCGCGAGGCCCGGAAAACTGTCAGAGGGCAACCCTATGGTTCCCCCCATGAATGACACCACGCTCCGCACAGCGCCCATCACCCTCGACCGCCGTCTCATGATCGGCGAGACGGATTACCAGGTCACCGCGTTCCCGACCGACGATCACCGGATCGATCTGTGCATCGTCTCGAGCGACGGCGACGGCCAGGTGCTCAGCGAGATCAGCGGCGGCCTCGCCCCCGCCGACCTGGTCGGCCTCACCGACGTGCTCACCTCGACCCTGTCCGGCCTGATCGCAATGACCGATCCCCCGCTCTCGGCCCGGGCCGATCCCCCGCCCGAGCGCAGGGGCCGCCACCCCAACCAGGGCGCCCGCTGGTCACCGGCCGACGACGACCGTCTGGTCGGCCGCTATCGCGAGGGCGCACGCCTGCGCGACCTGTCGGCCGAGTTCGGCCGCAGCGCCGGCGGCATCCGCTCCCGCCTGGAACGCCTCGGGGAGCTACAGCCGGGCCAGCCCTGGCCGCCGGCCCCGGCCACTCCCGCCCCGGTCACCCGGGCCCCGGCCGCCACCCCGGCCCCGGTCACCCCGGCCCCGGCCGCCACCTCGGCCGACGCTCCCGCCCCGGCCACGCCGGCCCCGGCCGGCCCACCCGTCCCGGCGGCACCGCCGCCCTCTTCCTGATCACCGCGTTCGCCGGCCGGCGGCCCGTGGCGGCCGCCGGTCGGCGCCCGTCACACCAGCGCGAGCCACTTGCGGTAGTGCTCGGCGAACGGCTCATCCTCGCCGCTGAGCGCCGCCCGCAGTTCGGCGGCCCCGCGCAGGGCCCCCTCGACGATCGCGTCGGGGTAGCCGAGCGACACCCGGTGCTCCTCGAACTCGTCCTCGTCCTCCACCTCGACCCGCCCGTCGGCGCGGTACCGCACCAGGTCGATGTCCAGATCGACGACGGTCAGCTCCCCCGGCCCGGTCCACTCGGCCGGCGTGGTGACGTCGCAGTACATGTCGCGGGCGTCCGGCTCGGCCAGGCACATGGCCATCCACCAGCCCTCAGCCGGGATCAGCCGGACGGCATCGGCCCGGGTCAGCCCCGTCGACCGGCTGCCGTAGTGATAGCTGACGACGCTCCCCCGCGGCGTGGCGATCCAGGTCCCATACGAGTCCTCACCAAGCAGCCGCCCGGTAACTTGCCGATGCGGCCGCCCGTCAAATTTCCGCAACACAAGATCGACCGCCGTCACGCCCCGAGGCTACCGCGATCACCCCACACAATCAGCCCCGCCCACCCGACCGCCAGGTAAAGGTCCGACAAACTAGGGTTTGGCGGAGCGGTGATGGCGGAGGGCAGCGGCGCCCTCCGGCGAGTCGCAGGATCGGTCCGTCCGGGGTAATGCGAGCGCACCAGCACGAGAGGGGGGCCGCCACCCCTCGGCCCCCTTCGCGCGTATCCCGTACTCGCCTACTGGTTCAGCAGATCGAACTCGCCGGCGTTTATCCCGGCCTTGAGCGCCGCCCACTCCTGGTACGACAAAATTAGGGCAGGCTGCTCAACATTCTTCGAGTCCCGAATAGCTACAAAAGCTGGCGAAAAAGCCACCTCGACACAGGTTGTGTTGCCGCAGTAGGACGATTTTTGCCAATCGAGACCGGACAGTGGAACATCTTCCATGGTGTGCATTGGTTCCTTCGACTGAGGGCCACAGTCTATGCAAGTTCTTGATGGACGGATCGCAAGAGGCGAATGGTGTCCGCTTTGCTCAAAGCTCGGCCGCGTAGGGCGTCGAACGTTGTCAGGTATTCCGAAACATCCTCTGGTCGCTCGAGGTAGACCGGGTCAGATATTCCCTCGATATAGACGACGTCGGACAGCCCGGAGCTATCGCTCGCGGCACCGTCAAATTGCAGCACTGTGAAGCCGGACATGATTCCTGGGTGGGCCCCGCCGGTGAACGGGACGATCTGAATGCGGACATCGCAAAACGAGTCCGCTGAGGCGGCGACCTGAATCAGGTGCTCCATCTGCTCCTTCATCACATCTCGCCCCCCGACTACTCGCCGTACAGCTGTTTCATCCATGACCACGTCGAGGACGGTGTCCGGATTCAACATCTCCTGCCGCATCGAACGCAAATCGATCGCCTCCTCTTTCTGCAGGCGATCGAACTTTGAGAACGCGTCGAGAACAGCGGCGGTATATCTCCTGGTCTGCAGCAGACCGGGCACAAGCAGCTGGTAGTCGCTGATTTTGTTGGCTGAGCCCTCCAGCCCGATGTACTTTTCCAGAGGTGGACTGAGATCGAATCTGTCCCACCAAGCGGACTGCCGATTCTCTCGAGCGAGTTTCACGAGTCTTTCTTGGGTAATCGACTCGGTAACCCCGTAGAGGTTCAGCAACGCCAGGACATCCGGCACGGATATATTCCGCTGAGCTTTTTCAAGCCTGCTGATCTTCGCCGGATGGACCTGCAGCTCCTCCGCGACCTCTTTGATCGTCATTCGGGCGTTCGATCGGAGTTGACGCAGCGCGGCGCCGAGCTGGCGGCGACGCACCATGGGCCCAGGATCGCTGGACACAGCCGTCACCCCCAGAATCAGCTACGTAGCGACCTGCCAGATGGCAAATGCCCCCCGGCAACCTTAGTTTGGCAATTGCCACTTGGCAACACCTTTGCGCTCCGTCATCATGGAGTTGCTGGGCGTATCTGCAGATCACCTGGCCTCTCGTCGCGGGCCCCGCTGAGCCCGTCCGCTGGGCCCGCCCCGCCAAGAGGAGGAGGTGGTGCAGTCCGGCAGCACCTTACCGAGTCCCGAGCGCATTGCCTCTCGTCCGCCACGCCACGGCGTTTCTCCGACCTTGTGGCCGGCAGCCACGCGGTCAGCACGAATCCCGCGGTTCAACGCGCATGAGGCGCTCAAAAGCGCCAAATCGACGGCTTGTCCAAGCCTACGACGTCAACAAGATCACCGTACGCATCGCAGAAAAACGGAAGGGCGCCTACGGCGGGAACCGTAGACGCCCAGGCAAACCGAACCGACGAAGTCTCAATGATCGAAAGGAACGGCTCATGACCAGCGTAGTACTCAAAGCGCTAGACCCCCAACAAGCACCCGGTCTTCCGGTTGCCGCTACGGTGCTGCTCATCGTCGCCGCGCTGGTATTACTGGCGGCGCTTGACATGTTGCGGCACGCCTTGTCGCCTCTGCGAGACGTGCTCCGGGCGTTGGCCGCCGCCGGTGCCATGACGGGCCTGGTAGTGCTGGCCTTTGCGCTCGTCATGGCAGCGCTGGTGATGCGCTGACTCCCAACGCGACTCCTGGTGACGCCGCAACCGCGAAGGAGCATCACAAGATCTGACGAGAACAGCGCCAACGGCCGCCGGCCGGAGCCCCGCAACGCGGGAACAGCCCACCACCCGGGAACCACCGGTCACGCGGGTCTCCGGGGGCTCGGCCCCCGGAGCAGAAATGACACGGAGCCCCAGTCCGCGGCTTGTGCGGACACGGAGCTCCGCTCCGGTCACGCGGGGTCTCCGGGGGCTCGGCCCCCGGAGCAGAAATGACACGGAGCCCCGGTCCGCGGTTTGTGCGGACACGGAGCTCCGCTCCGGTCACGCGGGGTCTCCGGGGGCTCGGCCCCCGGAGCAGAAATGACACGGAGCCCCGGTCGGCGCGACCGGAGCCGTCATCGTACCTTGCCCGGGTCAGGGCTTCAGCGCGGCGATGGCCTCCCGCCACGCCCCCTGGTCGCGGGCCTCGCCGGGGCCCACCTCCTCGGCGAAGGCGATCGCGCCGGTGCGGTCGATCAGGAACGTTCCGCGGTTTGCGAAGCCGGCCGTGGCGTTGAAGACCTCGTACTGCTGGGCCACCTCGCCGTGGGGCCAGAAGTCGGCCAGCAGGGGGAACTCGAAGCCCTCCTGCAGGGACCAGATCTTGTGGCTGTAGGTGGAGTCCACGCTCACCGCGAGCACCTGAACCGCGTCGTTGGCGTAGAGCCCCAGGTTGTCGCGGATGCCGGTGAGCTCGCCCTGACAGGTCCCGGTGAAGGTCAGGGGGTAGAAGACCAGCAGGACGGCCTTGCGGTCGTGGAAGTCACGCAGGCGTACGACCTGATTGTTCTGGTCTTTGAGCGCGAAATCGGGGGCCGATGATCCGACGGCGAGCGGCATGCGCACAGCCTAACCGGACCGGCGCCCGCGGACGCCGGCCGGCATGACACAGAAGGGACCGCGAGCTACTTCTTCTTGGCACCCCTGGGGGAGACGAGCCGGGCGCCCGTCCAGTCCTTGCCGGCGTTCACCGTCGAGGTCTGCTGCAGGCCCGCCGTGGGGGCGGACTCGCTGATCTCGCTGGGCTCGACGTGGCCGTCACGGCCCGCCTTGGGGGTCAGCAGCCAAACCACGCCGTTGTCGGCGAGGGGGCCGAGGGCATCGGTGAGCAGCTCGAACAGGTCACCGTCACCGTCGCGGTACCACAACAGCACCGCGTCGACGACCTCGTCGGTGTCTTCGTCGACCAACTCTCCGACGCGTTCGGTCAGGGCGTCACGGAGGTCTTCGTCGACGTCGTCGTCGTAGCCCATCTCCATGACCACCATGTTCGGCTCGAAGCCGAACCGGTCCGCCAGGCTGCGTACGCCGTCGGCCTGACCAGCGGTCGCGCTCACTGTCTAAGTCCTCCTAGCCGATATGTTGCCGGAAACCTGGGGGTAGTCCACACACTTGCGGCCCCGCGCGCAAGTGGCGCACCGGGTGTGTGGCAATTTACCGTGCCAGCAGGGCATGGGCACCCTGTGTGATGGCATCCTCTCCCACCAGCACGTGCTGTGCGGCCGGACCCAGCGGAATCAGTGAGTCGGCCGACGCGATTCGCCGTGCCGAGCCCACAAAACCGCCGTCCACCAGGGCCGCGAGGATGCCCTCGCCGACCCCGCCGGAGCGCCGGGTCTCGTCGACGATCAGCACCCGGCCGGTGGCGGCGGCCTCGCGGACCAGATCGGCCGCCGGCAGGGGGCTCAGCCAGCGCAGGTCGACCACCCTGGAGCCGTAGCCCTCCTTGGCCAGCCGGGCCGCCACCCGCAGCGACATCCGCACGCCGTTGCCGAAGGTGAGGATGGTCAGGTCGGCGGCGTTGCCGATCGGGTAGGTGCGCGCCCGGCCGATCGCCGCATGGTCGCCGGACCAGGAGCCGGGGGCGCCGTACGGCGACAGCCACTCGTTGTCGCCCTGCTCGTAGAGGTCCCGGGTGTGGTAGAGCGCGATCGGCTCGAGGAAAACGCAGACGCTTCCGTCCGCCGCGGCCGAGGCCAGGCAGGTGCGCAGCATCGGCGCGGCGTCGGCCGGCCGAGAGGGCACGGCGAGCACCAGGCCCGGGATGTCGCGCAGCACCGCCACCGAGTTGTCGTTGTGGAAGTGGCCGCCGAACGCCTGCTGGTAGGCGAGCCCGGGCAGCCGCAGCACCATCGGGTTCTTGTACGCCCCGGACGAGAAGAACGACATCGTCGCCGCCTCGCCGCGCAACTGGTCCTCGGCGTTGTGCAGGTAGGCGAGGTACTGGACCTCCGGGACCGGCAGCAGGCCGTCGACGCCGGCGCCGAGCGCCAGCCCGAGAATCGTGGTCTCGTCCAGCAGGGTGTCGAAGACCCGGTCGGCGGTGAACCGCTCCTGCAGCCGCTTGGTGACGCCGTAGACGCCGCCCTTGCGGGCCACGTCCTCCCCGAAGATCAGCATGCCGGGGTTGGTGAGCATCGCGTCGGTGAGCGTCGCGTTGATCGTCTGGGCCAGGGTGAGCGGGCCGGACTGCTCGGGCAGCTTGCCGTCGAAGGCGCGCACGCGGGCGGCGGCGCCCGGCGCGGCGGCCCGGGTGGCGGCCTCGGTGATCTCGTGGGCCACCCGCAGCGGGCGGCGCGGGGCGAGCGGGGCGACCACCTCGGCGACCCCGGCCAGCTTGGGCTCGCCGAGCACCTCCTCGGCGACCTTGCGGACCTGCCAGCCGATCTCGTCGTACCGGGCGATGACCTCCTCGGGGCCGAGCAGGCCGGCGCCGACCAGCAGGCGGGCGGTGGCGACCAGCGGGTCGCGCTCGAGGTCGCGGTTGATCTCCTCGGTCGAGCGGTAGCCCACCTCGGCGTCGGCCCCGGCGTGCCCCATCAGCCGGACCATGGACAGGTGCAGGACGGCCGGGCGGCGTTCCCGCCGGACGAAGCCGGCCGCCTCGACCGCGGCGTCGTAGGTGGCGGCCAGGTCGCACCCGTCGGCCGAGGTGTACCGGACGCCGGGCCGGGTCGACAGCATCGCGGCGAGCCAGCCGTCCGGCGACGGCACGCTGATCCCGAGACCGTTGTCCTCACAGATCAAAAGCAGGGGCAGGCGTACGCCCGAATGCTCGAACCACCCGGCGGCGTTCAACGCGGCGGTCGCGGCGGCGTGGTTGGCCGACGCGTCGCCGAACGAGGCGACCGCGATGGCGTCGGCCGGCCACCGCCGCTGCTGCTGGCCGAGCCGCGGCCGGGCCAGCGACCAGGCCAGGCCGACGGCCCGCGGCAGGTGCGAGGCGACCGTCGAGGTGGTCGGGATGATGTGCAGGTCGGCGCTGCCGAAGACCTTGTGCCGGCCGCCGGCGATCGGCTCGTGCGCCGAGGCGACCACGCCGCGCAGCACGTCCCGGGCGGCGTCGCCGATGCTCTTGGCCCGGGCCGCGAAGAAGGCGGCCGAGCGGTAGTGCAGCAACGCCGGGTCGGTGGGCAGCAGCGCGGCGGCGACGGCGGCGTTGCCCTCGTGGCCGGACGACCCGATCGTGTAGAAGCCCTCGTTGAAGCTGCGCAGCCAGCGGGCGGCCAGGTCGAGGTGGCGGCTGGCCAGCTGGGCGTCGAACAGCTCCACGGCACGCTCGCCGGTGAGCAGCGCGCCGTCCCGGACGGCGTCGCCCGGTGGGCGCCGGTCGTCGGGCGGCGGCAGGGCCGACACCGCGTCGCGGAAGCGCTCGTCGAGATTCTGCGGTGTGGTCACGAGACCAGCATTGCCCACGCGGGCGAGCCCTGCCATGTCGGAATCTTGCCGATCGGCCCGCGGGCGCGCGAACGGGCCGGAGGAACTTTCCTCCGGCCCGCCGTCGTGCGCGTGTGATCAGGACACCGTCACGGTGACCGTCTTGTACTTGACCCCCGGGCCGGTGGAGAGGACCCCGCCGGCCGCGATGACCCGGCTTCCGGTGGCGCCGGAGACCTTCACGGTCGCGGTGAACTTGCCGGTCGAGTCGGTGACCGCGGTGGCCAGCGGCACGCCGTTCGGGTAGATGCCCACCGCGATGCCGGTGTACGGCGCGTAGCCGGTGCCGGTGACGGTGAGCGTCCCGTCCACCTTCACCGAGGTGGCCGAGGCGGTCAGCGCGCCCGCCGAGGTCGGGGCCGCGGACGTGGTCGGCACCGGCACCGGCACCGCGAGCAGCGCCATGGCCGAGACCGGGGCGGTGGGCGGCGAGGTCACGCCGGTGACCACGCTGTTGGCGACGACCGTCACCGCGTACGTGGTGCCCGGGACGACGTTGGTGCTGATCGTGCACGTCGTCGCCGTGTTGCCGGTGGTGGTGCAGGTGAGCGGCGTGGTTCCGCCGGTCGCCGTCGCCGTGACCCCGCTGACCCCACTGCCGTCGGTGCCGGGCGTCCAGTTGACCACGAGGGTCTTGTCGCCGGGCGTCACGGAGACCCCGGTCGGCGTGCCGGGTGCCACGTTCGGCACCAGGTCGATCGGCGCGCTGGGCGCCGAGTTGCCGCTCGCGGCCTTGCCGATGCTCGTCACCGTGACCGTGTACTTCGCCAGGTTGGTGAGCCCGGTGACGGTGCAGGTGAGGATCGTGCCGTTGTCGGTCAGGCAGGTCTGGTTGCCGGCGTCACCGCCGTTGACGCTGACCGAGTACCGCGCGATGCCGTCACCCGGGTCGGCCGGCGCCGTCCAGCTGATCACCGCCTTGCCGTCGCCCGGCGTGACCTGGACGGCGGTGGGCGTGCCCGGCCGGCCGGCGGAGGGCCGGACCCGGTTCGAGGGCAGGCTGGCCGGCGACTCGCCGAGGCCGGTCACCCCGACGGCGACCACGCTGACCGTGTACGACTTGAGGTTGGTCAGCCCGGTGATGATGCACTCGGTGCCGGTCGTCGTGCAGGTGGCGCCGCCCGGCGAGGCCATCGCCCGGTAGGAGGCGACCCGGTCGGTGGTGGCCGGCGGGGTCCAGGAGACCGCGATCTGGCGGTTTCCGGCGACCACGTCGATGTCGTACGGCCGGCCCGGCGCCTGCGGGACGATCGGCTCGGACACCCGGCTGAACGCCGAGCTGCCGCTCCCGACGACCCCGACGGCCTGCACCCGGAACGTGTAGGTCGTGGCGGGCGTGAGCCCCGCCACCACGCAGGAGGTGGCGGCGGGACCGGCCGGCCCGGCGCAGCCGATCCGGCCCGGGACGGACTCCACCGCGTATCCGGCGATGCCCGCGCCCGGCGACGACGGCTCCCAGGAGACGACAACCTGGTCGGAGCTGGCACCCGGGGCCACGGTCGGCCGGGTCGGCACGTCCGGCGGCCCCACCACGATCGGCGCCGAGTTCGGGCTCACCGCGGTCCGGCCGGCGGTGCCCTCGGCGGTCACCGCGAAGGTGTACGAGGTGCCGCTGACCAGCCCGGTGAACAGGCAGGACATCCGCTGGGTGCTGGAGCAGGCGGCCGGCGTCTCGACGGCCGGGCTGGAGGTCACCGAGAACGACAGGACCGGTCCGCCGGTGAGCGGCTTGGTCCAGCTGACCCGGACCCCGTTCGCCCCGCCGAGGGCGACCGCCGGGGCGCTCGTCGCGCCCGGTGCGGCCATGTCCACCAGTTCGCTCGGCTGACTGTCCGCGGTCGCACCGGCCGAGCCGTTCGCCGTCACCACGAAGTTGTACGCCTTGGTCACGTTCAGCCCGCTGAAGTTGCAGGTCAGGCCGTTGACGTGGGTGCAGTTGTCGACGTTGACCGGTGTCAGCGGCGCGTCGGACGCGAACGCGGTGACCGTGTAGTCGGCGACCGGGCCGGCTCCGGGCGGGGACGGGAACCAAGTGACCTTGACCGTCGCGCCGCTCAGGTCGGCGGCGGTGATCTCGGCCTTGGGCGCTCCGGGAGCGTTCGGCTTGTTCGCGATCACCGGGCCGGACGCGAGGGTGGTGTTGCCCCCCAGGGCGTTCTCCGCCTTGACCGTGAAGGTGTACGTCTTGGTCACGTCCAGGTTGGTGAAGGTGCAGGTACGGGGCAGCGGCGAGGCGACCGTGCAGGGCGTACCCGCCGATCCCCCGGTGGTCGGCGTCACCGTGTACAGGGTGACCACCCCGCCGGCCGGCTCGTCCCAGTTCACGGTTACCGTGCCCGGGGTCGGGCTGACCAGGACCTGCATGTTGATCGGCGTGGGCGACGGGCCGGGCACGATCGCGCCGGTCGCCACCGAGTTCGCCGTGCCGGCGGCGTTCAGCGCCTGCACCGTGAACGTGTACTGCTTGTCGGCGTCGAGTCCGGTGATGCTGCAGCTGGTGGCGCCCGCGCCGCCCGTGCAGGTCGGGGTGGTGGTGCCGCCGTTGGTCGACGAGGCGATCACCTGGTAGCCGGTGACCGCGCCGCCGCCGGTCGGGGCGACCCAGGAGACCGTCACCTTGCCGTTCGCGTTGCCGAGGTCGACCGTCGGCGCGGTGGGCGCGGCGGGCTTGTCCGGCACCAGCGCCGTCGTCGCGGCCGCCTCCGAGTGGCCCGCCGGGTTCTTGGCCGACACCACGAACTGGTAGTTCTTGGTCTGGTTGAGCCCGGAGATCTCACAGCTCGTGGCGGACGGGCCGGCCACGCACGGGTTCGGCGTCGGCAGTGCTCCGCCGTCGGTCGACGAGGTGGTCACCTCGAAGCCGGTGGGCGCACCGCGGTCGGTCGGCGCCGTCCACGACACGATGACCGCACCGGGAGTGTTCGCCTTGAGCGCGACGCCGACCCCGGTCGGCACGCCGGGCTTGTCCGGCACCAGGTCGGGAGTCGTCGCGGCTGCCGGCTGCGACCCGAGGTCGTTCCGTGCCGCCACCGTGAAGTTGTAGTGCTTGGCCGCATCGAGCCCGCTGATGGCGCAGGTCGTCGTGCCCGCTGGCACCACACAGGGGTTGGGGGTCGGCAGCGCGCCACCGTCCGTGGTGGCGGTGGTGACCGTGTAGTCGGTCACCGTGCCGCCCAGGGCCGGTGCCGTCCACGTCACCGTCGCGGTGCCGGCCGAGGCGCCCGGCAGCGCGGTGACCGCGGTCGGCGCCTGCACGGCGGCGGCCACGATCGGCGGCGTGGCGTTGGCGCTGGTGGGGCCGAGGCTGTTGGTCGCGGTCACCACGAAGGTGTACGGCTTGTCGGTGCTCAGGTCGCCGATCGTGCAGCTGGTGGCGCCCGAACCGCCGGTACAACCCGCCGAGACGTTGGCAGCCTGATCGGTCGAGGTCGCCGCCACCGAGTAACCGGTCACCGCCGCGCCGGTGGGTGGGGTCCAGCCGACTGTCACGTGGCCCGGGCTGGTGATCGTCACGGTGACCCCGGTCGGCGCCCCCGGCTTGCTCGGCACGATCGCCGGGGTCGCGCTCGCGGCCGTCTCGCCCGCCGCGTTCTTGGCGCTGACCGTGAACTGGTAGTGCTTGGCCCCGTCGAGACCCGGGAAGTCACAGTGCGACACGGTGGGGCCGACCTCGCACGGGTTCGGCAGCGTTCCGCCGTCGGTCGAGGTGACGACCACCTTGTAACCGGTGACGACGCCGCCGCCGGTGGTCGGGACGGTCCAGTTGACCGTCGCGACGACCGGCGAACCGGCCAGCGTCACTCCCACGCCGGCCGGCGTGCCGGGCTTGTTCGGAATGATGGACGCGCTCGGGTCCGAGGCCACCCCGCCGAGGTCGCCGACGGCGGTGACGGTGAAGGTGTACGAGTCGCCGGCCGTGAGGCCGGTGATCGTGCAGGACGGCGAGGCCAGGTTCGCCCCGCAGTTCGCGTCCTGCGTGCCGGTGCCACCGCCGCCCGCCGGGATGGCCGTCACGACGTAGTTGGTGACCGTGCCGCCGCCGGTCGCCGGCGTCCAGGTCAGGTTCACCTTGCCCACCGCGTCGCCGAGCGTCACGACCGGCGTGGCCGGCTTGTTCGGCAACTGGGAGATGATCGGGGCGCTCGGCGCCGAGACCTGGTCACCCGCGGCGTTGTGCGCACGCACGGTGAACGTGTATGCCTGGCCGTTGTCGAGGCCCTGGAACGCGCAGTAGGTGGTGCCCGGGCCGGTCGTACAGGTCTGCGGCGTGACGTTGGTGGTCTGTGGGGACGGCGTGACCACGTAGCTGGCCACCGTGCCGCCGTCGGCGGGCGGGTCCCAGTAGACCGTCACCTTGCCGGCGGAGTCGCCGAGTTCGACGCTGGGTGCGTCGGGCTTGCCCGGGAAGCCGGGAATGATCGGGGCCGACGCGGGGCTCGCCACGGAGACTCCGCCGCCCGTCTCGCCGACGGACTTGACGGTGAACGTGTACGACTTGGTCATGTCGAGACCGGTGACGGCGCACGACGAGTCGTCCGGGATCACCGGCAGGCAGGCGCTCGAGGTCACGCCGTCGACCGTCTTGCTCACGTCGTACTCCGTGATCACCGGGCCGCCCACCGGCGGTGTCCAGGACACGGTGACGCCGGTGTCGCTGTCGCGGGTCACGGTCGGCTGGTCGGGCGCGGCCGGGACGCCCGCGATCTTCGCGGTGGACGCGGGGCTGAGCGTCGAACTGCCGCTGCTGCCGGCCGCGTTGGTGATGCCGATGGCGGTCACCCGGAACGTGTAGGCGACCCCGGAGTCCAGGCCGCTGATGTCACAGGTGTTCGTCGGATAGTTGATCAGGCCGGTGCAGGTGCCGCTCGCGTTCGCCGGGGTCGGCGTCGGCGTCACCTTGTACGACGAGATGCCGGGCCCGGGGTCCTGCGGGGTCCAGGACACCCGCATCGTGTTCGGGTCGCCCTGGTAGGCCACGGTGGGCTTGGTCGGCGCGGCCGGCGGTCCGGGCGTCACCGACCCGGCGCTGGTCGGCGCTGAGCAGTCGGTGGCGTCGGACGTGCTGATGTTCGGACAGGCGACGACCGTCACGGCGTACGACGTGTTGGCCGTCAGCGCGGTGATGGTGCAGGTCAGCTGGGCCGGAAAAGACGGGCCGAGCAGGTCGCACGACTGGCCGCCGGAACCGGTGGCCGTCGCGCGGTAACGGGCGACCGTCCCGCCCGGGCTCGTGGGCGCGGTCCAGGTCACCACGATCAGCCGCCGGCCGGCGACGGCCTGCGCGGTGGCCGGCGACCCGAGCGGTGACGCCAGGGCGGGCGCCGGATTCACCAGCACGCCGCCGAGGGCCAGCAGCGCGCTCGCGGCCGCCACCGCCCATCTGGATAGTGTTCGCCGTCGACGCGGCCCGTCTGATCGCACTGCTCCACCCCCGATTCGCAGCCCGGGCCATGGCAGAGCCCAGGGCTTGGTTGCCTCCTCCACAAGGTAGTCATTTTGGGGGTAAATAAGGCTGAAACCAGTTAATAGGGGTAGCGCCCGGCGGCTGGCAGACTCGGCTCATGCGTACCGAAGTGATCACCATCCGGACCGGCTCCCGTCCCGTGGTGCGGGACATCACCGCCGAGGCGGCCCGCTTCGCCGAGTCCGAAGCGGATGGTCTGCTGCACGTCTTCGTGCCGCACGCCACCGCCGGCCTGGCGATCATCGAGACCGGCGCCGGCTCGGACGACGACCTGCTCGCCGCGATCGACGAGTTGCTGCCGGCCGAGGACCGCTGGCGGCACCGGCACGGTTCCCGCGGCCACGGGCGCGACCACGTGCTGCCGGCCTGGATCCCGCCGTACGCGACACTCCCCGTGATCGGCGGCAAGATCGCGCTCGGCACCTGGCAGTCGATCTGTCTGGTCGACCCCAACGGCGACAACCACGAAAGGCAGGTGCGGCTGAGCTTTCTGGCCGGCTGAAAAAGTTACTGGTCAGTACGTGTGTCCCGGATCGCGGACACCCCGGGTAGGCGTGACGATGCCCACCGCGAGGGGGCAGGATGGAGTCCTGTCCGAGCGACTCACACAATGGGCCGCCCGGTTCCGACAACCCGACCAAGAGGATTGCCTGTGGCCACGGAGCGCAAGCGCCCGGTAATCAGCGATGGACTGCCGAGCCAGCTTCACGACATCGACCCCGAGGAAACCAACGAGTGGGTCGAGTCGCTCGACGGAGTCATCGACGAACGCGGCGCCAAGAGAGCCCGTTACGTTATGTTGCGCCTGCTCGAGCGGGCCCGGGAGCGACAGGTCGGCGTTCCGCCCCTGACCTCCACGGACTACATCAACACGATCCCGCCGGAGCAGGAGCCCTGGTTCCCCGGCGACGAGTTCGTCGAGCGCCGCATCCGGGCGTACATCCGGTGGAACGCGGCGATGCTGGTGCACCGCGCGCAGCGACCCGAGATCGGCGTCGGCGGCCACATCTCGACGTACGCGTCGAGCGCCAGCCTCTACGAGGTCGGCATGAACCACTTCTTCCGCGGCAAGGACCACCCGGGCGGCGGCGACCACATCTTCTTCCAGGGCCACGCCTCCCCCGGCATGTACGCGCGCGCCTTCCTCGAGGGCCGGCTCAGCGCCGACCAGCTGGACGGGTTCCGGCAGGAGCTGTCCCACCCGGGCGGGGGCCTCCCGTCGTACCCGCACCCCCGGCTGATGCCGAACTTCTGGGAGTTCCCGACGGTCAGCATGGGCCTCGGCCCGCTGAACGCGATCTACCAGGCCCGGTACAACCGCTACCTGCACAACCGCGGCATCAAGGACACCAGCCAGCAGCACGTCTGGGCGTTCCTCGGCGACGGCGAGATGGACGAGGTCGAGTCGCTCGGCGCGATCGGCCTGGCGGCCCGCGAGGAGCTCGACAACCTGACCTTCGTGATCAACTGCAACCTCCAGCGGCTCGACGGCCCGGTGCGCGGCAACGGCAAGATCATCCAGCAGCTGGAGTCGTACTTCCGCGGCGCCGGGTGGAACGTGATCAAGGTGATCTGGGGCCGCGAGTGGGACCCGCTGCTCGCCGCCGACGACGACGGCGCGCTGGTCAACCTGATGAATGTCACGCCCGACGGCGACTACCAGACGTACAAGGGCGAGTCCGGCGCGTACGTCCGGGAGAATTTCTTCGGCCGTGACCCGCGCACCCGCAAGCTGGTCGAGGGCATGACGGACGACGAGGTCTGGAACCTCAAGCGCGGCGGCCACGACTACCGCAAGCTGTACGCGGCGTACAAGGCGGCGACCGAGCACACCGGCCAGCCCACCGTGATCCTCGCCAAGACGATCAAGGGCTGGACCCTCGGCTCGCACTTCGAGGCCCGCAACGCCACCCACCAGATGAAGAAGCTGACCCTGGACGACCTCAAGGGCTTCCGGGACCGCCTCTACCTGGAGATCCCCGACTCCGACCTCGAGCAGAACCCGTACCTCCCGCCGTACTACCACCCCGGCGAGAAGTCCGACGAGATCCAGTACATGCTCGAGCGGCGGCGCGAGCTGGGCGGCCCCATCCCGTCCCGGCGCACCAAGGGCAAGGTGCTGGCGATCCCGGATTCCAAGGCGTTCGGCGACGTCAAGCGCGGCAGCGGCAAGCAGAAGATCGCGACCACCATGGCCTTCGTCCGGCTGCTGAAAGACCTGATGAAGGACAAGGAGTTCGGCGCCCGCTGGGTCCCGATCATCCCGGACGAGGCACGCACCTTCGGGATGGATTCGCTCTTCCCGACCAAGAAGATCTACTCGCCGCACGGCCAGACGTACACCTCGGTCGACCGGGACCTGTTCCTGTCGTACAAGGAGGCGAAGAACGGCCAGATCCTGCACGAGGGGATCAACGAGGCCGGGTCGACGGCGAGCTTCATCGCCGCCGGCACCTCGTACGCCACGCACGACGAGCCGATGATCCCGCTGTACATCTTCTACTCGATGTTCGGCTTCCAGCGGACCGCGGACGAGCTGTGGGCGGCCTCCGACCAGATGACCCGGGGCTTCCTGCTCGGCGCCACGGCCGGCCGCACCACGCTGAACGGCGAGGGCCTGCAGCACGAGGACGGCCACTCGCTGCTGATCGCGGCGACGAACCCGGCCGTGGTGTCCTACGACCCGGCGTACGCGTTCGAGATCGCGCACATCGTGGAGGACGGCCTGCACCGCATGTACGGCGAGAAGCAGGAGAACGTCTTCTACTACCTCACCATCTACAACGAGCCGATCGTGCAGCCGGCCGAGCCCGCGGGCCTCGACGTCGAGGGCCTGCTCAAGGGCATCTACCGGTACCAGGCGGCGCCCGAGACGACCGGGCCCAAGGCACAGATCCTCGCCTCCGGCACCGGCATGGGCTGGGCGCTCAAGGCGCAGGAGCTGCTCGCCCAGGATTGGGGCGTGGGCGCCGACGTCTGGTCGGTCACCTCGTGGACCGAGCTGCGCCGGGACGCCGTCGAGGTCGAGGAGCACAACCTGCTCAACCCCGGCGACCAGCCCCGCAAGCCGTACATCTGGCAGAAGCTGGAGAGCACCGAGGGCCCGGCCGTGGCGGTCAGCGACTTCATGCGGGCCGTGCCCGACCTGATCTCCCGCTGGGTGCCGAACGACTACACGTCGCTGGGCACCGACGGCTTCGGGATGAGCGACACCCGGCACGCGCTGCGCCGCCACTTCCACGTGGACGGCGAGTCGGTGGCCGTGGCCACGCTGCGCCAGCTGGCGCTGCGCGGCAAGGTCCCGATGCACGTGCCGGCCGAGGCGGCCAAGAAGTACGCGATCGACGACGTCTCCGCGGCCCCGGTCGGCGAGACCGGCGGCGACAGCTAGGAGGCCTGGAGGGCCCCATCCTGGATGGGGCCCTGCCAGAACGGCCGGTACCGGCCGAGGAAGTCGCTGGCCTCGCGCAGCGGCCCGGCCTCGAGCTTGCACGGCCGCCACTGGGCCTGCCGCCCGCGCGAGATCAGCCCGGCCCGCTCCAGCACCTTGAGGTGCTTGGAGACCGCCGGGAGCGTCATCGCGAACGGCTCGGCGATCTCGTTGACCGTTGCCGGCCCCTCGGCCAGCCGGGCCAGGATCGCCCGGCGCGTCGGGTCGGCCAGCGCCCCGAACACCACGCTGAGCCGATCTTCGGCCCCCATCCGACCTCCCCTCCAAAACCTCACGCCGGTACGTACGTGACCACCTCGACGCCGGTCGCGGTCGTCCAGCTGCCGGTGTGCTTCAGCGCGATCTTGGTACCGGCGTCCCAGAGCCGGCGGCCCTCGCCCTGCACCACCGGAAAGATCATGATCCGGTACTCGTCGATCAGGTTGTGCCGGGTCAGGTGGTTGACCAGCGAGGCGCTGCCGTTGATCAGCAGGTTGGCCGGCTCGGTCTTGAGCTTGGCCACCGCGTCGGCCACCTCGCCCGGCAGGAACGTCGCATTCCACTCCGGCTCGGTGAGCGTCGTGGTCGCGACGTGCTTGGGCATCGAGTTCATCTTCACGCCGAAGTCGCCGGTCGCCTCCTCCATCTGCGGCCAGGCGGCCTTGAAGCCCTCGTACGTCTTCCGGCCGAGCAGCAGCGCGTCCGCCTCGGCCAGGTTCCGCGCCTGCCAGTCGGACAGTTCTTCGTTGAAGTACGGCCCGCTCCACGCCGGCTCCTCGAAGACGCCGTCCAGCGTCGTGTACTCGACCGCCACGACCTTGCCCATCTCGTATCCCCCTTTTGTTTACCTATCGGTTAATTAGACCCGACCGGGCCTCTCGTCAAGCGGTCTGACATTCCGTAAGCTGCTCGCTACGGAGAGGAGGCTCTCGATGGCCCTCACGAGAACAGCCGCGCTCGCCGAGCCCGTCGTCCCGGTCCGGCGCGCCTGGATCGGCCTGCTCTTCGCCGCCAACCTGGGCCTCTGGATGGCGCTGTACACCCCGCTGCAGGTGCTGCTGCCCGAGCAGATCGAGGATCTCGGGGTCGGCCACAAGGAGATCTGGCTCGGCATCGTGACCGGCATCGGCGCGCTCATCGCGGTGGTGGTCAACCCGCTCGCCGGCGCGCTCTCCGACCGCACCCGGCCGCGCATCCTCGGCCGCGAGTACGGCCGGCGGCACATCTGGACCGCGGGCGGCGCACTGCTCGGCTGCGTCTCGCTGCTGGTGCTCGCGGTCGCGCCCAACCTCTTCTGGGTGACCGTCGGCTGGGGCGCCGCCAACATCGGGCTCAACATCATGCTGGCCACGCTCACCGCCGCGGTCCCCGACCGGGTGCCGGTCGCGCAGCGCGGCCTGGTCTCCGGCTGGATCGGCATGCCGGTCGCGCTCGGCCTGGTGCTCGGCGCCGTCCTGGTCACCACGGTGGTGACCACCCCGCCGCCGGGCTATCTGGTCGTCGCGGTCGGGCTGCTCCTGCTGGTCGCGCCGTTCGTGCTGCGGACGCCGGACGACCCGCTCGGCGACGTCGCGGTCCCCCGCTTCAACGTCAAGCTCGACCTGCGCGGCAACCCCGACTTCGCCTGGGCCTGGATCACCCGGTTCCTGGTCATGCTGGGCAACGCGCTCGGCACGCTCTACCTGCTCTACTTCCTCACCGACGCGGTCAAGCTGCACGATCCGGACACCGGCCTGCTGTACCTGATCCTGCTGTACACGGTCGGCATGATCGGCACCGCGATGCTCGGCGGCTGGCTCTCCGACCGGGCCGGCAAGCGCAAGATCTTTGTGATCTGGTCCGGCGTGCTGATCGCGATCGCCGCCACCCTGCTCGGCATCTGGCCCACCTGGCCGGTCGCCATGGTCGCCTCGGTGCTGTTCGGCGCCGGCTTCGGGGTCTACCTGGCGGTCGACACCGCGCTGGTCACCCAGGTGCTGCCGGCCGCCGCCGACCGGGCCAAGGACCTGGGCGTCATCAACATCGCGCCGTCCGCGTCGCAGGCGCTCGGCCCGGTGCTCGCCGCCCCGGTCGTCGCATATCTGGGCGGTTATCCGACGCTGTTCGCGCTCACCGCCCTCACTACTCTGGCCGGAGCCCTGGCCGTGGTGAAAATCCGTTCTGTCCCGTAAGGGCTCGTCTTCTGGATTCCGACGGGCTGCGGCGTGGCCCAGGCGGTGGCTGACGGCGGCCACCGCCTGGGCCTCGCCTCGCTCCCGCGCAATCCAGAAGACGAGCCCTTGTAGTCTGGTCGGGTGACTGTTCGCGTGCGTTTCGCCCCGTCCCCGACCGGCATGTTCCACGTCGGCGGCGCCCGCTCGGCGCTGCAGAACTGGATCTATGCCAAGCAGCACGACGGCGTCTTCGTGCTCCGCATCGAGGACACCGACGCCGCCCGGAACCGTCCCGAGTGGACCGAGGGCATTCTCTCCGCGCTCGACTGGATCGGCATCGAGCGGGGCACCTACGAGGGCCCGTATTACCAGTCGTCGTACGCTGCCGACCACGCCGCCGCGGCGACCCGCCTGTACGGCGAGGGCAAGGCGTACTTCTGCGACTGCAAGCGCGAGGACGTGATCGCGCGTACCGGTAACCAGCACACCGGCTACGACGGCTTCTGCCGCGACCGGGGGCTCGGCCCGGGCGAGGGCCGCGCGCTGCGCTTCCGCACCCCCGACGAGGGCGAGACCGTCGTCGAGGACCTGGTGCGCGGCAAGCCGACCTTCGAGAACAGGCTGATCGAGGATTTCGTCATCGCCCGCGCCGACGGCTCGCCACTGTTCCTGCTGGCCAACGTCGTCGACGACATGACCATGGGGATCACCCACGTGATCCGCGCCGAGGAGCACCTGCCCAACACCCCCAAGCAGCAGTTGCTGTGGGAGGCGCTGGGCCACACCCCGCCGGTCTGGGCGCACGTCCCGGTCATCGTCAACGAGAAGCGGCAGAAGCTCTCCAAGCGCCGCGACAAGGTCGCCCTGGAGTCGTACCGCGACGAGGGCTACCTGGCCGCCGCGATGAAAAACTACCTGATGCTGCTCGGCTGGGCACCGTCCGGCGACCGCGAGATCGTGCCCTGGTCGGTGATCGAGACCGAGTACCGCCTGGAGGACGTCAACCACGCGTCCGCGTTCTTCGACATCAAGAAACTGCGGGCGTTCAACGGCGACTACATCCGCGCGCTCGCCCCCGACGAGTTCGCCGCGGTCTGCGCGCCCTGGCTGACCGGCACCGAGACGATCCCGGCCCCGCCGTGGGATCCGGCCGCCTTCGACATTCAGGCCTTCACCGCGGTCGCGCCGCTCGCGCAGACGCGGATTGCGGTGCTGTCCGAGATCGTCGACTACGTCGATTTCCTCTTCCTCGACGAGCCGGCCCGCGACGAGGCCTCCTGGGCCAAGGCGATGAAGGGGGACGCCGCCGAGATCCTGGCGGCGACGGCCACCGCGTTCGAGGCGCTCGAGGTGTGGGCGGCCGAGCCGCTGAAGGCCGCGCTCGAGGAGGTCGGCCTGGCCCGCGAGCTCAAGCTCGGCAAGACTCAGGCACCCGTTCGGGTGGCGGTCACCGGCCGCTCGGTCGGCCTGCCGCTCTTCGAGTCCATCGAGGTTCTCGGCCGGGAGCGCACGCTGCGTCGGTTGCGCTCGGCGTTGGATTCCTTGTGAGTACGGGGTGACGTCGCTCACCCCGAAAACGTTGCTCGCGGTCGCTAATTTTTCGCCTTTATCGCATTCGACGCGCGGGGCGCCATCGCTTGCCGTCGTTCCGGTAACGAAACCCGCTGAGCGGGTGACCAGGCCCCCAAGAGCTTGAGCTGACTGGGTACTATTCGGCCGCTGATCAACGGCCGTAGTCGCCACGTCAGTCATCCCAGATGGCTCCAATTCGTCCGGCGCGAGATGCGCGTGGGCGATTGTCCGGGAAGGCTGAGGGTGCCGCGGCCGTGCCGCGAGTCACCGCCGCGGCGCGCGAAGCCATGTCCACCACGGGGCGGGGAGGCCGGGACGATGGTTCGAGGGGCGATAACACGCATCTGGTCGGCGGCCGGCGCGATCGCCGTGGCCGCCGCGCTGATCCTGGGGGCCGCCCCGGCGGCGCACGCGGCGCCGAAAGCTCCGCCCAAGCCGACCAGCATCCAGATCAAGGGCAAGGGCATTCCCGGTACGTTGATCGTCGAGCCGTCCGACGGCACCCGCCTCTTCGACGCGCTGCTCGCCGAGGTCAACTGGATGTACACGGCCAAGCCGCTGACCACCGCGCCCAAGGCGGACAAGCTTGGTCCGAAATACACGCTGACCGTGCTGGTCAAGAGCGCCCCGGTGCAGTTCTACGACCTGTACCCGGAGGCGGCCGGCGGCCCGCGCGCGCACCGCCCGTCCGGGGAGCCGGGCGCCAGCAAGCCCGAGGGCTGGTTCTACGGGCGGCTCACCATGGGCGAGACGCTGCGGCTGAGCGGCGTCCCGCTGCAGGCGAAACCGGACGTGATCAACGGCGGCATCGGCGGCGGCGCGGGCGAGAACATCAAGGTCGACGACCTCGACCCGGTCGCCGGGGTGAACAGCTTCCTCGGCCGCATGCGCGACCTGCTCCTGCTCAACGGCGCGGTGCTGATCGTCATCCTGTTCGGCCTGGCCGGCATGGCGTTCCTGATCCGCCGCAAGATCTGAGCGCGCCCCGCCGCAAGATCTGAGCGCACCACGCGGGACAGCCCGGCGGCCGCGCGCGGAGGGTGACCAACGACGGCGCGAGGCGCAGCAGCGGGGACCTGTCTGACCCGTACGATATAGCGGTTTTAGTCGTTTTCGGACGGTACGGGGACCTTGAAGGCCGGGCACGCCCCGGAGGACGGGCCGAAGCAGTCCTCGTTCCTGCCGAACGCGTCGAACAGGCGGCCGCCGGTGGCGACCTGCTCGATCTGCGCCCCGGTCAGGCCCGGCTTACCGGCCGCCGCGTCGGCACCGCCTCGCTCGCCGGTGGCCATCAGCGCGATCGTGCGGCCGTCCGAGAGTCGCCGCGCGATCGTCTGGTGCACCTGCCAGTCGTGGTCCGTCTCGTCGTCGTAGCGCACGTATTCCACGCCGGCCGGCGCCCACTCGACCGTGGCGCACCGGTGCGGCGCGGCCAGCACCGGGAAGCACAGGCCCTGGCCGGTGGCGTAGACGGCGACCGCCACCGTGCCCCGCGGCGTGCCGTCCTGGTCGGTCACCGAGTACTGCCGCCAGCCGTTGCCGCGCTCCGGCGGGCGCGGGTAGATGTGCTCCTTCCGGCCGTTGACCAGCGGCGCGAGCAGGCCGAGCACCGGATCGGCGACGGTCGACGGCATCGGCGCCGGCGTCGAACGGGCCGCGACGCGGGGTGACGCGGCCGGCCCGGTCCGGCTCGCCGTCGGCATCAGCGTGCTGGTCAGCGCGTAGCCGGCCGCCGCGATCACCGCGACCACCGCCAGGCCGCCCGCGATCAGGGCGTGAATGCGGCGGCGGTGCAGCCGGTCGGCGCGGCGGAAGATCTCGTCGATCTCGTCGCCGATCGCCGGCTCGCCGTCGAGGACGTGCTCGAGGAGCCGGCTCAGCGGCTGCGTCATCGGGCCAGCGCCGTTCGCGAGTCGGCCAGCAACTGCTCGAGCGCGGCCAGCCCGGCCCGCTCGTAGGCGTCCACCCGCTCGTCGTCGAGGTCGAGCATGGCGCCGACGGCGTCCACGTCGAAGCCGTCCCAGTGCCGCAGCACCAGCACCGCCCGGCAGCGCGGGGCCAGCTTGTGCAGCGCGTCGAGCACCAGGATCGACTCGGCCGCGACGCCTTCGGCGCCGGCCGCGGCCACGAAGACGTGCTCGCGACGGCGGTTGCGGCGGCGGCAGGCCTCCATCAGATCCGCGTACGCGTAGACGTCGGCGTCCGCGACCGCGCCGCGCCGGGTCCCGTCCACCACCCGGGCCAGGCAGGCCTCGGTGAGCTCGGTGGCCAGGTCCCAGTCGCCGCACATCAGGAACGCCGAACGGCGCAGGCTCGGGAGGCGGCTGGTCACGTACTCGCGCAGACCATCATCGTCGCCGGACATAGTCCCTTTATAGGAAAATATGCCTACGAGCACGTATGAATCGCCATCACGTCGCCCGGACGGCGACCTCCACCAGGCGTACGAGATCGGCCAGGTCCGCCTCGAACTCGCGCTCGGCCACCTCCCCGCGCGGCGCGGCCGGCAGCCCGCCGGTGACCTCGCCGGTCGCGTAGCCCAGCAGGAAGGCGCAGATCATCCGGGAGAGCCGGGGAGTCCGGTCGCCGGGCACGCCCGCGTCGTGCAGGATCCCGCGCAGCGCCGCGGTCAGCCAGGACGCCGAGGCGCCCGCCGCCGAGCGGTTGAGCAGCAGCGGGAAGGCGCCGGGATGGGCGTACGCGAGCCGGCGCACGGCCCGGCCGAGCGCGTGCAGCCGCCGGCGCCAGTCGCCGTCGCCCTCCTCGAGGGTCGTGCCCAGTTCCTGGTGCAGCAGGTCGACCAGCCCGTCCAGCAGCGCGTCCTTGCCACCCACGTACGGGTAGAGCGCCATCGAGGTCAGCCCGACCCGTTCGGCGACCGCGCGCATCGACATGGCGGCCAGGCCACGCTCGTCGACCAGCGCGAGCGCCTGGTCCAGGATCAGCCGTCTCTTGTCGTCCACAACCTCACCGTGTCGGGGTCGAGCCCCGGCTTTCCCGGGACGCGCCGGGCGGCTCACTCCGTCGGGTGAGCCCGGGTGAGCTCAGCACCAGCGGCCCGGGGGACGGCCGCGGCCGGCCGCCCGCCGACGCGGGCGCACGGCGCCGTGCAGATGAGCGCCCGCCCATCCACGCAGCTGCGTACGGCAGCCCATCCGGCTCGGTCCGGGCTCCGGCTCGTCCTCGACGGCCGCGGTGGCCATCGGCGGTGCGTCCTCGAGCGCTGGATCGACGTCGGCGCCCAACGGCACGTCGTCCCGTTCCGTCATCTCGCCTCCCCCAACTTCACGCGGTCTCACATCGGCAGCGCCGCCCCCGGCTTTACCCCTCGCGGAAGGGTGAGCCCGGCAACGCTAATGCGCAACCATGCCAGGTCACCGACCGAAATCGCGGGAGGGGCGCACCGCTATCCCGGCAATTACCCCGAATCGGTACATATACCCCGTCCATACCTCCCATATGCCCCGTGACCTGCGGAGTTGGGTCGGGCTGGGCGGAATCGGCCGAAGAGTTCCGGAACCGGCGCCCCGTGCCGCGACGTGGCACGCTGTGCTGCGTGGCAGAGAGCGTACGACCCTCCGGGACGGGGACGGCCAAGCCCCCGCTCGCCGCCACGCTGCGCCGCATCGAGCGCACGGCCGGGTCGCTCGCCAGCTCGGCGGTGGCCCGGATGGACGAGACGCTCCCCTGGTTCCGCGCTCTGCCCGCCGACCAGCGCTCCTGGGTCATGCTGGTCGCCCAGGCCGGCGTCCGCTCGCTGGTCGAGTGGCTGCGCTCGGGCGGCACCATGGCCACCACCACCCAGGAGATCTCCGACGAGGTGTTCGCGGCCGCGCCCCGCGCGCTGGCCCGCTCGATCACGCTGACCCAGGCGGTCCAGCTGATCAAGGTGACCATCGACGTCGCCGAGTCCGAGGTCGGCAACCTGGCCGCGGCCGGCGAGGAGGAGGCGCTGCTGCAGGCGATCCTCCGCTACTCCCGGGAGATCGCCTTCTCCGCCGCCCGGGTGTACGCCCGGGCCGCCGAGTCCCGCGGCGCCTGGGACGCCCGCCTGCAGGCCATGCTGGTCGACGCCCTGCTCCGCGGCGACTCCTCAGATGTGCTGGCCAGCCGGGCCGCGGCGCTGGGCTGGGCGGACGCTCCCCCGGTCGCGGTGGTGGTGGGCCGTTCGCCGGGCGGCGACCTGACCTCGGTGCTGCACGTCGTCTACCGGGCCGCCCGCCGGGCCCGGCTCGAGGTGATCGGCGGCGTGCACGGCGACCGGCTGGTCGTGGTGATGGGCGGGGTGACCGACCCGGCCGCCGGCGCCGCCGCGCTCGCCCCCAGCTTCGGCGAGGGCCCGATCGTGGTCGGCCCGGCGGTGCCCTCGCTCGACCAGGCCACCGAGTCGGCCCGGGCCGCGCTGGCCGGGTTCCGGGCGGCCGGCGCCTGGCCCGGCGTGCCCAGCCCGGTGGCCGCCGACGACCTGCTGCCCGAGCGGACGCTGGCCGGGGACATGGTGGCCCGCCGTACGCTCCGGCACGACGTCTACGGCGCACTCAGCAAGGCCGGCGGCGGCCTGCTGGAGACCCTTGACGCGTTCTTCGCGGCCGGCGGGGTGCTGGAGAGCGCCGCCCGGGAGCTCTACGTCCACCCGAACACCGTGCGCTACCGGCTCAAACGCGTCGCCGAGGTGACCGGCCTGTCCCCGCTCGACGGCCGGGACGCGTTCGCGCTGCGGCTAGCCATGACGATCGGGCGGCTCGACCCTGCGAGCTAAATCACCCGGCGCACTCGCGTTTCCGGTCCGTACAAATGGGGCTTAATGGGGGTCGTTTTGTAGGATCCCTACAACGGGGGTCGTAGGGTTTCGTTGCCGCCGTGCACCCCGCCAGCCCGCCGCATCCGGAAGAGTCAGAACCGTGCTCGCCGTCCTCTCGCCCGGCCAGGGCTCCCAGAAGCCCGGCTTCCTGACCCCGTGGCTCGACCTGCCCGGTACCGAGTCCCGCCTGCGGGAGTGGTCCGACCGCTGCGGGGTCGACCTGCTGCACCTCGGCACCCAGGCCGGCGCTGAGGAGATCAAGGACACCGCCCGGACCCAGCCGCTGCTGGTCGCCGCCGCGCTGCTCGCCGCCGAGCAGTTGCCGCTGGAAGAGGTCGGCCTGGTCGCCGGCCACAGCGTCGGTGAGCTGGGCGCCGCCGCGATCGCCGGGGTGTTCCCGGCCGACGCCGCGATCACCTTGGCCGGCGTGCGCGGCCGGGAGATGGCCGCCGCCTGCGCCCTCGAACCCACCGGGATGAGCGCCGCCCTCGGCGGCGACCCCGATGACGTGGTCGCCACCATCGAGCGGCACGGACTCTACCCGGCCAACCGCAACGGCGCCGGCCAGATCGTGGCGGCCGGTTCGCTGGACGGGCTGGCCAAGTTCGCCGCCGAGCCGCCGGCCAAGGCGCGGGTCATCGCGCTGCAGGTGGCCGGGGCGTTCCACACGCCGTACATGAAACCGGCCGAGACCGCGCTCGGCGCGATCGCCGGCGACATCGCGGTCGCCGAGCCGGTCCGCACCCTGCTCTCCAACCTGGACGGCGCCGCCGTCGCACGGGGCGGCGAGATGCTTCAGCGCCTGGTACGCCAGGTCACCGCGCCGGTCCGCTGGGACCTGTGCATGCGCACGATGAAGGACCTCGGCGTGACGGGGATCGTCGAGCTGCCGCCGGCCGGCACCCTGGCCGGCCTGGTCAAGCGCGAGCTCAAGGGCGAGGGCGCGCCGGAGATCGTCACCCTGAACACGCCGGACGACCTGCCCGCGGCCCGCGACCTGATCGCCCGGCACGGCAATGGAGGAGCAGCATGACAGCCGCGGGTTCCCGCATCGTCGCGCTCGGGCACTACCAGCCCTCGCGCATCGTCACCAACGACGACCTGGCCAGCACGATCGACACCAACGATGCGTGGATCAAGGACCGGGTGGGCATCGCCGAGCGGCGCATCGCCGGCGCCGAGACGGTCGCCGACATGGCCACGTACGCCGCGGAGAAGGCGCTGGCCGGCTCCGGGCTGAGCGCGGCCGACATCGACCTGGTCACGGTGGCCACCTGCTCGTCGATCGACCGCTGCCCGAACGTCGCGACCCGGGTCGCCGCCCGGCTCGGGGTGACCGCGCCGGCCGCGTACGACCTGAACACCGCGTGCTCCGGCTTCTCGTACGCGCTGGGCACCGCCGACCACGCGATCCGGGCCGGCGCGGCGCGCAACGCCATCGTGATCGGCGCCGAGAAGCTCTCCGACCTGACCGACTGGACCGACCGCACCACCGCCGTGCTGTTCGGCGACGGCGCCGGCGCGGCCGTGGTCAGCGCGGTCCAGGACGCCGAGGAGGCGGGCGTCGGCCCGGTGCTCTGGGGCTCGGCGCCGGACAAGGGCGACGTCCTGCGGATCGAGGGCTGGCAGCCGTACATCCAGCAGGAGGGACAGATCGTCTTCCGCTGGGCCACCACCGCGCTCGCCCCGTTCGCCCGGGAGACCTGCGAGAAGGCCGGGGTCGAGATCGCCGAGCTGGCCGCGTTCATCCCGCACCAGGCCAACGCCCGGATCATCGACGGCATCGTCAAGCGCCTGGGCCTCGGCCCGGAGGTGGTCGTCGCCAAGGACCTGGTCGAGTCCGGCAACACCTCGGCGGCGAGCATCCCGCTGGCCCTGTCCAAGCTGGTCGAGCGGCGGGAGGTGCCCTCGGGCGCCCCTGTACTGCTGTTCGGCTTCGGCGGCGGCCTCACCTACGCCGGCCAGGTCGTGCGCTGCCCCTGACGGGCACGCCGGCCCGGCCGGAAGCACCTCACCACCATTCTGAGAGGAAGCACCAAGAAGATGGCAACTCGCGAAGAAATCACTTCCGGCCTCGCCGAGATCCTGGAGGAGGTCGCCGGGGTCAACCCGGACGACGTCGCCGAGGAGAAGTCCTTCACCGACGACCTGGACGTCGACTCGCTGTCCATGGTCGAGGTCGTGGTGGCCGCCGAGGAGAAGTTCGGCGTCAAGATCCCCGACAACGAGGTGCAGAACCTGAAGACCGTTGGCGACGCCGTTTCCTACATCGAGGCGAATCACTGACATGACTACCGTCGACGTCGTCGTCACCGGGCTCGGCGCGACCACCCCGTTGGGCGGGGACGTCGCGTCCACCTGGGACGCCATGGTGGCCGGCCGCTCCGGGGTGGGTTCGCTCACCTCGGAGTGGGCGGCCCAATTGCCCGTACGCATCGCCGCCGAGCTCGCGGTGGAGCCGTCCGAGGTCCTCGAGCGGGTGCGCCTGCGCCGGCTCGACCGCTCGGAGGCGCTCGCCCTGATCGCCGCCCAGCAGGCCTGGGCCGAGGCCGGCCTGGAGGGCGCGGTCGACAACGAGCGCCTCGCCGTCAGCTTCGGCAGCGGCATCGGCGGGGCCACCACGCTGCTCAACCAGGACGACATCCTGGAGCAGTCCGGCCCCCGCCGGGTCAGCCCGCACACCGTGCCCATGCTCATGCCGAACGGCCCGGCCGCCTACGTGGGCCTGGAGTTCGGCGCGCGGGCCGGCGTGCGCGCCATGGCCAGCGCGTGCGCCACCGGCGCGGAGGCGCTGGCCCTGGGCCTGGATCTGATTCGTCTGGGCCGGGCCGACGTGGTGATCGCCGGCAGCACCGAGGCCGTGATCCACCCGCTGCCGATCGCCGGCTTCGCCTCGATGCGCGCCATGTCGACGCGCAACGACGACCCGGAGCGGGCGTCCCGCCCCTGGGACAAGAACCGGGACGGGTTCGTCCTCGGCGAGGGCGCCGGGGCGATCATCCTGGAGCGTGCCGACCACGCCGCCGCGCGCGGCGCCCGGGTCATCGCGAGATTCGCCGGCGCCGGGGTCACCTCGGACGGGTACGACATCGTCCAGCCCGACCCGGAGTGCCGCGGCGGCATCCGCGCCATGCGGATGGCGATTCAGGACGCCGGCCTGACCGGGGCCGACATCAAGCACGTCAACGCCCACGCGACCTCGACCCCGGTCGGCGACATGGGCGAGATCAAGGGCATCCGGACCGCGATCGGCGACCACCCGGTGATCACCTCGACCAAGTCGATGACCGGTCACCTGCTCGGTGCGGCCGGCGCGCTCGAGTCGATCGCCACCATCCTGGCCATCCGGGACAGCGTGGTTCCTCCCACGATCAACCTGGACGACCCGGACGACGGGCTGGACCTGGACGTGGCCGCGCTCAAGCCGCGCCAGCTGGACATCCCGGCCGCGATCAACAACTCGTTCGGCTTCGGCGGCCACAACGTGGCCGTGGTCTTCACCCGCCCCTGACGGTTTTCGCGTACGAGTTTCGCGTACGAAGGGAGCGCCCGGCCGGGCGCTCCCTTTCTCACACCAGCGTCACCTTGATCCCGGAGGCGGTCGCCTGGGCGCCCCCGGTGAGCTTGAACGGGATGTCACCGCCGCCGAACTTGGACTGGCCGTTGTTGTCGACGTAGCTGGCCGTCCAATGCGCCTTGCCGTTCGCGTTGTCGGAGAAGGTGACGGCCGGGCCGCCCGCGTTGGTCACCTGCGGCTCGACCGCCGGGTACTTCGTGATCGACCACTGCACGGTGCCGCTGCGGGCGTCGAGCCAGAACGGGCAGCCCGGCGTCTTCGGGCGGGTGCTGGCGGCGCACGCGTCCAGTTCCTGGCGCACCTGGCGGCGGATCTCGGCGGGGGCACTCGGGACCAGCTTGGCCGCCTCGAAGTTCGCCGTGGCGGTCTCGCCGCCCGTTCCCGCGCTCGGCGTGGCCGACAGCGTCGCCCCGTCGAACAACCTGTTCCCGCCGACCGTCACCTGGTACGACCCGGGGAAGACGGTGACGTTGAGGTCGTCGCTGCCCATCTTGACGCCGTTGACCGAGACCGGCCGCCCCTGCACCCCGGTGACCGCCAGCTGGACGAGCACGTCGCGCAGGCGCTTGCCGTCGCTGGACAGGGCGATGTTCTGCTGCACGGTCGCCCCGTGCGCCTGGTAGGTCACGTCCACGAACGGCAGTCCGTCCTGCAGCCGGGGCTTGCCGTACTGCACGCCGGCCGGGCGGTAGGCGGCACCCAGCGCGGCGTTGGACAGCAGCGGGCCGCCGGCCGGATCGGTGCCCGGCACCGCCTCGAGGAGGCTCACGGCCGTCTTCGCGTCGCCCGCGGTCAGCGCGCTGAAGAAGGCCTGCACCGTGGACGCGGCGGCGACCGCGTTCCCGCTCGGGGCGTCGCCGCCGGACTTGCCGCACCCGGAGACGAGGACGATCACCGCCAGCATCGTGGAAACAGCGCGGCCACGCCTGGTCATCCGTCTCCCTTTCGGCCGCTCACTCACCGACAGGCCGTGGCCGGCAGCCCAGGGACGGCGACCGGAGACCGGCCGGTCGCCTTCGCCGTCCCGGCGAGCAAGCCGGCCAGGGCGGTCAGCGACAGTTTGCTCGATGAGTACGTGGCGATCAAGGTGGGCGACGTGGCGGAGGCCAACAGGTATGGAGTATCCATCATGACCGTCACCGTCGCAGTCGGATCAAGGTCGACGGCGCTGTCCCCGTACCCGACGAGGTGGATGACCTGACCACCCGCGGCCTGGACCTTCGCACCCGCCGCCTGCAGGGCGCGCACGAGGTTGACCCGGGCGACCTCGCGGCCCTCGGAGGCGGTGACCGTGACCGGCCCGCTGAGCAACGGCCCCTGACACGACCCGCGCAGGACGGTCACCGACGCGGCGTCCAACGCCGCGACCGCCTGCTGGTGGGCGGGCGTGCCGATCACCTCGAGACCCTTGTCGGGTACGGCCCGGCTCTTCAGCGCCATGATCCGGGTGACCGCCTCGACCAGCCGCGCCCGCTTGAGCTCGCCGCTCTTGAGCGCGGCCAGGATCCCGTCCCGGGCCGCGGCGATGTCCGGCGGCATCAGCAGCATGTCGTTGCCGGCGTTCAGCGCCCGCACGGCGGCCTCGCCGGGCGGCCACTTCATCGCCGGCGGCATGTTCATCGCGTCGGTGATCGCCACGCCGGCGAACTTCAGCGTCCCGCGCAGTTCGCCGGTCATCACCTTGGGCGAGAAGGTGGCCGGCGTGCCCTTGTCCAGCGCCTGGACGTCCAGGTGACCGGACATCACCACGCCCGCGCCGGCCTGCACCCCGGCCTGGAACGGCGGCAGGTCCTGCGCCCGCCACTGCGCGGCGGTCTGCGCCACCACGGGCAGCGTCGCGTGGCTGTCCCCGCTGGTGTGCCCGTGCCCCGGGAAGTGCTTGAGCCCGGCCGTGACGCCGCCCGCCTGCAGCCCGCGCACGGCCGCCGCGACTTGGGCGGCGTTCGCCTTGGCGTCGCCGCCGAACGACCGCGAGCCGATCACGGTGTTGGCCGGCGGCCCGAGCGTGTCCGCGTCCGGCGCGAAGTCCACGGTGATGCCCATCGCGGACAGTTCCTCGCCGGCCGCCCGCCAGGCCGCCTCGGTCAGCGCCGGGTTGCCCGCGGCGCCGGCCGCCATCGCCGAGGGCAGCGCCGTCACACCCTGGGTGATCCGGGTGACCACGCCGTACTCCTGATCGGTGCCGATCGTCAGCGGCGGGATCCCGGCCTGCCGGGCGGCGGCCTGCAGCCCGTCGGTGAGCTTGCGGACCTGCTGCGGGTTCTCCACGTTGGTCGTCGCGTTGGTGGAGCCGGTCGGATCCTGCGCGCTGAAGCCGACCAGGATCAGCCCGCCGAGGTGGAACTTGGCGACCATCTCGGCGGGAGTGTCCACGCCGGCCAGGTTGCGGTTGCCCGCGGCCGACGTCTTGTCCACGGTGGTCGCGTCGCTGCCGTACGCGTACGGCATGAGCACCTGCCCGGCCAGGTCGGCGTCGCTCATGGCGGCGGGATCGGTGACCGCCTGCGGGCTGGCGGTCTGCTCCTGCACAGCCGGCGCGCTCGATGGCGCTGCGCCCGATTTGTCGGCCTTTTTCTCCCCGCAGGCCGTCACCAGCAGCAGGGGGATCGCCAAGGCGAGTCCTAGTCTCCGCATCACGCCCGACATCGAAGCAGTCTGTGCCCTACTGCGCAAAATAGTCCTCGGTGTCTGATTCACTGGACGCGCGGCTCGCCGCCGCCGGGGCCCGGCCCGCTCAACCCACCCGGGTGAGCAGGGTGACCGGCGCGCCGTCGCCGGCGTACCGGTACGGCTCGAGCTCGGCGTCCCACGCCGCGCCCAGCGCCTTTTCCAGGGCATGCGAAAGAGCCTCCGGCGCTCGCGCGGAGGCCATGATCGAGCGCAACCGGTCCTCGCCGATCTGGATGTCCCCCGAAGCGCCCATGATCCCGTGGAAGAGGCCCCGACCAGGCACGTGCATGAACCGCTCGCCGTCCACGCCCGGACTGGGTTCCTCGGTCACCTCAAAACGGATCATGGGCCACTGCCGGAGGGCAGCAGCCAGCTCGGCGCCGGTCCCGGCCCGCCCGGTCCAGCTGCACTCGGACCGCCGCGCGCCGGGATCAACCGGCTGCGTGGTCCAGTGCAGATTGACCGGCGCGGTCAGGACGCGCGCGATCGCCCACTCGACGTGCTGGCACACGGCAAGTGGGGTCGAGTGGACGTATACGACGCCACGCGTTGGCACGGTGACCTCCCGGAGACCGAGGTGCGTCTTCCCCTACGACCTCGACCGCGGTTGATCGTGTCCCATGATGCCGGTTGGTACTGATGGTGCGCCAGAGAATCGGCAACATCGACATCGGAACTGCCGTAGTGGCCCACCCATCACAACGGCCGGACCTGCTCTCACGGCACGGTCCTCGCGTCATCGTGTAGAGTTGCCACGGCCTTTTTTCTGTTTCCTCAAGGAGTACCGCCGTGGCGAGCAACACCTCCAAGACCGCCCGCGCATCAGTCCGCGCCGGCCAGAGCACCGGCGGCGCCCTCAGCGTGCTCGGTGAGTACAAGTACCTCATCCCGCTCGCCAACGGCCGCTTCGCCTACGTGCGCAACCTGACCAACGGCAAGACCGCGCACCTCAAGACCGACTCCGACGCCTTCGTCGAGGAGATCCGCACGCTGGCCGCCGCCGGCCACGGTGCGAAGATCCGCGCCGAGCTCGCTGCGCTCGAGTCCGCCAACCCCCAGCACGGCTGGGCCGCCACCGAGAAGCGCCTGGCCGAGGCCGGCGTCTTCGAGGGCTGAAACCCACCACGAATCAGGCGCCCCGGCCCACCGGCGGCGCCTTTTTCGCACCCATTGATCATCATCCCAAAAGATCAACCCCCACGCGAACAACGACAAATCCGCATAAAGTACGCGTTCCGCCCGCCCCGTCGCGTCCCACCCGCCCTCCAGGCCACCACTGGGAACGCCAACTCATCAACATCGCCACCCACCCGTCGAGGGTGAAGCTTCCCCGCGCGCCCCGAACCCGAACTTCCCAAGATCTAGGCGGCGCGGGCGAAGAGTGGTGAGTTCGTGCGCGAACCACGCACACTCGGCGCCCAGCCAAACGACACTCTCAGCGAAACGGGCGGCAGCACGCTCAGCCACGCACTCCCGGGCCATGGCAACCCAGCGCAGCCACACTCACAGCGCAACAGGCGGCAGCACGCTCAGCCACGCACCCCCGGCCATGGCAACCCAGCGCACCCACACTCACAGCGCAACAGGCGGCAGCACGCTCAGCCACGCACCCCCGGCCATGGCAACCCAGCCAACCACGCCCGAAGCGCCATAGGCGGCGCCGCACCAGCCATGCAGCCGCCCGGCCCGGCCTGAAGCGACCACCCGGCGGGACAAAGCAGCGAGCGCACCCCTGCCCACCACTTCAGCCCGGCGGTCGCGCTACGGCCCCGAGTCGCACCCAGCCCGCGCGGTGCACCGTCGACCCGGTAAAACCGTACGATATCTGGCTTTTAAGGCAGTAGATCCACCAGACCGGTGTCGAGGTCGTAAACCGCCCCCACGACCTCCACCCGATCCGCCGCGACCGCTGCCGGAATGCCCTCGATGTCGTGCATACGGGACACCGTCGCGGCCACATGGGCGCGCATCGCCTTGGCCGCCACCTCCGGATCGTCCAGGCCGACCGACAGGACCGCGGGGGCGATCTGGTCCACCAGGTACCCGATGTCGCCGCCCGGCCGGTGGTCGGTACGCAGGGCGTCGATCGTCGACTGGACCGCGCCGCAGCGCTTGTGGCCGAGCACCATGATCAGCGGGACGCCCAGCTTAGCGACCGCGAAGTCGACGGAGCCCAGGACCGCCCGGTCGACCACGTGGGCGCCGGAGCGGACCACGCAGATGGAGCCGAAGGTCTGGTCGAAGATCGCTTCGAGGGGGACCCGGGAGTCGATGCAGCCGAGCACGACCGCGTGCGGCTGCTGGCTGCCGGAGGCCGCCGCGGCGGCGGAGACCCGGTGGCCGTGCTCGGGGCGGCCGCTCACGAAGCGCTTGTTGCCGGCGACCAGTTCGGCGAGTGCGTCGGAGGGGCTGGTGATCGGCGGCGCCGGCGGGGCCGACGGGTCGGTGGTCATGCCGAAATTCTCGCCGAGTTGTGCCGTCGGGGCAGCGAGTGCGAGCCATCTCACGGAACGCGATGGACGAGCGGGTTGCGACCCCTCGGGCAAATGGCCATAAATCCGCCTTGAACAGTGGCCGTGCGGCCGATCACGAGTGATGATTGCTACCCGTGGGTACAACGGGGCCGTGCAACACGCGGAGGTGCCCATGTCCGAGCGATTCCTGCTCACGCTGGCTGACGGCGTCCCCCTCTGCGTGCAAGCCTGGGGTCCGGCCGACGCCCCGGTCACCGTGGTCCTGCTGCACGGCTGGTGCCTGCACCGGCGCACCTGGCATCACCAGATCGCGGCCCTGCTGAGGCTGCCGCAGCCACCCCGGATCATCGCGTACGACGCCCGCGGGCACGGCCGCTCGGGCGCGACCCGGCTGACGTCGGCGACGCTGGGCCAGCTCGGCGACGATCTCGCCGAGGTGCTGCGGCGGCTGGTGCCGCGCGGGCCGGTGGTGCTGGCGGGGCACTCGATGGGCGGCATGACGATCATGGAGTACGCGCACGGTCACCCGATCGAGTTCGCCGAGCGGGTGGCCGGGCTGCTCTTCGTGTCGACGACCGCCGAGGGCACCGCGCACACGCAGTACGGCCTGCCGCCGCGGCTGGCCGCGCTGATGCGGGCCGGCGAGACGCTGGGCGCGGGCGTGCTGGCCCACTCGGGCGCCTGGCGGCCGCATCGCGCGCTGCTGCCGGCGCTGCGCCCGGCCCTGCGCTGGCTGCTGTTCGGCGACGAGTACGAGGACGCCGCCCTCCGGATGACCATCAAGTGCGTGGGCCGGACGTCGCTGCGCTCGATCGGCGGCTTCCGCGCCTCGATCGGCGAGCAGCAGCGGCTCGACACGCTCGCCCGGCTCGGCGACGTGCCGGCCGCGGTGCTGGTCGGCGATCGGGACCGGCTCACTCCGCCGCCGTGCGCGGAGGGGATCGCCGACGCGCTGCCCGGCACCGAGCTGACCGTCTTCCCCGGGGCCGGGCACATGCTGATCCTCGAGCGGCACGCCCAGGTGTCGGCCACGCTGGCCGGCATCGTCGAGCGGGCCGGGGCCAGCACGCCGGGCGAGCGGCACCGCCGGGCCAAGCGGGCGCGCAAGGGCGGCGAGGTGGGCGGGAGGGCCGCCTAGAGCGACTTGGCCAGGGCGTCCATCAGGTCCTCGGTGCCCTGCTTGCGCTGCGCCGGGTTGTCCAGCCCGTCCAGGTAGACGCCCTGCTCGGTGAGCGTGAAGTCGGTGCCGCCGGCGCCGGCGCGCAGCTCGATGGTGGCGACGGAGACCGAGATACGCTGCCCGTTCATGGCCATCTCGTACGTGTAGACGATGCGCTGCTCCGGCACGATGTCCGTATAAGTCGCGATATATCCGTACGTAGTGGTGTCGAACACCGTCTCCATCGTTTCGCGTCCGCCCTCGCGGAAGTCGAACGACTCTCGCCTGGTCGCCTCCGGGATGCCGAACCACTTGGCCTTGGCCCCGGGGTCGGCGAAGGCGCGGAAGACCCGGGCGGGCTCGGCGTCGAAGTGCCGGTCGATGCGGAACGTGTCGTGGACTGCGGAACGCTCGGTCACTGCTCTTCCTCCTGCAGAAATCGTTCGAGTCGATCGAGGCTGCTCACCCATCCGGCCCGGCGGTCGGCGATCCACTGCTCGGCCGCCTGCAGCGCGGCCGGCTGCAGGCGGCAGGTGCGGACCCGGCCGACCTTCTCCGAGCGGACCAGGCCGCTCTCCTCCAGCACGCGCAGGTGCTGGAGCACGGCCGGCAGCGACATGGTGAGCGGCTCGGCCAGTTGCTTGACGGTGGCCGGGCCGCGGCTGAGCCGGTCGACCATCGTGCGGCGGCTGCCGTCGGACAGGGCCGCGTACATCAGGTCGAGCTGATGGTTAAGCACTCGCTTAAGTATCCGCGCCGCAACCCACCTGTCAAGCACCTGGCCCATGGGAGTAGATTCGATTGCCCCCTTTTTATTGCAGGGAGAACGACTCACCTTGAGCGACACCGTCCTCCAACAAGAGATCGCCATCGAGCAGCAGCACGTGGATCGGGTCTACGCCCGGCTCACCGAGCTGCGCCGGGACGCCTCCCGGGCCGAGAAGGAGGGCTACCAGCTGGCCGGCGTCGGCACGTACGGCGCGCTGGTCGAGCGGGACGCGATGGTCTTCCACGCCGCCCGCCGCCGGCACGCGCTGGACACCGAGTACGAGGGACTGGTCTTCGGCCGGCTCGACCTGCTGACCGGCGCCACCCACTACGTCGGCCGGATGGGCATCCGCGACGAGGGCTCGCAGCCGCTGGTGGTCGACTGGCGGGCGCCCGCGGCCGCCGCCTTCTACCGGGCCACCGCGGCCGAGCCGCTCGGCGTGGTGCGCCGCCGCATGATCCAGTCGAGCCGGGAACGGGTCACCGGCATCGAGGACGACCTGCTCGACCCCGAGGCCGCACCGCCCGGCATGCGGGTGGTCGGCGACGGCGCGCTGCTGGCCAGCCTGTCCAAGGCGACCGGGCGCGGCATGCGGGACATCGTCGCGACCATCCAGCGCGAGCAGGACGAGGCGATCCGCTCCCCCGCCTCCGGGGTGACGATCGTGACCGGCGGGCCGGGCACCGGCAAGACGGCGGTGGCGCTGCACCGGGCGGCGTACCTGCTCTACTCCGACCGCAGCCGGTTCGCCGGCGGCGGCATCCTGGTGGTGGGCCCGTCCGGGGTGTTCGTCGACTACATCGCGACCGTGCTGCCCTCGCTCGGCGAGGACACGGCGACCCTGCGCTCGCTCGGCTCGCTGGTGGTCGGCTACGACGCGACCCGGGTCGACCCCGGCCCGGTCGCCGCGATCAAGGGCTCGCTGCGGATGCGCCGGGTGCTCGAGCGGGCCTCGCACGACGCCGTCCCGGGCGGCCCCGACGAGTTGCGCCTGCTCTACCGGGGCACGCTGCTGCGGCTGGACGCGCGCAACCTGGAGGAGCTCCGGCGCAAGGCGCTGCCCCGCGGCGCCCGCCGCAACGAGGTGCGCGGCCAGGGTTTCGACCGGGTCTTCGACGCGCTCTGGGCGCAGGCCCGGCAGATGAAGATCACCGGCCTGCCGGAGAAGGCGGACTTCGAGGCCGAGCTGGCCGACCGCGGCGACTTCCGCGAGTTCCTCAAGGCCTGGTGGCCGCGCTTCACCCCGATGCGGGTGCTGCGCTGGCTGGCCGATCCGGGCCGCCTGCGCAGGTACGCGAACGGCCTGCTCTCCCGGGAGGAGATCGCCACGCTGCAGGGCTCGTTCGACGCGCTCGGCGAGCACGGCCCGACGATCGCCGACGTGGCGCTGCTGGACGAGCTCGACGAGCTGATGGGCCGCCCGCGTCAGCCCCAGAAGAAGACCAGAAACCCGTTCCACGTACGGGACGGGATCCAGGAGGTCAGCACCTACGCCGACCGCCAAGCCGCCGCGCGGGCCCAGCAGGTCCAGCGCGACGACGACTACCGGGACTTCGCGCACGTGGTGGTCGACGAGTCGCAGGACGTCTCGCCGATGCAGTGGCGGATGATCGGGCGCCGCGGCCAGTACGCGTCCTGGACCATCGTGGGCGACCCAGCGCAGACCGCGTGGGCCGGCGACCCGGCCGAGCTGGACCGCTCCCGCGACCGGGCACTCGGCTCGCGCAAGCGCAACAGCTACGCGCTGACCACCAACTACCGGAACTCGTCCGAGATCTTCGCGGAGGCCGCCAAGGTGATCCGCACGATCATGCCGGACCTGCCGCTGCCCCGGGCGGTCCGCAGCACCGGCGTCGACCCGGTCGACGTGGTCACCGACCGGCCCGGCCTGCCCGGCCTGGTGCGCGAGCTGGCCGAGAAGCAGATCACCGAGGTGGACGGGACGATCGGCGTGATCACGCCGGTGCCGCGCCGGGACGAGATGGCCGCGTGGGTGGCCGGGCTGCCCGAGCGGGTCCAGGTGGTCACGGCACTGGAGGCCAAGGGCATGGAGTACGACGCGGTGGTCCTGGTCGAGCCGGCGTCGTTGACCCGGGACGCGGCCGGGATCCGCACGCTGTACGTCGCGCTCTCCCGGGCCACCCAGCGCCTGACCACGGTCGGCACCCGCGCGGACTGGCTGCCCACTCGGGGTATGGCGATCATCACAGATCGAGTGCATCCTGATCGCACTCTGGCCACCCGGTCGCGGTGATCGCCCTACGCTGAGTGGCTTAGCCATCACGGGAGGACATTGTCATGACGCAGACCGTCCATCTGCCCCGCGTCGCCTGGGACGGGGCGCGGGCGTTCGTCCAGGCGGCCGGCAGCCCGCGCTCCGAGCAGTTCGCGGCCCTGGTGCTGAGCCGGCTGGGCAGCGAGGCCTACGGCCAGTTCGCCGACACCCGGCAGCGTCTGCTCACCGCGCTGGTCGAGACCGGGGGCGACCGGTACGCCGCCGATGTCGAGGCCGGCAAGTGGCGGGTGCGGCTGGAGGATCTGCTGCGGCGGAAGCCCCAGCTCACCGCGACGGTGCTGGACCTGACGGGCGAGGCGTTTGAGCTCTGAGATTTAATCGCTTTTGCGGGATTCGCCAGACCCTGCCGCCCGTAAAAGTGGACAATGTCGGATATGAGCGACGCTCGGGTCATGGTCTTCGCGCCGGCACCTCAACTCACCGTGACCATCGAGCAGCAGCATGACCTGCCGGAGTTGCACGTCCACCCGGGCGGGCAGGGCATCTGGCAGACCCGCATGATCACCTCGCTCGGCGCCGAGGTGATCCTCTGCGCGGCGGTGGGTGGCGAGGTCGGCCGGGTCCTCAAGCCGCTGCTCGACTTCAAGGGCGTCACCCTGCGCACGGTCCCGCGGGAGACCGGCAGCGGCTGGTACGTGCACGACCGGCGGGACGGCCAGCGCCGCTCGCTGGCCGAGATCGCCGGCACCCCGTTCACCCGCCACGAGCTCGACGAGCTCTACAACCTGGCCCTGGCCGAGGGGCTGCGGGCCGGCATCGCCATCCTCAGCGGCCCCGCGCACCCCTCGGTCATCCGGCCGGACGTCTACCGGCGGCTCGCGGCCGACCTGCGCGCCAACGGTTGCAAGGTGATCGCCGACCTGTGCAGCGACCACCTGCGGGCCGTGCTGTCGGCCGGGCTCGACGTCGTGAAGGTCAGCCACGAGGAGCTCATCGCCGACGGGCTCTCCCCCGACGACTCCGAGAAGCACCTCACCGAGGCGCTGGTCAAGCTGCACGACGACGGTGCCGAGGCGGTGCTGGTCTCCCGGGCCGGCATGGGCGCGCTGGCGCTGATCAACGAGGAGATCTACCGGGTCGGCACGCCCAAGCTGACCCCCACCGACGGTCGCGGCGCCGGCGACTCGATGACCGCCGGCGTGGCCGCGGTGCTGGCCCGCGGCGGCGAGATGAGCGAGGCGGTCCGCACCGGGGCGGCCGCCGGTGCGCTGAACGTCACCCGGCACGGTCTCGGCACGGGACATCTGGACGCCGTCCAGGTGCTCACCGAGCGGATCAAGCTCACCCCGATCAAGAAGGCACGATGACACGAATCCTGGTCACCAACGACGACGGCATCGACTCGCCCGGCCTCCGCTACCTGGCGCGGGCCGCCGCCCGGGAGGGGCATGACGTGGTCGTGGCCGCGCCGGTCACCGAGTCGAGCGGCAGCAGCGCCGCGATGACCGCGATCGAAGAGCAAGGCAAGATCATTCTGCACAAGCGCGAGCTCACCGGGGCGCGGCACATTCCCGCGTACGCGGTGGCGGCGTCCCCGGCGTACATCGTGCTGCTGGCGCTGCGCGAGGCGTTCGGCGAGGCGCCCGCGATGGTGCTGTCCGGCATCAACCGGGGGGCCAACGCCGGGTCGGCGGTGGTGCATTCGGGGACGGTGGGCGCCACGCTGACCGCCTCGTACGCGGGACTGCACGGCCTGGCGGTCTCGCTGGACGTGCTCTCCCCCCGGGTGGCCGCGTCCCGCACCGGCGGCGCGGCGATGGACGTGATCAGCGAGGCGGACGACGAGAAACGGCACTGGAGCAGCGCCGCCGAGCTGGCCGTGCGGCTGATCCCGACGCTGCAGCACACGGCGGGCGGCACGGTCTTCAACCTCAACGTGCCCGACCTGCACCTGGACGGCATCCGCGGGCTGCGCCGGGCGTCGCTCGCGCAGTTCGGCCAGGTGCAGATGAGCATCGCCGAGGCCGGCGAGGGCTTCGTACGGACCGCCGTGCAGGCCGCCGACGAGCTGCTCGAGCCGCAGACGGACCTGGCCGCGCTGGCGGAGCACTTCGCCGTGGTGACGCCGCTGCGCGCCCCGGTGGAGGCCGCGGACGTCCGCTTCAACCTCGAGACGGTGGAGGTACACGCGTCAACCCTCTGACCACGCACCGCGAGGCGGCCGTCGTGACCACAAGCCGCGAGGCGCCCGCTGTGACCACGCGCCGCGAGGCGCCCGGCGTCGCAGCGCACCGCGAGGCGCCCGCCGTCACCACACGCCGTGAGGGGCCCGCCGTCGCAGCGCACCGTGGTGCACCCGTGCACCCGCCGTCACCACACGCCGTGAGGGGCCCGCCGTGACCACGCGTCGCGCGCACGTTCAGCCACGCCGTGCCGTGACCGCGCGCCGTGACAGGCCACGGCCGCGCCGAGGCCTCCGTGACCGCGTGCCACGCCCAGGCCGGGCCGTGACGAGACCACGGCCGCGCCGAGGCCTCCGTGACCGCGCGTCGCGCCGACGTTCGGACCACGCCATGTGGTGGCCGCGCGCCGTGACAGACCACGCCATGTGGTGGCCGCGCGCCGTGACAGACCACGGCCGCGCCGAGGCTGCCGCTGTGACCGCGTGCCACGCCCAGGCCGCCGCCGTGACCGCGCCAAGGTCGCCGCGACCGCGCGCCAAGCCGAGGTCGTCGCAGCGACCGCGCGCCGTGACGAGACCGCTGCCGTGACCGCGCGCCGTGACGAGACCGCTGCCGTGACCGCGCGCCGTTACGACGTTCTGACCGCGCGGGGTGACGAGACCACCGCCTGCGCCCAGGCCGCCGCTGTGGCCGTGCGCCGCGCCCAGGCCGCCGCTGTGGCCGTGCGCCGCGCCCAGGCCGCCGCTGTGGCCGTGCGCCGCCGTGGCCGTGCGCCGCAACCAAGCCGCCGCTGTGGCAGCGCGGTCGCGTAGCCAACGCGGTGACCCTCCGCCGGCCCGGCGGACGGCGTGGCGGTCGCGGGCGGGTCAGGCGGAGAAGGCGGGCCGCTCGCTCTCGGCGCCGTCGTCGAACGGCTGCGGGTTGCCGAAGAGGCCGAGCAGGCCGGTCACCCAGAGCTGGCGGTGGGCGAAGCGGCTGGGCCGGGTCACGATCAGCTTGACCTCGCTGACCGCGGCCAGCTGGAAGGCGGCGACGAGCGCGCTGATGCCCACCGAGTCGATGAAGGTTACGTCGTGCAGGTTGAGCTCGATGCGGGCGAGCTGAACATCGCCCAGCTGGGCCGCCACCGCCTCGCGGATCTCGTACGCGTTCTCCACGTCGATCTCGCCGCTGGGCGAGACCTCCACCACACCGTCGGCAAGCGTCGACGTCATTATCGACAGCGTCACGCCAATTCCCTCCACCCGCCCGGACTCACCCGGGCGTCAGCTCCTCTGTGCGCGGGCCGCGACGCAGCGTAGTGCAAAACTGTGCGCGGTGTCACGCCGGGGGTGCAAGACCACCCCCAAAAGGTTCGGTGAGACTGACCAGAAGGTTAGGCCCTGAACCTGTTAGCCACCTGAGTGACCCGTGTGAACCGCATCAAGACTACCGGGGTCCGTCCAGTCGTTTCCGAAACGTGATGGCGTCCACAGCGGACGGGTTTGCCGCATGCTGCATAGGGGCAGGTGAACGAAGTACCGGCGAGCGCGAGGGAGAAAACCGACGATGTTCTCGACGAAGAGCAAAGCCGAGCGAACCGCCGATCAGGCCTGGGAGTACCTTTCCTCGGCCATGTCGACGGCCGGCGACAGCGCCACGAAGGCGGCGTCGATCGCCGGCGACAAGGGTCAGGACTGGGCGGGCGAGGCCTGGCGACGGGCCAACGCCGCCGCGGACGCGCTGGCCGGGCGCCGCCCGGGCCGGCCGTGGGGCCTGCTGGTGCTGACCGCGCTGGCCGGGGCCGCCGTGGGCTGGGCCGCCGGGGCGTACGGGCGCCGGGCGCTGGCCCGCGAGGCCGCCCAGGAGGAGCAGGAGCTGGCCGAGACCGCGGTGATCGTCACCGGCCAGGGCTGACCGCCGCCCGAAAGCGAAGGGCGATCGGCCGCCGGGCGGAGTCCCTTTGTCGCCCGGCGGCCCTACCCTGTCCCGGTGGACGCACTGTTCTTCGAGACCGCCGCCGACCTGCGGGTCTGGTTCGAGGCGAATCATGACTCCGCGCCCGAGTTGTTCGTCGGGTACTGGAAGAAGGGCTCGGGGCGGAGCGGGGTCAGCCACCCCGAGGCGATCGAGCAGGCGCTCTGCTTCGGCTGGATCGACAGCGTCGCCCGCGGCCTCGATGAGCAGCGCTACCGGGTGCGGTTCACGCCGCGCCGCAAGGGCAGCGTGTGGAGCGCGGTCAACATTGCCAAGATCGCCGAACTGACCGAGCGCGGGCTCATGACGCCGGCCGGGGTGACGGCCTTCGAGCACCGCAAAGTCGATCAGGCGCCGGCCTACTCGTACGAGCAGGCCGGGTCCTTTGATCTTGAGCAGACCGCGCGGTTCCAGGCCGACGCGAAGGCGTGGGGATGGTTCTCCGGGCAGTCCGCCTACTACCGCCGGGCGGCCACCCACTGGGTGATCAGCGCCAAGCGCCCGGAGACCCGGGAGCGGCGGCTGGCCCAGCTCATCGCGGATTCGGCGGCCGGCAAGAGGGTGCCCCCGCTGGCCCCCCGCTAGCGGAGGGGCGTCTGTAGAGTTGAGCGACGTTCGTGTGCTGTGGCTATGCCACCCGATTAGATAAGGTCCAGCGGTGCTGTCAGCGGGGTTCCTCCTGGGCAACCGGTATCGGTTGGACGAGCGCATCGCGACCGGGGGCATGGGCGAGGTGTGGAAGGGCACCGACGTGGTGCTCGGCCGGGTCATCGCAGTCAAGGTGCTCAAGACCGCGATGCTGAGCGACCCCGAGTTCTCCGCCCGCTTCTACGGCGAGGCGCGGATGATGGCGTCGTTCCGCCACCCCGGCGTCGTCGAGGTGTATGACTACGCCGGCGCCGACGAGGCCGGCGAGGAAAAGGTCGCCTACCTGGTGATGGCGTATGTGGAGGGCGAGCCGCTCTCCGCCCGGGTGCGCCAGGGCCCGATGCCGGTCACCGAGACCATGTCGATCGTGGCCCAGGCGGCCGACGCGCTGCACGCCGCGCACGAGGTGGGCGTGGTCCACCGGGACGTCAAGCCGGGCAACCTGATCGTCCGGCCGACCGGCGCGGTCGTGCTGGTCGACTTCGGCGTCGCCCGCTCGGCTGCCGTGACCAGCGTCACACAGCTCAACGCGATCGTCGGCACCGCCCTCTACATGGCGCCCGAGCAGGTCGCCAAGGGCAAGGTCACCGCCGCCACGGACATCTACGCGCTGGGCGCGGTGGCGTACCACTGCATCGCCGGCCACCCGCCGTTCGACGGCGACAACGCCCTCCAGGTCGCGCTGCGCCACCTGGAGGAGGAGCCCGAGCCGCTGCCGGCGCACGTGCCGCCGCAGGTGCGTGACCTGATCGCCCGGGCGATGGCCAAGCAGCCGGCCGACCGGTTCGCCACCGCCGCCGAGTTCGCCGAGGCGGCGTTCGAGGCGGCCGGCCCGCTGGACTGGAAGCGGATGACCGGCACCACCATGGTCGCCCCGCTCAGCCCGGCGGCGCCGAGCCGGACCGTGCCGATCCCCCGCGACCTGCCGCGGTCCTCTCCGCCGCCGCCGGCCCGCCGCCCGCGCAGCCAGACCGCGCTCGCCGTGGCGATCGCGGCGATGGCCGTGCTGGCGCTCGGCCTGACCCTCGCGATCATCTTCCACTCGAAGGGCTCGCCGAACGAGACGGGCAATCCGATCAGCGTGACCGAGCCACCGACCCAGCATGAATCGGTGGCGCCGATCCAGCAGCCCTCGGCGAGTGTGAAGCCGCACAACTCCCGGACCAACTCGACCATCAGGCCCACGACGACCCCGCCGACCACCAAGCCGACGACGACGCCGCCGACCACGAAGCCCACCACGACGCCGCCGACCACGAAGCCCACCACGACGCCGCCGACCACCCCGCCGACGACGACTCCGACGACCGCACCGACGACGACCCCGCCGGCGGGGACGAATTAGCGGTTGACTCTCACACCGTGTCAGGCCGGAAGGTACGAGGACGATGTTCGCTATCGGAGACTTCGCCGGCCTGGGCCGGGTGTCGGTGCGCATGCTGCGCCACTACGACGCCATCGGCCTGCTGCCGCCCGCCCACGTCGACCCGCACACCGGCTACCGGTATTACACGGCGAGCCAGCTGAGGCTGCTCAACCGGGTGATCGCCCTCAAGGATCTCGGCTTCTCCCTGCAGCAGGTGCAGACGCTCATCGACGAGAAGGTCGACGCCGGTGAGCTGCGCGGCATGCTGCGCCTGCGGCGGGCCGAGCTGGAGGCGCAGGTGCAGCGGGACTCCGTGCGGCTGGCGCTGGTCGACGCCCGTCTCCGTTTGATCGAGAGCGAGGGACACATGGACACCGGGGACGTGGTCCTCAAGAGCCTGCCGCCGCTGCGGGTCGCGGAGTTGTCCGCGACGGCGACCAGCTACGACGATCCGACGTCGATCACCGAGAATCTCACTCCGCTCTATCCGCGGCTGATGGAGCTGATGGAGAAGGGCGGCATTCCGATCACCGGGTCGCCGATCGCCTACTACCTGCCGGCGCCGACCGGGCCGGGCGACGAGACGATCACCGTGCACGCGGCGTTCCCGATCGGCGAGGTGGCGGTCGGGTCCGACCCGGGCTTCGCGGTGACGGTGCTGCCGGCGGTCGAGCAGGCGGCGACGGCGCTGCACGAGGGCTCGATGTCGGAGGCCTTCCGCACCGGCCAGAAGATCGCCAACTGGATCGACGACAACGGCTACCGCACGGTCGACCCCGGCTACGCCCGCGAGGTCTACCTCGACTGCCCGCCCGGCGAGTTCGACAAGTGGGTGACCGAGATGCAGGTCCCGGTCCAGAACTAGCTGGCTCCGCTTCGCTTCGCGGGCGACGATCGCCTTTTGAGGTCAATGAGATGGGCCCGGTTTTCGGCACCGCAAACCCCGCGGAGCCAAAAACCGGGCCCATCTCATTGACAGGCGATCGCGCGGGCCGCCCCGTGGTTTCAGCGTCCACGGCAACAGCGGCGTGCCTAAAACTGGATGGGTACGCCGTTGCGGACCAGCTGCCAGTTCTCGACGTAGAAGTCGGCCGGGTTGATCTGGCCCTTGGCCTGGGCCCAGTCGATGAGCAGCTGGCGGATCTCCTTCTGCTCGTTGTAGACCTGGGTCTTCACGATGCCCGGGAAGTTGCCGCCGCCGGAGCGCCGGTAGTTGTTCACCGCCACCACGAACCGAGCTCCCGGGTCGACGTCGGCGCCGTTGACCTGCAGGCGGGTGATCCGCGAGCCGACCGGCCTGCTGATGTCGATGTCGTAGTCGACGCCGGAGAGCGTGTCGTAGTTGTAGTCCGGCACCGCCGGGTCGGTGATCGTGTCCGGGTTGACCGGGGCGTCCGGGGCCAGCGTCACGAAGTACTTCGCCGAGTACTCCAGGTACGCCTTGACCTCGGCCCCGGTCAGCACGACCGCCTCGAGCGTGTTGTCGTAGATGTACAGCCCGGCCACGTCCTTGATCTTGACGTCGCCCTGCGGGAACACCGCGGTCCGGCTGAACGGCGCCGCGATCGACAGCACCGGCAACGTGGCGTAGGCGCCGCCGGCCAGCGCCGACGTCACCTCGTCGGTCTGCACCTTGTTGATGTAGTCGAGGATCGGCGTGTCCTGGTACCGCGAGGTGGCCGCCGACAGCTCCTCGGTGGAGGTCGCGACCTTCTGGTTCACGTACGCCACGGTCTTGGCGTGCTGCGCCCGCACCGCGGCCAGCACCGCCGGGTCGGCGTCGACCGTGTTGGTGTTCAGCGTGGTCGCCGCCTTGGTGGTGATCTTCCACCGGCCGCAGTCGCGGACCAGGTCGAAGTCCATCCTGGTCAGCCGCTGGCCCCACTTCGACGGCTCGGACATCAACACCTGCTCGCCGGTGGTCATGTTGGCCACGAACCGCTGCGGGATGTCCAGGTGCGCGTGGCCGAACAGGATCGCGTCGATCCCGGGCACCTGCGCGGCGATCAGCGCGGCCGGGTTCTCGTTCGGCAGGTCGGGGCCGTAGCTGGAGACGCCCGAGTCACCGCCGTGCGCCGAGACGATCACCAGGTCGGCCCCGCGGCTCCGCATCTCCGGCACCCACTTGGCCGCGGTGCTCACCATGTCGAGGAACTCCAGCTTGCCCTCGACGTTGGCGCGGTCCCAGATGGCGACGCCCGGGTTGGTGAGACCCAGGATGCCCACCCGCAACGTCGGCGCGTGCCTGCCGAGCGAGACCTTCTTAATGATGTACGGGGTGTACGCCGGCCGCCCGGTCGTCGCGCTGACGCAGTTCGCGGCGAGCGCCGGGAACCCGAGCTGGCGGATCCACAGGTTCAGCAGCGGCAGGCCGTAGTTGAACTCGTGGTTGCCCAGCGTCACCGCGTCGTAGTGCAGGACGTTCATGGCCCGGGCCATCGGGTGCTTCTCACCGGTCGTGGTGATCGGCTCCTGCTTGGCGTAGTAGGTGGCCAGCGGCGTGCCCTGGATGGTGTCGCCGGCGTCGAGCACCAGCGTCGCCCCGGTCGCCTCCGCGCGGATCTTGTTGACCAGCGCGGCCAGCTTGGCCACCCCGACGTCGTTGTGCGCGGCATCGTCGTACTCGGCGTCCCGGTAGTAGTCCCAGTTGTAGACGTTGCCGTGAGTGTCCGACGTGCCCAGCACGGTGAGGTGGAAGGTCTGCGGGCCCTTTTCCTGGGCCTGCGCGGCCTGCGAGAAGGCGAGCGGGGCCGCGGCGGCAGCTGCCGAGGCGGCGATCACTGCGCGCCGTGAAACACCGGTGGGTGAGGTCATCCAGGCACCCTAACCGCCGACGCATCGACGAAGAAGAACGTCGCCATCCCGCTTGCTACATCTCCTCGGGGAGATCGATACCCAGCAGCGACAGGCCGAGGGCCAGCGTGCGGCCGGTCCGGTCGGCCAGCGTGAGCCGGCTCGCCCGGTACGGTCCCGCCAACCGCAGGATCGGGCACGATTCGTAGAAGCCGGTGAACGCGACCGCGAGATCGTGCAGGTAGGACGCGAGCCGGTGCGGCTCCCGCCGGCCGGCCGCGGCGTGCACCGCGGCCTCGAAGCCGAGCAGGGCGAGGGCCAGCCGGCGTTCCGCCGGGTGGGCGAGGACGACCGGTCCGGGTTCGGCGCCGGCCTTCCGGAAGATCGAACGGATTCTGGCGTACGCGTACTGCAGGTACGGTCCGGTGTCCCCGGTGCTGGCCAGCATCCGGTCCCAGTCGAAGACGTAGTCGGAGCGCCGATCGCCGGCCAGGTCCGCGTACTTGATCGCGCCGATCCCGATGGCCGGCGAACTGGCCCGCTCGACCGCCTCGTCGAGCAGCGCGCCGAGCGTGACGTTGTCGCCGGCCCGGGTGCGGAACATCTTGCCGTCGGCGCCGAGGATCGAGCCGAACTCGATGTGCTCGGCGGTCACCCCGGCGGGCAGCCAGCCGGCCGACCGGGCCACCTCGAAGACCATCCGGAAGTGGGTCCGCTGCGGCGCGCCGACCACGTAGAGCAGCCGGGTCGCGCCCAGCGTCCGCACCCGGTGCCGCAGCGCGGCGAGGTCGGTCGCGGCGTACCCGAAACCGCCGTCGCTCTTGCGCACGATCAGCGGCAGCGGCTCGCCGTCCCGCCCGGCGAACCCGGCCGGGAAGACGCACAACGCGCCCTCGCTCGGGACCAGCAGGCCCTGCTCGTCCAGTTCGGACAGCACCGACGAGAGTTGCTCCTGGTAGAAGCTCTCGCCGACGAAGTCGCCCCTGGTGAGGGTGACGCCGAGCCGCCCGTACGCGTCGAGGAAGGTCCGTTCGGTCTGCTCGATCAGCCGCCGCCACAACGCCCGGGTCGGCTCGTCCCCGGCCTGCAACGCCACCACCCGCAGCCGCGCCCGGGCCTTGAATCCCCCGTCCGACCGCCCCGCCACCGCCCCTGACCGGACTGAAGGCTGAGTATCCTCGTCGAACTTCCGCCGCGCGGCCCGGTAGAAGTCGGTCAGGTCGCCGAGCGAGTGCTCGTTCTCCCCGCCGCCCAGGTCGGCCATGTGCTCGAGCAGCATCCCGAACGGCGTGCCCCAGTCGCCGAGGTGGTTCGCCCGGATCACCTCGTGCCCCAGCCACTCAAGCAGCCGGGCCAGGGCGTCCCCGATGATCGTCGACCGCAGGTGCCCGATCTGGAGTTCCTTGGCCGCGTTCGGACCCGAGTAGTCGAGGACGATCCGCTCGGGCGCGGCCACCGGCGGGACGCCGAGCCGGTCGTCGTCGAGCGCGTCGACCCCGGCGGCCAGCGCCGCGTCGTCGACGGTGAGGTTGAGGAAGCCGGGCCCGGAGACGTCGATCGTGGCGAGGCCGGCCAGGTCGGCCTTGGCCGCCACCTCGGTCGCGACCTCGCGCGGCGGGCGGCCCAGCCGCCGGGCCAGCGCGAGCGCGGCCCCGGACTGAAAGTCGGCGTGCTGCGACTGCCGCACGACCGGGTCCACGGGTCCGCCGGCCACCGACGCCAGGGCCGCGGAGAGCCGATCGGCGAGGAGAGCTTCGAGATTCATCGGCAACCTATCGACGTACGCGGAAAGCGGGTCGACCGGTCACACGCAGACCGGCGGGCTCGACCCGCCGGCAGAAGGGCACAACTCAGCAGCGGCGGTCGTCTGATCGCCGGCGTCGGTCGCTGAAGCTGTGCATGCGCCGGACTGTAGCAGGATGGTGCGGTGCGGAACGAGCAACTTTGGCCGACCGGCGAGGCCGGGGTGCTGGCGTTGCCGTCGGGGCGGCTGGTGCGCGGGCGGGGCCTGCGCGACCCGATGCCGTCCGGGCATGCACCGGCCTTCGGCGTGTACCTGCTGGGCGAAAAGCCGCCGGAGTTCGGGTGGCCGTCGCGCTGGGTCAAGTGGCCGGACTTTCGTCTGCCGGCGGATCCGGCGTACCTCCGCAAGGTTTTGCTCGAAAGCCTGCACCGCGCGGAGAGTGAGCGGGTCGAGATCGCCTGCGGCGGCGGCCGCGGGCGCACCGGAACCGCGCTGGCCTGCCTCGCGATCCTGGACGGCGTGCCGCCGGCGGAGGCGGTGGCCTATGTGCGGGCGCGCTATCACCCGCGCGCGGTGGAGACGCCGTGGCAGAAGCGGTTTGTGCGCGGATTCGACGGGAATCGATAGGCGTGTCGGCCTCGCGGGCGAAACATGGGCGCTGATCAGAAGCTGCCATTACGCTGGGACAGCACGCCGACGCCTGGGGGTCCGATGATCGTCGTGGAGCGCACGTTCGCCGTGACAGCCGCCCCGGGGGCGGTGCTGGCCTACCTGCAAGACTTCGCGAACGCCCAGGAATGGGACCGGTCGAGCGTGCGGACCAGCCGTCTCGACGCCGGCCCGATCGCGCCCGGCGCGCACTGGCGGCACGTCCGCAAGCTGTACGGGGTGACCGCCGAGCTGACCTACACGCTGATCAGCAGCGACCCCGGGCGGCTCGTGCTGCACGGCCGCAGCGAGGGCGCCACCTGCGTCGACACCGTCTTCGTGCGGCCCGTCCCGGGCGGCACCGAGGTCACCTACCGGGTGGAGCTGGAGATGCATGGGCTGGCCAAGCTGGCCACCCCGCTGTTGCGGCCCGAGCTGGAGAAGCTGGCCGGCGCCGGGGTCGCGGTGGTCACCGCCGCGCTGGCGGGATCGACCATCCGGCACCGGTTCGGCGCCCCCATTGCGCCGAACCGGCTCACCGCCCCCCTGGAAGAGACCGGATGAGCAGCTACCGGCGAATCGCCAGCATCTGCACGTAATCAGCGGGGATCTTGGCGGTGCCGTCGGTCGCCACGTTCCACCGGGCGGCCAGGTCCACCAGATCGTCGTAGAGCAGCTTCCCGTCCCGCTCGCCGAGCGCCTCGAACGCCTTGACCGTCGGCCCGTAGTTGGCGCGGAAGAAGTCGGCGAAGTGCACGGTCGAGGCGAACCGGAAGACGAACGTGCGCGGCAGCACCCGCAGTTCCAGCGCCCGGTCGCTGATCAGTTCCTGCAGCCGGGCCGGGCTGCCCCACTCGACCGGCCCGCGCTGGCCCGCCGGGGGCGGCACCCGCCGGCCGACGGTGCGGAACATCTCCCCGATGAAGCCGCCCGGCGTCCAGTTGGCCATCGCGATCGTCCCGCCGGACCGGCACACCCGGGCCAGCTCGGCCGCGACCCGCTCCTGCTTCGGCGCGAACATCGCGCCGACGACCGAGATCACGGCGTCGAAGGAGCCGTCCGGGTAGGGCAGGTCCTCGGCGTCGGCGATGTCGAAATCCATCGGCAGACGCTCGGCCTCGGCCCGCTCGCGGCCCCGGACCAGCAGGGCCGGGACGAAGTCGGTCGAGGTGACTCGGCACCCGCAGCGCGCCGCGGCGATCGACGCGTTGCCGGTGCCGGCCGCCACGTCCAGCACCCGCGCCCCGGCCGACAGGTCGGCGGCCTGGACCAGGTATTCCGCGATGGGCTGGATCAGGGCGGCGACGGCCCCGTAGTCGCCGCTGCTCCAGGTCCGCTGCTGCTTGGTCTTCAGGCCGTCGAGCGCAAGTTCGGTCATGACTCGACGGTAGGAAGTGGACCCCTAGGTCCACATGGGGAAAGCTCCCTATATTAGGCCGCGCCGCCGGGCTTCGGCGGCGGCCTGGCCCCGATTGGGTACGCCTAGCTTGCCCAGCACCGCCGACACATGATGGTCGACGGTCTTGGTGGACACCGTGAGCCGGGCCGCGATCTCGGCGTTGCTCAGCCCCTCGGCCAGCAGCGCCAGCACCTCCCGTTGCCGGCCGGTCAGCCCGACCGGGTCGGTGGTGGTCGCCGGCCGCGGCCCGCGCGGCACCGGCATCCCCCGCTCGCGCAGCAGCCCGCGCAGCCGGCGGGCCGGCACCACCGCGCCGAGCCGCTCGTAGATCCGCAGCGCCTCGGCGGTCGCGTCGGCGTCGCCGTAGGACAGCGCCTCGGCCCGCGGGTACATGCAGCCACGTGCCGTCCAGGCGTCGGCGGCGCCCCGCCAATCACCCGCGATCAGCAGCCGGAACGGCTCGGCGGCGTTCTCCGGCGCCGCCTCGAGCCGGCCGCACCGCCATAGCCAGAAGGCCAGCTCGCCGAGGAACCACGGCTGGCCGACCTCGATGGCGAGGTCGTAGCCGCGCCGCGCCTCGGTCGCCGCCCGGTCGAGATCGCCGTCCAGCCAGTGCAGCTCGGCCAGGGTGATCGCCACCGGGACGACGAACTGCACCTCACCGGTCCGGTAACCGCGCTCGGCCGCGGCGTCGGCCGCCTCGTGCGCGCCCGGCTCGCCGCGCCGAGCCAGCAGCACGGCCCGCACGGTCATCGACGGCACCAGGAACGCGCCCGGCATCGGCACGCCGGACAGCGACTGCTCGACGTCCTCGTCGGCGGCCTGCCAGTCGCCGCGGATCAGCTCCACCCGGGCCCGGTGCCCGAGCAGGTGCCGGGCGTACCCGTCCAGGTCGCGGGCCAGCAGGAAGGGCAGGATCCGCTGGAAGGTGTCCTCGGCGAGGTCGAAGTCGTACCGGTCGGCGGCGACCGTGCCCAGGTTGACCAGGGCGCGGCCGGCGTGGTCGTCCAGCCCCGCCGAGATCGCCCGGTCGTGCGCGGCCTGCAGCCCGGCGACGCCCTCCGGGTCGCCCACCTGCTGCTGCGCCGAGGCGATGTTGACCATCGCGTGCACCTCGGTGTTCAGGTCGCCGGTCCGCCGGGCCAGGTCAAGGGCGCGGCGGCCCCACTCGATCGCGACCGGCTCCTCGTTACCGAGCATGAACAACTGCGAGAGATTGCTGTACGCCGCGGCCAGCTCCCGCCCGTGCGGCGCCGCCTCAAGCACCGCGACCGCCCGCCAGGCGTACTGCCGGGCGTCGTCCGGCCGGCCGTTCCACCAGCTCAGCCGGGCCATCCAGCGCAGGTCGTCGCCGATCCGCAGCGGGTCGCCGAGCTCCTCGCGCAGCCCCAGCGCGGCCAGCCGGGCGTCTATCGCCTCGGCACCCAGCCCGCCGTGGTACGCGGCCAGCGAATACTCCTCCAGCAGCTCGGCCCGCTCCTCCGCCGGGTGCTCGGCGGCCAGCGGGAGGGCGAGCGCGTAGTGCGCAGCGGCCTGCCGGTACGCGCCCAGCTGGGCGGCCTGGCGGGCGGCGATCGGCGCCCAGTGCAGGGTCGACTTGGCGTCGCCGGCGTGGTGGGCGTGGTGCACGAGCCGGGCCGGGTCGACGCCCGGGCGCTCGATCAGGGCGGCCAGCACCTCGGCGTGCAGGGCCTGGCGGCGTACCGGGGAGAGAGCGCCCTCGACGGCCCGGCGCAGCAGCTCGTGCCGGAAGGCCACGCCGTCCCCGCTGATCGTGAGCACGCCCCGGGCCAGGCACTCGTCGACCGCCTCGGCCCGGCCGGCCAGCAGGTCGGCCTCGGCCCGGGCGGGCACCACCGAGACCAGCCGGGCCACCGCGCGGGCCGGCTCACCGAGCGTGGCGAGCCGGGAGAGCACGAGGTCACGGACGGTCGGCGGGATGCCCTCCGACGCGGCCGACAGCACCTCGGTGACCAGCAGCGGGTTGCCGCCGGTCACCTCGTACACCTCGGGGCGGTGCCGGCCGGCCAGCCGGTCCACCGCTGCCCGGGACAGCGGCGGGAGGATCACCCGGCGGGTCCGGTCGGCCGGGAGTCCGGCGAGGACCGAGCGCAGGCGGTGGTCGGGGGCGAGCTCGTCGTCGCGGTACGTGAGTAGCAGCAGCGCCCGGCACAGCGCGAGCCGGCGGCCGAGGAACGAGACCATGTCCAGCGTGGCCTCGTCCGCCCAGTGCAGGTCCTCCAGCACCACGACCGGGCGGGCTGACTGCGGCGGGCGGTCGAGCGCCTCCAGCAGCAGGTCGAAGACCTCGCTGCGGGTGCCGTCGGCGATCCGGTCGCGCAGGCGGCCGCCCAGCACCCGGGCGATGTCGTGCAGCGGGCCGAGGGCGCGCGGGGTCAGCAGCGGGTCGCAGGCGCCCCAGAGCACGTGCGCCCGCGGGCCGGCGGCCTCGGCGAACGCGGTGGCCAGCGTGGACTTTCCCGCGCCGGCCTCGCCGCTGAGCACCGCGACCCGGCCGCCGGCGGTGGTCTCGGCGAGCAGCCGGTGCAGGGTGGTCAGCTCGTCGGCGCGTTCCAGCAAGTCCATGTCGCGAAAAGGCTAAGCCGGTGATCGTCGAGGGCCTAGCGCCTATCGGACAAACCGCTCCCGTACGGGTAAAGACCGTCGATCGTCACCGGCAGACGACCGGTCGCCCGCGCTTTGCCCTGCAGGACGTTCGCGAGGGCGGTGACCGAGACGGGCTGGTAGTCGTAGGCGGCCACATAGGTGGGTGCGGACGGGAAGGAGGCCAGGTCGTAGGGCGCGCCCACGGCGGCGACGACGATCGGCCGGCCGGTGGCGAGCAGGGCCGCGACCAGCTTCTGCTGGGTGGTGTCGCTCCAGGCGTTGTACGTCGTGACCACGGTGACGTCGGCCTGTTGCGCAGCGGCGACCGCCTGGGCGATCACCGCGTCGGACGGCGAGCCGGTGTAGAAACGAGTGGCGCCGAGCGCGGCGGCCAGGTTGGTCGTGGTGGTCACGCCCCAGCCGGTGACCAGGACGTGCTGGCCGGCCCGGAGCGGCAGCGTGGCGTCCCGGCGCAACACGGTGATCGAGCGGGCCGCGGCGGCCGCCATCGTGGCCAGGTGCTCCGGCGTGCCGACGGTCGGCGTGTCCGAGACGTACGGCGGAAAGGTCTTGGTCTTGAGGATGCGCCGCACGGACTGGTCGATGCGCTGCTCGGGGACGGTGCCGTCGGCGACCGCGTCGAGCAGGGACTGGATCGCCAGCGGGACGTTGCGCGGCATGAGCAACTCGTCGACGCCGGCGTTCACCGCGTCGACGACGATCTGCTGGTCGGTGTAGTCCCGGAGGGCGGCCGCATCGAGCGCGTCGGTGATCACCACGCCGTTGAAGTGGAGCTGTTGGCGCAGCAGGCCGGTGATGATCGGCTTGGAGAGGCTGGCCGGCCTGTTGGTGGGGTCGAGCGCGGGGGCGATGATGTGGGCGGCCATCACGCTCGTCACGCCCTGTCGGATCGCGGCCCGGAACGGCGGTACGTGCGTGGCCAAGATCTGTTGGCGGGTCTCGTTGGTGATCGCTACGCCGTTGTCGGTGTTGACGGTGGTGTCGCCCAGGCCCGGGAAGTGTTTGGCCTGGGTCCCGATTTTTGCCGCTTCGTAGCCTTTAACCGCAAATTTCGTGAAAAGGGAGACGTGGTTGGTGCGGTCGCTGAACGATCGGACGCCGTCGGCGCTGTTCCTCGGATTGGTGTTGACGTCGACCACCGGGGCGTCCACCGTGTTGATGCCCAGGGCCTTGAGCTCCTCGCCGCTGACCTTCGCGGCGCTCTCGGCGGTGCGCGGGTCGAAGGTCGCACCGAGCGCCATGTTGCCGGGCGAGACGGCGAGCGGGGCGCCGATCCGGTTGACCACCCCGCCCTCCTGATCGGTGCTGATCTGCAGCGGGATGCCGGTGTCCGCCATCGCCGCCGCCTGCAGCCCGTTGGAGAGCCCGGCGATCTGGTTCGGACTGTTGAGGTTGTGACTCCAGGTGAAGTAGATGACGCCGCCCAGGTGATACTTGGCGACCGCCTGCGCGCCGGTGCTCACGTCGGCGCCGAACTTCGCCTGGTTCGCGGCGGCGTCGGCGGCACTGGGCGCGGTAGCGCTGTCGCCGTAGACATACGAGACGAACATCTGCCCGACCTTCTCGGCCAGGGTCATGTCCTTCAGGGGGTCGGTCCCGTGTGCCTGAGCCTGCGCCGGGACACTCAACCCCAGCGCGGTCACCGCGATCACCGCCGCGAGCCGCTTCGTCATGACCTCATCGGAACGCCTCGATCGACGGATGTCAAACCGATTGCCTCCTCGACCAGGTCGAGCGCCAGCAGCCAGGGAAAGAGCTCGGGGTCGTTGCGGCCGGGCGGCAGTGGTTCGAAGTCGTCCTCCGGACCGAAGAGGACGCGTACGCCCTCCGCACGCAGACTCTCGATCGCGTTCCGGAACGGCCGCCGGGCGGCGAGCGCGGAGTTGACAGCCGGCACGACGACCGTCGGCACACCGCGCCCGATCACCTCGGCGACCGAACTGAGGGCGTACGTGTCGGCAATGCCCAACGCCAGCTTGTTGACGGTGTTGAAGGTCGCCGGCGCCACGATCAGCGCGTCGGCGGCCGGCGAGATCCGGCGACCGTCCGGGGCGAACTTGTACGTGGTGCGCACGGGTTTGCCGCTGAGCCGGGCGACCTCGGCGGGCTCGATGAACTCGAGCGCGCTCCGCGTGGCGGTCACCTCCACCGACCACCCACGAGCGATCGCCACGACGATCAGCTTCCCGACGCCGGCGGCCGCGCCGCCCCCACAAACCACCACCCGCAAATCACCCATAGTTCCCCATCTTGCCGGACGATCTCGCCTCCGCACGCCCCAACGCTTCGTCACCTTCGCCGCCCCGGCGGAATTCTTCGATCCTCGCTTCGGCGCGGGCCCGCTCGGCGGCGACCGCGTCCTCGTCGCCGTCGCGCAATTCGGCACGAACCTCTTGCCAGTCATGGAACCCGGTCATCGTCGTCCTTCGTGGGTCGCGCCGGCCGGGCTCAGCGACGCGGTGTCTTGCGGCCGGACAGCCAGCGGCCGATCAGCACGGACAGGAACGGCTGCCGCCAGGCCGGCGGCGTGCGTCGAGGCGACGGCGGCTCAGCGGGCGGCGGGCCGCCCGACGGTGGCCCGGCGGGCGACGGGCCGGCGGGCGACGGGCCGGCGGGCGACGGGCCGGCGGGCGACGGGCCGGCGGGCGACGAGCTGATCGCCGGGGGCGTGGGCGGCGGCGCGACGGCCGGCGGCGCGGGTGGCGGCGCGGGAGCGGCGGTGGGCGGGTCGGGGGCGGCCGTACCGCTGGGTGGGGCGTCCTGGGACTGGTACGAGCGCAGCGCCAGCACGAACGCGATCACCGCCACCACGCCCGCCGCCACGCTGGAGAGCTTGTCGGCCAGGTCCGGGCCGAGGGCCGCGACCGCCACCACCACCGTGAGGATCACCAGCAGGGACAGCATCGCGGTGCGGAACCAGCGGCTGATCGCCAGGTTGGGGCGGCGGCTCAGCAGCAGGTGGGCCAGCGGCTCGAGCGCCACGATCAGCAGGGTCACGATCAGCGACAGCTGCCACGCCTGGATGCCCGAGCCGGTCACCGCAACGCCCCCTGGATGTCCGCGATGAACTGCTGGGTCAGCGGCTCGTTGTCGTGCAGGTAGGCCCGCAGGTGGCCGGCGAAGCGGCGGGCGAACTCGGCGTAGTTCGCGTGGATCGGGCGCGGGCGGGAGCCCTCGACCGCGTTGCGGATCAGGCTCAGCTGCGGCAGGGCCTGCTGCAGAGCGTCGTCGATGTACGCGTCCACCCCGGTCGGCGCGAACCCGAACGAGGCGAGCAGCTTCTGCGCCGGGATGTCGGTGAGGAAGTGCACCGCCCGGATCGCCTCGGACCGGTGCGGGCTGTCCTTCGCCACCGCGAGGCTCTGGCCGCCCAGGATGCCGAGCGGCAGGCGCCCGATCCGGATCTCCGCGGTGGCCGGCTTCACCCGCTCGGCCCGGTCGATCGGCGGGTACCGGACCGGCCAGCTGCGCATGTACCGCAGGCTGTCCTGCTCGAAGTCGCGGGTGGTGTCGTCCTCGCCCGCCGCCGCGACGACCCGCTTGCGCCGGATCGCGTCGGCCAGCGGGGCCAGCGCGCTCACCCATTGCCCCAGGCTGTACGACAGGGTGCCGCTGTCGTCGAGGATCGACTCGTCCTGGGCCAGCGCCTGCTCGAGCACGTTGCAGACGAACGCCTCGTCGGTCTGGCTGCCGACGGTGTCGAGCTGCCCGACGAACTGAGCCGGTCCCCGCACCGACGCCGTCATCACCGCTTTGAGCGAGGGCGCCACGTCGGAGCGCTTGTCGGTGACCCGGCGGAACAGCATGCCGACATCGGAGTTGAACGGCACCGCCCAGAACTGATCGGTCCCGGTGCGCTGGCACAGCTGCTGCACCGGGGCGAGCAGCGAGAGGTCGTTGTGCGGGTCGATCGAAATGATCTTGCCCTCGGCCACGAACCGCGGAATGTGGATCACGTCGAGGTTGAAGATGTCGGCGTGCGTCTGATTGAACTTGAGGAACTGGTCCTGAGTGGAGCTGTTGACCTCGGAGACCGCGATCTGCGTGTTCGGGTTCAGCCGGTTCCACATGCTGACCAGCAACTGCCGGCCGCCGGTCGGGTCGGCTCCGGTGGCCAGCGTCAGCGTGATCTTCTTGCGTCTGGTCAGGAAGTAGCCGGCGGACGTGGACAGCATGCCCGCCGTGAGCACCCCCGCCAGGAACGAGCGTCGCGAGTACAGCTCGGCCATTCACTGACCGTACTCGATGGACGCCAGACCGTGCTCGGACACAGGTCAGTAGAGGGTGGAGGAATCGTACACGGCCGCACAAGCCCGGCCTACATCGGCGCCAGCAGATATTCACGGAGGTCGGCACGGGCCTGGTGGATGCGCGACTTGACCGTGCCGACCGGGATGCCGAGGTGCGTGGCGATCTCGGCGTAGTCGAGCTGGCAGACGTCGCGCAGCACGATCGGCGCCACCAGGTCCGGGCGGCGCGCCTCGAGCCGCTCCAGCGCGTCCAGCAGGTCGAGCCGGGAGCCGGCGATGACGCTGGTGGTGCGCGGGTCGGGCCGGTCGATCGGCGGCTCGCCGTAGCCCTCCGCCGCGCGCCGCTTGAGCGAGCGGTACGTCTGCCGCGCGCTGTTCGCGACCACCACGTACAGCCAGGTGGAGAAGAGCGACCGGCCCTCGAACCGGTCGATCGTGCGGGCCACCTGGAGCAGCGCGTCCTGGCACGCCTCCTCGGCGTCCTGGAAGCACGGCAGGAACCGGCCACAGCGGCGCAGCACCGCCGGCCGGATCGCGGTGAGCAGCTCGTTCAGCGAGGTGCTGACCGGCGGCGTCTACCTGCAGGTCAAGCAGGTGGGCGACGCCGACCTCACCGACGAGATCGTGCGTACGGTCCACTCGTAGCAGTCCTGCTTCTGGTACGCCGGGCTCGGATGCCGACGATGACAACCGGACAGCAGCGAACCGCGCCCCCGAGCGACCCCGGGGGCGCGGAGGGGATGGCGCTGGTTCAGCTCGCGGCGCAGGCGAGCGTGGGCACGGAGTTGGTGCCGGTCCACGAGCCGAGGAAGCCGAACGTGGCGCTGCCGGCGGCCGCCAGCTTGCCGTTGTAGCTGACGTTCTTGGCGGTCACCGCCGAGCCGCTGCTGGTCACCGTGGCGTTCCAGGCCTGGGCGACGGCCTGTCCGTTGGCGTACGTCCAGGTCACCGTCCAGCCGTTGATCGCGGAACTGCCGGCGGTCACCTTGACCTCACCCTGGAAGCCGGCCGGCCAGCTGCCGACGATCGAGTACGTGGCCGTGCAGCCACCGGTCGGCGGCGTCGTCGTCGGGCTGGTGGTCGGCGGCGTGGTGGGCGCCGTCGTCGGGGTGGTCGGCGGGGTGCCGTAGATGGTGGCCTGCTTCGACGTCGCCTTGATCCCGTTGGCGCCGTTGACGATCCGCTGGCCCCAGGTGGTCAGCGAGTTCGGGTCGAAGTTGTTGGTCATGTCCAGGATCGGGTCGTTGTTGCCGGCCCAGGACCAGCCGATGTAGCCGATGCCGCGCTTGACCGCCTCGGACATCAGGGTCTGGTCGTCGACCTGGCTGGAGTCGTACTGCCAGCCGAACTCGCCGATCACCAGCGGCCAGCCCTTGGACGCGAAGGTGTCCAGGTACGAGGTGATCGACGAGGCGGTGTTGAAGACCGAGTACATGTGGATGGACAGCATGGTGTTGTGCAGGGTGTCGGCGTCGAGCACGGTCTGCGCGTTGTCCCGCATCGTGTACTGCCAGTCCTGGCCCCAGTTCGGCGCGTCGACCATCAGCATGTGCTGGAAGCCGTTGCTGCGCATCTTCTGGACGGCGGCGACGGTGGCCGCGGTCCACTGGCCCGGGTTGGTGTTGCCGATCGGCTCGTTGCCGATGTTGATGACGATGTAGTCCTCCTGGCCGGCCAGCACGCTCTTCAGCCCGATCCAGTAGTTCACCGCCTGGTCCAGGGTGTACGCGGCGCCGTCCTCGCCGTACCCGGTGGTGTCGTGGTCCTCGAGCACGCAGATCAGCTTGTTCTGCTTGCAGAGCGCGATCACGTTGGCCACGTCGGTGGCGCTGTTGGCGGTCCACCGGCCGCCGCTGAGCACGACCCGTACGGTGTTCGCCCCGGTCGCCTTGATGTTGGCGAACGAGCTGGTCTGGTTCGTGAACCAGGTGTGCTCGTGGTTGATGCCGCGCATGATGAACGTCGAGCCGTTGGACTCGACGATATTGGTGCCGCTGATGTGCAGCCCGGTGGCGGCGAACGCCGGGCCGGTGAAGGTGAGCACCGATGCGACGAGCGCGAGGACAACGGCGCCGATGAGAGTGAGCTGTCTTTTCATGACCTGCCTCGGGAAGGGGGAATCGTCACCCCAGCCCGTCGCCAGTCGGCAACGCGCTCGCCCTCGGGATGTCTCTCGACAAGCGGAAACCTACCGACCGCATCGGCCACCGTCAATCGGTAGCGCTCCCATTGATAGTCGGGATCGATCCGGACCCGCTCGGGACCCGGGGGCGGGTAGTGCTGGACAAGCCGCTCGCCTCGGGGGAACACGCGATCGCGCTGTACAACTCGACGGACCGGCTCGCGACCGGTGGCGAGCACCGGACTGCCGCCGGCCTCGGCCTATCGGCTGGGGGATGTGTGGACGGGCGGGGTGACGCAGGCCCGGGACACGATCGAGGGGGCGGTTCCGGCGCACGGGACGGTCGTCTACAAGGTACGGCCGGCCGGTGACCCGCGGGCGATCGCTCCCGCGGTGACGGTGGGCGGGAGCACGGGCATGGTGGTCCCGGTGACCGGGATTCCGCGGACCAGCACCGTGGTGAATCGCCGGGCCGGCGCGCTGACCGACGTCGGGGTGACACCATCCGCGCCGAGTAAGTCTCAGTCGGCGGATGGGTCGGGCATAGCCTGCCGACAGCTGACTCCCGCACCTTTTCGAGAAGCAACTGATCTCGGGAAGGACGAAAGATGACCACTGATCAGGTCGCACCCCGGCAGCACGGCGAGCCGTCGTACGGCGCCCCCTACGGCCAGCCCACGTCGTTGCCGGAGCCGGTCACGGCCCCCATCTCCGGGGAATGGGCCCCGCCCACGGACCCGTGGGCGGGGACGCCGAGCGGCGGGGTATCCCCGGCGGCCCCGGCCGCCGAGGGCAAGTGGACCGCCAAGAAGGTGATCGCGGCGGTGGCGCTGACCGCGGCGCTGGCCGGCGGGGCCGGGTTCGGGATCGGGATGGCGGTGGAGAGCGGAAGCAGCAGCTCGACCCAGCAGGGCCCGGGCGGCGGGATGCCGGGCGGCGGCAACGGCGGCCCCGGCGGCGGCTTCGGCAACCAGCAGGGCGGCACCGGCACTACTCAGCAGGGCGGCACTGGCACCGGCACCACCCAGCAGGGCGGGACGGGCACCACCCAGAACGGGACCGGCACCGGCACCACCCAGCAGCAACAGGCCGGGACGATACCGCAGGGCACCACCCAGAACGGCTCGTCGACGACGTGACCGTCACGCCCTGAGCAGCGCCACCAGGAAATCCGACCCAGGGGTGAACGGGCGGAGATCCCAGGTGCTCAGCAGCAGGTCGGGGCGGAGGCCGGCGGCCGCGGCATCGGCGAGGAAGGCATCGAACTCGTACCCACGATCGGCGCCGAAGCCGACCGCGAGCCGCCCGCCCTCCCGCAGGCGACCACCCAGCCGGCGCAGGATCTCCACCCGCGTGCCGGGCGCCACGAAGGTCATCACATTGCCGGCGCACACCACCACATCGAACTCGCCCGGCACGTCCCATTCGGCGAGATCGCCGACTAGCCACTCGCCCTTGGGATGCTCCTCCCGTGCGACGGCGATCAGCTCCGGATCGAGATCGACCCCGACCACCTCGTGCCCCGCGTCGACGAGAAACCCACCGACCCGCCCGGTGCCGCACCCGGCATCGAGAATCCGCGACCCACGCCCCACCATGGCGTCGACCATCCGGGCCTCGCCCCCGAGGTCCATGCCGCCGGCCGCCAGATCCCGGAACCGCTGGATGTACCGCCGCGAATGCTCCGGGTTCTCGGCGACCATCCGCCGCCAGAGATTCTCGTCGGTCACCGCGCTTCTCCTCTGGTTCGTTCACGTCGTACACGGTCGTTCACGGGAAACGGGAAACGGCCGCCCCCGAGCCGGGAGCGGCCGTTTCCCATCTTGCCCTCAGACCGTGCCGGAGCCTTTGTTGTTCGAGCCGGCCAGCGAGTCGGCCGGGGTGGAGTTCGTGGTGGCCTGCAGCTTCTCGCCCAGCTTGGAGGACTGCAGCTTGTCCTTGCCCTCCGAGTAGAGCTTGGTGGCCTGCGCCTGGGCGACGCCGGCCGCTTCCTGCACCGACGGGCTCTCCCACAGCTTCTTGGCGCTGTCCCGAATCTCCTCGTACTTCTCCCGGCCGGCGCGGCTGCCCAGGACGAAGCCCGCCGCGAGGCCGGTGAGGAACATCAGCTTTCCGCGCATGGTGGCGGCTCCTTCCGATAGTGACGCGCGTGCGTCTCTGCGGTGCCATACCCATCCTGCCCGTTTGGTACTCCTGGACCAGGTGTTTCACCCCGCTGCGGCGCGCCGGGTATCCCCTTCGCGCCGGGGGCCGGGGGTCATGTACTCTGTTCTCCGGCACCGGGCAAGACGGGTGCTGCACGATCCCCGATAGCTCAATTGGCAGAGCAGCCGGCTGTTAACCGGCAGGTTATAGGTTCGAGTCCTATTCGGGGAGCTTCTTACCAGGGGTCCTCTTCGTCGCCGACCAGCATAGCCGGTCCGCAACCCCCTCTTATGGTCATCTCTTGTCGCCGGAGCGCGTCCAGGTGACGGTGATGGGTGCCGATCGCTGGATCGGGCGGCCGGCGCGGTCGAAGGCGACCAGCAGGTAGGTCCAGGCGCCCACCGAGTGCGACACGGTCGCCGTGCAGGATGCGATGGTCTTGCCGCACGAAATGACGGTGAGCTTGCGGTCCCGGTAGGTCGTGATCTTCAGGGTGGTGCCGGACGGCCACAAGCCGGTGGCGTGGCCGGTGAGGGTGACCTTCTGACCGGACTTCGGATGGGTGGTGCCGGCGGTCAGGCTCAGGGCTCGGCCGGTGACGACGAGGGTTGCCGTGCCGCTCGACGACGCGTACGGCAAGGCGGCGATGTAGCTGGCGGTCAGATGATGGGTGCCCGCCGACAGGCCGGGTACGGTCAGCGTCGCCGTGCCGCCGCTGGTCAGCGTCTTGCGGCCGAGCAGGACCCCGTCGCCGGTGAAGGTCACCGATCCGCGCGGCACGCCGGCCGGCGACGTGACCCGGGCCAGCAGGGTGACCGGCGTCTTCTCCCGGGCCGGGCTCGGCGACACCGCCAGCGTGGTCGTCGTCCGCGCCGGGCCCACCACCACCCGGGTCACGGCGCTCCCGGCGGCATAGTTGGCGTCGCCCGCATACGCGGCGGTGATGGTGTGCTCGCCGACGGCCGGTCGGTCGAGGATGATCGCGGCCCGGCCGCCCGCGACGATCGGCGCCTGGCCCAGCGCGTGCCCGGATTCGGTGAAGGTGACCGAGCCGGTGGGCGCCGTGCCCCCGCCCGCGCCGCCGACCACGGCCGTGATCGTGACCGGATCGCCGTACGCGGGAAGCTTGTCGGCAGTGACCGTGACCGCCGGAGCGGCCTGGCCGATCGTCAGGGCGAGGCTCGCCTGGCTCGGCTGGGTCACGCCGTCGCCCGGGTACGCGACCATCAAGGTGTGCGTGCCGACCGGCAGCAGCGGCATGGCGATCGTCGTCGCGCCCGCCGCGTCCAGGCCGGCCCGGGCCAGTTCGACGCCGTTCTCGCCGACCGTGACAGCCCCGGTCGCCGCCGGGGTGCCCGTCGTCCGGGTCACCTTGGCCGCGATCGCGACCGGGTCGCCGTACCGGACCGGGTTGGGCGCGGCCGTCGCGGTGATGGCCGAGGGCGAGAGGGCGGGCGTGGTGGGACTCGTGAAGTAGCGGACCGTGTCGGCATCGCTCGCGGTCGACGTGCCTGCGGGCGTGGTGACCAGCACGTGGGCGAGATCGGCGCCGGCCGGCGCGGTGACGCTCAGTGCGTAGGGCGACAGCACCGTGAAGGTCGCGGGCTTGCCGCCGACCGCCACCGCGGTGGTCCCGCCCAGGTTGGCGCCGCCGACGGTCAGCACCGACCCGCCGGTGTCCGGCACGGCCGGCGGGCTCACCGAGCTCACGGACGGCGTGGGTGCCGCCGGCCCGGTGCACGGCAGGGCGATGACCAGCCCGACCTTCGGCGGCGGGATGTCGAACGGTTCGGTGGTCGCGGTGGCGGACTCCCCCGATGCCGTACGGCACGTGTCCGAGCTCGCGGAGACCCGGTAGGTGCCGGCGACCGCGTCCCAGTGGAAGGCGCCGCCGTCGCCAGTGGTCTCGGGATTGTCGGTCGGCGAGATCCGGTCGCTGCCGTTCGGGACCGGGTCGAACCCGCCCGACGCGTTCCGGCTCAGCAGCGTGACGGTCGATCCGGCGACGGGCGTGCCGCGACTGTCCACCACCGTCCCGCTCGGATCGATCTTCTCGCTGAAACCGTCCACCAGCTCGTCGAGCATCTTGTTCAGCAGGATCGCGATGGTCACGGCACAGAGCACCGGAATGATCGCCTCGGGACCGAGCGCCAGTTCCGGCAGCAGCATGGAGGCGTCGATGCCACCGAGTGACCCCTCGAGGAGCGCCTGCACCATCGTCACCCCGGCCTCGGCGCCTCCCTCTTCGGTGATACCGCCGGTCGTCACCGCTTTGACGGCGTCCGCCGCCATCTTGATGATGGAGAACCCGCCCTGAGTGTCCTTGATGTCTTTGTAGACGGTCTTGTAGTTGACCGCGGGGCCCTCGGCGACGCCGCCGTCCGAGGTCACCAGGACCCGGCTCGTGGCGAACTCGCTCTCCGGGAGCGTGACGTCGATCCGGGTCTCCGAGACGTAGCTGACCTTGGGCGCCGGGGTGTCGCCCACGATCACCTGCGTGGTCGGGGTGAATCCGGTGCCGGTCACGCTCACCACGTCGCCGGCCTTGTCGCCGGGCGTGATCGCGGTGACGTGCGAATAGTGGAAGGTGCCGAGCGTACGGCTGGTCCCGTCGGCGAAGGTGACCACGACCGGGACGTCGCCGGAGCCGGGCGGGCTGGTCAGCGTGTAGACGTGCGGCTGGTTGCGGTGGAACGTGGCGGGCTTGCCGCCGAAGGTGAAGCCGGTGACCGCGGTGTCCTCGGTGATCGCGACGAACACCGGCGTGCCGCCCGCGCCGTCGCCGCCGGTCGGCGTGAAGGGCGGCAGGGCGGCACAGTTGATCACCGGGATGACCTTGGCGGTGCCGTGCATGGGCGCCAGCGCCGGAATCAGCGCGAGGTACTTGCCGGAGCCCTTGGGCTGCTCGCGCAGCGGGAAGAACCGCTGCCGCACCTGGCCGGTGCCGGTGTCGGTGGCCTCGAGGTAGACGAAGCCGGTCCCGTTGGCGCAGCCGGTCAGGCTCAGCGTCGACGGCTCGCCCCAGAAGACGGTGGGCACGCCGGTCTGGGTGCCCAGGCTGGGGCTGGTCAGCGAGGCACCCGGCGGCAGGGCCGGTACCGGCAGGGTGAGGTCGGCGGTCCTGTGCGCCTCGTCCGCGCCCACGGTCAGCGGCACGGTCACGGGGGCACCGCCGGAGGCGTCGCCCGAGCTGGGCGGGAACGCCGTCAGGCCGTAGCTGCCCGGGCTGATGATCATGCGGTACGCGCCGGCGCCGTCGGTGACCGCGGTGGTGCAGCCCGCCGATTCCCGGCAGGCCTGTACCCGGCTGCCGGCCGCCCCGTGGCCGCCGTAGCTGACGGTGCCTTCCAGGACCGCGCCGCTCGCCCCGGCCAATGCCCGGCCGTAGTGCTCGGCGATCCGGTCGGCCGGCAGCGCCGCCGGGTAGACGGAGACGTCGTCGATCGCACCGCTGTAGGTCGTCCGCAGCGGGGCGACCGCGCCGGTCAGCGTCACGCCGGTGCTCGTGCCGGCCACGTGCCCGTCGACGTAGAAGACGACCGTCCGGGTCGTCGTGTCATAGGTGTACGCGACCTGGTGCCAGGCGCCGTCGGTGAGCGCGGCCAACTGGTTCGGCGCCTCGGCCTTGTTGCCGGTGCTGTCCGACAGCCGCAGCGCCGCCCCGCCCACGCAACCGTTGTCGGCGTACAGCGAAAGGCCGTTGACCTTGAGGTAGGTCGCCGCGCCGCAGATGGTGCCGGCCAGCGTGCCCTTGACCCACAGCTCCACGGTCTGCGATTCGGTCGCGGCCGGCAGGCCCGCGGGCGAGGCGGCGAGTCCGTCGCCGGCCGGGCCGCCCTGCAGCCCCTGGTCACTGCCCGTCGCGCCCTGGACCGAGGTGGCCGCGGTCGCCCGGGAGCCGTTGAGACACTTGCCCGACAGGTCGAGCGCGACCCGGGCGCCGGTCGGCTCGTCGAGCGGGTAGTACCGGACCGGCGAGTCGGCGGCCACGGCGCCGGCATATCCGGTGGCGGGCGGCGTGGCGCAGGCCGGGCCGGCGTTCAGCGCGGCGGTGAAGTGGGCCGCGATCCGCGCGGCGGGCAGCGCCGCCGGGTAGACGGCGACGTCGTCGACGGTCCCGCCGTAGGTGGTCTCCAGCGGGGCGGCCGTGCCGGCCAGCGAGACGCCGGTGGTGGCGCCGGCCGCCACGCCGTCGACGTAGAAGGTCACGGTGCGCGTGGTGGCGTCGTATTCGTACGCGATCTGATGCCACGAATTGTCGGTGAGCGTGGCGAGTTGGTCCGGCACGGCCGCCTGGTTGCCGTTGGCGTCGGCCAGCCGTAGCGCCCCACTGCCGACGCAGCCGTTGTCCGCGAACAGGGCAAGCCCGTCAATCTTGAGGTACGACGCGGAGCCGCAGGTCGTGCCGATCAGGTCGCCCTTGACCCACAGTTCGACGGTCTGCGACTCGGCCGGGGTCGGCAGTCCGGCCGAGGACGCCTCGAGGCCGTTGCCGGCCGCGTCGCCGCGCAGCGCCTGGTCGCCGGCGACGAACGGGCCGGTCGTGGTGACCGCGGCGGTGGCGCGCGACCCGTTGAAGCAATTGCCCGAGGCGTCCAGCGCGACCCGGCCGCCGTTCGGCTCGTCCAGCGCGTACAGCCGGGCCGGCGTGTCGGCCAGCACGCTCTGCTCGTACGCCGAGGACGGGGTGGCCGCGCAGGAACCGCCACCGGCCAGGGCGGCGGAGAAGTGCGCGGCGAGACGGGCCGGGCTCAGCGCCGAGGGGTAGACGGCGAGTTCGTCGAGGCCGCCGCCGAAGGTGGTGCGCAGCGGCGCCGCCGCGCCGGAGAGCGTGACGCCCGCGGTGGTGCTGACCGCCACGCCGTCGACGTAGAGGACGACCTTGCCGGCGGCCGCGTCGTACGAGAAGGCGATCTGATGCCAGGCGCCGTCGCTGAGGCCGGCCAGTCGGTTCGGCGCCTCGGCCCGGTTGCCGGTCGCGTCGGACAGGCGCAGGGCCGCCCCGCCGACGCAGCCGTTGTCGGCGTAGAACGAGAGTCCGTTGACCGTGAGGTACCGGGCCGAGCCGCAGCCGGAGAGGTCCGATGGCTGGCCCTGGACCCACAATTCCACGGTTTGCGACTCGGCCGCCCCGGGGAGCCCGTCCGCGGGCAACGTGACCGCGGGGATCGTGGGCCCCGTGCGCACCGCGCCGTCGGTCTCGCCGGCCAACGCGCCGGCGGGCAGGTGCGTCACGTCGGCGGCGATCGTCCCGTCGTGGCCGTGGCCCGAGGAGTCCGCGGCCGTGCCGCCGGCGTCGTCGAGACGCAGGTAGGCGGCCGGCTTGTCGGCTTCGACGACCGAGGCGTAGGTCGCCGTGGCGGCCTCCGCGTGCATGGTGGCGACCGCGACCGTGGCGATGGTGACGACCGGCACGACGGCGGCGGCGATCAACCGCCGCCACGCCTGGCGGCCTCGGACGGACCCGTGGCGGGGATGCATCGATGTCCTCTCGCAGACCTCGCGGCGTCGGGCGCCGTCCCCGTCATCCTCGGCAGGACCGCGACCCGCGGGCATCGGCCGAGGTGCTCGACGCAACGCTCTGACCAGGGGCCTTGCGCCGATCGTTCAGCCGGGCGGACCGGCCGCCCGGCTACTTGCCTCCGGCGAGGTAGTTGTCTAAGGCAACCGATGACGCCGGTGAGCTGCCCGGCGAGGCCGGGTGCGATCGCGCTGCACGTGCTCAGCCGCAGCGACTGCCTGATGACCGCCCCCGAAGCCATGTGCCGCCCGCCGATCGACGCCTTCGGCCTCACCACCGAGCCGCTGCCGCTCCCGGTCGAGCGGCCGCCGATCGTCTGCACCTGGCACCAGCGGTACGACGCCGACCCGCCGCACTCCTGGCTGCGCGCGCAGGTCCGAGCCGCCCTCGAGAACGTGACGAACTAACGGTCGATCTGGTAGCCGGCCGCCTGCAAGGTGAACAGCTCCGCGTACCGCCCGGCGGCGGCCATCAACTCGAGGTGGGTGCCGGCCTGTTCGAGGGCGCCCTCGTGCAGGACGTAGATCTGGTCGGCGTGGGTGATGTTCGCCAGTCGATGGGTGATCAGGATGGTCGTCTTGTCGCCCTGCCGGCCGCGCAGGGCCTGGAACAACGCGTCCTCGGCGCGCGGGTCGAGCGCCGAGGACGGCTCGTCCATGATCAGCAGCGGCGCGTCGCGGTAGAAACCGCGGGCGGCGGTGATCCGCTGCCACTGGCCGCCGGACAGGTCCTGCCCGTCCTTGAACGTACGATCCAGCAGGGTGTCGTAGCCGTGCGGCAGCTCCCGGATCATCTCGTGCGCCGCCGCGAGGCCGGCCGCGGTCTCCACCCGGACCGGATGGGCGTCGGTGTCGATGTCGCCCATCGCGATGTTCGTGGTCGCGCTGAACGGCCACTTGTGGTGGTCCTGCAGCACCACCGCGATCTGCCCGAGCAGCTGCGCCGGGTCCCAGTCGGCGAGCGGCCGCCCGTTCCAGGTGATCCGCCCGCCGGTCGGCACCCGAAGCCCGGCGATCATCGCGGCCAGCGTGGACTTGCCCGAGCCGTTCTCGCCGACCAGGGCGATGGTCTGGCCGGCCCGGATGGTCAGCGTCAGGTCGTCGACCGCGGGCCGGTCCCGATCCGGATAGCGCAGCGACACCCCGTGCACGCCGAGCTCGACCAGCCGCCCGGGCGACGGCCGGTCCCGCTCCAGACCCAGGGTCAGGTAGTCCTCGGCGGCACCCAGAAACTTGACGTACTCGTTGAAGAACTGGCCGCTGGCGTACACCCGGTCGATCTGGAACGTCAGCAACGACAGCGCCCGCTGGGCCGCCTGCACCGCCACCACGCAGGTCGCCGCCGCGGCCAGCGGGATCTGCCCGTCCAGCAGCAGCGCCCCGAGCAGCACGTACACGCCGGTCAGCGCGATCCCGCCGACGGCGGCGCCGATGCTGGTCGTGGTCGTGACCCGCTTCGCCACCGCGAGCTCGACCGCGATCTGCGCCCCCATCACCCGGTCGTAAAGACCAAGCAAAAACTTCCGCAGCCCGTACGAGCGCAGCTCCGCCGCCGATTTCCGCTCGGCCATCAGCGTCTGCAGCACCCATTGCCGCCGCCGGCGGGTCGAGCTGGCGAGATAGCTCTTGAACTTCTCGTGTCCCGCGCGCAGCGCCGCGTACCCGGTCGGCACCGTCGCCACCAGCAGCGCGAGCAGCAGAAACGGGTTGATCGTCACGACCGCGACGGTGACCGCGAGCAGCGACACCACCCCGGCGAACAGGTTCATCGTGTTCTGCACCAGCTCGATCGCCGCCTCGGTGCCGCGGGTCGCCCGTTCCATGCCCTCCGCGAACGCCTCGTCGTCGAACGCCGCGAGCTCGACCGCCGTGGTGTGCTCGAACAACTCGCGCTCCACCGCCTGATGCACCCGCGGGGTGAGCCCGTTCAGCGCGTAACCGATCGCCATGCCCAGGGCGCCGCGGGTCGCGGTGGCGATCGCCAGCAGGATCAGGGCCGGCAGCGCGGCCCGGACCCGGTCCGGGGTCGGCCCGCCGGCGAACAGCTGGATCAGCACCCGCTGGGTGGCCAGCAGGCCGAACGCGGCCATCGCCCCCGACACCAGGGTCGCGCCGGTCGCCGCCGCCGTCCGCCACCGGTCGGCGCGCCACGCGACCAGGACCGCCTTGACGACCAGACCGGGCAGCTCGGTGAACACCCCCAGCAGGCCGGTCTCGGCGCGCCGGCGCAGCCCGGTCTCCCACCAGGAGGGCCGGAACTCGGGCAGCACCGGGTCGTTCTGGTCTGTGCTGGCGCTCACTTTCCGGTCCTCCTCGTGGTTGGCTCGCCCCCTTCACACCATCACCTTTTGTCGACGGCGACTCAACCGACCGTCATCAATGCGCGGCACTCAGTCCGGTTCATCCAGGTGCAAGGTTTCGCCTCCTGGGCCAGCGACCGCCGTTAGGCTGGGCATTGCCTGTTTCGTCCCCTTGTGAGGTGACCGTGTCGCAGCCCGTGGAGGTGGACGTCGTCATCGTCGGCGGCGGACTCGCCGGTCTCGCCGCCGCGCGCCGGCTGGACCGCGCCGGCGTCGAGTGGCTGCTCGTCGAGGCGGCCGACCGCATCGGCGGCCGAGTGACCACCGACATCATCGACGGCTGGCGGCTCGACCGTGGCTTCCAGGTGCTCAACACGGCGTACCCCCGCATTCCCGCCCTGATCGACATCGCCGCGCTGGACATGCGCTACTTCACCTCCGGCGTGCTGGTCCGGCACGGCGGCGACCTGCGCCGGCTCGACAACCCGCTGCACAACCCGTTCTCCGCCGCCGGGGCTTTGACTTCGGGCGTGGGTACGCTGAGCGACCGGCTCAAGTTCGCCGCGCTCGCCACCCGCTGCGCGACCACCCCGCCGGCCCGGCTGCTGCAGGAGCGCGAGACCACCACCCAGCAGATGCTCCGGCGGGCCGGCCTGTCCCACCGGATGATCGAAGAGGTGCTGCGGCCGTTCCTGTCCGGCGTCTTCGCCGACCGCTCCCTGGACACGTCGAGCCACGTCTTCGCGATGCTGCTGCGATCCTTCACCCGGGGCCGCTTCGGCGTGCCCGCGGCCGGGATGGCCGCCCTGCCCGCCGCGGTGGCCGGCCCACTCCCCTACCCGCAACTGCTGATCGGCGCCCGCACCCTCTCGATCGGCCCCGGCACGGTCATCACCGAGGGCGGCGAGATCCGCTGCCGGGCGGTCGTGGTAGCCACCGACCCGTCCACCGCGTCCACCCTCCTGCCCCAGCTGCCGCCCCCCGACATGCACGGCCTGACCACGTTCTACTTCGGGGCCGACCGCGCCCCGCTGGACGAGCCGACGGTGCTGCTGGACGGCGACCGCCGCGAGATCATCGCCAACACGGCGGTGGTCAGCAACGCCGCGCCCGAGTACGCACCCAGCGGCAGGTCACTCATCGCCGCCACGGTCGTCGGCGTCTCGGCCCCCTCCAGCGCCTCCGAGGCCGTCATCCGCGTGGAACTGGCCCGGATGTACGGCCGGCCGACCGGCTCGTGGCAGCTCCTGAAGGTCGCCAGCATCCCCGAGGCGCTACCCTCGGCCCGCGTCCCACAGGCGACTCTGCGCAAGCCGGTAGACCTCGGCGACGGCCTCTTCGTGGCCGGCGACCACCGCGACAGCCCGTCCATCCAGGGGGCGCTGGCGGGCGGTTGGCGCACGGCCGGAGCGGTACTCGCCTGGCTGGGCGCACGGGTGGCGGCGTAGATCGGTGGCCTGCGAGTTGATTGGCGGGTTAGGATCGCCGCCGGTAAGGGGCGGTAGCTCAGCGGGTTAGAGCAGTCGACTCATAATCGATCGGTCACGGGTTCGAGTCCCGTCCGCCCCACAACCTGACCCCGTGCGCGAAACGCGTCCGCCGGGATGCGGTAGATCGGGACCAGCCGGTCGCCGTCGAACCGGATTTCGGCGATGTGGGTTTCCATGACGGCTTTGCGTTGGCCGAGGGTGCCGCTGTTCAGGACGTCGGTGAGGTGCCGGTGGATCCGCTCGATCTCGGCTGCGTCGGGTGCCCGCGGTAGGACGGTGGCCTCGGTCAACTCGGCGCGGCGTTGGTGGAGCTGGTCGAGCTGGGTGGTGAGGTCGGTGACGCGGCGGCCGCAGGTGGTTTCGTCGAGGGTGCCGTTCTCGAAGGCGGTCAGGTAGCGGTCGATCGCGGCCTGGGTCGCGGCGGCTCTTCCGGTGAGGCTGTCGAGTTCGGCCGTGTGCTGAGCGATTTCTTCTGCGCGCAGGCGGTGTTGGTTGGCGATCGCGGTGGTGATCAGGTCGGTGCGGGCGAAGAAGGCGACAAGCGCTTCTGCGGCGGCGGGATCGAGCAGGTCGGCGTCAATGCGTGGGGCTTGGCAGCCTGCGCGGCCGTAGCGGGTGCGGGAGAAGCAGGTGTAGTAGCGGTAGCGGGGCAGCTTGCCGGTCGCGGAGGCGCCGATGAATTTGCTGCCGCACTCCGGGCAGGTAATCAGGCCGGTTAGGAAGTAGCTGGAGTTCGACGACGCCCGCGACGAGCCGGGTTGCCCGCGTGCGGTGAGGATCCGCTGGCATTCCTCGAACGTGTCCGGGTCGATGAGCGGCTCGTGCGCGTCCGGGGTGACGACGTCGCGGAAGAAGGTCTCGCCCAGGTAGAGCCGGTTGCTGAGCATGGCGTTGATGGTGTGCCCGGAGAACGGCTTGCCGTGCTTGGTGCGTACGCCTTGGGCGTTGAGCCGATCGGCGATCGCTCGGGTGCCCATCCGCGTGCGCGCGTAGGTGGTGAAGATGCTCCGCACGACGTGGTGTTCGTCGGGGTGCGGGAGCAGCCGGTGGGTTTCGGGGTCAATCAGGTAGCCATAGGGTCGTGGTCCATGGGTCCACTCGCCGTTCCCGGCTTTCCGCTCCATTCCGGCGATGACGCGGTCGATAATGACTTCGCGTTCGAATTCGGCGAACGCGCCGAGCATCTGAACGAATAGCCGCCCGGCGGCGCTGGCGGTGTCGAAGGGTTCGGTGGCGGAACGGAAGTGCACGCTGACGTCTTCGAGGTCGTCCATGAGGGTGGCCAGGTCGCGGATGCGGCGGCTGAACCGGTCGAGGCGGTAGACCAGCAGCAGGTCGTACTCGCCGTTGCGGGCGGCGTTGAGCGCGTCGGTGAGGCCGGGCCGGTTCATGGTGGCGCCGGAGGCGTCGTCGGTGAAGCGGGCGACGATCTGCCAGCCCGGCTGCGAGGTGACGTAGGCGGTGAGGCGGTCGGTTTGGGCTTCGATGGTGTAGGGCTGGTGCTCGTCGTCGGTGGAACGCCGGGTGTAGAGGGCGACCCGCAGCCGCGTGTCCGGGGTGATGGGCTCGCGGCGGCGGGTCCTCTTCGTGCGTTTGCTGGGCATCAGGCTCGGTCTCCGGTTACGGCTCGGGCGGGTGATCGGTCAGCCATTGCGCGATCAGGACCGTCCAGAGCTGGACGGCCTGCTGGTACTGCTGCTCGGTCATCGGGATGGTCTTCGGCGGGCCGAGCGTGTGCCGGGGTCCGGTTCGGGTGCTGCCGGTTGTGGTCGAGCGGGTCCGGCGGCCGTGCCGGTCTCGCGTGGCCCGGCTCTTCTTCGGGTTGTGTTCGGGGGTTGGTGGCATAGGGCTCCTCGTGTCGTGGTGTGCGGCATCGGGATCCCCCTTTCGTTGATCTTGCGGTGGCGGATGTCGGTCGATCCCCGCTCCATCCGCCGGTTCTGTCAAGCCACGGCCGGGTCGTCGAACGCGGCCAGGTTCACGGGGTCGGGCATCGGCAGGTCGGACAGGCGTAGCGGCGGGCCAGGGTGACCGTGGACGTGCCAGATCGCGTCGGCGGGGCTGTTGTTGGTCGTGCGGTCGCGGGCGGCGGTGGCGACGGGCACGGCTGCCCGGGTGCCGGTCAGGCGCTCATGGAGGTGGGCTTCGCGGGTGGTGGAGTGCAGCCAGAACAGCACCGGCCAGGCCGGACCGCCGCGGCGGCGGAGTTCCCGGTAGCCGTGCAGCTTGTCGATCAGGACGGGCAGGGCTTCGGTGCCGGTGTCGTGTTCGAGGTAGAACGCCACTGTCGTGTCTTGCTCGGACCAGACGCCCAGCCCGTCGGCGTGGATCGTCGCGATAGTCATGGTGCCGGGCGGGCTGAAGGATTGCAGGCGGGTGTCGGGCCACCATTGGTGCAGGCGTGTGCCGGGGTGAGTGCGTTCGTGGCCGGCGAGGTCGGTGAAGAACTGGTTGATGCCAAGCCGGTGGTCGAGGTTACGGCTGGTCGCGATCCGATGCAGCCGAGCGGTGCTGTCGCCCCGCCTCGGCGGCGCCTGTCCCCTCGATGCGGTGACGATCAGCGCGCCGAGGTGGGCGAGGGCGTAGTGGTACGGGTAGCTGCCGCCCGAGAGACGGAACGGCCGGAACCGCTCGACCAGGCGCAGCTCGGTGAGAGTGGTGAGGCGGCGCTGGGCGTAGTTGAGGCTCGGGAACAGGGCGTGGGCGATCTGGAAACTGGTCAGCACGCCGTGGTCGTGCAGCCAGCCGAGCAGTCGCCAGTCCCGTTCGGTGAGTTGGTGCTGGACTGCGAGGACTTGATCTGGGGGTGTGGTCATAAGCATCGCCTCCTTCAGTTCGTTCGTGCCCTTGGGGAAGAAGACCCCCTGGGTCTTCGGCGTCCTGGTCATCCGCCCGGCGAGCCGGTGACCAGGTCTGTCGGCCGTTGCATGGCGCTCAAGGGGGTCACTCTGAAGCAGGACCGCCTTGGTACCCCGCTTGAGCACAGCGGATCGGACGCGGAGCCGATCCAGGGGGCATGGGCGAAGAGCCGTTGCGCGACCAGACGACGCGACGGCTCACAACAGGTGGAACAGGAACGATGAGCTCGCGGGCGGCGACGCCCGTTGACGGCGTCTTGTCCTCCAACACAGAGTTCCTCACAGCTGTGAGAGTCGAACGCAGCGCGTGAATCGCGCGGGTGTTGGAGGACCTCCCTCCCGGCCCGCCGACGGCGGCCAGGTCAAAGCCGGCAGCCCACCTTTGGACGGTGCTCGGCTGGGTCGGAACGAGACATCCACGGTAGGTCGCGGAGGCAATCCGGGTCAACGAGGTTACGCACAGGCAACGAGCCGTTGAGCAGGGCTGTTAGAACCTGTCAGCTCTTGTCAGACCGCGGTGGCCGGCTCGTCAGGGTCGGACACGCGTCCTACTGCCGCTCGTCCTCTTGGATCCGGTTCGGCCGCTTGGCCGCCCAGTTGCGTACATCGGAGGTACGCCAGATCCTGCCCACGGAAAGGTGCGCGATCGGCTCCGGGAAGTCGGCGCGGTCGACCAGCACGGCCACACGCTGGCGAGTCACGCCGAGATAGTCGGCGATCTCGGCGGCGGCCATGACTTCGTCCATCGATGCCGATCCTCCGATCACAGGCATTGTCGGCCTGACAATCGGGGGGTTGTCTACTAGACAACGGATATGGCACTGTTCCGGATACGCGTGCGATTCAACGCCGCACCGTCGGTGGGTACAGCCCGACCGTCGCCGATCTTGCACCACGCGAGCCGAACTGAAGTTTCGGGAGGCCAACATGTCGAGTGACCAGAACTTCGACCCGATGCGGCGCATCACTCAGCAAGTCGCGGACTGCTTCTCCGCGAGCGGTTACGCCTTCGTCGAAGACGACAAGCTAGAAGCGCTAGCCGCCGTCCTGACCTCGTTCCTAGCGGACGCGGAGATCCCGGTTAACGGCCGGTACAACGCCGAAGGTTGCGCCGGCCGCCGATATCCACTGACCGACTACCTGAGCGGTTGAGGCACGGAACGCGCACAGACGTTAGCCGAGGTCAGGCCCAGGCTTGGGGGCCGAAGGAGGGGCCGGGTCAGCGGCCTTCTCCGAGTCGAATCGCACACCGTAGCGCTCGGCCAGGTCACGCTCGGCGAGCCAGAGGTCAAGACACCCGTACAGCGATACCCGAAGCCCACTGGCGAACAGCTCCCGATCCACCCGTTACAACGCCGCCACCGTCTCGTCCTAACATCAACCTACGAGGCACCAATGGCTGACGTATCCCTCGTCCGCCGGTCCTCAACCGTCACAGATGCTGGAGTCGACGTGTCGAACGAGCCGAAGGCCGGTCAAAGTGCCCAACGAGTATGACGCTGGCAAGGCTGCACTGGATGACCTCATCCAGTGGGCCGACGTGCATGCGGCAGACGGCCGGTTCAACGAGTCAGACACGCGCCTGAAGCTAATCAACGACCTCCTCGAAAAAGTCCTTTGTTGGCCGAGAGCTTCAATCCGCACCGAGGAACCGTCAGGCGCGGGCTTTATGGATTATGTTCTCGGAAGCCCTGGTCCGAAGTTCATAGTAGAGGCGAAACGACAAGGAACCTACTTCGACCTACCTGCAGGGACAACTACCGGCGTGCACTCAATCCAGAGCATTACGGACGGCGCGGGCGGTAAGGCTCTCCGTGACGCGATGGAGCAGGTCACTCGCTATGCAGCCAACGAAGGCATCGCTCCCGCTGCAGTCAGCAATGGGGTGCAACTCGTCATCTTTCTAGCCGTCCGCACGGACAATATTCAGCCGCGCAAGGGACGAGCGCTCGTTTACACCTCCCTCGAAGACATGCGCACAGACTTCAGGAGGCTATGGGATAGCGTGTCACCGTATGGCATCGACGCTAAGCGCCTATATTCGACGCTCCGAGTAACGCCCGTCCCACCACCCGCGCCACTTTCGGTACACCTAGCCAACTATCCTGGCGTGCAGCGCCGGAACGACTTGCAATCAAGCCTTGACATCTTGGGAGATCTATTCCTAATCGACGTTGCAAGGCTTGAGGAGCTCCGGTCAGACTTCCTCCGAGATTGCTATGCCAGCAGCGGAGCGCTTTCGCAGTATGCAATGGTTAGTAAGCAAATCCTGCAATCGCGGTACGAGCTTCTCAAAGAAGAGCAAGGACCTCAGGCTACGCCAGTAATGACAAAGAAGGGCGTTTCGCCAGCGCTGACTCAGGACATGCTAGCTGCTGCGGCCGCCTCGCGCCCTATCGTCTTACTCGGAGACGTGGGTGTCGGGAAGACGACCTTCATTCAGCGCCTGGTTTATGTAGAGGCGCCGGAGCTTTTTGAGAACGCCTTCACTATCTATATAGACTTCGGCGCATCAACGAATCTGGGCGACCTTCGACGATTCGTGATCGACGAGTCCGGGCGCCAGTTGCTAAGCAGACATGACGTTGATATCGAGGATTTTGACTTCGTTGAAGACGTCTATCGTGACGAGTTGAGGCTACAGGAAAAGCGCTTCCTCGGCAGGCTCCGTGATGTCGATCCCGTAATGTACGAACGCGAGCGCTTGATGTTTCTGCAGCGGCTGGTAGAGAACCGTGCCGAACACCTGAGCAAGAGCCTTGAAAGGTTGCGAAACAGTAGACGGCGTCAGATCGTTGTTTTCCTGGACAACATCGATCAACGCAGCGACGAGGATCAAGAACAGGTCTTCTTGATAGCCAACGAACTTGCCCAGAGTTGGCCAGCCACCGTCTTCGTTACCCTGCGGCCAGAAACGTTCTACGCCTCAAGCCGGCGAGGTGCGCTTTCCGGGTACCAGCCCCGAGTGTTTACGATCTCGCCGCCCAGGGCCGACGTAATGCTTCAGCGGCGAGTGGACTTCGCCCTGAAGCAGCTAAACGAGACCGGCCGACTCGGCTCATTTCCGATCGGTGTCACGGTCAACAGCGAGAACCTCATCGACTTCCTGGAAGTGCTTTCTGACAATTTCCGAAGGAACGAGCCTTTAATAGCTCTTATTGACAACATCGCTGGCGGCAACATGCGCCATGCGCTGACGTTCGTTAAGGAGTTTATCGGCAGCGGACACGTGCATACCGGCAAGATCATCGATATCTACCGGGACCAAGGCAGGTACGTCATTGCCGTGCACGAGTTTCTGCGGGCTCTACTTTTCGGTGATTATCGATACTATGATCCGGACTCTTCTCCGATTGCTAACCTGTTCAGAATCTCGCAGCCGGATGGTCGAGAGCACTTCCTTCTGCCAGTCCTCCTCACGCAGACCAAAATTCTGGGAGAGCAGTTCCAGCAGGAGGGTTATGTTGCTGCGGACGCCATACACAGTTACTGCCAGCAGATTGGCTTCAACTCCGACCAGGTCGTCGCTGCGCTCGATTACGCATTGGTTCACCGTCTTCTTGACGCCACACCTCGATTCACCTCTGATGGTCAGGCGATCTATTATCGGATCACGACCGTTGGCGCCTACACGACCAAGGTATTGTTGGCGTACTTTGCATATGTTGATGCCGTCATCACGGATACGCCGATCGTGGATGAGCAGTACCGTCGACTTATAGAGGACGTACACTCTCTCACGGATCGAGTAACACGGACGGAATACTTCCGGCTGTACCTCGACAAGCAATGGTCCCGCATTCCTCGCGGTGCAACGACGTGGGATTGGCCAAGCGTCAGCGGTCAGCTCGCGTCTGACATCACTAGAGTCGGTCGCGTAGCTGACCCGGATGCTTGGAGGCATCGGGACTAGTTTGGAACCTCGCCTCAGCATTTGCGTGACCGGGCTGTCCCTACAGGCAATGGGTTCCCTACGACACTGAGAACCAATTTCACATTCCGAGGTCTCGGGCCCACTGATAGTCCCGACCTACGCAAACCTGAGTCACCTGTTCGCATGGTCGAACGACCTTAGCCGGATGTGCGTCAGTTGGGCTACGCGGCTGCCCGCGTCTTTGAGGTCAACGTGTGCGCATTGCCGCTGTACGCTTCAGCGATCCTCTACGATAAAGCAGGCGCGTTCGTAGAGCTCGTCGAACGTGATGACTTCGACGTCTTGAATGGATCGCCTGTACTGCTCAAATGAAGTGATTTTTTCGGGGTTCGTCGAGCCGCGTTCGGAGAACTCGGTGAGGCTTCCGATCACCACTACCTGTCGTGGGCGAGTGGTCGAAATCTCGATGTCGGTTGGGGTGCCGTCGTCCTTGTAGAACTTGTGCAGTTCGCCGGTTACGAGGCGCAGGGCTTTGTGAGCGGTCTTCTGTACTTGCGCTACCGCGCCGACGACGTCCCTAGAGACCTGGTAGACGTCTGGAGGCCGGTATGGCGTGCTGGCCAGTAGAGGCGTCTTGTGGGTCTTGATTTTGCAGAGTAGTAGACTACTGATGAAACCCTTGGAGCGCATGACCGCGTCACTGCGCTTTCCTGCACCGGTGAAAATGCTGGCGCCGGTCGTGATGCGCTCCAGCTTGCCTTCGTTCAGCGGTTCGCTCGCAACAAGGTTGAGTCCGTACCCAAAGATCCAGGGATTCTCTTCGAAGAGGCCTTGCCAGACTGCCTCAGGACCCGCAGCCCGTTGGCGTTTCTGCTCGAAGTAGTCCGGATCGGTCAGGAGTTGTCGGAATCGATCGAGTTGCGCCTTGCGGTTGCTGATCAGCCTGATGTCTTTCTCCGTGAGAGTGCCGCCGACGGCCGTCTTGACGGCTTCGAGGAGCATCGTACGGTCTTGGCCGGCCAGGAGCCGGGCCAGTTCAGCTTCGTCGCCGACGACCAACCGCGAGCTGTTCTGAGGGGTGTCCAGTGCTATGCAGCCTTGGAGGAAGTCTATGACCTTCCAGAAGTTTTCGTGGACATCGCTGACGTCGACGAGTGCCTTGACGATCTGCGGGACCTCGGTCCCGGGAATTGCTTCCATGGCAGCCATTTTCAAGAACTTGGTCTTGTCCCTCTTCCAGAGTTTGATCCGTGGCGAAAGAGCACCATCCTTATTGATGAGGGCGACATGGAGCAATGTTGCCACCTGAGGACGGTCGTCGAGACGGAACTCCGTGATCAGCCGACCTCTGCGTGTGTCGTAGAAGTAAGGAAACCCTTGACCGCGGATCTCGAGATCCGAGAGGTCCTGCGTTGTGACGTCGAACTCCTTGGACGGGCTGCCGAGACGGAAGTGCTGCAGGATCGGGATGTCGAGCTCCGTCATCTGATTCCTCCAGTCCTGTGGGACGCTCGGCAGCGGCACTACGTCGCCCTCGATGGCGAGGGACTGGACATCCTTACGCTCGAAACGGACAAGTACAGTCTCCAGTCTTTGCCAGATCACGTCGGTGACCGCCTCCGTGTACGCTGGCAAGGCGTCCGAAGGCACGGTTAGGACTGCCTCATATGTGGCGTCGGTCCACCTGTCACCGGGAATGGGGTGGTAGTAGCCGCCGTCGCGGCGCAGCGTCAGTACAGCCGCGCGGACGAGATCGCGGGCGACTTCCTCGCCGTCGTGTTCGAGGAGGCTGTACGTCTGTCCGAGGACGAGGTCGAGTCTGCCGGCGTCGTCGTCCTCGAGCGGCACTGAGACCAAAGGACCGGTGGGCGGTGCCGGAACGGCCGAGTAGATCGGCCGCCCCGATATGAATTCGAAGGGGCGGAGGGTCCAGCCGTCTGGCCCGAGGAGGCGATTCAGCTCCGCGACACGTCGTGAGGACTGATCAAGGTCAAGCTGTACCTCGGGATGCACGGACCGCGTTAGGAAGCCGAGAACAATCTCGTCAGGGCCCTCGAGGAGCCGGAACTGCGGGTATTCGAAGACCCAGTGGTCGGGCCAATCGAGCGGGTTGTTGATCCGGTGCTGGATGATGTCTTCCCGCGCCGTCGTGAAGCGGTCGTCCGTCGACGCCAGCCTATCCAAGGCGTACAGCGGTTCTAAGAAGCCAATCTCGTCGAGCCTTCCCCACCAGGGGCCGCCCTCACCGCACATGTACTCGAAGAGGTCACGCCTTGTGATTGTCGTGATCCTTTGCGTGCTCAGTGGTCTCGGAGAGGCGGCTGACTGCGTCATGCACTCAGGATGGAGGCTCGTCGACTCATCCGGCAGGTGTGAACGGCTTGGAACTTCAGAGGCAGGGATCGTTTGGAAGGTCAGGCGAGCGCCAATTCCGACTGACGCCGGGCATGGCCGGGTCTGTACGGTGGTTCGCGGGTCGGCCCGCAGGCTGGACAGTGCTTTGATGATTTTCTCCGGAGACGGATGGAGGCATGCGGCTTCGAGCTAGGTCCGTGACCGGGAAGGCCGTCCATCAAATGTCCGAACGACCTCGGGTCCGAAACAACCCGATCTCTGTCAGGATGCGACATCAACGCTTGATCGACTTGGCCGACCGTACAGGTAGTGGATCACCGACCACGCTCAGAAAGGATTTCGCATTCTGGGGGTGCGGGCCCACCCGAAACGGATACCCAAACGGAGGGGTCGCGGCCGTCGGCCCTCCGTTCCGGGGGTCGGGTAACGGCAGGTCAACGTTGCCGTTGCCTGGTCGGTGCCCAGGCGGTGGGTCGCTCAGTTCGTTGCGGTCGGCAGGTCGATGTCCTGAAGTTCCACCCTCGAACCGGACACCTTGAAACCAGACAGTGGTCTGGGGGAAGGATGTTCCGGTGCCCCGCCCTTCGAAGTACAACGAGGATTTCC
>NZ_JOJL01000051.1 GCF_000721705.1 Actinoplanes subtropicus
CGCAAACCGGTCAACCAACCCATACCAACCGGCCATCGAGTGCTGCAACGGGTCGACATCGATGCTCATCGAGCAGGTCACTCAGGAAGAAACGCACCCTCCAGCGACGCGTCCTCGATCTACATCCGTATGCCAGCCGACCTCAAGCGGGCGGTCGACGACCACGCCAGGGGCCGGGGCAGCACGGTGACCGCCGCGGCGGTGGATCTGCTCGGCCGGGGCCTGCAAGCGGTCACCGACGAGAAATCGGTGGCCGACCTGGAAACCGCGCTCGCCCGCGCCGTAAAGAGAAGGCGGTCGCGGAGGCCGAATTGGTCACCGCTCGGGCGCAGCTGGCCACCCTCGGCACCTTCGTCGAGCGGGCCAGCGAGCAGGTTGGTACCTGCCCGAGCTGCGGCAAGCCAATCACCGGCCGCGACCTGTTCGCGGTCAGCCGATGCCCGTCCTGCCGCGCGCCGCTGACCGAGCTGCTCGCGCCGAGGACCACCGGCCCCGGCGGGCTCGACCCGCGGGAGATGTTGCTGATCGCCGGCGCGCTCGGCGCGTTGATCGGCCTGTACGTGTCCAGCAGGAAATAGGAGGAACCAGATGAGTAAGAAGCGAGCCCTGACCCTGATCACGCTGGCCGGCGTGCTCTATCACCTCGCCGCGTTCGTCAAGGACGGCGAGCAGTGGCTGACCAATGCGCGGCAGGCCCGGGACAACCCCTCCTTGGACACCCTGGCGACCCTGGTACTAGCCACCGGCATTGTGGTCATCGACTTCGGACGGATCTGACCGCGAGCTATCGCCACAGCGCCGCCACACCGCGGTGATCGGCGGATGCCTCCGCCTCTCGCCTCTCGGGTCAACTGGGATCGGTTCCGGACTGAATAGCCGGAGTCGGCACCGTGCTGGCCTTCGCCGGATTCGCCGTCGCTTTCCTCTGGGAGGCCAAGAAGCGTCGCCAAGACGATCCGCAACGGTGGTACCGGGACGACTGGCTTGACGGGGCGCCAAAGGGACGGTCGGAGACGAAGCCCAGGCGAAAGCAATACCTCACCGGGCCGGAATGACGTTGCGGGGTGCGGCTCGGGTTCTCCACAGGTCGTTCACAAATACGGCGCCTTGTCTGCACGGGTGATCAATAGGCTGCCGCTCGGAGGTTGGCCGGTGGGTCACGGGGGCACACCGGCGGCCTTGTCTTCGCGGGGTTAGATGCGGAGGGAGGTGGCGGTGGTGGAGGCAGCGGAGCGACGGGTGCTCGTCGTCGAGGATGAGCGGACCATTGCCGATGCGGTTGCGGCGCGGCTGCGGGCCGAGGGCTTCGTGGTGGAGGTGGCCGGGGACGGGCCGGCGGCGGTGGCGGCGGTGAAGCGGGTGCCGCCCGATCTCGTCGTGTTGGATGTCATGCTGCCGGGGTTCGACGGGCTCGAGGTGTGCCGGCGGATTCAGGCAGAGCGGCCGGTTCCTATCCTTATGCTGACCGCCCGCGACGACGAGACCGACCTGCTGGTGGGGCTGGCCGTGGGCGCGGACGACTACATGGTCAAGCCGTTCTCGATGCGGGAGCTCGCCGCCCGGGTGCACGCCCTGCTGCGCCGGGTCGCTAAGGGTGCGCCGGTGCCGGCCGGGCCGCCTACGCTGCGGTTCGGCGACCTGGAGATCAATCAGGCGGAGCGGCGGGTGCTGCGGGCCGGCGTGGAGGCGCATCTGACGCCGACCGAGTTCGACCTGCTGGTGCATCTGGCGGCGCATCCGCGGACGGTGCTGCCCCGGGAGCGGCTGCTCGCCGACGTGTGGGGCTGGGCCGACGCGTCCGGCACCCGGACGGTGGACAGCCACATCAAGGGCCTTCGGCGGAAGCTGGGTCCGGATCTCATCCGTACGGTGCATGGCGTGGGTTATGCCCTGGAGGTGGAGCGATGATGGGCGTCCGGATTCCGCTGCCCCGGCCGCTCGACCCGGTGCGGTCGATCAAAATCAAGATCGGGATGATCCTGATCGGGGCGGGCGCGGCCGGGATGGGCTGGTTCACGCTCTGGCTGCACTGGTTCCCGATCTGGACCTCGGTGACCGCGATGCTGGTGGCGCTGAGCACGCTGCAGATCCTGGCGCACGGCATGACCTCGCCGCTGCGCGAGATGACCGCGGCGGCCAAGGCGATGGCGCAGGGCGACTACTCCCGGCGGGTGCGGGCCACCTCCCGCGACGAGGTGGGCCAGCTCGCCGAGGCGTTCAACCACATGGCGGCCGACCTGCAGGCGGCCGACCGGCAGCGGCGTGAGCTGATCGCGAACGTCTCGCATGAGCTGCGTACGCCGATCACCGCGCTGCAGGGGCTGCTGGAGAACATCGTCGACGGCGTGGCCAGCGCTGAGCCGGAGATGATGCAGACCGCGCTGAGCCAGACCGAGCGCCTCGGGCGGCTGGTCACCGAGCTGCTCGACCTGTCCCGGGTGGACGCCGGCGTGGTGCAGCTCGCCCGTACACCCATCGAAGTTGCTTCGTTCTTCGACGACGTGGTCGCGGAGGCCCGGGTGAACGCGGCCGGCGCCGGACGGGACGTGCGTTTCGAGGTGTCCGCGCCGGCGGTCGTGGTGCCCGGCGACCGGGAGCGGCTGCACCAGGTCTTCGCGAACCTGCTGGACAACGCGGCCCGGCACAGCCCGCCGGGCGGCACCGTGCTGGTGCGCGCCGAGCGCCGCGACGATCATCTGCTGCTCGCGGTCGCCGACGAGGGCGAGGGCATTCCGCCGGCCGAGCGGCACCGGGTCTTCGAGCGGTTCACCCGCGGCGAGCGGCCGGGCGGCGGCGGGACCGGGCTGGGCCTGGCGATCGCCCGCTGGGTGGTGCAACTGCACCGCGGCACGATCGCGGTCGTCGACCCGGACGGGGCCCATCGCGGCTGCCACATCCACGTGACGCTGCCGCTTCAGCAGGCCGCCTGAGCTAGCCCGTATCGCCCGATGGGCGGCACAACCCTGCCCAAAGATAGCCGGAAATATGGAGGTAAAACGTGTCCGCTCCGCCGGTTCTTGCAAGACCTCCGGTCTACCCGCCCCAGCTGCACGGGCCTTGGCACTCGACCGCGCCCTGGGGACGCTACTGGCCGGGCGCCCACCGACCACCCTCCGCCGGCGGGATGCTGGCGATCGCCGGGGCCGCCGTGGTGGCCGCGATCAGCCTGCCGCTCGATCGGGCCGGCGTCGGCTGGCTGGTCGCCACGATGGCCGGCGTCGGCGCGCTGGTCCTCGCCGGCGCGATGCCCGCCGCCGCGCATCCGGACGAACCAAAACCGCTGGTCGTACGCCGAACCGCGCGCCCCGGCCCGGACCGCTACGCGTGGGCGGCGGCGACCGTCGCGCTGATCGGGGTCGGCACGATCCGCTCGGCCGGGTGGCTCTTCCTGCTCTGCCTCGCGACCGCCACCCTCACCGGCGCGCTCGCCCTGGCCGGCGGGCACTCGCTGCGCAGCATCGCGGCCGGCTACACGATGCCGGTGTTCGCCGCCTTCCGCGCGCTGCCCTGGCTGGCCCGGACCGCGGCGCGGGTGCGCAAGCCGGTCGAGGCCGCCGCGAACGTCCGGGTCGCCGCCACGGTCGCGGTCTCTATCACGCTGCTGGTCGTCTTCGGCGCGCTGTTCGCCTCGGCCGACGCCGCGTTCGCCGGGACCCTCCAGCGTCTCTCGCCGAAGGTCGACCTGCCGACCACGGTCCGCTGGGTCTTCGTCTTCGCCGTCGCGGCTTCCGGGCTGGGCGGCGCCGCGTTCCTGCGCGCCGGGCCGCCCGATCTGTCCAGGTTGGACGCGACCGAGGGCCGCAAGGTCAGCCGATTCGAGTGGGCCGTCCCGCTCGGCCTGCTCGTGCTGCTGTTCGCCGGCTTCGTCGCGGTGCAGCTCACCGTGCTCTTCGGCGGCAACCGGCACGTGCTGCGGACCGACGGGCTCACCTACGCCGAATACGCCCGATCGGGCTTCTGGCAGCTCTCCTTCGTCACCGCGCTGACCCTGATCGTGCTGGCCGGCGCCGCCCGCTGGGCGCCCCGCGCGGAGCCCGCCGACCGTACGCTGATCCGCTTGGTTCTTGGTTCGCTGGCCGCCTTGACGCTGGTCATCGTGGGTTCGGCGCTGCATCGGATGAACCTCTACGCCGACACCTACGGCCTCACCCGGCTGCGCCTGCTGGTGGCCTGCTGCGAGGCCTGGTTCGGCCTCGTGCTGCTTCTCATTCTTATTGCGGGCGTACGCGTGAAAGCTCCCTGGCTTCCCCGAGTGGCGATCGCGGCGGGGGTCCTGGCGCTGCTCGGCCTGGCTGCCGCGAACCCGGACCGGTTGATCGCCGAACACAACATCCGGCAGGCCCGTACGGTCGACCTCGACTACCTGAGCACGCTCTCGCCGGACGTGGTGCCCGGGCTGGCCGGGCTGCCGCCGAACCGCCGGGCCTGCGTGCTCGGCCGGCTCGGCACCGACCTGATGATCGATCCCGATGACTGGCGCGGCTGGAACCTCGGTCGCGAGCAGGCCCGCAAGGTCATCGCCCAAGATCTATCCGACCCCGCCTTCCGCTGTACTTGACATCCCCCCGGAGACCGGGAGACTCCGGGCATGGGCGGGGACGGGACTCCGGAGCGTACGCGGGTGGTGCTGGGTGAGGTCGCCGCCCGGCGCCGCCCCACCGACCGCAGCCACGCGGACCTCGCGGAGCAGACGCCGGTGGGTGAGGCGCTGGTGAAAGGCCTGGTCCGCGCCCAGCTCTCGCTCGCTCTCCGGCTCGCGCTGGTGGTGGTGACCGGGCTGGGCGCGCTGCCGATGCTGTTCGTGGCCGCCCCCACGGTCGGCGCGGTCAAGCTGCTCGGGGTCAACCTTCCGTGGTTGCTGCTCGGCGTGTTGTCGTTCCCGTTCCTGGTCGGCGTGGGCTGGGCGTATGTGCGCTGGGCCGAACGCAACGAACAGGACTTCATCGCGCTGATCCGGAAACCCGAGCAGTGAACCCGTACCTCGTCCCGGGTCTGATCCTGGTCGTCGTGGTGACTGTCGGCATCGGCGCGTACGGCCTGCGCTTCGCCCGTACCACCTCGGATTTCCTGGTCGCGTCGCGGGCGGTCAGCCCGGCCTGGAACGCCGCCGCGATCAGCGGCGAGTATCTGTCGGCCGCCTCCTTCCTGGGCGTGGCCGGGCTGATCTTGCGGTACGGCGTGGACGTCCTCTGGTACCCGGTCGGGTTCGCCGCCGGATATCTGGCGCTGCTGCTGTTCGTGGCCGCGCCGCTGCGTCGCTCGGGCGCCTTCACCCTGCCCGATTTCTGCCAGGTGCGGCTCAGTTCGACCGCGCTGCGGCGGCTGGCCAGCGTGTTCGTGGTCTTCATCGGCTGCCTGTACCTGGTGCCGCAGTTGCAGGGCGCCGGGCTGACCTTCACCACGGTGACCGGCGGCTCGTACGTGTGGGGTGCGCTGCTGGTCGGCGTGGTGGTGACGGCCAACGTGGCGCTCGGCGGGATGCGGGCGATCACGTTCGTGCAGGCGTTCCAGTACTGGCTCAAGTTGACGGCCCTCGCCGTACCCGTCATCTTCCTGGTCTTGCAGTGGCAGTCGGATGGGCGGCCGTCCGTCGCTCCGCCGGCCGGCGCGGTCTTCCCGGCGGCCACCTCGGTGGTGGTCGAGCAGGACGCGACCGTCGACGGCGTCGAGGTGCACAAGGGCGAGGAGTTGTACTACGACGAGGGCGACCGGGTGCCGCAGGTCAGCACGGTCGACGCGCACTTCGGGCCGGAGTGGCTGCTGCCCGGCGGCGAGCGGACGCTGTTCGCCACGTACTCGCTGATCCTGGCGACGTTCCTGGGCACGATGGGGTTGCCACACGTGCTCGTGCGCTTCTATACGAACCCGGACGGGGCTTCGGCTCGGCGTACGACATTGGTGGTCTTGGCCTTGGTCGGTCTTTTCTATCTGTTGCCGACGCTGTACGGCGTGCTCGGCCGGGTCTACACGCCGCAACTGCTGATGACCGGGCACACCGACGCGGTCGTGCTCACCCTGCCCGAGGCGGCCCTCGGCGGCGGTCACCTCGGCCGGCTGCTCGGCGCGCTGGTCACCGCGGGCGCCCTCGCCGCCTTCCTCTCCACCTCGTCGGGGCTGCTCACCAGCGTCGCCGGGGTGGTCTTCACCGACGTGCTGCGGGCCGGGCGCGGCGGCTCGGTCCGCGACTTCCGGATGGCCACCCTGCTGGCCGCGGTCGTGCCGGTCACGCTCTCGGTGTACGTCTCCAACATGGACGTTTCCCGGGTTGTCGGGCTGGCCTTCGCGGTGGCGGCGTCCAGCTTCTGCCCGCTGCTCGTGCTGGGCATCTGGTGGCGCGGGCTGACCGACCTCGGGGCGGCGGCCGGGATTCTGATCGGCGGCGGGGCGGCGATGGTGGCGGTGCTGATCACCGTGCTCGGGCCGCCGCTGGACGGCTGGGCGGCGCAGTTGATCGGTCAGCCGGCGGCGTGGACGGTGCCGCTGGCGTTCCTGGTGATGGTGATCGGGTCGCTGCTGACCAGCCGAAGGGTGCCGCACGACGTGGGCGCGACCATGCTCCGGCTGCACGCTCCGGAGTCGCTCCGCATTTAAGGTTGTTTAAGGTACGACCCCGGTCTCCTTAAGGTGGGCGCCGCGTATGACCCGGCAACCACCTAGCGAAGGAGCGGGTCATGAGGCGGTACCGGCGGAATTCGATGAGCGGGCGTACGCGGAAGATGCTGATCGGCGGGGTCGCGCTGGCGATCGCCGGCGGGGCGGTCGCGGTCGGCACCGGGGTGAGCAGCGCCGCGGAGAACTGCGTCGGTCTCGACCAGGCGCTGCGTAACAATCTGCAGTTCATCGCGGGGCAGCGAGCGAATCCGGATGCGCTGTCGGATGCCCGGATCGCGAACCGGCAGGCGGTCGTCGACCTGATCAACCAGCGTCGGGCGGTGGCTGGATGTACGGCCGATGTGGCCGCTTCCGTTCCCGGCGCGGCGGCTGGTTCGGCGGCGGGTTCACCGACAAAACCAGCAAAGCCGCCCAAGACGACCGCCCCGGCTGCTCCTCCGGCCGCCGGCACCGGCGCCGGCCAGGTCGTCTGCAAGGGTTCGACGGTCACGCTGTCGGGCGAGTCGGGCGCGCCCTTCGCGTCCAGCGGCACCTTCCCGATCGGCACCGTCCTCAAGGTCACGAACCTGGACAACAGGAAGAGCACCACCGTGAAGGTCCAGACGACCTCGGGCAGCTGCGTCCTGCTCAACAACGCCGCGTTCGAGCAGGTCCGCGAGCCGGGGAAGTTCCTGATCCGGCACGCCGTCATCGAAAAGATCGGTTGAGGGGGTAGCCCGGGCCACTCCCACGACGGGGGTGGTCCGGGCTGGATGTTGCCCGCTACCGTCGGGTCATGACGGCGCCGGCGCAACGCCAGGGTGAGCAGGCCGCGGCCATGTCGCTGCGCGGCCTGGTCAAACACTTCGACACCAAGCTCGCGGTCAGCCAGGTCAACCTGGACGTGCCGGCCGGCTCGTTCTACGGCCTCCTCGGCCCCAACGGGGCCGGCAAGACCACGACGCTCTCCATGGCCGTCGGCCTCCTGCGGCCGGATGCGGGTCAGGCATTCCTGCTGGGGTACGACGCGTGGGCGGACCCCGCGGCCGCCAAGGCACGGGTCGGCGTGCTGCCCGACGGCGTGCGGCTCTTCGACCGGCTCACCGGCCCCGAGCTGCTGGCCTACCACGGGCTGCTGCGCGGCATGGAGCAGGCGACGGTCGACCAGCGCGCCCGCGAGCTGCTCGAGGTGCTCGAGCTGGGCGTCGGCAACCGCACCCTGGTGGTCGACTACTCGGCCGGCATGAAGAAGAAGATGGGCCTGGCCTGCGCGTTGCTGCACGCGCCGCGGCTGCTCGTGCTGGACGAGCCGTTCGAGGCGGTCGACCCGGTCTCGGCGGCCCTGATCCGCGACATCCTCCAGCGGTACGTGGCCGGCGGCGGCACGGTCGTCTTCTCCAGTCATGTGATGGAGGTGGTCGAGCGGCTCTGCGACCACGTCGCGATCCTCTCCGACGGGGTGCTGCGGCTGAACGGGCCGCTCGACCGGGTGCGCGGCGATCGCTCGCTGGAGGAGGTGTTCGTCCAGGTCGTCGGCGGCCGGGTGGCGACCGGCTCCGAGCTGGCCTGGCTATGACTCCCGGGGTCCTCCCGTTCGTCCGGCTCAAACTGCGCCTGCTCGCCAACGGCCTGCGCGGCAGGCCGGCGCGCATCGCGCTGTTCCTCCTCGGGGTCGTGCTCTCCGGCGTCTTCGCGATCATCGGGTACGCGATCTTCGCGATCCCCGGCGTGGCGCACCGCCCGGGCGCGGCGGCGATCCTCCTCCCGCTCGGCGGCGCGGTCATCGTCCTCGGCTGGCTGTTCCTGCCGCTGGTCTTCTTCGGCGTCGACGAGTCGCTCGACCCGGCCCGCTTCGCGCTGCTCCCGTTGCGCCGCCGCGCGCTTCTGCGTGGGCTCTTCGCGGCCGCGCTCACCGGGCTGCCCGCGCTGGCCACGCTGGCCGCGACGGCCGGCATGGTGGAGACCGCGGCCCAGCTCGGCGGTCCCGCCGCCGCCGTGGGCGAGCTGGTCGGCGTGGTCGCCGGCTTGCTCCTGTGTGTGGCGGTGAGCCGGGCGGTGACCAGCGCGTTCGCGACCGGTCTCCGCTCGCGCCGGTCCCGCGATCTGGCGGCGATCGTGCTGGCCATGTTCGCGGCGGCGATCGGGCCGCTCCAGCTCGTGGTGCTGGCCGGCGCCCAGCGAGCCGATTGGGGCGCGGTCGGGACGGTGGCCGAGGTGGTGGGGTGGACACCGGTCGGAGCCCCGTACGAAATCGGTCTGGAAATCGCCGCGGGGCGTTGGTGGGCCGCCCTGCTGAAGTTGCTGATCGCCCTGGTCGCCATCGGCGGCCTGCTCCGGTGGTGGAGCGCCACCCTGGAGAACGCGATGATCGGCACGGTCGGCTCGGAAACGCGGCGGACGGCCACCGATCGCCACCCGGTCGCCCTGCTGCTGTTACCCCGGCTGCCGCGCACCCGCTTCGGCGCGCTGGTGTCCCGCGAGGTGCGCTACTGGTGGCGCGAGACCCGGCGGCGGGCCAGCCTGATCACGTTCACCATGGTCGGCCTGTTCATGCCGGTCGGCCTCTCGGTCAGCGACAGCTCGCCCGGTGCGCTGGTCATCTTCATGGGCGCGATGGCGGCGCTCGGGCTCGCCAACCAGTTCGGCTTCGACGGCAGCGCGTACGCCGCGAATGTCACCGCCGGCGTCCCCGGGCGCGTCGAGATCGGCTCCCGTGCGGCGGCGCACGCGATCTTCACGCTGCCGCTCCTGGAGGTGGTGTCCATTGTGGTGGGCGCCCTGTACGGCGACCCGGGGCGGATACCCTCGACGTTCGGCCTGCTGATCGCCTCGTACGGCGTCGGCCTGGGGTTGGTCTTGCCGGTCTCGGTGCGGGCGGCGTACGCGTTCCCGGCGTCGAGCAACCCGTTCGCGATGCCGTCGGGCGGCAGCCAGGCGAAGGGGTTGATCGCCTTCGGCGTCCTGCTCGGCTCGATCGTGGTCAGTCTGCCGCTCCAGATCGTGGCGCTGCTCCTCGGGCCGGTGTGGATGTGGATCGGCCTGCCGGTCGGTGTGGCGTACGGCACGGCGGCCTATCTCATCGGCTGGAACATGGCCGCCGACCTGCTGGACAAGCGGGCGCCGGAGCTGCTGGCGGCGGTCACCCCGAACCGCTGACCCCCACGAGGGCACGAAGATCCGGTAGCGTCCCCCGTCGTTCAATGTCTACGGGGAGATCTTGACGTGAAGATGCATCTTCGTGCCCATGGGATGGCTTTGCTGGCCGCCGGAGCGCTGACCACCGCTTCCCACGACTCCCGGCCGGCCTGGAGCCGCCGGCCGGAGGGTGAGCACCCGCGGAATCAGCGCCCGCGGAAACGGGCCGAGCGCGCCCGCGGCGGCCGCGCCAACCGGGCCCGAGGCTGCTAGTTCGACGCACCCTCCCAGAACGGAGATCCCATTTTGCGAACCAGCAAGCTGAACCTCATGCGCGGCGCGGTGTCCGCACTCGCGGCCTCCGTGGTCGCGGTGGTCGCGTTGCCGGCGGCGGCCATGGCCGACGACAACTACTACAAGACCTGCGGGGACAGCAACGTCATCTGCCAGACCGGCGTGACGGCCGGCCTCGTGGAGGGCGAGTGCAAGACGACGAGCGCCGCCTTGGCGTCCACGTCAGTCTGCGTCGACTACAGCGGCGACAACGTCTACGTCCGGGACGGCAAGGCCGACGGCTACGCCGCGATGGCGTACGTCTGGTCTGCGGACGGCGTCGAGATTCGCTACTGCCGGAACAATCAGGGCTACGGCACCTGGGTCAAGTGCAACTTCAACTGGGTCGAGGCAACCGACCACACCGTGGGCGGCGGGTGGAAGGTGAGCTCAACCGCAATGGAACTCGAGCAACTGTGGACCTGGTACGGCAAGTAACAGCCGACGACCCCCGCTGGTCTGCGTCCGCGCAGGTCGGCGGGGGACGTTACTTTTCCTGGTCGAGGCCCATGCGGCCAAGGGTTGGGGTCGTCGCGAGTCATCCCTCCGGTCGCCTGATCGGAAGGTTCGGTCCGATCACCCTAGTTCCCCGCCGGTTTCAGGTTGATGATGATGCCCTGATCGGCGCACGCGGACTGCAGGCCGGTCATCTGCTGCGTGAGCGGCTGAAGATAAATCAGGGCGCCCATCTGGTCCTCCTCCTTGCCGTCAAGCGTCTGCGACATCTGCCAGACCACATCCATCAGCTTCGTACCGTGGTCGCGGATGTCGTCGTAGCGGGAATCCTCGAAGACTTTCCGCGCCTGCCGGTACTGCGCCTCGGTCATCTTCTGGTTGCTGGCACTGTCGGTGCCGGCCACTGTCTTCGATCCGTCTCGCAAACCCTCGCAGGCTTTGATCCCCGAATCCTTGAAGATCAGGTTCTTGTCATATGCGGTGTACAACCCGCCGACGAGAACCAGGACCGCCGCGGCCAGCACCAGCCACGGCCAGCGGGCCTTCTTCGCAGGCGCCGGTGACGGAGCCGACTGCTGCCACAACTCAGGCGCCTGCTGTTGCCAGCCGACGCCATAGTGCTGGGCCGGCGGTCCGGACACAACCGGAGGCTGCTGCTGCGGGTACTGGTGGCCGTACACGTGGCCCTGCGACGGCCGCTGGCCCTGAGGTCCGGAGCCCCAGCTGTGCGGATTCGGGTCGTACGACATGGGGTGGACTCCACGGGCCGGTCACCTGGGCTGGTTACACGGCCGGCCACCAGCCCAGGAGGACCGGCCGCGTGCTCTACCCAACGACACTCGGTGTCCCCGCGCAGTCACCCAACCGGGCGGCATCGATCACCGACTGTCTCGGCGGATGTCACCGTTCGATGCCCCATTCCGGATCGTCGAGGGCGGGTGTCGCTCCATCTGTGGCCTGACCTGCGGAGGGCGTGGGATTCGAACCCACGATGAGTTTCCCCATACCGGTTTTCAAGACCGGACGCTGCAAGGCCCTGACCTGCACGAACATCGCGGATGGCTTGAGCATTGTCGCGCAATGGTCGTAGCCCGGCGGTTCGGGTGCGCAGCATCGAAGCCGAAGCGATCAGTCGTGTCCCAACAGCCTCCGGGGCATGAAGGCTGGTTGTCTTGTCGTCAGCCCGAGCTGGTGCTTCTTGGCGCAGTCCGCGCAGTCACCTCAAGCCTCTTGCTCTAGTTGAGCAGTCGCACGGCCAAGCCGTTCGGACACGATGGCGGCTACCTACGTCGTTGTTGCAGTCGACAGTGGAGGGATGGCCTAGTCCGGAGTCTTCTCGATACGATGCGTCAACGAGTCGGCTGGGGAGGTATCGTGCCGTACAAGGAACTTCGGCCGTCACAGGTCATCCTCGATCCGGAGAATCCACGGCTGCCCGACGGGACCTCAAGTGATCGAGAGGCGATCAACCAGCTCCTCGATGAGGGTGACGATGCTCTAATCAGCTTGGCTAGAGACATGGCCAAGACGGGTCAGACGAATCCGGCGGAGCTTCCGATCGCGATCAAGCAAGGCAGCAAGTATCTAATCCTTGAAGGGAATCGTCGGTTCGCTGCTTTAAAGCTGTTAGGCGATCCCATGCTTGCCGATAATGAAGAATACCGTGCCGCTTTTCGGCGAGCAGCACTTCTGGGCACCCCACCGAAGTCCGTATTTACCCTAATCATGACCAGTCGAGAAGAAGCCGAACATTGGATCGTTCTTCGACACACTGGGGAGAATAACGGGCGTGGGGTTAGGCGTTGGAGCGCTCCGCAGACTGCGACTCATCGCAGGCGAGCAAACCGCCCAGTCGATAGTGGCACGATACGGTCCATTGTAATGGCTGATGAGGTGGAAGAAGCTTACAGCCAGAATGACGAACTCACAGAGCTCATTCGCCAGACCCGTCGAGGTAAGCTAACCAATATCGGCAGATTCTTTTCTCCTGAAGTCCTGAATCGTCTTCACTTCTCAATCGAAGTAGACGAAGATAGCCCTTCGCGCGAACGCATGCTCCTCGTTCGGCATAGTCGCGAGCAGCTGGAGCCGTTCTTTCGTTGGGCTTTCACATTTATTCGAGACAACTCAGTGGATGCCTATAAAAATGCAAGAATTAGAGAAACTCTACTAGATGGTGTGCCCGACCTGCTGCCATCGGATACCGAGGCACGAAGGTATCCGTTCCGCCTCGCTGAAACCGCTGGCACGGCAACTAGCATGTCTGATCAGTCAGCCGCCAACGTGAGTTCATCACCTTCGACAACTTCGGTTAATTCTGGAGCGTCCCCTAACCCGAGTTCGCCGCCTGCTCCGGGATCCAGTACCCCAGCCGGCAGCGGCCAAACGGCGACATCTGGCAATGGGGCACCGGTCGGAAGCGTAGGTCGCAAACACGAGGCTAAGCCCGAGAAGTACCTGTTCCATGACCTTAGGCTTCCTAATCATCCTCAGCGGATACAGAAAGTTCTAAAAGAGTGCCGAGACCTCGTTATCGAGGATTTTTCAAGCGTTGCCTGCGTGATGGCACGAGTAGTTGTTGAGTTGTCGGTATCTTCGCCGGAGGCATTACGCCTTTCGGGTACCACTGAGAGCGACAGTCTTAAGAACAAGATCATTGCTATGCTAAAATTCCTTGATCCAGACATCGAGAGTAATCCGAAGAGAGACAGGGAATTGGCGCAGGCCTTTCTCGAAGCCTCAGAGTTGGGTATCCCGTACTTGAATGGCTTCGTCCATAATCCGAACGTTGTGCCCGATCCGCATCTTGCTCGCCGATTCAGTGCGGCTTTCCGGCCGATGCTAGAACGGATCGACGCACAGCTGTGAAGACGGAATTTATTTCGCCCCTGCGATATCCAGGCGGGAAAGCGAAGCTTGGGCCTTTCTTCGCTCGAGTTTTGTCAAGTCAACCTGATGTAATTGACTCCTACGCTGAACCGTATGCAGGCGGAGCGGGTGCCGGACTGTACCTACTAGCTGAGGGTCATATCCAAAGCCTCATTATCAATGACCTAAATCCAGGGATTGTAGCGTTCTGGCGTGCGGTGCTGTTTGATACGGACGCGTTCATAGATCGCATCCTGGAGGCGGAGGTCAGTGTCGAGGCTTGGCACATACACAGGGAGTCGTACCTAAGTCCTGCTGGACGTAGCGATATCGATCTCGGATTTGCAACCTTTTTCCTCAATCGCTGCAATCGATCGGGCATCCTGACTGCACGCCCAATTGGTGGACTCGATCAAACCGGAAAGTGGAAGATTGACGCTCGATTCAACAAGGCTAACTTGGCCGCGCGAATTCGGCGCCTTCAGACTCTCAGCGACAAGATTTCCGTGACGGAGAAATCTGCGTTGGACTTTTTGTCGAGTATCTCCCGGCGCATTAAGCCTGTCTTGCTTTACGTCGATCCACCATATCTAGTTAAGGGCGAGGAACTCTATATGAGTTCTCATTCTTGGAGTGATCACGAGAAGCTCGCTGCGAGTCTCGCCAAAACTCGGCACCCATGGGTCTTGACATACGACACAGATGACAGGGTAAGAAGCCTGTATCCGGCCAGCCGATGTCTCGCTTACAGCATCTCACACACCGCGCAAACGCAAAGAATAGGACAGGAATTTATGCTGTTCAGCGCGGGCCTACGGGTTGGCGATACTGCGGTTTCGTCGAGTCGGTTTGGCACGTGGGTTTCTTAGATAAGTCGCTGCTTCGAGCTAGAAATCGTGCGCGCGCCATCCGCCTCAACAGCCAAGACCATCCCGTCGCCCTCGACCCGCTCACCGTGGGAGTGGGCCGGGTCTGCTCGGCTTGCCCCGGGCCGAGGGTGACGGGTGCGCGGTCATCCCGAAGCCGGAGCGCCCCCGCCGGAGGCGCAGTAGCCGCAACCATGAGCTAAGTCCGCGAGTCCCATGCCTGCCCTTTCTACGTCGAGAGGTGGCCTGCATGTATAGGCTTGTCCATGGACGTACAAAGGTGGTTTAGTCGACAGGTTCGCTTTCTTGTAGGTCGTTTGGCTGCGAGAAGGCGATCTCGTGCGCTCTGTTCTCCTCGATGCCCCACTCGCCGGCGAGGACATCGCGGACATCCTCAGGCTGGCACCGGAGGGCGAAGTCGTCACCTACGGCAACAACGTCCGAGATCCCCACGATCTGATCGCCGATCAGCACGCTCAATTGAGCTCTCTTGGGAAGTTGGGATAGTTGATTGACCAGGTTTTGCCTGCGCATCGCATGACCTTTCCGAGTAGTTTTCGGCTCCTCTGTCATCGGGGCGTGTTGGTGCTGGTCGTTAGCGGCGGTGACCGGATCTGGTACATGCACGTCCTTACTTGTCCAAGTACGTAGTTAGCGGTTCGTTGTCGATGGCGCTCGTTTACGTTGAGAATGTGATCGAGCCGGACGGGCCAGTTCCGCCATATCTCCAACTCGTCGAGATCCTCGCCGAACGGATCGAGCGTGGCGCCTGGCAGCCGAATCGACCCATTCCAAGCGAGCTGCAGCTCGTTCAAGAGTTCGGCATTGCGCGTGGAACGGTCCGACGCGCGGTCGCGGTTCTCCGGGAGCGCGGGTTGGTCTTCACGGTGCCCCAACGAGGCACCTACGTTTCGCCCTCACCCGCCGCCCCGGCTGAGTGACTCCTGTTCGTCTGCCTGTTCGCACCTCCTGACCAGGGCTTCGGCGAGTGGCCCCATGCTGGTGATGACTAGGTCGGCGCTTCGGAAGGCTTCGACCTTGTGCGGGCGGTTGGCGTAGGCGATGACTCGTACTCCGGCTGCCCTCGCTCCGTCGATGTCCGACAGCGAGTCGCCGACTAGAACGGCTCTGGACGGCAGTACGTCGAGCGCCTTGACGGCGCGCGAGATCGGCTCCGGGTTGGGTTTCATCCGTGCCGGATCGGCGTACGCGCGGCCGATCACCTGGGCAAAGTGCCCGGTGAGCCGGTGCGCAGTGAGGTAGGCGGTCACCGCGCCGGCCGAGTTATTGCTGACCACCGCCACGGGGAGCCCGGCCTGCCGAGCGGCCACGATGACTTCGCGACCGTACGGCGTGGGAGCCGCTGTCTTGACCGCGCGGCGCTCTGCCTCGCAGAGAGCATCCTCGGCGAGGACCGTGACGCGCTGGTTGCCGATTGAGCCTGCCCATCGCAGAACCTCGAGCGGGTCCGTCTCGCTGGTCAGGCGGGCCGGTATGTCGATGCCTTCGCGGTGCAGCAGGTCAACCAACTCGGCCGCGACATCGTGGGCCGGATGGCCGGCGAAGATGCTGCACACCGGCCCGTCGAAGTCGAGAAGAATGGCGTCGACCTCGGCGAGCAGCGGGGCGAGTTCGGCGGTCATGCTTCGTACCGGTAGGCGATCGTCGACCACACCGAGTCGAACCACTGGCGCGATGCCTCGACGAACTGTGTGCCATGCGACGCGTCATCGTCGGCCACGGCGTAGTGGAACAGAGGCACGTCCTTGCCCATCAGGTCGTAGATCGCCATAGGTTCACCCTTGATCGAGACGGTGCGCTCCATGACCGGATAGAAGCCATAGAAGACCTCTTCGCGGTTGAGAACGTAGAGCTTGAACAGCGGCGATGCCCGGTGCATCCGTACTTCCACCGTCACTGATGGGACTAGCCCGAGGTCGCCCAGCTCGCCAACCTGGTCGAGGATGCCGTCTGCGGCACGGCGGGTGATCCGCTCGGCCCGCTCCCGGACGGCCGGATCGTCCGACTGCGTCTCGGCGCGAGCGGGCAACGCCATCGGCGCGGTCATATCCGAGATCAGCACCCGTACGGCGATCGACTCTGGGGTGAGGTAGCCGGCCCTGACCTTGTCGAGCACCTCGGAAAGCGCGTCTCGGAGCGTCTCACCAGAGAATCCCGCGAAGTCGATGGCGACGTGCGGGCGTTCGAACGCTGCCTCGATGTGCGGACGGAGCTCGACCGCGCGTTGGGTCTGAGCGCGTACGAAGGCACCACTCCCCTGACGGGTGACGATCAGCCGTTCCGCGCGGAGCAACTCCAATGCGCGTTTCACCGTTTCCCGCGCAACGCCGTAGCGGGCCGCGAGGTCAGGTTGCGACGGAAGCCTGTCGCCCGGTTGCAACCGGCGCGTGAGGATGGCCGCGCGCAGCTTGTTGGCGATCTGCTGCGAAGCCTGTTTCGGATCATCGGGGTCTAGCTGGCCAAGGAAGTCAAGGTTCTCGGTCACCGCTACACGGTAGCTCTGACTAGCCAAGTTAGGGAAGTTCGGGTTTTGGCCTTGACCTGACTAGTCATGTCGGCCTAGCTTGATCTCACGGCACCTGGCTAGCCAGGCGAGCCAAGAGGTCAGTAAGGACGGGAACGGCGGCACGAAGTTGCCGTACGCCATGACACCGCTGGGTCCTCGTCGCTCATTGACAACTGAAGACGTGATCTGCGGGGTTGCTCGGGTGTACGGCCGTTGACGTGTCCGGCCGGCCAGACCTGTCCGCCCATCGGCTCAACGTGACGTGCTGGGCAAGTGCGTCGCGCCGTACCTCGCAGATCACGGGCCGCGCCTTCTCGGTGCGAGCCATCTGCCCTCCGCATTGACCCCCTCGTTCCCGATGGTCGGCACGGCTGCTGTCGTGCCGGCCTCCGTTCCTGGAGGACTTCCCGTGAGCAAGCTTCACCGGATCGCCGACGGCCCGACGGCCGCCGACCTGGACGCGATCGAGGCCGAGTGGCCGCTGATCGCCGCCGAGCTGGACCTGTTGGACGCCGACATCAACCTCATCAACGCTGCCGACCACGGCGGCCCGACCGCGCTGGACTGGCGTCGCAAGCGCCGAGCCGAGGCCAAGGTCACCCGCGTAGCGGCCGAGTTGGCCGCGCGCCCGACCACCCGGAAGCGGGTGGCCTGATGACCATCGACCTCAACCGTCTCAAGCGGCTTGGCTGGGCCATCCGCGCTGTTTTCACGCTCGGGATCGCCGCGTCGCTGGCGGGGAACGTGCTGCACGCGGAGAACAACGCGATCAGTCAGGCGATCTCGGCGTGGTCGCCGCTGTCGCTGCTGCTCGCGGTCGAGCTGATCTCCCGGGTTCCGGTCAGCCGGGGCGCTGCGTCGGTGGCGCGGCTCGCCGCAACGGCCGTGATCGCTGGTATCGCCGCGTGGGTGTCGTACTGGCACATGGTCGGCGTGGCCGTGCGCTACGGCGAGACGGACGCGTCGCCGTACCTGATCCCGTTCAGCGTGGACGGCCTGATCGTCATCGCCTCGGTCTCACTGGTGGAGATCGGCGGCCGAATCCGCCGCCTGGTGCCCGCGCCCGAACCGGTGGCCGTATCCAAGTTGCCCCTGGTGGCCGAGCCGGAACCGATCGCCTCGATCGTCGAGCCGGAACCGATCGCCTCGATCGTCGAGCCGGAACCGACGGCCCCGGTCGTGGAGCCCGTTCCGGTTCCTGCTCCGGTCGTCAAGCAGCGTCCGAAGCGCGTCACGCCGCGTCCGGCGTCGGCGGACAAGGTTGCCAAGGCCGCCGCGAAGCTGCCCGGTGCGAGCGTCTCCGCGATCGCCGAAAAGGCCGGTGTGTCTCCGTCTACCGCCCGGCGTCACCTCGCCGCGCTACGCGCCATCGACGCATCACCATCCGCCCCGGAACCTGCCGAAACTCCCGTTCTCGCCGCTGCCTGACCCGACCACCGAAAGGAACCGCCTGATGGACACCGACCGCCTGTACCCGATGCCCGCACCCGAGGACGACCCGCGTTTCAGCTTCGGCCTGCTCGCGGACGTGGTGAGCGTGTTGGAGCGGCACGGCTACCCCCGGCCGACGCACGGCCGGGACCTGATCGATCTGCACGGGGCACTGTTCGGGTTCCTGTACGCGCTTCCCACCGAGACTGCCTCGCACTGACTTCGCCCGGCGGCACGGCCCAAACCGACCAAAGCAGCGCCGTGCCGCCGGTCCCACCCGCAAGCCCTTCACGACCCACAGGAGAGAGCCTGATGGTCCCGCACAACCCGAACCCTGACGACAACCAGTTCGATTGGACCGCGGCTGAGGCTGACGTCGCCGAGGTCGTTGACCTGGACAAGGCCCGTACCCGCCGGACCAGCGAGACGGCAGATACCCACTTTGAGGTGACTCTCGACGACGCACCGACGGCCGGCGGGATGCCCGTCGACCCGCCCCTGTCCGGGCCGGCCGGGCGGGTCCCGATCGTGCCGGTCGGTTGGTCGACGTGGCCGAACATCAAGCACAGCATCCGGCAGACCTTGGCCGTGACCGCGTATCGGTGCGGCTTTCACGCGATCCGCTCGCCGAAGTACGCGATCCTCGCCGCGTTCTGGGCAGTGGTCGGCGTGTTCCGGCTGGCTGGCTGGCAGATCCGCTGGTGGTGGGTGACCGAGCAGTACGCGCTACGTCAGGGCACGGCCGACGCCAACGATCCGGCGATGTGGCTCAAGCTGCACCGCGAGGTCAAGGCCACCCGCATGTGGCGATTCCTCGTGCTGACCTTCGAAGCCCTGACCATCGTGATCGGCGGCCCGATCCTGTGGGGGACCGGCCCGTGGTGGGCATTAGCCCTGGTCATCGGCGGTTCGATGGTGTTCCTGGCGCACCTGGGACGGCCGGACGACCGGCCGATCATCACCCCCGCCACGGTCGCGGGCCGGTTCCGGCGGGTGAACCCGGACATCATCCTTCGCGCTTACTACGCGGCGGGTCTCGGGCATCCGGACAAGCCGCACCAGCAGATCAGCTTCGGCTCGACCATGGCCCGCGACCCGTCGGGAACGGGTTCTCAGGTGTCCATCGATCTGCCGTACGGCAAGACGTTCGACGAGGCGGTCAAGGCACGCGGAGCGATCGCCTCCGGCCTGGACGTGGCGATCTCCCAGGTCTTCATCAGCCGGGACTTCAGTAGCCATCGCCGCCACACGCTGTGGGTGGCCGACCGGGACCCGCTCTCGCAGGGCGCCGGCCGGACTCCGCTGTTGCGCTGCAAGGCCACCGACGTGTGGCAGCCGGCCCCGTTCGGCCTGGACGAGCGCGGCAACAAGGTCTTCGTCGACCTGCTGTGGAACTCGATCCTGATCGGTGCCCAACCCCGCCAGGGCAAGACCTTCGCCGCCCGCCTGCTCGCGCTGTACGCGGCGCTCGACCCGTACGTGAAGCTCACCGTGCTCGACGGGGGCGGTAAGCCGGACTGGCGCAAGTTCGCGTTGGTGGCCGACCGGTGCGCGTTCGGGCTGGCGATGACCCGCGACGGCGACCCCGCCGAGATCGTCTTGGAGGCGTTGCGGGAGATCAAAGCGGACGTGCAGGACCGGTACGAGCGGCTCTCGAAACTGCCCGTGGACGTGTGCCCGGAGGGCAAGCTGACAAGGGAGATCGCCCGGGATCCGAAGTACCGCATGCCGGTCCGGCTGGTGTTCCTGGACGAGTTCCAGGAGTACTTCGACCTCGGCGAGATCTCCAAAGAGATCGCGTCCCTGCTGGTCTACCTGGTCAAGGTCGCCCCGGCGGCCGGGGTCGGGTTCGTCGATGCCACCCAGCGGCCCTCAGGGATCGGGTCGGGGCAGGTCGCCCAGCAGTTCGTATCCTTCCGCGACAACCACCAGGTCCGGTTCTCCCTGCGCACCGGTTCGTGGCAGGTGTCCGACCTGGTGCTGGGCTCCGGCGCTTACTCGGAAGGGCACGACTCGTCGACGCTGCTGCCCTCCTACAAGGGCGTGGGCATCCTACGGGGCGCGTCGGACGCCACCCCGACCGTACGCACGCACCTCGCCGACGCTGACGATGCGGAGAAGATCCTGATCGCCGCGCGGCAGCTTCGTGAGGCGGCCGGCACGCTGTCGGGGATGGCGGCCGGGGAGGACATCACCCGCGCCGCCCGGGACGTGCTCGCCGACGTCCGCTCGGTGATCGAGCGCGGCGAGACCGGTGCCCAGTGGGAGGAGATCGCCGCCCGACTGGTCGAGCGGCTGCCCGAGGCGTACGCGGACACCACGGCCGAAGCGATCTCGGCGCAGGTCCGGGCGTTCGGTGTACGCAGCGTTGACGTCAAGCGCAACGGCAAGGCGCTCAAGGGCGCCAAGACCGACGACATCGACGCCGCCATCGGCCGGCGCAAGGCCGCCTGAAGGTCGCGGACGACCCGCGACCGGTCGCGTTGACGCGACTCGACCCGCGACCGGCCTGGTCAGGCCATACATCGGCCGGTCGCGGGTCGCCCTACCCCCAGCTCAACCGCTGAAACCTGCCCTCGGAGGTCTTCCGTGGCCACCCTCGCCGCGACCGCAACCCGTGACCTGTCCCTCTCCGGCCTGCTGTTCGTCTTCCTCGTGATCGTCACCTTCTGTTATGGCGTCGGCTGCTGGATCTGGCCGTTCGGCGCGTGTCGCAAGTGCAAGGGATCCGGCAAACGCCGCTCGCCGTTCGGCCGCGCGTTCGGGCTGTGCCGCCGCTGCGGTGGCGACGGACGACGCCTGCGGATCGGCCGCCGGATCATCAACAGCCTCCGCGAGCTGCACGACAAGGGCACCCGATGAAGGCCCGCACAATGGCTCGCCTCCAACGGGCCGAGACCCCGCACACGACCTGGTGCACCCGCGATCACCGGTGCGGAGTGGCCGAGCACCGGTCGGCCGACCTGACCGCCGACGAGATCGGCGGCCGGGCCTGGCTCACCCGTGTACGCGCCGGAGATGTCGAGTACATCGAGCTCCGCGCGCGGATTCCCTTGCACCGCACCGAAAACGTGGCCCGGTGGCAGCTCGCTACCGCGCTGACGCTCATGCGTGAGCTGCTCGCCGAGGTCGCCCCTCGCCTGGCCGGGCTGGCCGGCCGCGAGCAGCGGCCGGCGATCGGCCGCCGCGCCGCCTGAACCTGCCCCTTGATCAGAGAGGACTCGACGAGGTGACTCAAGCTGGGCACGACCTGGCCGCCGAGCAGGCCGTCATCGGTGCCGCCCTGCTCGCCCCCAATCTGATGGCCGACCTCGCCGGCCTGCTGGCCCCGGCCGACTTCGGCCGCCCGGCACACGGCGTGCTTTGGGAAGCCATGTGCGGGATGCACGCGGCCGGCATCCCGACCGACCCGATCACCGTCACTGCCCACCTGGCCGAAACCGGTGACCTCGGCAAGGTGGGCGGGGCACCCTACCTACACACCCTCACCACCCAGACGCCCTCGACCGCAAACGCCGGCCACTACGCCGGCATCGTCGCCGACCTGGCCAAACGGCGCACCGTCGCCGACCTCGGGGCGCAGCTCGCCCAACTCGCCGCGTCCGGGGCCGACGCGGCCGAGGTGGTGGCGACCGGGCGGGCGCTGCTCGACAACGCCGGCGTACCGGGTGGCTGGTCGCCACTCATCCCGCTCGGCCGGGGCCGACATCTGCCGCCATTTCCGGCGGAGCTGCTGCCCGGTTGGCTGGCCGAGCAGGTGATCGCGGTCGCCGAGTTCACTCAAACGCCGCTCGACTTGGCCGGGAGTCTTGCCCTGGCCTGTCTGTCGACGGCGGCCGGCGGCCGCGCCGAGGTGGAGGTACGCGGGTCCTGGCGGGAACCGACCAACCTCTACACGGTCATCGTGCTCCCGCCCGGCTCCCGCAAGAGCGCGGTGTTCGCGGCGATGGTCGCGCCGATCCTGGCCGCGGAAAAGTCGCTGATCGAGCGGACCGCACCCGCGATAATCGAGGCCGAGATCGCCGCCAAAGTCGCCGGTAAGGCGGCCGAGAAGGCCGCCCTTGCAGCAGCCAACGCCGACAACGGCCGAGACACCCTGATCGCCGAAGCGACGGCGGCCGCGATGAACGCCGAAGCCATCACCATCCCGGCGAAGCCGCAACTGGTCGCGGACGACGTGACCAGCGAAACGGCCGCGTCCCTGCTCGCCCAGCAAGGCGGCCGGCTGGCCGTGCTCTCTCCCGAGGGCGGGATCTTCGCCACCATCGCCGGCCGCTACTCCGGCACCCCGAACCTAGAAGTGTTCCTCAAAGGCCACGCCGGGGACATGATGCGGGTTGGCCGGCTCTCCCGCGACTCCGAACACGTCGACAAACCCGCCCTGACCATGGGCCTCGCCGTGCAACCGGAGATCCTGCGGGACATCGCCGGCATGCCGGGCTTCCGAGGGTTGGGCTTGCTGGCCCGGATCCTGTTCGCGGTACCGGAGAACACCGTCGGGTTCCGCAAGGTTGGTGCTGACCCGATCCCGACCCAGGTCGCCGCCGACTACCACGCCGGGCTTCACGCCCTGGTCCTCACGCTCGCCGAGTGGACCGACCCGGCCGTCCTGGTTCTCACCCCCGAGGCCAACGATCTGGTCCTTGAGATCGAGCGACAGGTAGAACCCCGGCTTGCCCCGGGCGGTGCCTGGTCGCACATCGTCGATTGGGGATCGAAGTACACCGGGGCGGTCGTCCGGATCGCCGGCCTGTTGCACCTCGCCGAGCATTTGCGCGAGGGATGGGGCAGACCAGTCGGTGCGGACATCGTCGAGCGCGCCGCGTTGATCGGCGAGTACTACGCAGCCCACGCCCTCGGCGCGTTCGACGACATGGGCGCCGACCTGGCGACGCGCAACGCGCGGACGATCCTGGCGTGGATCGAGCGCACCGGAACCAGCGCGTTCACCAAACGCGAGGTGTTCCGGTCGCTCAAGTCGGCGCAACTGCCGACCGCTGGCGACTTCGATGCACCGCTGGCCGTGCTCGAAGCACACGGCTACCTCCGGTCGCTCGACCCGCCCGCACCGAAGCGGGCCGGCGGCCGGCCACCCTCACCGAGCTTCCTCGTCCATCCCGAGGTACACCGACCGGCCGCGACTGTGCACCCGCTTGCCCCGCGCCGCGCCTCGTAACCCCTGTGCCAGAACTGCCACAACCGCCACAACCCCACCCCGCTGAGGTTCTGGCGGTTGTGGCAGTTCTGGCAGACGCACTCCGGCCGCCGCCCGACCCGCCCGGCCGCCGGAGACCAACCCGCTGAGAGCCACGCACAACATCGGTGCATCCCTTCATACCGACTAAGCCGAAATCTTGGCTCACGGAGGCTCTCAGCGGCCCACTCTGCGGCGCTCTGCCGCATCGCTCGCTTGAACCACCACTCGACACCCCTCGCCGCTGCTGGGTGCCTAAAAGGCTGCTCAACGGTCGGCGCACCACCTCGCCAGGGAGGCCGGACCCCGATGGCACGCGCGTTTCTAACGCTTGACGAATTCCTCGAAGAGATGGACGTGGCCAAGTCGACGTTCTTCCGCTGGAAGGCCATCGGCCAGGCCCCACGGACGTACAAGCTCCCCAACCGATCGATCCGTATCCGCCGCACTGACTTCGAATCCTGGCTGTTGAGCCGTGAGGAGCCGCAAGCAGCATGAGCACCTACGACGTCAAGATCTGGGCCATTCAGGAGCACAAGGGCAAGGACCCGAAGACCGGAAAGCCGCGCAGCACGTACCGGGTTCGTTGGGTCGTAGCGGGCCAGGTATTCGGCGAGAGCTTCAAGACGAAAGCCCTCGCTGAGAGCTTCCGATCGAAACTCGTGGTCGCTCAACGCGAAGGCGTCGCGTTCGACGAGCCCAGCGGTCTACCGGAACCGATGGCGCGAGAACTCAACACCCGTTCCTGGTACGACCACGCGGTGGCGTTCGTCGACATGAAGTGGCCGCGCGCCGCCGCCAAGCATCGGAAGAGCATCGCGGAGGCATTGTCCAATGTGACTCCGGTCTTGCTCTCCGGCACGCGTGGCGCGCCGGCCGAGGCCGATATCCGGCGCGCGCTCTACGCCTGGTCGTTCAACAAGGCACGCCGTGACGCCGGACCGCCGCCCGAGGAGTTCGCCCCGGCGATTCGGTGGATCTCGTCGAACACCGTGAGTCTGAACGAGCTACGAGATGCGGCATTGGTGCGCAAAGCGCTCGATGCTCTGTCGCTCCGGCAAGACGGTAGGCAGGCAGCGGCGACGACCATTGCGCGCAAGCGGGCGGTGTTCTACGGAGCGCTTCGGTATGCCGTCGAGCTCGGCCTACTCGCCGCGCACCCCATGGCCAACGTCCAGTGGGTCACGCCGAAATCGAACGACGAGATCGATCGTCGGTCGGTCGTCAACCCCGAGCAGGCACTCACGCTGCTCGGTGCTGTGTGCGAGCGGCATCCTCGGCTGGTGGCGTTCTACGCATGCCTGTACTACGCCGCGCTGCGGCCGGCCGAGGCACTTCACCTCCGCATCGAGGATTGCGAGCTTTCCGAGGACGGGTGGGGAATGCTTCGGCTGTCCGGCTCGACTCAGCACGTGGGGGAGGGCTGGGGCGACGACATCAACGCCGTACGGGAAGACCGAGAGCTCAAACACCGAGCGAAGACCGCCGTACGCCTGGTGCCCGCCGCTCCGCCGTTGGTCCGCGCGCTTCGCTGGCACCTCGCGGAGCATGGCCACGCGCCGGACGGCCGGCTATTCGTCACCCAGGGATATGGGCACGGCCCGGTGTCGAAGGAGACGTACTCGCGCGTCTGGCGAGCTGCTCGCCGTGCCGCGCTGTCTCCCGCTCAGCAGCGCTCGCCGCTGGCCCGCCGGCCGTACGACCTCCGGCACGCGGCGGTCTCGCTGTGGCTCAACGAAGGCGTGCCGGCAACCCAGGTCGCCGAGTGGGCGGGGCACAGCGTCCACGTGCTTCTGAAGGTCTACGCCAAGTGCATCGAGGGCCAGGATCAGGCGGCCCGCCGCCGCATCGAGGCAGCGCTGAGCAGGGACGACGATGCGGCCGCGTGACCGCTGAGGTTCGACGAACTTTGTCGCGCATTTGTCGCGGTGAGCAAGATCGAGCGGGCCGCAGTGAGATCGAGTGAGACTCAAGATCTGGAGATGACGACCCCCGCTGAGCTGCGTTCGCGCAGGTCAGCGGGGGTTTTCGCTGTTCATGATCTGGCGGAGGGCGTGGGATTCGAACCCACGATGAGTTTCCCCATACCGGTTTTCAAGACCGGCGCCATCGGCCACTAGGCGAGCCCTCCCGGTGCTGCGCTCCCAGTTTGCCAGACTCGATCACGGCGCTGGGCAACCCCTCTCGTTCCAAACTTTTATCAAGTTGGCTAACAAGCATCTGAGCTGGCAAAACACGGGGATCGACGCAACCCGCGCCCATTGACATGGCATCGACGTACGTGTTTATTGTTCAGAAACCTTAGCGATCCCGGCCAGGGCCCCCACCTACGGCAAGGGAGATCTTGACATGTCCATCCCCATCCCCAAGAGGCCGCTGCTTGTCGTGGTGGCGGTCGTCGCCGGTCTTGTGGTCGCACCCCAGGCGTCCGCGGCGGGCGAGGCGGTCAACGTCTACCTGACCACGACCAGTGACTCCGGCGGGCGCACGGTCACCCGCGGGCTGCAGCAGCAGGCGCCGATCGCGTTCGGGAGCGGCGGCGGTAGCGCGAACCAGACGATCACCGTCGACGAGAACACGACCTACCAGCCGTTCGAGGGGGCCGGCGCGTCGATGACCGACACGGCCGCCTTCGACATCAAGGGGAGCGGCGCGTTGTCGTCCGCGACTCAGAACGACGTGATGACCAAGCTGTTCAGCAACAGCGGGGGGATCGGCGTCAGCGCGCTGCGCAACGTCATCGGCTCGTCCGACCTGGCGCAGAACAGCTACTCGTACGACACGACCTGTTGCGACCTGAACGACTTCTCGTTGTCGCGGGATGCCGACATCATGGCGCTGACCAAGCAGGCGTACGGCCTGAATTCTTCGATGTTCGTGCTCGCCTCGCCGTGGTCGGCGCCGCCCTGGATGAAGGACAACAACGCCTACAGCCAGGGCTACCTGCAGGCGCAGTACTACGGCACCTACGCCCAGTACTTCGTGAAGTACATCCAGGGCTATCAGGCGCAGGGCGTGCCGATCCGGTACGTGACCGAGCAGAACGAGCCCGGGTGCTGCGCCGGATACCCGTCGATGCAGTGGAACACCTCGGGCCTCCAGTACTTCGCCAAGACCAACCTGCTGCCGGCCCTGCAGAACGCGGGGCTCAGCACGAAACTCCTGGTCGGGGACTGGAATTTCGACACGTACGACACGTGGGTCGCGCCGCTGCTGGCCGACACCGCGATCCGCAATCACCCGAACTTCGGTGGCATCGCGTGGCACGATTACGCCGGTTCGCCGTCGGAGGCGACGACGGTGCACAACCAGTATCCGTCGGTGAACGCGTACATGACCGAGCACTCGGGCGGCACGTGGGTGTCGAACCAGCAGGCCGAGGACATGGGCGACCTCATCGACTACTTCCGCAACTGGGGGCGTAGCTGGACCAAGTGGTCGCTGGCGGTGGACGAGGCGATGGGGCCGCACAACGGCGGCTGCGGCACCTGCACCGGGCTGGTCACCGTGCACCGCAACGACGGCCGGCGTGGGCAGGTCGACTACACGGTCGAGTACTACACGATGGGTCACCTCACCAAGTTCGTGAAGCCGGGCGCGGTGCGGATCGACTCGACGGCCAACTCGACCGTGCCGAACGTCGCCTTCAGGAACAGCGACGGGTCCAAGGCGTTGATCGCATACAACACCAGCGGCGGTACGCAGTCAGTCAAGGTGAATTGGGGCGGTCAGTCGTTCACGTACAGTCTCCCGACCAAGACCTCGGCGACGTTCACGTGGAGCGGAACGCAGAGCGGGTCGGGCTCGGACCGGACGGGCACGATCACCGGGCTGGGTGGCAAATGCCTGGACGTGACCGACGGCTCGACGGCCAACGGGAACCAGCCGCAGATGTGGGACTGCACCGCCGACAACGCCAACCAGCAGTGGACGGTCGGCGCCGACGGGACGGTCCGGGGCCTCGGCAAGTGCCTGGACGTGGCGAACAACTCCACGTCGGACGGCGGGGTCGTACATCTGTGGGATTGTTATTCGACGGTCGCCACGCAGAAGTGGACCGCCTCCGGTGGCACCTTGATCAACTCCGCGTCCGGGAAGTGTCTGGACGTGAAGGACAACAACACCGCCAACGGGGCGAAGCTGCAGATCTGGACCTGCACCGGGGCCGCCAACCAGAGGTGGACGGTTCCGGCAGGGGCTTGATCTTCGCTGGCCGGGGGCTCGCGAGCGGTGGTGGGTGCCGCTCGCGAGCCCTCTCGTTTTTGTCACACCCCTCGGGCAAGCTGATCCCATGCAAGCGATCGTGATCGAAGACAAACGGCTCGTCCTGCGCGAGGTGCCCGACCCGGTGGCCGGCGAGGGCGAGGTGGTCGTCGACGTCACGGCCGCCGGGGTCAACCGTGCCGACGTGTCCCAGCGGCAGGGCTTCTATCCGCCCCCGCCCGGCGCCTCGGAGTATCCGGGGCTCGAGTGCGCCGGCGTGATCAGTGCGGTCGGTCCCGGCGTGCCCGGCCACCACGTCGGCGAGCGGGTGGCCGCGCTGCTGGCCGGGGGCGGTTATGCGGAGCAGGTCGCCGTGCCGGCCGGTCAGCTGCTCCCGGTGCCGACCGGCCTGTCGCTGCGGGAGGCGGCGGCCCTGCCCGAGGTGGCCTGCACGGTCTGGTCGAACGTGGTGGATCTCGCCCGGCTGCGCAAGGGCGAGACGCTCCTGGTGCACGGCGGCGGCAGCGGCATCGGCACGTTCGCGATCCAACTCGGCAAGGCGCTCGGCGCGACGGTGGTGACCACGGCTCGCGCGGCCAAGCATGACGGTCTGACCGGCCTCGGCGCCGACCTGGTCATCGACTACACGACGGACGACTTCGTGGCGGCCACAAAGGACTTCACCGGTGGCCGCGGCGCCGACGTGGTGCTCGACATCGTGGGCGCGAAATACCTGCAGCGCAACGTCGAGGTGCTCGCGCCCGACGGCCGGCTCGCGATCATCGGCTTCCAGGGCGGGCGTACGGCCGAGCTCGATCTCGGGCTGCTGATGGCCAAGCGCGGGCGCATCTCGGCGACCGGGCTGCGGGCGCGCGGGCTCGCCGACAAGGCGCGGGTCGTCGCCGGCGTGCGCCGCGAGGTGTGGCCGCTGGTCGAGGCCGGCGCGATCAAGCCGATCGTGCACGACACGCTGCCGCTCGCGGCCGCGCAGGAGGCGCACGAGTTGGTCGAGTCCAGCGAGCACGTCGGCAAGGTGCTGCTGCTGCCGTGAGGGAACGTAGCACTTTCGGGGGTATCTGGAGGGGGTTTATGCGGGGATAGGTCCGATATGCGGCGCGTCGGCGTCGTGGAGCGCAGGGTGTTGCTCAGCATGGTGGCCGCGACCCGGGCGGCGAGCCGGCGTTCGGCGTCGCACGCCTTTGTCGCCGATCCGGCTGGGGAGTGCTTGTGCGCCATGCTTCGCCGCGTCCCGCAGCGAGGTCCGGGTCCGAGCCAGTGGGCTTGGGGAGCACGGCCGGCGTCACCCGGGCGTCGGCCGCCGCAAATGCTGTGCCGGGCGCTTTCGGGGACGCTTTGAGCGCTTCCAGGGCCGCGGCGGGTGCCTCTGGCTCTGGGGCTGGGGCCCTTGGCTCTGGGACGCGGGCCTCTGGCTCTAGGGCGGGGGCCTCTGGCCCTGGGGCGGGGGCCTCTGGCTCTGGGGCGGGGGCCTCTGGCTCTGGGACGCGGGCCCCTGGCCCTGATGCGGGGGCTTCTGGGTCTGGGGCGGGGGCTTCTGCGGTCGGGGCGCGGGGTGTTTTGGCGGGGGGATCGCCTGATCCGGTGCCGCTGCGTGTCGAGGGCGGTGGGAAGCGGCGGTGGCTGTGGGTGGCTGTCGTGGTTGCGCTCGCCGCTCTGGGGGCTGGGGCGTTTGTGGTGGGGGCCCAGCCCGGTGACGCGGGCCGGAGAGTGGCGGCCGTCGGAGCCTCGGTGGGCCCGCGCGGCGGTGCTCGGGTGATCGAGGACGGCGCGGACGACGTGGCGCTCGACCGGATGGGGGCCGACGGCGCCTTCATCGTCACCGTGACCGGGGTTCGCTGCGGGGTCGAGGCGGTTGGGCCGATCGGGCTGCGGCGGCAGGCCCACGAGCAGTTTTGCCTGGTCGGCGTGTCGGTGGAGAACGCCGGGCGGGAGGCACGCGTGTTCGACGGCGGGGCGCAGCGGGCCGTCGACGCTCATGGGCGAGCGTACGCGGTCGTCGGGCGGGCCGCGGTGTTCCTCAACGAACGGGCGCCCTCGCTGCGCGAGGCGATTCCGGGTGGCGGCACGGTGCACGGGGTTCTGCCGTTCGAGGTGCCGGCCCGTGCGCGCCTCGTCGCCTTGCTGGCGCACGAGTCGGCCGGTACCCGGGGCGCGCGCATCACGCTCTCCTGACGCACGCGGCCGACAAGGGCCAAAACGCGGATCTGGAGGAGGCTCCAGGGGCGCTCTGCGCGGGCCGCGAGCGAGCGTGCGCTGACCGTGAGCGACCTGCGCGGGCCTGGTGTGCGCCTGGTGCGGCCCGCGGCCGAGCCTTGTCGCGGTCCTGGAGCGGGGCCTGGCGGCCCCGTGAACGAGTCGTGGGCCGGCCGGGGGTTCGCCTGTTACGGGGACAATACGGACAGTGACACGCCCGAAGCGGAGTGCAATTTTCGGAATCGAGCGGTGGCTATTTACAGCTCAAAACGCATTCTTTTCCTCGATGAGGTGAGGTTGATTGTTGGAATTCGGCCCCAAAGGAATCGTGTTGTGTGTTGGCATGGTCGCTGGAAATGACGAGTTGTCCGGGTTCCCATTGCCGTCCATCGACGGGCGGCGCGGGCGCGGCTGAACGTTATGCCGTGTCGTTTGGGATTCGCGCGAGTGCCCCGGGCCGATTTCGGAGGCAACGCTGCACCGTCCGTCCGCGTGCCGGGCGCTGACCGCCGGCGCCATCGCGCTGGCCGTCGTCACGCCGGCCCTTGAACCCGTCGAGCAGGGCAATGCCGCCCCGCAGGCCGTATCGCCCGCCACGCTGGCGTCTGGTGCGAATCGCCCGGAATCGGCCCGTATCGACCCCGAGTCCGCATTCCTGGTGCGGGCCGCACTCGCCCATCGGGCCTCCCGCACGATGCGGCCGGCCCTCCGGCTCGCCGCGGGCCGGAACTCCCGCGTACGCGGCAATGTCGCGCCCGCCTTCCGGCGCCCCGACCGCCGGGCTCGCGCCGTATCGGCGGACCCGCAGCGCTGGGCCGGGCTCCGTGACCCTGGGCTCCGTGACGCCGGTCTCCGTGACGCCGAAATTCGCGGCGCCGGGCTCCGTGACACCGCGTCCCGAACCGCCGAACTCCGTGGCGGCGGCTCGCTGACCAGGCGAACCATCGCTCGGCGCCCGGTCCTCCGCCTGGTCACCGAGCATGCCGCCGCCCCGCGCGCGCAGCGGGTGATGCGGCTCGGGAGCATGACCGCGGTCGTCGCCTTCGCCCGCTCGCAGGTCGGCAAGCGCTACGTCAGCGGCGGCGCGGGAGCCGGCGGCTTCGACTGCTCGGGCCTCACCATGAGCGCGTACGCCAGGGCCGGCATCCGCCTCCCGCACTCCTCCGGCCAGCAGGCCGCCCGGGCGCGCAGCATCTCGCGCCGCGAGGCCCGGGCCGGCGACCTGGTGGTCGGGCCGGGGCACGTCGGCATCTACATGGGCCACGGCATGATGATCGATGCGGGGAACCACCGTACCGGAGTCGTCTATCGGAAGATGTATTCCGGGTTGCGGGTCGAGCGTTTGTAAATGTGTTGATTGCCGGACTCGTGGGCGGAGACAATCGCGCTCATGATTGCCGATCAGTGGCCGCTGTTCGGTCTGGTGCTGCATACCCCGCGCCTGGAATTGCGGGTGCCGGGGCTGGAGCGGCTCGCCGAGTTGGCCGCGCTGGCGGCCGGCGGCGTGCACGATCCGGCCGTCCAGCCGTTCGTCGGGGAATGGACCGACGTGCCGCCCGAGCGGGTCGCCGCCAGCGTGCTGCAGTGGCAGTGGCGGAGCTGGGCGGGCTGGCGGCCGGAGGACTGGTCGCTGGGTCTGGTGGCGATCGCCGGCGGTCGGGTGGTCGGCACGCAGGGGGTGAGCGCGACCTCGTTCGCCACCCTGCGCGAGGTCGGCACCGGGTCGTGGCTGGGCCGCGCCGAGCAGGGGCGCGGCCTCGGCACCGAGATGCGCGCGGCCGTGCTCGAGTTGGCGTTCGCCGGGCTGGGGGCGAGCTTCGCGACCTCGGAGGCCTTCGAGGACAACCACGCTTCGTACGCGGTCTCCAGGAAGCTCGGCTACGCCGACGACGGCATCTCGCGGCACGTGATCCGGGGTGCCCCGCTGGTCGGCCGGCGGCTGCGGCTCGACCGGGCGGCGTGGGAGAAGGCGCGCACGGTGCCGGTGCGGATCGAGGGACTGGCGCCCTGCCTGCCGATGTTCGGGGGATGAGAGGCACAACAGCAGTCGGCACCCGCCGCCGAGGCGAGTGCCGACTTGCTGTGATCGCCACCGAGCACGGGGATCTCTGCCGTACGCACCCGGTCGGATGTCAGACAGAAGCATCGCCCCGCACCCCTGACCCCGCCCGGACCGACTGTGCGGCCACCCGAACGGGTGAAGACGGGGGTGTGCGATGGCGATCATCAGGAGCGGTTACGCTCGGCATGGTTTGGGAATGCGGAGAAGGTTTTCACCATCTCGCCGGAGGACACCGTCATGAGTCTCGACCGCCCGGTTCACCCGGATCCGTACGATCTTTTGCCCCCGGTCCCGTCCTTCACGGTGACCAGCACGGACATGACCGACGGGCAGCCGCTCGACGACATGTTCACGCACCCGAGCGTGGGCGGTAAGAACGTCTCACCCCAGCTCGCCTGGTCCGGCTTCCCGGCCGAGACGCGCGGCTTCGTGGTGACCTGCTTCGACCCCGACGCGCCGACCGGCAGCGGTTTCTGGCACTGGCTCGTGGTCAACCTGCCCGCCTCGGTCACCGAGCTCGAGCGCGGCGTCGACCCGTTGCCCGACGGCGCCTTCTGCGTGCGGAACGACTACGGCGAGCGCAACTACGGCGGGTCCGCGCCGCCGCCGGCCGATCGCCCGCACCGGTACATCTTCGCGGTGCACGCGCTCGACGTCGACAAGATCGAGGTCAGCCCGGACGCCTCCCCGGCGTACGTCGGCTTCAACCTGGCCTTCCACACCCTGGCCCGGGCCACCATCCGCCCGACCTACCAGGTGCGCGGCTGAGCAAGCGGCAAAGGCCGCCGGGCCTGCCCGGCGGCCTTTCTCGTGTCCCGTGCTATTTGTCCGTGTCAGCGGGTGGTCTGGGTCAGCGCGGGGTTCGTGCCACCACGAAGACGGACTGACCGAACGGCGGCCTTACCACCTGCTCGGCGAACTTGGTCACCGGCAGTACGACCGAGTCGTACACCTTGACCATCGGGCCCTCCTTCGGCGCCAGCTTGAAGATGCTGGTGGCGGCGTAGTAGCCGATCAGGCCGAGCGCGTTGGCGTAGTGCAACTTCTCGATCTCGAGGCCGGCCTCGCTCATCGCGGCACGCATCGACTTCTTCGTGTAGCGCCGGATGTGACCGGTGGCGATGTCCACCTGGCTCATCGCGAACATGAACGCCGGCACGATCAGGATGATCCGGCCACCCGGGCGGACCAGCTCGGCCATGCTGCGCAGCGCGCCGACGTGGTCCTCGATGTGCTCGAGGACGTTGTACGAGACGGCGGCGCTGAACTCGCCGTTCGCGTCGGCCGCGGGCAACAGCATCTCGCGGACGTCGATGTTCGGATGGGCGGCCATGCGCTCCTTGAGCTGCACGAGCCGGTCGGGGTCGGCTTCGGTCGCCGTGAACCGCGGAAGGTGCTCAGCCCACTCGATCGCGTAGTCGCCGAGACCGCTGCCGATCTCGATCGGGTTGTCTCCCAGGTACGGGAGCGCGAGCTCGACGAACCACCGGCGGTGGTTCACGGCCGTGGCGAGGCCCTCGAGCACTTCGGACTGGATCCGCTGGTCTCCAGTGATGTCTGCCATAAGTAAGGTTCCCTCGTCTTGCCGATCGAAGCTGACAGCGGGACCGAACGAGTTAACCATCCGGCGCCCGGAACCGAAAGTTGAGCGGCCCCCGCCCCCACATTATTTGCCTGATTGAGACATAGGCGGCCGGGGTACACGGGGAGGTTGGCTCGCATGTGGCACGACCTGGGGATGCCCGGAATACAACGTTCATATCGGCTCGATCACGCATGGGCCGCTCGACACAACAACGTTACCAACCTCGGTTAGGCTCGCCCACGCTATGACGATTACGGGTTATGACTCGACAGGCCAGTCGGCCGGCGGGAACGTTCTGCCGCCCCGTCAAGTGACCGACCTGGAAGACCTGGACGCGGAGCTGCGGGCCCTGGATACGGACGTCGACACGGTCGCGCCGGTCTCGCCCGTACCCGATGTTGAGGCCGCCCCTGAGCAGCAGCAGGAGCCCGGCCGGCGGCTACGGGTCTGGCGCCGGCTCAACTGGCGGGACGTCCTTGCGATAGTGACTTTCGTCGCTGTGGCGCTCTACGTCACGTCGTCACTGTGGATCCATCCGGGTCACGGATCGGCCACCGACCCGCAGGATCAGGCCTTTTTCGAGTGGATGCTCGCGCACGGCGCAAGAGTCGTCACCGACGGCGCATATCCGTTCTTCTCGGATCGCATGAATTACCCCGATGGGGTGAACATGATGGCCAACACCTCGGTGCTGGCCGTTTCCCTGCCGCTCACTCCGGTGACCCTGTTGTTCGGGCCGCATGTGGCGTTCAACGTATTCCTGACTCTCGCGTTGTCGCTCACCGGTATCTCGTGGTATTTCGTGCTCTCCCGGCAGTTCGTGCGTTCCCGGCTGGCGGCCTGGGTCGGCGCTCTCTTCTGCACATTCGCGCCGAGCATGGTGTCGCACGCCGGTGGCCACCCGAACATCGTCTCGCAATTCCTGGTGCCACTGATCATCTGGCGTACGCTGCGACTCCGCGCGGGACGCGCCCTGCGCAACGGGTTGATCCTGGCTGGTCTGCTGGTCTGGCAGGCCTTCATCAACCTCGAGATCCTCTTCATGACCGCGGTCGGCCTGGGCGTCTTCTGCGTCATCATGGCGGTGGTCCGGCGCAAGCGGTACCGCGGTGAGACACGCGCTTTCCTGCGCGGTCTACTGGTCGCGGCGACAGTGGCCGTTGCGGTACTTGCCTATCCGCTGTCCGTTCAGTTCTTCGGCCCGCAGAGCTATCAGGGCCTGCCGCAGTTCGTCCGTAACTTCGGGGCCGACCTCGGTTCGTTCACCGCCTATTCCTCGCGGTCGGTCGCCGGAAACTCGGTGGTCGCCGACCGGCTGGCCCAGAATGCGCAGGAGGAGAACGCGTTCTTCGGCTGGGGCTTGGTCATTTTGTTCTTCGGTCTGATCATCTGGATGCGGCGCCGGGCGGCCGTCGTGGCGCTCGGTCTGGTGGCGCTGCTGTACGCCGCGATGTCGCTCGGGCCGCGAATTTTCCTGAATGGGATCAACACCGGTGTTCCCGGCATCTGGGCCGTACTGCACAGCGTCCCGGTGCTGAACTCGGCCGTGCCGACCCGCTGGGCGATGGCCATCGCGCCGGTCGTCGGCATCCTGCTCGCGCTCGGCGTGCAGCGGGCCGGTGACCTGATGAAGGCGCAGCCGTCCGCCCGCGGCCCGGTCCGGCTCGCGATGATCACGGCGGTGGCCATGGCGCTGGTGCCGCTGGCGCCGACCCCGCTCAAGACCAGGCCGCAGGCGCCCACCCCGGCGTTCGTCACGTCCGGCGAGTGGAAGCAGTACGTGGACGACAACCACACCGTGGTCACCCTGCCGTTGCCGGACTCGGGCTACCCCGACCCGCTGCGGTGGAGCGCCGCCACCGGCCAGGACATGCGGATCGCCGGGGCGTACGCGCTGCTGCCCAACCAGAACCCGCTGAACCCGAACGATCACACCGCCCTCTTCTCGCCGCCGTGGCGGCCGACCAGCGGGCTGATGGCCTCGATCAAGCAGGGCAACCCGGTTCCCGAGATCAGCGACACCCGCCGGGAGATGACCCTCGCCGACCTGCGGTACTGGAAGGCCGGCGTGATCATGATGACCCCGCAGGCCCACGACGTCGAGATGCTCCGGGTGATGACCGACCTGCTCGGCTTCGAGCCGACCTGGACCGGCGGCGCCTGGGTCTGGGACGTACGCGATCTGGTGGACGACCCGAACGCGGTGCTGACCGGCCCCGACATCTCCTGAGTGGGGTGGCGGTCGCCTGACCGCCCCCCGCCGTTTCCCCGATCCGGACCTCCCGGACACCAGTGTTCGTGAGCATCGATGAGTGCCGCGCCTCGTCCAGCTTCGCTACCTCGGCCTCGCCGCCGCGGTGCTCCTCGCCGCCGTCGCCTGGCTCGGCGGGGCCCTGCCGCACGGCAATCTCGCGTCCACGCCGCTGACCATCGCCAAGGGCCCCTTCGGGGCCGTCATTCTCGGCGGCTGGCTGGTGGGCACGGCGATTTTCGCGTACGCGTGGTGGGCGGCCCGCGATCGCGTCCCGTCTGGTCGCTGGTCGTTGCGGACCGCGGCCCTGTGGACGGCGCCGTTCCTGATCGTCCCGCCCTGCGGCAGCCGCGATGTGTATTCCTACGCCTGCCAGGGTTATCTGTACGTGCACGGGATCAGCCCCTACACGCACGGCGTGAACGCGGCGGACTGCCCGTGGATCGGCGGTGTGTCGCCGATCTGGCGGAACACCGAGGCGCCGTACGGGCCGCTGTTCGTGTTGCTCTCCGCGGCGGGGGTGCGCTTCGCCGCCGGTTCGTTCCTGCTGATTGTGGTGTTCTTCCGGGTGCTCGCGCTGCTCGGCCTGCTTGGCGTCGCTGCCGGGCTGCCGGTGCTGGCCCGGCGGTGCGGCATCGCGTCGGCCCGGGCGTGGTGGGTGGCGCTGGCCGGGCCGCTCGTCGGCGCGCATCTGGTCGGCGGGGTGCACAACGACGCGCTGATGGTCGGGTTGGTGGTTGCCGGCCTGGCGCTGGTCACGCTGGGCGCGCCGCTCGACCCGGCCGGCCCGTTCGGCACGGTCGGTGGACTCGGCGGGGCTGGCCGACTGGGCGGGGCCGGCCTATTGGGGGTGGCGGGACATTTCGGTGCGGCCAACCAGGTCGGCGCGGGTGGTCATTTTGGCGTGGCCGGCCACCGCGTCGATCGGGCGGCGACTCGGCCGGGGGTGGTGGCGCGGGACGGGGCGATGGCGCGGCCGGATGCAGGGACGCCGTTGGGGGTGCGGACGGGCCCGGACGGGTGGGGTTGTCTGGTCGCGGGTGGGCTGTTGCTGGGGCTCGCCGTGGCGATCAAGGTGACCGCGATCGTGGTGGTGCCGTTCGCGGTGCTGCTCGTGCTCGCCCGGCCGTACCGGTGGCGGCAGGCGCTGCTGGCCGGGAGTCTGGTCGGCGGCGGCACGGTGGTGGCCATGCTTGGCCTGACGATCGCCTCCGGGCTCGGGTACGGCTGGATCGGCGGCATGGTCAACACGAAGGACCTCGTGCAGTTCACCTCGCCGCCGACCGCGATCGGGATGACCGCGACGTATCTCGGCAAGCTGATCTATTCCGGCTTCGACGCGGTGCCGACGGTTCGGATGCTGGCGTTCCTGCTGTTCGCGCTGCTGGTGGTCGCGCTCGGCTGGCGCAGCGCGCTCTGGGGCCGCTCCGGCGACCGGCTGGGCGCTCCCGGTCGGCTGCTCAGCCGGTTGGGCGGTCCGGCCGCGCGGGCCGCCGATCCGGGTGCCTCGGCGCTGCGTGGCGCCGCCCTCGCGCTGGCCGCCACGGTCGCTCTCTCGCCCTACTTCCACCCCTGGTACGCGTACTGGCCGCTGGCCCTGCTCGCCGCCACCTCGGTCCGCACCGACCTGATCATGGCGGCGGCCACCGCGGGACCGTTGCTGGTGCTGGCCGACGGCGGCGGCCTGGCCCGATTCGTGAAGTTCCCGGGCGCGCCGCTGATGACGCTGCTGCTGATCGGGTTGCTGGTGTGGCACCTGCGCCCGGTGGCCGGCCCGCGGACCCCCGTGATGCCGGAGTGCGCCCGGTTCGGCCGGACGGACGTGGCGTCGACCGGGTGAGCACGGCATCTGCACAGGAGCTTCACCAACCAGTGGAGATCATGTGCTTCCGTGGGGTGATGACCGACCAGATCAGCTACATGGACACGGCCGCGGCGACCGACATCGGGCTCGACTACAAGCGCCGTTCGGTGGCCGGGCTGGACCTGCGGCCGGGGCTGACCGTGGCGGACATCGGTTGTGGGCCGGGCACCGATCTGGGCCGGCTCGCCGACGCGGTCGCGCCGGGCGGCTCGGTGATCGGGGTCGACCGGGATCCGGCGATGCTGGCCGAGGCGCGGCGGCGGCATGCCGCCACGGCGGGCGTCGAGGTGCGGGCGGGCGACGTGCACGGCCTCCCGCTCGCGGACGCGTCGGTGGACCGGGCCCGGGTCGATCGGCTGCTGCAGCACGTACGCGATCCGCAGTCGGCGATCGGGGAGGTGCGCCGGGTGCTACGGCCCGGCGGGTTGTTCGGGATGGCCGAGCCGGACTGGGACACCTTCGCGGTGGCCGACGACGACGTGGCGACCAGCCGGGCGTTCGCCAGGTTCGTCGCGGGCCGGGTGCGTAACGCGACGATCGGACGGGACCTGCCCCGGCTGTGCGCGCGGGCCGGGTTCGGGGTGCGTTCGGTCGAGCCGATCCCGGTGCTCTTCCGCGACTTCGACATCGCCGACCGGCTTCTCGGGCTGCGGCGCAACGCCGAGCGAGCGGTCGAGGCGGGCGTGCTGCTGGACGCGGTGGCGGCGGACTGGGTGGGCCGGCTGGCGAGCGGGCCGGTGCTGGCCGGGTTCACCTTCTACCTGGTGGTCGCCGAGGGCTAGGTTTTGGCCATGCAGGACAGCCCGGCAGCCGCGCGCGGAGGGTGACCAACGACGGCGCCGGGCGCGTCGATGCGGGACCGGACGAAACCCCGTACTTCCGGGGTCTGATCTTGATCTTTTAGCCCTTGTCCTTGATGCAGCAGCCGCGGCAGACCTTCGGGGTGGGCAGGGTGAAGGCCAGGCAGCAGGTCTTGCGCTGGACGTCGAGCCGGCCGGACGGGTCGGGGACGAGCTCGATCAGGTCTTCGACGCCGAGGGCGCGGAGGAGGCGCGCGATCGTCTCGGCAGAGGAGCCCGGGAGGGCGTCGGCCGAGCGGAGGACGCCGTAGGCGACGCCGGACGAGAGCGAGCCGAGCAGGGTGCGTTTGCCCAGGTGTACGCGGTCGTGGAGGGCGTTGAGCAGCGGGGTCAGGTGCTCGGCGAGCAGCGAGCGGCGGAACTCGGCGAGCAGCGCCTCCTCGTCGGGGACCACCCGGACCTGCGGGAGGTGCGAGAGGGCGAGCGGGTCGTTCGGCAGGACCGCGATCGGGGTGCCGGGGCGCAGGCCGAGGGTGAGCAGCGGGCGCGGGTCGCGGAAGTGCATGAGCACGTTCGTGCCGGTCAGCAGCGGGATGCGGCGGGCGCTCGCGAAGCCCAGCACGGCGGGCAGGGCCAGCCAGTAGGTGTACGCCTTCCAGGCGAGCGCGGCGGCGGCGGGCGGCTGCGCCTTCCAGCGGGCGCCGGCCGACTCCAGCAGCAGGTCGAGACCCTCGCCGGCGAGCAGCGACGCGGGGCGCCAGGCCGCGGTGTCGTGGACCAGGAGGTCGGGGGCGAGGCCGGGGATCGCCGTGCTGGTGCCGAACATCGACCGTAGCGTGGCGGTGATCGGGGAGAGCGGCTGGAGCGACCGAGTCTCGAGGGTAGTGGTCACTGAGTAGTAGTCACCCCTTCACCTCCGGCTCAAGACGCCCCACCGTACACCTCTAAGGGTAGCCTAACCAACAGCTGCAACCCCGATCTTTCGGACGAATACCCTCGGCAAGGGTTGCCTAACTCGGCGTTGACGCGTTGCCGGATTTGTCAAGGTACCTGTCGGCAACGCGCTACTAGCACCTTGCGGACACGACGCGGCGGGGACACTGAAGTTCTCGTCGCGAAGGGGACATCGATGATGACCACCTCGCCCGTCGAGCGGGCCGCTGACCAATTTGTGACGGCGCTGGCGCACTGGCGAGTCGAGCGCGGGATGAGCAAGAAGCAGCTTGCCGCGCGCATGGGGTTCGATCCCTCCTATGTGAGCCATGTCGAGGGGCGGCGACATAAGCCGACCGAAGACTTCGCCCGCCGGGCCGAGGCGGTGTTGGGCGCCGGCGGGGTGATCTGGCAACGCTTCCAGGAGTACGACGAGCTTCGCCACGCCCGCGGGGCGGCCCTTCATCGCGACCCGCCGGTGCCGGTCCAATGGCTGCCGCCGGGCACCGGGCTGATCGTCGAGCAGGAGGTCGCCGAGCTGCGGTACGAGGACGGCCTCTACCGCTGCCGGGTGCGGCGCAACCTGTACAACGCGGGCGCCGAGCCGGTCACCCGGTACCTCGTGAAGATCGCCGTGGACCGCTACCCGCACGACCCGGCCGGCTCCAACCGGCACCACCGCGAGCACCCGCTGACCTTCGACGAGATGGCGCTCGAGGCGCTGGCCGGCGAGGGCGCGGCGACCGAGCTCATGCAGTGGCGGGTCAAGCTCGACCGGGACGCGGCCAAGGAGGTCTGGCTGCTGTTCGCCAACGACCGGGGGCAGTTCCCGCTCTATCCGGGCGAGCGGACGGTGATCGAGTATTCGTACTCGGTCGGCATCGAGAAGTGGGGGCAGTGGTTCCAGCGGGCGGTGCGGCTGCCGACCCGCCGGCTGACCGTACGGCTGGACTTCCCGGCCGGCTTCGACCCGCAGGTCTGGGGCGTGGAGACGTCGCTGGCGGCCGAGGTGCCGGTACGGACCCCGCTGGAGCGCCACGAGGAGCGGAACCGGGCGATCTTCGAGTGGTCGACCGACGCGCCGCAGCTGAACGCGCGCTATCGGCTGGAGTGGCGGTTCCGGGGGCCGGGGGCGCCGTCGTACGCCGAGTTCGCCCCGGCCGAGCCGAACGGGCGGCCGCGAGCCTCGCAGCAGATGCGCGGGATCGGCATCGTGCAGCGCGGCTCCGACCTGCTGCGCCAGCGAGCCCGGCACTTCCAGCTGCCGCGCGAGGAGGCCGCCGCCCGGGAGGTGGTGACCGCGCTGCTCGGCTCGCTGCGCCGGCTCGAGGAGCTGCACGACTTCAGCAAGGGAGTGGGGCTGGCGGCGCCGCAGATCGGCCGGTCGGTGGCGGCCGCCGCGGTGCGCGGGCCGGAGTCGGGAGCCGAGCCGATCGTGCTGCTCAACCCGCGGGTCGTCGGCGAGTCGATCGAGCGGGACGAGCAGTACGAGGGGTGCCTGTCGTTCTTCGACTATCGCGGGATGGTGCGCCGGCCGTTGCGGGTCGAGGTGGAGCACGCGCGGTACGACGGGACGCGGGTGATCACGACGTTCGAGCGTGCGATGGCCCGGCTGGTGGCGCATGAGATCGACCACCTGGAGGGGCGGTTGTACGTGGATCGGATGAGCGCGGAGTCGAACCTGGTGCCGGTGGCGGTGTATCAGCAGACCGGGAAGCCGTGGGACTACTGAGCTGCCTAATCGACATCGCTGAAGCTGTCGTATTTTATGCGGATTGAGGGGACCTGCAGTTCGGCGAGCGTCTTCAGGGTCGACTTGACCATCTGGCCGGAACCGGAGACGAAGAAGTCGTGGTCGCTCCACGGGCCGTAGCGGGCGACCACCTCGGAGATGTTGCCCTGCTCTCCGGGGAAGGTCGGGTCGTCGCTGCACGCGGTGACCACCGACAGCCAGGGGTAACGGGCCGCCAGCCGGTTGAGGTCGGCCAGGTCGTAGAGGTCCTCCCGGTTGCGAGCGCCGAAGAAGACGTGCACCCAGCGGGTCCGGTTGTACCGGGTCAGCTCCTCGAGCAGCGACTTGATCGGCGCGAGCCCGGTGCCGCCGGCGATGAACACCGCGTCCCGGGTCGACCGCCGGTCCAGGGTCATCGAGCCCATCGGGGCGGCCAGCTTGATCATGTCGCCGATCGCGAGCCGGCGGACCAGCGCGCTGGACACCCAGCCGGCGCCGATCGCGCGGACATGGAAATCGAGAGTGTTGTCCCGGCGAGGAGCGTTGGCGATCGAGTACGTGCGCCAGAGCCGCGGCTGGTACTTCGGCGTCTCGATGCTCAGGTACTGGCCGGCACGGAATTCGAGCGGCTGAAGCGGCTGGACGGTGAGGACGGCGATGTCCTGGGAGCGGCGCTCGTGCGCCACCACCTCCGCGTACCAGTAGGGCGGGTTCGGGTCGGCGTCCGCGCCGGCGAGCATCCGAGCGGCGATCACGGCGTACGCGTCGGCCCAGGCCTGGTCGTACTCGATGCTCCACTGCTCGCCGGCGTACGTCCGCATCGACTCGATCAACGCGCCCCCCACCACCTCGTAGTGTTCTGGTTCCACGTGGAACTTGCGGTGGTCCCGGCCCAGCCCCCGCAGGTAGTCGTCGAACTTCTCCGGGTCGTCCAGGGTCTGCACCGCGGTCACGATCGCGTGCAGCAGGCGGGAGCGTTGCAGGTCCATCTGTACCGGGAACAGGTCACGCAGGTCCGGGTGGGACAGAAAAATCCGGGCGTAGAAGTAACCGGCGACCTTCTCCTGATGCTCCTCGACGAGACTCCAGCTCTCTTTGAGCGTGCGTGCGAGGTCTGCCATGGGGTTCAGACTGAGGCATCTCAATCGGGTAGCCGACGTACGAAAAGTGCGACTCGTCTCAGTGTCCGGCGCGTCGCTTGCCCTGATAGGTCCGTTTGTGCTTAGGGGAGCGGTCTCCTTCGAGTGATCGCTCCTAGAGTGGTCGGCGTGACCCTTGATCGAGTCCAGCCCACGCGGCGCTTGCTCACCGTCGAAATCGTCATCGTGTTGCTGCTGTCGCTCGGTCAGTCGGCGGTCTACGCGGTGGTCTCGCTCATCGCCAAGCTGACCGCCGGCAAGCCGCTCTCCCAACAGGCGGCGGTGCTCAACGCCTCCCAGTCGCCGCGGCCGTACCTGGACCTGACGTACCAGCTGCTCGGGATCTTCTTTTCCCTGGTGCCGGTGGCGCTCGCGCTCTATTTACTGAGGCGCGACCAAGTCTCGATCGGCCGAACCCTGGGCCTGACGGCCACGAAACCCCGCTTCGACCTGGGCTGGGGTGTGTTGCTTGCCGCCGGCATCGGGATTCCCGGGCTGCTTCTGGTGTACGTGGCGCAACTCCTCGGCATCAACGCCCAGATTGTGCCGTCCGCCCTGAATCCGGCCTGGTGGACGGTGCCGGTGCTGATCCTGTCCGCGATCGAGAACGCGGTGCTGGAGGAGGTGATCGTTGTGGGGTACCTGATCACCCGGTTGCGGTCGCTGTCGGTGCCGCTCGGATGGGTCGTGGTGGCGTCGGCGGTGCTGCGCGGGTCGTACCACCTTTATCAGGGGTTCGGAGCGTTCGTGGGGAACGCGGTGATGGGGGTGGTGTTCGCCCTGTTCTTCCTGCGGTTCAAGCGGGTGACGCCGCTGATCGTGGCGCACAGCATTCTGGATATCGCGGCGTTCGTGGGGTACGCGTTGTTGCCGCATTCGTGGCTGAGTTGGGTCTAGGGCTGTTTGTAGTAGGCCTCCGCGCGGGCGGCGGTCATCCGGGCCGACGCGGTGCTGCCCAGGACGGCCGCCAGCAGGCTGGTGCCGGGGAAGTAGCGGTTGGCGGCGCGTAGAGCGGTCCAAGCGCCGGTTTGCGTGGCGACCGCTCGGCCCAGGCGCCAGAGCGCCGTGCTGAGGCCGCCGTTCTCGTCGGCGGCGGCCAGGGCTTCCTCGGCATCGGCCCTGGTGGGGTGGACGCGGGTGATGACCAGCAGGTCGGCGGCGCGCCGCGGGTCGGTGGGATCCAGGCCGTACGCGGCGGCGACGTGCAGCACGATCTCGGCGTGCGTGATCGCGGCGGTGCCGAGCAGCGTGATCGGGGCGTAGGAGCCGGCCACCGCGCCGAAGACGCTGGTCAGGCTGCCGAAGCGGGTGAACTGCTGCGTGGCCAGGCGGGCCAGGGCACGGTCGGAGGCGGCGGGGTAGGCCTCCCGGGTGCGGAGGGACCAGTCGCGGGCGCGGGGGCCGATGGTCTGGACGGCGGCCAGGGCGAGGAGTTCGGGGGTGCGGCCGGGGGTGGCTAGGAGTTTGGCCCAGGCTTCGATGCGGGTGGGCTGGTCGGCGGGGAGTTCGGCGGACCCGGTGGTGGCCGGGTCGGGTCGGATGGCGACCTCGGGCGCCGGCTGGGGAGGAGTGGGGAGCTCGGTCTCCGGCTTGGGAGGAGCGGGGAGCTCGGGCTCCGGCTCGGGAGGAGCGGGGAGCTCGGTCTCCGGCTCAGAAGGAGCGGGGAGCTCGGGCTCCAGCTTGGGAGGCGCGGGGAGCTCGGCGAGGGTTGGCTCTGGTTGCGGGGCGACCTCGGGCTCCTCGAGTCTTGTCGGCTCGACCGGCTCGGCGGCGTCGGGCTCGGGCTGCTCGGCGGCCGGCGGGGTCGGCTGGGGCTTGGGTGCGGCCGTGGGCTCGGGCTGCTCTGCGGCCGGCGGGGTCGGCTGGCGCGGGGGTGCGGCCTCGGGCCTGGGCTCGGGCGCGGTGGTGGCGACGGTGTCCGGCTCGGGCGGAGTCGGGGTTGTGGGCTTGACCTCGGGCTCTGGTGGCGCGGCGGCCGTTGTGGGGGTGGCCTTTCGAGGGGCTCGCTTGGCGGGGGTGGCCTTCTTGACCGGGGTGGCCTTCTCGATGGGGGCCTTCACCGGGGTGGCCTTCTTGACCGGAGCGGCCTTGACCGGAGCGGCCTTCTTTGCGGGGGTGGCCTTCTTGACCGGGGTGCGCTTGGCGGCCGTCGCCTTGGTGCTGTCGGGCTTGGGGGCCGGGCTCTCCGCTGGCGGGGCCGCCGATGCGTCGGCGCGAGGCTCCGCGGGGTTCGTCGGCGACTCGGGGACCTGCTCGTCCTCGGGAGGGCGGCGGGGCGGGCGCACCCTTCGGGGCGGTTCGGAGTTTCGGGGGGATTCGTCGGGCCGACGGCGCTGCGTACGGGAAGGTGGTTTTGTGGAGGAACGGGCCGGAACGTCGCCGGACGCCGGAGTCTCACCCGGGTGATCCTCGGCACTCGGCGGCCGGAACGTGACCGCCGGAGCCGACTTCGCCGGCCGGCGCGGCGCCGGCGCGGGCGACTTCTCCTCCGGCGTGGGCTGTGCGGGCGCACTGAACGCGGGCCCGACGGAACGACCGCGACGCTCGCTGGGCGGCTTCTCCTCCATGCCGAGGCAGCCTAGTCGCAAAGGCGGCGTTTCACCTGCTGGAGTCCCGTGCGCATGCCCGCGGCGCGCGAGGTGGGCAACCTCTTTGTGCGCCCGTGACCGGGTCCGGTATCCTCAAGCGTCGGCAGCTCACGAGCCGCCGGGGAGACTTCGCCTAGTCTGGTCTATGGCGCCGCACTGCTAATGCGGTTGGGGTTTTAAAGCCCCTCCCGGGTTCGAATCCCGGAGTCTCCGCGTGTAAAGCCGGTGTGTATGCTGGCGGAGCACCGAGCGCCCGTAGCTCAATGGATAGAGCATCTGACTACGGATCGAAAGGTTTACATCCTTTCTCGGTGTCACCATCTTACATGCCTTGTGGCCCGTGAACTGCGGAAACGCGGATCGCGGGTCTTTTTCGTGTCCCATTTTTCGAGGGGAATTTCCCAAAATGTGGGACGGTGGTGCTCGGATGGTGATCGGCTGTTTCGGAACGGTCCGTGCTCGCCCCGGGTGATGCGGCTCGGCTGGTGTCGTTGCGTCTACCGGCCCCCAGACGCGTTGACTAGCCCGTCGAGGCCTGGAGCCATCGTTCTCGGCCGTCCGGTCCGGTAGCGGCCTGGCCGGCTACGGCCGGACGGGGGTGCTCGCGTGGAACCCGCGAACCGCCGCCGGGATCGGTCTGGGGTGGCCGACCGCTTGGTATCAGCACGGGCGAGGTCGACGCGCGCCGAGGCTGAGGCCCGCGCGGCTCGTCCGGCCGCGTACCGGGCAAGTGTGCGCCACTGGTCCCTGGCCATGGCCACGGTCCTGGCGGCAGCCGCCTCGAGTTTGGCTACGGCGGATCCGTCGGGTCCCTTACCGATCGGGGTGGACTGACCGAGCGGCACAACTGTTGCCCGCACTCGGGGCAGCCGACATCACCCGAAACGAGACCCGAGGTTGGGATGACCCGGCCAGGAGGGGCGTCACGCTACGTGGCCAACATGCCGGCGCCAAACATGCTCATTTGCCGATGACCGCGCACTCGATTTTTCGCCGGGATTGTAGGGCGGAGCGACGCCCCATCCCCAATGCAGGACCGGTGCCTGGTAATCGAGATTGGCGCCCGGCGTGGAGTTGATCACCGCGAACCGGGTTCCCCACTCGACGTAGCCCATGAACGCGGCTCGGAACTCCGGGTCGGCGGGCAGTTCCGCGTCGTCGGCGGCCAAACTCATCAGCGACGCGAAACGGAACCGCTGCTCGGGTGTGATGGCGAGGTTGGCGTGCCGGTTGATCATGTGGTGGTGACCACCGAAGTTCTCGGTATATCCCTCCACGCCGCCGAAGACCTCGATCCACCACGCGACGACGTGCCGGCGGTGCTCGGCGGACACGCCTCCGGGGAACAACGGGGAGATCAGTTCATCGTTCTCGACTCGGTCGTAGAACGCGTTGATCAGCCTGGTGAAGGCGGCGTCCCCGCCAGCCCACTCGTGGAGGCTCGGCAACTCTGACATGCTGGGCAGCTCCCGGTTCGTAGGTAGCGCCTTGGTGGCTAACCGAGCGGGTCGGGGACGATGACGGCGGTCGCGGCAGCGTGCAGCTTGGCGGTGTCCGGACCGCGCAGGGCCCGGCCGTGGCCGAAGCAGACGGTATCGACGTCGATGGTGGCAAACCGGCGGAAGGATTCGCGGGCTTCGGGACGATCGTTGTTGAATGGGCCGAGGATGACCTGGCCTTCGTGCTCGGTCGCGACGTCGCCGGTGAACAGCACCCCAGCTTCGGTGAACAGCAGTGCGATGCTGCCGTCGGTGTGCCCAGGGGTGGAGAGGACCCGTGCGTGCAGCGCGGGGAGGTCTTCGTCGTCGCCGAGTTCGCGGTCCACTCGGCAGGTCGGCGCCGCGGGGATCGAGCCCGCGATTTTCGCGTAGAACCCCTCCTCGGAGTGCGTCAGGGCCGGCAAAGATCCGTCTTTGTCGCCACGGATGATCGGGGCGTCGGCATGGTGGGCCCAGACTTGAACTGCTGGCCAGGAAGCCAGTTCAGCAGCTGATCCCACGTGATCGGGGTGCCAGTGGGTCAGCAGCACGTGAGTCAGTGCCCCGCGGTCGAGGCCCCAGTCCAGCAGCGCGGCGGCGATCGCGTCGCCCTGCCCAGCTATGCCGGTGTCGACGAGCACAACCTGCCGGCCACGGCGCAGCAGATAGGCCTGTCCCGGGCCGCTGTCGAGCACCATCCGCAGGTCGGGGCGCAGATCGATGACATTCACGAGTAGCTCGATTCTCTCCGAGGTGCGAGCCGGTTCAGCTCACGGTTGTGAGGTTACGGGTGGGAGTATGGAAGCGGCAACCCCCCATTCCGGTTTCCCGCCGGAGCTAAGCCGCTGCCCGCAGTCGATGGACGCAGGGATCGGGGACTGAACGAGATAAGCTCACGGCCGTGAGCACAACGGCTGCCCGGTCCCGGCGACGCAATCCGCGCGGGTCCGGCCAGGCTCTACGGGCCGAGATCGTGTCGGCGGCCCGGGCGATCCTGATCGAAGAGGGCTACGAGAGCGCGGTGACGCTGCGCGGCGTTGCGCGGCGGGTCGGCATCGCCCCGCAGTCGATCTACCCGCATTTCGACGGGCCGGACGAGATCGTGCAAGCGGTCACTGTCGAGACCTTCGCCGAGCTGGGCCGTTTCATCGCCCATGCGAAGACCGGTATCGAGGCTCCCCGAGATCGGCTTCTCGCCGGTTGCCGGGCGTACATCGCGTTCGGCCTAAGCAACCCGAACCTGTACGGATTGCTCTTTCGTCGAAATCGCCTGCTTCGCGGCGAGGAAGCGGGCCCGGCCGACACCGCACAGCCCGATACCCGCGACCCGGACGGCGGACCGTTCGCCTACCTGATGGACGGTATCCGACAGTGCATCGCCGACGGTTCCTCGGCAGCGACCTCGGTGCTTTCCACCGCCGTACAACTGTGGACCGCCATGCACGGCCTGGTCCTGCTGCGGGGAAGCGGCTACCAGTTCCCCTGGCCCGACCTCAGCCAGACCGAAACCGAACTCATCAGTTCGATCGCCAAGCTGCGCTAAACGTAAACGCGCTACGTGGCCGGGTCGAGGAGGACGCCGTCGTCCTCAATCGCTCATGCGCGAGGAACTCGGCCGGGTGACCTCATTGGCCGCGATCAGCTCAGTACTTGGGCGTGTTCCCCACTCGGCTTGCGGGTGCCTGCTCGTTCCGATCGGCGAGCGTCATGCTCAGACGGCGCCCGGCGTGGATCGTGAACGGTGGTCGACGGCGGATGCGGTCCGAGTGTTCAAGCCAGGTCGACGGCGAGGTCGCTTACGGCGGCGTCCACGGTGCCCCCGTACGTCTCGCCGGCCGCCGCCACCGCGATCTGCGGGTCGGTTCCGGGCCAGAAATGAGTCAGGAGCAGGCGATCTGCGCCTGCCTCGGCGGCTTGCCGGCCGGCTGTGCGTGCGCTCGACAGGTACCGCCGTGAATGGTCTGGCACGTGAACCGGGTAGGTGGCCTCGGTCAGCAGCAGGTTCGCCTCCCTGGCCAGATCTACGACATGTCGGCTCGGCCCCGAGTCGCCGGTATAGGCAAGTGTTCGACCATCGGCGTCCAGGCGGATACCAGCGTTGGGTACCCAATGTGGCAGGAGGCGGGCTTCGGCTCGGAACGGCCCGAGTTCGAACACCGCGTCGGGGATCACGTCGTGCACCACGTATGCGTCGTCGAGCATGCCGGGACGGTCCAGTGCCAGGACGGCGTCGAGCGCACCCGCCGGTGCGTAGACCGGTAGAGGTGATGAGGATCGGCCGCCCAGCGAGCGGGCGCGCAGCAGTGGATTGAGGTCCGCGCAGTGGTCGGGATGGCCATGGCTGATGAATACGGCATCGATCTCTTCCGCGGAGACTCGCGTCAACAACCGCGGGACGGTCGCATAACCGAGGTCGAGAAGGAGCCGGAACCCGTCGTGCTCGATGAGGAATCCGCTGCACGCCTCGCCAGCCTGAGGCCATGCACCGCACGCGCCGAGAACCGTGAGCCGCATTCAAGGAATGCTATCTACAGGACCTTCTTCACGCGGCCACCGACATCCTCATCTGCCGCAATCCGGTGCGACACGATGTCGCACGTTATGAGTAGTTTCGTCGACAAGGAGGTTCGACGCGATGTCGAAGACGTGACTCCGGTCAGTGTCCTGGACCGGTCCCCGCTCCTGGTGTTGAACGACGTCCTGCATGACGACGGTGGTGCCGGGTGGCGACGTTCCCGGCGATGATGAGCTTGAGGGCTGTCTGCGGGTGGCCCTTTGTT
>NZ_JOJL01000052.1 GCF_000721705.1 Actinoplanes subtropicus
CCCGATCGACTGCGTCGGCCTGCAGACCCACTTCACCGGCGGCAGCTCACTGCCCGGCAACTTCCAGACCACCCTGTCGAGCTTCGCCGCCCTCGGCGTGGACGTGGCCCTGACCGAGGTCGACGTCACCAACGCCTCGACCACGCAGTACGCCGGGCTCACCCAGGCCTGCGTCAACGTGCCCCGCTGCGTCGGCATCACCGTGTGGGGCGTCCGCGACAGCGACTCCTGGCGCTCCAGCGAGAGCCCGCTGCTGTTCGACGGGGGCGGCAACAAGAAGGCCGCGTACACCTCGGTCCTCAACGTCCTCAACAGCGCCGGCCCGGTCCAGACGACGCCGCCGACCACTCCGCCGACCAGCGGCCCGACCTCGCCGCCGCCCGGCGGAGGGGGCCGGATCGTCGGCGCCCAGTCCGGCCGGTGCATCGACGTGCCGAACTCCTCGCACAGCAACGGCACCCGGGTCCAGCTCTACGACTGCAACGGCCAGGCCAACCAGCAATGGACGCTCACCTCGAGCAAGCAGCTGACCGTGTACGGCAGCATGTGCCTGGACGCCGCCGGCTCCGGCAACGCCTCGGCCGTGCAGATCTACAGCTGCAACGGGCAGGCCAACCAGCAGTGGAACGTCAACGCCAACGGCACCATCACCGGCGTGCAGTCCGGTCGCTGCCTGGACGTCTGGGGCACCGGCAACGGCCAGCAGGTCCAGATCTACGACTGCAGCGGACAGGCCAACCAGCGCTTCAGCCTGAACTGACTTCACCGCGCGCAACTTCCGCCAGGTTGCGGTAATTCGCGCCGGACGCCCGCCGCGCGTCGAGGAGACGCGCGGCGTGCTGGCGCCCGCAGGTTCACCCTCGGTTCGGAATCGTTACACGGATAGTTCAAGACGCTGGTCCGAAAATCTTGACATCCACCGGCATCACTTCCTAACTTGGGCGTCATATTCCGGAAGCACTCCGAAACTTTCGGCCCCGAGAGGTGATCTTCATGACGCCTGACAGGACCCTCGCCTTGGCCGCCGTGCTGGCGTTGACCACCGTGGGCTTGGCCGCCTGCAGCGGTGACGACGACAAAGGCAGCTCGGGCGGCAACGTCACGATGCAACTGTGGGAGAACGCCACGACCGGTCCCGGCAAGGCGTTCTGGGAAAAGACGGTCGCCGACTACCACGCCGCCCACCCGAACGTCACGATCAAGCTCCAGGCGATCCAGAACGAGGATCTCGACGGCAAGCTCCAGACCGCGTTGAACTCCGGCTCCGCGCCCGACATCTTCCTTCAGCGCGGCGGCGGGAAGATGGCCGCGATGGTGGAGGCCGGTCAGCTCAAGGACATCACCGACGACATCACGGACGCGACCAAGCAGGCGGTGGGCGACGCCGCGCTGAAGAACGGGCAGGTCGACGGCAAGGCGTACGAGATTCCGGCCTCGGTCCTGCCCGGCGGTATCTGGTACAGCAAGGACCTGTTCACCAAGGCCGGAGTCACGACCCCGCCGACGACCTTCGACGAGTTCACCGCGGCGGTGAGCAAGCTCAAGGCCCACGGAACGCCGATCGCGCTCGGCGCCAAGGACGCCTGGCCGGCCGCGCACTGGTACTACTTCTTCGCTCTGCGCGCCTGCAGCAAGGCCACTCTCGACGCCACGGCCAAGAGCAAGACCTTCGACGATCCCTGCTGGACGAAGGCCGGCAACGACCTCAAGGCCTTCGCCGACACCAAGCCGTTCAACGACGGGTTCCTGACCACCTCGGCCCAGCAGGGCGCCGGAAGCTCGGCGGGCCTGCTGGCCAACCACAAGGCGAGCATGGAACTGATGGGGGCCTGGGACCCGGGCGTGATCGCCTCCCTGACCAAGGACACCAAGCCGCTGCCCGACCTCGGCTTCTTCCCGTTCCCGGCGGTTCCCGGCGGACAGGGCGACCCAGCCGCGATCATGGGCGGCGCGGACGGCTACTCGTGCTCGAAGCAGGCGCCGAAGGAGTGCGCCGACTTCCTCAACTACCTGGTGACCAAGGACGTGCAGGAGGCCTTCTACAAGGACTTCAACTCGCTGCCGGTCAACAAGGAGGCGCAGGGCGTGATCACCGAGGACTACCTCAAGGCGGTCCTCGATGCCTACAACAAGGCGCCGTACGTCTCGGAGTGGCTCGACACGCTGTACGGCCAGAACGTGGGCAACGCGCTGAACGTCAGCGTCGTGAACCTGCTCGCCGGCAAGGGCGACGTCGCCGGAATCATCAAGGCCGTGAACGAAGCCGCCAAGAAGGGCTGAGGGAAGCCAAGCGATGAGCGGCGAGGGCGGCGGCAAGGGTTCCACGGTCACCGCGGAATCGGCCGGCATTCAGGTACGGAACGGGGGTGGCGCGCCGGCTCCGTTCCGTCCCCGCCGGCGCGGAATCGGCTGGGCGCAACGTCTGGAGATCGCGGCGCTGTCCGGCCCGGCGATCCTGATGTTCCTCGGGTTTGTCATCTTCCCGGTCCTGCTGGCCGGGTACTACGGCTTCTACAAATGGAAGGGCTACGGGGTACCGACCAACTTCGTCGGGCTCGACAACTACAAGACGATTCTCCAGGACAGCGCCTTCCTCGCGGCGCTGGTGCACAACGGCGTGATCGTCGTGGCCTCGATCGTCATTCAGGGCCCGATCGCGCTCGGCCTCGCCCTGCTGCTCAACCAGAAGATGCGCGGCCAGTCGGTCATCCGGGTGCTCATCTTCGTCCCGTACGTCATCTCCGAAGTCATCGTCGGGACCGCCTGGAGCCTGATGCTGCAGACCAGCGGGGCGGTCAACGGCGTACTCCAGGGGATCGGTCTCGGCTCGCTGAAACAGGACTGGCTGTCGAACCCGAAACTCGCCATCTGGACCCTGATGTTCATCCTGACCTGGAAGTACGTCGGGTTCGCCGTGATCCTGTTCCTGGCCGGAATGCAGAACATCCCGCCGGAGCTGTCCGAGGCGGCCGCCGTGGACGGTGCCTCCTACTGGCAGACCCAGCGGCGGATCACCCTGCCGCTGCTCGCGCCGACCATCCGGATCTGGGCCTTCCTGTCCATCATCGGCGCGCTGCAGCTGTTCGACCTCGTCTACATCATCTGGGGCCAGTACGTCGCGTCGACCGCCGGCACCTCGACGATGGCGACGTACATGGTCACCGAGGGCCGCAACGCGGGCAACTACGGCTACGGCAACGCGGTGGCGGTGGTTCTGTTCGTCATCTCGTTGATCATCGCGCTGCTCTATCAGCGCTTCGTTCTGCGCCGGGACACCGAGGGCGCGCTCACCGAGGGAACCTAGAGATGTCCGCGCGCAGGCCGATCGTCTACTTCGTTGCGCTGGTCCTGGTCGGTCTCATGATCGGCCCGGTCCTCTACATCATCACCGGCGGGTTCCGCACCAACTCGCAGATCACCGTCAACCCGGCGGGCCTGCCGGACCCGTGGGAGTTCGGCAACTACACCAGCGTCCTGACGAGCGGGGTCTTCTGGCGGCAGATCGCCAACTCGACGATCGTCGCCGTCGCCACCACCCTCGGCGTCGTCACGCTGGGCGTCATGGCGAGCTACGTCCTGGCCCGCTACCGGTTCCGGGGCCGCGGCGCGATGTACGCCCTGTTCGCCTCCGGCTTGATGTTCCCGGTGACGGTCGCGATCACGCCGCTGTACATCCTGGTGAAGAACCTGGGACTGGTCGGCACCCTGCCCGGCGTCATCCTGCCCCAGATCGCGTTCGGGCTGCCCACGACGGTCATCATCCTGGTGCCCTTCCTCCGGGCGATTCCCAAGGAGCTCGAGGAGGCCGCGGCCATCGACCGCTGCGGCCGGATCGGCTTCTTCTGGCGGATGGTGCTCCCGCTCTCCGTGCCCGGCCTGATCACCACCGGGATCCTCGCGTTCGTCGGCAGCTGGAACAGCTACCTGCTGCCGCTGTTCATCCTGAGCGACCAGGACACCTTCACGCTGCCGCTCGGCGTGCAGGCCTTCGCGTCGCAGTACTCGGTCGACACCGCGAAGGTGCTGGCGTTCACCTCGCTGTCGATGATCCCGGCGCTGGTGTTCTTCAGCCTCTTCGAGCGCCGCATCGTCGGCGGTCTCACCGGCGCGGTCAAGGGGTGACGGTCGATCGGTCGGTATGGTACGAGCCATGACGGCCGCATCCGACGGGTTCAAACTCCCTGTTCGCCAGCGCGCCGAGCGGCTGGGCGTCGCCGTGGTGAGCGAGCTGGTCGAGCTCATCGTCACCGGGCAGCTCGCCGAGGGCGCGGTGCTGCCGCCCGAGGGGCCGCTCAGCGAGCACTTCGGCGTGAGCCGCACCGTGATCCGTGAGTCCGCCAAGCGGCTCGAGGAGAAGGGCCTGCTGATCGTCAGCCAGGGCCGGGGCACCCAGGTGACGCGCTCCGGGTCGTGGAACATGCTCGACCCGGTCGTGCTCTCCGCGCTCATCGACAACGACGAGTCGCTCGGCGTGCTGGACGAGCTGACCGTCGTGCGGGGCAGTCTCGAGGCCGCCATGGCCGGTGCGGTGGCCGCCGACCGCACCGCGGAGGAGCTCGCCCGCCTCGAGCAGGCCCTCGAGGTGATGCGGCAGACGCAGCACGAGAGCGACTCCTTCAACGAGGCGGACGTGGTCTTTCACCTCACGGTGATGGAGCTCTCCGGCAACCGCCTGGCCGAGAACATCACCAAACGCCTGTACCGCCGCGCCCTGGAGAGCAAGAGGTACCGCGGGATGCGGTACGAGGGCGCGTTCGGCTCCACCCTCGACCAGCACGCCCGGGTGGTCGACGCGATCGCCCGCCAGGACGCACCCGCCGCGGAAGCGGCCATGCGCGACCACATCATCGGCTCCTGGCGCCAACGCCGCTTCGAGGCCTAAGACAACACCAAACCATTCGGGCGTACGCGTGGGCGCCGTTCCCGCCGGTCCGGATCGCCCCGCCGGGACAACGCGACCCGCGCCGCGGCCCAAGGCCGCAGCGCGCGTCTCGCGTGTGGCGGTGGTTCGGCGATCAGTTGCGCGTGCTCCATTGCTGGTTGGATCCGCCGTTGCAGGACCACAGGATGAGCTTCGTGCCGTTGGCGGTGGCGGCGCCGTTCGCGTCCAGGCACAGCCCGGATTGCACCCCGGTGATCGTGCCGTTGGCGTTGACGGTCCACTGCTGGTTGGCCTGGCCGTTGCAGTCCCAGATGATCACGCTGGTGCCGTTCGCGGTGCCCTGGTTCGACGCGTCCAGGCACTTGGTCCCGTACACCTGAAGCTGTCTTCCGGAGGTGTACGTCCAGCGCTGGCCGGCGTTGCCGGAGCAGTCGTACAGCTGGACCTGGGTGCCGTTGGTGGTGGTCGAGTTCGGCACGTCGACGCACCGCCCGGACTGCCCGCCGACGAGCTCCACGTTCTGCAGGGACGGCGGGTTGCCCGAGGCGATGCCCGCCGAGGACATCACCGCCTGGGCGCCGGACGGCCAGTTGCCACCGGTGACCGTCGTGTTGCCGGAGACGTTGTTGCCCCGGTCGTTGCCGATGTACGTGGTGCCGTTGGTCGTCCAGTTGCCCGTCGCGGTGAGGTTGCCGCTGTTGTTGTTGGCGTTGGCGTTGGCCGTCGACCAGACCCCGACGTCGGAGAAGACGTTGCCGGAGGCGGTCCAGTACCGGGAGCCCTCGTCGAAGTACAGGCCGAAGTAGCCGTGGGTGTGCAGGCAATAGTTGCCGTTCACCAGCCCGTTCGGATTGGCCGAGAGCGTGTAGATGCAGCCGCCGTCGTTCATCTGCTGCATGACGTCGTGCACGTAGTTGGCGGTGATCTGGTTGCCGCTCGCGGTCGTCGCGGTGGAGTACCGGGGCTGGTAGTTGTACAGGCCGCGGTTGGCGTAGTCGTTGCTGCCGCCGGCGTCGTTCGCGCCCCAGCCGTAGCCGGCCGCGATGGCGGAGTACGGCAGGTTGTAGACCTCGTTGTGGGTGATGACGGCGTTCGTGACGTACGTGGTGAGAAACGAGACGATGCCGCGGTAGTCCGTGCCGATGTCGTGCACGAGGTTGTTGCTGATCGTCAGGTTCCGGTTGATCATGCGGCTGTCGCCGGGATGGTGCGCGTCGGCCCGTACGCCGCCGGCGACGATTCCGCCCGCCGCGACGCCGGTGAACACCGAGCCGGTGACGGTGACCGAGCCGGCGCCCAGGCCGACGCCGCTCGCGTGCGCATTCGCGTCGTTGCCGATGCCGACGGCGGTCTGCCCGAGGTTGACGAACCGGTCGCCGCTGAAGGTGATCGCGCTGGCCGCCGACACCTGCACCGCGGCGGGCATCTGGCTCCAGCCCGGACGGGTGGCCTCGAACTGGGTGCAACCGGAGCTGCAGGAGCCGAAGCTGGGCCAGGACCAGTTGCCGGCGAGGTAGGCGCCGGTCTGTTGATCGGCGTATCCCTGGTCGCTGCTGGGACCGAGCCAGCTGGTGCCGGTGAACTCGACGCCGGCGAAGGTGATGTCGTGCGCCGGCGCGTCATACGTGCCGCCCACGTCCACGAGGGAGCCGAGGGTCGGCAGTTCCACGTCGGCACTGCTCATCGACTCCCCGGAGCGGGGGATGTAGGACAGCGTGCCGGTGCCCGGGTCGAGATACCACTCCCCCGGCGAGTCGAGGAACTCGTACGCGTTCTCCAGGTACATCGGGCCGGCCCGGAAGGGGCTGGTGAGCGTGTCGTACCCGAGGTTGTTGTTGTTCCACGCCGGCTGCCGCATGGTCAGCAGGTTGTTGCCGATGCTCTGCACCGGCGAGTAGCGGTCGGTGAAGGAGTTGATCGCTTCCACCTCGACCCGGCTCGGGTTCGCGATCGAGTTGAGGTAGTTCAGCGCCGAGTTGGTGAACCGCAGGCCGGTCCCGTTCGCCGTGAAATCGGAGCGGTTCACCTGGGTGCGGGCGCGGATTGCCGGGCTGCCGTTGACGTACAGCTGCCGGGTGTCGAGCCCGGATCCGACGCTCGCCTGCCAGATGTTGCGCCCGGCGTCGGTCTGGCGCCAGCCGGTGACCTGCCGCGCGCCGGTGACGACCGGGTGGGCGGAGGGCGCGGCCTGCCAGATCACGGTGTGGCCGTTGGTACCCGAGTCGGCCGCGGTGAACCGCAGCGGCGCGGACAACCGGTACGCCCCGTCGGCGAGTTGGACGGCGATGTCACCGGTCATGCCGGCGACCGCCGACCGCACCGCCGCCTGCGCCCCGGCGAGGGAGCACGGCTGAGCGCTCGAACAGGCCGTGCCGCTGCCGGCCGGGGCGGCGTAGAACGTGGTGGTGGCCGCGGCCGCGGGCGACGCGGAGGCCACGACGGCGGTGGCCGCGGCCACCGCCGACAGGCCGGCACCGGCGATCAGCGGTCGGTACCGGAGACGTGAGAGCAGGGGCATCGGGACTCCTCGAGAGCGGTGGAGTCGTCGGTGGGGAGCCCGGACGGCTGGCCCGGCGGCGAATCCTCGCCGCTACACCCCTGCAAGATAGGTCATACGTATCATGTTAGTCAAGTGACGCCCGTCGATGGGCGGTCAGCCGAACCGCGCGACGTTGTCCTTCGTCACCATCTCGGTTCCGGTGTCGAAGGTGGCCTGCACGGACTGGCCACGAGCGGCGGCGACGGCCGTCTCGACGCCGAGCGACCCCATCTTGGCCGGGAACTGCGCGACCGAGCCGGCCTGGTCGCCCGCCTTGATCGCCTTCAGCTCGCCGGGTGAGGCGTCGAAGCCGACGACGATGATGCTGCCGGGCGCCTTCCCCGCGCCCTTGATCGCCTGCAGGGCGCCGACGATGGGCGGCCCGCAGGCGCCGTAGATGGCGGTCAGGTTCGGGTGCGCGGTGAGCAGGTCCTGTGCGGCGTTCAGGCCCTTGGTCTGATCGCAGTCGGTGGCCGGCTCGCCGACCACGGTGGCCTTGTCGCCGAGGGTCTCCTTCAGGCCCTTGACCCGGTCGTCGAGCGACGGGTTGCCGACCCGGCCCTGCAGGATGCCGATGCTGGCGCCGGCCGGCAGGTGGCCGGCCAGCCAGGTGCCGGCGAGCTTGCCGCCGGCCAGGTTGTCGGTGGCCACCACCGAGCTCTTGCCGGACCAGCCGGGGATGTCGTTGTCGACCAGCACCACCTTGATACCGGCGTGGACCGCCTTGTCCAGCGCGGGCTGAACCGCCGGGCTGGTGGGAGTGATCGCGATGGCCTTGACGTTCTTCGCGATCATGTCCTCGATGGTGTTGATCTCACCTTCGTCGTCGGTGCCGCTCTTGCCCTGTCCGAAGAGGACTTCGACGTCGGCGTGCTCGCCGTCGTACTTCTTCACCGCGTCGACCATGGTGTCGTAGAAGTCGACCGGGAACTTGGTGATGAAACCGACCTTGAGGGTTCCGGTCGCCGCCGAGCCGCTGCCGCCCTTGTCGCCGGAGGAGCAGGCCGCCGGCGCCAGCGGCAGGGTCAGGGCCGCCACCATGGTGATGATTCGGGATCCGCGCTGCATCGTTGTCCGTTCCCTTTCGGGCGGCCGTCTCGGGTGGCCCTTTCGGGCGGCCCTTTCGGGTGGCCCGTTCGGGTGGTCAGCCCGCACCGCCCACGATGAGTGACACGATCTGTTCCCTGTTCTCCGGCCGGGGCACGAGCTCCCCGACCGTACGGCCGCGGCGCATCACCACGGCCCGGTCCGCGATCTCCATGACGTGATCCATCGCGTGGGACACGACGATGACGGCGACGCCCTCGGTACGCAGGCGCAGGATGAGGTCGAGGACGTGCCTCGACTCCCGTACGCCCAGCGCCGCCGTCGGCTCGTCGAGGATCACCACGTTGGTGGCGAACGCCGCCGCGCGGGCGACGGCGATCGCTTGGCGCTGCCCGCCGGACATCAGGCCCACGGCGGCGCCGAGGTCCGGCACGCCGACCGCCAGCCGGCGCAGCACGTTCTCGGTGGCCTGCGCCATGGCGCGCCGGCGAACCAGCCGGAGCCCGCGGGGCAGCCACCGTGGCACGGTCATCTCGCGTCCGGCGTAGAAGTTCGCCGCCGGGTCGAGGTTGTCGAACAGCGCCAGGTCCTGATACACGGTTTCGATGCCCAGCGCCCGGGCGGCCGCGGGCGACCCCGCGTCCACCGGCCGGCCGTCCATCTCGACGGTGCCCGCGTCCAGCCGGAGCACGCCGGTGATGCATTTGATCAGCGTCGACTTGCCGGCGCCGTTGTCGCCGAGCAGGGCGACCACCTCGCCGCGCCGGGCGTGCAGGTCGACGCCGTCCAGCGCGACCACCGCACCGAACCGCTTGGTGGCGCCGCGCACGCTCAGCGCGAACACGCTCGGCGCGGTCCTGATCGGCGCGGTCATGAGCGGGCCGCCTGGAGGACTCGCAGCCGTTCCTCGAGGCGCTCGCGGACGACGTCGAGCTCGACCGCGATCACGATGACGATCCCGATCACGATCGGCTGCAGGAAGGCGTTGACGTCGAGCAGGTTCATCGCGTTCCGGATGACGCCGATCATGAGTGCTCCCACCAGGGCGTTGCCGACGTGCCCGCGGCCGCCGTGAAAGCTCGCGCCGCCGATCACCACGGCCGCGATCGCGTCCAGTTCGGCCAGTTCGCCGAAGGTCGGTGACCCGCCGTTGAGGCGGCCGGCGTTGACGATCGCCGCGATACCGGCGGCCAGTCCGCTCAGGACGTACACGGAGATCAGCACCGCGTTGACCGGGATCGCGGCCCGCCGCGCGGCGTCCGGGTTCCCGCCCACCGCGAAGATCCAGCGACCCCAGACCATCGACCTGGTGAGCAGCAGCGTCACCAGCGCCAGCCCGGCCACCAGGAACGCCGAGTACGGCAGCCAGCCGATCGTGCCGCCGCCGACGGTCTGGACCACTTCCGGCATGCCGCTGATCGGCTGACCGCCGGAGAGCCACAGCGCCAGCCCGCGGGCGATGCTGAGCATGGCCAGCGTCATGATGAACGGGTGCGGCAGCCGGCCCCAGACCAGCACCGCCCCGTTCACCAGGCCGACCGCCGTTCCGGTGGCGAGCATCGCCAGAATGGCCCCGGCCCCCGACGGCACCGACTCGAACACCAGCGCGCCGACCACGGCCGCGAGCGCCAGAGTGGATCCGACGGACAGGTCGATGCCGCGGGTCACGATCACCAGCAGTTGGGCCAGCGCCAGGATCGCGATCACGGCCGTCTGGCTCAGCACGTTGCCCAGGTTCCGGGTGGTGAGGAACACCGGGGACAGCGCGGCCGCGGCCAGCACGACGATCAGTAACATCAGGCCCGGCCCGACCCGCAGCGCGCGGAGGCCCACCCGGGGCAGGGCACGGTCGCGGCGGCGAGATGGCGAACCCGGCCCTCGTGACACGGCGGGCGCGCCCGACGGGGCGTCGCGCTCGGCGGCATCGGAAGCCATGAGTACCTCCACCAGGCCCGGGTCGGGGTAGCCGCAATCTATCGACGGATTCATCCCATGTCTAGTGACAGTATCGACACCTTCCGTAACAGTGCCGTAACGCGGCATCGTCCGTTTTGAACACTATTTCGCCTGCTTGATACGGCCGAGGACCCTTGACTTAGCTCGACGGAGGCTTCTAGGGTCAGTGGGATTCGTAGGATTAATCTGGCCGCCCGGGGCTTATGACTGACTACCGCGAGATACTTCTCGCCTATGGACACGACGGCTTACGGCTCCGGCTGCCCGCCGACCGGACGACCGTCATCACACCCGTCGCGCAGGCGGCGGCCGCCGACCCGGCCGGCGTGCTGCGCGACGCCCTCCGCCACCCGGTCGCCGGAGCACCGCTGCGCGACCGGGTACGCCCCGGCCAGTCGGTCGCGGTGTCGCTGTGCGATGCCACCCGGCCCCAGCCCCGCCAGGCCATGGTGGCGGCCCTGCTCGCCGAGCTCGCCGGCATCGTCGACCGGACCGACCTGACCCTCCTGGTCGCGACCGGCACCCACCGCGCCAACACCGACGCCGAGCTCCGGAGCATGCTGGGCGACGATTTCGTCGACACCATGCGGATCGTGAACCACGACAGCCGCGATCCCGCGATGCTGCGCGACTGCGGCGTCGTGAACGGCGTGCCGGTGCGGCTGAACCGGCTGTGGCTGGACGCCGACGTACGGATCACCACCGGTTTCGTCGAGCCGCACTTCTTCGCCGGCTTCAGCGGCGGCCCGAAGCTCGTCGCGCCCGGCCTGGCCGCCCTGGAGACGGTCCTGGTCCTGCACGACGCCCGGCACATCGGCGACGAGCGGGCCGTCTGGGGCGTCTGCGAGGGCAACCCCGTGCACGACGACGTCCGGGCGATCGCGGCGGCGACCGGGGTCGACTACGCCCTCGACGTGGTGCTGAACCGGGAACAGGAAATCGTCGCGGCCTTCGGTGGCGACCTCCTGCCGATGCACGAGGCCGCACGGGAGACCGTACGCCGGACGTCGATGCGCCCGGTGCCCGGACTGTACGACGTCGTGGTGACGACCAATTCCGGCTTCCCGCTGGACCAGAACCTCTACCAGGCGGTCAAGGGCATGTCCGCCGCGGCCACCGTGGTACGGCCGGGCGGGCTGATCATCTGCGCCGCCGAGTGCTCCGACGGGTTCCCCGACCACGGCTCCTTCCGGGAGGTGCTGGCGTCGGCACCGACGCCGGCGGCGCTGCTGGCCGCGATCGAGACGCGGACCACGACCGTGCCCGACCAGTGGCAGGTGCAGATCCTGGCCCGGGTGCTCACCCGGGCGCGGGTGGGCGTACACACCTCGGGCCTGACCGACGCGCAATTGCGCACCGCACACCTGTTCGCGGTACCGGACATCGCCGCGGCGGTGCACGCCGAACTCGCCCGGCGCGGCCCGCAAGCGAAGGTCTGTGTGCTGCCGGAAGGTCCGCAGACGATTCCGTACGTGCGCACGGGGTGAGGGGGTGCCGGGTGTTGTCAGAACGTGTCAGGCGCTACCGAACGCCACCGTTGCGGGCCGAGAGTCGGTGCCGACACGACATCCGGCTCCTGGAGGAACCATGTTCAAGCGGGTCATGCTCTGCGTCGCCGCGGCGGCCCTGGCCGCGACCGCGGCGCCGGCGTCGCCGGCCTCGGCCGCCTCGTACGGATGCGACGGAACGCTGGTGCGTTCGTGGGCCGTGCCGATGACGGACCGGCTCGACGGCAAGACCTACTACCGCAGTGACGTCAAGCTCTACTATGACGCCGGCACGGGCTGGAACTGCGCGGCGCTCGTGAAGCGGTCCGGCCTGCCCCGCTACGGCGACAAGACGCCGATGGTCCTCGAGATGTACAACTCGCGGTGGGCCGAGGACAACTACAAGAACAACTACGACGAGGATCAGGGCGCCTTCAAGTACTACGCCGGCCCGGTCAAGGTCTACGGCAAGGGCCTGTGCGTGAGCGTCCGCGCGCTGCACGCCGACGAGGTCGCGAACTCGACGCCGCCCGACTACAACGGCCACCTCAACCTGTCGGGCGTGGCCTGCGGCTGATCCGGGCGGATCAGTAGACCCAGCGCAGCGCGGCCACGACCCCCGCCGGGTCCTGGTCGCGCAGGCGGTCCGCCTCGGCCCGGCGGACGGCGACCACGGCGCCGAAGAGCGCGTCGCCCATCGCCTCGCGCAGCATCGGCGTGCCGGCGAAGGCGTCCGTCGCGGCGTCCAGGCTGGTGGGCAGCCGGGGGACGCCGGGAAGGTTCGCCGGGTCCCCGGTGATCGGCTCGGGCAGCGACTTGCCGGCGGCGAGGCCGTCGAGCGCCGCCGCGACCAGCGCGCCGAGCAGCAGATAGGGATTGGCCGCCAGGTCGAAGCACTTCACCTCGAGGTTGGCCGCGCCCGGCCGCCCGGCCGTGCCCGGCACGAACCGCAGCGCCGCCTCCCGGGTCTCCACGCCCCAGCAGGCGAAGGCACCGGCCCAGTGGGACGGCACCAGCCGCAGGTAGCTGGCCGGGGTGGGCGCGCCGACCGCGAGCAGCGCCGGCAGGTGCGCGAGGATGCCGGCCGCGGCCGGCCCGCCCTCGGAGTCGGGAAAGCCGTCGAAGAGGTTGCGGCCGTTCCGCCACGCGGAGAGGTGCACGTGGCCGCCGTTGCCGACGGTGCCGGCGACCACCGCGGGCGCGAACGAGACCCGCAGGCCGTGCCGCTGCGAGACGGCCCGGATCGTCTGGCGCACCAGCACGCTCTCGTCGGCGGCGCGGACCGGGCCGGCCGGCGCGACCGAGACCTCGAACTGGCCGGCCGCGTACTCCGGGTGGAACTGGTCGACGGCGATCCCCTGGTCCTCCAGCGCGACCAGCACGTCGCGGCAGTAGTCGCTGAGCTCGACCAGCCGGGTCATCCCGTAGGCCGGGCCGCGGCAGGCCGGGAGGAAGTCGTCGTCGTCGCGCCCGACCGCCCACTCGATCTCGATCGCCATCCGGAACGTGACGTCGCCGGCCGCCGCCAGCTCGGTCATCCGCCGGGCGAAGCCGCGCTGGTCGGCGATCCACGGCTCGCCCTCCTGGGTGAACCGGTCGGCCGGCGCCCAGGCCCAGCCCGGCTGCGCGGCCAGCGCGACGAGCCGGTCGAGGTCGGGCCGCAGCCGCAGGTCGCCGTCCGGGCCGCCGAGCAGGCCGGTGCTGGTGATCGAATCGTCGGCGAGGAAGGTGTCGAAGACCGGGGACATGCCGACGCCCCAGCGCACCGCATCGTCCAGCCGGGACAGCGGGACGGTCTTGATGCGGTTGATCCCGGCCGTGTCCACGTACGACAGAATGACGGCACGGACCCCGAGGTCGTGCAGCCGGCCGACGTCAGACATGGTCTTCCTCCAGTTCCGGCGCCGTCGAGACGGCGAGCTGCCGCCCGGCTCGACGGGCCACGCCCGGCCGGGCGATGACATAGACGACCGCGATCGCCAGCCAGATCAGGCAGACGACCGGGAACCAGCGGGCCGCGCCGGTCGGGTACGGGATGACGTTGCGATACAGGGTGTAGCCGACCACCACGAGCGCGAGCAGCGGGATCACGATCTGCCACGCCGGGACCAGCCGCCGGCCGGAGAAGAACAGCAGCCGGATCGCGCCCAGCGTGGCCAGTACGTACGCCACCAGCAGGATGAGCGTGCCGATCGTGCCCGACCAGAGGAAGACCTCGAACGCGGAGGCACCGAACGCCAGCGCGTCGAGCAGCACCACCGCCCCCATCATGACCACCACGGTAAGCGCCGCGACGTGCGGTGTCCCGAGACGCGGCGAGACGGCACCCAACCGGGCCGGCGCAACCCCGTCCCGGCCGAACGCGAACGCCAGCCGGGCCGCGCCCACCCCGCAGGCCAGCGCGCAGCCGAAGGCGCTGACCGCCGCGCCGAGGGTGACCAGGTTGCCGGCCCAGGCGCCGACGTAGCCGGTGCCGAGGTCGCCGAGCAGCGAGCCGGAGTTGGTGAACGCCTTCACCCCGGCGTCGTCGGTGCCGAAGCCCATCACCTCGATGGCCGTGACGACGATGAAGTAGACGCCGCCGAAGATCGCGGTGCCCAGGATCGCCCGGGGAATGTCCCGCCGCGGCCGCCGGGACTCCTCGCCGAGGGTCGCCGCCGCCTCGAAACCGGCGAACGAGAGGAAACCGAAGACCGCGCCGAGGAACAGGGTCGACACGTCCGTGCCGGGCGCGACCGAGAAGACGCTCCAGGTGAACGTGCGGCCGTGCGGCGCCGAGCCGTTCAGCAGGCGGATCAGCACCACCAGGCTGATCACCAGGATCAGCAGGACCGTGGCGCCCTCGGCGGTGAGCAGCACCCGGGTGGCCGAGCGCACCGGCGAGACGGTCAGCGCCAGGACGCCGAGCAGGGCGAGCGTGCCGATCAGGAACGGCGCCCAGGACGGCTGATGCTTCCAGGCGCCCACCTCGTCGAGGAAGGAGGCGCCGAAGATGCCGGCCGCGGTCGAGGTGACCACGCCGTAGAGCACGTACGTGCCCAGCAGCGCCCAGCCGGCGACCAGTCCGGCCCGGGCACCCAGGGTGGCGCCGACGAAACCGTAGACCGATCCGGCATGGTGGAAGTGCTGACAGAGCCGGACGAACGCGTACGCGACCAGCAGCACGCCGACGGTGGCCAGCCCGAAGGCGAGCGGCACGGCCCGGCCGACCGAACCCGCCGTGGCTTGCGGATTGATGTTCGCGGCCATCGACGGCGCCATCAGCGCGATCGAGATGCCGATCGCTTCCCAGACGTTCAGACCGCGGCGGAGCTCGGACATGGCGATCGCCCCCTCGGGTCAAGCAAATAGCGACACCATTCAATCCGTCAATCCGTCAATCCGTAAACCCGTCGCGCGTTGCCCGAACCGATCAGTTCACCGGCCCGCTCGGCGTCCCCGGCCGACCAGTGGCCGTCGCGCACCCAGGCCCCGGTGACCGCGGCGAACGCCCGCCGGAACAGCACGGCGCCGAGGTGGTGCAGCTCGGCGAGGCCGTACGCGTCCGACGAATAGAGCACCTTGTGGAACGGCGCCAGCTCGAGCGACTCGGCGAGCACCGCCTCGGCCCGCGCGCCCACATGGTTGAGCGCCAGCCCGACGTCCGCGTACACGTGCGGAAACGCCTGCGCGAGAAAGCCGGCCTGCCGGTGGTACGGGTAGCAGTGCAGCAGCATGACCGGGACGCCACGGTCCCGGGTCGCCCGCAGGAACCCGGTCAGCAGCGCCGGGTCGCAGCGGGCGAGATCGAGGTCGGGGTCGCCGAACCCGGTGTGCAGCTGCACCGGGAGCCCGCGGTCGACGCCGGCCCAGAGCAGGTGCCGCAGCAGCACCGGGTCGGCGATCCGCGGCCGCCCGTGCCGCAGCCAGCGCCCGGCCGCCTCGATCACCTCCCGCCGCGCCGGGCGCTGCGGATCGAAGTCCAGCCCATGACGGTAGGCGATGATCGACTTCACCCCCACCGCGTGCGCGGTGGCCAGCGCAAGCCTTTCCGTGTACGCGTCGGCGAACCCTTCCGCGGTCACCTCGCCGAGCTCCTCGGCCACGGTTTCCAGCCGTACGACCTCGTGCGCGGACGCCCCCGCGGCCGACGCGATCGCGGCCGGCCCGAGCAGTTCCGAGCCGTGGAAGCCGGTGTCCACGAGATAGGCGTCGACCTCGGCGGCCCGCAGCAGCCGCCGGTTGACCTCCGCGGCCCCCAGCTCCCGTCGCCGGGCGAGATAGGCGTCGCCGTCGGCGTGCGGCCGCAGTCCCAGCACCGGCGCGCACCACCGGCGCAGCGCGAAGCCGAGCTGCGAGTCGAGCGCGGAACACCCGGCCGGCGGCGGCCGATCCGACTCGGTGGTCAGCGCCTCGAACCCGGCGCGGTCGAGGTCATGGGCCACGGGCCCGTGACAATGATGGTCGATCAAGCGCGGCACTGCGGAATTCTACTTTTGGGCGACGGCCGACCGGTGGCTGCAGTCGTGCAAGACGAGGTGGAACTCGGTGTCGCCGACGCGCAGGCGTTGCCCGGGTCGCAGGTCCACGGCCTCGGTGATCCGGACACCGTCGACCCAGGTGCCGTTCCGCGAGCCGAGGTCACGGCAGCGCAGGAGGCCGGCCCCGGCCGGGGTGAGCTCGAGGTGCCGGCGCGAGGCGCTGCTGTCGAGGATCCGCCCGAAACGCCGATCGTCGCGGCCGACCACGAGGCCGCCCGCCGGCACCGGGATCGGCGGGGCGGCGCCGTCGCGCGGCCGCAGCGCCAGGCCGGCCGCTCCGGGCGTATACCGGGCCGGATCGAGCAGGGTCGCGTTGAGCAGCGTCCGGTCGATGTCCCGGCGACGGCGTCGGCGCACCGCCGCGACGTCGCCGACCGCGGGCGCCGCGACCTGCGGGCGCCGGACGCGGGCGTCGGGACGCACGGACAGCCGCAGCGGGGCAGGATCGTCCCGATCGAGCCGCGCGGCGACCCGGCGCTCCATCGCCGGGAGCTCGGCCTCGACCAGCGGTCCGCTCCGCCGATAGCAGGCCGGCGGCAGGTACAACACGGCGGCCGGCGGGTAGACCGTCCCATCTCCCGACGGGAGCCCCCGCGCCAGCAGCACGCGGCGGATCGCCCGCTCGGCCCGTGCCGGCGTGACACCCTGCACGCCCATCCACCACCCGTCGAGGATCTCGGCGGCGCGGAGAACGACCAGTCCCGGCTCGCTCACGCGAAGGCCCGCAAGACCAGCAGCAGCGCGACGCAAACGGCCGCGGCGCTCAGCAGGATGAGCACGAGCGCCGCACCGCTGACCGCTGCCGCCCGCACCGAGGCGAGCTCGCCCGTGGTGCCGCGGGGCCAGCCTTCGTCCTCCGTCACGTGTCGCCCCCTGTCGCTCCTCCAACTGTGCGGCACCGGAACGGCGTTGAGCTTCCGAGCTCTCGGACCGCTAAGCCCCTGCTCAGAAGTGTTTCCCGTAACTCCGGCGGCCCTCCACCGCGTTAGCCGGCCACCGGGCTGTTAGTTACGGACTGAACCTTTGGCGACATGCTTAGTTTTCGGGCGGGCGGCAGGGCAGCAGGATGCGGTTGCTCTGGCCGACCAGCAGGTCGCGCACCTCGCCGCGGAAGCGGGCGAAGTCGCCGTCGGCGGCCAGGCCGGCGCGGTCGGCCAGGTCAGGCCGCTCCGTCCTTGTCGTCGCCCGACGGGAGCGCCGCCTTGGTGGCGCGGGCCATCAGGTCGATCGCCGATTTTCTCGGCATGAGCCGGCTCATCAGCGCCGTCGAGACGCGCATCAGCGCTCCCGGCACCACGCGCGGACCACGCCCGAGCCCGGCCAGCGCGGCCGCGGCGACCTCGTCGGGAGCGACCGTGCCGGGTGGCGGGCGCCGGCCGCCCGCGGTGAGGCCCGGAGTCGACACGGCTCCGGCGACGCAGGCGGTCACGTCGACCCCGCTGCCCCGCATCTCCCACCACAACCCCTCGGCGAGGACGGCACCGAACGCCTTGCTCGCGGCGTACGCGGTCAACAGAGGATTGCCCTGCAGCCCGGAGGCGGACGACATGACGATCAGGCCACCGCGGCGCCGGGCCGCCATCGGCGGAAGATAGTGGCGCGCGAGGCGGACCGGCGCGCCGCAGTTGAGGTCGATGATGCGCTGCAGGTCACCCTCCGCGGCGTCGACGAACAACCCGGACGGCCAGTAGGCGGCGTTGGCCACGACCAGCCCGACCTCCAGCTCCGCGGTCGCCGCGAAGACCGCGGCAAGGCCCGCCGCGGTGGCCAGGTCCGCCGCCACGGTGACGGTACGCACCGGCAAGGCTTCCGCCAGCGCCGTCAGCGGCTCCGGCCGCCGTGCCACGAGAACCAGGTTTGTCCCGCGGCCGGCCAGCGCGCGAGCGAACGCCTCGCCGATGCCCTGTGATGCCCCGGCGACCACCGCCCAGGGCCCGTACCGCTCGGCGAACTCCGTCACGACCCCACCCGCAGCCTGCATCGGTCCTGCCGCATGTCGTCCACGCTTTCCTTCGATGATCGCCGGTGGCGGAGGACAAGCATGCCATGGACGGTGCGGTGCGGCGGACCGGAGCCCACCGCACCGCGGTCGCCGGGTCGGAACGCGTCAGCGCAGGGTCCATTGCTGGTTGGGCTGACCGTTGCAGGACCACAAAATGATCTTCGTGCCGTTCGCCGTGCCGGCGCCGGTCGCGTCCAGGCAGAGCCCGGATTGCGCGCCGGTGACGGTGCCGTTGGCGTTGACGGTCCACTGCTGGTTGGCCTGGCCGTTGCAGGCCCAGATGATCACCGCCGTGCCGTTGGCGGTGCCTCCGCCGCTCGCGTCCAGGCACATGCCGCCGGCGGCCTGCAGTTGCCGGCCGTCGGTGTAGGTCCAGGCCTGGTTGGACTGCGCGGCGCAGTCCCGCAGCTCGACCTGGGTGCCGGCGCTCGAGGCGGGCACGGTCACGCACCGACCGGACTGGCTGCCGACGAGCTGCTTGCCGGCCGGCGGCGGAGTGGTCGGGGGTGTGGTGGGCGGCTGGCCGGTGTCGAACTGGGAGAAGAAGTTCCAGACCACGCCGGGGGTCCAGCTGCGCCAGCCGCCACAGGTGCACCCGTCGATCGGGCCGGGGTCGTGGCCGCCGTCGAACGGTGCCCAGGCCACCGGATAGCCGGCCCGGCATCCGGAGTACATGGTGACGACATGGGTGAGGCTGCCCTGCGCGGGCTCGGGCGGGTTCTGCGGGGAGCAGCCGTTGGCCCGTACGAAGGTGTCGCGCAGTCCTCGCCCGTTCGAGATCGGCAGCACGTTGTCCCGGACGCCGTGCAATCCGATGTAGGCGATCGGCTGGTTGCCACCGTTGCACCCGCTGAGCGTGGCACCGGAATAGACGGCCACCGCGCGGAAGACGGTCGCCCGGGCACAGGCGAGGGCGTACGACATGGCTCCGCCGTAGCTGAAGCCGGCCGAGTACAGCTGCGCCGGGTCGACGCACAGGCCCGCCTCGATCTGCCTGATCATGTCGTCGACGAACGTGACGTCCTGGCCGCCGGGATTGGCCCAGCCGTTGCCGTTGCCCTGGGGCGCGACGAAGATCGTGCCGTTGTTCGCGCTGTCGGCCAGGCGGCGGAGTCCGTAGTAGGACCAGTTGTAGCCGTCGGTTCCGCCGGAGTCGACGTCGTTGGCGGTTCCGCCGTTCCAGTGGAAGCCGAAGATCAGCCGATAGGGGCGGTTGCTGTCGTAGTTGGCCGGGACCCGGAGGATGTAGGTGCGGTTCTGGCCACCGCTCTGAATCGTGTGCGCACCGCTGGCCAGCGTCGGCGCCTTGCCGCAGCCCGCGGTCGCCGCGAGCGGGCGGGCACCGCCGGCCGACGCGGTCGCTCCGTTGCCGAACGCCAGCACTCCGGTGGCGGCGAGGACGGCCGCCGACGCCGCGGCCAGCCCGATCAACGGTCTCTGTCTGGACATCAGCTCCACCTCCCCATGAGTCGAACCGATTCTGGCGCGTGGCGCCATGTGCTGCACGGTAAGTCGCACTCATGAAGGCAGTCAAGTGACGGTAGTCAATGTATTGACGACGCCAGTACGACGTCCAAGCTGCCCGTGACGGCAGCGCGGCCGCGCCTTGACCGGTAGGAATTCATCGATCAACCTCGCTTGACAGTGTCGTACCGATCCCCCTAGTGTTCATCGAACCGATTCGATCATTGCGGGAGGAGTCATGGACAAACCTCGTCGTCTGACGGCCGTTCTCGCCGCGTCGGCCGTCGCCGCATCGGTGCTGGCCGGCGGCCCGTCCCCGGCGGAGGCAGCCACCGCGACCGTGGTTCCCGGCACGATGTGGACCGACACCGCCGGCAACCGGCTGCAGGCCCACGGCGCCGGCCTCTTCACCGTCGGGAGCACCTACTACCTGGTGGGCGAGGACAAGGTCGCCGGGTCCACGTTCACCGCGGTGGCCTGCTACTCCTCCCCCGACCTGGTGCACTGGACCCGGCAGGTCGACGCCCTGTCCCGGCAGGGCAGCGGCGACCTCGCGGCCGGGCGGATCGTGGAACGGCCCAAGGTGATCCACAACAGCACCACCGGCAAGTACGTGATGTGGATGCACATCGACAACACCTCGTACAACGACCAGCGTGCCGGGGTCGCGGTCAGCGACACGCCCTGCGGGCCGTACACGTACCTGGGCGCGAGCCGGCCGCTCGGCCACCCGAGCCGCGATCTGGGCCTGTTCAAGGACGACGACGGCACCGCGTACCTGATCCACGAGGACCCCGCCGCCGGCATGCGCATCGAGCGCCTGACTGCCGACTACACCTCCGCGCAGAGCACCGTCGCCACCTTCCCGTCGCTCGAGGCGCCGGCGATGGCGAAGGTGGGCGGCCGCTACTTCCTGCTCACCTCGCACCTGACCGGGTGGGGGACCAACGACAACGTGTACGCCACGGCCACCTCGCCGGCCGGGCCGTGGAGCGCGTTCACGAACGTGGCGCCGGCCGGCACCCGTACGTACGATTCGCAGACCTCGTTCCTGCTGCCGGTCAGCGGCGCCGCCGGAACGAACTACGTGTACGTCGGCGACCGCTGGAACGCCGGAGACCTGTACTCCTCGTTGCCCGTCTGGCTGCCCATCACGCTGACCGCCAGCGGCACCGCGGCCCTGAGCTGGTACCCCTCCTGGGGAGTGGACACGGCGACCGGCGCGATCGCCCTGCCCACCTATCCGCGGCTGACCGGCAACCAGTCCGGCCGCTGCCTGGACATCGCCGGCGGCGCCTCGGCGAACGGCTCCACCACCCAGATCTGGGACTGCACCGGCGGCGCCGGGCAGAGCTACTCCCCCACCGCGGCCGGCGAGCTGCGGGTCCTCGGCAAGTGCCTGCAGGCCCGCGACCAGGGAACGACGGCCGGCACCGCGGTCGAGATCTGGGACTGCAACGGCGGCAACCAGCAGAAATGGATGCTGTCCAACGACGGCACGATCGTCGGCGTCCAGTCCCGGCTGTGCCTCGACGTCAACGGACAGGCCACCGCGAACGGCACCCGGGTCCAGCTGTGGACCTGCAACGGCGGCACCAACCAGAAATGGACCCGATAGGGAGGTCTCACCATGCTTCGACATGCCCGTAGCGCCTGGGCAACGGCCGATTCCCCGGCCCGCCGGTTCTGGGTCGCCGTCGCCGCCGCCGTCGTTGCCGGGGCCGGCGCGGCGGCCGCGGCGGGCCCACCGGCCGCGGCGGCCGCGCAGGACGGACAGATCGTCGGCGGCCAGTCCGGTCGTTGCCTGGACGCACCCGGCTCGGCCAACGGCACCCAGACCCAGCTGTCCGACTGCACCGGCGGCGACGGCCAGCGCTGGACCACCAACGGCGGCCAGCTGACGGTGTTCGGCACCAAGTGCCTGGACGCCAGCGGGCGGGGCACCACCAACGGCACCATGGTGATCATCTGGGACTGCAACGGCCAGACCAACCAGCAGTGGAACGTCAACGCCAACGGCACCATCACCGGCACACAGTCCGGGCTGTGCCTCGACGCCACCGGCGCCGCCACGGCCAACGGCACAAAGATCATCTTGTGGTCCTGCAACGGCGGGGCCAACCAGCAGTGGACCACGGCCACCCCGCCGAGCAGCCCGCCCCCGACCACCGTGCCGCCGGCCGGCAGCCTGCCGTGCGACCTCTATGCGGCCGGCGGCACGCCGTGCGTCGCCGCACACAGCACCGTGCGAGCTCTCTACCACGCGTACGCCGGGAATCTCTACCAGGTCCGGCGCTCGTCCGACAACACCACCAGGGACATCGGCCTGCTCGCCCCCGGCGGGACCGCGAACGCCGCGACGCAGGACTCGTTCTGCGCCGGCACCACCTGTGTCGTCACCGTCGTCTACGACCAGTCCGGCCGGGGCAACGACATGTGGTACCAGGGTTCGGCGGCGGTGCCCGGCTCACCGCAGAGCAGCCCGGCGCGGGCCACCTCCGAGTCGCTGACGATCGGTGGCGGCAAGGCGTACTCGCTCTACCTCAATCCCGGCAACAGCTACTGGCGGGACGGGCATCTCACCGGCGTGCCCACCGGCACCGCCCCGGAAGGCCTTTATATGGTGACCAGCGGCACCCACGTCAACAGCGGCTGCTGCTTCGACTACGGCAACAGCGAGACGACGCGCACCGCCGACGCCGCGGGCGCGATGGACGCGATCAACTTCGGCACCGAGTGCTGGTTCGGCGGCTGCTCCGGCTCCGGCCCGTGGGTGCAGGCCGACCTGGAGTGGGGCCTCTATTCCGGCGGCAGCCAGTCGTGGAACCCGAACCAGCGCGCCCTCCCGGGCAAGTTCGTCACCGCGATGCTGAAGAACAACGGCACGTCCCGGTTCGCGCTCAAGGGCAGCAACGCGCAGTCCGGCAGCTTGGCGACCATGTGGGACGGTGCGCTGCCGAACGGGTACAGCCCGATGAAGAAGCAGGGCGCCATCGTCCTGGGCAGCGGCGGCGACTGCTGCAAACCCAGCGGCGGGGCGAATCTCAGCGCGGGCACCTTCTACGAGGGCGCCATGGTGGCCGGCTACCCGTCGGACGCCACCGAGAACGCGGTGCAGGCGAACATCGTCGCCGCCGGCTACCGCTGAACGTTCAGGTGTTCGCGCAGCCAGCCCTCGGTGTTGCTGACGTGCACCAGGGCCGTGGACTGGGCGAGCGGGCCGTCCCGCGCCACCAGCGCCAGGTAGATCGCCTCGTGCTCGGCCAGCGTGCGGCCGGCGGCGGCACCGTCGACGAGTCCCCGCCAGATCCGGGCGCGCACGGTCTGGCTGGAGATTCCCTCCAGCAGCGTCATGAGGGTCTCGTTGCCGGTGGCCGCGATGACGGCGCGGTGGAACGCGGCATCGTGGTGGTTGAGCAGGTTGACGTCGTCGCGGGCCTCGCGCATCGCGTCGAGGTGCCGCTTGACCTCCGCGAGGCCGGCCTGGCGGATCCGGGTGGCGGCGAGTGCCGTGGCGACCGGCTCGAACAGGCGGCGCACCTCCATGAGGTCGAGCAGCGTGCCGGCGTCGCCCAGCAGCATCTCCACGGCACTGCCCAGGCCGCCGAGCAGCAGGTCGGGCTGCAGGCTGGTCACGTAGGTACCGTCGCCGCGGCGTATCTCGAGGACCCGGGCCGCCGCGAGGACCTTGACCGCCTCGCGCAGCAGGTTGCGGGAGACGGCGAGCTGCGCGGCGAGTTCCGGCTCGGGTGGCAGCTTCGCCCCGGGCGGCAGCTCGCCCGACTGGATCAGCTCACGGATGCGGGCGATGGCCTTGTCGGTCAACGACATGCGGACACCTCCCCACCCGGCCTCGCCCGCAGGGTAGCAGCGACACCCGGGGGCTCAGCCACGAGCGGCCCACACGGGCCCGCCGGGGTAGGCATATTTCCGGAGGGAGTCCGGGTGCATCTGGGCGCCAACGCCCAGGGCGACGATGCGTGTCATCAGTCCTGGACCTTGCCGCCGGTGATCCGGGAGACGATCAAGGCGGCCAGGATGATCAGGCTGTTCAACGCCCCGATCCACTGAGCCGGGACGCCCGCCAGGGTGAGCACGTTCTGGATCATGAACAGCAGCAGGATGCCGGTGAACGCGCCGAACATGGTGCCCTTGCCGCCGTTGAGGCTGATGCCGCGGTGGCCGCGGCGTCCGGTGCGGGGGAGTTCGCCACGGCCGTGTCAGGCATCGAGATCCATCCCTTCCATCGCGACCACGAGCTCGTGGTCGTGCCAGCCGGCGGCCATCTCGGTGGTCACCCGGCCCTGGAACATCACCAGGACCCGGTCGCAGACCCGCAGGTCGTCCAGCTCGTCCGAGGCGATCAGCACGCCGGCCCCGGACCGCGCGGTCTCCTCCACCTTGCCGAGGAGGAATTCCTTGGAGCGCACGTCGATACCGGACGTCGGGTTGATCAGCACCAGCAGCCGGGGGTCGTCGGCCAGGGCTCGCGCCATGACGACCTTCTGCTGGTTGCCACCGGACAGCCCGGACACCGGCAGCCGCGGGCTCGGCGTCTTGATCGCCAGGTTCTCGATCATGGCGGCGGCGAGGGCGTCCCGGCGGTGCGGCCGGATGAATCCCCGCCGGCCGATCCGTCCGGGCACCGACAGCGTGCCGTTGTCGGCGATCGACATGTCCGGGACGAAACCCTGGCTGTGCCGGTCCTGGGGGACGAAGCCGACGCCGGCCGACAGCGCGCCGGGCACGCTGCCCGGGCGCGGGCGGCGCCCGGCGATCTCGATCCGGCCGGCGGCGGCCGCCCGGAGCCCGGCGATCGTCTCCGCGACCTCGGTGCGCCCGCTGCTCGCCGCGCCGGCCAGGCCGACGATCTCGCCGGCCGCGATCCGGAACGCCACCTCGCGGTACGTGCCGTCGGCACCGGTCAGGTCCTCGACGACCAACGCCGGGCGCACGCCGCCGGCGGCACCCCCGGTGCGTTCCCGGGGGCTGGTCGTCGCCGCCTCCCCCGTCATGGCGGCGACGAGTTCGGGGCGGGGCAGGTCGGCGACGGGCGCGGTGATGATGTGCCGGGCGTCCCGGAAGACCGTCACCAGGTCGCAGATCTGGTAGATCTCCTGCAGGTGGTGGCTGATGAACAGGAAGGTCACGCCCTGCCGCTGCAGGACCCGGATGCGCTCGAAGAGCCGGTTGATCGCCGCCCCGTCGAGCTGGGCGGTCGGCTCGTCGAGGATGATGAAGCGGGCCCCGAAGGACAGCGCCCGGGCGATCTCCACGAACTGCCGCTGGGCCACGGAGAGGTCGCCGGCGAGGGTCCGCGGGTCGACCTCGATCGACCACTCCTCCAGCAGCGCGGCGGCGCGGCGGCGGAGCGCGGACCAGTTGACCAACCCGGAGCGCCGCTTGTCGTACCGGTTGAGGAAGAGGTTCTCGGCGACGGTGAGCGCCGGGATGATCGTCGACTTCTGGTAGACGCACGCCACCCGCCGGCGCCAGGCGTCGCGGTCGGCCAGTCGTGGCGCGGGCCGGTCGGCGAAGGTCACCACGCCGGCGTCCGGGGCCTGCAGCCCGGTCAGGATCGACACGAGCGTCGACTTGCCCGCCCCGTTGCGGCCCACCAGCCCGTGTGTCTCGCCCGCGGTCACCGTGAGCCCGGCCCGGTCCAGCGCGACGGTCGGGCCGTACCTCTTGGTGATGCCCACCGCCTCGGCCACCGGCGGTTCCTCGTTCATCCCCCTCCACCTAATCCCGAGTGCGTCTGACGTCGCGAGGACATGGGATGTATTTATCACTCCAACCATAAGATCACGTCTATGCGCCCCGCCAACCCCGGTCGTTTGACTTTCCGTCATCCCATCATTGCTGACTGAGGGTCAGGCTGCGGTGATCGTCCACTGGTTGTTCGTATTGCCGTTCGGCGCCCAGAGGCAGGCGCTGTCGCCGTTGTTCCGGTAGCCCATGCCGTCGAGGGCGGTGCCCGTGCCCCGGTTGACGATCTGGTACCGGCCGTTGCCGGCGCTGGTGAGCGACCACTGCTGGTTGTTGCCGCCGTTCCAGGCGGCCTGCTTCGCGGTGGCCCCGTTCGCGGTGGCGCCCATGCTGTCGGCGACCATGCCGTTGGTGCGGTTGACGATGCGGTAGTAGCCGTTGCCCAGGTCGACGAGCTGCCACTGCAGGTTGGTGCTGCCGTCGTAGCTCCATTGCTTCAACGGCGAGCCGGAGGCGACGGTGCCGCCGCTGTCCAGGACGAGGCCGCTGGTGGCGTTCGCGATCCGGACCCAGCCGGTCACGGTGCCGCCGCCCAGGGGCGGGATCTGGCCGGCGAAGGTCAGCTTCACCACGTACGCCAGCGCGTTGAACGGCGGATTGCCCGACGGCATGGTGAGGTGCAGGCCGGAGCCGTCCTGGGTGCGGTTGGGCAGGTCGACGTAGCCGCCGGCGGTGGCGCCGAGCAGCCGCGCCGAGGTGAGGCTGCTCAGGTTGATCTGGTTGGCGTTCAGCGTGGTGATCGTGAACGTGCTGCCGGGCCAGCCGAGGACCGTCGCGTACAGCACGGTGTTGTCCTTGCTGCGGGTGAAGCGGATGTCCCGGTTGGTGCCTTCCTTCGGTCCGGAGAACGTGCCGCCGCCCATCTGCGTCGGGCCCTCGCCGAAGCTGCTCCAGATCCGGGTGGCGTAGATCGCCTCGCCGAACCGGCCCAGCCAGTCCCCCATCCCCCGCAGGATGCTCTGCTGGCCCGCCGGGATGGTGCCGTCGGCCATCGGGGCGATGTTGAGCAGCATGTTGCCGCCCTTGCTGACCCGGTCGATCAGCGAGTGCAGCATGGCGGTGGTCGAGTAGTAGCCGATGCCGACCGTGTAGCACCAGCTGGAGCTGGAGATGCTGTCGTCGGTCAGCCAGTACGGCGTCTGGATCCCGGCCGGGCCGCCGCGCTCGTAGTCGAACACCTCGCCCTTGTTGTCCAGGCCGTCCTTGTAGGTGGCGACCACGTCTTTGTTCCATGCCACGGCCTGGTTGTAGTAGTAGGCCAGGAACTGCAGCCGCCGGGACTCGTCGACCAGGCCGAGGTCGAAGTCCTGCCACACGATGTCCGGCTGGTACCCGTCGATGACCTCGCGGAGCTTGTCGTACCAGAGCTGGTTCTCCGCGGGGCCGCCCAGCTGGGCGTAGAGCTTCTTCAGGCTGGGGTCGGACTGGCCGGGCACATGGTCGTAGTAGCCGTTGAAGTGGTACGCGTGGTGCAGCGAGGTGATCAGCCGCAGGCCCTTGGCGCGGATCGCGTCCGCGTGCAACCGCAGCAGGTCGAGCTTCGGCCCGGTGCGCACCGAGTTCCACTCGTTGGCGGTGCTGTTCCACATCGAGTAGCCGTCGTGGTGCTCGGCGACCGGCCCGGCGAATTTGGCCCCGGCGTCGGCGAACAGTTGCGCCCACGCGTTCGGATCCCAGTTGCCGCCGGCGCTGACGAGCTTGGGCGCGAACTGCACGAAGTTCCCGGACTTGTCGCGGGCTCCGTTGATGAAATTGTGGTACGGCCAGGCCGACGGATCCCCGTACACCTGCTTGTGGTGGTTGTTCTCGGCGGAGCCGGCGATGTACATGTTCCGCGGGTACCACTCGTTGCCGAACGCCGGAACGCTGAACACGCCCCAGTGGTAGTAGATGCCGAACTTGGCGTCCTGGAACCATTCCGGCGCCGGCGGATGCTGGTCCACCGAGGACCACGTCGCCGTATAGCTGCTCGGGCCGGCGGTGGCCCAGGCGACGCCGAAGCGGGACAGGCCCGCGGCGGCGGCGCCGGCGACCCCCACCGCGGTCAGCAGGCCGCGGCGGGTGAGACGAGACGAAGACATGAGAAGACCTTTCCGGTACGTGTCGGGGTGCTCAGCTGCGCAGGCTCCACTGCTGGTTCGCCTGCCCGTTGCAGGCCCAGAGCTGGATCTTGGTGCCGTTCCCGGTCGCCTGGCCGCTCGCGTCCACGCACAGCCCCGACTGCACGCCGGTGATCGAGCCGTTGGAGTTCACGTTCCACTGCTGGTTCGCCTGGCCGTTGCAGTCCCAGATGATCACCGGGGTGCCGTTGGTCCGGCCCTGACCGGACGCGTCCAGGCACTTGTTCCCGGCGTCGGCCAGCCGCTTGTCCGAGGTGTACGTCCAGCGCTGGTTGGACTGGCCGTTGCAGTCGTACAGCTGCACCTGGGCGCCGTTCGTCTCCGACCCGTTCGGCAGGTCCACGCATCGGCCCGACTGAGCGCCGACGATCTGCTGGCCGCCGCTCGAGCCGCCGGTGAGGGAGTAGCCGGCCGCCGTGATGGTGGCCTGGACCGCGTTCTCGGTGGCGTCCGACGGGTAGCCCGCGGTGACCGCGCCCTCGAAGAACTCGCCGACCCCGGAGTTGCTGTTGTCGCCGCCGGTGCCGAGCAGGATCGAGCTGTCGGTCTTCATCGGCGAGTACCCGTTGGGCAGCGGCCCGGAGAACGGCGTGGTGAGCCCGCCGCTGGTGGCGTTGCCGTACTTGAGGGTGAAGTTGGTCGTCCCGTTGTTCTTCTCCCACGCCGACACGAACGGGAAGTGCACGCCCGGGTTGTTCGGGTCCTTGTTGGAGCCCGTGTTGGTGTGGTACATGCCGTTCTCCAGGTCGGCCTCCACCCACGGGCCGCTGCCGACGCAGTTGTTGAACCAGCAGGCGGTGCCCCACTCGATCGCGTTCATCGTCGCGTTGCCGGTGTCGGTGTGCGAGTTCTCCCCGCTGCCGTAGTCGAAGCAGCACCACTGGTTGACGTAGTTGGAGGAGGTGACCATGTAGATGCCCTCGGGCTGCGATCCGGTCGGCGCGCCCTTGGCATGGTCCACCCGGTACCCCACGCCCTGGGTGACCTTCACCCCGTACGCCTTCTGTCCGCCGATCGTCAGCGGCAGCGCCTTCGCGTCCGCGCCCACGTCGGCGCCGTTCGGGCCGGGGCCCTTCCAGAACCCGCCCCACGAGATCGGCAGGTCGTTGTGGTTCGCCGTCTGGTCGTAGATCTTCGTGATCGTGCAGGCGACGCCGGCGCAGAAGGTGTCCTGCGCCGCCGCGTTCGCGACGCCGCCCTGGGCGAGCAGGCCGACGTCCAGGAAAGCGTGGTCCGAGGCGCGCTGCACCTGGTAGAGCGGACCGTTGTAGGACGCGAAGAGCGCGCGCGTCGTGCTGTGCGCCGTGACGCACGGCGTGCCGCCGGCGGCGTAGACGTCGCAGGGCAGGGCGGTGGCGGCCTGCGCGGCCGCCGGCCGGCTCAGCGCGACCGCGCCGGCACCGGCCAGCACGAGCGTGATCGACAACAACAGTCGCGGCAACCGGGCACGGCATCGTCGGTGGGTCGATAGGGGCACCAGTCTCTCCTCGTCTTCTCGTGCGGCGACGGCAGGCGCCTCGGGGAGGAGGACGAGTGGGCCGCGACCGCTCAGCGGTGTCGGCGGTGTGATTGATCTCGTCGGCAGAGGTCGGACTCATCTGTGGGACCGTCGTGGAGCGGACGACGTTTCCGCAGGCCAACCCACCGGTAAGCAAGTCTCACCGGGTTACCGAATCGGTTCGATACCCAACATAGAGTCGTATCTATTTCAAGTCAAGCGAGTGCTAGGGTGCGGCTCATGATCCCGGCCGCCCGCTTCGCTCCCGCCGTCGTACCGCCCGCCGAGCGGGGGATCGACACCGTCACCCGGGTCGCCGTCGTCGGCACCGGCCCCTGGTGGGGACTTCAGCACGCGCAGACCTTCGCCGGCCGGCCGGACACCCGGCTCGTCGCCGTGGTGGGCCGCGACCCCGGCCGCACCGCCGCCCGGGCCACCCCGCTGGGCGCGACACCCTACGTCGACCTGGACGAGATGCTCGCCGCGGAGTCGCCCGATCTCGTCGCGGTCTGCCTGCCCAACGAGGGACATTTCGAGCCCACGCTGCGGCTGATCCGAGCCGGCGTCCCGCTGCTGGTCGAGAAGCCGCTGACCTTCGCGGTGAGCGAGGGACGGCAACTGATCGCCGAGGCGCGCCACCGCGACCTGTTTCTCGCGATCAATTTCAATCACCGGTACGCCCGGCCGGTCCAGCTGGCGGCGGCCGCGATCGCGCGGGGCGACCTCGGCGAGCCGGTGTTCGCGACCTGGCGGTTCGGTGGCGAACCGGGCACGAGCGCCCACCCGTACGCGAATCTGATCGAGACCCAGTGCCACGGCTTCGACATGCTGGAACACCTCTGCGGCCCGATCGACTCGGTGGCCGCCCAGGTGACCGGCGATCGGGCCACCCTGGCCGTCGCGCTGCACTTCGCCTCGGGTGCGGTCGGCACCCTCCTGGGCAGCTACGACTCGTCGTACACCTATCCCGGCACCCACCTGCTGGAGGTCAACGGCACCCGGGGCCGGGTCCTGGTCGAGGACACCGTGCGGCGGTACACGTTCAACCGGGCCGGCGACGAGACCGCCCAGGTGTGGCAGGCGGGCTACTTCAACGACACCGACCGCGACTTCCACGCCACCTTCGACCGCCATCTCGACGACCTCCTCCCGGCGCTGCGCGAGGGCGGCGCTCCCCCGGTCCCGGCCACCGCCGGGTTGCGCGCCCTGCTGCTGGCCGAGGCGGTGATCCGCTCGGCCGAGACCGGCCGGCGGGAGGCCGTGCCCGACGACGAGGCACCGGCCCGCTGACCCCGCGCCACGGCCGGCCGGCGCTACCGTCGCGCCAGCCTGGCGCGTGCGCGGCCGATGCCCTGCCGGTCTCGACCCCACCCACCGTCGGCGGCCGGCTGGTGCACGGCGCCGAAGCGAGCGTGGGAGGTCCCCGTGCCGGGCGCGCGTGACTCGCCCGGCACGGGGTGGGAGGGGGCCGGCCTAGCGCTGCAGGGTCAGCACGCCGGGCCGGTAGGGCAGCTTGTCGTAGCTGCCGCCGGAGTTGGTGGCGCGCCCCTGGTAGAGCAGTTGCAGATTGCAGGGGTCGACCGTCATGGTCTGGTCGGCGGTGGCCCGGACCAGATCGCCGTGGCTGATGTCGTTGGTCCAGGTGGCGCCGCTGTTGGCCGCGCCGGCGAACGGGTTGCTCTCGGTGGCCGCCTGCGGGGTCCACGAGCCGCCCAGGCTGTTGGCGGTGAACGACCGGAAGTAGCGGCCGCGCGCGCCCATCGCCTCCACGATCATCAGGTACTGGTTCTGGCCCTTGACCGTGTACACCTGCGGAGCCTCGAACAGGTTGCTCTGCGTGTCACTCATGACGGTGGTGTACGAGGAGCCGAAACTGCCGGGGAAGTTCCCGATCGGCATGCTCGCCCGGTAGATCTTGCCGTTGTCCCCGGCGAAGAACAGATACATGGTCGTGCCGTCCCCGATCACCGTCTGGTCGATCGGGCCGGTACCGGAACCGGAGATGCTGCCCGAGAACAGCGGCTTCGCCGCCGACCAGCCGTTGGCGTTGGTCGGGTCGCTGGACGTCCGGTAGGAGAACGCGGCGGGACCCCACTGGTAGGTCAGCACCCAGACCTTCTTCGGCGCGAAGTAGAACAGCGTCGGCGCCACCGTGCCGGACGACATCCCGTTCTGACTCGCCGACGCCATGTCCGACCAGTTCGTGAAAAGACCGAAGTTCATCGAGCCGTACGCCGACCCGTTGTCATGGTCGGTCGCATAGACCAGGTGCTTGCCGTTGTACGGGACGGCGGTGAAGTCCTTGAGCGACACCCAGCCCGGCTTCGGCGTTGCGAGGGGACCGGTCGACGTCCAGCGGTATTTCGCCGGCAGCGCGCACGAGCTCGACGCCGAGGCCGGCGCGGTGGCCGGCGCGGTCGCCGGCGCCGGGGCGGTACCGGCGGTGCAGGAGATGATCCTGGGCCGGGCCGTGCTGTTGCCGTTGTCCATGGTGGTGAAGCCGAAGACGTTGCCCCGGCCGTTGGACTTCATGGTCAGGGTGTCGCCGCTCCGGGTCGCGTCGCCGTTCCAGACGGTGGTGACCTTCTGGGGTGCGGTCGTGGCGACCACGACGGTCCAGGTGCCGGCTCCGCCGACGGTGACCTCGGAGTTGTACCGGTCGCCCCAGACCGTGCCGGCCGTCAGCGTCGCGGTGCAGCCCGCGGCGGTCGTGGTGGGAGTGGCCGGCGTCGTCGCCGGAGTGGTCGGCCTGGTCGCGCCGCCGGCGCTCAATGCGGACAGCACCGAGTTGTACGCCGCTTTCTTGTTCCCGCCGGCGTCGAACAGCAGCGGGTTCTCGCCGCTGCGCCAGGAGTCGCTGTCGCGGATGCCCCACACCGTGATACCGCCGCAACGGGACACCGCCAGGCACGCCTTGGTGACGGTGGCGTAGATGCCGGCCTGGTTACCGCCCTGCGCGACGTCCAGCTCGGTGATCTGGACCTCCACGCCCAGATCCGCGAAGCGCTGCAGGTTGGCCTGGTAGTCGCCGGGAACACCGGTGCCCAGATGCGACTGGAAACCGACGCAGTCGATCGGCACCCCACGAGCCTTGAAATCCTTGACCATGTTGTAGACGGCGGTGCTCTTCGGGTTGACCCCGTCGGTGTTGTAGTCGTTGTAGCAGAGCTTGGCGCCCGGGTCCGCGGCCCGGGCGGCCCGGAACGCCGCCTCGATCCAGTCGTTGCCGGTGCGCTGCAGGTTGGAGTCGCGGCGGGCGCCGCTGCCGCCGTCGGCGAACGCCTCGTTCACCACGTCCCAGGCGTAAATCTTGCCCTTGTAGTGGGTGGCGACCTGGGTGACGTGGTTGATCGCCGCGGCGCGCAGGGCGGCGCCGGACAGGCCGGCGACCCAGCCGGGCTGCTGGGAGTGCCAGAGCAGCGCATGCCCGCGGATCTTGGCACCCATGGCGATGCCCTGGTTGAGGATCCGGTCGCCGTTGGTGAACGTGAAGCGGCCCTGGGACGGCTCGGTGGCGTCCCATTTCATCTCGTTCTCCGGCGTGACCGCGGAGAATTCGCGGTTCAGGATGCTCGTGTAGGCCGAGTCGCCGAGCCGGCCGGCCGCGACCGCGGTGCCGAAGTAGCGGCCGGACTGCGCCGCGGCGGCGCCGAGCGTGGAGGCCGCATCGGCGGTCTGGGTGTAGGCGACGCCCAGACCGGCGATGACCAGGCCGGCGACACCGGCCGCGATCATCGCGGTGCGCCGGCGAGCGGGGGGACGGTGTCCGGGCGGACGTACCGACGTTGTCATGCCTTACCTCTCGGGGATGTGGTGGGGACGGTGCTCACCAGAGATAGGCCCGGGCGCCGGGACCCGGATAACAAAAATCGGAGAACCGGTTCAGTCCGCCCAGGGACCGCGGATCCGGAAGGAGCTGTCGGCACGGAAGCTCGCGGTGCCGACGTTGTAACGCAGCAGGAGGTGGCCGCCGGTCCAGGTCAGGAACTGGTTGGCGTAGTTGTGCGATTCCAGCATCACCGCCCCGGCCGCCGCGCCCGGTTGCGGGCAGAAAGTGGCGTCCTGCCGGAAAAGCTCGGTGTCTTCCAGCCGGTGGGTGTAGGTGTGCAGCTCCCAGTGCCTCAGGTAGCGGCCGTCCAGGGTGCGGAACGAGTAGCAGCGGGCGTCCGCCAGCCCGGCGACGGCGACGAAGGTGGCGCGCCGCCGGGTCCCGGCATCGCCGGCCGCGCCGACGTCGGTCAGCCTGGCCTCGTCGCCGGCGCCGCGGCCGGCGCCCGCGGCGGCGGTGAGGTAGCCGCCGAGTACCGATTCCAGGGACAGCCGCCGGTCCGGCGCCAGCACCGCGGCCGGCGGTGCCGTACGGGAGGGTGCCGGGTTCGCCGCCCGGCTCGGCGACCCGGTGCCCGCCGGTGCGCGGGTGGCCGCCGGCGGGGCGGGCGCGGCGATCGGCGCCGGATCATTGTGCTGGTAGAGGACGGCGGGCACGGCCACCGCCGCGACCGCGGTGACCGCGACGACGGCGGCGACCGGATGCCCGCCGAGCAGCTTGGCGAGAATCAGCTTGCCGCCCCACGACGCAGCCGGCGCCCCGGCCGAGGTCGCCGTCCCGGCCGCCACGGTCTTGGCGAGCCCCGGCGGAACGACGAGCAGGGCGGACCCGGCGAGCAGCCGGTCGGCCGGGATCCGGGCCGGAGCGGTGCGGCCGCACACCGGGCAGGCCCGGGTGTGCCGGATGAACCGCTTACGCCAGACGGATCCCGGTTTGCCGTCCCACTTCCGGGCCGCCTCCGCCAGCCCCGCGCACCGCGACCGGTCGGCGAGCGCCGCCACCACGGCGCGGGCCAGCTCGAGTTGTTCACGCATCCGCTGGATCCGCACGGCCGTGTGCGCGACGCTCAGGCCGAGGGCCGTCGCGACCTCGGCCCGCCGCATCCGCCCGGCCGTTTCCTGCCACCACAGCGACAGCACCAGCCGATCGCCGGGATCCAGCCATTCCGTCGCCTCGGCGACCTCCCGGCGTTGCTCGGACACGTCGAGCCGCAGCAGCGACATGTCCTCGACGGCGGGCACGGCGTCCGGCACCTCGAGTTCCTCGTCCAGCACGACGGTCCGCTCCGAACGGATCCGCCGCCGCTGCCGGTACTCGACCACCCGCCGTACGGCGATGGACGTCAGCCAGGCACGGAAACTCGCCGGAGCGCGCAGCGCCGGCAGATCACGGACCGCCCGCAACATGGTCTCCTGCACCACGTCGTCCACGTCCGCGTGGCGGCCCAGCGCGCGCCCCACGATGGTGTAAACGAGCGGCAGATGAGCCGCCACCAGCTCATCGAGGGCCTCGCGGTCGCCGCCCTGCGCCGCCACGACCAGGGCAACCCCGCCGTGGACGGCCTCGTCTCGCTCGGTCGCCTCCATCGCTGAGCCACCTTAGGGTCACGTCCGGTTCTCCGCCAGCCGTACTCAACTCAGATCCACGTCTCCGAAGTCCGAGGTGACGTTCTCGAGATGGGGCAGCCTGCGGAGGACGGCCAGCAGCCGTTCGTCCGGTTCGCCGGGAAGACTGAGCTCGGTGAGGGCGGTCAGCTCGCCGAGCCACTCCGGGATTTCGGTGATCTCGTTGCCCCACAGGCCGAGCCGCCGCAGGCCGGTCAGGCCGCGGATCCACCCCGGCACGGCGGTCAGCCCGTTGCCGGAGAGCTCCAGCCGGGTGAGGCCGGTGAGCTGCCCGAGGGTGTCCGGCAGGCTCCGCGGGTCGTCGCTGAACCAACTGTGGTACAGGTTCAGCTCGTCGAGGCGGGTCAGGTTGCCGACGCTCTCCGGGAGCCGCTCCGCCCGCGTGTCGACGAGGGTCAGCCTGGTGAGCCGGGTCAGCCGGCCGAGAAAATCCAGGGATCCGGACTCCAGGCTGTTCTCGCTGAGGTCGAGCGCCCGCAGCCCGGCGAGGTCCCCGATCACCTCGGGGACCTCGTCGATCTGGTTGTGCGTGACGTCGAGCTCGGCCAGTCGGTCGAGTTCGGCAAGCCAGGCGGGCAGGTCCTCGATGACGTTGTCCCGCAGGTCGAGCGATTCGAGGTGGGTGAGCCGACGCACGGCGTCCGGCAGTTCGCCCAGCCCGCATCGGGACAGGTCCAGAACCGGTGACCGCGTGGCGTACGCGCTCCGGATCCGTTGGGTCGCGCTGCTGGTGCCGCCCTCGTTCACCCGCGCATGGTAGCGACGTCACCCGGTGGCGACGGCGAAGACGTGCATCACGTTGCCGGGGAGCACGCCGTCGTTGACGTTGGGCAGTTGCAGGTAGCGGACCGTCTTCCCGGCCCGCAGCGCCACCGAGGTGTAGTACAGGCTCACCGTCTGGTTCTGCCGGCCGCCGCCGATGTTCAGGTAGGGCATCGTGGTCACGATGTCACCGCCAGGGGCCGGCGAATTCGCCCACCAGTCGGCGAAGCTGAGCGTGAACGACTGGGTGGTGCCGTCGGTGTAGACGATGGTGGCGTTGCCGGAGGCGGTCCCGTACACCCCGGTGCCGAGCAGGCCGAGCTTGCTGCCGGAGCCGGCCACGGGAATCACCTGGCCGACCGCCTTGACGTTGTCCGGCGTGCCGGGCGCCGACCGCGGCCAGGTGAAACTGAGGCCGTCGTGCGTCACCGTGGCACCCGGGGTCACGCTCGGCGTGCCGGCGGCCAGGGCTTGCGCGGAATACGTGGCGCCGTTGCCGTCGATGTCCCCGGCGGTCGTTCCGTCGTCGCTGACCGCCACGTTGTTGAACGCCGCGGTGAACGACGGGTACGGCAGGGCCACCGACCGGCTGTCCTGCGAGCTGCCCCGCCCGTTCACATCGCCGAAGGTGACCTGTGCGGTCAGCGGATAGGTCCCGGGCCCGGCGTCCGCCGGTGCGCTCACCTGCCAGCCGACGTGGACCGTCTGCCCGCCGGGCACCCGGGCGAAGGTCGTCGGTGAGGTGGGCCGCACGGTCCATCCGTCCGGTGCGTTCAGGGCGACGGTGACGTCGTGCAGCGGCGGCGCGCCGGCCGGGTGGGGCAGTTCGGCCGTGACGGTGGACGCATGGCCCGGCTCGGCGATCGACGCGGAGTTCATGGTGAACGGTTCGGTCACCGCGACGGGCACCGAGCCGGTGACGCCGTCGACCGTCACGCTGACCGTCGCCACGCCGGTGGCGACCGCGGTGACGAGGCCGTCCCGGCTGACCCGGGCGACCTTCGGGTTGCTGCTGCGGTAGGTGAGGCGCGCGTGCGTCAGATCCGCGAAGGTCTGGTCGCTCTTCGTGGCCTCGACGATGCGGGTGGCCCGCACATGCTCCCCGGCCTGCGGCGTGTCGTCGGCGATCCACGGGTTGTCGCCGGTCAGGTCGAGCCGGTCGCCCGGGGCGAACACCACGCGCGTGGGCTGCACGCTCACCGTCCGCAGGCGCGGGGTGGCGTCGGCGGTCACCCGCACGGCGCCCCGCAGCGCCGCGGTCGCCGAGTCCGGACCCACCGCGAAGTCGTACCGGCCGCGGAGGACCTCCTGCCGGCGGCCGCCCGGGTTCCAGACGGAAAGCTGCCGCAGCGGAACGGCCAGCGTGACGCGTTGCGACTCGTGCGGCGCCAGCTGCCGGGTCTTGGCGAAGCCGGCCAGCCGCTCGCGTGGCGACTCCTGACCACTACCGGTACCGCCCGGCGTGGAGACGTACAGCTGGGCCACGGTCGCCCCGGCGGTCCGGCCGGTGTTGGTGACGGTGAAGGAGACGCGCACGGTGTCGTCGCCGGTGGCCCGCCGCCGGTCGATGCGGAGACCGCGGTAGGCGAAGTCGGTGTAGCTCAGGCCGAAGCCGAACGGGTACGTGGGGACCCCGGTGAAGTACTGGTAGGTGCGGCCCAGGCCACCGGTCTGCGACGGCGTCAGACCGTAGTTCGTCATGGCCGGCAGCTGGCTGTCGTCGGCGTACCAGGTGAAGGTCAGGTGCCCGCTCGGGTTCTGCCGGCCGAACAGCACGTCCGCGAGGGCCGTGCCCTGGCTCTGGCCGTTGTAGCCGCTGAACACGATGGCCGGGAAGGCCGAGCGGAGGTCCTGGATCGCGACCGGGCCGTCGGCCTGCAGGGCCAGCGCCGTGCGCGGGTTGCCGATCGCCGTGACCTGGTCGATGAGGGAGCGGTAGTTGCCGGGCAGGGCCAGGCCGGCACGGTCCTTGTCCTCGCGCGCCACGTTCTGGTCGGTGCCGGCCATGACCACGACCAGGCCGGCCGACTTGATCGCATCGGTGGTGCGGGCGGCGCAGGCGGCCGGCGTCGTGGCCGTGGTGGAAGTGCCACAGGCGTCGTAGACGATGCCGGCGTCCGGATCGACCGCGTGCACCGCGTCGGTGATGCCCTGCACCGCGGTGACCCGGTGGGTCGGCTCACCGGAGTACCCGCCCAGCGTGGTCGTGCCGGCCAGGTCACCGACGATCACCACATTGTGCAGGGTGGCCGGGTCGGCCGGGAGCAGCTTGCGGCCGCTGCCGGGCACGGTGTCGTTCTTCAGCAGCACCAGGGAGTTGTCGGCCACTTCCGTCGCCAGCTGTTGGTGCTGCGGGCTCTCGATGACGTCCTTGGTGATCCGGGTGTACGGCACCTGGGCCGGCGGGTCGAACTCGCCGGTCCGCATCCGGACGGTGAACACGTGCACCAGGGCGTTGTCGAGGACGCCTTCGCTGAGCACGCCGGCCTCGATGGCCTCCTGGATGTTCTCCAGGGTGTACTCGCCGCCGGTGCAGTTGAGCTGGGTGCCGGCCCGCAGCGCATACGCCTGGGCGCCGGCCGGACCGGAGACCCGCTGACCGGTCGTGGCGTTCGCCCACGTGGTCTGGCCGCCGGTGGACGTGGTGGTCCAGCCCGGCGGTGCCCAGTTGTGGCTGCTCGGCAGGTAGATGTCGCCGACCGCGCCGCAGTCGGAGGTGGTGTAGCCGGTGAACCCGTAGGTGCGTTGCGCCAGCAGGTTGGCGGTGTAGGTGTCGGCCGGCGCCGGCGTGCCGTTGATGGCGTTGTACGAAGTCATCAGCCCCGACACGTTCGCGTCCGCGATCAGGCCGGCGAACTGTGCCGTGTAGTAGTCCCGGATGTTCGTGTCGGTGGTGTCCGAGCTGCCCGAATGCCGGGTGTCCTCGACGTCGTTGAGGGCGTAGTGCTTGGCCGTCGCGGCGACCTTCAGGTACCGCGAGGTCGCCCGCCCCGTCGGTGTCTGTCCCTGGTAGCCGTCGACGAACGCGCCGGCCATCCGGGAGACGAGATAGGGGTCCTCGCCGAAGGCCTCGTCGGTACGGCCCCAGCGCGGGTCGCGGTCCATGTTCACGGTCGGGGCCCAGTACGTCAGCATGCCGTACGCGTTCCGGTCCGGGCCGATGTTGTTCTGCCCGACGCCCCACAGCGACTTGTCGAGGAACCCGCGGGGCCTCGTCGGAGATCGCCTGGGTCTCCCGGTACACCAGCCGGGGGTCCCACGACATGCTGCTGGCCAGGTTCGTCGGGAAGCTCGTCGCGTGCACGCCGCCGGTGACGCCGCCGTGTTCGGAGTTCCCGCCGAGCAGATTGATCCCGTGCTGTCCTTCGCTCCAATAGGTGTACTGCTGCACGCCCAGCCGCGGGATGGCCGGCGCGCTGTTGGTGTGCAACTGGGCGACCTTCTCCCGCAGTGTCATCCGGGAGACCAGGTCGGCCGCTCGCTCCTCGAACGAATAGCGCGTGTCCCGGTAGATCGGGAGCGCGGACGCGGAGGACGGGGCCGCGATCGCGGCGGCGGGCTGCCAGGCGCCGGCCGGCACGGCCGGGACCAGGGCGGGGGCCAGCGCGGCGGCCAGGATTCGGGCAGCAAGCTTCGTTCGCAACGGAACCTCCCCGCTCGTCTTCTCGGCGGCGGGACACAGGCCCACGCGAACCGATTCGACTCCCGAACGTAGGACCGCGCCCGGCTCCCGTCAAGAGACGGACATCGATGCTTGCGCTCCCCGGCGCTCGGCGAGGATGCTGTCGGGCGTCACCGAATCGTTCCCCGCGGCGACGTCCTGGGAGGCGCCGGCTCGCCGCCGCGATCGCCGGGAGGCCCTCGTGCAAGATCGTTATCAATCCCTGACGCGGCGAGCATTTCTCGGCACCGGGGCGGCGGCGCTCGCCGGCCTGCCCCTGGGCGTGGCCGGACCGGCGTTCGCGGCCCCGGCCGGCCCCGGCGAACGGCGTGGCGAGGTACCGTTCGGGCCGGTGGTGGTGGCGGACCCGGGTCGCGGGGCGTCGTACGCACGCGCCCTGCGCCGCGGCCGGTCACGCTCCTGGCTGGCGACCTTCCAGCAGTTCGGGGCGCCGGGTTTCCCGATCTTCCGGAGCGACGACGACGGCCGCACGTGGTACCGGCAGGGCAACGTGCCCGCCGCCGGTGAAGCCACCGGGGTGTGGCTGCAGCCGTTCCTGTACGAGCTGCCGCGCGCCTTCGCGGGCCTGCCGAAGGGCGCGGTCCTGTGCGCCGGCAATGCGCTGGGCGACTTCTCGAGCACCAGGATCGAGCTCTACGCCAGCGTCGACGGCGGGGTCACCTGGGCCTTCCTGAGCACGGTCGCGGAGGGCGGCGCGCCGGTCCCGGAGAACGGCAACACGCCGGTGTGGGAGCCGTTCCTGCTGCTGCACGACGACCGGCTCATCTGCTACTACTCCGACCAGCGCGACCCGGACCACGGGCAGAAGCTGGCCCATCAGACCAGCCGGGACCTGCGTACCTGGGGACCGGTGGTGGACGACGCCGTGGGCACCGACTACAACCAGCGCCCTGGCATGACCACCGTCGCGCGGGTGCATCGCCGCTTGTGGATCATGACTCACGAAGCGGGCGGGAACTCCGGCGACAACTTCTACGCCGTGCACTACAAGCTGGCGGCGGATCCGGAGTCGTTCGGGCCGGCTCCGGACATCGTGCTCCACGATCGGGACGGCTACGTCCCGTCGGCGGCCCCGACCGTGTCGTGGTCGGACTCCGGCGGCCCGATGGGGACGATCGTGGTCACCGCGAACAGCGACCAGGACTTCTTCGTCAACCGCCACCTCGGCGACCCCGGCAAGTGGACGCGCTTGTCCTCGCCGATCCCCGGAGGCTACAGCCGGTTCACGATCCCGCTGCCCCACACCGGCCTGGTCTTCGTGGTGACCGGTCCCTACTACGCGGAAAGCGGTCCGATTCAGGCGGGCGTGGTGGAACTGAGCTGACCGCGCGGGGCGTCGGCGACGGCCGCGGCCATCTCGGCCACGGTGTGCGCCCGGAGGCCGGCGCCGGGCCGGCCGGCGAACCGGCTCACCACGACCCGGACGTGCTCCTGAGCCCGGTCGGCCAGGCCGTCGTAGATCTCGACGAAGATCTCCCGCGCCTTGGCCCGGGGCCAGTCCGCCGGCATCAGTTCGATCGGCAGCTGGGGATCGAGCGACGGGATGAGCCGGTAGGTGTCCATGATCTCGGTACGGGCCTTGACCGCGGCCGCCCCGGCGATCCGCCCGCCGCGTACCCGGGTCAGCACCGGCCGCCAGCGCCGGATGAACGTCTCGTAGGTCCGGGCGATGGCGGCGACGTCCCAGGCCTCGATCGGGTTGCGGTTGGTCGCCGTCGCGAGGTCGACGTGGTCGGACCGGAACACGCTCATCGTCCCGAGGGTGACGGCCGCCAGCCCCTCGCGGACGGTGGGGTTCAGGGTGTCCGGCGAGATCCAGACCCCGTCGTACAGCGGCGCGAAGCCGAGCCATCGGAGGCGGCCCCGGAACGCGCGCCGATAGGTGTTGTCCGCCTCCGGGAAGGAGAAGGCGATCAGCGTCCAGCGCCCGTCCCAGGCCGGGACCGTAGCGCCGAACCGGGCGATCCACGCGCCGCCGGCCGACAACTCGTCCGCGGCCGCCCCGGTCAACCGGCAGTAGCTGTTCCGTCCGTCCCGGCGGCTCTCCAGCACGCCTCGACGGGTCAGCCTGCTGGCCGCCGTACGGGCCGCGCCGTTGCTGACACCGCAGTCGCCGAGCAGCGCCACCAGCGACGCGGCCGGCAGCCAGGCACGCGTCCGCACGGTGTAGTCGGCCACCAGCGTCGTCGCCAGGCCTTGCGCCGTGTTGCCCGCCGGACGCCGGGCCGGCCGCGCGGATCCGGCGGCGACGTCGGGAAAGATCTCCTCGATCTCGTACGGGGTTTCCACGGCACACTCCGACGCTGCGCTGGACCGCTGGCAAAGGCATTGAACGGGGCGCGCGGCCGATCGGTCAACACGGCCGCCGACATCGAAGTGAATCAATTGACACGTACGTGCCCTGAGAGTCACACTGCTGACACAAATCAGCCCCGCACCGCTGTGCGCCGAAGGAGAGGTCATGAGACAGAGGACCAGACCCCGCCACTACCGGTTGGTCCTGGCCGGTTTGCTGAGCTTGGCGGTGGCCGGCGGGGTGACGGCGTTGCCTCGCCTGGCCCAGGCGGCCACGACGCTGGGCGCGGCGGCCGCCCAATCGGGCCGGTACTTCGGCGCCGCCATGGGCGGGGACCGCCTCAACGACTCCGGCTTCCTCACCATCGCGAACCGCGAGTTCACCATGATGACGGCCGTCAACGAGATGAAGCCGGACGCGACCGAGCCGAACCCGGGCCAGTTCACCTTCGGCGCGGGCGACGCGATCTACAACTGGGCCACCCAGCACGGCATGCGGGTACGCGGCCACACCCTGGCCTGGCACGCCCAGCAGCCGGGCTTCTGGCGCAACCTCAGCGGCAGCGGCCTGCGGTCCGCCATGATCGAGCACATCAACGGCGTGATGGCCCACTACAAGGGCAAGCTCGCCTACTGGGACGTGGTCAACGAGGCGTTCAACGAGGACGGCAGCCGCCGGCAGTCCAAC
>NZ_JOJL01000053.1 GCF_000721705.1 Actinoplanes subtropicus
CGCCCCACGCGGCCCCGCCCCACGCGGCCCCGCCCCACGCGGCCCCGCCCCACGCGGCCCGGCCCCAGGCAGCCACGCCCCAGGCAGCCCCGCCCCATACGGCGGAGCCGCCGGCGCCTCAGCCAGCGATAGAGCAGCCCGTGCCGCTGCCTTCGGTCGCGCGGTCGACCGGCGCCGAGCAGCCCTTGGCCAGCGCGGAGGCGCAGGCCTTGAGCCCGCTGGCCGAGCCGCCCACCGAGCCTCTCCCGGCCGAGGCCGCCCCTGTCGGGCGCGCCCCTGCCGGGCCCGGCCCTGCCGAGCCCCTCCTGACCGAGCCCGCCCCTGCCAAGCCCGGCCCCGCAAAGCCCTCCCGGCCGAGCTCTCCCCGCCGAGCCCAACCCCCGCTGGGCCCCTCCCTACCGAGCCCGTCCCTCTGAGTGCGTCTCCACCGAGCGCGTCTCCACCGAGCGTGGCGGCGAAAGGCCGGCAAGGCGGCGGCCGGCGAAAGCGCGGCCGACCGCGGCTTGTGCGCCAATTCTCGCGCGGGCGCCCCATTTCGATCGAGACGTTTTCCGGTGCCTTGCCAGGACCCAAACTATTACACCGACCGGCTGCCGTAAACCGATTCTATTTGCCCTGCGGGTGGGGCGCGATGGACGCCATCCGCCGTGAATATCCTGGGTCTTTTATTTGATTGCTTGGGCCAGTAGTAGGCCGATTGCGGCGGCGCCTAGGCCGGCTACCAGGGAGGCGATCACGTTGGCCAGGGCGTAGAAGCGGGCGCCCTGCTGGGCCAGGCGCAGGGTCTCGTAGCTGAAGGTCGAGTAGGTGGTCAGCGCGCCGCAGAAGCCGGTGCCCAGCAGGGCGGTTGCCGCGGGGCTGGTGGGGAGGGCGGTGAGGAAGCCTAGTACCAGGGAGCCGCAGACGTTGACCGTGAAGGTGCCCCAGGGGAAGACCGAGTCGTGCCTTGCCTGGACGGCTCGGTCGGTGAGGTAGCGCAGGGGGGCGCCTACCGCCGCGCCCAGTGCGACCAGGAGGACCGTGATCACCGGTGGACCGCCGCGCGGGTCAGGACGGTGCCCAGGTAGACGGCCAGGAGGGCGGCTACCACGGTCAGGGTCAGGTAGGTCAGGGCTACCAGAGGGGCGCCCTCGGCGGCGGCTCGCTGGATGTCGACGACGTACGTGGAGAAGGTTGTGTAGCCGCCCAGGACGCCTACCCCCAGGAAGGGGCGTAGCAGGGGCTTGTGGGTGACCACCTCGGTGACGATCACCATGAGGACGCCGATCAGGAAGCAGCCGGTCACGTTGATGACGAAGGTGGACCAGGGGAAGCCATGCGGGGGATGGGGCCAAGCCCTGGCCAGTGCGTAGCGGGCCAGGGCGCCGAGGACGCCGCCGGCCGAGATGGCGGCCAGCACCGGGGCGTGCAGCTCCTTGCGCATGGACGGGACGTGCAGGTCGACGTCGGGGTCCACGGGGGCGGCGTCCTGCTCGGTCACGTACACACTCCTGCCCTTGAATTTTCAGGCAGGGACCGTTGGCGTCGTCGCGGTTCACCCCGCGAAAGGGGGTCGGCGGGCCCCACCGCCGGGAAAGAGCCTAGCGCGGGGCCCGCCGGGGATCATGCTGTGGGGGTCAGGGTCACGTCGTCGAGGACGAATGAGGTCTGGAGCTGGGAGCCCTCGACGCCGGTGAAGGTGATCGCGGTGCTGCCGGAACCGGAAATGGTGAGGGATTTCTGGACGTATCCGGAGGAGGCGTTGAGGTTCGAGTAGGTGGCCAGGGTGGTACCGCGGGCGGCGACTGTGAGCTTGTCGTACGCGGTCGTGGTGGTGGTCTCGGCGGTGTCGATGTGCAGCCAGAAGCTCAGGGTGGCGCCGCCGCAGCCCGCCGGGACGGTGACCGTCTGGGAGAGCGTGTCGGTGGTCGCCGTGCCGTAGCCGTCCAGCCAGGCCTTGTACGAGCCGGCGTGGGCGGCCTCGGACGACGAGTTGGTGATCACGCCCGAGGTGGCGGTCCAGCCGGTGCTGCCCGACTCGAAGCCGGTGTTGGCCAGCAACTGGGCGGTGCCGCACGTGCCGCTGCCGGTCGGCGACGTGGTCGGGGCGGTCGTGGGCGGGGTGGTGGGGGTCGACGAACCCGTGCCGGCCAGCCACTCGGTGGCGTTCAGCGCGAGCGCCGCGTCCGTGCCGGCGGTGTCGTTCCAGCCGTCATAGAGGGTGTTGCCGGACTGGCCGGTCCCGTCGTCGATCGGCGAGCTGTCGCCCCACACCGCGACCCGCCCCGACCCGAAGGTGCTGGTCGTGAAGAACGCCCCGGTGCTGCCGGTCTGGCTGGAGCCCGGCCGCCAGACGATGCCCTTCACGTTGGCGTTGTCCGCCTTGTGCAGGGTCTGGGTGCTGCCGTCGCGGATGATGCTGCCGGTGACCTTGCCGTACGGGCCGTTGATCACCGCGTCGGTGCTGCTGCTGATCGCCACCGCGTTCTCGCTGGAGATGTCGTTGGTGTCGATGCTGAAGCCGAACGGGTCGGACGAGTCGACCGTGTTGTTCGTGAGCAGGTCGTTGGCGATCTCGACCGAGTCGTAGCCGTCGTTGTTCCGGTCGCTGCCGGAGTGGTCGACGATCAGGAAGAACCCGCCGCCGGCCTGGATGAACTTCATGACCGCCGTCTTCTCCGCGGCGCTGAGCAGCACGTTCGGCTCGGGCATCACGAAGACGTCGAAGTTCTTCAGATCAAGAGCGCCACTTCCGCCGTACGTGATGGTGTTCCCCGCCGGCAGCGTCTTCAGGCTGTACGACCCGGTCTTCTGCAGCGCGACGCCCCACGACGAGAGCGCGCCCGTCCAGGAGGTCTCCGAGGTCGGGTTCGCGTTCTGCCCCAGCGGATCCGGCTGGGACGTGCTGATGATCCAGTCGGCGTTGCCCGCCGTCTCGGCCTTGCTGTTGTCGAACAGCACACGATGGACGACCGCCGCCGACGCGGGTGGCGTCGACACGACGGCGACGAGGGCAGCACCGGCAGCCACGATGGCGGCGGCCAGGACAGCCCGGGTACGGACCAGCACCTTGCACCTCCGATAGTCGGTATATCGACCGGAGCCTATGGTGGCCGGATGACCGCGCACACCCTGCGGAGATGACGCAAGGGGAAACCCTCATCCCGCGACGGCGACCGTGATGCCGGGGAAGACCCGCTTCGGCACGATCAGGGATGCACCGGCGCCGGCGGCAACGATCGCCGCCGCTTCGGCGACGCTGGGAGTGCCTACGGCCGCCGCGACGGTTTCGCTCCTGTTCGGTACGGGTTGGGCAGCGAGCTCCGCGGCCGTGAACGCGATCAGCCGCCAGCCGTGCCCGGCGGCGACCGCGCGCACGCCCTCTTCGGCCGCGCGCCGGTCGAGGGTGGCGAGCGCGGCCACGTCGCCCGGCTCCAGACCCGCACCGGTGAGCGCCGCCCGGATCGCGGCCTCGATCGCATCCCCCGCGGTGTGGGGGCGGGCGCCCAGGCCGACCACCAGCGGAGGGCTCAACGCCGGGCCGCCGCCACCACGTTGCCGGCCAGCGACGGGACGCCGGCCCAGTGCAGATGCAGGTAGGAGGCGTGCACCGACGGCGTCGCGAACCCCTCCGGATCGGCGCCCCGCCACTGCCACGCCGCCCCCGCCGCCGGCGAGAGCAGCACCCCCGAGCGCGGGTGCACCGTGGTCCGGTGGAACTCGTGCCCGGTCACCCGGGTCCCGGCCGGCGCCAGGGGGCTGTCGGCGAGCGCGACCGCGTCCCGGTAGCCGAGGGTCAGCGACGGCGTCATCGCCGCGTCCGCGTCGAGGACCCCGCACATCGGGGCGTCGTCGAGCGTGCGGCACAGCCAGAGCAGGCCCGCGCACTCGGCGACGATCGGCCCGCCGGCGGCCGCGAGGGCGGCCACCTCCCGGCGCAGCGGCTCGTTGGCGGAGAGTTCGGCCGCGTACACCTCGGGGAAGCCGCCGCCGACGACCAGCCCGCGCGTTCCGGCCGGCAGTTTCTCCTCGCGCAGCGGGTCCACGACGACCACCTCGGCGCCGGCCGCGGTGAGCAGTTCCGGCGTCTCCGCGTACGAGAAGGAGAAGGCCGGACCGCCGGCCAGCGCGACCACCGGGCGCTCGGCCACGGGCGACGCGGAAGGCGGACTCCACGGTGACGCGTGCAGCGGCGGCGCCGAGCGGGCGATCGCGGCCACCTCGTCGAGGTCGACCGACGCGGCGACCAGCGCGGCGAGGGCGTCGACCGACTCCTGGGCCTCGGCGCGGCGTTCGGCGGCGGGCACCAGCCCGAGGTGGCGGGACGGGGCGGCGACCGCGTCGGCCCGGCGCAGCGCTCCCAGGACCGGGGTGCCGACCTCCTCGCACGCCTCCCGCAGCAGCGACTCGTGCCGGTCCGAGCCGACCCGGTTGAGGATGACGCCGGCCAGCCGGACGCTGCCGAAGCTGCGGAACCCGTGCACCAGCGCGGCGATCGACCGGCCCTGCGCCGCCGCGTCCACCACCAGGATCACCGGGGCGTCGAGCAGCGCGGCCACCCGCGCGGTCGAGCCGGTGTCGCCGGCGCCGACCCGGCCGTCGTAGAGGCCCATCACGCCCTCGACGACCGCCAGTTCGGCGCCGGCCGCGCCGTGCGCGAACAGCGGCCCGATCTGGCGCTCGCCGACCAGCACCGGATCGAGGTTGCGTCCCGGCCGACCGGCGGCGAGCGCGTGGTAGCCCGGATCGATGTAGTCGGGCCCGACCTTGAACGGCGCGACCGGCACGCCGCGCCGGGCGAACGCGGCGAGCAGCCCGGTCGCCACGGTCGTCTTGCCGTGGCCGGAGGCGGGCGCGCCGATGACGACGCGGGGGATGTCTACCACTCGATGCCCTGCTGTCCCTTGCGGCCGGCGTCCATCGGGTGCTTCACCTTGGTCATCTCGGTGACCAGGTCGGCCGCCTCGAGCAGCGCGGGCGCCGCATACCGCCCGGTGATCACCACATGCTGGGTGCCGGGCCGCTCGGCCAGCGTCGAGACCACGTCGCCGACATCGACCCAACCCCACTTCAGGGCGTACGTGAATTCGTCCAGCACATAGAACTTGTACGTCTCGGCGGCCAGGTCCCGTTTGATCTGCTGCCAGCCCTCGGCCGCCTCGGCCGCGTGATCGCGGTCGGTGCCGGCCCGCTGGATCCACGACCAGCCCTCGCCCATCTTGTGCCAGGCGACCGGGGCGCCGCCCTCGGTGGCGCCGAGGGCCTTGAGCGCGGCCTCCTCGCCGACCCGCCACTTCTCCGACTTCACGAACTGGAACACGCCGATCGGCCAGCCCGCGCTCCACGCCCGCAACGCCATCCCGAACGCGGCCGTCGACTTCCCCTTGCCATCCCCGGTGTGCACGGCGAAAACGGCCTGCCGGCGGCGCTGCCGAGTGGTGAGCCCATCCTGCGGCACGGTAGTGACTTTGCCCTGCGGCATCGGATTCACGCGGCCTTTCGCGTCGTCGGGGCGGCGGCTTCGAGCCGGTCGAGGGGCATCAGATCGGCGCCCAGGGCGGTGGCGAGGCGGCGGGCCAGGCCGAGGCGGATCGGGCCGGACTCGCAGTCGACGACCACGGCGGCCACGCCGGACAGCGCGGGGGCGACCGTGACCGGGTCGGGGCCGCTGGTGGCGCGGCCGTCGGTGACGACCACGACGAGCGGGCGGCGGCGGGGGTCGCGGCGGCGTTCGGTGGCGATGGTGGCTGCCGCGGTGCGGAGGCCGGCCGCGAGGGGGGTGCGGCCGCCGGTGCGGAGGCTTGCCAGGCGCAGGACGCCGACCTCGTGGCTGGAGGTGGGGGGCAGGACCTGTTCGGCCTGGTGGCCGCGGAAGGTGATCATGCCGATCCGGTCGCGGCGCTGGTAGGCGTCGCGCAGCAGGGACAGGATCGCGGTCTTCACGACGGTCATGCGCTTGCGGGCGGCCATCGAGCCGGAGGCGTCGACGACGAAGAGGACCAGGTTCGCCTCGCGGCCCATGTGCACCGACTCGCGCAGGTCGCGGGGGTCGACGGCGCGGGCGCCGCGGTGCAGGGCGGCCCGGAGGGTGGCGGGCAGATGCGGGGCGCCGGCCAGCTTGCCGCGCGGGACCCGGCTGCCGACGACCCGGCCCCGGCGGGCGAACGCCGGGGAGCGCCGGCCGGCATGCCCGCCCTCGCCGCGCCGCGAGATGGCGAGGGTGCGGGCGCGATAGGGATTGCCCGCCGCAACCGCCGGTGCCTCGAGGGCCGCGGACTTCCCGGCGCTGTCCTGCGGATCCGGACCAGCCGGCGCCCCCGCACCCACGCCGGGTTGCGCGTCCCCGCGCGGCGCACCGCCCGAGCCGCGCATATCCGATTTTTCGGAAATGTCGCCTGGGCCGCCGAGCCCTGAGCGGTCGGGGCGGTCGGAGCCGTCCGGGCCGGCGCCGTCGGCATCGTTCGGGCCAGCATCGTCGGAGCCGTCCGGACCCGCGCCATCGGGGCCCGACGGGCCGCCGTCATCGGGGCCGGACGGTCCGGATCCGGGCGGGCCGCCCGCTCCGTCCGGGTCATCGTCCGGTTCGTCCAGTCCGGCCTCGGCCTCGGCGAGCGCCTCGTCGAGGCGCTCCTCATCGGTGCCGGGCGGGTCGAGCGGATCCTTGCGCCGCCGATGCGGAAGCGCCAGCCGGGCGGCGTCCCGTACGTCCTCGGAAGTCACCACCTCGCGGCCGTGCCAGGCCGCCAGCGCCACCGCGCAGCGGGCCACGACGATGTCCGCCCGCATCCCGTCCACGCCGTAGGCCAGGCACACCCGGGCGATCCGGTCGAGCTCCCGGTCCGGCAGCCGCACCCGGGGCAGCACGTCCTGAGCCGCCACGATCCGGTCCGCCAGCTCCTTCTCGGCGGCGTCGAAACGCGCCGCGAAACCGGCCGGATCCGCCTCGTAGGCCAGCCGCCGCCGCACCACCTCGGCGCGCGACCGTGGCTCCCGGGGCGCGCCGACCGTCACCACCAGGCCGAACCGGTCGACCAGTTGAGGGCGGGGCTCGCCCTCCTCCGGGTTCATCGTGCCGACCAGCAGGAACCGGGCCGCGTGCTTGACCGAGACCCCGTCCCGCTCGACGTGCGCCCGGCCCATCGCCGCCGCGTCCAGCAGCAGGTCGACCAGGTGGTCGGGGAGCAGGTTCACCTCGTCGACGTAGAGCACCCCGCGGTGCGCCGCCGCCAGCAGGCCCGGCTCGTACGCCTTGACCCCGTCGGCCAGGGCCCGCTGGATGTCGAGCGTGCCCACCACCCGGTCCTCGGTCGCGCCGACCGGCAGCTCCACGAGGGCGGCCGGGCGGTCCAGCGCGGGACTGTCCGCCGGGTGGGGCCCGTCGGGGCACTGCGGATCGGGCGCGGCGGGGTCGCAGGCGAAGCGGCAGCCGCGTACGACCGAAACAGCCGGCAGCAAGCCGGCCAGCGCACGCACCACCGTGCTTTTCGCGGTGCCCTTCTCGCCTCGCACGAGCACCCCGCCGACGTGCGGCGAGACGGCCGTGAGCAGCAGCGCGAGGCGCAGGTCGGTGAGCCCGACCACGGCGGAGAACGGGTACGGCGTCACGTGTTTCCCTCCTGCGCGGGTGTCCACGCCCGCGCGACGGTACGGAACGAGCGGCCGGAGTTCCTGACTCCCGGTTCTCCCGGTCACAGTGGCGGGACCGTCCCGGATTCGCACCGGGTTCCTCCGCTACCGCTCGGCTGTCATGCTTTCCTACCGTCCGGAGGGCCGTCAACGCGGGTGGCGTGCGCAGTGGCGGCCGTCTCCGGCAGCGGCGCCAGCCGGTCCAGCTCGCGGACCGTTTCGAGCACCGACATCGCGGCCTTTTCGACCAGCGGCCGCAACCGGGCGTACAGCGAAGCGTTGGCCGGGTCCGGACGGGTCGGCTCGCCGATCTCGATCAGCGCCGCCGCGTGGTCGAGGTCGGGCAGCTCCCCCAGCGCATGCCAGCCGAGCAGGCAGGCGCCGAGCGCGGTGCCCTCGGGCGTGTCGGCGATCGCGACCGGCAGGTTCAGCGCGGCGGCGAGCACCCCCACCCACAGCTCGGACGCGGTCGACCCGCCGGTGGCCCGCACCTCGCGCACCTCGAAGCCCTCGGTCGCGAACGAGTCCCGCACCAGCGCCAGCTGCTGGCACACGCCCTCGACGGCGGCCCGGACGAGGTGCGCCCGCCCGTGCTCGCGGCGCAGGCCGAGGTAGGCGCCGCGCAGGCCGGAGCGCCACCACGGCGCCCGCTCGCCGAGCAGGTACGGCAGGCAGAGCAGCCCGTCGCTGCCCGGCGGCGCGCCCTGCGCCTCGATCAGCAGCGCGGCGTCCCGTTCGTCGGCGTCCTCGCCCTCGGCGCCCGGGCGTTCGAAGCCGGACGCGAAGCTCTGCCCGGCCCAGCGCACCACCGAGCCGGCGTTGTTGACCGCGCCGCCGATCGCCCATCGGTCCTCGGTGAGGGCGTAGCAGAACAGCCGCCCGTCGGCGTCGGCGGTGGGCCGGTCGACGATCGTCCGGACCGCGCCGCTCGTGCCCAGTGAGACGGCCGCGACGCCGGCCGGGGTGGCGCCGAGGCCGAGGTTGGCGAGCGGCCCGTCGGCCGCCCCCACGATCAGCGGCAGGTCCCCGATGCGCAGCACCTTGGTGGTGGGGACGACCTCGGCCAGCTGCCCTTTGTTGACGCCCGCGATCTCGAGCGCCTCGGGATCCCACTGCCGCTGGTGGATGTCGTAGAGCCCGGTGCCCGACGCGATCGACAAGTCCACTAGAAACGATTTGTCGCTTAATTCGGACAGAATTAGCTCTTTAACCCCGCCCCATCGCGGGGTGTTTCGGAGAAAATCCGGGTTTGTCTCCCGCCACCACGCGAGCTTGCTCAGCGGAGACATGGGATGAACAGGTGTCCCCGTACGCGCATGCAACCCTTTGGCGCGGCCAGCAGCGATGATCGAGTCGCACTGCTCCCCCGCGCGCCCGTCGGCCCAGGTGATCAGCGGCCCGAGCGGCTTCCCGTCACCGTCCATCGGCACCAGCCCGTGCAGGAACGCACTGAGGCTGACCCCGACCACCCGATCCCCGTTGGCTTCACAAACGGCCCGCACCTCCTTGAGCGCTTTCACCGCCGCGTCCACCAGATGGCGGGGGTCCAGCTCCGCCCGCCCCGGCGCCGGCACCGACAGCGGATAGTGGACGCTCGTCCGCGCCCGCAGCCGCCCGTCCAGCCCGGCCGCGATCCCCTTGGTGGCCGTGGTGCCGGTGTCGATCCCGATCACGACGTCCACGGCTCAGCGCACCAGGCAGAAGACGTGCCCGTCCGGGTCGGTCAGCACCGCCTGCCGCTCGCCCCACGGCTGGCCGGCCGGCGGGTCCACCACCGTGGCCCCCGCCTTCTCGGCCGCCGCCGTCGCCGCGTCCACGTCGTCGACCAGGTAGCTCACCGCGGTCCCGGCCGGCCCCGGCGTCGGCGTACGCCGGTGCAGCATCAGCTCCGGCTCGCCGAGCATCACGACGTCGGCCGCCCGGTACTTCTCCTGGAACCCGAGCGCGTCCCGATACAGGGCGAGCGCCCGGTCGAGATCGGCCACCGACACGATGATGCGACGCAGTCCACGTACGGTCATGTCCCACAATCTAGTGGCAGCGCCGCCGCGTCACCGGAAGGCGACCGAGTTGGTCCCGGCCGGCAGCAACGCCGTGTCGCCGCGCACCGACGACCGCAGGCCCGGGCCGTACTGCATCCCCGCGGCGTTGAGCATGGCCACCACGACGCCCTGCTTGCCGGGCAGATCCACGATCACCGACGGCCGGTCGTAGGACTGCCGCACCCCGGCGAAATGCGGCTGCGGGCCGCCGAGGAAGTAGAAGGCCCTGGTGTCCCCGTCCATCGACAGGGTGCGCACCACGAACCGCCGGCCGTCCGGGGTCGCGCCGCGGATGTTCCAGTCGCCGTTCCACACGGTGTGGTAGCCGTACGGGTCGCCGTACCAGGGCCCGCCGCGCGTAGGCCTCGGGCACGCCGCCGCGGATGCGCCGCCAGTGCACGTACATCTGCTCGAGCACCTCCTGCACGAGATCCTCGGCCGCCCGCGCACCCCCATCAGGAGATACGCGACCCGCAGCAGGCCGGTCGACCGCGCCCGCACGAACTCGTCGAAATCCTCCCCCACAACCCGATGAGACACCGGCCGGGTGCATTTGGTTGCGCCGCTTCGGCCGTACGCGTGGGGAGTCCACCACCGCAAGCCGAGCCGCCCCCGATGCGGCGGCCACTCTGGCTGCGACACCGGGCCGTTCCCGGCCTCCGGCCCGGACGGTGGATCAGCCGAGCGAGGCGCTGGCCGCCCACAGCTCGTCGAGTGCGGCGCGGGTGTGCGTCGCGAGGTCGGCCTTCGGGTCGCCGGCGGCCCACGCGGCGTACCCCCGCTTGAAGGCCAGCACCCCCAGCTCGCCGGCGAGGGCCGCGGCCGGGTCGGGCACGCCGCGCTCGACGAGGGCGCGGGTCATCGCCGCGGCCAGGCCGACGCTCTTGAGGGCGTCCCGCTCCCGGAGCTCGGCGCTGGCGGCCACGGCGGCGGTCAGGCGCGGGGCGAGCTCCCGGCTCACCGGGGTCATCGCGGTCGACGCGCGGTCGAGGCCCGCGGCTACCGCGGCGAGCGGGGTCGCCCCCGGGGGCGCCTCGGCGATCCCCTCGGCCAGCAGCCGGCTCAGCGTCTCCTGCCCGGCGACCAGCAGCTCCCGCTTGTCCGGGAAGTGCCGGAAGAACGTGCTCTTGGTGACCCCGGCCCGCTCGGCGATCTGCGCGACGGTCGTGTCGTCGTACCCCTGTTCGGAGAAGAGCTCGACGGCGGCCACGACGAGGCGTTCGCGCGCACCGGGTTCCCATCGGGCCATGCCCCCAGCATAGGTGACGGGACCTTTGTCTCATCACCGTGGTAGCGTGACGGGACAAAGGTCCCATCACCGGAGGGGTACGTCATGCGCGTCTTCATCACCGGCGGCACCGGCCTGGTCGGTTCCGCCGTCGTCGCCGAACTGCTCGGCCACGGCCACTCCGTGCTCGCGCTCGCCCGCTCGGAGTCCTCCGCGCAAGCCGCCGCGAAGGCCGGCGCCGAGCCGATCCGCGGCGGCCTCGCCGACCTGGACGTCCTGCGGGCCGGCTGCGCCCGCGCCGACGGCGTCGTCCACCTGGCCTTCGGCAACGACTTCAGCGGCCCCGAGGCGCTCGCACGGTGTGTCGCCGAGGAGGGCGCCGCGCTCGCCACCCTGGGTTCGGAGCTCGCCGGCAGCGACCGCCCGCTGGTCACCGTCTCCGGCACGCCCTGGGTGGCCGGCCGCCCCTCCACCGAGGCCGACCCGGCGCCGACCGACGGGCCGGTCGGGGGCCGGGGCCGCTCGGTGACGGCGGTCCTGGGGCTGGCCGGGGTGCGCGGCTCGGCCGTACGGCTGCCGCGCACGGTCCACAATGACGGCGCCGGCGGTTTCGCCGGCCTGCTCACCGGCATCGCCCGGCGCAGCGGCGTCTCGGGCTACCCCGGCGACGGCACCCAGCGCTGGCCGGCCGTGCACGCGCTCGACGCCGCGGTCCTGTTCCGGCTGGCCCTGGAGCGGGCCCCGGCCGGCACCTGCTGGCACGCGGTGGCCGACGAGGGCGACCGGGTCCGCGACATCGCCGCGGTGATCGGCCGCCGGCTGGGCCTGCCGGTCGAGCCGGTCCCCGCCGAGACCTTCGGCCCGCTCGGCCCGATCTTCGCCACCGACCAGCCGTCCTCCAGCGCCCACACCCGGCAGGTGCTGGGCTGGGCGCCGAAGCACCCCAGCCTCCTGGCGGACCTGGAGAACATCCGCCCCTGAGGGTCGGCCACGTGGCGGGCCGGGCGCAGCAGGGTCAGGCCACCTGGCGGGCCCGGCGCAGCGGGGTCAGGCCACGTGGCGGGCCGGGCGCAGCAGGGTCAGCGCCCGCAGCGCCTCCGCCCGGGAGATGGGCTGGTCGTCCTCGGCCTGGACGGCCAGGGCCATCTCGATCGCCTGCCGGATCCAGGTCGTCTTGGGCACCTCGGCAGCCTTGGCGGCCATCGCCACGGCCTCGTCCAGCTCGGTCGGCAGGCGCAGCGACCGCACCACCATGACCGGCGAGCCGGCCGGTGGCAACGAGTCGAGCAGGGCCTGCTCGTCCCGCGGGGCGGGGGCGGGCTCGAAGGACAGCCCGGCCATGAAGGCGGCCAGCTGCTCAGGCGTCCGCGGTACGTCGTCGTCGTGACTCATCGCGTCTCCTCCCACCGGCTGAACTCGGTCAGCTCCGCATCCGACATCTCCCGCGCGCCAATGATCCGCCAGGTGAGCTCGGCGATGTGGTAGACCGCGACGATCAGCGGCCGCCCACCCGCCGTACGACCCCAGACGGTGAGGACCGGAACCCGGTTGGCGCTGACCGCCCGCCGTGGCCACCGCCGCTTGGCCTCCAGCACCTGCCGCACCTCGTAGGCCTCGATGCCGGCGAGGGCCGCCAGAGCCCAGTCCTCCCACTCGTATGGCACCCTCCCAGCGTACTACGCGCGTATTACCCGAGGCGCCAGTCCTGGGTCTGCCGGGCCGAGTTCGGGTGCAGGCTCAGCCGGAACCGGGTGAGCTCGACGCTGCCCTGGACGTCGAAGACGATCGTGCGCCCGTTCCACGACTCCGGATCCAGGCGGGAGGCCACGTGCAGCTGGCGGGCTCTGGTCATGAGGATGTCGTGCGGGTACGTCCGGCCCGCCCGGTCGACGAGCCAGGTGTACTTCTCGAGGTCGTCGAGGAACGGCACCCCGCCGGTGTTCTCGATCCCGATGTCGACGGTGACCAGCCGGTGGCCGAGCTCCGGCTCGATCGTGGGCGCGTTCGGGTTGTCCGGGTCGCGGGGCGGAGCCGGGTTGGCGATGCGCACCACCCGGACCGTCATCTCCTCCCCGGAGTCACCGCGCATCCGGACGCTCCCGTCCGGCGGAAGCACCCCACCCACCGGCACCGCCGCCGGCGGAGAAGTGGTCGGCGGAGTCGGCGGCGTCGTCCAGACGGCCGTCGCGGGCGGCGGCGTCCAGAGGTCCGTCGCCGGCGGCGGCGTCCAGAGCGGAACCCCGGGCGCGGTCAGGAGCGGGACATACGTGGTGACGGCCCGAACTTGCGAGTCGACATCCGGCTGGTCGATGTGTGTCGCCACCACGGCAACCGCACCCGCCGCGGCGACCACCCCGGCCACCGCCAGCCCGACCCGGCGCCACGACAGCTCACCGGCCACGGCCCGCTCCGACGGTGCCGGCGCCCGAGGCGGCACCGGAAGCACCGCCGGCGCCGGCGCGGCGGCCGGACCCGGCGGAGCCGCGGCTCGCCCACGCCGCACTCCCCAGGCGGCACCACCAGCCGCGGCCACAGCGGCCACCGCCGCGATCGTCATCCAGCGGGAACGCCTCTGCACAGCCCCCGCATCGGCACGCGACCGGCGAACTTGAGGCTTACCGGTCCGGCGTCAGCCGATCCAGTCCAGGATGGGGCCCACGCCGTCCTCCACGCCGAGCCGGGCCGACAGCGCCTGTGCCCGGGCGGCGTAGTGCGGGTTCGACGTGACCCGCCGCAGCGCCGCCGCCAGCGCGTCCGCGGTCAGGGCCGGCATCGGCACCGGTGCCGGTGAGACGCCCAGGTCGTGCAGGCGGCGGGCCCAGAACGGCTGGTCGGCCAGGACCGGGACGGGCACCGCGGGGACGCCGGCGCGCAGGCCGGCCGCCGTCGTTCCGGCCCCGGCGTGGTGCACGACCGCCGCCATCCGGGGGAACAGCCACGCGTGCGGTGCCTCGCCGATGCTCAGCACGTGCGGGCCGCCGGCCGCGAGCCCCGACCAGCCTGCTTGCACGACCGCTCGCAGGCCGGCCCGCCGCACCGCGTCGGCGACGATCGAGCCGAGCCGCGCGCCCTGCCCGGGCGCCATGCTCCCGAACCCGACGTACACCGGCGGCGGCCCGTCCGCCAGGAAGGCCGTCAGGGCTGCCGGCGGCTGCCAGCCCGGGTCGGCGGCCGGCCACCAGAACCCGGTCACCCGCAGCGCGGGCGGCCAGTCCGCGGGCCGCGGCACCACGGCGGGGCTGAAGCCGTGAAACGTAGGCCCGGCGAGTTCCTGCTCCCGCCGCAGCGTGGCGAGCGCGACCCGGGACAGCCCCAGCCGGCGCCGCAACTCGCGGATCGGGCCGGCGTACAGCGGCTCGATCGCCCGGGCGGCCACCCGCCCCGCGGTCAGGTTGCCCGCCGCCCCGAGCGACCGGCCGCCCAGCAGCACCGGCCCGAACCCGCGGGTCGGGTGCACCGGCTGGAGGAAGACCCCGGCCCGCCGTACGCCGAAAGCCTCCGCCACCTGGTAGCCCAGCGGCGCCACCATGGTCGACAGCAGCATGACCGCCGGCCGCACCGCCTCGGCCGCGTCGGCGATGCCGGCCCCGAGGGACGCGATCAGCGGCCGCGCCAGCCGGAACTGCCGCGCCAGGGCCCGCGGACCCAGCCCGCCGAGCGCGCTGGCAAGCGTCCCGCGCAGGTCCCCGGCCAGCGGCTCGAACCCCAGACCGGCGCCGGTGACGCACGACCGGAACGGCTCGTGCGCCGCCAGCGTGACCTCGTGCCCGGCCGCCCGCAGCCCCGCACCGAGTCCGGTGTACGGCGCCACGTCGCCCATCGACCCCGAGGTGACGATCAGGACCCGCACGCGTACGCCTAGGCGAGCTTTTGCTTCATCGCCTCGGCGAGCGCGTGCATCCCGCTCATCGGCCGCACCATCACCATGAACTCGGAGATCAGCCCGTCGCGGTTCAGCCGGAGGAAGTCGCAGCCGTTGACCGCCCGGTCCCCGATCCGGGTCTCGAAGATCAGCGCGGTGTCGTCCCCGCCGCCGATCTCGCGGGTGTAGCGGAGGTCCTCGAAGACCGTGAAGACCGCCCGCAGGATCGTGGCGACCGCCGGCTTCCCCTCGTACGGCTGGTAGGCCACCGGGCTGAGGAAGACCACGTCGTCGGCGAGCAGCCGCAGCGCCGCCTCGATGTCGCCGGCCTCGACCGCTTCCCGGAACGCGTGCATCAGTCCTCCACGAAGGTCATCTCGGCCTGCTCCCCGGGCGCGAGCAGGAAGTACCCGAGGAACGTCACGCCCTCCCCGGTGGCGTCGAACCGGGCGATCCGGGCCCCCTCGGGCTCGTAGAACACGTCGCCCGGCCGCAGCGTGGACGCCTCCTGGCCGTCGATCTGGTAGACGACCGAGCCGGCCACGACGGCGCCGAACACCGGCCCGTTGTGCGTGTGCAAGCCGGCGGCCGTGTCCGGCCGCATCCGGATCTCCCGGACCTCGACCCGCCCGGTCACCCGCGGCGCCGGCAGCGTCACGTCCAGGACGATCTCGCGCGTCACTGGTGAAGTCATGCCCGAAGTCTAGGAAGGGGAAAGGTCATCGCGGCAGCGGGGCGCCGGCCAGGACGATTACGACGCCCGCCGTGGCCGCGGTGAGCAGCGTCAGGACCGGGCCGCGCCGCAAACCCAGCGCCAGGATCGCCGCGCCGGCCAGGACCGCGTACTGCCAGGGCTCGCCCAGGGCGCGGGCCAGCGGGATCGCCGAGCCGAGGATCGCGCCGATCGCGGCCGGGCCGGCGCCGTCCAGGAAGGCGCGCACCCCGGGGGCGGCCCGCAGCCGGTCGAAGCGGTCGGCGCCGAGCAGGATGAACGCGAACGACGGGCTGAACGCGACGGCCGCGGCGAGGACGCCGCCGACCAGGCCGGCCCCGGCATAGCCGACCACGGCGACGGTCTGCACGACCGGGCCGGGGGTGATCTGGCCGAGCGCGACCGCGTTGAGGAACTGGGCCGCGGTCATCCAGTGGTAGTGGTCGACCGCGTCGGCCTGCATCAGCGGGATGATGACGAAGCCGCCGCCGTACGAGAGGGCTCCCACCTTGATCGCGACCCAGGCGATCGAGAGCAGCACGCCGCCGCCCAGCCCGGCGCCGACCAGGACGGGCACCGCCGGCCTGGTCCGGTCCCGGCGCGGCAGCACCACCCGCTGGGCGAACACCTCGGCGAAGCCGCACGCGATCAGCAGCAGCACCAGCCATGGCCCGACGGTGGCCGCCGCGGCCGCGCCGAGCAGCAGGTAGGCGATCCAGCGGGCCCGGCTGCCGTGCTCCCGGGCGCGCTTCCACCCGGCCGGCATCAGGCTCGACCCGGCCTGCACGGCGACCGCGGCCACCGCCGCGCCCGCCCCGGCGCCGGCCGCCTTCACCGCCGTCGGCGGGTCGCCCTGCAGGAACAGCGCGGCCAGGGCGAGGATCACGATCAGGCCGGGCACGATGAACGCCGCGCCGCCGACGAGCGCGCCCACCCGGCCGCGTACCCGCCAGGCGCAGAAGATCGCCAGCTGGGTGGAGGCCGGGCCGGGCAGCAGGTTACAGGCGGCGATGGCGTCCTCGAACTCCTGCGGGCTAAGCCACTTGCGGTCGTCGACGCAGAGCTTGCGCAGCAGCGCGATGTGCGCGGGCGGCCCGCCGAAGCCGATGCACCCGATCCGCCCCCACTCCTCGAGGACGGTCCCCAGCCCGACCGTCATGGAGCCGGCTGGAACAGCTCGACCGCGTTGCCGGCCGGGTCGTCCAGGACGATCTGCCGGCCGCCGGGGCCGGAGATCACGTCGTTGCGGAAGATGACGCCGGCCGCCCGCAGCCGGGCCACCTCGGCGTCGATGTCGTCGACCAGCAGCTCGATCCGGTTCCAGCCGCCCGGGCCGGGCCGGCGGCCGTCCGGCATGGGCCGGCCGGCCGAGCTGGCCGGGCCGGAGAGCAGCAGGCGCAGGTTGCCGCGGCGCACGTCGGCGAACGCGGGCGGGAACTGGTTGTCGCCGGGGACGAACCCGAGGCGGCCGGTGTAGAAGTCCAGGCAGGCCTGGACGTCGTCGACCAGGTAGCGGACGTTCACGGTGTCGGTGGTCATGACGCCTCCGTCGGCGGGGTGAGGGTGTGCAGCAGGAAGGTGAGCCGTTCGTCCAGCTCGGCGGCGACCCGGTCGAAGGCCGGGCGGCCGGCCGGGTCGGCCGCCGGGTCGGGCACGCTCCAGTGGGTCGGCGCGGGGTGGCCGGGGAACTCGGGGCAGACCTCGCGCACCCGGTCGCACAGGGTGATCACCCGGTCGAAGCGCTCGCCGGCGAACTCGCTGAGGTGCTTGGAGCGGGCGGGGCCGAGGGGCACTCCCCGATCGGCCAGCGCGGCCACCGCGTACGGCGCAATGGGTTTGGGGTTGCTGCCCGCGCTGAACGCCTGGACGGCGCCGCCGGTGCGGTGCCGGAGCAGGGCCTCGGCCATCTGCGAGCGCGAGCTGTTGCCGGTGCACAGGAACAGCACCCGCGCGCCGTCGGCGGCGACCGGCCCGGGCGGGGTCAGGCGCAGGCCCGGATGCAGGGCGCCGCCGGTGTCGGCCAGCATCGCCGAGCAGCGGGCCAGGTCGAGCGTGTAATACGTGTCGCGGCCGTCCGCGCTGCTGCGCCGGGCGGTCACCAGGGCCGCCCCGCGCAGCTTGCCGAGATGGTACGAGACCAGGCTCTGCGGCTGGCCGGCCAGCTCGGTGAGCTCGTGCACCTGGCGGTCGCCGCGGGCCAGCTCGGTCAGCAGCCGCCAGCGCAGCGGGTGCCCGGCGGCGACCACGAACTCGGGCGGCGGCGTGCTCACCCGCGCAGATTACATCAAACTGATTTGATGGAATAGTCGAGATCCACGACGATCGGCGCGTGGTCGGAGGGGCCCTTGCCCTTGCGCGCCTCCCGGTCGATCACCGCGTCGGTCACCTGGTCCGCCAGGTCGGGGGTGGCCAGCACCAGGTCGATGCGCATGCCCTTGTTCATATGGAACATCCCGGCCCGGTAGTCCCAGTAGGTGAAGGGCCGGTCGCCCTTGAGCGGGCGCCCGACGATGTCGCGCAGGCCCAGGTCGCGGATGGCGGCGAGGGCGGCGCGCTCGGGCGGGGTGACGTGGGTCGAGCCGACGAAGACCGCCGGGTCCCAGACGTCGTCGTCGGTCGGTGCCACGTTGAAGTCCCCGGCGATGATCAGCGGGCCGTCCCTCACCGAAGAGGCGAGGGTGGCGCGAAGCGCCGAGAGCCAGTCGAGCTTGTAGGCGTAATGCGGATCCTCGGGTGTACGCCCATTGGGGACATACACCGAAATGACGCGAATGTCCCCGCAGAGCGCGCCGATGTAGCGCGCCTCCGGATCCGGGAACCCGGGCTCCCCCGGGAAGCCGTTGCGGACATCGGCGAGGCCCACCCGGGAGAGCAGGGCGACCCCGTTCCACCGGCCCTGGCCGTACGCGGCGACGGCGTAGCCCAGCTCCCCGACCTCGGCCGAGGGGAACCCATCGGCCGGGACCTTCGTCTCCTGCAGGCACACGACGTCGGGTTTCGTGCCGTCCAGCCACTCCAGCAGCCGCGGCAGCCGGGCCTTGACCGAGTTGACGTTCCACGTGGCGAAGCGCATCCGCCCAGCCTATGACTCACTCCGGTCCGGCGAGGGTCGCCGCCGCGCCGGCGGCGTGCCAGTGGGCCGCGAACTCGGCCGGCGGCACGGCCGGCCCCCACAGCCAGCCCTGCCCGTTGGTCACCCCGATCCCGGCCAGCACGTCCCGCTGCACCCGGGTCTCCACCCCCTCGGCGATCACGCTGAGCCGCAGCGCCTGACTCATCGCCACGACCGCCCGGACGATCTCGCCGGCCTCGTCGTCGGCGCCCAGGCCGACCACGAACGAGCGGTCGATCTTCACCCCGGTGACCGGGAAGCGGCGCAGGTAACCGAGGCCGGAGTAGCCGGTGCCGAAGTCGTCGATCAGCAGCCGCACGCCGAGCTCGCGCAGCTCGTAGACGACCCGCGGGGTGGCGCCCGAGCCGTCCATCATCACCGACTCGGTCATCTCCAGGGCGACCACCTCGGCCGGCACCCCGAAGCGCAGCAGCTCGGCGGCGAGGACCAGCGGGAACGACGGGTCGGAGAGCTGCTTCGCGGAGACGTTGACGGACAGGTAGAAGTCGCCGGCCACGGTCCCGTCGGCCCGCCACGCGGCCAGCTGGCGCAGCGCCTCCTGGCGTACGTAGGTGCCGATCGGCCGGATCAGCCCGGCGTCCTCGGCGAGCGGGATGAACACGGCCGGCGAGATCGGGCCGCGCTCCGGATGCACCCAGCGGACCAGCGCCTCGGCGCCGAGCGGGCGGCCGCTCTCCAGACGGACGATCGGCTGGTAGGCCACCCACAGCTCGCCCTCGCCGAGCGCCCGGCGCAGCGCGACCTCCAGCTCGATCCGCTCGCGGACCTGGTCGTGCATCGAGGAGTCGAAGACGGTGGCTTGCCCGGGGCCCGCCGACTTGGCCTGGTACATCGCCGTGTCGGCGTCGCGCATCAGCTCCTCGGGGTCGCCGTCCGGGCCGGCCGAGGCGATGCCGATCGAGGCGCTGATCTTCAGCTCGAAGTCGCGGACCACGAACGGGCGCTCGAAGCAGGCCCGGGCGGACTCCAGCAGGCGGCGGGCGTACGCGTTGTCGCCGATCGCGGTCAGCAGGAACTCGTCGCCGCCCAGCGCCGCGACCCGGACGCCGGACGGCACCCGGGCGCGCAGCCGCTCGGCCACCTCGACGACCAGGCGGTCCCCGGTGTCGTGGCCCCAAGAGTCGTTGACGTACTTGAAGCCGTCCAGGTCGAGCAGCAGCGCCCAGACCGACTCGTCGCCGGGGTGCAGGTAGCCGAGCAGCCGCTCGATCTCGTGGCTGATCGTCCGCCGGTTCGGCAGCCCGGTCAGCGCGTCGTGGCCGGCCCGGTGCTCGGCGAGGCTCTGGGCGCTGGCCTGCGCCCGGACCGCGGTGGTCGCGCGCAGCAGCAGGAGCGCGACGATCAGCGCGCCGGCCACCGCGATCGCCAGCCGGTGGCCCGGGGTGTCGCCGATCGCCAGGACCAGCGCGTACGGGGCGGCCAGCGCCGGGATCAGCAGCGCCATCCGGCGGCCGGACCAGGCCGGGACCGGCGGCCGGGACGGGCGGCCCAGCAGGACCGCCGACGGGTGCAGGGCGGTGATCCCGAGCAGCAGGTACGCGACCAGGAAGGGGGCATCCAGCAGCGGCGAGGAGTACAGCTCGCCCCGGGCGCCGATGATCGCGTACGCCAGGTCGCCGGTGAGCAGCATCGTCATGCCGCCCAGCAGCGCGACCAGGCTGACCGGCCAGGCGCGCGCGGTGAAGGTGAGGCCGAGCCCGAGCATCAGCACCACCACGTCGAACAGCGGGTACAGCCCGGCCAGCGCCGTGACGAGGGCCGGCCGGCCCGTGACCTCGGCCGCGGGCAGCGCCAGCAGCAGGGTCGCGGCCAGGCCGCCGGAGAGGCAGACGATCAGCCCGTCCAGCGCGGTGTGCCATTCGAGGCTCTGCCGGGCCCGCAGCATCTGGGTCAGGAACGCGAACAGCAGCAGGTAGCCGGGGACGGTGAAGGCGTCGGCGATCAGCGGCAGCCCGGCGGCGGTGACGACCGGCCGCAGGATCACGCCGGCCAGGAACGCGAACGAGGCCGCCCCGACCAGCGGCCACGCGTGCCGGGGCTCCGCGGCGAGCCGCCGGGGGCCGACGGTGCAGGCCGCCACCGTGCCCGCGCCGAGCAGCAGCGCGCACCCGCCGTTCACGGCCGGGGAGAGGTCGAGCAGGTACACGGCCGTCGCCGCCGCCCCGCCCAGGGCGAACGGCCGCCACATTCCGGTCATCAACGGTTCAGATCGGCGCGTTCCGCACCCGTTTTAGGGTCTGTGTCGAAGTGGGGGCCGGAGCGAGGCGTGGCCCGTCTCCCACTTCGACACAGACCCTAGGTGAATGCTCCCGCTTTTCTCCCGGACGGCGACCGTGGGACCGGCACCGAGCGGCCGTGTACGAAGACGGTCGGGCAGGCGCCGCGGTGCAGCACCTCGCGGGCGACCGTGCCGAGCAGCCCGGCGTCGCCGGCGCCGCGCGGCCCGAGGACGATCACCCGGCCGCGCCGCGACGCCAGCACCAGGGCCGCGCCGGGCGCGCCGGCCAGCAGCCGGGTGCGCGCGGCCGGCGCGACGTCGGCCGCCTCGGCCAGCACCTCCCGGCCCGCCTCCTCGTACCGGCCGCCGTACTCGCGCACCACGTGCACCACCTCGAGTGCCGCCCGCCGGCGCCGGGTCTCGGCCACCGCGTGCCGCAGTGCCAGCATCCCGTTCGGCGACCCGTCCACGGCGGCCAGCACGGCCCCGCGCGGCGGCCGGGGCCCGCGCGCCACCAGCACCGGGCACCAGGACCGGGCCACCGTCTGCACCAGCACCGAGGCGGGCGGCAGCCACGGCGTGGTGGCCAGGTCGTCGTCGCCGAGCACCAGCAGGACGGCCGTCCGGCTCAGGCGCAGCAGCACGCGATCGGGCAGCCCGTCCACCAGTTGTCCCGTCACCCGCACCCCGGGTGTGGAACGCTGGGCGGTGAGCACGGCCTCGTCGACCACCTGTGCGGCCGCCCGGCGAGCCACGTCGTACGGGATCCCGGCGCCCGGCGGGCCGGGACTGGGCCAGGTGAACGCGTGAACGACTCTGAGCTGACTACCACGGGCAACCGCCTCGCGGGCGGCCAGCCGCACCGCGGCCAGGGCCGCCGACGTCCCGGTCACGCCGACCACGACAGGTTTCCGCACCGGTCTCACCTCCGCCCCGAGACTGTGCACCATTATCTATGCAAGAACGCCACTCTTCGTGATCAATCCCTCAGCGGGTGGCCGCCTGATGACCCATTCAGGTTGAGGGTTTACGGTGAACGACAAATTCTTGTGGACATCTGCCGGTGAAGTGAGGGAAATACATGACGGATGTCAAGCTCGACCACCCGGGTGGCCAGTTGTCGATGCCGGTGCGCGAGGCCGTCGAGGGTCCGGGCGGCATCGACGTCAGTGCCCTTCTCAAGGAGACCGGCTTCGTCACCCTCGACCAGGGTTTCGTGAACACGGCGTCGACCACCTCGTCGATCACGTACATCGACGGTGACGCGGGCATCCTGCGCTATCGCGGTTTCCCGATCGAGCAGCTCGCCGAGAAATCGACCTTCCTCGAGGTGTCGTACCTTCTCATGCACGACGCGCTGCCCACGCCGGAACAGCTGAAGGACTTCGCCGACAAGATCCGGGTGCACACGCTGTTGCAGGAGGAGATGCGCTCGTTCTTCTCCGGCTTCCCGCGCGACGCGCACCCGATGGCGGTGCTGTCCTCGGCGGTGACCGCGCTGTCGACGTTCTACCAGGACACGCTCGACCCGCTCGACCCGGAGCAGGTCGAGATCTCGGGCATCCGGCTGATGGCGAAGCTTCCGACGATCGCGGCGTACGCGTACAAGAAGAGCATCGGCCACCCGCTGCCCTACCCCGACAACTCGCTCGACTACGTCGAGAACTTCCTGCGTATGACCTTCGGCCTGCCCACGGTGCAGTACGACGTGGACCCGAAGGTCGCCAAGATCCTCGACATGCTGTTCATCCTGCACGCCGACCACGAGCAGAACTGCTCGACCTCCACGGTCCGCCTGGTCGGTTCGGCGCAGGCCAACCTGTTCGCGTCGGTGTCGGCCGGCGTGAACGCGCTGTCCGGCCCGCTGCACGGCGGCGCCAACGCGGCGGTGCTCGAGATGCTCGAGCAGATCCGCAAGGACGGCGGCGACGTCAACTCGTTCGTCACGCGCGTGAAGAACAAGGAAAAGGGCGTCAAACTGATGGGCTTCGGCCACCGGGTCTACAAGAATTACGACCCGCGCGCCGCCATCGTGAAGAAGGCCGCCCAGGAGATGCTCGCCACACTGGACAAGCCCGACCCGCTGCTCGAGATCGCGTTCCAGCTCGAGGAGATCGCGCTCCACGACGATTACTTCGTGAGCCGCAAGCTCTACCCGAACGTCGATTTCTACACCGGCCTGATCTACAAGGCGATGAACTTCCCGACCAAGATGTTCACCGTCCTGTTCGCCCTCGGCCGGCTCCCCGGCTGGATCGCCCAGTGGTCGGAGATGATGACCGACCCGGCCACGAAGATCGGCCGCCCGCGCCAGCTCTACACCGGTTCCCCGGAGCGCGAGTTCGTCCCGATCGACAAGCGCTGATCAGATTCCCGAGGGAACGCCCCGCCGATTCCGGTCGGCGGGGCGTTCTACTCTTTGTTCATGAGCACGACACCGGTAGGACTCCTGCAGGCCCTGCGCGAGCCCGCCACCCGAGCCGTCTCCCGCCTGATCCCCGGCGACGTCATCTGGTATGTCGACACCGCCGACCCGGTGTTCGCCCTGACCTTCGACGACGGCCCCGGCCTCGCCAGCACGCCGGCGTTGCTCGAGGTGCTCGCCAAACACCGCGCAAAGGCCACGTTCTTCCTCGTCGGCGAGCGCGTCGAGAAGCATCCCCACCTGGTCACCGAGATCATCGCCGCCGGCCACGAGATCGCCAACCACCTGATGCGCGACGAGCGCTCGGCCCTGATCCCCGACGCCCAGTTCCGCCGCGACCTGGCCCGCACCACCGACCTGCTCACCCCGCACGGCCCGGTCCGCTGGTTCCGCCCCGGCTCCGGCGTCTTCACCCCGCGCATGCTCCGCTCCGCCGCCGAGCAGAACCTCCAGGCCGTCCTCGGCACCCTGGTCGCCGGCAACCGGGGCCTGCCCTCCGACGAGCGGATCGCCCGCTCCCTGCTCCCCCACCTGCGCCCCGGCTCGATCCTGGTCCTGCACGAGGGCACCGCCAAGCGCCAGGGCGTGGTGCAGACCACCGACGAGCTGCTGTCGGCCCTCACGGATCTGACCGCGGTCACCGTCTCCGACCTGGTCTCCCGATCAAAACCAGGATGGCGTACGCCGTGAGCCCGGCCCCGCGGGACAGCCCGGCGGCCGCGCGCGGAGGGCAAGTTGCAACCGGCCCTCGCGCCGCGGCGGGGACTCGGCTGATCCTCGTACGATATGGTCTTCTTGAAGTTGATCTGCCCGGTTTTACGCCTCGGTTTGTAGTTTCGCGCGGATCCGGGACGCGTCGGCCGGATTGACCGTCTCGACGATCTCCAGCGCGAGCTGCCACGTCCGGTGCGCGGCCGCCTGGTCTCCCGCGGTCCGGTGGACGTCACCGAGGCGGTCCAGGGTGTCCGCCTCGCCGTGCCGGTCGCCGAGCCGGCGGGAGAGCGCCAGCGACCGCTCGCAGCACTCGACGGCCAGCGGGAAGTCGCCGCGCCGCTGGTGGATCAGGCCCAGGCTGTCCAGCGTGTTGGCCTGCCCGAAGGCGTCGCCGAGCTGCTCCTGCAGGGCCAGCGCCCGGGTGCAGTGCGGCAGCGCCTCGTCGTGCTCGCCCAGCTCGGCGAGCATCCAGCCGACCGCGTTCTCGGCGCTCGCCCGGCCGCTCGGGGAATCCGCCCGGGTGAACAGCTCGAGCGCGAGCCGGGCCTGCCGCAACGCCTCGGCGCGATCGTCGCGCCGGGCGGCGACCCGGCCCAGCCCGCGGTGCGCCATGGCCTGACCGGCCGGGTCGCCCAGCTCGGCGAACCCCTCCCGGGCCAGTTCCAGCTGCTCGCGGGCCTCGTCGAGGCGGCCCAGCCGGAGCAGGGCGATGCCCAGCAGCCGGAGGGCGTGCGCCCGCGCGGCGCGGTCGCCGAGCCGTCCGGTGGCGGTCACCGCGGCGCGCTGCACGGTCACCCAGTCGTGCCAGTAGCCCCGGCGGTGCACGAAGTTGGCCATCGCCCAGGCCAGTTGCCACGCCTGCCGGTCGCGGCCGCTCTCCGCGGCGAACGCGACCAGGGCGGGCAACGCCGTCCGCTCCGCGTCGAACCACGCCAGTGCCCCGGCGTGGTCGGCCGCCGGCTCCGGGCACACCCCGTCGGCCGGCGGCGGCAGCGCGATCGGGTCCCGGTTCGGGCGCAGCAACCGGTCCGCCCGGTAGGCGGAGTGCAGATGGTGGTCCAGCAGCCGGGTCAGCGCCGGCGCCCGCTCGGCCGCTCCGATGAGCTCCCGGGCGTAGGCGCGGAGCAGGTCGTGCAGGACGTACCGGCCGGGCCGGGCCTCGCTGACCAGGTGCGCCCGGGCGAGCTCGGCCAGCCGCCGGCCGGCCGTCTCGGGCCGGGTGGCGGTCAGCGAGGCCGCGGCGGCCACCCCGAGATCGGCGCCCGGATGCAGCCCGGCGAGCCGGAACAGCGCGGCCGTGCCGACGTCCAGCGCCCGGTACGAGGAGGAGAACACGCTGCGCAGGTCGGCGATCGGGTCGTCGGTGGCGAAGCCGGTCAGGCCGCCCCGGGCCGCGCGCAGCTCCGCGGCCAGGCCGGCCAGCGTGGTCGAGGGCTGCAGGGCCGCGTGCGCCGCGGTCACCGCCAGGGCCAGCGGCAACCGGCCGCACTGCTCGATGATGTCCCGCACGGCCGGCAGCTCCGCCGCGAGCCGGCGCCGGCCCAGCCGGGCGGCCATCAGCTGCACCGCCTCGGCCTCGGTGAACAACCCGACCGGCACCGGTTGCGCCCCCTCGGTGACGACCAGGCCGGGGAACCGGTGCCGGCTGGTGACCACGACCAGGCAGCCGGCGCCACCGGGCAGCAGCGGCCGGACCTGGTCGGCGGAGGCGGCGTTGTCCAGCAGGATCAGCATCTGCCGGCCGGAGAGCAGCCCGCGGTAGAGCGCGGTCCGGGCGTCCAGCCCGGCCGGGATCCGCTCGGCCGGCACCCGCAGCGCCTCGAGGAATCCCCGCACCACCTCCGCGGGCGGCGTGGGATCGGCCGCCGGGTCGAAACCGCGCAGGTTGACGTAGAGCTGGCCGTCCGGGAAGCGGTCCCGCACCCGGTGCGCCCAGTAGGCCGCCAGCGCGGTCTTGCCCACCCCGGGCATGCCGGACAGCACCACGACGGTGACGCCGATCGGCTCGCGGTCCAGCTGTGCCAGGATCTCGTCCAGCCGTTCGATCTCGGCTGCCCGGCCGGTGAAGCCGGGCACCGTCGCCGGTAGCTGCGCCGGGACGTCGGCCGCGGTGCCGCGCAGCAGCTCCCGGTGTGCCGTGGTCAGCTCGGCGCCGGGGTCGGCGCCCAGCTCGGCCGCGAGCCGGCGGCGGGCGGCGGCGAACTGCTCCAGCGCCTCGGCCGTCCGCCCGGCGGCGGCCAGCGCCCGCATCAGGGCCACGACCGGCGCCTCCAGCAGCGGGTACTCGTCGATGAGCCGGGTCAGCGGGTCGATCACCACGGCGGGCCGGCCGATCGCCGTCTCCGCCCGGGCCAGCTCCACCGTCGCGTCGACCAGCGCCAGGCCGAGGCGTTCCCTGGTCCGGGCGGCCCATTCGCCGGGCAGGCCGGCCAGCGCGTCGCCGCGCCAGAGGGCGACCGCACGGCGCAGCAGCTCGGCCCGCTCCCGCGGCGGTGCGCCGGCGGCCCGCGCCATGATCCGGTGGAAGTGGTGCAGGTCGACCTTCTCCGGGTCGGCGCGCAGGTGGTAGCCGCCGTCGTGCCGGGTGAGCGCCACCGCGCCGACCTGGCGGCGGATCCGGGTCACGTGGGTGTGCAGGGTCCGGCGCGCCTGGGCCGGCGGGTCGTCGCCCCAGACCCGGTCGATGAGCCGGTCCACCGGCACCGGGCGGTCGCCGTCGACGAGCAGGGCGGCCAGCACGACGTTCTGCTGGGGCCGGGTCGGCGGTCCCAGGGCCTGGCCGTCGGCGTACACCTCCACCGGACCCAGGATGCGGAACTCCATCCACGCATCTAATCCGGTGCGGCCCGGCGGGAGAAATCGGCTGTCAACAATCCGGCCCACATCGATCGGCCACTCTGGTCGCGTTCCGAACGGAAGCGCTGATGGGGGCTGACATGAGAAGAAAACTGCTCGGGCTGCTGGGCACCGCCGTCCTCGCCGCCACCGGGGTCGCGGTGCTGCCCGCGTCGCCGGCGGCCGCGGCGAGCGGGTGCTGGTACAACAACGGCAACTGGTGGTGCCACAACACCTACGGTGCGCGGGTCTACAGCCTGGTATACGACGGCACGTACACCGAGGTGGGTCGCATGTGGACGACCACGAGCTGGTTCGACTGCCGGGACGAGACCACGCCCGCCTGGGTCGGTGGCCCGCACCCGTACCGGTGGGAGTTCACCAAGGCCGACAACGGCGCGTGGGGCTGGATGAAGGACACGTCGATCAGCAGCGAGACGGACCCGCTGCCGGTCTGCGTCGAGGACTGACCGTGGACGAGATGGTGCTCAAGGCACAGCGCTGGGTGAACGCCACCTACGGCGCTGTGCCGGGGTACGTGGCCTGCGCCGAGACCGGGACGACCGGCTGGCCGACGATGTACTCGCTGACCCGGGCGCTGCAGCACGAGCTGGGCATCACCGCGCTGTCGGACAACTTCGGGCCGGCCACCCTGGCGAAGCTGACCGCGTACGGCAATGTGGGCCTGCACTCGGCGAACATCAACATGCGCACGATCGTCGAGGCGGGACTGTACTGCAAGGGCTACAGCGGCGGCCTGCTGAACGGCAGTTTCGGCGACGCCACCCAGGTCGGCCTGCAGGGCATGACGCAGAACATGGGCGTCGGCGGCGACTCCGCCGTCACCGACATCCCGCCGAAGGTGGTCAAGGCACTGCTGACCATGGACGCGTACGTGAAGACGGCGGGCGGCAGCGACACGATCCAGAAGATCCAGCGCTGGCTGAACGCCACCTACTGGGGCCGGGCCGACTTCTTCATCGGCCCGTGCGACGGCCACTTCTCCCGGGACGTGCAGAAGGCGCTCGTCCTCGGCATCCAGTACCAGCTCGGCATGGCGGACGGCACGGTCACCGGCTCGGTCGGCCCGGCGACCCAGTCCGGCCTGCGCGGGGCCGCGGCGCGGGTGGCGCTCGGCTCGGCCGACCCGGGGCCGACCGGTTTCGTGCGGCTCTTCCAGGCCGCCATGCAGTTCAACGGCTGGGCGAGCCAGTGGGACGACAGCGCCGGCACCTTCACCGCCCAGCTGGCCGCCACGGTCCGCCGGTTCCAGGAGTTCGCCATGCTGCCGCAGACCGGTGCCGGCGAGTACCCCACGTGGATGTCGCTGCTGCTGTCCACCGGGGACCCGTCGCGGAAGGGCACCGCGATGGACTGCATGTACCCGCTGAACAGCCGGACCATCGCGACCGTGTGGAACGCCGGCTACCGGACCGTGGGCCGGTACCTGACCGGCGGCACCAACAAGGTGCTCACCAGCTCGGAGATCGCGCTGATCACCGATCAGGGCATGTCGTTCTTCCCGATCTACCAGGAGAACGGCGACGCGGTCCGGTGGTTCAGCTACGACCAGGGGGTGGCGGCCGGGCGGGCGGCCTGCGCGGCGGCGGCCGGCTTCGGCATCCCGGCCGGCACGGTGATCTACTTCGCGGTCGACTTCGACGCCGTCGACGCCGAGATCACCAGCGCGATCATCCCGCATTTCCGGGGCGTGGCGGACGGCGTACGGGCCGCGGGGAACCCGTACGCGGCCGGCGTGTACGGCTGCCGGAACGTGTGCCGACGGGTGAGCGACGCCGGCTTCGCGACCAGGAGCTTCGTCAGCGGCATGTCCACCGGCTACAGCGGCAACCTGGGCTACCCGTTGCCCGAGAACTGGGCCTTCGACCAGATCGCGAACACCACGCTCGCGGCCGGCAGCACCGGCGCCGTGGAGATCGACAACGACATCGCCTCCGGCCGCGACCCGGGGGTGACCAGCGTGACCCGGCCGCGCGACGTCAACGACGGTTGCTACACGTACCTGATCTGGCTTGAGGCCCGCGCCGGGCAGTGGCGCGACCAGGGCCACCTGGACCGGCCGGCGCCGGAGCTGGTCGCGCAGTACCTGCGCTCCCGGGTCGGGCACTACCTCGGCAGCGGGCAGGATCTGGTCTTCGGCCCGCTGGACACCGACTTCGTGGCGTTCGTCGACGGGTATCCCGGCCGGCCCGACGCGGCTCCGCTGCGCGATCCGTCCAACTTCCGCGACGTCGACCTCCCGCACTTCGGCGCGTCGTACGGCGCGGTGCTGCACAACAAGATCAGCGACGACCGTACGGTGCCGACCCTGCTCGACTTCGGCGGGTGGGGCGGCGACCTGATCAGCGCCCTCGGCGACTTCCTGAAGAGCGGGCAGCCGGCCGGGAACGCCTACGACTACGCCCGGTCGCACATCGCCTCGTACTCCAACGACGGCTTCTTCGACATCGGCGACTTCCTCGCCGACGTGGACGCCGTGTGCCTGGGCGCGCAGACCCTCAGCGACCCGAACCTGCCGCTGTCGACGATGTTCCGGTACTACTACGGCAGCGTCGCCAATGCCCGGCAACGGTTCGCCGACTTCTTCATCAGCCGCTTCGGGAACTCGCCCGGCATTCTCCGGGAAGCGGGCCGCAACGTCTGTGTCGGGCTCGCCGACGTGATCTTCATGGGCGCCCGGGAGAAGTTCTGGCACGACAGCTGGGCGGACGACACCGGCTACGCCTTGGTCGAGGCCGTGCCGGACGACATCGCCGCCGACGTCGCGCGGGCCTTCGCCGACGTCCTCGCCTCGTACGTACCTTGATGGGGGATGACATGACCATGCCGATGTCCCGCCGGACCGTCCTCACCGCCGCCACGCTGTCGGCCGGCGCGGGCCTGATCAAGGTCTCCGGCCCCGGTCTGCTGCTCACCCCGGTGGCCGGCCGGCCGCTGCCGGTGCGGTCGCCGGACGCCGCCCCGCCGTCGACCTGTCCGCGGCAGCTCGCGGTCCAGGTCGTCAACCCGGGTTCCGCGGTGGCCGCCGGCGCCGAGGTGACGTTCACCTACGACCCGCGCCTCTACGCGCCGGCCTCGCCGGTCATCGTGACCGCGGGCAGCCGCCGGGTCGAGGCCACCAGCGCCGTCGGAACGGATCCGGCGACCGGCCTGACCACCAGCCGGATCTCGGTGCGCGAGCGGATCCCGGCCGGGGCGACGCTGCTGGTGGTGGCGGCCACCGCCCATCCCTGGCGATACCCGTACGACCTGGTCCGGCGCCCGGCGGGCACCTCGGCCGCGGTCGTGCCCCGCTCGGGCGCCGCGGGGACCCGGCGCGACCTGGGGCAGCCGCGCGCCGCCGGGCGGCCCGCGCCGACGCCGTGGGGCATCGAACTGACCGGCGGCTGGGCCCGGCAGACCTGGGGTGGTCAGGACCGGTTCGCCTACTACCGCCCGGTCAGCGTGCGGCTGCGCGGCACCGGGCCGGGCCCGGCGCCCCGGCCGGCGTCCTTCTCGATCGCGGTGGACCCGCGGCTGGTCGCCACCGTCGCCACCGGAGCCGCCCGGCTCAACGGCAGACCCGTGCGCTCCCCGCGCCGAGCCGGCCTCACCAGCGACGGCGTGGTGCACGAGACCCGCTGGACCAGCGACGTCCGGCTGGGCCCGGGCGACGTCCTCGACATCGAGGTACTCACCGGGACCCGGACCCCGCCCGGCCCACTGGAGACGATCAAGCACCCCGCGGTGACCTTGACCGTGCCGGGCGACGACGCCCAGCGGCTCACCGGCTTCGAGACCCTGACCCGCTCGGACGCCGTCTGGCGCTGACCCTCCGCCGCCCGCTCCCGGCCGAGATCTTGAAGCCCCGGCGTTCACCGCGAACGGAAACACATCGTCGTCGCGCTCGTCCCGGCGAAGGGTGGAAGTCTCCCGTTGGCTCTGAACGCCACGCTTTGAAGATCTGGCCGGGCTGGCGGGCGCGCGCCGGTGCTCGGCCGGACCGGCATGCGGGGCGTAGTCAGCGCCGGGAGCGGGCGCGCGCCGGCGCCCGGTCGGACCGGCATGCCGGGCGCGGTCAGCATCGGGGGCGGCCGCGTGCCGGTCCGGCCGGGACAGCCCGGCGGCCGCGCGCGGAGGGTGAGTTGCAGCCGGCCCGGCGCCGCGGCGGGGGGCTCGGCTGATCCGTACGATAGGGGTGTTTTAAATGGGTCGCGCTGGGTGCGGGGGCCCGGCTAGCGTGGCCGCATGATCCTGATGCTCTGAGGAGGTCGCCGCCGACGGCGGCCGAGCGCGTTCCGGCTCCGGGCGCTCCGGCGGGTTGTCCGCCGTGGAGACGCCGGCGTGCCGACGCCCGGAGCAATCGTCTTTTCTCTCCACGGCATGACCCTGCCTGTTTCAGGAGGCTACGTATGCCCTTCTCCGTGCACATAGATCAGGAAGAGCTGGCGGTACGCGACCTCGCGGCCGGCCTCGCGGGCCCCTCCGCCGACACCCCGGCGGCCGACCAGCGCAAGGCGCTCCACGCGGGGCGCCGCGGCGGACGGGACAGCCGCCAGGCCGCGCGCGGCCAGTCCGACCGCGACCACGCCCGCAAGAGCGGTGGCAAGTCCCGCTCCTACGCGTTCCGCCGCAGCTAGGAAGCAGGGAACGGCCCGGCGCCGAGAAGCGCCGGGCCGTCGCCGGATGGTTCAGCCGAGTTCGGCGTACACGTCGTCGAGTTGGCCGTGGTACATGTCGCTGGACTTGTTGAAGTTGGGGCCGCCGATGCGCAGCGGCATGGTGTTCGTGATGTTCAGGGTGGCCGGGATCGTCGTGCTGCCCTGCTGGACGCCGTCGACCGAGATCGAGAGGGACGTGCCCGAGCGCAGGCAGGCCACCTTGTGCCAGACGCCGTCGGTGACCGGGGCGCTGGAGTGGGCGATGTAGACGGCCGGCGAGCCGACGCCGATCACGACGCACTGGGCCTTGCCCATCTTCTGGCCGATCTGCAGCTTCCACTGGCTGCCGGTGGCGCTGGTGCCCTTCTGCATGATGTTGGCGGAGCCGCGTACCTCGGTCTTGAGCACGTGCACGCTGGCCGCCCAGCGGAACGGCCGGACGCCGGGGTTGAGGTTGGCGCTGTTCGGGGCCTCGAGCAGGGCGCGCGCGCAACTGGCGGCGTCCGGGGCGCACAGGCCGGGGAAGGCGGCGTACTTGCCGGTCGGGCCGTCCAGGTATTGCACGGCGCCCTGGTCGGCGCCGCGCGCGCTGAGCATCGGGCCGCCGTGGCCGGAGGTGTCGGTGACCCGGCCGCCGACGGCGCCGGCGTTGAAGTCCCAGCGCGCGACCAGGACCGGGCCGGTCGGCGTGGTGGCCGGGGCCGCGGTCGCCGCCGGCGGGGTGTCAGTGGGAGCGGCGGACGCCGCCTGGGCGGTGGACATCGGGACGATCAGGCCGGCCAGCGCCGCCACCGCGATTGCGATCTTCATACTCCTGAGATCGCCCCGAGTCCGCATCGTTACCGAAAAAACCGGAAAAAGGGTTCGAAATGGATCAAACCAGGCCGAACTCCTCGGCGAGGAAGCAGACCGCCACGAGCCGCAGCAGGTGCCAGTCCCCGGTCAGCCACTCGGCCGGGCGCACCGGCGCCTCCCCGGCGGCGGGAACGTACCGGCCGGACCGGCGGGCGGCGGCGACGATCGACCGGGCGTAGGCGGCCAGGGCCTTCGCGTCCAGGTCCCGCTCCGCCTCGACGAGCGCGTCCCGCACCGACGCCGCGTGCTGGTCGACCAGGGCCAGCAGGCCCGGGTCGGCGAACGCCGCGACCAGGCCGTCGACGCCCACGCGGGCCATCATCTCGTCCAGCAGCGCCGCCGCCGGATCGAGAGCGGTCGCGTCGGTGTAAATCGGGGCGAAGGCGAGGAATTCGTTCGTCATGGCGACGACGCTAGGGCCTCCCAAGGGATCCCGACAGAGGGGTAACCGAACGGCACCCGAGCGCCTACGACCCCGCTACGCCGGCAGTTGATCCATCGCCTTGTAGATGCGTTTGTCCGAGATCGGATACGCGGTGCCGAGGGTCTGCGCGAACAGGTTGATCCGCAGCTCCTCGATCATCCAGCGGATCTCGGCGAGCCCCTCGTCGGCGGCGCTGAGCGGCGGGAACTCGGCGCGCAGCTCCCGGTACTCGGCCTCGATCTCCTGGATCTGGGTCATCAGCTGCCGGTCGCGGCCCAGGTTGCCGGCCACCCGGTCGAGCCGGTACACGATGCCGCGCAGGTACCGGGGCAGGTGGTGCAGCTGCTTCCACCCGGCCTCGGTGACGAACCCGGGGTGCACCAGGCCCTTGAGCTGCTGCCGGATGTCGGCGAGCGCCGGGATCAGCTGCGGGTCGCGCAGGCCTTTCAGGCGCTGTTCGACGTCGTACGCGGTGGCCAGCACCGCCTGCACCTGGGCGACCACCCCCTCGACCGCGTCGACCAGGTCCTGCCGGACGGCGTCGCGCAGCGAGGCGAACTCGATCGAGGACCAGACCGGCCCGCCGGCGTCGGCGACCAGCTTGTCGACGGCCGCGCCGGCGCAGTCGTCGAGCAGGTCGGCGATCGACCGGTACGGGTTGGCCCGGGACAGTTCGAGCTTGGCCCGGTTGTCCAGCCGCCCCTGCAGGAAGCGGGCGGCCGGCGGCAGCGTGAGCAGCAGCAGCCGCCGGGTGCCGGCCCGCATCGCGACCCGCTGCTCGGGCTCGGTCTCGAAGACCCGGATCGCCACACTGTCCGTTTCATCGACCAACGCCGGAAATACCGTGACTTCGTAACCGCCGCGGACCTGAGCAACCCGGCGCGGCAGCACCCCGAAGTCGTTGGCGGTGATCCCCCGGCGCTCGATGTTCCCGGCCGCCGCCGAGATCGTCTTCTGCACCTTGGGCGCCAGCCGCCGCCGCAACTCTTCAAGATCGCGTCCGACGCCAAGCGTTTCGCCCGATTCGTCCACGACACGGAAATTCATCCGCAAATGCGAGGGGACCTCGGCGGGCCGCCAAGCGTCGCGCGGCACGACCGTGCCGGTCAGGCGCCGCAGCTCACTCCCGATCGCGTCGGTGAGCGGCCCGCGCCGCGCCGGCACCCGGTCGAGCACCGCCTCCGCCCAGTCCGGCACCGGCACGAAATTGGTGCGCAGCGCCTTCGGCAGCGACCGGATCAGCGCGATCACCACGTCCTTCCGGAAGCCCGGCACCGACCAGCCGAAGTCCTCCGGGTCGAGCTTGTTGAGCAGCGGCAACGGCACCTCGACCGTGACCCCGTCGGCCGCCGAGTTCGGCTCGAACGCGTACGTCAGGGGCAGCCGCACCCCGCCGGCCAGCCAGGCGTCCGGGAACGCGTTCGGGTCGACCGTGTCCCGCCCGGCGTTGACCAGCAGGTCGCGGGTGAAGGTCAGCAGATCGGGATTCTCCCGGCGGGCGTTCTTCCACCACGAGTCGAAGTGCCGGGCGGTGACCACGTCGGCGGGGATCCGCTCGTCGTACAGCCGGAAAACGGTCTCGTCGTCGACCGCGATGTCCCGCCGGCGCGCCCTGTTCTCGATCTCCTCGATCCGCTCCAGCAGCCGCCGGTTCTCCTCGAAGAACTTGTGGTGGGTCGCCCAGTCGCCCTCGACCAGCGCGTGCCGGATGAACAGCTCGCGGCAGAGCACGGGGTCGACCCGGGCGTATCCGACGCGCCGCCGCGGCACGATCGGAAGACCGTACAGAGTCACTTTCTCGTACGCCATGACGGCGCCCTGCTTCTTCTCCCAGTGCGGCTCGCTGTACGAGTGCTTCACCAGGTGCGGCGCCAGCTTCTCGGCCCATTCCGGCTCGATCCGGGCGTTGACCCGGCCCCACAGCCGGCTCGTCTCCACCAGCTCGGCCGACATCACCCAGCGGGGCTGCTTCTTGAACAGCGCCGAGCCCGGGAAGATGGCGAACTTCGCGCCGCGCGCCCCGAGGTACTCGCGCTTCTCGCCGTCCTTGAGCCCGAGGTGGCTGAGCAGCCCGGACAGCAGCGCGGTGTGCACGTGCTGCCCCTCGGCGAGTTCGTCGCGGTCCTCGGCGAGGGCCAGGCCGAGGGTGCGGGCGACCTGCCGCAGCTGCGCGTAGATGTCCTGCCATTCGCGTACGCGCAAGTAGTTGAGAAATTCCGACCGGCACAGCCGGCGGAACTGGTTGCCGGACAGCTCCTGCTGTTTCTCGCGCAGGTACCGCCACAGGTTGAGGTAGCTGAAGAAGTCCGATTCCTTGTCGGTGAACCGGGCGTGCTTCTCGTCCGCCTGCTGCTGTTTGTCGGCGGGCCGCTCGCGCGGGTCCTGGATGGACAGCGCCGCCGCGATCACCATGACCTCGGCCACGCAGTCCTGCTTGTCCGCCTCGATGACCATGCGGGCCAGCCGCGGGTCGACCGGCAGCTGCGCGAGCTGACGCCCGAGCGGCGTCAGGCGGCGCTCGTCGAGCGCCCCGAGCTCCTCCAGCAGCTTCACGCCGTCGGTGATGTTCCGCTTGTCCGGCGGGTCGATGAACGGGAACTTCTGCAGGTCGCCCAGCCCCAGGTTGGTCATCTGCAGGATGACCGAGGCGAGGTTCGTACGCAGGATCTCCGGCTCGGTGAACTCGGGGCGCCCCTCGAAGTCCTCCTCCGAGTAGAGCCGGACGCAGATGCCGTCGGCGAGCCGGCCGCAGCGGCCCTTGCGCTGGTTGGCGCTGGCCTGCGAGACCGGCTCGATCGGCAGCCGCTGCACCTTCAGGCGGTTGGAGTAGCGGCTGATCCGCGCGGTGCCCGGGTCGATCACGTACCGGATGCCGGGGACGGTCAGCGAGGTCTCGGCGACGTTGGTGGCCAGCACGACGCGGCGCTGGGTGTGCCGCTCGAAGACCTTATGCTGCTCGGCGGACGACAAGCGGCCATAAAGCGGGACAATTTCGGTATTCCGGAGATTTCGCTTGGCCAGCGCCTCCGCCGTGTCCCGAATGTCGCGCTCGCCGGACAGAAAGACGAGGATGTCCCCGGCACCCTCCCGCCCAAGCTCGTCGACCGCCTCGGCGATGCCGTCGACCTGGTCCATCGGTTCTTCGGTTTCGTCCCCTTCATTCACCGAGACCAGGGGACGATATCGGACTTCAACCGGATATGTCCGACCCGAAACCTCGATCACGGGCGCCGGCTTTCCCGACATGTCCGAGAAATGCTCGGCAAACCGCGCGGTCTCGATCGTCGCCGACGTGATGATCAGCTTCAGGTCGGGGCGCCGCGGGAGCAGATCGCGCAGATACCCCAGGATGAAGTCGATGTTGAGGCTGCGCTCGTGCGCCTCGTCGATGATCAGTGTGTCGTACCGGCGCAGCTGCCGATCGTTCTGGATCTCGGCCAGCAGGATGCCGTCGGTCATCACCTTGATCATGGTGTCGTCGCTCACCTGATCGGTGAAGCGCACCTTGTACCCGACCGTCGACCCCAGCGGCCGGTCCAGCTCCTCGGCGATGCGCTCGGCGACCGTCCGGGCGGCGATCCGGCGCGGCTGGGTGTGCCCGATCTGACCGCGGACGCCGCGCCCCAGCTCCAGGCAGATCTTCGGGATCTGGGTGGTCTTGCCGGAGCCGGTCTCGCCGGCCACCACCACGACCTGGTGGTCGCGGATGGCGGCGAGGATGTCGTCCTTGCGCCGGCTGACCGGCAGCGCCTCGGGATAGGTGACCTTCGGGACCGAGGCGAGCCGGGCCTCGAGGCGCTCGCGCGCCTGCGCGGCCTCGGCCTCGATCTCGGCGAGAACGGCGGCCCGGGCCGCCTCGTCGCGGATCTTGCGGGTGCCCTCCAGGCGGCGCTGCAGTCGCCGTTCGTCGCGGGGCAGGAGCTCTTGAAGCCGGGTGCGAAGCGCGGCGGGTGTGGAAGACATGGCGCAGCAAGAATAGGCGGATCGCCCCCGAAACGCCTGGTGATTATCGCCGCGTTCGCCGCCGGTGAGATGACTTACGGTTTCCGACGCCCGCGGGGTTTGCAGGTGACGGAGACCGCAAGTCATCTCACCGGTTACAAGGCGATCGCCGCGGAGCGAAGCGGAGCCGGCTACTTTGCCAGGCCGTCGATCGCCGTCATCTCGTCGGCCGTGAGCTCGAATCCGGAAATGTCGAAGTTTGTGGCGATCCTCGCGGCGGTCTTCGACTTCGGGATCACCACGATCTCGTGCTGGACGTGCCAGCGCAGCACCACCCGCGCCGGGTCGACGCCGTGCAGCGCGGCGATCTGGGTCAGCACCGGTTCGTGCAGGTTGGTGGTCTTGAACGGCGAATACCCCTCGACCACCACGCCGCGGGCCCGGTGCCCCTCGACCAGCTGCGGGTTCCACAGGGTCGGCCCGAAGCGGATCTGATTGACCGCCGGCGTCTCCCCGGTCGCCTTGGCCAGCTCGTCGATCTCGTCCAGGTCGAAGTTGCTCACCCCGATGTTGCGGGCCAGCCCGGCGTCGCGCAGCTCGACGAACTCCTGCCACACCGGCACCGACCGGCCGCGCGACGGCGGCCAGTGGATCAGCCACAGGTCGACCGCCTCCACCCCCAGCTGCCGCAGGCTCTCGGTGAGGGTGGCGCGTTCGCGGCCGGCCCGCTCGGGCGGCAGCTTCGTGGTGACGAAGACCTCGTCCCGGGGTACGCCCGAGTCGGCCAGCGCGCGGCCCACCTCGGCCTCGTTGCCGTACATGGTGGCGGTGTCGAGGTGGCGGTAGCCGGCGTCCAGCGCGGCCCGGACCGCCTGGTAGGCCGACTCGCCCCGGATCTGCCAGGTGCCGAAGCCCAGCAGCGGCATCGCCGGGGCGGACGGCAGCGGAAGCGCGGGAATGCTCATACGCCCCAGTCTTACTCGGCCGGCTGCCGATCCGGTACCAGTGAGCGCGGCCGGGTGCTCCTCATCGCGGCCCGCTCGGCGTGGGCCGGGTCGAGCCGCTCGCCGGCCGGCTCGGGCTCCGCCAGGGGCAGGGTGAAGTGGAAGCGCGTACCGCCGCCGGGGTTGTCGCCGACGCCGATCTCCCCGCCGTGCCGCTCCACGATGCGCTTGCAGATGGCCAGGCCCAGCCCGGTGCCGGCGTATCCGGCCGCGGCGGGCGCCCGGTGGAACCGCTCGAAGACCGCGGGCTTGTCGGCGTCCGGGATGCCGATGCCGCGGTCGGCCACCTCGATCCGGGCCCAGCCGGGCCCGGCGGGCGTGGCGGTGATCTCGACCTGGGCGGCGCGGCCCGGGCGGACGTACTTGACGGCGTTGCCGATCAGGTTGTCCAGCACGTGCCGCAGCATCCCCGGGTCGGCGTGCACGACCGGCAGCGGTCCCACGTGGAGGTCACCGAACGACCGGTCCTGCACCACCTCGCCGACCAGCCCCGCCAGCGGCACCGCCACCCGGGCCAGCGGCGCGTCCCGGGCCGTGGTGTAGGCGAGCAGCGTGTCGATCATGCCGGCCATCCGGTCGACGGCCCGCAGCACCCGCTCCAGCGACGGCCGCGGGTCGTTGTCGTCGTCGAGCGCCTCCGCGGCCGCCTCGCAGTGTCCGCGCACCGCGGTCAGCGGCGCCTTCAGGTCGTGCGCCACCACCCCGGCGAACACCGCGAGGTCGTTCTCGTGCCGGCGCAGTTCGGTGATGTCCCGGAACACCGCGACGGCGCCGCGCAGCCCGGCGGCCGGGTCGAGCGGCCGCCCGTCGACGCTGATCAGGATGCCCTCGGGCCGCGCCGCGTTGCGCACCACCATCTCGACGTCGTGCGCCGGCTCCCCGCGCAGGGCCCGCAGCAGCGGCATCTCGTCGAGCGGGAACGGAGTACGCCCGTCCGGCCGGAACAGCCCGTAGTGCTCCTGCCAGTCGCCCGGCCCCGGGTCGTCCCCCTCGATCCCGGCCAGTTCCCGGGCGGCCGGATTGCGCAGCAGGTGCTCGCCGTTCTCGTCGACCACGCTGACGCCGTCGCCGATGGTGGTCATCACCGCGCCGAGCAGGGCGGCCTGGCGGCGGCTCTCGGCCTCGGCGGCGCGCAGCCCGGCGGTGGCCGCGTGCACCCGGGCCAGGGCCCGCTCCCGCCCGGTGGCCAGCACGTAGACCAGCCCGGCCAGCATCACGGTGATCGCCAGGCAGCCGCCGAGCACGGCGCCGGGCAGGCCGCTGTGCGCGCCGGGCAGCCGCCGGGAGTCGGCCCGGACGGTCAGCGTCCACTCCCGGTCGGCGACCTCGAGCAGGGCGTGCCGTTCCAGGTCGGGCCGGCCGGGCGCGGGGTGGCGGGCGACCACCGGCCGGCTGCCGTCGCTGTTCTGCGCCCGCAGTTCGCCGTCCAGCTGGCCCTGGCTGACCGCGGCCAGCACGCCGCCGAGGAAGTCCTGCCCGCGGACGCTGAGCACGAGCCAGCCGCGGAAATCGGGATCGGCGGTGCGCGGCCAGATCGGCGCGGCGAAGACGAACGAATGCTGCTGCCGCGCCGCCGGCAGGTTGCGGTCCCGGAGCAGCACGTACGCGTCGGAGACCGTCGGCACGCTCATCCGGCGGGCGTCGGCCAGCGCGGACGCGGCTTCCGGCGCGGCGGAGAGATCGACCCCCGCGCGTACCGGCTCCTCGGCGAGCCCGCGGGCGAAGATGGTGAAGAAGTGTTCGGCCCCATGCCCGGCCGGCCGCAGCAGGAGCCCGTCCGACCCGCGCGAGCGCCACAGCCGCTGCACGGCCGGCACCTGCGCGGCGGTGGCCGGCACCACGTAGGTGAGGCTGGACGCCCCGATCAGCGAGGCGGACCCGAGCGGCGAGGTGGCCGCGTCGAAGTCCTCCCAGGTCAGCCGCGGGTCGGTGGCGAGCCCGGCGGCGGTGGCGGCGAGCAGCGAGCTGAACCGGCCGGTCTCGGTGACCAGCGCGGCCCGGGCCATGGCGGCGCGCTGGTCCATCACCCGCTCGGCGTTGTCGTGCTGGGACCGGCGCACGGCGGCCTGGATCAGCAGGGTGACGGCCAGGCCGGCGACCACCACGGCGGCAGCCAGCCAGGTGCCGGTCCGCCGCCCCCGTTGCCTCACCAAAGCGAGCGTAATACGCATTTCGCCCCCACCGGCCGGTTCGGCCGACGGGGGCGAGATGACGGGCTCACTTCCAGACGTCGTACTGGTACAGGTTGTACGAGGCCATCAGCGTCGTGATCTTGGTGTAGTAGTTCGGGTCGGTGGCGTACCCGGCCTTCCACACCTGCCAGATGAACTTGTTCGCGTCCCGGGTGTAACCGAACGCCGGCTTGTACCGGCTGTTGACCCGCAGGAAGTTGCCGTGGTCGCGGAACGAGTTCGCCATCGTGGCGTAGATCCGGAAGCTGGCCGTGGTGGCGAAGCACTTGCCGGTCTTGTCGCACTCGCTGGTGTTGTAGACGTGGCAACCCTGGGCGAGGTCGCCGTACCGGCCGTTCTGGCACTTGATCCCGAAGTAGTTGCTGTCGGTCACCGACAGGCTGCTCCTGCCCCAGCCGGACTCGAGGATCGCCTGCGCGATCGTGACCGACGCCGGCACGCCGTACTCGCGCCAGCCCCGTTGCGCGCCGGGCACCGCGGCCTTGAGGAACTGGTCCGGGGTGGGCGCCGGGCCGGTGACCGGGGTCAGCGACGCACCCGGGCACAGGTGCAGGGTCGGCGTCACCACGTACGCATGCGAGATGTAACCGCCGTCGCTCAGCCGGTTCCATTGCGTGGTCGAGCGGACGGTGCCCTTGACCAGCTGGCCGACGACGCCGCACACGCCCTGCACGGTCGCGCCGGTGAGCACCGCGCGCTTGACCGGGTAGGACGTGCCCGGCCCGGTGCGGATGTTCACCGTCCCGTCGGCGCTGCGCACCGTGCCGATCTTGTAGGTCACCTCGGCGGCCGGCGACGTCGTGGTCGCGCACGGCGGAAGCGTTCCGCTCATCCGGACGTACGCGTCGGAGACGTACGCGCCGGAACCGAGCCGGTCCCACTGCCCGGTCGTGCGGATCGAGCCCCGGACGGTCTGCCCGGCGGCCCGGCAGACGGCGGTGATCCGCTGCCCGTCGCGCAGCGACCCGGTGACCCGGGACGACAGCGCGGGCCCGGATCGGGTCATCAGCGTGCCACTCACCTCGACGGTCCCGGTCACCCCGGCGGCCTGGGCCGGGCTGGACGCGACCACCAGGCCCGCGCCGGCGGTCAGCGCCATCATCGGCACCACGAGCAGTCGGCGGGTCCTGAACCCCATGAAGACAACCCCTTCGTTCGGTGAACGTCCGTACGAAGGTGAAGCCGGAGTGTTGCGGGCCGAGAGCGATAGTGGTTGCGGGCGGGTAGCCATGATCCTGGGGTTGAAAAAGCAACCGTCTGGGCAAACCGGCTACGCAGCCGCCGCCCATGATCAGGAGCAGGAGGTCACCCGCCGATGACGGCCCTGGCGCCCCGCAGCCGGACGTCCCGCGCCCGGACGGCCGCGCCCCGCCCGGGCGCAGGCCACGTGCTCGCCCCGTTCGCGGTGGCCCTGCTGGCCGCCGCCGGGGTGGCCGCGACCTACCTGGCCTTCGTCCGCACCGTGACCGGCCAGCACGCGGACACCACCGCGATGCGCGGCGGCGACGTCCACCACCCCCGGGTGGTCGAGGTCCTCAGCCGTACGCTCAACGGCACCACCCTGGTGACCCTGGTGCTGGTGTGCCTGGCCGCGGTGGTCGTCGGCATCCTGCGCCACCGCCTCGACCTGGCCATCGGCGCCACGGTGCTGGTGCTCGGCGCGAACGCGAGCTGCCAGCTGCTCAAGACCCGGCTCCCCCGCCCCGACCTGGACCACTACCCCGCGCCCAACTCGTTCCCGAGCGGCCACACCGCGGCCGCCGCCTCGGTGGCGTTCGCGCTGATCCTGGTGCTGCCGGCGGCCGTACGCGGCATGGTCGCCCTGGCCGGCGCCGCCTACGTCACGGTGATCGCCATCGCCACCGTCTGGGCCGAGTGGCACCGCCCGAGCGACACCATCGGCGCCGTGCTGCTGGTGCTGGCCTGGTCCGCGCTGGCCGCCTTCGGCATCCGCCTGTTCCGCCGCGGCCCCACCGCCCCCGCCGCCGGCCCCGGCAAGCCCGTCACGGTCCTGCTGCTGGCCGTCGCCACGGTCGCCGGCGCCGCGGGTCTGTTCGGCCTGCTCTCCGAGGTCATGGCCGTCCGGGTCACGCCCGAACTGGTCTCCAGCCGCTTCGTGTTCCTCACCGCCTCGGCCGGCATCACTGCCGCGGTGGCCGCGGTATTCCTGCTCTGGACGTGGCTGGCCGCCGGCGACCGCCCCGCCGCGCCCGCACCCGCCAAGGCGAGCCGCCCGGCCCGCCCGCCCAAGGGAGGCAAGAAATGACCACCCCGACTCCCCCCCACCCCCCCGCCCACCCC
>NZ_JOJL01000054.1 GCF_000721705.1 Actinoplanes subtropicus
CGCCTGACCCAGCTCGGTGGCCACCGCGGTCAACTCGTCCGACGCGCCCGCCAGCGCCGACGAGGTCTCCCCGACCGTGGCCACCGCCTCGCGCATCGACGTCAGCGCCGTGGCCAGGGCAGCCGCCATTTGACCGACCTCGTCATTGCTGCGCACGTCGACGGCGGTGGTCAGGTCACGGTCGGCGACCCGGCCCAGGGCGACGACCATGCTCTGCAGCGGCCGGGTGATCGACCGGGAGACGACCAGGGAGATCGTCACCAGGGCCGACAGACCCAGCACCAGGGCGACGCCGATGGTGGTCTTGAGCCGGGCCATCGCGTGATCCGAGGCGGTCCGGGCCGCGTCGACCTGCCGCTGGGCGAGTTCCCGCGTCGCGGTGATCTTGTCTTCGACGGCCTGGGCCCGCGCGGCCTCGGCCTTCAGCAGGGTGACGGCCGCGGCGCTCGCCGGGTCGGTGGCCAAGATGACCGGCATCTGCGCGTCGACGCCCTTCAGGTAGGCGTCGTAGTCGCTGTGCAGAGCGTCCAGGCTGGCGCGCACGTCGCCGCCGACCGGCAGCGCCAGCACGGCCGCCCAGTCGGCGGCCGCGGCCTGCTTGATCCCGGCGAGCTGGCCGGTGGCCGCGGTGCGAGTGGCGTCATCGGTGGCCAGCAGCGCGTCCCGCTCGGCGATCTGCACGTTGCTCTCCTGCATGTCCAGATCGATCAGGAGCGCGTTCGCCTTGTTCAGCACGACGCGCAGATCGCTGGACGAGCGCACGCCGCCCAGGCTGAGGTAGGTCGCGAGGCCGATGGCCAGCGCGACCGCCACTCCGGTGCCGCCGAGGATGGCCAGCTTCAGCCCGACGGTCGTACGCAGTCCCTTGCCCATCGCAACGCTCCTCATCTCGCCCTGAGCGTAGATCTCGGGCCGTCGCGGTCAGCCGGATCGCCGAAATCGGGGCTAACGCTTCCGGTCCTTGACGCCGACGGCCACCAGGGTCGAGCCGTCCAGATAGATCAGACGGTTCGGCGCGAGGAGAACCGGGGTGGGGGCCGGGTGCGACCAGAGGAGGCCGCCGTCGAAGCGGCAGGCGACCACGCCGGAGCCCGCGGCCAGCACCCAGACGGTGCCGTGGCCCTCGGCCCACGGGTGACCGTCGGCCGGCGGCGGGACGGCCAGCGGACCGACCGGGCCACCCGGCCCACGGCCGCGGTAGCCGACGCCGGGTGTCCAGGTGATCTCGTCGTGCCCGCCGGACACGAGGTATTGACCGGGCTCGCGCGGCGTCGACCGCACGGCCCCGGAACGGGCGTCGAGCCGGAGGAACGCGCCCTCGACCGGGATCAGCGGGCCATTGATGTCGGCCGTCAACCGGGCCGGGTCGTAGCCGCACGGCGCGGCCGGTGCGCCGGCGTCGTCCCAGGCGGCGGTGCGGGTCCAGACGATCCGGCCGTCCTCGACGCCGCGGAAGGTGGCCGTGCAGACGGGCAGCGCGGGCGGCGTGACGAGGACGGTCCGGTCGAGGCCCGGAAACGGCATCACGCCCGCGCCGGGCGGCCGCGGGAGCGACCAGCGGGTGCTGCCGTCGGCCGCGTCGACCAACGAGAGCGTTCGCGGGCCGAACAGGTAGACGCCGCCCATCGTCGGGCCGGCATCCATCATGTCCACCACCGGTCCGGTGCGGTGGCGGCGCCACACGACCTTTCCGCTGATCTGGTCGCGCTGTGTGAGGTCGCAGCCGGACCGCCCGCACCCGGCGACGAACACGAAGGCACCCGGGTCGGTCCCGCCGAGGACGGCCTGGGTGCCGGCCTGCTCCCAGAGAGTGTGCCCGTCGTAGGCGGAGAGGGCCAGAACCGAACCGGACGGGCTGCGCACCACCACCGCTGACTCGCCCACGCGCACGGAGCCGGCGGTGACCGCGTACGGCGCCGGGAGGTCGGCCTCCCAATGCATCACGCCGCGGATCAGGTCGAACGACACCAGCCGGCGACCCTCGCCGAGGTAGCCCCGCTGGTCGTCGACGAAGGCCCACTGCCGGCCGGCGGGCGCCGGAAGCGGCGACGGCAGCCGCCACATCTCGACCAGCGGCCCGTCGACGAGGCTCGGCGGCGGCGGGGGCATGCAGGCGCTCAGCACCAGCAGCGCGGCGGCCGACAGCAGGATCAGGCGGCGGAGCATCCCGCCAGCATGCCTCGCCCGCACAACGGGCTTCACCGGCCGAGCGAGGACCGCAGCATCGTCATCTCGGCCGACCGCGCGTCCAGCGACCGGGTGCGGTGGTGCCCCTCGAGCTGGACCCACATGCCGAGGAAATGCTGGATGAGCTGGCCGCGCGGGTCGGAGATGACCAGCTCGCACATGGTCCGCGGCTCGCGCTCGTTGTCGTCGGTCTCGCACAGCTCCTGCAACTGCAGGATCAGCACCTTGCGATCGATGATGAGAAACTTGTACGGAAAGCTGGTCGGCGTCACCCGCAGCGACACGTCCCGCCCGGCGGAGTGCATCTCGCACATCCGGACGCAGTGCCGCGCGAAGGTGCTCTCCGACTGCGACGACCCGGCCTCGGCGAACGCGAACGGCGACTCGGTGTCCGGCACCTGGCAGTACCGCCGGTACCGGATGCCCGCCTTCTCCACCCGGTCCAGGATGGCGTCCAGGTGCCAGGCCATCACGTTGGACTGCATCGCGATGTCCGGCCGGACGCCGCTCTCGGTGACCCGGTCGAGCACCAGGATCTCCCGCTGCGCCTCCTGGAACGCCCGCACCACCAGGTCATCACCCGGCGACCGGTACTCGTTGACGTCCTTGAGCATCTGACAGCGCACGGTGATGTCGAGCACCTGGAACAGATCCTCCACCGACTGCTGCGTGCTCCGCGACATCGCGACCACCGCGGCGGCCAGCCCGATCACCGTGAGGCACAGCAGCATAACCGCCATGTCCTCCAAGCGCCGCGGCCCGGTGATCTCGTTCTGCACCACCGCGCCGAGAATCGCGCCCGCGACCGCACTCGACAAGGTGAGCACCACCAGCGCCAGCTGTCCCGTCTTCTTGCCCGGCACCGCGCCTCCCCCACGCTCGATCTCGATCTTCCAGCGTAAGCGCCGGGTCACTCCAGGTGAGACAGTCACTCGGCCTATTGCGTACGGGACGACCCCGCCCCGCCGGATACCGACCCACGTACTCGGGGACCACCGCACCCCAGCGCGGGGGCTCCGTGTTACGGGATCGGTGCCCAGAGTCGGTCGGCCTCCCCGGCGGCGAGGTGGCCGCGGTAGACGTCGATCTTGCGGTCGATCAGCTCGAGGTTGGTCTCCAGGGCCGCGATCTGCTCGCGTACGGCTTTGCGGTGTGCTTCGAGGAGTTCGAGCCGTTCCTGCTCGTTGCCGGGGCCGGCGGCAACCAGCTCGGCGTAGCGGCGGATGCCTTTGATCGGCATGCCGGTGGCGCGGAGCTTGGTGCAGATCACGATCCACTTCAGGTCCAGGGGGCCGTAGCGACGGCTGCCGCCGGTGGTGCGGCCGACCGGGGTGATCACCAGGCCGGCACGCTCGTAGTAGCGCAGGGTGTGGATGCCCACCCCGGTGCGCTGGGCCGCCTCGCCGATCGACAGACCGGCCGCGGGCACCGGACCGGCCACGGGGACGATCTCTTCCTTGACCTCGACCACGCTCTAGATCCTAGCGTCCGGTCCATGCCGAAACCCGCTCAGCGCCCCGTCCGTCCCCGGCTCGTTCTCGCGATCTGCTGCGTGTCCATCGTGTTGGTCGTCATGGACATCTCGATCGTCAACGTCGCCCTCCCCGCGATCCAGCGCGACCTGCACGCCACAACCGCGCGGTTGCAGTGGACCGTTGATGCCTACACCCTCGTGCTGGCCTGCTTCCTGGTGCTCGCCGGCTCGAGCGCGGACCGCTACGGGCGCCGGCGTACCTTCCAGATCGGGCTGGCGGTCTTCGCTCTCGGCTCGCTGCTGTGCGCGCTGGCGCCCGGCACCGGTTGGCTCGTCGCCGCCCGCGTCCTGCAAGGGATCGGCGGGACGATGCTCAACCCGGTCGCGATAGCGATCATCGCCAACACCTTCACCGGCGCCGCCGAACGCGCCCGGGCCGTCGGCGTGTTCGCGTCGATGTCCGGGCTCGCGCTGGTGCTCGGCCCGGTCCTGGGAGGATTCCTCGTCGGGACGCTCGGCTGGCACGCGGTCTTCTGGGTGAACGTCCCGATCGCCGTGGCGGTGATCGGGCTCGCCGCGTTCTTCGTGCCCGAGTCGCGCGGGGCCAGGGCCCGCCGCTTCGACCCGGTCGGGCAAGTGCTCGTGGTCGTGTTGCTCGGCTGCGCCGTCTCCGCCGTCATCGAGTCGCGTCCACAAGGTTGGGGCTCGCCACTGGTCCTGGGCCTGCTGGCCATCGCGGTGGTCGCGCTGGCCGCCCTGGTCGCCTACGAGCCCCGGCGTCATGACCCGTTGCTGGAGCTGCGACTGTTCCGCAGCGTGCCGTTCAGCAGCGCCATCGTGATCGCACTGTGCGCGATGTGCGGCTTCGGTGCCTTCCTGTTCCTCACGACGCAGTACCTCCAGGTCGTGCGCGGCCTGTCGGCGCTCCAAGCAGGCCTCGCCCTGGTCCCGCTCGGCGTCGTCGTGCTTGCCGTGGCGCCACTGGCGGGACGGCTGACCGGCTCGGCGGGGCCGCGACTTCCGCTCGTGGTGGCCGGGGCGACGCTGGCCGGGGGAAGCGCCGTCTTCGTGCGGCTCTCCCCGGCGACCCCAGCAGCGCTGGTCGTGACGGGGTTCGTCTGCTTCGGGGTCTTCCTCGGCGCCGTCAACCCGCCCATCACGAACACCGCGATCTCCGGGATGCCACGCTCGATGTCCGGCGTGGCCGGCTCGGTCGCCTCCGTCGGACGCCAGACCGGTACCACCCTCGGCGTCGGGCTGGCCGGCGCGATCGCGGGCGCGCCCGCCGACCACGGCGGCGCGGCGTACCTGCACGCCGCCCGGACCGTCTGGTGGCTCCTGACCGCACTCGGCCTGATCATCGTCGCATCGGGAATCACCAGCACCACTCGCCTGGCCCACGCCACCGGCGCACGCGCGGCGACCCTCTTCGCCGAAGTCGACCAGACACCCGAACCCGTCGCACCGAATCGAGCACGGCGCTGATGCCGGGCACCGGACGGAACCCCACCGCGGAGGGCGACGTGGTCGGTGCGTTACGCCGGGAATGGGTCGCGTTCTGCTCGGTCGCGTGGTGGCGTGCCGAGTGCCAGACCTTCTGAGCCCACGTCAGGTCGGAGGCGTCGTCGTGCCTGTACTCACGGCAGATCCGCAGGTCGGCCGAGGGGGAGCCGCGCGGCGTGGACAACCGCCGGAACGAAGCTTTCTCGCGAAACGCCAGCGGTTACCGCCCGTCGTTGGTGAAATCGGTATATGACGCCCGAAAACGGCACCGCGGCCGCCCTGCGCTCCTGGCGGGACGGCCTGGTGAACCTCGACGCCGGGAACCGGCTGATCAACTACCGGCGGTCGGAGACCGGGGCCGTGGAGATCGCCGGGCCGCCGCCGCAGGTGATCGTGCGGGCGCTGCGGGCCGGCGGTGACCACGGGTTCACCGGCGAGGGCGAGTTCTTCCGTACGCAGCTCGCGGCGCAGCCGCTCGGAAACGTGTTGCGACGGTTGATGCGCAAGTCCCGCCAGGATTTTCTCGACCGGGGTGTGGACGCGCTGCACCTGGCGATCGGCATGCTGCACTGGCGCGACGAGGACGACGCACCGTTCACCAGCCCGCTGTTGCTGCTGCCGGTGGAGCTGACCGCGGCCGGCCCGGCCGACCTGCCGAAGCTGCGCGGGCGGGACGACGACCCGGTGGTCAACCCGGCGCTCACCCTGCGGCTGCGGCTGCTCGGCGTCGATCTGCCGGCGGTGGAGTCGCTCGCCGATCTGGACCTGCCGGAGTTCCTGACCCGCACGCGAGCGGCGATCGCGGGGCGGGACGGCTGGCGGGTCGAGGAATCGGTGCTGTTGTCGACCTTCAGTTTCCACAAGGAGGCGATGTACCGGGACCTGCGGGACAACGAGGAGCGCATCCTCGAGCACCCGATCGTCCGGGCGCTGGCCGCCCGCGACGGCGAGCCCGGGTGCACGCCGATCGCCGCCGCCGACGTGGACCGGCTCGCGCCGCCGGAGGACGTGCCGCTCGTGCTCGACGCGGACGCCTCCCAGCGCGCCTGCGTCGCGGCGGCGGTCGCCGGGCACAGCTTCGTGCTGGACGGCCCGCCCGGCACCGGCAAGTCGCAGACCATCGCCAACATGATCGGCTGCCTGCTGCACGCCGGGAAACGCGTCCTGTTCGTCTCGGAGAAGGCGGCCGCGCTGGAGGTCGTCCGCAACCGCCTCGCCTCGGTCGGCCTCGACGGCTGGCTCCTCGAACTGCACAGCAACAAGGCCACCCGCAAGGAGGTCGCCCGCGGTCTGGCAACGGCCCTGGACGAGCCGCCCATTTCGCCGGCGGCGGGCAAGCTGCACGGAGACCCGCGCGATTCCCGGCAAAGGCTTTCCGCGTACGCCGAGGCCATGAACGAAATCCGCGAGCCGCTCGGGACAAGTCTCCACGACATCCTCGGCCGCTGCGCCCGCCTGGCCGACGTGCCCACCGCGCCCGCCCCGGCCTTGTCCGCGCTCGCCACGTCCGCGCCCGCGCCCGCCGCGGCCCGGCCCGCGCCCATCCCGGACTGGCCCTCGCTCACCCCCGACGCGCTGCGGGAAGTGCGGGACGCCGCCGACCGGCTCGCCCGTTCCTGGCGGCCCGCGACGCAGGGCGACGACTACACCTGGCGCGAGGTCACCGACCGGAACCCGCTCGACGGCCGCCTCGAACGCGCCGAGCACGCGCTGCGCGAACTCTCCCGCGCGGCCGCCCGCCAGGCCGTGCTCGCCGACGCCTTCGACCTGGCCCGCCCCTCCGGCGCGGCCGCACTCGCCGCGCTGGCCGCGCACGCCGCCCAGCGGCCGGCCGGGGTCGCCGACGCGTGGCTGACCGCCTCCAGCCTGCGCCCGGTGCGGCACGCCGCCGCCGAGCGCGGCCGGAAGCTGGCCGGGCTCCGCCAGGCCCGCGAGGCGGTCCGGGCCGCGGCCGGCGTCGAGTGGGACGACCTGCCCGGCGAGGACCTGCCCGAGGTGACCGTCCCGGCGCTGCGCCCGCCCGCGGTCGACCCCGGCCCGCTCACCGCCGAGGCCGCCACCGGACTGGCCCGCCGCTTCGAGGCCGACGCGACCCTGCTCGAGGACCGGATGCGCGACCTGGCCCGGGTCGCCGAGGCGCTCACCCTGCCGGCCGCCACGACCTTCGCCGACGTGGGCCGGGTGGTCGCGATCGCCGAGCTCGGCGGGCGGCCGAACCGGCCGGAGCCGTTCTGGTTCGGGGCGGGCGCGCTGGCCAAGGCCACCGCGGCGGCGGCCGCGCTGCGCCGGGGCGTGGAGGCGCTGACCGTGGCCGAGGGGCAGGCCCGCCGCTACTTCCACGAGGCGATCCTCGACCAGCCCGTCGAGCAACTGGCCGACCGGCTCACCCGGGTGCACCGCGGCCTGCGCAAGCTGTTCGGCGCGTACCGCCGGGACTACGAGGCGGTCGCGTCGTTCGCGCTGCCGTCGGTCTCCTCGTCCGAGGCGGTCGCCCACCTCAACCTGGCGATCGCCTGGCGGGCCGCCCGCGCCGAGCTGATCTCGCTGGAACGGCAGCACGCCCCCGCCCTCGGCCGCTACTGGCGGGACGCGACCACCGACCTCACCGTGCTCGGCGACGCCCTGCAGACGGCGACCGACCTGCTCCGCTGGACGCCGCCGCAGGCCGTGCCGGCGGTGATCGACCACGTCTGCGCGCCCCGCCCGGACGACGGCCTGCTCAGCGCGGCGGCCGCGGTCCAGGCGGCGGTGGCCCGGTGGCAGGCGGCGCTGCGGCCCGCGCCCGAGCCGGCCGCCCGGCCCGAGCTGGCCCAGGGTGCGGTGCGCGACGCGATCGCCTGGCTGCGCGCCGGCGTGGCGCCGCTGCGGGCCGCCGCGCGGGTGGTGAGCGCGTACGACGAGGCCACCGGCCGCACCCTCGACCTGGCCGGCGCCCGGCGGCTGGCCGAACTGCGGCAGGCGGCCGTCGACGCGGCGCGCGACCTGCCCGCCTCGGCCGGGGAGGTGGACGAGCGGGCCGAGGCGACGGCGATCGACTGGGCCGAGCGGGCCCGCGCATTGGCCGGGCACCCGCTGACGAAGGCACAGGCCGGCGCCCTGCGGGACGGGCGAGCCGAGCACTCCACCACGCTCGCCGAGAAGGCCGCCGCGTGGCTCATCGCCCGGGACGCGGTGACCAACGCCTTCGCGGCCGGGCGGCGGGACCAGCTGACCCGGGCGCTCGACGACTACGACCGGGGGCCGGGGCTGCTGCGGGAGCTGCGCGAGGACTCGCGCGGGCAGGAGGAGTGGTTCAGCCACGTCGCGGCGCGCGAGGTGCTGGCCGCGTACGGGCTGGACGCGGCGGTCCGGTTCTGCGCGGACACCCGCGTCCCGCCCGCGCAGCTGCGGGACGTGCTCGAACGGGCGCTGCTGCGGGCCTGGGCCGACGACGTGCTGCACCGGGACGAGCGGCTCGAACCGCTGCGGGCCGAGGAGCGCGACCACCTCGTCGCCGAGTTCCGGGCACGGGACGAGGAGCTGGAGGCGACCGCGCCGGGCCGGATCGCCACGGCGCTCGCCGCTCGCCGGGCCGCCGGCCTGCCCGCCGAGGAGGTCGCGCTGCTGCGCCGCGAGGGCATGAAGGAAACCCGGCACCTCGCCGTACGCAATCTGCTCGGAAAATGCCGGACGGCGGTGCTGGCGATGAAGCCCTGCTTCCTGATGTCGCCGCTGGCGGTGAGTCAGTTCCTGCCCGCCGACATCGGCTTCGACGTGGTCATCTTCGACGAGGCGTCGCAGGTCACGCCCGCCGACGCGATCAACTGCATCTACCGCGGCGCGGCGCTGGTCGCGGCCGGCGACGACAAGCAGCTGCCGCCGACCTCGTTCTTCGAGACGGTCGCCGAGGGCGGCACCGACGTCAGCGACTTCCAGTCCATCCTCGAACTGGCCAAGGCCTGCGGCGCGTTCCCCGGCCTCGGCCTGGCCTGGCACTACCGCAGCCGGCACGAGGCGCTGATCGCCTTCGCCAATCAGGCCTTCTACCAGGGGCGGCTGGTCACCTTCCCGGCCGCCGACGAGGAGCGGGCGGACACCGGCGTGCACCTGATCCCGGCCAACGGCGTCTACCGGCGGGGCAGCAGCCGGGACAACCCGGCCGAGGCGGCGATCGTCGCCGACCGGGTGGTGCAGAGCCTCGCCACGCGGCCGGACCTGTCGCTGGGCGTGGTCACCTTCTCGGTCGCGCAGGCCGAGGCGATCGAGTACGCGCTCTCCGAGGCGGTCGCCCACCACCCGGGGCTGGACCGGCTGCTCGACGGCGACCGGCTGCACGGTTTCTTCGTGAAGAGCCTGGAGGCGGTGCAGGGCGACGAACGGGACATCATGATCTTCTCGGTCGGCTACGGGTACGACGAGCACGGCCGGATGAGCGCGAACTTCGGCGCCCTGAGCCGCCCCAACGGGTGGCGCCGGCTGAACGTGGCGATCACCCGGGCCCGCCGGCGGGTGGAGATCGTGTCGTCGATCCGCTCGCACGACGTACCCGAGAACGCCGGCGAAAGCGTCCGGTACCTGGCGGCGTACCTGGAATTCTGCGAACGCGGCGGAATCCGCCGCGCCGACGGCGACCAACCGCTCGGCCCGCTGGCGGAATCGGTGCGCGCGGCCGTCGAATCGTGGGGTTACGAGGTACGCGCCCGGGTCGGCTCGGCCGGCTACCGCCTCGACCTCGGCGTCGTGCGGCCGGGCACGAACTCGTTCCTGCTGGGCATCGAGTGCGACGGCGCGATGTACCACGGCTGCCCGGTGGCGCGCGATCGCGACCGGTTGCGCGCGAAGGTGCTCGCCGGGCTCGGCTGGGACCTCTACCGGGTGTGGGGCGCGGCCTGGTACCGCGATCGCGCCGAGGAGGAGAACCGCCTCCGCGACGTGCTGAAACGGGCCGAACTGCCCGGCCGGCACGAGGCTCCGCTTTACACCCCGGTGGGTTCTGTCAAAGTTGTGTATTGACTCACGCTCTGTCGATGTCCAGCATGGTTCGGGTGACGGTCGGATCGAGGGGACCGGCGCACGCCGCGCCGATCAGCTGTGTCGCCTTCCGAGCCGACGGACTCCGTCTGGCCAGCGGTTCGCATGATCGGCGGGTGATCGTGTGGGACACCACCGACCCGCAGCGCCCGGTCCGGATGACCGAGTTCGCCCATAACGCTGCGGTGCTGTCGGTGGCCTTCAACCCGGCGGCCGCCGACCTCCTGGCGACCGGCGCGGCCGACGGCACGGCGGCGGTGTGGCGCGTGGTCGACGACCGGCCGCCCTCGCTGATGAAGGTGCTCTCCGGCCATCCCGGCCCGGTCACCGCGGTCGCCTGGATGCCGGAGGGCCAGCACCTGCTCTGCCAGATCGACTCGTCCCGCGCCGCCGTGTGGGACGCCTTCGGCGAGACGTACCTGGGCGAGCTCGACGACGCGGTCCGGCTGACCATCAGCCCGTACGGCCTGGTGGCGACCATCGGGGCGGACAGCGTGGTGGCGGTGCGTGACCTGTGGCGCGACCCGGGCCGCATCACGTACGTGCCGGGTGCCGCGGTCGAGGACTGCGCGTGGTCCCCCGACGGGTCGACGCTGGCGCTGGCCGGCGACGACGGCGCGCTCGAACTGCTCAACCCCGGCCTGCTGCCGATCCGCTCGGTGCGGCTGGGCGACACGCCGCTGCGGGGCATCACCTGGTCGGCGGACGGCACGTCGCTGATCGCCGGCACGTACGACCCGGCCCTGGTCGCCCTCGACCCGGCCGGCCGCCCGCAGTGGCGCAGCAGTGAGGCCCGGCTCTGGCCCCGCTCGCTGGCCGTCGCCGGCTCGCTGGTGGCGGCGGCGACCTTCGGCGGCCGGCCGCACCTGGTCGACCTGGCCACCGGCGCCGGCATCGACCCGGGCATCCCGCCGGCCGAGCCGTCCACGCCGTTCCGCGGCGGGATGCTGGCGGCCACCGGCCGGATCGTGACCGCCGGCACGACCGGCGACCGGCACCCGATGTGGGAGCACGAGACCCGGGTGGCGACGGTCGCGGCCCTCGCCGACCGGGTGGCGGTGTCGGCGGCCCATCGGGCGATCCGGGTGATGCTGGTCGGCGACGGCTCGACGGTCGAGAGGGGCATCACCCTGCACTCCCCGGAACCGGTGAAGGCGGTCGAGGTGCTCGGCTCCCCGGACGCCCCGGTGGTGGTGGCGGCCTCGTTCGACTTCCGGCTGTTCTCGTGGACGCTGGATTGGACCGGGATCCCGGCGGGGCCGCGGGTGATCGGGGAGTTCGGGTACGGGATAGCGGCCCTCACCCGGCTCGACGACCACCGGCTGACCGCCACGGACCACCACGGCGAGCTGGTGATACTGGCGCTGGGGGCGGATGGCGCACTGTCGGCGTAGCCGGTGCTACCTCCGCCGGCCGGCCGCGGCGATGGCGGCCGTGATCCCGATGATCGCGATGACGACGAGCAGACAGCAGAGCAGATGCCACGGTTTGATCGCGCCCACGCCGAAGACCGTACCGGTTCCGGTGCGGAACGGCCCCCCTGGGTGATCGCCGGGACCGCGGAGGTGAGCGAACGAGGATCGGATCGATCAGTTCCGCGTCCCCGAGCCGGCGCGGGACGTCCGGCGTGCAGCCGATGATCTCCGCGGCGCGACCCATCGTGCAGGCGGGATAGTCATCGTCGTCGAGCATGTCGCCGGGTTGTGCCATGTCACCCCGATCACGAGGGCCCCGGCGCTGTCAGCGCCGGAGCCCAAGGGCTACGGGTCAAAACACCATCTACCGGCGGCTTCGCCGGCTTGTCGTGTCCGCACCGGCCGCCGGTGACGGCTTCGGGGAGCAGGGACGGAGTATTCGGCTCGCCGCGGACGGATGCGGGACCCTCCGTTCCCAACCCGGTCGAGGCCGGCCCCGTCCACTTCCCAGGTGTTCGACAGCGTCGTCCTATTGTTGACGTCCTGCTTGTCATCGCAATGACGACGTGTTAGAAAGACAGCAACGCGCATTGACAGCCGAAGTCGCAACGCAGGGGGTGGGGACCATGTTGATGCGCAGCGAACCCTTCACCGAGGTCAACCGGCTCGCCCAGCAGCTGTTCGGAGCCCCGGCGACCGGGACCTGGTCGCGGCCGACGGCGATGCCCGCCGACGCGTACCGCGACGGCGACGAGTTCGTGATCGCCTTCGACCTGCCCGGGGTCGACGCCGACGCGATCGACATCGGGGTGGAACGCAACGTGCTGACCGTGCGCGCCGAACGCCGCCCGATCGACCTGCGCGAGCAGGCCACGATGCAGCTGAGCGAACGCCCTCGCGGAGTGTTCTCCCGGCAACTGTTGCTCGGCGACGCGCTGGACACCGACCACATCGACGCCGCGTATGACGACGGCGTGCTGGTCGTGCGGATCCCGATCGCGGCGAAGGCCAAGCCTCGCAAGATCACTGTAGCCGGGCGGGAGCGCACCCAGCAGCCGGTGATCACCGGCTGACCTGGTGGTTCGGCACGTCAGCTCCTCCCTGTAAGACCGGATGTGGCGGGTGGTGACCGGCATGACCAGCAATCCCGTAGCGCAGGCGGGCACCGCGTTGTCCCCGGAATGGGACCGCGGGTTCGACGAAGCGTTCACCGAACTAATCTGCGGCGACCCCGATCTCGTCCGCGCCGAGTTCGACGACCTCATCGGCGCCGGCTTCGGCGATCCGCCCCCGCCCCCGGTGCCACCCGCCCCGTCCGCCGCCCAGCCGGAACCCCCGAAGCCGAACCCCGGCCCCTCGCCGACGCCGGCGGCCCGGGACGACGGATCCCGGCGCGACGCCCCCGGCAACAACCCACGATCGCCGCCCTGACCCGCCCCGCGGGGCAGGGCGGCACATCCCAGGGCACGAACGTCATCGGCCCCCCGGCCCGTGAGGTCCCCGGTGCCCGCCCGTCCCGAGTCCTGGTTCCCACCTCCCACCGCCCCCGGGGCCGGCGTTCGAACGCCGGCCCCGGGGGCGACACCACGAGATCGACATTGCGCACACCTCCCGCGGCGCCGGGTCACGGGGAACGCCCGCTATTGGACGGTGTGCTGAAGCCGCCCGGGGCGTGCTTTCGCCCGCCCGTGAACCGCGGGGGCGCAAGGCCTGGCCCCACCCGTACCGGGCGGGGCCAGGAGAACACAGGGGTACGACACATTTCCGGGCCCCTCCACGGGCGCCCGCGAGAGCCGCCTCGAACCGCCGGCCTGATGGAGTTGCTCGTCCGGCGGGTCCAGGGTGCCGGCCGCGGGCGGTCAGTGGAACATCGCCGTCCTGGTCTCGCCGTCGGGGGAGCTGGCCAGGCAGTGCAGCAGCGTGCCGCCGCTGCCCGGCTGGTCGATCGGCCAGGCCTCGCGGCGCCATGACTTCGTCTTTGCCGGGCTGCTGCTGTGTGCGGCCAGCACGTCGGCCGAGCAGGCGGCGGCGATGTCGGCCTGGCGCATCAGGTCGTCCGGGGGCACCTGCTCGGCGCCGGCCGGGATACGGATCGCGGCGAAGGTCTCCCAGTAGTGGTCCGTGGTGCAGTCGACCGCCCGGGGCGAGAACGCCTTGCCGCTGATCTCGGTGAGGCCGGCCCAGCACATCGGCTCGGCCGGGCAGAATTCCGGGCCGCACGCCACGAAGCCGGCCATGCCCGCCGTCGAGGACGACGAGGCCGCCGTGGGGGTCGGCGCCGCGACCGCCGAGGATCTGCCCCGGGTCAACAGCCAGGCCCCGAACGCGACCACCAGAACGGCGGCCAGCACGGCCGCGCCGTACGCAATGCGGTGGTTCTGCTTTTTGGAGGGGGAAACGAGCGGTACGCCGCCGAAACGGGTGCCGCGGGCGACGTGGGCGAGCTCCGCAGCCGACGGCCAGCGCTGCGCCGGATCGGTGGCCAGCGCCCGCTCGACCACGAGGAGGATCGGCGCGGGCAGCGTGATGCCGATCGTGCGCGGCGCCGACTGCAGTCGCTGGAGGGCCACCGCGTAGGGATTGTCGCCCACGAACGGCTTCTCCCCCGCCAGGCATTCGTACGCGGTCAGCCCGAGCGAATAGATGTCGCTGAGCGGCGTGGCCGGCTGCCCGAGCACCTGCTCCGGTGACAGATAGCTGGGCGTCCCGAGAATCGCCCCGGACGCGGTGAGCTGACTGGCGGACGAGTGCCGGGCGATCCCGAAGTCGGTCAGCACCACCGACCCGTCCCGGCGCAGCAGGATGTTGGCCGGCTTGACGTCCCGGTGCACGATCCCCTGGTCGTGCACGGCCTGCAGCCCGTCGGCCGCCTCGGCCAGCACCCGCATCGTCTCGGCCGGGTCGAGCCGCCCCTCCCGGACCAGCCGCTGCGCCAGGGACTCGCCGTCGACGAACTCCATCACCAGGTACGCGAAACCGTCCCCGCGCCCGAAGTCGTGCACCGCCGCGACCGACCGGTGACCGACCCGGGCCATCGACGTCGCCTCGGCCAGGAACCGCCGCGCGAACTCCGGATCCCCCGCCACCGACGGCAGCATCACCTTCACCGCGACGACCCGCCCCAGCAACTCGTCGACGGCCCGCCACACCTCACCCATCCCGCCGGCGCCGATCCGCTGCTCGAGCCGGTACCGCTCACCCAGCCGAACCCCGGCCCGCATCCCGCCCCCAAGTTCCACGCGCGACAGCTTAGGGGGTTGGCCGCGGGCCGCCCATGGGGCGAGCACCCACGACTTCCGGCTCGCGAACGGCAACGACGAGCCGCCGGAGAACGCGTGCCACACCTGGCAGTAGCCGACGCCGGCCGGCTGGAACGGCTACCCGGCCGGGATCCGGGACATCCCGAGCGCGTACGACTTCGGCAGCGCCAACTTCGGGCTCAAGGACGCGAACTTCGCCGCCCACCTGACCGAGGCCGAGCCGGCCGGTATCCCGTTCGATCCCGACGCCTGACCGGTCCGGGGGGAGGTCGCCGCTCCCGGCGGTCTCCCCGGGGGCATGCGGCCGGGCCTACGCTGACCTGATGAGGTCACGCGAGGGGGACGTGCCGGCGGCGGTCACCTGGGGGCTGCTGGCCGCGTGGGCGATCCACGACACCGAGGAACTGATCACGATGGGCGGCTGGGTCGACCGGGCCCGGCCGCGGCTGCGCCGGCGCTTCCCGCGGGTGCCCGACCGGGTCTGGGATCTGATGCGGGTCACCCCGGCCCAGGCGGCCATCGCGATCGGGGCGGTGGGCGTGGTGGTCGCGGCGGCCGCGGCGGACGGGGCGCGCACCGGCGGGCGCAGCCGGTTCTACCAGGCCGCGCTGCTGGGGTTCGGGCTGCACACCGGCAGTCACGTGGCGCAGTCGGCGATCACCGGCGGCTATACGCCGGGCGTGGTGACCGCGCCGATCGTGGCGGCGCCGTTCTCGATCTGGGCGGTGCGGCGGCTGCGGCGGGCCGGCGTCCCGATCGACCCGGGCGGCTCGCCGGCGTCGGCCCTCCTGTTCGCGGGTGGCACGATCCTCGCCGCCCAGGGGCTCGCCCGCCTCCTCGTCAGAAATCGGGATATACACTGACAAGGTGTACAAGGTAAATCGTCGCACCTTCGTTCTCGGCGGGCTCGGCGCGATGGTGGCCGTTCCCCGGCGGAATGCGTACCCGTTCACGCTCGGGATCGCCTCCGGCGAGCCGGCCTCCGACAGCGTCGTCCTCTGGACCCGCCTCGCGCCCGATCCCCTGGCGGCGGACGGCCACGGCGGCATGCCGGCCGCCGACGTCCCGGTCGAGTGGCAGGTGTCGCCGACCGGGTCCTTCGCCAAGATCGTAAGCAGCGGCACGGCAACGGCGAGACACGACGACGCCCACACCGTGCACGTGATCGCCGGCGGCCTCGCCCCCGATCGCGAGTACCACTACCGCTTCCGCAGCCAGGGCCGGCTCTCCCCGACCGGCCGTACGCGCACCGCCCCCCGGCCCGGCGCCGCCGCCCGCGACCTGGTCATGCTCTTCGCCTCGTGCGCGAACTTCGAGGCCGGCTACTTCACCGCGTACCGCCGGATGGCCGAGGAACGGCCCGGCCTGATCCTGCACCTGGGCGACTACATCTACGAGGGCCAGGCCAAACCGGGTCACGTACGCGTGCACCTCGGGCCCGAGATCCTCACCCTGGCCGACTACCGCCGCCGCTACGGCCAGTACAAGGTGGACCCGGACCTGCAGGCCGCGCACGCCGCCGCGCCCTGGATCGTGGTCCCGGACGACCACGACGTCGAGGACGACTACGCCGGCAACCACCGCCTCGACGACATCCCGCCGCTCACCGCCGCGCAGTGGACGGCCCGCCGCGCCGCCGCCTACCGCGCCTACTACGAGCACCTGCCGTTGAGACCGAGAAGCCAACCATCCGGTACGAGCATGCGCCTGTACCGCCGCCTCGAGTGGGGCCGGCTGGCCACCTTCCACATGCTCGACACCCGTCAGTTCCGCGACCCGCAGGCGTGCGGCGGCCACTACCGGGTCTGCCCCGACGCGGACCGGCCCGGCCGCAGCATGACCGGAAAGGCGCAGGAGGACTGGCTGCTCGACGGCCTCGCCCAGCACCGGGCCACCTGGGACATCATCGGCCAGCAGGTCTTCTTCGCCGGCCAGCTGGACAGTCGCGGAACGGGCAACATGGACGCCTGGGACGGCTACCGCGCCGCCCGCGACCGGCTGCAGCGCGGCTGGGTCGAGCGCGGCGTCCGCAACCCGGTGGTGCTGACCGGCGACATCCACACCGCCTGGGCCAACGACCTCAAGCTCGACTACGCCGACCCGCGCTCGCGGACGATCGGCGCCGAACTGGTCTGCACCTCGATCACCTCGCGCGGCGACGGCAGCCCATCGACCGCGATCCCGACGGCGAGCGTCAACCCGCACCTGAAGTTCTACTCGGACCGGCGCGGCTACACCCGGGCCACCGTCACGCCCGAGCAGATCACCGCCGACTTCCGTGGGGTGGACGCGGTCAGCGTACGCAATGCTCCGATCCGGACCCTCGGATCGTTCGCGATCGCCGACGGCCGGCCCGGCGTCCAGCGGCCCTGATCAGCGCGCCGCCGTGCAGCGCAGCCTCGGCTCGGCCCCCGGGGTGCGGACCACCGTCAGCCGGTACGTGCGCAGGACCGCGCAGTTGCGCTGGTCGCTCGCCGGCGGCCCGACCGGCCGGTACGAGATGGTGCCGGTGGCGGGCAGCCCGTGCCGGACCCGGGCGATCCCGGCGGGCCCGAGCACCACTTTCTTGACCAGGTTGGTCGCCACGGCCGGCGCACGGCAGGCGTGCCAGCCGGCCGTGGCGACCACGACGACGGCTGTCACCTGCAGGGCCCGGAGGAAGATCGTACGCATCGGGCGTGATCCTAGCGCTGCAGTTCAACCTCGCTCTCGCCCACCGTGGCCGGCGCCCGCCGGGGCATCAGCAGCAGCGCCGCGAAGCCGAGCACGCAGCAGCCGATGATGTACCAGCTGATGCCGACGCTCGAGTTCGTCTCCTGCAGGATCTTGGTGGCGATCAGCGGGGCGGGCCCGCCGGCGATCACCGAGGACAGCTGGTAGCCCAGGCCGGCGCCGGAGTACCGCAGGTTGGCGCCGAAGCCCTCGGCGATCAGCGCCGCCTGCGGCCCGTACTGCATGTCGTGGAAGATCAGCGAGACCACGATCGCGATCAGCACCAGCACGGATTCCTTGGTGTTGAGCAGCCCGAAGTACGGGAACGCGAACAGCGCCGTCAGCACGATCCCGGTGCCGTAAACGCGCCTACGCCCGTACATATCCGACAGATGGCCAAAGAGCGGCACGCTGATCAGGCCCACGGCGGCGGCGACAAGGATGAAGTCCAGGACGCGATCGCGGGTCAAATCCAGGTGCTTTGTCGCATAGGTCAGGACAAAGCTGGTGAAGAGGTAGAACGGCGCCTGCTCCCCCATCCGTACGAAAGCGGAAGTGAGAATTTGCCGCCACTCCGTGCGGATCACCTCGACCAGAGGACGCCGCACGATGGTCTCGGTCTTGCGGACCGCCTCGAACTCGGGGCTCTCCAGCACGCGCAGCCGGACGTAGAGGCCCACGCCGATCAGCACGAAGCTGAGCAGGAACGGGATCCGCCAGCCCCACGAGTCGAACGAGTCTCCGGTCCAGTCGGTCATCAGCCGCACCACGCCGGTGGAGAGCACCAGCCCGAGCGGCACCCCCAGTTGCGGCCACGACGCCATCAACCCCCGCCGCCGGCGCGCTCCCCACTCCATCGAGAGCAACACCGAACCGCCCCACTCGCCGCCGACCCCGACGCCCTGCAGGACCCGCAGCAGGGTGAGCAGCACGGGCGCCGCGTACCCGATCGAGGCGTAGGTGGGCAGCACCCCGATCAGCGCGGTCGCGATGCCCATCAGCAACAGCGTGGCGATCAGCGTGGCCTTGCGGCCGATCCGGTCGCCGTAGTGGCCGAAGATCGCCGCGCCGACCGGCCGGGCGGCGAACCCGACGAACTGGGTGCCGAACGACAGCAGGATGCCGGTGAAGGCGGCCTGCTTGGGGAAGAACAGGGCCGGGAAAATGAGGGACGCGGCCGTGTTGTAGAGGAAGAAGTCGTACCACTCGATGGTGGTGCCGACCGTGCTGGCGATGGCGGCCCGGCGGCGCTGTATTCCGCCGGGCGCGAGGTCAGTGCCCATGGTGGCCTCCAACGGAAATTGAAGGCGCTCTACCCCTCCGGTACTTTCGGCAAACGCAGCCGGCGGGTGAACCTGGCCCGGTACGTGGACGCGCTCAGCCCGTAGTGCGACTTGAACCGCCGGGCGAAGTAGTTCTGGTCGGGCCAGCCGACCGACTCGCCGATCCGGTTGATCGGCTGGTCGGTGTGCAGGAGCCGGTTCGCGGCCAGCTCGACGCGGTGCCGGGAGAGATACGCCATCGGCGGCAGCCCGGTCGCCGCCTTGAACAGCCGCACCAGGTAGCCGGGCGCGAGGTGCAGTTCGGCGGCGAGGGCGGTCAGCGTCCAGTGGTACGCCGGGCGCTCCTCCATGATCCGCATGCCCTCCAGCACCGCCGGGTGGATCTCCGCGGTCTCCGGCGTGCCGGCCGGGGCGAGCGCGCGGGCCACGCAGCTCAGGAACAGGGTGAGCCGCCCGATCAGGTCGCCGCGATGGGTGGCGACGTCGGCGTTGCGCAGGTCGTGCAGCCCTTCGAGGTGTTCGAGGCACTCGTCGTACGCCGGCTTCCCGAGATGCCCGGTGAGGACGCCGCGGCGCTGCTCGGCGTACGGCCCGGTCCAGAGCAGGTGGCCGAGCTGCGGATCCTCCCGGGTCCAGGCCAGCTCGCGCCGCAGCAGCTCGATCGAGAACCCGCAGTTGTACAGGTCGAGCCCGCGGCAGTCCTCGTACCCGTGCCAGACGCCCGGCCGCAGCATCAGCACGTCGCCGACCGCCAGCTGCTTGCGCCCGGCCAGGCTGCGCTGGGCGCCCTCGCCGCCCATCACCACGGCGATCTCGACGAAGCTGTGGGTGTGGATCGGGTGCGCGTCCTCGTGCACGTAGTGCCCCGCGAACGCCAGCGTCCCGTCGATGATGTGCAGCAACGTGCGCACCTGCTCGACGGGGAAGACGTCCTCCTTCATTGCGTCACCGTATGGCGCAGGTGAATTTCGTGCTACCTCCGGTGCACATCGGGCTATGTCGTGACCCAGCACACACCGCAGGATGAAGGCGGTCTTGAATCGTTTCACCCGCTTCATCGTTTTACTCAGTTTGGAGTGCCATGCCCGAGCTCGCCGCACCGACCGACCTTCGCTTCGAACACCACCCGGCCGACCGCCCGGTGCTCGGCATCGGCACCGCGACCCCGCGCCTGTCCTGGCAGGTCCCGGCGGCGCCGGCCGGCTGGGCGCAGACCCGCTACGAGATCGAGATCAGCCGAGGCGGCGCCCGCTCGTTGCATGACGCCGCCTCCGGCGAGCAGATCCTGGTGGCTTGGCCGGCTGCTGCACTCCTGGCCAGAGAACAAGCTTGGGTACGGGTACGGGTGGGCGACACCGATTCATGGAGCGAGTGGTCCGCCCCCGGCGTGGTCGAGGCCGGCCTGCTGACCGCCGCCGACTGGACCGCCCGCCTGATCAGTCCCCGGGATCTGGCCACGATCGGAGACCCGGCCCCGATCCTGTCCGGTTCCATCGACCTGCCCGCCGACATCGTCATGGCCCGGCTCTACGCCACGGCACACGGCCTCTACATCGCGAGCCTGAACGGCCGGCGGGTCGGCGACGAGCGGCTGGCACCCGGCTGGACGGCGTACCAGCACCGGCTGCGCTACCTGACCTACGACGTCACGGACCTGGTCACGAGCGGCACCAACCGGCTGGAGATCCTGCTCGGCAACGGGTGGTTCCGCGGGCGGCTCGGCTTCCAGGGGCGGCACGCGGTTTACGGCGACCGGCTCGCGGCGCTGGCCCAGCTGGAGGTGACGACCGCGGACGGGGCGGTGCACGTCCTCGGCACGGACCGCTCGTGGACCGCCCGGGAGAGCCGGATAGTCGCCGACGACCTGTACGACGGCCAGCGCACCGACCTGCGCATAGCCGACGGCTTCCTCGCCGAGCAAGATACTAGCTGGGCGAGATACTCGCCCAGCGAGATACTAGCCGCGCAAGATACTAGCTCGGCTAGTATCTTGGCCGGCGAGTATCTCGCCCAGCGAGATACTCGTTCGGCGAGTATCTCGCCCGGCGCGACAAGCCCGGGCGCGACAAGCGCGGTGGACGTGCTCGACGCCGACCTGGCGCTGCTGGTCGCCCCCGACGGCCCACCCGTCCGCGTCACCCAGACCGTCCCGGCCGTCGCGGTGACCACCTCCCCCAGCGGCAAGCAGCTCATCGACTTCGGCCAGAACCTGGTCGGCTGGGTGCGCCTGCGCGTGCGCGGCGCCGCCCCCGGCGACGAGATCGTCGTCCGGCACGCCGAGGTCCTCGAGAACGGCGAACTCGGCGTCCGCCCCCTCCGCACCGCCAAGGCCACCGACTCCTACGTCCTGGCCGGCCCCGCCGAGACCATCCTCGAACCGGAGCTGACCTTCCACGGCTTCCGCTACGCCGAGGTCACCGGGGTCACCGTTCAAGAACAGGACATCGAGGCCGTGGTCGTCGGCTCCGACCTGCGCCGGACCGGCTGGTTCGAGACCGACCACGCCCTGCTGAACCGCTTCCACGAGAACGTCGTCTGGGGCATGCGCGGCAACTTCGTCGACGTCCCGACCGACTGCCCGCAGCGCGACGAGCGGCTCGGCTGGACCGGCGACATCCAGGTCTTCTCGCCCACCGCCAGCTTCCTGTTCGACACCGCCGGCTTCCTCGGCAACTGGCTCGCCGACCTGGCCGCCGAGCAGCAGAAGGACGGCTCCGTCCCGTACGTGATCCCGGACGTGCTCCGCCGGCCCGGCCCGGCCACCGCGGCCTGGGGCGATGCGGCCACCATCGTGCCCTGGGTGCTCTACCAGCGCACCGGCGACCGGGGCCTGCTCGAACGGCAGCTGCCCAGCATGCGCGGCTGGGTCGACAAGATGGCCGCGCTCGCCGGGCCGGCCCTGCTGTGGGCCGGCGGTTTCCAGTTCGGTGACTGGCTCGATCCGACCGCGCCGCCCGCGGACCCGTTCCGGGCCAAGGCCCTCCCGGACGTCATCGCCACCGCGCACCTGGCCCGAAGCGCCGAGATCGTCTCGCTCGCCGCCGAGGTGGCCGGCGACCCCGGCACCGCACGCGAGTACGGCGAGCTGGCCGCCCGGGTCCGGCAGGCGTTCGCGCGCGAGTACGTGACGCCCGGCGGCCGGGTGCTCGGCGACGCGGCCACCACGTATGCGCTCGCCCTGCAGTGGGCTCTGCTGCCGGACGCCGGGCAGCGCGCGCACGCCGGGGAGCGGCTGGCCGACCTGGTGCGGGCCGCCGGGTTCCGGATCAGCACCGGGTTCGTCGGCACGCCGCTGATGACCGACGCGCTCGCCGACGCCGGGCACGCCGACCTCGCGTACCGGCTGCTTCTGCAAACCGGCTGCCCGTCGTGGCTCTACTCGGTGACGATGGGGGCGACGACGGTCTGGGAGCGGTGGGACAGCATGCTGCCGGACGGGCGGATCAACCCAGGCGAGATGACCTCGTTCAACCACTACGCGCTGGGTGCGGTCGCCGACTGGCTGCACCGGCGGGTGGCGGGGCTGGCCCCGGGCGCGCCCGGCTACCGGCTGATCGAGGTGCGGCCGCTGCCGACCGCGCGCCTGACCCGGGCCGCCGCCCGGCATCTGACGCCCTACGGGGAGGCATCGGTGGCCTGGGAGAGGTCCGACGGCGAGCTGCGCCTGACCGTCGTGGTTCCGGTGGGTGCCGCGGCCGTCGTCCGGGTGCCTGGCCAGGACCAGGACCTGGACGTACGCCACGGGAAGCACGAATGGCGCGTCCCCGACCCGTACTCCGACGGGGTTGTGGCCCCCCAGGGGCCCGGATCCTCCGCACCGTCCGAAGGACCAGGTGCCGGTGATGACGCAGCGCCCTCGATCCGGCAGTTGATGGACCACGCACCCAGCTGGGACCGGCTGGTCGCCGCCGCCGTGGAATCCGGCGTCGCGGCCGATGAGGCCCAGCTCGCCGAGCGGCTCGAACGCTTCTTCGACGCGCCGGCGGCAACCGTCGTCGACGCCGCCACCGCGGACGGCTTCGTCCCGGGCGCCGATCGGATGCGCGCCCTCTATTCCCCCGGAGGTAACTGACATGAGAACACGACACATAGCGGTCGCCCTGCTCGCCGCCGGTTCGATGGCGCTCACCGCGTGCAGCGCCGGCAGCCTCGGCTCCAGCGACAGCTCCGCCGGCGGCAAGGTCACCCTCAACTTCCTCGTCGACAACGGCGCGGAGACCGTGAAGATCGCCAACCAGCTGGCCAAGGACTTCGCCGCCAAGAACCCGGCCATCGAGATCAAGGTGGAGACCCGGCCGGCCGGCACCGACGGCGACAACCTGATCAAGACCCGGCTCTCCACCGGCGACATGAGCGACGTGTTCGAGTACAACTCCGGCTCGCTGTTCCAGGCGATCGCGCCGGAGAAGAACCTGGTGCCGCTGGACGACGGCCAGAACATCGGCAACCTGGACAAGAACTTCACCACCACCGTGACCGCGAACAACAAGGTGTACGGCGTCCCGTGGGGTGGCTTCATGGCCGGGGCGATCCTCTACAACAAGGACGTGTACGCGAAGCTGGGCCTGTCCGTGCCGAAGACCTGGGACGACTTCATGGCCAACAACGCGAAGATCAAGGCGGCCGGCATCGCCCCGGTGATCCAGAGCTACGGCGAGACGTGGACCAGCCAGCTGTTCGTGCTCGGCGACTTCGCCAACGTGCTCACCGCCGACCCGCAGTTCCCCGACCAGTACACGAAGAACCAGGCGAAGTACGCGACCACCCCCGCCGCGCTGGCCGGCTTCCAGCACCTGCAACAGGTCCACGACCTCGGCTACCAGAACAAGGACTACGCCTCGGCCAAGGTGCCGGACGCGCTCCGCTACCTGGCCCAGGGCAAGGGCGCGAACTACCCGATCCTGTCCGCGCTGATGAGCGAGCTGATCGCGGAGAACCCGGGCAGCGAGAACAAGATCGGCCTGTTCGCCATCCCCGGCACGGACGCGTCGCAGAACAAGCTGACCGTCTGGAGCCCGGCCGGCGTCTACATCCCGACCACCACGACCGGCGCCAAGCTGGACGCGGCCAAGAAGTTCCTCGCCTACATCGCCAGCTCCGACGGCTGCAACTCGCAGACCGCCGCATCGACCCCTACCGGCCCGTACGCGGTCAAGGGCTGCACGGTCGGCGACAACGTCCCGCAGGCGGTCAAGGACATGCAGGCCTACATCGACGGCGGCAACTCCAGCCTCGCGCTCGAGTTCCTCTCCCCCGTCAAGGGCCCGGCGCTCGAGCAGATCTGCGTCGAGGTCGGCTCCGGCATCAGCAAGGCGGACGCCGGCGCCAAGCACTACGACGAGGACGTGAAGAAGCAGGCCCAGCAACTCGGGCTGTCGGGCTGGTAGGAGACGAGCCCGTGGCGACCACCACCGTGACCCGGCCCGCCGAGACCCTGGTCTCCTCGGCGGGCCGGGTACGGGCCAAGAGCCCGTACCCCCATTGGTTCTACCTGCCGGCCGCCGTGATCTACGGCGTGCTCTTCATCGTGCCGACGATCATCGCCTTCTACTTCAGCCTCACCCGGTGGAGCATCTTCGACTCGAAGTTCATCGGGCTCGGCAACTACAGGACGTTCTTCCAGGAGCCCGCGCTCGTCACCAGCCTGTGGCACACGCTGATCTACGCGGTCGTCACCTCGGGCCTCAAGGTCGTCCTCGGCCTGCTGCTGGCGATGCTCCTCACCTCGCAGATCCTCGCCCGCGGCTACCTGCGCTCGGTCGTGTTCTTCCCGGTGCTGGTCTCCACGATCGGCGTCGGCCTGACCTTCACGGTCCTGATGAACCCCGAGAAGGGCCTGATCAACCAGTCCCTGTCGCTGATCGGCATCCAGGGACCCGGCTGGCTCACCGACCCGTCGTACGCGCTGCTGTCGGTCGCCCTGGTCGACGTGTGGAAGGGCGTCGGCCTGGCGACCCTGATCTACATCGCCGGCATCGTCTCCATCCCGCAGGAGTACTTCGAGGCGGCCCGCGTCGACGGCGCCGGCGCCTGGGAGAACTTCCGGCACATCGTGCTGCCGCTGGCCCGCCCCGCCACGGTCACCGTGATCACCTTGTCGCTGATCGGCGGCCTGCGCTCCTTCGACCTGATCTGGGCGATGACCCGGGGCGGCCCCGGCTTCACCTCGGACGTGATCGCCTCGGTCATCTACAAGCAGTACCAGGCCGGCTTCTACGGCCTCTCCACCGCCGGCAACGTGGTCCTGTTCCTCGTCGTGACGGCGATCGTGCTGCCCCTGTCCCGCTTCCTGAACCGTAAGGAGGTCGAGCTGTGACGGTGCTGACCTCGCGGCGCCCCCGCAAGAACTTGCTGCTCAGCTTCTTGGCCATCGTGCTCTCGGTGATCGTCTTCCTGGTCCCGTTCGCCTTCGTCCTGCTCACCGCGATCAAGGACCAGCAACAGGCCAGCTTGCTCGACTTCTCCTGGCCGCACCAGTTCCGCCTGGTGCAGAACTTCATCGACGTGGTCGAGGCCCGCGACTACATGCTCATCATCGCCTTCATCAACAGCACCATCCTGACGGTGGCGAGCGTGACCCTGATGGTGGTCTTCGGCGCGATGGTGGCCTTCGTCCTCCAGCGCCGCCGCAGCAAGTGGAACGCCCTGGTCAACGCCCTGGTCCTGGCCGGCCTGATCATCCCGCCCGCGGTGGTGCCGACGATCTGGGTCCTTCAGAAACTGGGGCTCTTCCGGACGATGCCCGGACTGATCCTGGTCGAGGTGGCGTTCGGCCTGTCCTTCGTGATCCTGCTGTTCCGCGCCTTCATCGGCACGATCCCGCGGGAACTCGACGAGGCGGCCGTCATCGACGGCGCCGGCCCGATGCGCCTGTTCTTCCGGGTCATCCTCCCCCTGCTCAGACCGGTCATCATCACCTCGGTGGTGGTCCAGTCGGTCTTCGTCTTCAACGACTTCACCAACCCGCTGTACTTCCTGCCCGGCGACCAGAACGCCACGGTGCAGCTGACCCTGTACAACTTCGCCAGCACCTACAACACCCAGTACAACCTGCTCTTCATGAACATCCTGCTGATCACGATCCCGCCCCTGGTCATGTTCCTGTTCTTCAACCGCCAGATAGTCGCCGGCATGACCGCCGGCGCCATCAAGGGCTGACAACGACGTCTTAACAGGAGGACAACGCCATCCTGCGAGGGTGCGCGGACTGCAATCCTGCCGACCGGGCAGGCGCGCGACGCTCGCATGGGGGATGGATGCACAGAAGAAGAGGCTGGGCCGCGGCGCTCGCCGGAGTCACGCTGGTCCTGGCGACGGCCGGCGGGGCGGTCCTCGGCACGGCGGCCACGCGGGCCCTGGCGGACGCGCCGGAGCCGGCATGGGACAACGGCTTGGCCGCTACCCCGCCGATGGGCTGGAACAGCTGGTACACCAACAAGTGCGCGGTGACGGAAAGCTCGGTGAAATCGGCCGCCGACACGCTGGTGTCCTCCGGCATGGCCGCGCTCGGCTACAAGTACGTGAACATCGACGACTGCTGGATGCAGTCGACGCGCGACTCCAGCGGGAACCTGCAACCCGACTACGGCAAGTTCCCCGACGGCATCGCCGGCACCGCGGACTACATCCACGGCCTCGGCCTCAAGATCGGCATCTACGAGAGCGCCGGCACCCAGACCTGTCAAGGCCTGCCCGGTAGCTACGGCCACGAGCAGGCCGACGCGAACCTGTTCGCCTCCTGGCGCATCGACCTGCTCAAGTACGACAACTGCGGCAACCACGGGGTGCCCGCCCTCACCCGGTACACCGCCATGCGGGACGCCCTGCACAACACCGGCCGGGCCATCCTCTACAGCATCTGCAACTGGGGTCAGGAATCGGTGCCGACGTGGGGAGCCGGGGTCGGCAACATGTGGCGCACCACCGGTGACAGCACCGCGACGTACGCCAGCATGTTGTCCACCTTCAAGGGGAACATGGCGCAGGCCAGCTTCGCCGGGCCACACGGCTGGAACGACCCGGACCTGCTGCAGGTCGGCAACGGCAAGACGGCCACCGAGGACCAGGCCGAATTCAGCCTCTGGGCGGAGATGGCCGCGCCGCTCATCGCCAGCACCGACCTCGCCTCCGCCAGCAGCGCGACCATGTCGGCTCTCACCAACAGCCGGATCGTCGCAGTCGACCAGGACTCCCTCGGTGTGCAGGGCACCCCGGTCAAACTCAACAGCGGGCTGGACGCGCTGACCAAGCCGCTGTCCAACGGGGACGTCTCGGTGGTCCTGTTCAACGAGACCGACAGCGCCGCGACCGTCACCACGAGCGCCGCCGCCGTCGGCAAGTCCGGCGCGTCCAGCTACCGGCTGACCAACCTGTGGACCGGGGCCACCACGACCACCACGGGCACCATCAGCGCCTCGGTGCCGGCACACGGCGTGGTCATGTACCGGGTCTCCGGCGGGACGGCCGCCTCCACCGGATGGTCGAGCACGCTGCTCGGTGCGCAGTCCTCGCGCTGCCTGGACGCGACCGGCGCCGAGCGGACCAACGGAACCCAGGTGGAGCTCTACACCTGCGTCGACGGGGCGGTCAACCAGTACTGGCACCTCACCCCCGGCGGAGAGATCCTGGTGTACGGCAACATGTGCCTGGACGCGAAGGGCGCGACCACCACCAACGGCACGCCGATCGACCTGTACACGTGCGTGGGCTCGGACAACGAGCGATGGGTGTACCGCGACGACGGCCACATCGTCGGCGTGCAGTCGGGCAAGTGCCTGGACGCGATCGGACAGGGCACCGCCAACGGCACGAAGATCGATCTCTACACCTGCGTGGACCAGCCCAACGAGGTGTGGAACAAGCCGTAGCCGTCACAGTTGCCCGGTGGCGGCCAACCGCTTGTCGACGTCGACGACTTCGATCGCGCCCAGCCGGGCGAAGGTGTCTCGCGCCTCTTCCCACAGCCGCCGGCTCTCCGCCGGATCGGTCGTGAGCAGGCATTCGGCCAGGCCGGCCTGCGCGCGGGCGGTCAAGTAGGACAGCCGGCGGCCCCGCGCGATCCGCAGGGCGTGCTCGGCCATCGCCCGCGCCTCGCCGGCCCGCCCGGCGAGGCGCAGCGTGTCGGCGAAGTCGGTGCGGAACCGGGCCTCCCACCACGGGTGGCGTATCGGCACGATGGCGTCCAGCACCCATCGATGCTCGGCCAGCGCCTCGGCGTACCGGTGCTGCGTACGCAGCAGATTCGCGAGCTCGTGCCGCGCCTCGATCTCCCCGGCACGGTCGTGTACGCGCTGGAACAGGCGCAGCGACGCGGTCAGCAGCCGCCTGGTCCGCCCGGTGCCGGCGAGGCCGGCCGCGTGCTTGATGAGGGCCAGCATCAAAAGGCAGTTGCCGACCCGGGCCTCGTCACCGGCCTCGGCGGCGGCCATCAGCGCGCGCCGCTGGTAGCGCAGGGCGTCCGGGTATCGGCCGAGGCGGAAACTGGCCTGCGCCAGGGTGTAGACGGCGGTGGACGGGCCGGCGCTCTTGACCGGCCGCGCCTCGGCGGCCAGTGCGACGCGCATGCTGTCCGGCCAGCGGTCCATCACCCCGTAGATGTTCGCGAGGTTGCCCAGCGAACTCGTCACCCCCGCAGTCTCGCCCAGCCGCTCGCGGAGCCGGACGGCCCGCAGCATCATCTCGCAGGCCTGGTCCAACTCGGCGCGCATGTAGTGCGCGGAGGCCAGGTAGTGCAGCACGGTCGCGGCGGCGGAATCGTCGCCGAGCAACTCGGCGGCCGCCAGCGCCCGCTGATGCAGGCTCGCGATGTCGTCGACGTAGCCGCGGGACCAGAGGTACCGCCACGCGGCCCGGGGGATCCGCCAGGCGTAAGCGGGCTCGACCGCCTCGGCCGCCCGCACCAGCGCCATCAGGTGGGGCCGTTCGCGTTCCAGGCGCGCCGCCGGGTCGGCCAGGGCGGCCAGCAGGTCCGGCCGCAGCGGCGCCGGGGCGCGCAGATCCCGCACCAGCAGGGCCCGGCGCGCCGCCTCGACCGTCGCGGCGGCCGCGTGCATCTGCTGGTCGAGCAGGCCGAGCAACGCCGCGCGGCGGTCGGCCGCTGGCAGGTCCGCGACGAGCATGGCGGCATACTCGCGGATCAGGTCGTGCAGCCGGAAGACCCCGGTGTCCAGCTCCTCGACCAGGTGGACGTCGACCAGCTCGTCGAGCACCTCCTCGGCCTGCCCGAGCGGCAGGCCGGCCAGCGCGGCCACCGCGAGGGCGTCGAAGGTCTCCGCCGGGTGCAGCCCCAACAGCCGGAACGCCCACTGGGCCCGCTGCGGGAGCTGCCGGTAGGACAGTACGAACGCGTCGGCCACGGTACGGTCCTCGGCGGCCAGCTGCGGCAACACCGACCCGTCGAGGCGCCGCACCAGCTCGGCGACCCGCCATCTCGGCCGGTGTGCCAGCCGGGCGCCGGCCAGCCGTACCGCCAGCGGGAGGCCACCGCAGCGGCGGACCACGTCCTGTGCGGCCTGCGCCTCGGCGTACACGCGGTCGCCGACGATACTGGCGAGCAGAGTCAGCGCCTCGTCGGCGTCCAGGACGGGCAGCGACTCCAGGTGCACTCCCTCCAGCCGGGTCAGCCGCCGCCGCCCGGTCACCAGGGTCAGCGCGGACGCCGCCGCGGGCAGCAGGTCCGCGACCTGCGCGCTGGACGCCGCGTTGTCGAGCATCACCAGCACCCGCCGCTTCGCCACCTCCGACCGCCACAGCCCGACCCGCTCCACCGCGTCGGCGGGAATCGCCTCGGCCGGGATGCCCAGCTGACGCAGCAGGATCATCAGGGCCGAGCCCGGCGCCAGTGGCTGCTGCTCGCTGTGCCCGTGCAGGTTCACGTACAGGTGCGCATCCGGGTACCGGTCGCCGACCAGCGACGCGACGTGCAGCGCCAGCGTCGTCTTGCCGCTGCCCGCCATCCCGTCGACGACCACCACGACCGGGGCCGACTCGCCGGGTTCGCCGCGCTCGCCGATCAGCTTGAGCAGGGCGCGGATCGTGCTCTCCCGGCCGGTGAAGTCGGCGACGGTCCGCGGCAGGCACCGCACCGGCCCCGAGGCCCGCGACGCCAAGGCCGTTGCCGGCTGCTGCTGCGGCGGCGGCGGCGCAACTGTCGCGGGCGGCTCCGGCGGCTGCGGCCCCGGCAGCGTTCCGGTCAGAATCTGCTCGTGCAACCGCTGCAGCGCCCCGCCGGGCTCGATACCCAGTTCGTCACGCAGCACCGCGCCGGCCCGCCGGTACTCGGCGAGCGCGTCGGCCTGCCGCCCGGACCGGTGCAGGGCCATCATCAGCTGCCCGCGCGGCCGTTCCCGGAACGGGTGCCGTGCGATCAGCGCCCGCAACTCCGCCACGAGCTGACCGGAGCTCCCCAGCCCCAGCTCGGCGTCGACACACTGTTCCACCGTCTCCAGCCGCAGCTCTTCCAGCTCGTCGGCGGCCGCGTCCAGCGGAAGCACGTCCCGCAGCCCTTCCAGGGCCGTCCCCCGCCACAACGCCACGGCCGAGCGCAGCAGGGCGACGCCATCCGCTGCACGGCCCGCGGCCAGCGCCCGGCTCCCCGCGGCCGCCAGCGCCCGGAACTCGTCGACGTCGAGCTCGCCGGGCTCGATCCGCAGCGCGTAGCCGCCCCCGGTGAGCCGGATGCGGGAATGCCCGATCGCCTGGCGCAGGTGGTGGACGTGCACCCGCAGGCTGCTGCGGGCCGCGGGCGGCGGCAACGCACCCCACAGCGCCTCCTGCAGCGTGTCGACCGACACCGGCCGATTCAGCTGCCAGGCCAGCACGGCCAGCAGTCTCGGCAGATGGCGCCCCGGCAACTCGGCCGGCGTGCCGTCATCGGCCAATACCTCGAGAGGACCGAGCAGCCTAATCCTCACCGCGAACAGCCTTGCCCATCACACACCAGACTTCCTGCCGATCCCCCGTATTGATCAGCAGGGCTCACCATAGCGACGGCGCACCGGCGCTGCCATCCCGTCGGCACGCAAACCCGGTCACGGGCCGGGCGGCGCCGGCGGCCCGGCCCTCCGCTCATGCGACCGCCCGGCCGCTGGTGTGCGGCCGGGCGGTACGGTGCGATCATCCGTGGTTCAGGCGAGAATGCCGCCGATCTTCTGCCAGTGCCAGGCGGCACCGGTGTAGTAGTCCTGCCACAGGGCGCCGTCCGCGCCGCGGGCGTAGACGTTCAGGTTGGAGCCGTTGAAGTTCACCGCGGTACCGCTGGTGATCTCACCGCCCAGGTTCTGCATGATCCAGTTGCCGCCGTGGTAGTAGTACTGGTACAGCTCGTTGGTGCCGGACGCGCGTCCGAAGACGTGGATCTCCCCGGCGTACCAGGTGGCACTGAACCCGCTGTCGAAGTCGCCACCGATGCTCTGCAACGTCCAGGCGCCGCCCGCGTAGTAGTACTGCCAGAGCTGGCCGTCGGTACCGAGCATGAACACCCGCAGCGTGGTCCCGTCGAGCATCACCGCCGGGTTGTCCAGGATGTAGCCGCCGATCTTCTGCTGGTGCCAGGAGCCGCCGGAGTAGTAGTACTGCCACAGCTGGCCGTCACCGCCCCGGCCGAAGACCCGCACCACGCCGTGGTCCAGGAGCGCACCGACGCCGGAGGTGAGGGTGCCGCCGATCGACTGCTTGGTCCACGTTGCGCCGTCCCAGTAGAACTGCCACAGCGCGTGGTCGGCGCCCTGGACGAACACCCGCAGCAGTCCGGCGTCGGAGTCGTAGAAGGCTGCCGGGCTTCCGATGATCTGCCCGCCGATCTTCTCGTCGTTCCATTTCCCGCCCGTGTAGTAGTAGTCCCACAGCGAGCCGTCGCCGCCGCGCAGGAACGTCCGCTCGATGGGCTGCGCCGAGTTCGTGCTGTCCTCCGCGACGCTGACCCCGGTCGCGCTGTCGACGATGTGGTTGTACCGGTAGGCCGTGTAGTGCGATGTCGGAAGGCCGGCAAGCTCGGGATCGTCGAAGCTCCCGTCCGGGAGCTTCCCGTCCGGGTAGTGATTCATGGGGGTTCCGCCGAAACTGTAGTACTGGAACCGAGTCTTGGCGTTGTCCTCCCAGCCCTGGAAGACGATCGCGTGGTTGTCGCTGCCGACGTCGTCGACGAGGATGTCACCCGGTTGCAGGTCGGAGTGGTTGTCCACCCGCGTCGTGATGCTTCTGTCGCCCTCGAGTTCCCAGGTGCGCGGCTGGGGTCGGGAATCGTCGTAGTGCCAAGCCATGTCCACCAAGCCGGAGCAGTCGCGCCGGTACGTGTGATCGCCGTCGACGTCCGTTGTGTACAGGTCCGAGCTGTAGGTCAGGTCCGAGTCTTTGTTTCGCGCGCGGTTGTACCAGTTGCGGACCCGGCTCAGCACCTCCGAGCGGCTGATATAGGTGTTGTAGCTGTTGACGGCCGGGTTGTAGGTGTCGTCGGCGTGCGCCGCCGAGACGTCGACGGCGAGGTCCGCGGCGACCGTGCCGGCGAACGCGATGACCGGGGTGAGAACCAGCGCGGCGAGCCGTCTCGCCGACCTTGTTCGTGGTGTCCTGCTCATGAATCCCCCTGACTGTTGGAGTACAGCGACGGGGACTGTTCCAAGCAGCCGTTAAGCGGTCGTTGTATCGGCGTTGGTGCACCGTTGGCGCGGCTCATAGGATCGCGGCGTGCATGACGTGATCGTTCGGGCCCGGGCAGTCGACGAGGCGGTGCTGCTGCCGCTCATCCGGGAGTTCTGCGAGGTGGACCAGCACCCGTTCGAGCTGGAGCGGGTGCTGGCCGGGCTGCGGCCGCTGCTGGCGGACGACCGGCACGGGCAGGTCTGGCTGATCCGGGAGCCCGGCGGAGACGTCGGCGGGTATGCGGTGGTCACCTGGGGCTGGTCCCTGGAATCCGGCGGCCGTGAGTGCCTCCTGGACGAGATCTACGTCCGGACGCCCGGGACCGGCCTGGGCGGACAGGCCCTGGAAGCGATCGTCGAGGCGGCGGCCGGGGCCGGGGCGAGTGCGATGTTCCTGGAGACCGAGGCGCACAACGAGCGGGCAAGGGCGTTCTATCAGCGCGGCGGCTTCACCACCGAGGACTCGATCTGGATGAGCCGAACCTGCTAGGCCGGGCGCGGATCGAGGAGCCGTCGCTATTTTTCCGATTTGCCGGCATTGCTCGCGAAGGCTGCCGACGATGGGACGGTGAATCCCGAGACGCCGCACGGTGTGACCATCCTCGCCGAGCTGGGGCGCGGCGCCCAGACCGTCGTCTACCGGGTGCGGCGTGACGGCCGCGACTGGGCGATGAAGGTCTTCCCGGCCGGCGCCGGCGACGCGGCCACGCCGGCGTTGCGGCGCGAGGCGTCCCTGCTGGCCTGGACCAACCACCCGGGCCTGCCCCGGGTGCACGAGGTCGGCGAGACGGGGCACCGGCCGTACCTGATCATGGAATTGATCGAGGGGCGGAGCCTCGCCGAGGAGATCCGGATCCGGCCGCTCGGCGTGGACCGCGTGATCGGCCTCGGGGCCCAGCTCGCCGGCGCGCTCGCCGCCCTGCACGACGTGGGCCTGGTGCACCGGGACGTGAAGCCGCAGAACGTCATGATCGAGCCGGACGGGACGGCCCGGCTCATCGATCTGGGGATGGCCGGGCGCGCCGCGGCCGGAGTGGTCGAGCAGACCGTCGGCACGCTGCAGTACTGCGCGCCCGAGCAGAGCGGCACCCTGCACCGGCCGGTGGACGCGCGCAGCGATCTGTACGCGCTGGGCGCCGTGCTCCACGAATGCCTGACCGGCGCTCCGCCGTTTGCCGCCGCCGACACCGGTGAGCTGCTGCGGATGCACGCCGCGACGCCGCCGCCCGATCCCCGGGCGGCCCGGCCGGAGGTGCCGGACATCCTGGCCGAGGTGATCGGCCGGCTGCTCGCCAAGGATCCCGACGACCGGTACCAGACCGCCGCCGGACTCGCCGCCGATCTGAGCCGGCTCGCCGCCGACCCGGCCGCCGCCTTCGTCCCCGGCGCCGGCGACGCGGGCGTCCACCCGGCCGATCCGGTGCCGTTGACCGGCCGCGACCGGGAACTGGCCCGGCTCACCGAGCGGTGGGCGCGGGCGCGGGCCGGTGCCGGCGGGTTCGCCGTCGTGGCGGGCGGGCCGGGCGCCGGCAAGACGCGGCTGGCCGAGGAGCTGGCCCGGGTGGCCCGCGAGGCCGGGGCCGAGGTGCTGACCGGCGCCTGCCCGCCGGCGCCGGTACCGCTCGCCCCGCTGCGCGCCGCACTCGGTGACCGGCTGGACGACCTCGCCGGCGACCCGGACGCCTTCACCCGGTCGGTCGTCGACCGGATTCTCGACCTGGCCCGCGCCGCCGGCGGCGCGCTGCTCGTCGTGGACGACGCCGACCGGGCCGACGAAGCGACCCGCGCGGTGCTACGCCTGCTGGCCGCCGCGCCGGCCGGCGTGCCGCTGCTGGTGGTGCTGACCCTCGCGCCGGAGCGGGCCGGCGACCTCCCGCCGGGCGTGCGGCCGCCACCCGACTCGACGGTCACGCTCGGGCCGCTCGGCGAGACCCAGGCGGCAGCCCTGATCACCGCGTTCGCGCGGGGCCGTGACCTGGACACCGAGGTGCTGAGCCGGTTGGCCGGCCGGGGCAGTACGACCCCCGCCGAGGTCCGCGAGTATCTCGCCGCGGTGGTGGACGCCGGCGTGCTCACCCCGTTCCGGGGTCGGTGGCGGCTGGACGTCGCCGAGTTGGACCGGATCGCGCTGCCCGCGGACCTGCGCGCGCTGGTGCTGCGGCGGCTCGACGGCCTCACCGGGCCCTGCCGTGACCTGCTCACCGCGGTGGCCGCGATCGGCCCGGAGTTTCCGGTCGCGCTCGCCGCCGGCGCGGCGGGCTTCGGCCACGAGGAAGCGGCCGGTCTGCTGACCGAGGGCACGGAACGGGGCGTGGTGCGCCGGCAGGAGGACGGCTACGCCTTCGCGCACGAACTGCTGCGCCGATCGTTGCTGGAGCGCGCCGACCCGGCGCGGCTGCGCGATCTGCACCAGCGCCTCGCCGAATCGCTCGGCGAGGCCGGCGGTTCGGGCGCCGCGTACGTGTACGCCCGCGCCCGCCACCACCTGGCCGGGCATCCCGGCCGCAACCCGGCCGGGGTGGTCGAGGCGTGCCGGGCCGCCGCCGCGCTCGCCCTCGCCGAACACGCCCCGCACGAGGCGGTCGCGCTGCTCGAACCTGCGTACCGGCTGGCCGCCGCCCTGCCCGTGGCCGGCGAAGCCGCCGCCCTCCCCGTGGCCTACGAAGCCGCCGCCGTGCCGGGGGCCGGCGAAGCCGGCTCTCTGCCGGTGGCCGGCGAGATCGGCGAGCTGCTCGGGGCCGCGTACCACCGGGCCGGGCACCTCACCCGGGCCGTCGACACCCTGACCGCGACCCTCGCGACCGTCACCGACCGGACCGTCCGAGCCCGGATCCTGCTCGCCGTCGCCCTGCTGCACGCCGACGCCTGGGACCTCGAGCCGTGCCTCGCCACCATGCACGAGGCCCTGTCCGAACTGGACAGCGAACTGCCCGGCAACCCGCTGGCACTGTTCGCCGGCTCGCTCGCCGGATTCGCCGCCGGGCTCGCCATCGAGCGGACCGGCCTGGGGTTCGGCACCGCCACCGGCGCGGCGGCCGACCGGCTCCGGCTCCAGGCCCGCCTGTACGGTGCCGGGGGCGCCGCCGCCGCGCTCGGGCTCGACGCGATGCTGGCGCTCTCGCTGCTGCTGCGGTCGCTGTACCCGGTCGTCCGGCTCGGCATCTGCGCCGAGTACGTCCAGGTGCGCTCGGACCTCGCCAGTTTGCTGGAAATGCTGGCCGGCCCACGGTTCGCCGGTGGCTTCGACCGGGCCGCCCGCGCCGCCGCCGCGCTCGGCGACCGGGCCGCGGTCGCCTTCGTCGCTCAGCAGCGGAGGCTGATCCGATACATCGCGGGGCGTGGTTCGCCGCGGTGCATCCTGGCCGACTCGGCCGACCCGGAGCGCCTGGTCGAGGCCGGCCGGTACGTCACCCAGCTCGGCGGCACGCTGTGGGTGCAGTTGCTCGCCGGCTTCACCCGCGACGCGGAGACGCTCTACCGGGAAGGCGTCGCCCGGCTGGCCGCCGCCGACCTGCCGGAGAGCTCCCTGATCCTGGCCGGCGCCTCGGTGGCCGCCGCGGCCGGCCGGGTCGCCGAGGCGGATGCGGCGCTGAACCGCGCGGCCGAGCACCCGGAGGCGTTCCGCAGTCCCAGCCGCCGGGTGAGCCTGCTGCTGGCCCGGGCTCAGGTGGCGGTCGAGCAGCGCGACCTCGGCCCGGCTTTCGACCGGGTCGCCGCCGACGTCGCCGCCCTGGCGATCAGCCCGAAGACGATGCTCGTCCCGCTGCGCGGGCTCTACGCGTACCTCGCCCTCGGCCGCCTGGAACAATGCCGCACCGCGACGCCGCAGCACGGCGATGCGGCATCGGCCGCCGCACGGGAGGCCGTCGGCACCCTGCGCGGCGTCGCGTCGTCGGCCTTGCTGAAGGCTCATGCCACGGTGGCCGGGGCCTGGCTGCGCCAGCTCGACGGCGACCCGGCCGGCGTGCTCACCGCGCTGGCCAAGGGCGGCCCCCTCCTGCGGGCGGTGGACGCGCCGCTGGTCAGCTTCGAGGCGGCCCGGCTGCGGGCGTACGCGCTGCGGGCGCTCGGTCAGGAGGCCGAGTCGACGATCGCCGCCGCGGGTGCGCTCGCGCTCGCCGCCCGGTACGACTGGCCGCATCGGGCGGCCTGGATCCGCGACGAGTTCGGCCTCGACCCGTTCGCCGCCGCCACCGGCCGCACCACCCGGGCGACCGAAACCGACGCCTCCGCCGCCGGGTACCGGCTGCGGCTGGACGCGGTGGCCGCGATGGGCGTGGCCTCGGCCCGGATCGTCGACCCGGGGCAGCTGACCCGGGTCGCGCTGGACGAGACCATCCGGATCCTCGCCGCCGAACGCGCCTACCTCTTCCTCGCCGACGAGCGGGAACGGCTGGTGCCGCATCGGGGCCGCGACGCCGCCGGCCACGACCTGACCGAGCTGGTCGGCTACGGTTCGAGCCTGGTCGAACGGGTCCGGCGGGACCGCGAACCGCTGGTCGTGACCGGCACCGACGAGGGGGCCGCCCTCGGTTCGCAGAGTGCCGTCGCGCACGGCCTGCGCAGCATCATGGTTTCCCCGCTGCTGCACGACGGGCGGCTGCTCGGCGTGCTCTACCTGGACAGCCGGGTCGCCAAGGGCATGTTCACGACGGCCGACGCCGGCGTGCTCGCGGCGATCACGATGCACGTGGCCGCCGCCCTCGAGACGGCCCGGGCCGCGCAGCTCACGGTGGACATCCGCACGGCCCAGCACGAGCGGGACATCGCCGAGACGCTGCGGACGGCGATGCAGCGGGTCTCCGGCACGCTGGTGCCGGCCGAGGTGCTGGACCGGATCCGCGTCGTGATCGGCGATGCGCTGGCGGCCGACGAGACCCGGCTCGCGATCGTGGACGACGATAAGATCATCTTGGTCGACGACCCGGACGAGGCCGTTGCCGACCTCGGCGAGGCCTTGCTCGACAGCGCCGGCCCGGTGTCGGCGGACACCGGCGACCAGGCGCCTCCGGCCATCTTCGCCGCGGCCGCCCGGGCCTCCTGGCTGGCACTGCCGCTGCGGACCCGGGAGAAGCCGGTCGGCGTCGTGTTCGTGTCGGCGGACCGGGCGGGGGCCTACGGCGAGAGCCATCGCGAGATCGCCGCCGTCCTGGCCGGCCAGGGGATGATCGCCTACGAGAACGCGATACTCTTCGCCCGGGTGGAGCAGCTCGCGCTCACCGACGGGCTCACCGGCCTGTTCAACCGCCGGCATTTCTTCCACCTCGCCGACCGGGAGATCGCCACCGCCCGCCGGCGTGGCACCCCGCTGACCGCGTTGATGTTGGACATCGACCACTTCAAGAAGATCAACGACACCTGTGGACACCCGGTCGGCGACCAGGTCATCGTCGAGGTGGCGGGGCGGCTGAGCCGGACCATCCGCAAGACCGACCTGCTCGGCCGGTACGGCGGCGAGGAGTTCGCCATCTTCCTGCCCGACACCGCGGCCGACGGCGCGCAGATCCTCGCCGAGCGGGTCCGGGTGGCGCTCGACGAACGGCCGATCGACACCGATGCCGGGCCGTTGGCCGTCACGGCGAGCATCGGGCTGGCACCCTACGAGCCCACCGACACCGAGCCCGGCACCCTCCTGGCCCGGGCCGACGAGGCGCTCTACCAGGCCAAGCAGGGCGGCCGCAACCGGGTGGCGAGCTACGCCCCGTGAGCCCGCGAGGCCTCGCGAGGCCGACGGAACGACCGGGCGGGCCCGGGTACGCGGGGAAGCAGTCCTTCCGCCTCGAGGAGCCGGGCGCCGGCCGGTTGAACACCTCGCGCCTTCTGCACGTTCTGCAATGGTGGGAGGCCTCTTAGTGCTTGCGGAGCTTGGGTACTCCTGAAGTCAGGATGCCGAGGGAGGGCCGATGCGGGCGCTGCGAATCGTCGCCGGGGTGCTGGTGCTGGCGCTGGCCGGGTGCGGGGTGGTGCCGGCGCCGACCGCGCCGGGAAAGACCGCCTCGCCGACGGCCAAGCCGGCGGACGTGGTGACCAAGTCATTGAGGGACGTCGAGCGGTATTGGGCCGGTGAGTTTCCCAAGTTGGCGAGCGGGAAGAAGTTCCGGCCGATCACCGGCGGATTCCATCCGTACACGGAGCGGAAGCCGGCGCCGGCCTGTGGCGGGCAGTCGGTCGAATACCAGCCGAACGCGTTCTACTGCCCGGACGGTGATTTCATCGCCTGGGACGCGCAGAATCTGATCCCGCAGCTGCAGGAGGATTTCGGGCCGCTGCTGGTCGGGGTGGTGATGGCGCACGAGTACGGGCACGCCATCCAGGTGCGGCTCGGCCGGACCAAGGACCCGACCGTGGTGCTCGAGCAGCAGGCCGACTGCTACGCCGGGGCCTGGCTGGCCGACGTGCGGGCGGGGCACTCGACGGCGTTCAAGAAGCCGACCGCCGAGCAACTCGACAACACCGTGGCCGGCATCCTGATGCTGCGCGACCAGCCGGGTATCGCGGCGACGGCCGAGGGGGCGCACGGCAACGCCTTCGACCGGATCCGGGCCTTCCAGGAGGGCATGCAGCAGGGCGCCCGGAAGTGCGCCGGCTATGACGCGGACAACCTGCAGGTCACCGAGGTGCCGTTCAGCGACCGGCAGGAGGCGGCGACGGGCGGGGACCTGCCGTACGACCAGGCGATCAACCTGCTCGCCCAGGACGCGCAGCAGTACTGGACCCGCACCTTCCCCGGCCTGGCCAACCAGCAGTGGCAGCCGGTCAAGGTCGAGACCTTCGACACCTCGGCGCCGAGCTGCAAGGATCCGGACGTGACGGCGAACGGCGCGGCGTTCTACTGCCGCTCCGGCGATTTCATCGCGTTCGACGGGCAAAACCTGGGACCGCAGCTGTACGACCGGATCGGCGACTTCGCGGTCGGGATGCTGCTGGGTGACCTGTTCGCGCGGGCCGCACAGGACCGCCGGGGCGCCTCGACCAGCGGCAAGGCCGGGCAGCTGGCCGTCGACTGTCTCGCCGGATCCTGGACCAACGATCTGCTCACCCGCGATCAGAACGGCAACCACCTGCGGCTGTCCCCGGGCGACCTGGACGAGGCGGTGGCGGCGCTGCTGGCCTTCGGGCGGGGCAGGGACCAGGGCGGGGCCTCGGCCTTCGACCGGATCTCGGCGTACCGCAAAGGGGTTTTGGAAGGTCTCGGGGTTTGTTCCTGATCAGACCCGACCGAGCGCCGGCGCCTTCGCGGCGGCGGTCGTGGTGTTGAGCACGGCGGCGACCATCCCGAGCAGGGCGGTGGCGACGATCGCGTCCAGCCAGTAGTGGTTGCCGGTCACCACGACCACCAGCAGGGTGAGCGCCGGGTGGGCCAGCCAGAGCCAGCGCCAGCGGCTCGTGGTGGCGCCGATCAGCGCGATCGCGACCGCGAGGGCCCAGCCGACGTGCAGCGACGGCATCGCCGCGTACTGGTTGGTCAGCGTGTCGGTGCTCGGCGAGCCGTAGACGGCCGGGCCGAAGAGGTGGCCGGTGTCGACCATGCCGACGTCGTCGAGCATGCGCGGCGGGGCGAGCGGGAAGACCAGGTGGACGGCGAGCGCGCCGGCGGTCAGCCAGGCGAGCAGCCGCCGGGTCGGCACGTAGCGCTCGGGGCGGCGGACGTACAGCCAGATCAGCGCGGCCGCGGTCGCCGGGAAATGGACGTACGCGTAGTAGCAGTTCGCCGCCTTGATCAGCCAGCCGTGCGCGATCGCCAGGTGCTGCAGCGCATATTCGCTCGGCAGGTGCAGAGCGCGCTCGAGGTTCCAGACGTGCTCGGCGTTGGCCAGGGCCTCGCCGACATGCCCGTCGGCGGCGACCCGGCCGATCTTGTACGCCAGGAACAGCACCGCGACCAGCAGGATCTCGTAGAGGGCCCGCCGGAGCGCCCGCCGACGCCGCGGCGGCTGCCCGGCCGGGGCCGCGCCGGTGGACTCCTCCTGGATCAGGCTCATCGCGTCTCCCCCGGTATCGGCTTCGCGATCCACGGAGCAGTGCGGCGGACCGGTCTGCGATCTTCGCAGATGTCCGCAACCGCAGGGTATGACGCCCTTCACCCGCGGGTTTCATGTCGTTAATCTGTGACCGAACGCCGCCTGAGCAGGCCCGTTCGGGTGAGGGCGGGTCGCCCGGTCCGAACGCCGCCCGCCGCCGGCCGTTACGGTGATCACCGTCGAATCAATGGCGAAACTATTGCCTGGGCAATTCCTGACAGATCACTGGATCTTGATTTTGAGTGGATTTTCACTGCCGGCGCGTTTCGAGTGGCCAACAATGCGATTCGCCGCGTAGTGTTCCCCGCCATGCGCGCGCAGCTTCCGGAACGCATTCCCCGCGGTACGAATGTGCTCACGCACGGTATTCGCCGAATGGCAGATCGGAGGGGCGCATGAATTCCTCCGGACGGGCGAGCGTGCCCGGAATTGGTCCTTCCGCAGGTAGCGCGCCGGTCCGCGGCAGCGCGTCGATCCGGGGCAGCGCCTCGGTGGGCAGCGCGCCGGTCGGCGGCGCGCCGGTGGGCGGGCCGCCCGCCATGGCTCGCGCCTCCGTGCGCCCCGCCATCGGCCTGGAGCCGCCGGAGCCGCCGCCCGGCTCGGGCCGCCGGACGAAGGCGGCGAAGAAGCGCCGCCGCACCAACATCCTGACCGCCGCGGCCGCCGTCATCGTCATCATGCTCGGCGCCGGCGTGGTGGCCGGCACCTACTTCTTCGACGACGTGGCCCTGCCGCCGCCGGTCACCGAGGACCAGTCCAACGTGATCCTGGACAGCAAGGGCACCGTGCTGGCCCGGCTGGGCACCGCGAACCGGACCGTCGTCCCGGAAGAGAAGATCAACAAGGTGGTCGAGCACGCCGTCGCCGCCGCCGAGGACAAGAACTTCTACACCCACCACGGCATCGACGTGAAGGGCATCGTCCGCGCGGCCTGGAACAACTTCACCGGCGGCGCGACGCAGGGCGCGTCCACGATCACCCAGCAGTACGCCCGGCACGCGGCCGATCTCAAGGCGATCAGCATCAACACCACCCCGGCCGGGCAGAAGAACGCCATCACGCCGTACGAGGCGGCCGTGCTCGCCTCGATCATCAAGCAGCCCTACCCCAACAAGGCCTACGGCGGCTACGACCCGAACTACAACCTCTCCGGCGCCAAGGATCGCTGGGAGTACACGATGAAGAACATGCTCGACATGGGCTGGATCACCCCGGAGCAGTACGCCGCCCGCAAGTACCCGGTGGTCAAGAAGCCCAGCGCCAACACCTGCAAGACCTGCGCCGCGAACAAGCCGGTCGGCATGATCTTCCGGCACGTGGAGAACGAGCTCAACGGGATGGGCATCTCCCAGGCCGACTTCGACAAGGGTGGGCTCACCGTCACCACGACGATCGACCCGGACGTGCAGAAGGCGGCCGAGGAGGCGGGCTCCCGGGCGAGCGCCACCTCGCCGATGCACGCGACGCCGTCGACGTACCAGGCGGCGGCGATCGGGATCGATCCGAACACGGGGCGGGTGCTCGGCTACTACGCCGGGGACAATCCCAACGGCATCGACTACGGCGGCTACATGGCCGGCGACGGCTCCGGGGTGATCGGCGGCCAGTCCCCCGGGTCCAGCTTCAAGATCTACACCCTGGCGGCCGGGCTCAAGGAGGGCGTGTCCTTCCAGAGCACCTGGGACGACAAGAAGCTCCGGCCGGACGGCAAGGCGATCAGCAACGCGGGCGCCGACCCGGGCGCGATCTGCGGCGGCAACGGCCGCAACTGCCCGCTGGAGACCGCGACGATCAAGTCGTACAACTTCCCGTTCTACTGGATCGCCGACGCGATCGGGCGGGAGAAGGTGATCGCCGCGGCCAAGGCGGCCGGCATCAAGCACATGTACACCGACGGCGGCAAGCTCGTCGACATCGCGAACACCGACAAGTCGACCTGGCTGAAGTCCGGCTACTTCGACAACGAGGTGGCGTTCGGCCAGTACCGGATCCCGCCGCTGGAGCACGCCGAGGGCGTCGCCACCATCGTGGCCGGCGGGGTGCACCACGCCGCGCACTTCGTCGAGCAGGTCAAGAAGGTCGACCCGGACACCGGCAAGGTCTCGTACCTGAACCCGGAGAAGGGCGACGGCGGCAACCGGGTCTTCGACGCGGACCAGATGTCCAACCTCGACGGCGTCCTGCAGAAGGTGGTCATCGCCGACCACCGGCAGCTGGCCGGCGGCCGGCAGAGCGTCGCCAAGTCCGGCACCTGGGAGTACACCACCACCAAGGGCGACGACGGCGGCTCCGGCGACTGCTGGTTCGTCGGCGGCATCCCGCAGCTGGCGGTCACCGTCTGGGTCGGCGGCAAGGACAAACGGGTCGCGCTGAAGGACCCGGTCACCGGCAAGAACATGTTCGGCGCCGGCACGCCGGCCCGGATCTGGAAGAAGTTCCTGGACTCCGCGGCCGACGCGATGGGCTGGAAGAACCAGGACTTCCCGGACCGGGTGCTCACCGGCGACCCGGCCAAGTTCGGCAACGGGGTGAAGCCGGCCACGCCACCGCCGACCGGCCCGACGCAGCCGACGTGTGCGCAGGCCCTGGTCGGCGGCACCTGCGACAACAACGGCGGCGGCACCAACAACGGCGGCGGCGGCCAGAACAACGGCGGCGGGACGACCACCACCGCCCCGACGGTGGCGCCCACCACGGTGACGCCCACGCTGACGTCACCGACGACCACGCCGACCAGGAGACCCGGTTAGCGGGCGGTGACGGTCACGCGTCGGGCGGGGGATGTCCCTCGTGCACGGTGATCGTTCCGCCCTGCGTCGCGAAGAGCCGGGCGCTGTCGCGGGCGATGTTGGTCTGCACCCACGTCTGCTGCTGGGGTGGCAGGTGCGCGGCCAGTTGCCCGACGAGCGACCGCAGGTCGTCGATCGCCGAGGGGTCGTCCTCGACCAGGTCGGTCAGCCGCACCAGCCAGCGCGTCCGTTCCTGGTCGCGGACCTCGGGGCGGTGGTCCGGCGTCGTCCGGTCGACGGTCGCGACCAGGGCGTCCAGGCGGCGCCCGGCCGCGGCCTCCCGGGCGGGCTCGCCGCGGCCGAACAGCCTGGTGAAACCCGCTCGGGTTGCCTTCCACGCATCGGTGGCCACCGCGTTGACCAGAATCGTCGCGCCCGAGGCCAGGATTGCCTCGATCTCCGGGGTCATGCCCCTCAGCCTGACAGGTAGCGGCAACCCGGCTTCAGGACAGGAACTGGCCGGAACGCGCCCTAGCATCGGCGCATGGAGAACAACACACCGGCCGGGTACACGAGCGTCGCGCCCTGGGTGGTCACGCCGGACACCGGGAAGCTGCTGGAGTTCGTGACCGCCGTGTTCGGCGGGGTCGAACTGGGACGGGTGCCGCTCGAGGACGGGTCGATCGGGCATGCCGAGATCCGGGTGGGCGACACCGTGGTGCTGGCCTTCGACCGGCGGGACGACTGGCCGGCCATGCCGTCGCTGCTGCGGGTCTTCGTGGACGATGCCGACGCGGCGATGGAGCGGGCGGTCGCGGCCGGCGCCGCGGTGGTGACGGCGCCGGCCACGCACGCGTTCGGGCAGCGGGGCGGGCGGGTGCGGGATCCGTTCGGGAACATCTGGTGGATCAGCGCGGTGGTCGAGGAGGTGCCGGTCGACGAGGGACTGCGGCGGCTGGGCGAGCCGCGCTACGCCGAGGCGATGCGGGCGGCGCAGGAGACCCTCGATCGGGAGCTGAGCGGCCGCGAGCACGGCACGGTCAGCCGGCCGGCCGGCGCAGCGGGAGCCTGAGCGCCAGGAGCACGGCCACCGCGGTGACGGCGACCGACCACCGGAACGCCTCGTCGAACGCCACCGGCAGCGGATGGCCGACGGCGGCCCGGGAGAGCACCACCGCCAGGACCGATCATCGAGATCGTGGACGAGGTCTTCCTGCCGCTGGTCCGGAAATCGCGGTGACCAGGCCGGTCAGGGCGGCGGCCAGGCGATCGAGGCCGGCGTGCGGCGGCCCGCCCGGCTCGGTCATGTAGCCGTCGCGGCGGATCTCGATCATCAGCGAGGAGACGCGCGGGTCGGTCCCGTAGTAGTCGAGCGGCACATAACAGCCCGCGAACGGGGTGTTCAGCTCGTTCGAGGGGAACGCCGCCTGCGCGGCGGCAAGAAGCCAGCCAGGAGTGTGGTCGCGGTCCGTGCCTAAACAGACCGGTGGGCGGGCGCCTTCGCGATGGAGTTCGTACGGGAGGCGAGCCGTCGAATACGAATGGACGTCCACGATGACGGCGTGCCCGGCGTCCGCCAGCCGGTCCGCGACCACCTCCGTGAACGCGGTCGCATAGGGAACGAAGTGCGTTCGGAGCAGGGCTTCGTCCCGTACGAAATCGGGTTCTCGAAGTTTGCGGCCCGCGTAGCCGGCGGTATAGACGGCGCCCATGCCCACCGCCCGCATCTCCTCCCGGTCGTCGGGGAAGCGCTCGGGGTCGACGACCAGCCGGGACCAGCGGTTCTCGAAGATCCAGGGACGGATCGCCGCCGCCTGTGCCGCGCGCCGGGCGAGCACGTCGGTGTGCGCGTCGGTGAGGTGATCGAGCTCCTCGGCCAGCGCCGCGTCGCCGGGCAGCAGGCCCGCCCGCGCCTCGGGCGTGATCGCCCGGGACGCGTGCGGGACGTGCAGGATCACCGGCGACGATGCGGCGCCGGGCGTGACCTCGAAGATCAAGCCAGGGCCGAGCAGCAGGTGTTGATGATCAGGCGGGTGGTGACGTACGGGTCGCAGTTGGCGTTCGGGCGGCGGTCCTCGATGTAGCCCTTGCCGTCCTTCTCCACCTGCCACGGAATGCGCACCGACGCGCCCCGGTCGGAGACGCCGTAGCTGTACTCGCTCCACGGCGCGGTCTCGTGCATGCCGGTGAGCCGGTGCTCGATGTCGGCGCCGTAGCCCGCGATGTGCTCGGCGACCTTGCCCTCCCCGCCCAGCGCCTCACAGGCCGTGATGATCGCCTTGTAGTCCTCGCGCATCGCGTTGGTGGAGAAGTTGGTGTGCGCGCCGGCACCGTTCCAGTCGCCCTTGACCGGCTTCGGGTCGAGCGTCGCCGCCACGCCGAAGTCCTCGGCGACACGGTAGAGCAGCCACCGGGCCACCCACAGCTCGTCGGCCACCTGCGGCGCGCCGACCGGGCCGATCTGGAACTCCCACTGGCCGGGCATGACCTCGGCGTTGATGCCGGACAGGTGCAGGCCGGCCTGCAGGCACAGGTCCATGTGCTTCTCGACGATCTCACGGCCGAAGACCTCGTCCGCGCCGACGCCGCAGTAGTAGCCGCCCTGCGGGGCCGGGAAGCCGCCGCCGATCGGGAAGCCCAGCGGGCGCCCGTCCCGGAAGAAGGTGTACTCCTGCTCGATGCCGAAGAGCGGCTCCTGGCCGGCGAATTGAGCCGCCACCGAAGCGCAGGCCGCCCGGGTGTTGGTCGGGTGCGGGGTGCCGTCGATCAGCAGCACCTCGCACATCACCAGCACGTTGCTGCCGCCGCGGATCGGGTCGGGACAGCTGAGGACCGGCTTGAGCACGCAGTCGGACTTGTCGCCGGGCGCCTGGTTGGTGCTGGAGCCGTCGAAGCCCCAGATGGGCAGGTCCGCGCCGTCCTCGACGATCTTCGTCTTGCTGCGCAGCTTCGCGGTCGGCCGGGTGCCGTCCACCCAGATGTACTCGGCCTTGAACGCCATGTGTCCTCCTGGCTAGCGGTGCTGGTCTGCCGGACGACGCTGGCGCGGCCCCAGGATCGTAGCGAGTCGCAGATCGGCCCCGGCAATCACTCTCCGTGTTTACACGCCGGAAACAAAAGGGCCGTCGCAGTTCGGTGGCGGCAGCGCGGCGGTGGCTTCCTGGCTACCGCCGATACCTCGACCAGCGCGGGCCCACCTCGAGCCACTCGGCCTGCCACGATCGCAGCCGCCGCCGGTCCAGCAGCCGGCGGCACAGCTGCCGGACGGCCGCCAGCGCGGTCCCGACCAGCAGCAGGGTGACGATCGCGACCCCGGCCGCGTGGGCGGCCGGGCTGTGCCGCGGCGGCGCGCCGGTGACCGCTCCGCGCTCGTCCACCCAGATCGCCACCCGGGCGCCGGCCACCGTGTTCAACGGCGCCGCCACCGCGCCGCCGCGCGCGGTGCCGTCCGGCGCCTTCCACCGGGCCTGCGCGGCGCCCTCCGGCGGGACCGGCTTGCTCGTCAGCAGCGCCCACACCTCGAACCGGTGGGCCCGGTCCCAGGCGGCGGCCCTCGCCTCGGCGCGGTACGCGTCGCGCGCGGTGGCGGTGGCCAGCGCCGGGCCGGCCAGCACCAGCACGATCAGCAGCACGGCGTTCAGCCAGGCCTCGGCCCGGTCCGACCCGCGGCGCAGCGGGCTGCGGTGCCAGCCCAGCCGCCGGAGCAACGGTCGCATGCGATCGAGAATCGCCGAGCCGGGCCGCGGGCACGTCACCCCGGCCGGATGAGGTGGTCCCGGCGGCCCGTACCGGAGGCTGACCGTGTCGAGGAAGGGAGCGCCCCATGACCACCTTCGCCCGCACCCAGGCGGCCCGGCTGCGCGACGTCGTGGTCGGCGCGGTCTACCAGGCCGGGGACGCCGGTGAACTGGTGATCGCGAGCGTGCGGTACACGGCCACCCGGCCATTCACCGGCGAGACCGCCGACGCCGTCCAGCGGCGGCTCGCCGGGATGGCGGCGCGCGGCGCGGCGGAACGGGAGAAGGCCCAGGGCCGGGCGGGGGCCGCCCTGAACGCGGCGATCACCGCGCTCGCCACCAACGCCGTGGTCGACCGGATGGTCGACGCCCAGCTGGACCGGGTGTTGCGGCCGCTGGTCCGGGACATCCTCGACGACGTGCTCGAGATGCTGGAGAAGGAGCCGGAGCGGCTCCAGTCGTTGGTCCGCGGCCAGCGCGACACCATGGTGGACGAGCTCGTCGGCCGGATCCGCAGCGGGGCCGCGGCCGGCGACGTCGCGGTCGACCGGGTCACCGCGCGGGTGCTGCGACGGGAGGCCTGACCCGTACCTGCGCATACGTGGGCGCACACAAAGAGAAACATGTCAACTCGGAAATGCCTGTTCACCTTCGCGTAGTGAGAGGGTCACTCAGCGCTTAGTCCGTTTCGGACGATGCGGGATCCGTGCCCCGCGGTCAACGATGATCCAGTCGTTGTGACCCGAAGTGCTGTGGAGGGAGCAGTGGTGACAGCTGAACTCGTCGTCCCGGCACCGATCTCCTCGCCGGGGGCCGCCCCGGCCACCAGCGGCGATCCGTTGCTGCAGTCCAAGTTCGCCGTGCCGGAACCGCCCAGCTTCCTGGTCGCCCGGCCCCGGCTCACCGAGCGCCTCGCCCGGGGTGTCCGCGAGCCCGTGACCCTGGTGGTCGGACCCGCCGGCGCCGGCAAGACCCAGCTCGTCGCCTCCTGGGCGGCCGCCGGGAAACCCGGGTATCCGATCGGCTGGATCACGCTGGAGGAGGAGGACGGCCAGACCGACGCGTTCTGGGCGTACATCCTGGAAGCTTTGCGCCGGGCCGGCGTGCACCTCCCGGACACCCTGCCGGCGCCGGCCGCTCCCCGCCCCGCCGACCGGTCCTTCCTGGTCCGGCTGGCCGCCGCGCTGGCCGAGCGGCCCGAGCCGGTCGTGCTCGTGCTCGACGGCGTGGCCAACCTGCCCGGCCAGAACTGGGCGACCGACCTGGAGTTCGTGCTCCGGCACGCCGGGCGGATGCTGCGGCTCGTGCTGGTCAGCCGCTGGGACCCGCCGCTGCCGCTGCACCGCTACCGGCTGGCCGGCCGGCTCGAGGAGGTACGCAGCAACGACCTCGCGTTCACCGCCGACGAGACCGCCGAGCTGCTCGACCTGCACGAGGTGCCGCTGAGCAAGGGCGCCCTGGCCCAGTTGCTGCAGCACACCGAGGGCTGGGCCGCCGGGCTGCGGCTGTTCGCGATGGCCCTCGAGGACGCCGGCGACGCCGAGAGCCTGGTCGCCACGATCACCGGCAACGAGGCGACCATCGCCGAGTACTTCGTCGACGAGGTGCTGCGGATCCAGCCCAGCCACGTCCGGCGGTTCCTGCTGGAGACCAGCATCCTCGACATCTTCACCCCGGACCTGGCCGAGGCCGTGACCGGGCGCGGCGACGCGCGCCGGCTGCTGGCCGGGCTCTGCCGGCAGAACGCGTTCGTGCAGCCGGCCGGCGACGGGCTGGGCGCGTACCGGTGCCACCGGCTCTTCGCCGAGCTGCTCCTGGCGCAGCTGAGCCGGGAGGGCAGCGAGCGGATCCCGGAGCTGCACCGGCGGGCCGCCGCCTGGTTCGCGGCGGCCGGCCAGCTCACCGAGGCGATCGCGCACGCGGTCGCGGCCGGCGACTGGACGCTGGCCGCCTCGATCGTGATCGAGGACCACGCGATCGGCCGGCTGCTGCTCGACGGGCGGGACGGCCGGCTCGCCGAGCAGCTCCACGGGATGCCCGGCGACCTGGACAGCCCCGAGGCGGCGGTGGTCGCGGCCGCCCTGGCGCTCTCCGTCCGCGACGTGGCGGGCAGCGCGGCCCAGCTGGAACGGGCCGAGGAGCTGATGATGGGCCGCCCGGACGGCTACCGCCCGGCGCTGGCCCTCGCCCATGTGGTCACCGACGTGCTGCTCGCCCGGCTGCGGGACGACATGGACGGCGTGCTGCACGCGGTCGCCGCGGCCGAGCAGATTCTTGCCGAGGCGCCACCCGAGCGGCTCGAGCGGCACGGCGAGATCCGGGTCCTGATGCTCGCCACCCGGGGCGACGTGCAGAGCCGGCTCGGCGCGGTGGACGCGGCCGCGGTCACCCTCACCGAGGTCGTCACCGCCGCCGCGGGCGCCTGCGAGGGGGTGCAGATCGGCGCGCTGGCCCACCTCGCGCTGATCGAGGCGCACCGCGGCCGGCTGCGGCACGCCGAGAAGCTCGCCGACCAGGCGACCGAGCTGGCCGGGCGGGCGGGCGGCATCTCCCGGCCGGTCGGCGCCCAGCTGGCGCTGGCCTGGGTGGCGATGGAGCGGTACGACATCGACACCGCCGGGCGGCACCTGCGGGCGGCCGACCCGCGCCGGATCCGGCCGGTGGACGGCATGGTGCACGCCGCGTTCGCGCTGATCCGCTCCCGTCGCCTGCAGGCCCGCGGCGAGCTGCGCGGCGCGCTCACCGCGCTCGGCGACGCCGGGCACGTGCCCGGCGGCCTGGCCGCGCCGTGCTGGCTCAGCCGCCAGGTGACCCTCACCCGGGCCCGGCTGCTGGTCACGATGAGCCGGCCGGACCAGGCCCTGGAGACCCTCGGCAAGCTCGACGAGCCGGAGGCCGACGACGCCACCGTGGTGCGCGCCGCGGCGCTGACCGTGGCCGGCCGGGCCGAGCAGGCGTGGCAGCTGGTCGAGCCGGTGGCCGGGGCGGCCGGGGTGCCCGGACCGGTCAGCCTCGAGGCCTGGCTGGTGCTGGCCACCGCGGCGGCCCGCCGGGGCGAGGCGGACGAGGCACGCGGTGCGCTGCGCCAGGCGCTGCGCGCCGCCGCCCCGGAGTCCCAGCGCCGGGCGGTCCAGCAGGTCTGGGCCGACCTGCGCCGGGTGCTGCGGGACGACGACGAGCTGGCCGCCCAGTACCGCCAGTTGCAGGGCGCCGCGCACGCCTCGCCGGCCGCCGACTCCGGCGTCGTGGTCTTCGAAGCGCTCAGCAAGCGCGAGATGGAGGTGCTCGAGGGCATGGCGGCGATGCTGCCCACCGAGGAGATCGCCGCGACCCTCTACGTCTCGGTCAACACGGTCAAGACGCACGTCCGCAGCATCCTGCGCAAGCTGTCCGCCTCCCGGCGCAACGAGGCCGTGCGGCGGGCGCGCTCGCTCGGCCTGCTCTGAGAAACCGCCGGCCGTGGACCCGGAGCACGGGCTGGCCGCCCTTCCCGGGTGGCTGCGCCCGCGCGCCGCGCTCGTGCTGGCCTCGTGGTTCGGCACGCTGCTGCTGCGCTGCCTCACCGGCTTCCTGCGGGTGCAGATCTTCGACCGGTCGATGGGACTGGCCGCGCAGGCGTTCACCTCGATCTTCCCGCTGCTGATCACCTTCGCCGCCGTGCTCGGCACCGAGCACGCGGCCGAGATCGCCGACGCGCTGGACCTGCCCGAGTCGTCCCGGCGGCTGCTCACCGACGCGCTCGACGAGCGCGGGTTCGGCACGGTCGGCGTGCTCAGCGTCCTGATCGTGCTGGTCTCGGCGACCGGGCTGGCGCGGGCCATGGTGCGCGCGTACGCGACCGTGTGGGGCGTCGGGAAGGTACGCTCCGGGCCGGCCGCCGCGCTGCGCTGGCTCCTGGTGGTCGTCCTGCTGAGCGGCTTCGTGATCGCCGGCCGGGCGATCGGCACGCTCGCCGGCGACTCGCCGCTGCCGTGGCTCACCGACACCACCACGCTGTTCGTGGCGGACGTGGCGATCACCCTGCTGGTGCCCTGGCTGCTGCTCGGGCGGGCGGTGCCGGCCCGCCGCCTGTTGCCGGGCGCGCTCGCCTCCGGGCTGATCATGCTGGCGGTCCGGCCGGCCGGGCATGTCTACCTGCCCCGGGCCCTGCGCTCCAGCAACGCGCACCACGGGACGATCGGGCTGGCCTTCACGTACATCGGCTGGCTCTATGTCATTTCGTTCTGCCTGCTCGCGGCGACCGTGCTCGGGCAGGTGCTGGCCGCGGAGCCCGGCCCACTCGGGCGGGTGATCCGCGGCGAGGCCGGGCTGCGGACCCTGTCAGTGGCGGTACGCCCGGGTCAGCTCACCGCCGTGCGCCACCGTCGCGTAGAGGACGATCGCGCACAGGCCGATGGCGACCACCGACCAGAGCGGATGGACCGAGACGTACGCGAAATTGATCACGAAGGCCACGCAGGACAGGACGATCGCGGCGGCCCGGGCCCAGACCTGCCCGAGCATCAGGCCGGCGCCGGCCAGCATCAGGACCACGCCGAGGACGATGTGGACCCAGCCGAGCGTGGTCAGATCGACATCGAGCAGCAGATCGGACCGGCTGCCCTCGAGAGCCGCCGGCCGGATCAGGGCGAGCGACCCGACGGTCAGGTGCGCTCCGCCGAGAAGCACCAGCATTAGCCCGCCGAAGAGGATCCAGGCGATCCAGCCGGTCGGCTCGTCGTTGCGATGTCCAGCCACGCGGCCAGTGTCGCCGCCGCCCCCGCCGGTACGCGTCATCTGCGCCGGATGAGGTACGCCCGGGGGCTCCGTCGCGATACTCGGGGCCATGTCCAACGTCTATCGACCGCCGACACCCCCGCAACCCGTGCTCAACGCCGGCCGTCTGTGGGCCGGCGGCGCCGCCACCGCGCTGGTGGCCGCGCTGATCGCCGTGATCGGCATCCTGTTCGGCCGCGGTGTCCTGGACGTCGAGGTGCTCGCCCGCAAGGCCGACGGCGTCTGGGGCGACGCGTCGACCGGCTGGTACGCGGCCGGCGCCGCGGCCGCCGCCCTGCTCGCCACCGCCCTGGTCCAGTTGCTGATCCTCACCACGCCCCGGCCGCTGCGCTTCTTCGGCTGGGTGATCGCGCTGGCCACCGTGCTCGCCATGCTGATGCCGTTCGTCACCGACGAGAGCCGCGGGTCCCGCTGGTACACCGCGGGGCTCAACCTCGTGCTCGGCGTGGCGATCGGCACACTGGTCGCCGGCGTGGCGAAGAGCTCGCTGCGGCCGGCCCCGGCCCCGATCCCGTACCGCTGAGGCCGAGATGACCCGGCTGCGGATCCGCCTGACGCACAACAGCGCGGAGGGTACCGCGGCCGGCATCTACGGCCTCATCGTGAGCTCCTCGGTGCTGGTCACCGCGCACGCCGAGAAGGCGTACAAGCTGGACATCATCGTGGTGGCCACGCTGATCATCTACTGGCTGGCCGAGCGGTACGCGCGGATCGTCGCCGAGCGCATCCACGAGGGCCACCGGCCGCCCTGGCACACCGTCCGCGACCAGCTCACCAGCGGCTGGGAGATCATGAGCGCGTCGGTGCTCCCGCTGCTGGCGCTGCTGCTGGCCCGGGGCGCCGGCGCCGGGCTGAACCTCGCCGTCCTGGTCGCGCTGATCACCAGCACCCTGCTGCTGTGCCTGGCCGGCTGGCGGATGGGCGCCCGGCTGACCCCGGCCGAGCGGCTGGTGTCCACGCTGGTCGCGGGCATGTTCGGGATCGGCATGATCCTGCTGAAGATCCTGCTGCACTGACCGTCACCCGTCCGGGATGAAGCACCGCGGCCCCGGCGGCGCGACGATCGGGACATGAGCGCGACCACGGCCGGTTTCGCCGGGGCCGTCTCCCGGACCATCGCGTACGTGGTGGACGCGCTGACCGTGTCGATCACGTCGGCCGGGACCGCGACCGGGATGAGCCTGATCGCCTCGGTCGTCGGCAACGACGCGCGCGACCTGGCCCGCGCGCTCACCGCGGCGTACCTGGTCGCCCTGCCGGCCGTGTTCGCGCTGTACTGCACGGTCTTCTGGGGACTGACCGGGCGCACCCCCGGGATGGCCCTGGCCGGGGTGCGGGTGGTCACCCCGTCCCGGGGCCGGGTGCGCTGGATCGCGGCCCTGGCGCGCGGCATCCTGCTGGCGTATTTTCCGATCGGGTCACTGTGGATGCTCGCCGACCGTCGCCACCGGGCGATCCACGACCTCGTCGCCCGTACCCTCGTCATCCGGGAGGGCCCGTGATACGCCGGATTCTGGTACTTCACCTTGGCCAGCGAGCAGGGCCTGACCGGCCGGGTGCTGCGGATGCGGGACGACGCGTTCGCCCGGCTCGGCCGGCGCGCGCCCGGGTTCACCGTCACCCAGGTCACCGACTTCACGCCGGCGCAGGACGCCCGGATCGCCCGGCAGGTGCGCGGCACGGTCGCGGTGCCCAGCTATCTCACCGGGGACGGCGGCCCCGGCACCCGGCTTCCCGACGGGCCGCCCTCGGGGACGCTGGCCGCCGACTTCGTCTGCAATCTTCCGCGCTCGGCGAGCGCCACCGCGCCCGCCCACCTCTCCCTCTACGGCCACGGGCTGCTCGGGTCGCCCACCGAGATCGACGCGGGCAACGTCAAGGACATGGCCCAGGCGTACGACTTCCTGTTCTGCGCCACCAGCTGGATCGGGCTGGCCGCCGCCGACGTCCCGTACGTCGCCTCGGTCTGGAGCGACCTGAGCCGGTTCCCGTCGGTGCCCGACCGGCTGCAGCAGAGCTTCCTGAACTTCCTGTTCCTGGGCCGGGCGATGATCGCGCCGGGCGGCTTCGCGGCGAACCCGGCGTTCCGCGACGCCGCCGGGCGCAGCCTGCTCGACCGGGCCGGCGGCCTGCACTACGACGGCAACAGCCAGGGCGGGATCAACGGCGGCGCGCTCACCGCGATCGCCCAGGACTGGACCCGCTCGGTGCTCGGCGTGCCGGCGATGAACTACAGCACGCTGCTGCAGCGCAGCGTCGACTTCGCGCCGTTCCAGCAGCTGCTGGACCGGTCCTATCCGGACGCCCGAGATCAGCAGGTCATCTTCGCGCTGCTGCAGATGCTCTGGGACCGCGGCGAGGCGGACGGGTACGCCCAGCACCTGACCGGTAACCCGCTGCCGGGCACGCCGGCCCACCAGGTGCTGATGCACGTCGCGTTCGGTGACCACCAGGTCTCCCCCGCGGCCGCTCAGGTGGAGGCCCGCACGATCGGCGCCCGCATCCACGAGCCGGCCCTCGCCCCGGGCTGGTCCGACGAGGTGGTGCCGTACTGGGGCATCCCCCCGATCGGTCACTATCCGTACCGTGGCTCGGCCTTCGTGGTGTGGAACAGCGGGCTTGCGTACGCGCCGCCGCCCACCAACCTGGCGCCGGCCGGGCCGCAGTACGGCTCCGACCCGCACGAGTTCCCGCGGGCCCAGCCGGGGGCGCAACGGCAGAAGGCGACCTTCCTGCTCACCGGCAAGGCGAGCGACGTGTGCCCGGCCGGGCCGTGCCCCTGATTCAGGATTGAGTAGTATCGTTCGGGCGCGATGGTGACCGACGGTGAGCAGAGCGGCGTTTCGGGGGTCCGGCATCCATGAGGGGGCAGTTGCGGCCGACCGACCCGCGCCGGCTCGGGCGCTACCGGCTCGAGGCTCGCCTGGGCCAGGGCGGCATGGGCACGGTCTACCTCGGGCGGGGGCGCGACGGCCGGCCGGTGGCCATCAAGGTCATCAAACCCGAGCTGGTGCACGACGAGGAGTTCCGCGGCCGGTTCCGCAGCGAGGTCAACCGGGCCCGCCAGGTGCCGCCGTTCAGCACCGCCGAGGTCCTCGACGCCGACGCCGACCACGAGACCCCGTACCTGGTCACCGAGTACGTCGACGGCCCCAGCCTGGCCGAGGTGATCGCCGACCAGGGGCCGCTGACCGGGGGCAGCCTCTACAGTGTCGCCGTCGGGGTGGCGACCGCGCTTGCCGCGATCCACGGCGCCGGCGTCATCCACCGTGACCTCAAGCCCCGTAACGTGCTGTTCGCCCTGGGCACGCCCAAAGTGATCGACTTCGGCATCGCGCGGGCGTTCGAGGCCACCAGCCAGCACACCGCGACCGATCAGATGGTCGGGACGGTCGGCTACATGGCGCCCGAGCGGTTCGACACGGTGACCGACCGGGCGCTCGGGCCGGCCGCCGACGTGTTCGCCTGGGGCGTCGTCGTCGCGTACGCCGCGACCGGCCGCACCCCGTTCGACGCCGACTCGCCGGTGGCGACCGCCGCCCGCATCCTGACCCAGCCGCCCAACCTGGCCGGCCTGCCCGGGCCGCTGCGCGATCTGGTCGCGGCCGCCCTCGACAAGAACCCCGACCGGCGGCCCACCGCGACCGAACTGCTCGACCACCTGGTCGCCGCGGGCGTGCCGCACGCGGCCGCCCTGCCGGCGGTCGGGCTGACCCGCCCGCGCGCCGAACCGACCGGCACCGCGCGACGGCGGCGCTGGCGGCGTACGGCTCCGGTGCTGACCGCCGCCACGGTGGTCGCCATCGCGGCCGCCGTCTTCGCCTTCTCGCCGGTGCGTGCCATGCTGCGTTCCGCGTCGGCGGATCCGCAGGCGAGCGACCCGGCGGTGGCCGCCCTTCCGCCGTCCGGTGCCCCGGCGTCGCCGAGCGCCGGCCCCACGCCCAGCCCGGTCACGTCCCGGACGCCCAGGCAGGCCGCGAGACCGGCCGCGGAAGCCGGCGGCGCGACGGTCACGGCATCGCCCGCGACCCGGGTGCGGCTGTGCACGAACGCCGACATCACGGTCGCGATCTCGGCCCAGAACGACGTGATCACGGTCGGCACCCAGCGGGGACTGGTCAACGTGGTCAACAAGTCGGGTACGTCCTGCCGGGTCGACGGCCGCGTCTCCATCCGCCTCTACAACGCGGCCGACGAGCAGGTGGACGTGCCGGCCAAGGCGGTCGACCAGCCCGGACCGGCCGTCGACATCACCCTCCGGCCGGGCGGCGGCGCCTTCGAGGGCATCAAGTGGCAGGCCTGCGACCGGAACGACAGCAACTGCCCGACCGGCAACACGATCCGGGCCGGCCTGTCGTCGGCCGGCGGGGTCGTCGCCGACCTGGACGGCTTCCCCGCGGCGGCGGACAGCCGGATCACCATGAGCTCCGTCCAGCTCGGCACCCTGCAGCCGAGCCGGATCGGCGTCGTCGCCTGGTAGGCGTCAGCGCGGGGTGAACGCGCCCAGTTCGTCGGCGCCCTTCTGAATCACCCCGTAGCTGGACTCGGGCACCGGTTGCCAGGCGCCGGAGAGCTCGCCCAGCGGCTCCGAGACGACCAGCCGGGTCTCCTCGGACAGGCCCTCGATCGCCGCGAAGTCGGGGTGCAGGGAGCGCAGCGCGTCGATGTCCGTGCTGTAGAACAGCGTCCGGCTCTTGCCCACACTGGAGTAGCGGAAGGCCCAGACCCGGTCGCCGTCGGTGGTGCCGACCGTCATCTGCAGCGGGTCCGCGACGCCGTGGGCGCGGGCGACCTGCTCGACGAAGCCGGCCATCCGCTCGACCGCCCGCACCGGGTCGTCCCGCAGGCCGAAGGTGAGCGCCAGGTAGAACATCACCTCGGAGTCGGTCGAGCCGGCGATGCTCGGGAACAGCTCGGGGTCGACCGCGAGCATCAGCTCCCGCCGCAGCGTGCGGAACTCGTGGATCGCGCCGTTGTGGCACCACAGCCACCGCCCGTACCGGAACGGATGGCAGTTGGTCTGTTGCACCGGGGTGCCGGTGCTGGCCCGGATGTGCGCGAGGAACAGGCCGGAGCGGGTGACCCGGGCCAGCTCGCGCAGGTTGACGTCGCCCCAGGCCGGCCCGACACCCCGGAACAGGGCGGGCACGGGCAGCTCCTCGGGGCCGTACCAGCCGACCCCGACGCCGTCGCCGTTGGTGGTCTCGACGCCCATCCGGGAATGCAGGCTCTGGTCGATCAGCGAGTAGTGCGGCTTGTAAAGAAGCTCGTCGAGCAGGATCGGTGTTCCGGAGTAGGCCAGCCAGCGGCACATCGCGGACCCCCTTTCCCGCCCAGGGTGACCCGGATCGCGGCCGGCGGCAATCACCCCGCGCGGATGAGCCCCGCCTACTACGTGCTCGTCGCCGGGGACGGTGCGGTGCTCGGCCGGTTCAACCTGTACGACATCGGGGAGAACGGCGCGGATCTCGGCTATCGGGTCGCCCAGCATGTGGCCGGCCACGGGATGCGACCTCGACCGTCCGCGAGCTGCGCCGGCCGGCGGTGACCCGGCACGGGCTGCGCACGCTGCGGGCGGCCGGCGCACACCGGAACGCCGGGTCCCGCAGGGTGCTGACCAACACGGGTTTCGGCCCGGTCGGCCCGGTCGGCCCGGTCGGCCCGGTCGGCCCGGTCGGCCCGGTCGGCCCGGTCGGCCCGGTCGGGGTTCGCCGGCGACCCCGGCACCTGGTTCCGGCTCGACCTCGCCCCGGAGATCACGCTTGGGGTGAAGAGCGTCGGCCGCCGGTGACGGGAGATCGCCGGCGGCCGACGCGAGCAGGCACAACGCCCACCCCTTGGTGCCCTAATGAGTGCTAGGAGTTGGTCGTTCGGGCAGACTCCTGGGTTGGTAGCCGCTGGCCGGTGAGCACTTCGTGCCCCTGGACGTTGAGTCCTGAGCA
>NZ_JOJL01000055.1 GCF_000721705.1 Actinoplanes subtropicus
CGATGGTACTGCACTCGGGAGGGTGTGGGAGAGTAGGACGCCGCCGGACTCAACGTACGGAAAGCCCATCCTGGGAAACCAGGGTGGGCTTTCTGCATTTCCGGGGCGACGCGAAAAACCCGCTCAGCGGGTTTCCATGGCTTTACGCAGGACGACCATCACCTTGGCGGCCTCGTCCTCGGTGCGGTTGTTGAACATGGCCACGGCCAGGGAGCCGTGGTCGGCCCACCCGCAGACCGTCAGCGGCCCCGAGTCGCTCTTCGTGGTGCCGCACTTCATGGTGCCGCCCAGGGAGCCGGCCGGGACGTCGTGGAGATCTGTCACCGCGCCCTGGCTGTCGTCGATCATGTCGAAGGCGGACTCCAGGTCGTTCTCGGGAGTCCAGAACAGGGTGGTACCGCCGAACACGAGGACGTCCTTGCCCGGGTTCGCGGTGTCGGTGTAGACCGCGCCGATCGTCTTGTCCATGGTGATCTCGGCGGCGATCGCGGTCTGCAGGTAGTCGGCGGTCGACTTGGCGTCGTCCGTGGTGCTCAGGGTCAGGGTGCCCACCTGGGGTGGAGCGGCCAGCTTCGCGTCCTTTTGGGTGAGGATCTGGTACGACTCGTAGGCCAGGACGCCGGCGCCCACCACCGCGACCGACAGCAGCCCGATCAGCAGTATCCGGCGGAGCGGAGGGCGGCCGGCCGACGAAACCTCCGCCTCGTCGGTGGCTTCGTCGGCGGCGAGGCCGATCTCGCCGATCTCGATGGGGCCGATCTCGCCGATCTCGATGGGGCCGATCTCGGTGGAATTGTCGTCGGCGGGCGCGCCGGGGGCGTCAGGCATTGCGCGAGAGTAGCAACTGCCCCCAGAAAGATGAGGAGGTGCGAATTCGGGGTTTGCTGGGCGGCTCCGTAGACTTGTCCGGTGACCGAGACGACCCAGACCCGCACCCCCGACAGCCGGCCCACCGGTGGCCTCTCCGCTCAGTACCAGCCGGGTGAGGTAGAGCAGCGGCGGTACGAGACGTGGGTATCGGCCGGCTACTTCACGGCCGACCCGGCCAGCGACAAACCGGCCTTCTCGATCGTCATCCCGCCGCCGAACGTGACCGGTTCGCTGCACGTCGGCCACGCCCTCGACCACACCATCCAGGACACGCTCGCCCGCCTCAAGCGGATGCAGGGCTTCGAGGTGCTCTGGCTGCCCGGCATGGACCACGCCGGCATCGCCACACAGAACGTGGTGGAGCGCCAGCTGGCCAGCCAGCAGCAGTCCCGGCACGACCTGGGCCGCGAGGCCTTCGTGGCGAAGGTCTGGGAGTGGAAGGCGCAGTCCGGCGGCGCGATCCTCGGCCAGATGCGCCGGCTCGGCGACTCGGTCGACTGGAGCCGCGAGCGGTTCACCATGGACGAGGGCCTGTCCCGGGCCGTGCAGACCATCTTCAAGCGGCTGTACGACGACAAGCTGATCTACCGGGCCAACCGGATCATCAACTGGTGCCCGCGCTGCCTCACCGCGCTCAGCGACATCGAGGTCGAGCACACCGACGACGAGGGCGAGCTGGTCTCGATCCGGTACGGCGACGGCGACAACCCGATCGTGGTCGCCACCACCCGGGCCGAGACGATGCTGGGCGACACCGCGGTGGCCGTGCACCCCGACGACGAGCGGTACCAGCACCTGATCGGCACCGAGGTGGAGCTGCCGCTGACCGGGCGGCGCATCCCGATCGTGGCCGACGAGCACGTCGACCCGTCGTTCGGCACCGGCGCGGTCAAGGTCACCCCGGCGCACGACCCCAACGACTTCGAGATCGGCCAGCGGCACAACCTGCCGAGCATCACCATGATGGACGAGCGCGCGGTGGTCACCGTCCCCGGCCCGTTCGAGGGTCTCGACCGGTACGAAGCGCGGCCCGCCGTCGTCGCCGCGCTGCGCGAGGACGGCCGGATCGTCGCCGAGAAGCGCCCCTATCTGCACTCGGTCGGGCACTGCTCGCGCTGCAAGACGACCGTCGAGCCGCGGCTGTCGCTGCAGTGGTTCGTGAATACGGCCCCGCTCGCGAAGAAGGCCGGCGACGCGGTGCGCGACGGCCGGGTGCGGATCGAGCCGGAGGAGCTGTCGAAACGCTACTTCGCCTGGGTCGACAACATGCACGACTGGTGCATCTCCCGGCAGCTCTGGTGGGGTCACCGCATCCCGGTCTGGTATGGCCCCGATGGCGAGGTCGTCTGCGTCGGGCCGGATGAGCAGCCGCCGAGCGGGGAGGGCTGGCGCCAGGACGAAGACGTACTCGACACCTGGTTTTCTTCCGCTCTTTGGCCTTTCTCGACGATGGGCTGGCCCGAGCAGACCGCCGAGCTCGCGAAGTTCTACCCGACCAGCGTGCTGGTCACCGGCTACGACATCCTGTTCTTCTGGGTCGCCCGGATGATGATGTTCGGCCTGTACGCGATGGGCGACGTGCAGCCGTTCGACGTGGTCAACCTGCACGGCATGGTCCGCGACGGGCACGGTAAGAAGATGTCGAAGTCGTTCGGCAACGTGGTCGACCCGCTCGACTGGATCGATCGGTACGGCGCCGACGCCACCCGCTTCACGCTGGCCCGCGGCGCGAACCCGGGCTCGGACGTGCCGATCAGCGAGGAGTGGTGCCAGGGCTCGCGGAACTTCTGCAACAAGCTGTGGAACGCCACCCGGTTCGCGCTGATGAACGGGGCTGTCTCCGAAAAGCCGGAAAAGTCGGACTTGTCAGCTATCGACAAGTGGATCCTCTCCCGGCTCCAGCACGTGATCGCCGAGGTCGACGAGCAGTTCGCGGCGTACGAATACGCCAAGGTCTGCGACATCCTGTACCACTTCGCCTGGGACGACGTCTGCGACTGGTACCTGGAGCTGAGCAAGCCCGTCCTGGCCCAGGGAAGCACGACGACTCAAAAAGTCCTCGGCCATGTCCTCGACCAGCTGCTGCGCCTGCTGCACCCGGTCATTCCGTTCGTCACCGAGGAGCTGTGGATCGCGCTCACCGGCGGCGAGTCGGTGCTCAAGGCGGCCTGGCCCGCGGCCGACCAGAGCCTGATCGACGACGCCGCCGAGGAGGAGCTCGCCGCCCTGCAGAAGGTGGTGACCGAGGTCCGCCGGTTCCGCTCCGACCAGGGACTCAAGCCCACCCAGCGGGTCACCGCGGCGCTTACCGGGCTCGGCAACGTCGGCATCGACACGCACGAGCCGCTGATCCGCTCGCTGGCCCGGCTCGACCCGCCGGCGGCCGGCTTCACCACCACCGCGACGCTCGCGGTGACCGGCGGCATCACGGTCGACCTGGACACTCGCGGCACGATCGACGTCGCAGCCGAGCGGGCCCGGCTGGAGAAGGACCGCGCCGCCGCCGAGAAGGAGGCGGCTCAGGCCAACGCCAAGCTCGGCAACGAGGCGTTCCTGGCCAAGGCGCCCGAGCCGGTGGTGGCGAAGATCAAGGACCGGCTGGCCACGGCCGAGGCGGACCTCACGCGAATTGCCGCGGCCCTCGCAGCGTTGCCATCGGCATGAACAGCGTTGCCATCGGCATGAACAGCGTTGCCATCGGCATGAACAGCGTTGCCATCGGCATGAACAAGGACCACGCATGAGCGAGTACGACGACGTGACGACCGCGCTCGAGGAGCGCGGTTTCACCCGCATGGTCTTCGATCTCGGCAAGATCCGGGATCTCATGGACGTGCTGGGCAGCCCGCAGCGGGCCTACCCGGCGATCCACCTGACCGGCACCAACGGCAAGACCAGCACGGCCCGGATGATCGACGCGCTGCTGCGGGCGCACGGGCTGCACACGGGCCGGTACACGAGCCCGCACCTGGAGACGGTCCGCGAGCGGATCAGCCTCGACGGCGAGCCGATCTCCGAGGAGCGACTGGTCGCCACGTACCAGGAGGTCGCGCCGCTCGCCGAGCTGATCGACGCGCGCAACAGCGAGCCGCTGACCTACTTCGACATGACCACGGCGATGGCTTATGCGGCCTTTGCCGACGCGCCGGTCGACGTCGCCGTGGTCGAGGTCGGCCTCGGCGGCGAGGACGACGCGACCAACGTGATCGACGCCGGGATCGCCGTGCTGACCCCGATCGGGCTCGACCACACCGAGTGGCTCGGCGACACCATCGAGGACATCGCCTGGGCCAAGGCCGGCATCATCCACAAGGGCGCCACCGTGATCACCGCGCTGCAGACCGAGGAGGCGATGCGGCCGATCCTCGAGCGCACCGCCGAGATGGGGGCGACGCTCGCCCGCGAGGTCAACGAGTCTTCAGTCAGGTCAAGGGCGGCGGCGGGGTGGTTGGATGGGGAGTTCGGCGTCATCGAGCGGGCTCAGGCGGTCGGCGGCCAGGTGCTGCGGCTGCAAGGGCTGCACGCCGTCTACGACGAGATCTTCCTGCCGCTCTTCGGCGCGCACCAGGCGCAGAACGCGGCGCTCGCGCTGGCCGCGGTGGAGGCGTTCCTCGGCGACCAGGTCCGGCCCGAGCTGGTGGTCGAGGGCTTCGCCCAGGTCGATTCGCCTGGCCGGCTCGAACGGGTCCGCAGCGCCCCGACGATCCTGCTCGACGGCGCGCACAACCCGCACGGCATGGCCGCCACGGTCGGCGCGCTGGAGGAGGAGTTCAGCTTCCGGCACCTGGTCGCGGTGGTCGCGGTGCTGGGCGACAAGGACGTCTCCGGCCTGCTCGACCTGCTCGAAGCGGTCGCCGCGCGGATCGTGGTCACCCAGAACAGCTCGCCGCGCACGATGCCGGTGACCGAGCTGGCCCAGCTGGCGACCGACATCTTCGGCGAGGACCGGGTGACGATCACCGAGAACATGCCCGACGCGATCGAGGCCGCCGTGGCCCTGGCCGAGGAGGACACGTCCGGCGAGCTGAGCGGCGTCGGCATCCTGATCACCGGCTCGGTGGTGACGGTCGCCGACGCCCGGAAACTCCTGAAGCGATGACCGGCGAGCAGGGGCCGCGTTCCGGTTTGCGTAATCCGCAGGCGGCGGTGCGCGGTCTCGGCGCCGGCACGCTGGTCCTGGAAGCGATCGTCCTGCTCCTGGCCATCCAGCCGATCCGCATCTTCGCCGGCCACCTCAGCGGTTGGGGCGTGGCCGCGGTGATCGCCCTGGCCGTGCTGGCGATCCTCCTGGCCGGCCTGATGTCGCGCCCGTGGGCCTGGATCGCCGGCGCCGTCCTGCAAGCGTTACTGATCGTGTCCGGCCTCCTGCACTGGTCACTCGCGGTGATCGGCATCATCTTCGCGGCGGTGTGGGCCTATGCCGCCTACGTCCGCAAAACCATCCTCGGGTAGATCAAAACCATCTGGCCGTACGCGAGAGTCCAGTACCCGGTGAGCCGGCGACCTGGGTGGTGGGTTGCGCCTTTGCCGCCCGCTGCGGGCTGAGCTGCCCACTCGCGCTCCGTAGACTCCATCGTGTGATCCGGATCGAGATCGATGAACCGACGTTGGCGCGTACGCGGATCGCGATCAGCCCGCTTGCCGAGGTCGTGTGCAGCCTTCTCCTGCTGCAACGTAACCCGGACGGTGTGCCCTGGCCGTACGACGGATGGGCCGTGCGAGCGCGGGAGATCCTGCGGACCGACCCGGCGACCGCCCCGGCCCGGGCGCACTTCGAGTTCCCGTCGAGCTCGCCGGACTTCTTCTGCCCGGTGCCGCTGACCGCGGCGCCGACCATCGAGGAACAACTGGATCAGTTGCGGGCGACGCCGGCCGAGCTCATCGAGGAGCAGTTCGCCAAGTACTACCCGTCCGGCGACCTGCCCGCGTTCTACCGTCCGTATCGGGACGACCGGGAGCGGGCGCTCGACCGGCTGGCCGGCGGGCTGGCCGCGTACTGGGACGCGGCGATCGCGCCGCACTGGCCGGCCATGCGGGCGGCGCTCGACGAGGAGGTGCTGCTGCGGGCCCGGGCGCTGGCCGCCGACGGGCCGGACGCGCTGCTCAGCCAGTTGCACGAGCGGATCCGCTGGGAGCGGCCGGTGCTGACCCTGGTCAAGCCGCTCAACCAGTCCTTCGAGGCGGTCAACCAGCGGCTGCTGCTGGTGCCGCTGATCTTCTCGCGCGGCGCGCTGATGTGCTCGAGCGACCACCCGGACATCCAGATGGTCACCTACCAGGCGCGCGGCGCGGCGCTGCTCGCCTCAACGGCCGCACCGGCGGTGGCCGACGACCGGCTGGCGATCCTGGTCGGCCGGGGGCGGGCCGCGGTGCTGCGGGCGCTGGCCGTGCCGGCCACCACGACCGGGCTGGCGTCGGCGCTCGGGCTCGCGCCGAGCACCGTCTCCGAGCACCTGGCCGGCCTGCAGGCGGCCGGCGTGGTGCACCGGCGGCGGGCCGGCAGGCGGGTTCTCTACGGCCTGGAACCGGCCGGCGTCGCGCTGGTCAACCTGCTCGGCGACGATTCGGCCCGGACCGAATTCGTTTCCTAGGAGCGGCCGCGGCCCCTAGCGTTCCGGCCATGGGGAGCGACTACGCCATCGAGGCAGAGGGATTGCGTCGGACGTATCGGGGGCGCACCGGGTGGCTGCGGCCGAGACGGACCGAGGTCGAGGCGGTGCGCGGCGTGTCGTTCACGGTCGGGCGCGGGGAGCTGTTCGGCCTGCTCGGGCCGAACGGCGCCGGCAAGACCACGACGATCAAGATGCTGAACACCCTGCTGCTGCCGACCTCCGGCTCGGCGCGGGTGTGCGGCCACGACGTGGTCAGGCAGACCAGGGAGGTACGCCGGCGGATCGGTTACGTGTTCGGCGGCGATCGCGGGCTGTACGACCGGCTGTCGGCGCTCGACAATCTGCGGTACTTCGCCGAGCTGTACGGGGTGGCGCCCCGCGAGCAGAAGCGCCGCATCGCCGAACTGCTCGAGCTGGTCGGGCTGGCCGGCCGGGAACGGGAGCGGGTCGAGGGCTACTCGCGCGGCATGCGGCAGCGGCTGCACATCGCCCGTGGGCTGCTGCACTCGCCGGAGGTTCTGTTCCTCGACGAGCCGTCGATCGGGGTCGACCCGGTGGCCGCCCGCGAGCTGCGCCGGACCGTCGGCGACCTGGCCGCGGCCGGCACGACCGTGCTGCTGACCACGCACTACATGGCCGAGGCCGACGAGTTGTGCGACCGGATCGCGGTGATCGCCGACGGGCGGATCCAGTCCCTGGGCACGCCGGCCGAGCTGCGGCACCACGCGGACGGGCGGCGGGTGGTCGAGGTCGAGGCGTACGGCGTGCCGGAGGCCGCGGTCGGCGCGCTGCGCGGGCTGCCCGGGGTGCGCGAGACGGCGATCGAGGAGCGCGGCGCCCTGCAACTGCTGACCGTGCAGTCCGACGCGCACGTCGACGTGCAGGGGGACATCCTGCGGGAGCTCGCCGGGATCCGGCTCGGCCGGGTCACCAGCCGGGAGCCGACGCTGGAGGACGCGTACGTGGCGATCGTCAACGCCGCTCGCCCGCCGGAGGAGTCGCGCGAGGCGATCGTGAACGCCGCATGAGGACGCTGGGCATGAGAACGTTGCGGATGCTGGCGCTGGGCACGCTCGCCCACGTCAAGCAGATGAGCCGGTCGTCGTTCGAGGTGACGATCGCGCTGGTCGTGCCGATCGTGCAGGCGACGCTGGCGGTGTACCTGTTCCGGGCCGGCCACGAGCGGCACGCGCTGCTGCAGGCGGCGGTCGGCGCCGGGCTGATGGGGGTCTGGTCGTCGGTGCTGTTCGGCTCCGGCGGTGCGATCCAGAACCAGCGCTGGCAGGGCACCCTGGAAATGATCATGCTGGTCCCGCGGCGGCCGGTGCTGGTGATCCTGCCGATCACCGTGGCCACCGGGCTGACCGGCACCTACGCGCTGCTCGCCACGCTGGCCTGGGGTCGCCTCCTGTACGGGATCCGGCTCGACTTCGTGCATCCGGTCGGCTTCGTGGTGGCGGCGGTGGTCTGCATCGTCGCGCTCGGCATGTTCGGGCTGCTGCTGGCCTCGACCTTCGTGCTGATGCGCAACGCGAACGCGCTGACCAACACGCTGGAGTACCCGATCTGGCTGGTCTCCGGGATGCTCGTGCCGATCACCGTGCTGCCGGCCTGGACCGGGCCGATCGCGGCGGTGCTGCCGACCACGTGGGGCGCCCGGGCGCTGCGCGAGGCGACGACCGGCGGGCCGGTCTGGCCGTCGGTCACGGTCTGCCTCGGGATCAGCCTGCTCTGCCTGGCCGTCGGGTCGATCTCGCTCACCTATGTCGAACGCCGCGCCCGCGCGGCCGCAACCTTGGCGCTGGCATGAGGACCTTGCGACTCATGGCGATCGGCGGCGTGCTCGCGTATCGCGCCCTGTTCAACTGGACCCGGCCGGCGATCTTCGTGGGGACGCTGCTGGTCGGGCCGTTGTTCCAGTTGCTGTTCTTCGCGTACCTCGGGCGGCAGTTGCAGGTCGCCGACGACCGGTTCTACGTCGTCGGGAACGCGGTGCTGGCCGCCACGCTGGCCGGCGTCTTCGGCGGGACGCTCGCGGTCGGCAACGAGCGGCGGTATGGGACGCTCGGGCACGTGCTGTTGTCGCCGCGCAGCCGGACCGCGGTGTTTCTGGGGCGGGCGCTGCCGTACGCCGGGAACGGGGTGCTCATCGCGGTCGTCACGATGACCGTGGGCGCGACGCTGCTGGGGCTGCGGTTCCCGGTGGGGGCGATTCCGGGGCTGCTGCTGGCGATGGCGGTCGGGTCGCTGGCCTGCGCGTTCTTCGGGCTGACCCTCGGCGCGCTGGGCTTGCGCTTCCGGGACGTGTGGGTCGTGTCGAATGTGGCGGTGGCGTTGTTGCTGCTGCTCACCGGCGTGAACGTGCCCAGCACGGCGCTGCCCGGGTGGATGGTGAAGATCGGCGAGTTTCTGCCGATCACGCATGCGGCTTCCGCGGCTCGCGATCTGGCCGCCGGGCACGGCCTGGCGGCGGCCGCGCCCGCCCTGGGCCGGGAGGCATTGGTCGGCCTGGGTTACGCGATCCTCGCCGCCGTGCTGCTCAAGGTGTTCGAGACCGAGTCACGCCGGACGGCGAGCCTCGAGACGCTTTAAATCTTGGGGAACCAGAGGGCGAGCTCGCGGGCCGCGCTCTCGGCGGAGTCGGAGGCGTGCACCAGGTTTTCCCTGTTCGACAACGAGTAGTCGCCGCGGATCGTGCCGGCGGCCGCCTTGCGGCCGTCGGTCACCCCGATCATGGCGCGGACCACCTCGATCACGTTGTCGCCGGCCAGCACCAGGGCGGCGAGCGGCCCGCTGGTCATGAACTCCTTCAGCGGCGGGTAGAACGCCTTTTCCACGTGGTCGGCGTAGTGCTGGTCGGCGAGCGAGGCATCCATCGTGCGCAACTCCAGCGCCTCGATGACCAGGCCTTTACGCTCGAACCTGGCGAGGATCTCGCCGAGCAGGCCGCGGCGGACCGCATCGGGCTTGACGAGCACGAGAGAACGCTCGACGGGGCTGGTCACGAAGATCCTCCAACGAACTGGGGCAGACACGCGGGATTCAGCCTATCGGTACCGAGTTTCCGGCGAGCGGCAACGCCGGGACCGCCGCACTTTCCCTCGGGTTGCGCCGGGCAATAACCTGACGTGAGAAAGAGCGGGAGGTCCACATTGGCGAACCAGACCGGCCGTCCGGTCGCAACGCCGCGCAAGCTGGTGGCGGCGGTCATGGGCACGATCGCGGTCTTCGTGATGGCGCTGGGGCTGGGCATGTCCAGCTGGGGGGTCGCCCTGTTCGGGCTGGCCGTCCTGGTGCTGTCGATCGGCCTGGGCGTGGTCAATGTGGTGCGGCGCGGCGCCCGCGCCTGGGTGAGCGGCTCGGCCGAGGTCAAGGCGATCTCGCCGGCGCCCACGTCGTCGGCCGTCTACGGCCGGGCCGAGATCCAGGCGGTGGTCGTGGCGCCCGGGCTGCCCACCTCCGAGGTGACCTTGCGCGAGCCGCGGGTGCCGGTGGTGAAGTGGCCGCGCATCGGCGACACGCTGCCGATCACCGTGGACGTCGACGACATGCGCCGGGTGCGGATCAACTGGGACGAGGCGTCGCCGCGAGACCGGGGGCAGGACCCGCCGCCCCCGCCGATGCCGGACTACGGCGACCTGCCGGACGACCTGCTCGACGAGGAACAGGACGACGACATCCTCGGCGACGTGGAAGACCCGCCGTGGGTCGCCCGGAACCGGAATTGGACGGAGCCCGACGACGAGCCGCCGCCGGGGCCGGGGGAGTCGCCGGTGGTCGTCCGGGACACGCCGGCGGGCCCGGTGGTCGAGGGCGAGTTCGTCGACCACAACGAGGTCACCCAGCCGTTGCCACGTCGAGCGGCGGCCGCGGCGGGAGCAGCAGCAGCGGCGGCCGCCGCCGGTGCGGCTGCGAGCGGAGCGCCTGTGGGTAGCGCCGGCGGAGCGGCTGCGGGCGATGCTGGCGGAGCGGCCCCGGGCGATGCTGGCGGAGCGGCTGCGGGCGGCGCGACTGTAAGCGGCACTGCCCCCGGTGGAGCTGCTGCCAGCGGCGCGACTGCTGGCGGAGCGGCTGCGGGCGGCGCGACTGTGGGCGGCATGGGTGGAGCTGCTGCCGACGGCGCGACTGCTGGCGGAGCGGCTGCCGGCGGCACGACTGTGGGCGGTATGGGCGGAGCGGCTGCTGGCGGCGCGACTGTGGGCGGAGCGGGAGGGGTGGCTGCGGGTGGTGCGGCGCGGGAGCCGAGGAGAAGGCCGAGCCCGCATCCGCGGAACGGTGGTTCGGCGACGGCTACCGCTGAGCCGCTTGTCGAGGAGGCCGTGACCGAGCCGTTCGTGACGGAGTCGGCGGCTACCGCGCCGCCGCAGCGGGCGCCGCATCCGGATGACGAACTGCCGATCGATCTGCCGCTGGACGAGCCGGGATCGGGCGAGCCGGGACCGGCCGGGGCGGGATCGAGCGGGGCGGGATCGGGCGGGGCGAGTCCGTATCGGCGGGCGGAGCCTACGGTGGCCGCGACCACGGCCGTGCCGCCGCCCGCGACGACATTTCCGACGGCGCCGGAGCCGGTCACGCCGCCTCCGCATGCGCCGGAACCGACTCAGGCGCGGCCGACCGCGCCGTCGCCGGTCGGCTTTGACGACATCGACCTGCCGCTGGATGGTGAGCCCGCCGCGCCGCCGGAGGAGACCGAGCCCGAGGCGGCCGCGGCGATTGACGAAGGGCTGATCGCACCGCCGGTCGCCGAGGACGTGTCGAGCGGGCCGGTCGAGGTGCCGCCGGTGGGCGACGTGTCGAGCGGGCCGGCCGGGGTGCCGCCGGTGGGCGACGTGTCGAGCGGGCCGGCCGGGGTGCCGCCGGCGGTCACCGAGCCGCTGCCGACCACGCCGCCGGTTGAGGAAAGGCACGGCTCGGCCGGGGTCATCGCGGGGGCTGCGGCCGCCGCCGGGGCGGTTGCCGCGGCAGCGGCGGCGGCCTTCAAGCGGTTCGGGCATTCCGACAAGGGTGACTCTGGGGACGAATCGGCCACGCTGGAAGCGTCGGCCGCTGCCACGCCTGCGGGTGGTGCCGGGCGTGCGGGTGGTGCCACGCCTGCGGGTGGTGCCGGGCGTGCGGGTGGTGCTGCGCCTGCGGGTGGCGCCGGGCGTGCGGGTGGTGCTGCGCCTGCCGGTGGCGCTGCGCCTGTGGGTGGTGCTGCGCCTGCGGACGGCGCCGGGCCTGTGGGTGGTGCTGCGCCTGTCGGTGGTGCCGCGTCTGCCGGTGGGGCGGGTGGCGGTGCTGGTGTCGCAGGTGCCGCGGTTGCTGGGGCCGCTGTTGGGGCGGCTGCGGCTTCCCGGGCGGCCGCCGCCGGGCGCGAGCCGGCTGCGAGTGGGTCGGCTGAGGGCGCGGTGGCCGAGAGCGGGCCGAATGATGGCGCGGCGGCCGAGAGTGGGCTGTCTGGGGCCGCGGGTGGGAGTGGCCCGGCTGGGAGTGGCCCGGCTGGGAGTGGCCCGGGTGGGAGTGGCCCGGCTGGGAGTGGCCCGGCTGGGAGCGCGACGGCCGGGAGTGGGGCGGCTGGGAGTGGGGTGGCCGGGGGAGACGAGAACCCCTGGGCCGCGCCGCCGGGGAGGGGTGTTGGGCCGGTGGTGGTGGAGCCGGATGCTCGGGTGGATGACGTTATTACCGCTTATCCGAGTGCTCGGCCGGGGCCGGCGGGGGCGATCTACGGGGTTGGGATCACCGTGTTGGTGACTGATCTCGGGCGGTCTGTTGCGTTTTATCGGGACACGTTGGGGTTTTACGAGATCGACAGTGGGGACGGGAGTGCGGTTCTCGCCTCGGGCGACACCCGGGTGGTGCTGCGGACCGTGTCGGGGTTGGGTGGGGCCGGACGGCTGATCTTCCTGAACCTCGAGGTGGGGGACGTCGAGGCGGTTTATCACGAGCTGCTGGCGAAGGGGGTCACGTTCGAGCACCCGCCGCAGCCGGTCAATCGCGGGGACCGGCTGGAGTTGTGGTCGGCCACCTTCCACGATCCGGATGAGCACAACATCGCGATCACCCAGTGGCGGGCCATCCGGTAGGAGGCGCCGGCCGGTCGTAAGCGCAAGTGGGCAGCACGGCCCGCAGCGGGCGGCAAGGGCGCAACCCACCACCCAGGTCGCCGGGCTCACCGGGGGCTTGACCCTCGCGTACGGTCGAATGGTTTTGAAGTTAGTTCTTGGCGCCCGGTATCGTTGACGGGCAGGCTTTGAACCGGCTATCACCGGGGAGCCTCCGGAAGAACGGGCATTCTCCGTCAGGGAGGGCCTCAGTAGAGCCGGGCGGATCGGCACGTGCGAAGAGCCGGCGAATGAGCGGGCAGGGTCTCCTGCCAAGCGAGGTGGTACCGCGGGCGGACAACCGCTCGTCCTCGCAGTCCACGTTGAGTGAGCTGCACGAGGAGAGAACCCACCGATGGGCTATCCCAAGCACACCGCTGCCGATGGCGTGCCGGCCAGTCCGGATCTGCCCGCCGTCGAGCGCGCCGTTCTGGAGCACTGGGCCGCCGACGAGACGTTCGAGGCGTCCGTCGACAAGCGGCCGGCCGGGGAGAACGGCAGCAACGAGTACGTTTTCTACGACGGCCCGCCGTTCGCGAACGGGCTGCCGCACTACGGGCACCTCTTCACCGGGTACGTGAAGGATCTGGTGCCGCGGTATCAGACGATGCGCGGCAGGCGGGTCGAGCGGCGGTTCGGGTGGGACACGCACGGGCTGCCGGCCGAGGTGGAGGCCGAGAAGCAGCTCGGGATCACCACGAAGGCGCAGATCGTCGAGCTCGGGATCGACAAGTTCAACGAGGCCTGTCGATCGTCGGTGCTCGCCTACACCAAGGACTGGGAGCGGTACGTCACCCGGCAGGCCCGCTGGGTGGACTTCGAGAACGACTACAAGACCCTCGACCCGAGCTACATGGAGTCGGTGCTGTGGGCGTTCAAGACGCTGTACGACAAGGGGCTGGTGTACGAGGGGTTCCGGGTCCTCGCCTACTGCTTCCGGTGTGAGACGCCGCTCTCGAACACCGAGACGCGGATGGACGACGTCTACCGGGACCGGACAGATCCGGCCTTGACGGTAAAATTCCGGCTGGAGACCGGCGAGGACATCGCGGTCTGGACGACCACGCCGTGGACGCTGCCGTCGAACCTCGCGCTGGCGGTCGGGCCGACCCTGGAATATGCGGTTTTGTCGGATAAATCCGGGCAGAAGCTCATCATGGGAGCGTCCCGGGTGGCGGCGTACGCCAGGGAGCTCGAGGGCTACGAGCAGGTCGGCACGGTAACCGGCGCGGAGCTGGCCGGGCGTCGCTACGAGCCGCTCTTCGACTTCCTCGTCGAGCGGGCGGGGGAGAACGCGTTCCAGGTGCTCACCGCCGACTACGTGAGCGACGAGGACGGCACCGGGGTCGTGCACCAGGCGCCGGCCTTCGGCGAGGACGACCAGAACGTCTGCAACGCGGCCGGCATCCCGACGATCGTGACGGTCGACGAGCACACCCGGTTCACCGCGCTGGTCCCGCCGTGGCAGGGCGTGCAGGTCTTCGACGCCAACAAGCCGGTGATCGCCGCGCTCAAGGAAAACGGCGTCGTCTTGCGGCATGAGGGCTACACCCACTCGTACCCGCACTGCTGGCGTTGCGACACCCCGCTGGTCTACAAGGCGGTGTCGTCGTGGTTCGTGGCGGTCACCAAGTTCCGCGACCGGATGGTCGAGCTGAACCAGGAGATCACCTGGACGCCGGCGCACATCAAGGACGGCTCATTCGGCAAGTGGCTGGCGAACGCCCGGGACTGGTCGATCTCGCGCAACCGGTTCTGGGGCTCGCCGATCCCGGTCTGGAAGTCGGACGATCCGCAGTACCCGCGGGTGGACGTCTACGGATCCTTCGAAGAAATGGAACGGGACTTCGGGGTCAAGGTCAACGACCTCCATCGGCCGTACGTGGACGAGCTCACCCGGCCGAACCCGGACGACCCGACCGGGCGCTCGACGATGCGCCGGGTGCCGGAGGTGCTCGACTGCTGGTTCGAGTCGGGCTCCATGCCGTTCGCCCAGGTGCACTACCCCTTCGAGAACAAGGAGTGGTTCGAGCACCACTACCCCGGCGACTTCATCGTCGAGTACATCGGGCAGACCCGCGGCTGGTTCTACACGATGCACGTGCTGGCCACGGCGCTGTTCGACCGGCCGGCCTTCCGGAACTGCCTGAGCCACGGCATCCTGCTCGGCGAGGACGGGCGGAAGATGTCCAAGTCCTTGCGGAATTACCCGGATGTGTACCGGGTGTTCGACACGTACGGCTCGGACGCGATGCGCTGGATGCTGATGTCGTCGCCGGTGCTCCGGGGTGGGGACATGCCGGTCACCGAGGTGGCGATCCGCGATTCCGTACGCCAGGTGCTGTTGCCGCTGTGGAACGTCTGGTACTTCTTCAGCCTTTACGCAAATGCTTCATCATATGTCGCGACATTTCGGACGGACTCGCCTCATCTCCTCGATCGATATGTGCTGGCCAAGACGGGCGAACTGGTCGCCGACGTTCAGCGTCTCATGGACGAATACGACATCTCGGGTGCGGCCGGGGCTGTCCGGTCCTATCTCGACGCGCTGACCAACTGGTACGTGCGCCGGTCGCGGGACCGCTTCTGGGCCGGCGACCACGACGCGTTCGACACCCTCGCCACCGTGCTGGAAACCGTCTGCCGGGTGGTGGCGCCGCTCGCGCCGCTGACCACCGAGGAGATCTGGCGCGGCCTCACCGGCGGGCGCTCGGTGCACCTGACCGACTGGCCGTCGGCCGCCGGCTTCCCGGCCGACCACGAGCTGGTCGCCTCGATGGACGCGATCCGGGACGTGGCCTCGGCCGCGCTCTCCCTGCGCAAGGCCCGCGCCCTGCGGGTCCGGCTGCCGCTGGCCCGGCTGACCGTGGCCACGGCCGAGGCGGCCGCCCTGGCGAGCTTCGGCGACCTGCTCGCCGACGAGGTCAACGTCAAGGACGTGGTGTTCACCGGCGACGTGGCCGCGTACTGCGAGCAGGTGCTCACCGTCGTGCCCCGGGCGCTCGGCCCGCGCGTCGGCAAGCAGGTCCAGCAGGTCATCCAGGCGGTCAAGAAGGGCGACTGGCAGCTGGTCGACGGCGTGCCGGTCGCGGCCGGGGTCACCCTGCGGGAGGGCGAGTACGAGCTGAAGCTGGTCGCCGCGGACGTGGCCAACTCGGCGCCGCTGGCCGGCGGCGCGGGCGTGGTCGTGCTGGACACCGTGGTGACGCCCGAACTGCTCGCCGAGGGCCTGGCCCGGGACGTGATCCGGGTGGTGCAACAGGCTCGCCGCGACGCCGGCCTGGACGTCTCGGACCGGATCGCGCTGACCGTCTCGGCCACCGACCCGGTGCAGCTGGCGGTCGGGGCGCACCGGGACTTCGTGGCCGGCGAGACGCTGGCGACCGAGGTCGGCTTCGCCCCGGCGGGCGCGGCCGGCTTCGCCGGTGAGGTGGGCGACGGAGAGCAGATCACGGTGACGGTGTCTCGCGCCATCCTGTGAAACAGTTAACCCGGCCCGGGCATTTGCCGCCTCTGTGGTGAATGTCCGGGCCGCGTTGTCGGCTCGACGGGGACTTCCGGCCTGCGGTCCGATAACCTCAGCGGCAACCCCCACTTCTTGCGCACGACCCGTCCCCGGAGGAACCCGCGTTGCCGCTGCTCTACACGATCGGCAAACTCACCGTCGGCAACATGCTGACACTCGGCTGGCGGCCGCATGTCGAGGGCCTGGAGTACGTGCCCAAGACCGGCGGCGCGATCTTCGCGGGTAACCACCTGTCGGTCGCCGACGAGCTCTTCATCGGCGCGGTCGTGCCCCGGCACCTGGCGTTCTGGGCCAAGTCCGACTACTTCGACGGCACCGGCCTCAGTGGCTGGTTCACCCGTAACCTGCTCAACGGATTGGGGGCCATCCGGGTTCAACGGGCCGGCGGGCGAGACGCGCTGGCCGCGTTCGACAGCGCCATCCCGGTGCTGAAGGCCGGCGACATGGTGGTGGTCTACCCCGAGGGCACCCGCTCGCCCGACGGCCGGCTCTACCGTGGGCGGACGGGGGTGGCGCGGCTCGCCGTCGCCGCCGGGGTCCCGATCATCCCGGTCGGCACCCTGGGCACCGAGAAGATCCAGCCGATCGGCCAGCCGTACCCGATGCTGTTCCGGGGCCGGCCGACCGTCAAGATCGGCAAGCCGATCGACGTCACCGGGCGGGCCGACGACCGCACCTCGCTGCGCGCCCTCACCGACGAGGTGATGGCCGAGATTCAGAAGCTCACGGGCCAGGAGTACGTGCCGAGATACGCCCCGGCGAAGAAGGCACCGCCTACCCCGGAGTGAGCACCGCCGAGCGCAGCCGGCCCACCAGGTCGGCGCTCTCCTTGATGGACCGCCGGTTCAGCAGCACGGTGGCCATGCTGCCGTGGTCGGCCCAGGCGCAGACCACCACGGCCGCGCCGTCCGACCGGCCGACGCCGCAGCTCTCGTGCGCGCCGGGCTCGCCGAGGCTGAACGACTCGACGCCGGACAGGTTGAATTCGTCGGTGAGGCGGTCGAGCTGCGTCGAGACGTCACTCTGCGGGGTGAATCTCCAGCCGGTGACGCCGAAGATCGTGACCCGCTTGCCGTGGCCGTCGCCGTAGACGCCGGCGAACGCCTTGCCGTCCTTGGAGTCGGCGGCCTTCAGCGCCTGGGCGAGCCGGTCGGCGGCGCGCTTGCTGGCGTTGTCGTCGCGCAGGCTCAGGTCGGAGAAGTCGGCCGGGAGGACCGCGGAGACCGGGTACTGGCGGAGCGCCGGGAAGTGGAAGTAGGCGGCGGTGCCGACCGCGATCACGGTGGCGACCAGGAGCAGGCGGCCGCGGCGGCGCCGGCGCCGGGGCGGGGGGAGTGGGCGCTGCGGCGTTCGCTGGGCGGCCCAGGGCGGCGGTGGGGGCGGAGGCGCTGCGGGGCGCGTCTGCACCGGTAGCCGGTTGGCCGGTGGGCGGGCGCTCGCGGCCCGGGCCTGCGCCTTCTTCTCGCGGCGGCTGAGTTTGGGCGCCGTCGTCGGCAAGGGGACGGCGGGTGGCGGCACGGGTGGCGGCGGGGCGGCTGGTGCCGGGGCCACCGGCTGAGGGGCGGCGGGCGGCGCGTCGATCTTGGTTTTCTCGATCGGGACGGCGACCGGCATCGGGTCGATCGGGGTGTCCTGGCCGGCCCACGGGTCGACCGCCGGGACCGCGGTGCGCTCGTCCACCTCCGGGCGGTGCCGCGACCACCAGGACTTCTTCGGCTCGGGCGGCGGCACCGCGGCCGCCCCGCTCCAGCGGGACGGCGCGTCCACCGTCGACGGTTCCTCGCCGCCCTCGACGCGGGTCGGATCGGGATGGTCGACCATCCGAGGATCTCCTTCGCTGCCGGCTCCTCCGCCAGGTTAGAGCCGGTGCGCCAGCATCGGCGACGATGCCGGACAAGGAGGGCGATGTGCGAAGCGCAAGGGAGCCGTATGGTTACCCAGACATGAGAACGACACGCGGAAACGCCGTCACGCCGACCGGGAACACTCTCGGTCGCCGTGAGTGATTCTGGCGGCCGGGACGTGACGCAGGAGTTGCGACCGCCCTGGGACGAGGATCCGGACGACCTGTACGAGCACGCGCCGTGCGGGTATCTGACGATGCTCCCCGACGGCACCATCGTGCGGGTCAACCAGACGTTCCTGACCTGGACCGGTTACCAGCGCGGCGACCTGGTCGGCCACCGCCGCTTCCGGGACCTGCTCTCCGCCGGTGGGCAGCTCTACCACGAGACCCACTACGCGCCGCTGCTGCGCCTGCGGGACGAGGTGCGTGAGCTCGCCTTCGACGTGGTCTGCGCGGACGGCCGGACGCTGCCCACCGTGGTCAACTCGATGCTGGCCCGCGGCCCCGAACGGGAACCGCGGGCCATCCGCGCCATGGTCCTTGACGCGACCGAGCGCCGCCGCAACGAGCAGGAGCTGCTGGATTCCCGCCGGCGCGCCGAGGATTCGGAGCGCCGCATCCGGGTGCTGCAGGAGGTCGTCGCCGACCTGGCCGCGGCGCCCACCGAGGCCGAGGTCGCCGAGGCGGTGGTCCGCGCGCCCGAGTCGGCCTTCGGCGCTGCGAGCAGCAGCATCTACCTGATCGACCCGGAGCGGGAGACGATCGTCGCGGTCGCCTCGACCGACCCGACCACCGGCAACTGGGACGACATGCCGGTCACCTCGTCGCGGGCGGTGGCGCGGGTCGCCGAGCGCGGCGACCTGCACGTGGTCGGCTCGCTCGCCGAGGCCGCGCGGCACTTTCCCGACCTGGTCGACAACATGCGCCGCTCGGGCCGCGACACGGTGGTGCTGCTGCCGCTGACCACCGGCCCGACCGAGGAGCACGCCGGCGCCGAGACCCTCGGCGTGCTGGCGTTCAGCTTCACCGGCGAACGCAAGCTGAGCGACGCCGACCTGAGCGTGGTGCGGCTGCTCGGTCAGCAGGCCGGCCAGGCGCTCGACCGCGCCCGGCTGTACGACGAGGCCCGCCGCCGCGAGGAGCGGGTCACCTTCCTGGCCGAGACCACTCGGGCGCTCGACGAGCTGCCCCGTATGCTGCCTCGCGCCCGGCGCCTGCTCGACCGGCTGGTGCCGGAGATCGCGGACTGGGCGGAGGTGCGGCTCTCGGTCGGCCCGACCGGCGTGCAGGAGGAGAGGGGCGCCCGGCCGCCGGATCCCGACATGCTCGCCCTCGCGCTGGCCCGGGTCACCGCCTCCGGCGAGCCGATCTTCCCGGCGGCGGACGAGAAGCTGGCGTGCGCGGTGCTGCCGCTGACCGCCCGCGGCCGGGTGCTCGGCACGCTCGCGCTGCGCCGGACGCCTGAGCGCGGCAGCGACGACCACGAGCGGGCCTTCCTGCTGGAACTGGCCGACCGGTCCGCGCTGACGCTGGAGAACTCCCGGCTGTACGAGCAGGAACGACAGATCGCCCGGACGCTGCAGCGCAGCCTGCTGGCCGGGGGCCCGCCGGGCGGCGACAAGCGGTTCACGGTGGAGACCCACTACCAGGCGGCCGGGCAGGATCTCGAGGTCGGCGGCGACTGGTTCGACGCGTTCCTGATCACCAAGGACCGGCTGGCGGTGGTGGTCGGTGACGTGGTCGGCCGGGGCATCGACGCGGCCACCACGATGGGGCAGCTGCGCAGCGCGATCCGGGCGCTCTCCGGCGAGGACGTCGGGCCGGCCCGGCTGCTGGAGGGGCTGGACCGGTTCGTCGACCGGGTCGAGTCGGCGCGGATGGCGACCGTGGCGTACGCCGAGATCGACCTGGTGACCGGGGATCTCACGTACGCCTGCGCGGGTCACCTCCCGCCGCTGCTGCAGGAGCCGGGCGGCGCGCCGGAATACCTCATGCAGGCGCGGTCGGCGGGGCTCGGCTCGCGGGCCGGCGACCTGCGCCGCACCCAGGAGACCCGCCGGCTCCCGGCCGGCAGCCGCCTGCTGCTCTACACCGACGGCCTGATCGAGCGGCGCAGCCGGCCGCTGGACAAGGGCTTCGAGCTGCTCGCCCGCGAATTCGCCCGGCGCCAGGACGCGCCGTTGCAGGGATTCACCGCCGGCCTGGCCGACACGCTGGTCGGCCGGGACCACGCCGACGACGTCTGCCTGCTCTGCGTCTCGCTGGGCACCGAGGAACGGATCGAGCGGACGATCGGCGCCGACCGGATGCAGATCACCCTGCTCCGCGCCGACCTGCGCGCCTGGCTGGTCTCCCACGGCGTCGAGCCGGAGACCCGGGACGCGGTGCTGCTGGCCTGCTCGGAGGCGGTGGCCAACTCGATCGAGCACGGCTACCGGGACGACCCGTTCGGCATGATCGACGTGGTCGCCACGGTGACCGCGGACGCGGTCGAGGTCAAGGTCGCCGACCGCGGCACCTGGCGCGGCCCGATGACCGACGTCTCCCGCGGGCGCGGGCTGCAGCTGATCCGCGAGTCGATGGACCAGGTGCTCTTCGACCGCAGCGACGGCACCATCGTCACCATGCGCCGCGCACGGGAGGCAGCAGCATGACCGCCTGCACCGAGCGGCACTTCCGTGAGTTGCCCGCCCAGGCCGCAGGCGAGGGCCAGAAGAGCATGCCTAAGGTGGCGCAGTGACCGAGCAATGGGTCACGTTCTCGAAGATCGGGGACGCCGCGCTGGTCAGCCTGAGCGGCGAGATCGACCTGGCCAACTCGGGCGAGATCGGCAAGGCGATCGTGGGCCGGATCCGGGACTCCGGCAAGGTGCTGATCGATCTCACCACGGTCTCGTTCCTGGACAGCGCCGGGGTGCGGCTGCTCGACGCGCTCGTCGGTGATCTCGCGGCGCAGGGCAAGCGCGCCCGCCTGGTGGTGGGGGAGCGCGGTGCGGCCCGGATGACGCTCCGGCTCTGCGCGTTTCGCGAGGATGTTCTCAGCACCGATCGGGACCGGGCCGCGGCCGAGCTGGGTGGGTAGTCCGCGTACCCTGGAGTCCCATGAGTGCACGTTCCGTCTTCCCGCAGCTCGAGCAGTTGCTGCCCCTGGTCAGCAAGCCCATTCAGTATGTGGGTGGCGAGCTCGGCGCCGTCGTCAAGGACTGGGACGCGACCACGGTGCGCTGGGCGCTGATGTATCCCGACGCGTACGAGGTGGGCCTGCCCAACCAGGGCGTCCAGATCCTGTACGAGGTGCTCAACGAGCAGGAGGACGTGCTCGCCGAGCGGACGTACGCGGTCTGGCCCGACCTCGAGGCGCTGATGCGCGAGCACGGCGTCCCGCAGTTCACGGTCGACGCGCACCGCGCGGTCCGCGACTTCGACGTGCTCGGCCTCTCCTTCTCGACCGAGCTCGGCTACACCAACATGTTCACCGCGCTGGATCTCGCCGCCATCCCGCTGGAGAGCAAGGACCGCGGCGACGAGGACCCGATCGTCCTGGCCGGCGGGCACGCGAGCTTCAACCCGGAGCCGATCGCCGACTTCCTGGATGCCGCCGTGCTCGGCGACGGGGAGGAAGCGGTTCTGGAGATATCCGGGATCATCCGGGAGTGGAAGGCCGAGGGCCGGCCCGGCGGGCGGGACGAGTTGTTGCTGCGGCTCGCCCGTACCGAAAGCATCTATGTTCCTCGCTTCTATGACGTGGACTACCTGCCCGACGGGCGCATCCAGCGGGTCGTGCCCAACCGCCCGGACGTGCCGTTCCGGGTCGCCAAGCGCACGACGATGGATCTCGACGCCTGGCCGTACCCGAAGAAGCCGCTGGTCCCGCTCGCCGAGACGGTCCACGAGCGGTACGCGGTGGAGATCTTCCGGGGCTGCACCCGGGGCTGCCGGTTCTGCCAGGCCGGCATGATCACCCGCCCGGTCCGGGAGCGGTCGATCACCACCGTGGGGCAGATGGTCAAGGAGGGGCTGGAGTTCTCCGGCTTCTCCGAGGTCGGCCTGCTCTCGCTCTCCAGCGCCGACCACTCCGAGATCGGCGACATGTGCTCCGGCCTGGCCGAGCAGTACGCGGGCACCAACGTCTCGCTGTCGCTGCCCTCGACCCGGGTGGACGCCTTCAACATCGACCTGGCCCAGGAGTTGTCGAAGAACGGCCGGCGTACCGGCCTGACCTTCGCCCCCGAGGGCGGCTCGGAGCGGATCCGCAAGGTCATCAACAAGATGGTGACCGAGGAAGACCTGATCCGGACGGTCGTGACCGCGTATTCGAACGGCTGGCGGCAGGTGAAGCTGTACTTCATGTGCGGCCTGCCGACCGAGACCGACGACGACGTGGCCCAGATCGGCCGGATGGCGCACGAGGTGATCAAGGCGGGCCGCGCGGCCGCCGGCACCAAGGACATCCGCTGCACGGTGTCGATCGGCGGGTTCGTGCCCAAGCCGCACACCCCGTTCCAGTGGGCGCCGATGGTGCGGCCCGAGGTGATCGACGCCCGGCTGAAGATGCTCAAGGACGTGATCAACAGCGACCGGTCGCTCGGCCGCGCGATCGGGTACCGGTACCACGACGGCGAGCCGTCGCTGATCGAGGGCCTGCTGTCTCGGGGCGATCGGCGCGTCGGGGCAGTCATCCGGCGCGTCTGGGAAAAAGGCGGACGTTTCGACGGCTGGAGCGAGCATTTCTCGTACGCCCGCTGGATCGATGCGGCCGCCGAGGTGCTGCCCGGCTTCGGCGTCGACCTCGACTGGTTCACCACCCGCGAGCGCGACCAGGCCGAGGTGCTCCCCTGGGACCACCTCGACTCGGGTCTCGACAAGGACTGGCTCTGGCAGGACTGGCAGGACTCGCTCAGCGAGTACGAGCAGGACGACTGCCGCTGGACCCCGTGCTTCGACTGCGGCGTGTGCCCGTCGATGGACACCGAGATCCAGATCGGCCCGACCGGCAAGAAACTGCTGCCCCTCACCCCGGTGAACAACCTGCGGGTCCCCGCTTAGGAGTGCGACATTCCCCCCAAGAACCAGCCGGTGGGCGGCCAGGCCCCGGTCGTCCAGCGGATCCGGATCCGGTACGCGAAGCGCGGCCCACTGCGTTTCACGTCACACCGGGACTTCGCGCGCGCCTTCGAGCGGGCGTTGCGGCGGGCCGCCGTGCCGATCGCCTTCTCGCAGGGCTTCACCCCGCACCCCAAGATTTCGTACGCCAGTGCCGCCCCCACCGGTGTCGGCAGCGAGGCGGAGTATCTGGAGATCGGGCTGCAGGCCGAGGTCGACCCGGCGCAGTTGCTGACGGCCCTGGACGCGGCCCTCTCACCAGGGCTGGACGTGCTGGAAGCGGTGCCGGCCGGGGAGGGCAGCCTCGCCGACCGGATAGACGCCTCCCGATGGCTGCTCGAGCTGCCCTCGGTCGATCCGGCGGTGGCCGCGGCCGCCGTGAAGAGCTTCCTGGGCGCCGCCGAGGTGCCGGTCGAGCGGATGACCAAGCAGGGTCGCCGGACGTTCGACGCCCGGCCCGCGGTGACCCACATCGCAGTGACCGAGCAGTCCGACCTACCTTCCGGGGCGTTCGCGGCACCGTGTGCGATAATCGACCTTGTCGTACGACAGGTAACGCCCGCCGTGCGACCCGATGACGTCCTTTCCGGCCTGCGTGTCGTTGCTGGCCTGGAGCCGCCGGTGCCCCCTCGGGTGACCCGGCTGGCCCAGGGCACGCTGACCCCGCAGGGGGAGATCGTCGATCCGTTGGACGCGGATCGCGCCGCCATCGGTGGGCGCTAGCTGGACCCCAGCCGGCGCCCGATCGGCAGACTTCGGCCGCCCGTCCGCCAACCCGGCCGGGACCGAAACACTTGCGGCAGCCCTGCGTGGCAGCGCTCAAACGCGCCCGGGGCAGCCAGAACTGGAGAGCGCCCATGCTCGATAACGAGCCCACGGGCGGTGAATCGAGCGAGGTGACCGTGTCACCCGCCGAGACCGCCGATAGCACCCCTACCACCCCTGTGCGCAGGACCCGGGCCCGCAAGGCCGCGGCTCCCGCCGCCGGTCCCGAGCCCGTCGAGGGCGAGGAGCCGGTCAAACCGGTCAAGGCCACCCGCAGCCGTAAGAAAGCCGCGGCGCCGGCGGAACCCGCCCCCGTCGAGGGCGAGGCCGCGCCTCCGGTCAAGGCCACCCGTGCCCGGCGGAAGAAGGCCGTCCCGGCCGCCGTCGAGCCGGCGCCGGAGCCGGTCGTCGCGGTCGAGCCGCTGATCGCCGGCGAGGAGCCGGCCGGCGAGGAGCTCGCGGCCGAGGAGCCGTTGGCCGAGGCCCCGGCCCCGGCCGAACCGGTCGAAGAAGTGCCGATCGTCGGCGTGCTTCCGCTCGACGACGACTTCGTCGAGGAGGAGAAGCCCGCTCGGCGGTCCCGCCGTGCCGCGCTGCCGCCCGCCGTGCTGTTCATGCCGCCGGATCCCACTGAGGCCGTTCCCGCGCCTACCACCCGGCGCGCCCGCCGCGGGTCCGCCGCCGTCGCGGCGCCGGGCCCGGCTTCGGTCGCTGAGCAGCCCGAGGCCACCGAAACCGAGGCGGCCGTCGCCGAGCTCCCGGCCGAGGAGCCCGCCGAGGGCGTCCGCCGCAGCCGGCGTCGCCGCCGTGGCGCTCCCGCCGAGGAGCCGGTCGAGTTCACCGAGACCGCCGAGATCGGTGAGCCGGTCGACGAGGCGGACGAGTCAGCCGACGACGTCGAGGAAGGCGTCGAGGACGAGGCGGACGAATCAGACGAATCGGACGACGAGTTCGGCTCCAGCCGCCGTCGCCGCCGTCGGGGCCGCCGCGGCCGGGGCCGAGGCAAGGGCACCGCCGACGACGAGATCGCCGACATCGAGGAGGGCGCCGAGGCGTCCGTCGAGTCGGAGGGCGACGCCGAGGAGGGCGACGACGAGGGCGACGAGGGTGACGGCGTCACCCGCCGCCGGCGTCGCCGCCGCCGCAAGGGCGCCGGCGGGGAGAGCGAGGCAGGTGGCATCGAGGACGGCGTGCACACCGTGGTGCGGGTGCGCGAGCCGCGCCGTACCGACGAGGTGCAGGGCGTCTCCGGCTCGACCCGGCTCGAGGCCAAGCGCCAGCGCCGCCGGGACGGCCGCGAGCAGCGCCGGACCCGCCCGCCGATCCTGAGCGAGTCGGAGTTCCTGGCCCGTCGCGAGGCCGTCGACCGGGTCATGGTCGTCCGGCAGAAGCCCGACCGCATCCAGATCGCGGTGCTCGAGGACGGCGTCCTGGTCGAGCACTACGTGTCCCGGATCAGCTCGGGCACGATGGTCGGCAACGTGTACCTCGGCAAGGTGCAGAACGTGCTGCCCAGCATGGAGGCGGCGTTCGTCGACGTGGGCCGCGGCCGCAACGCCGTGCTCTACGCCGGCGAGGTCAACTGGGACGCCACCGGGCTGGAGGGCCGGGCCCGCTCGATCGAGCAGGCGCTCAAGTCCGGCGACTCGGTGCTGGTGCAGGTCACCAAGGACCCGATCGGGCACAAGGGCGCCCGGCTGTCCAGCCACATCGCGCTCTCCGGCCGGCACCTGGTCTACGTGCCCAACGGCAACGCGTCCGGGATCAGCCGCAAGCTGCCGGACAACGAGCGCAAGCGGCTGCGTGACGTGCTCAAGAAGCTGGTGCCGGACGGCGCCGGGGTGATCGTGCGGACCGCGGCCGAGGGCGCGAGCGAGGACGAGCTGGCCCGCGACGTCAAGCGGCTGCAGGCGCAGTGGGAGGAGATCCAGCGCAAGGCCGCCGAGGGCCACGCGCCGGCCGCCCTCTCCGAGGAGCCCGACCTGGTCATCCGGGTCGTCCGGGATCTCTTCAACGAGGACTTCCGCGAGCTGGTGGTGCAGGGCGACCAGGCGTACGCCGAGGTGGAGAACTACCTCAACTCGGTGTCGCCGGACCTGGTCGAGCGGCTGCACCGGTACACCGGCGCCGGCGACCTGTTCGCCGACAAGCGGATCGACGAGCAGATCCTCAAGGGCCTCGACCGCAAGGTGTTCCTGCCCTCGGGCGGCCACCTGGTGATCGACCGGACCGAGGCGATGACGGTCGTCGATGTGAACACCGGCAAGTACACCGGAGCCGGCGGCAACCTCGAGGAGACGGTCACCCGTAACAACCTGGAGGCGGCCGAGGAGATCGTGCGCCAGCTGCGGCTGCGCGACCTCGGCGGCATCGTGGTGATCGACTTCATCGACATGGTGCTGGAGAGCAACCGCGAGCTGGTGCTGCGGCGGCTCACCGAGTGCCTGGGCCGCGACCGTACGAAGCACCAGGTCACCGAGATCACCTCGCTCGGCCTGGTGCAGATGACCCGCAAGCGGATCGGCTCGGGCCTGCTCGAGGCGTTCAGCGAGACCTGTGACCACTGCAAGGGCCGGGGCGTGCTGATCCACACCGAGCCGGTGCCGGAGAAGCGGACCAACGGCAGCGGCGGCAGCAGCGGCGGCGGCGCGGGCAACCAGGTCAAGGCGGTCGCCGCGGCCACCCGTACCGAGCAGCCGCCGGCCGCGCCGCAGCAGCAGCCGGCCGCCTCGAGCCGGTCCCGCCGGCGCCGGGGTGCAGCGGCGGAGAGCGCTCCGGCGGTCATCGACGAGGCGCCGCCGGCGACCCACGAGGTGGAAGATCCGGTGGCGGTCACCGCCGGCTTGCCTCCCGTGCGCGGGTCGGGGATCGTCTCGGCGGCGCCGTCGGCGCTGACCAAGACCGACCCCGAGGACGACTACGACATCAGCGGGTACGACCTGTCCCGCTACGAGTCGCACGCCGAGCCGGTCGCGCCGCCGGCCGACCCGGCCGAGCCGCTGCGGCTCACCGGGGCGGACGACCCGGACGCGGCCGGCGACGAGGACGACGAGGACGACGACGAGCCGGTGGGCGCGGGCGCGGGCCGGCGTCGCTCCCGGCGCGGCGGCACCCGGCGGCGTACCCGGCCGTAAGGCATCGACGCGGGAGCGGTTTGGTAAAGAAACTTAACTGCCAAGCCGCTCACCGTCGTCGAAGTCCGCTACCCTCCGGGGGATCGATCCTTCCCCCGAGGAGAGCTCCCCGTGCGACGCTTCGTCCCCCTGCTGGTCCTTCCCCTGCTGGCCGCCGGCTGCTCCGCGAGCGGCGGCGGTGCCACCTGGTCCGGCGGGCCAACCCCGAACACCGGCGGGTCGGCGGCCGCGGTGGATCCGTCCGTGGCGGCCGCGGCCGACAAGGCGCTCTCCGGCAACACCAAGGCGATCTGCGCGCAGGCGGCCCGGACCACCGCGAGCTTCGGCCAGGCCTTCATTGCCGACCTGCAGTTGCGGAACGACGCCGCGAGCAAGGACGCGGCGGCCAAGGCGCAGGCCCAGGAGAAGATCGACCGGGACGTGTCCAACTTCTCGTCCGCGCTCGCCGGGATGGCCCACCTGGCCGACAACAAGGCGCTCAAGACCGCGCTCACCCAGATGAGCACACAGGTCAAGACGTTCAAGGGCGACGTCGCGAAGATCAACGCGGACAAGATGTCGGCATTGACGGGTACGCTGGACAAGGCATGCGGACGAGGGTGACGCCCCGGTTTGGGATCGGCGCGCCTCATGAAGTACGCTTGCCGACGGCGCTTTTCCATGCGCCGTGCTCCGCGTCCGTGTAAATACCCGGCCGGGCCGCACCATCCGCCAAGCAGCGGTCCTCGCTGCGTAAGTCTCAGGGAGTCCGCGTCCGATGTACGCGATCGTCAAGACCGGCGGCAAGCAGTACAAGGTTGCCGAGGGCGACGTGATCGAGGTCGAGAAGCTCGCGGGTGCGCCCGGCGATGCGCTGACGCTCGCCGCAGTCCTCCTCGTCGACGGTGACAACCTGGTGACCGACGCGGCCAAGCTTGCCAACGTTACGGTGTCCGGCGAGATCGCCGAGCACACCAAGGGTCCGAAGATCCGGATCCACAAGTTCAAGAACAAGACCGGCTACCACAAGCGCCAGGGTCACCGCCAGCCGCTGACCCGCGTCAAGGTGACCGGCATTTCGAGCGGGAAGTAAGGGGCGGATCACTCATGGCTCACAAAAAGGGTGCGTCCAGCTCGCGCAACGGCCGTGACTCCTCCGCTCAGCGGCTCGGCGTCAAGCGGTTCGGCGGCCAGCTGGTCAACGCGGGCGAGATCCTGATCCGCCAGCGTGGCACGAAGTTCCACCCGGGCGAGCTCGTCGGCCGCGGTGGCGACGACACGCTGTTCGCGCTGGCCACCGGCAACGTGCTGTTCGGCACGAACCGTGGTCGCAAGACCGTGAGCATCGTTCCGGTCGCCGAGTAGTTTCTTCAAGGCGGGCCACGGACCCCTCGGGGGTCTGCGGCCCGCTTTGTTTTTGAGGAGAGTTGGGCAAGTGACCACGTTCGTCGACCGGGTCGTGCTGCACCTGCAGGCGGGTGACGGCGGGCACGGCTGCGTCTCGGTGCGCCGGGAGAAGTTCAAGCCGCTCGGCGGCCCCGACGGCGGCAACGGCGGGCACGGCGGCAGCATCACGCTGGTCGTCGACCCGCAACAGCACACGCTGCTCGACTTCCACTTCCACCCGCACGTCAAGGGCCCCAACGGCGGCGGCGGCGCGGGCGCCAACCGGGACGGCGCCAACGGTAAGGACCTGGTGCTCGAGGTGCCGGACGGCACGGTCGTGCAGACCCTCGACGGCGAGGTGCTGGCCGACCTGATCGGCGCCGGCACCAGCTTCGAGGTGGCCCGCGGCGGGCGCGGCGGCCGGGGCAACGCCTCGCTGGCCAACACCCGGCGCAAGGTGCCCGGCTTCGCCGAGCTGGGCGAGCCCGGCGACCAGATCGACGTGGTGCTCGAGCTGAAGAGCGTGGCCGACGTGGGCCTGGTCGGCTTCCCGTCGGCCGGCAAGTCGTCGCTGATCTCGGTGATGTCCGCGGCCAAGCCGAAGATCGCCGACTATCCGTTCACCACGCTCGTGCCCAACCTGGGCGTGGTGCAGGCCGGCGACCAGACCTTCACCGTGGCCGACGTGCCGGGCCTGATCCCGGGCGCGGCCACCGGCAAGGGCCTGGGCATGCAGTTCCTGCGGCACATCGAGCGCACCTCGGTGCTGGTGCACGTGCTGGACGCGGCAGCGCCGGAGATCGAGCGCGACCCCCTCGCCGATCTGGACGCGATCGAGGCCGAGCTGGACGCGTACGGCGGCCTCGAGGACCGCCCCCGGCTCGTGGTGCTCAACAAGATCGACATCCCGGACGGCCGGGACCTCGCCGAGATGGTCCGCCCCGACCTGGAGGCGCGTGGCTACCGGGTCTTCGAGGTCAGCGCGGTCACCCGCGAGGGCCTCAAGGAGCTGGTGTACGCGTTGGCCACGGTCGTCGAGGAGCACCGGCTGGCCCAGCCGCCCGCCGAGCCGACCCGGGCCGTCATCCGGCCGAAGGCGGTCGACGAGAGCGGCTTCACCGTCGAGCAGGACGAGGACGGCGTCTTCGTGGTGCGCGGCACCAAGGTCGAGCGCTGGATCCGGCAGACCAACTTCGACAACGACGAGGCGATCGGCTACCTGGCCGACCGGCTCGAGCGGCTTGGCGTCGAGGCCGCGCTCGCCAAGAAGGGCGCGCAGCCGGGCGACCCGGTGCGGATCGCCGAGCGCGAGTTCGACTGGCAGCCCAACATCGGCGAGTACGTGGCCGGCCCGCGCGGCACCGACGCCCGCCTCGAGGAGGAGAGCGGCCGGGCCACCGCCGCCCAGCGACTCGCCGCCCGCAAGGCGCGCCGGGTCCGCTCCGACGACGAGCTGCTGCACATGGCCGCCGACGGCACCGTGACCAGCGTCGCGAACGCCCAGCGGCCGGTGCTGGTTACCGACGAGGACGATGAGGACGACACCGGCGAATAGGACGGAGTCCAGCTGCACGCAACCATCCGGAAACTGTGCTCGCTTAGAGTCACCGGTGTGCTGATCGAATCCCGTCCTCCGCTGGATCCGGAACTTGCCGCCCTGGTCACGGCCCAGCAGCGGGAGATACGGGACATCGACAAGGGGATGAACCGGGCCGTCTTCACGCCCCGTGATGACGCTGCGTATCTGGTCGCGGTGGTGAACGGGCGTGCCGTGGGGTGCGGGGCCTGGCAGGCGCTGGCGGGTGAGGTGGCCGAGCTGAAGCGGATGTACGTGCGCCCGGCGTTCCGGGGCCGGGGCATCGCCCGCCAGATGATCGTCGCGATCGAGGAGGAGGCGCTCGCCGCGGGGCGGCCGGTCATCCGGCTGGAGACCGGTGACTATCTGCCCGCGGCGATCGCCCTCTATCAGTCGGCGGGCTATCACGAGATCCCCGCCTACGGCCCTTACGTGGGCAACCCGTTCAGCGTCTGCTTCGAGAAGCGCCTGGCGGCGTTAGTCCAATAGTGCCCTAGTCCAGCAGGCCCAGTGCGGCACGCGCTCGGCGTACGGTCGCACGCGCCGCAGGCCGCACCCGGGTCTTGCCCTCCGCCAGGATCTCGCGGACGTAGCCGGGGTCGTCGGCCAGCTCGGCGTGGCGCTTGCGGATCGGCGCGAGCAGCGTGTCGACCGCATCCGTGACGTCGCGCTTGAGGGTGCCGTAGTTCGGATACGCGCCGGGCCGCTCGCCGGTGCACTCGGCGAGGATGTCCAGCAGGTTGCTGACGCCGGGCTGGCCTTCGGGGTCATACCGGACGACGCCGAGCGTGTCGGTGACCGCGCGGGAGGTCTTCTTGCGGATCACCTCGGGCTCGTCGAGCAGGCCGATCCGCCCGGCCGCCGTCGCGCTGCTCTTGCTCATCTTCCGGGTCGGGTCGGCGAGGTCCATGATCCGCGCGGCCGATTCGGGACGGACGCCCTCGGGCACCACGAACGTCTCGCCGTAGCGGGCGTTGAACCTTTCCGCGATCGTACGGGTGAGCTCCAGGTGTTGATTTTGATCGTCGCCGACCGGCACCTCGTGGGCGTCGTAGAGCAGGATGTCGGCCGCCATCAGCACCGGATAGGTGAGCAGGCTGAGCCGCACCGGCCCACCCGCGGCGGACTTCTCCTTGAACTGGATCATGCGGGCGGCCTCGCCGTAGGCGGTCGTGCACTCCAGCAGGTAGTGCAGTTCGGTGTGCTCGGGCACCTGCGACTGGGCGAAGAGGGCCGTGCGCCGCGGGTCGACGCCGGCGGCCAGCAGCAGCGTGGCCGCCTCCAGCGTGCGGGCCCGGAGTGCCCGTGGATCATGTTCCATGGTCATCGCGTGCAGGTCGACGATCATCGCGATCGTCTCGGTCGCCGACTCCTGGCCGGCGACGAGCGGGCGCATGGCGCCCAGCAGGTTGCCGAGGTGCAGGTTGCCGGTGGGCTGAAAGCCGGTGAGTCGCTTGGTCATGGCCGGTTCCTTCCGGTACGGGTGGACACCCCGCCGGGACTACCGCCGTGACATGCGAGAACGGCCGCCCGGAGGGGCGGCCGCGAATGAGGTCATGCGCGCGTGGGTGAGCCGCCCGGTCAGGGCAGCCACCAGCACAGGTTCGAGGTGCGCACGTGACCATGCTACCGCGGGGCGGGACCGTCCCGGACCAGCCAAACAGGCATGATGGTCGGCATGTCACTCACCCGTGCCGAGGCCGCTGACCGCGCCGCCATCGTCGACGTCCACCAGTACGAGGTGCACCTCGACGTGACCGCCGAGGGGGACACCTTCGGTTCGCGAACCGTGGTGCGGTTCGACGCCCGGCCCGGCTCGTCAACGTTCCTGGAGTTCGAGCCGGTCGCGGTCGAGTCGATGACGCTGAACGGGGTTTCGGTGCCATCGTCCGCCGTCGCCGGCGGACGGCTGCACCTGACCGGCCTGGCCGCCGCCAACGAGCTCGCGGTGACCGCCACGATGCGGTATTCCAACACGGGCGAGGGGCTGCACAAGTACGTCGACCCGGGCGACGGAAATATCTACCTTTATCAGCACTTGTTCATCAACAACGCCGGCCGGGTGCTGCCGGCCTTCGATCAGCCGGACCTGAAGGCGTCGTTCCAGGTGACGGTCACGGCGCCGCCGTCGTGGACGGTGGCCGCCAATGGTGAGCTGATCGACAATACGGGCGGCACCTGGCGGTTTTCTCCGACAAAACGGATTTCTACCTACTTGGCGTCGCTCTTCGCTGGGCCGTTCCATGCGGTGCGGGATGAGCACGACGGGATCCCGCTGGCCCTGTACGTCCGGGCGGCCCTCGGCGAGCACCTCGACGCGCAGGCCGAGGAGCTGTTCACGATCACCAAACAGTGCCTGGACCGGTACCACGAGATGTTCGACATCCGGTTCCCGTTCGGGCACTACCAGCAGGCGTTCGCGCCGGAGTTCAACTTCGGGGCGATGGAGTACCCGGGGCTGGTGATCTTCCGGGACGAGATGATCTATCGCGCGGCGGTGACCGAGGGCCAGCGGGAGGGCCGGGCCAACGTGATCGCGCACGAGATGGCGCACATGTGGTTCGGCGATCTGGTGACCATGACCTGGTGGGACGACCTGTGGCTGAACGAGTCGTTCGCCGAGTACCTGGGTACCCGGGTGGCGGCCGAGGCGACCCGGTTCAAGGGGACGTGGACGACGTTCGCGATGCAGCGCAAGGCGTGGGGGCTGCGCGCCGACCAGCACCCGTCCACGCATCCGGTGGCGCCGGAGTCGGTGGCGGACACGGACGAGGCGCTGATGAACTTCGACGGGATCTCGTACGCGAAGGGGGCGGCGACCCTCAAGCAGCTGGTCGCCTGGGTGGGGGACGACGCGTTCCGGGCCGGGCTCAACGCGTACTTCGCGGCGCACGCGTACGGGAACGCGACGCTGGCCGACCTGCTCGCGCAGCTGGCCAAGGCCAGTGGGCGGGATTTGTCCGCGTGGGCGGAGGTGTGGCTGCGGCGGCCGCAGGTCAACACGCTGCGCACCGCGATCGGGCCGGACGGGTCGGTGTCGGTGCTGCAGACGGCGCCGGCGTCGTATCCGACCCTCCGCCCGCACAAGATCGGGATCGGGCTGTACGACCGGGGTACGGATGGGGTTGTTTCCCGGCGTTCGCTCGTCTCGGCCGAGGTGGCGCCCGCGCCATCTACCGACATTCCGGAAATTTCGGATAAAGCGGACCTGGTGCTGTTGAACGACGGCGACCTCACGTACGCGAAGATCCGGCTGGACGAGGCGTCGAACGCGGCGGTGCCCACCCTGCTGCCGCTGATCGGCGACTCGCTGGCCCGGGCGGTGCTCTGGGCGGCCACCCTCGACGCGGTGGTGGACGGCGAGCGCCCGGTCGCCGAGCTGGTCACCCTCGTGCTCGCGGCACTGCCGGTGGAGTCCGAGGTGGTGATCGTCGAGGACGTGCTGCGGGCCACCCGCAGCCTGGTCGACCGCTACTCGACCCGGGAGACCCGGCCGGCCGCCCTCGAGCTGGTGGCGCAGGCCGCCGACCGGTTGCTCGCCGCCTCCGAGCCGGGCGGGTCCCGGCAGCTCGCGTCGGCGCGCGGCTACGTCGGCGCGACGGTCGACGTGGCGCGGCTGCGCGGTTGGCTGGCCGGGTCCGGCGTACCGGATGGCCTGGTCATTGATGTTGATCTTCGGTGGTTGATCCTCTATCGGCTGGTGGTGCTCGGCGCGGCCGGAGCGGCCGAGATCGACGCCGAGTTCGAGCGGGACCGTAGCGCCACCGGCGAGCAGTGGGCCGCCCGGTGCCGGGCCGCGGTGCCGGAGGCGTCGTCGAAGGCCGCGGCCTGGCACGCGATCATCGAGGACGTCTCGCTGTCGAACCGGCTGATCGAGATGACCGCGTCCGGCTTCTGGCAGCCCGAGCAGCTCGACCTGCTGGCGCCGTACGTTCCGCGGTACTTCGCCGAGATGCCGGCGATGATGCGGATCCGCACCGGGATGAGCGCCGAGCGCACGGCCGGCCTCGCGTACCCGGAGGTGGTGGTCGGCCCGGAGACCCGCCGGCTCGCCGCCGAGCTGCTGGCCCGCGAGGATCTTGATCCGATCCTGCGCCGGATCGTGCGGGACCACGATGACGACATGCGGAAAGCCCTGGCCGCGCGCTTCTAGGCTTTTCCCAACAAACCGGAGCTAAACGCTTCTAGCAGCTACCCTCGCCCCTAGGGGGTGGGGGCGGTGGAGTGGTCGGAGGAGCTGGCCGGCGGGCTGCTGCGGGCCGCTCCCGACGCGATCCTGGTGATGGACGACGGCCGGATCGTGCTGATCAACGACCGGGCCGAGCAGCTCACCGGATTCGACCGGGACGAACTGCTCGGCAAGAGCATCGACACCCTGGTCACCGAGGATGCCCGGACGATGCCCCCGGCCCGGCGGCGCCGACTCGAGGAGGGCCGGCCGGGGCCGATCGGCGCGGTGATCACGACGATCCGGCGGCGGGACGGCGGCGAGGTCCCGGTCGAGTCGTCGGTCGCGATCGTGGACACGCCGCAGGGGCGGCTCGCCGTCTGCGTGATCCGGGACCTCAGCGAGCGGGACCGGGCCGAGCAGGAGAAGGCGCGGCTGCGGGCCGAGGCGCACGTGCACCGCAGCCAGCGGCTGGAGAGCCTCGGGCAGCTGGCCGGCGGGATCGCGCACGACTTCAACAACATGCTCGGCGTGATCGTCAACTACGCGAACTTCGTGATCGAGGAGGCTTCGTCGGCGTCGCCCGACCTTTCGGCGATCGCGGCCGACGCGGCGCAGGTCGTCAAGGCGGGACAGCGCGGGACCGATCTCACCCATCAACTGCTGTCGTTCGCTCGGCGCGAGGTGGTGCGGCCGCAGGTGCTTGATCTCAATGCCGCGATCCACTCGGTGGAGGAGATGCTGCGGCGGTCGCTGGGGGAGCACATCAATTTGCTCGTACGGGCGGAGCCGTCGCTGCCGGCGGTGGTGTGCGATCCGGGGCAGATCGAGCAGATGCTGGTGAACTTGGCGGTGAATGCCCGGGATGCGATGCCCGGCGGCGGTGAACTGGTGATCGATACCGGGCGGCATGGGGATCGGGTGCGTCTTCGGGTCAGTGACTCGGGGGCGGGGATGTCCGCTGAGGTGTTGGAGCGCGCTTTCGAGCCGTTTTTCACTACCAAAGGCAGCGGGGGTACGGGCTTGGGCCTGGCCACCGTTTATGGCATCGTCACTCAGGCTGGTGGGGAAATATCGCTCACCTCCTCGGTGGGCGTCGGCACCACCGTCAACGTCTTGCTGCCCACCGCTCCCGCCAACACTTCGGACATTTCGCTTTCCTCGGATATTTCGCCTGCCGGGGGGCGCGGGGAGACGTTGCTGGTCGTGGAGGACGAGGCGGCGCTGCGCGACGTTGCCGGGCGGATCCTCTCGGGAGCCGGCTACCACGTGCTCACGGCGGAGTGCGGCGCGTCGGCGCTGGAGCTGGCCGCCCGGCACGAGGGCGGGATCGACCTGCTGGTCAGCGACGTGGTGATGCCCGGGATGCTGGGCAAGGAACTGGCCGAGCGGCTCACCGGCGTGCGGCCGGACACCCGGGTGCTCTACATGTCCGGGTACGCCCAGCCGGTGCTGCACTCGCAGGGCACGCTCGACCCGGGGGTGGCCCTGCTCGAGAAGCCTTTTACCGCAGGTGACCTGCTTGCCGCCGTACGCCGGCGCCTAGACAACTGATCTCCATCCAACCGCCCCGCCCGCCGCCCTTGATCGGAAAAACGCATATTCTCTTCTGATGCGCCGGATCGGGATCATGGGTGGCACCTTCGATCCGATCCACCACGGGCACCTGGTGGCGGCCAGCGAGGTCCAGGCCCGCTTCGACCTGGACGAGGTCGTGTTCGTGCCGACCGGTCAGCCGTACGAGAAGGGCAAGGTCTCGCCGGCCGAGGACCGCTACCTGATGACCGTCATCGCGACGGCCTCGAACCCGCGTTTCCACGTGAGCCGGGCGGACATCGACCGGGACGGGCCGACCTACACCGTCGACACGCTGCGGGACATGCGCGCGATCTTCGGGGCCGACGCCCAGCTGTACTTCATCACCGGCGCGGATGCCCTGGCCCGCATCCTGAGCTGGCGGGACGCGCTCGAGATGCTGACCATGGCGCACTTCGTGGGCGTCACCCGGCCCGGCTTCGAGCTCTCCGACGACCACCTGCCGGCCGACACGGTGACGCTGGTCGAGGTGCCGGCCATGGCGATCTCCTCGTCCGCCTGCCGTGATCGGGTGGCGTCCGGCCAGCCGGTCTGGTACCTGGTGCCCGATGGTGTCGTTCAGTACATCAACAAGCGGGGGCTCTATCGGGGCTCGGGAAATGTCACACCGGTGTGAGACGCTTGTAGCTCCAGGACACCGACTGAGGGGACGCTCTTGCCCGTCACCGATCGCGCTCTTGAACTGGCGATGACGGCCGCGCAGGCCGCCGCCGACAAGAAGGCGCAGGACATCGTCGTCATCGACGTCGCCGAGCAGCTCTACATCACCGACGCCTTCGTGATCGCCTCCGCCTCCAACGAGCGGCAGGTCGTCGCGATCGTCGACGCCATCGAGGAAGCCCTGGTCAACCTGCCGGAAAAGGCAAAGCCCGTGCGCCGTGAGGGCGAGCGGCAGGGTCGCTGGGTGCTGCTCGACTATGTCGACATCGTCGTCCACGTGCAGCATGCCGAGGAGCGGGAGTTCTACGCCCTCGACAAGCTGTGGAAAGACTGCCCGACGATTCCGTTCGTCGACCGGGACATGGTCGAAGCCGACGCATCGTGAGCCGGTTTGCGCCTTTTGCCGCTTTTGGGCGTTTCGCGCGCTTCAAACGGTGGTCTCTTGAGCGGGCTTCTTGGGCGTGCCGCGTGAGCGGGCTTCTTGGGCGTGCCGCGTGAGCCGGCTTCTTGGGCGTGCCGCGTGAGCCGGCTTCTTGGGCGTGCCGCGTGAGCCGGCTTCTTGGGCGTGCGTCGTGAGCCGGTTGATCGTTTGGCGGCATGGGAACACCGACTGGAACGCGAGCCACCGCGTCCAGGGCCAGACCGACGTGCCGCTGAACGCGGTCGGCCGGCAGCAGGCCGTCGACGCCGCTGAGCTGCTGATCAAGATGCGGCCCGACGCGATCGTCTCCAGCGACCTGCACCGCGCGTCCGACACCGCGGCGGCGCTGGCCGCGCTCACCGGCTTGACGATTAACTACGACAAGCGGCTGCGCGAGCGGTATTTCGGCAACTGGCAGGGCCTGACCATGACCGAGGTGGCCGAGCTCCACCCCGCCCAGTACGACCGCTGGCAGCACGGCCAGGAGGTCGGCGGCGACGTCGAGACCCTGGCCGACCTGGGCAGACGCGTCTCTGAGGCGCTGCACGCGGCGGCCGCGCTGTCCCCGCCCGGCGGCACGGTCGTGGTGACCACCCACGGCGCGGCGGCCCGGCAGGGGATCGGGCAGATGCTGGGGTGGCCGCTCGAGCAGCTGCGCACGCTGCGCGCCCTGCAGAACTGTCATTGGGTCGAGCTGACCCACGACCGGGAGCGGGGGTGGCAGGTGGCGGCGTACAACGTGGGGCCGTTCACGGACCGGCCGGTCCCGCCGCCGGTCTGAGGTGCCGTTGGCCGCTCTGAGGAACCGGCGACCATCGGGTACCGTCCAAGGATCATGCTGACTCGTCGATTCGCTGTCGCGCTGACGTTCCTGTTCTGCCTGGCCGGGTGCGCCGGCAACAACGCCTCGCCGTCCGCCGGCTCCGCCGAGTCGTCAGCGCAGTCGTCCCTGCCGTCTTCATCCGCGCCCGCCTCCTCGGCTTCCCCCGGGCCTTCGTCCTCGACTTCGACTTCGGCTTCGCCTTCGCTGGAGCCCTCCGCGAACGGCGCGGGCGAGACGCTGACCGGCACGGTCGAGGCCGGCGTCGAGCCCAACTGCAAGGTGATCAAGGACAAGGCCGGCTCCCACACGCTGTACTTCGACGACCCGTCGCTGCGGGCGCAGGCGCCGGTGGGCAAGACGGTGACGGTCACCGGCTACTCGAAGGCGGGCATGATGACCACCTGCCAGCAGGGCACGCCGTTCATCGTGACGTCGGTCGGTCCCGCCTGATCGCGCCGTGTGACGTCGGCCCGCGTGATCGCGCCTTGCCACCGTGCGGGGGCGAGTATCGGTTAACGTGCCTCGCATGCCCGTCGCGGTTGTCACCGACTCCACCGCGTACCTGCCCGCCGAACTGAGCGGCTCGTATGACCTGACCGTCGTACCCCTGACCGTGGTGATCAACGGCACCGAGGGCCCGGAGGGCGAACAGATCCAGCCGGCCGAGGTGGCCCGCGCCCTGAGCGCCCGCCGCTCGATGGTCAGCACGTCCCGCCCCGCGCCGTCCCAGTTCGCCGACGCGTACCGGAAACTGCTGGACGCCGGGGCGGACGGCATCGTGTCGGTGCACCTGTCGGCCAAGCTCTCCGGCACCTACGAGGCCGCCTGCCTGGCCGCGGCCGACCTGGGCGACCGGGTCCGGGTGGTCGACAGCAAGACCACCGGCATGGGCTTGGGTTTCGCCGCCCTGGCCGCGGCCCAGGCCGCCACCGAAGGCAAAGACCTGGCTTCCGTACGCGACGAGGCAGCCGACCACGCCTCCCGGGTGAGCACGCTCTTCTACGTCGACACCCTGGAGTTCCTACGCCGAGGCGGCCGCATAGGTGCAGCCCAGGCCATACTCGGCACGGCCCTGGCGGTAAAACCCATCCTGCACGTGGTGGACGGCGCCATCGTAGTCCGCGACAAGGTCCGCACCGCCGGCCGAGCCCTGGCCAAACTGGTGGACCTGGCAGTCGAGGCAGCCGCCGACAGCGACGTCGACATAGCCGTCCACCACCTCCAGTCCCCCGAACGAGCGGCAGCCCTGGCCGACGCCGTTGCCATGCGCCTGACCACCCGCCTACGCGACTCCTACATCACCGAAATCGGCGCCGTAGTAGCCGCCCACGTCGGCCCCGGCGTCGCCGGCGTAGTAGTCCATCGCCGCCTCTGACGCCCCACGAGCCGCCCACCCGGCACGCGGCAATCGCACGGCGGCGCCGCGGCTACCATCCAGCGGCCGGTCCTGCGCTCGCGCCGCAGTGCGTTCGCCCGACCAGCGGCCGGTCCTGCGCTCGCGCCGCAGTGCGTTCGCCCGACCAGCGGCCGGTCCTGCGCTCGTCTGGTCCCGCCACCACTGTCGTGCGGCCCCTGCGGATCAGATCTGCGGCCAGCCGGTAGCTGCCCAGCGCGCGGGCTCACAGCCCGTAACCACGGTCAGGTGGGGGAGCAGTTCGTTCCACGGCCGGACGTCCTCGCCGACCTGCACCTCGTCGGCCTCAGGGAGCAGCACAGCCTCGTCGCGATCCCAGATCGCCCGCGTGCGCCAACCCTCGTCCGCCGAGCCCACAAGCCTCAACTCCGCCATGGCCGCGGCCACCCCGTGCGCGGTGGCGTCGGTCGCGTGCGCGGCAGTGTCCGTCTGGTGCGCGGTGGCGTTTGTCGCCTGCGCGGCAGCGTCCATCCCGGTCGTGGCGGCACCCATCCCCGATCCGGCGGCGTCTTTCCCTTGCGGGGCGGCGCTCGCCCCACGGCCGGGCGCGTCTGTCCGGTCGTCCGGTGGGGCGGCGGGCTCGGCCGGCTGGGCGGGTGGCTCGTCGGGCGGCTGGGCGGGTGGCTCGTCGGGCGGCTGGGCGGGTGGCTCGTCGGGCGGCTGGGCGGCCTGGCGGCTGTACTCGTGGACGGCCAGCACCCGCTCGGCCCGCCGCACCGTCTGGTGCAGCGGATGGTCGGGCGCCACCGTGTAAGGCACCGTGCAACCGCGCTCGTCGTACACGTACGCCATCGGGGTTATCGGCCGTGCGGAACCCGCGTAGATCTCCTCCGCCTGGGCGAAGAGTCCCCGCAGGTGCTCGCTTCCGTCCGCCGTGACCAGCAACGTGCCGCGCTCCGGCGCGAACGCCACCGGCACCCCGCCCACCTGTCCCGCCAACCGCTCGAGCCAGTGCTCGAGCAGCAAGTGCGACGTCCAGTAGGCGTCCCCGTCGTCGACGAACCGCACCACCACCGGCTCGCTCGCCACCCCCTGCAGCACCGCCCCGGACAGGTTCGCCCGGGCCGCCGCGAAGACCTGCTCCGCGCTCACCCCCCAACCGGCCGGCTGATCCGGCCCGACGTAGGTCATCGTTTCCGGCTGATCGACCACCACGTACTCGTACAGGAATGGCAGGACTGGGCGCCGCAACGGCGACCCCGGTGTGCCTCCCCGCAACACCGGGCGCAGCAGCGGCCGCACCTCGGCCCAGTCCCGCGGCAGCTCCGGCGCCGCTACCAGGCCGGCGACGAACCGATCCACCTGGCCTCTCCGTCGCCGGCCCCGCACCGCCAGTAACGGGGCCAGCTCCAGGATCGTCGGCGTATCGTCGCCGTCCGCGGTGAAACGGACCCGGAAACCGCGTCTTTCGTACCGTGCGTCGGTGAACCCTGCTCGGCGCAACCGGCGGATCACCTGACCGCCGAGTCGCGCTCGGGCAATCCTCTCCAGCAGGCCCACCCGACGCCCCATCTCCCTGAGGCCGCCGACCTTAGCGCACCGGACCGACAGTTTTCTGCCCGCGGACGACACACGCCTCGAGATCGTCGTCGTGGCCCAGGTCGGCGGCGAGCCCGGCGTCCCGTACCGCCGCCAAGGCTGTTTCGGCCTGCGCCTCGGTGATCTCGGAGAGCACGATGCCGCCGGGCGCGAGCCACTCGCCGGCCCCGGAGATCACGGCCCGGAAGACGTCCAGCCCGTCTTCGCCGCCGTCCAGCGCGGTACGTGGCTCGTGGTCGCGGGCCTCGGCCGGTAGCAGCGGGATGTGCCGGGTCGCGACGTAGGGCACATTGGCCAGCAGCACATCGATCCGGCCGCGCAGGCGCGTGGGCAGCGCCTCGAAGAGGTCGCCCTGGTAGACGTTCTCGACCAGGTTGTCCCGGGCGCAGGCCACCGCCACCGGGTCGACGTCGGCCGCGTGCAGCTCGATCGCCGGCCGTCGCCCGCGCACGGCCAGCCCCAGAGCGCCGGACCCGCAGCACAGATCGACCACGATCGACCCCGTGGAGGTGGCCGCGCTGGCCATCCGGACCAGGAGCTCACTGCGTACGCGGGGAACGAAGACACCCGGCAGCAAGAGCACGCGTACCTCGCAGAAGTCGGCGTAGCCGACGACCTGCTCCAGCGGCTCGCCCAGCGCGCGCCGCTCGACCATCGCCCGCAGGGCGATCTCATCGGCCGCCGCGGCGCTCAGCACCTCCGCCTCGTCCTCGGCGAACACGCAGCCCGCGGCACGCAACCGCGTGATCGACTCGGCCAGCGCCGCCGCCGTAATCCCCGTTCTCACCCGCAAGTCCATAGCACAAAAGGGCCGGTCGTGGGAGTTATCCACAATCCACAGGGTCCAAAACACATCGAGCGCCGAGCCGGCGATTTCCCTACCGTGCCTGGCGTGCGTGAGGACGACGTCGTAGCGGCAAGGTTGCGGTCGGTCCTGGCCGCGACGAATCATGACGTACGCGATCAGGCCGTCACCGCCGCCCCGCGCCGCATTCTGTACGGCGGGCCGGTCGCCCCGTCCCGCTACACGACGGCGCTCACCGATCTCGCCGAGGTCGGGGAGCCGCTGGGCTGGTCGGACGTCATCTCCTCCTGGCCGGACGACGTCGACCTGGATCCGTTGCCGGAGGGCGAGACGCCGGTGATCGCCGTGCCGGAGGAGTCCAAATCGGACACGACCGGCGGCTTCCGGCCGGGAACGCCGTGGGCCTCGCCGCCGGCATCCCTCGCGGCGACCGTTCCGACGGCCGCGCCCACGACGGCCGCGCCACCCGCCCCGCCCGCGGAAAGACCGCCCGACCCGCCGCCCGATCTCGGAGATCTCATGCCCGACGCCGAGCCGTTCGGCTCCTCGCGGATGCCGACCCTGCGCCCCGTCGATCCCTCGCATCGTCCACTGCCGCCGCCCGCCTGGGTTCTGCCGGAGGATCCGGACGACGCGCTGCCCTGGCCGGATCCGCCCGATCCCGCCTTCGACGCGCCGGACCCATCGTTGAGCAGCGCCGGAGCCTTCGGCGGCGACCCGCCCGAGGCCGGCCGCCGGTTCGGCCTCGGCGCGTTCGACCCGGGCCGGCGTGGCGTCAAGGCGCTGGCCGCGGTGGCCGCCGCCGTGCTCGCGATCGCCGCCTACCTGGCCTGGCACGCCCGGCCGCGGGTCGACAACGTCACCCCGCCCTCGTTCGGCGCGACCGGCGCGGTGCTGGAGCCGTCCGGCCACGCCGGCGCCAGCCCGGTCGCGACCGAGCTGGTGGTCGCGGTCGGCGGGAAGGTTCGCAAGCCCGGTCTCGTACGGCTGCCGCCCGGCGCCCGCGTGGCCGACGCGCTCGACGCGGCGGGCGGCGCCGAGCCGGGCGTCGACGTGGCGATGCTCAACCTGGCCCGCAAGGTCGTCGACGGCGAGCTCATCATGGTCGGCGTCACCCCGTCCCCGGGCGTGGCGATGCCCGCCGGTCCGGCCGCCACCGGGGCCGCCGCGCCGGGTGGCCTGGTCAACCTGAACACCGCCACCCTCGCCGACCTGGACACCCTGCCCGGGGTCGGCCCGGTCCTCGCCCAGCGCATCCTCGCCGCGCGTGACGCCCAGGGCGGCTTCAAGGCGGTCAGCGATCTGCGCAAGGTCGACGGCATCGGCGACGCCCGCTATGAACAGCTCAAGGACCTGGTGACCATATGACCGATCTTCGGCTGGCCGGGTTCGCGGTGGCGGTCTGGCTCTCCTCGCTCGCGGCGCTGTTCCTTTCCGCCCGTTCCGGCCTCCTGCTCGGCGCCGGTGCCCTCGGCGGGGCGGCCCTGGCCGTCGCGTTCCTGCCGCCGCATCCGGCCCGCTGGATCGCGGTGGCGGCGCTGCTCGGCGCGGGTTGCGGAGCCGGCATGACCGGGGCCCGGGTCACGATCCGGGAGTCCGGGCCGCTGATCGCGCTGATCCGGGCCGGAGATCCGGTACGGGTGGAGGCCGTGGTCCGCGACGACCCGCGTGCCATCCAGGGGTCGCCCGGCCTGCCGCCGACCTACCGGGTCGCGGTCGACCTGCGCGAGGTCGGCGCCGAGGATGCCGCGCCGCTGCGGTTGTCGGCGCGGGCGCTGGTGCTCGGTGGCAATCCCGGCTGGCGCGGCCTGCTGCCCGGGCAGCGGCTGACCACCCGGGGCAAACTCTTGCCGCCGCGTGGCGGTGACCTCCGTGCGGCCGTGGTCTCCAGCAAGGAGGCGCCGGAGCTGATCGGGCAGCCGCCCTGGGCGCAACGAGCGGCCGGAGCGCTGCGGGCCGGTCTGCAGCGCGCCTGCGAGCCGCTGCCCCACGACGTCGGTGGCCTGCTGCCCGGCCTGGTCGTGGGCGACACCAGCCGGCTGGATCCGGCCCTGAGCGACGATTTCCGGACGACCGGGATGACCCATCTGATGGCCGTGTCCGGGGCCAACGTGGCCATCCTGCTGGGCGTCGTGCTCTTCGCGATGCCGTGGACCCGCGCGGGGCCGGTGACGCGAGCCGTGGTCTGCGCGATCGTGCTGGTCGGCTTCGTGATCCTGGCGCGGCCGTCGCCCAGCGTGCTGCGCGCCGCCGGGATGGGCGCGATCGGCCTGATCGGCCTCGCCTCCGGGCGGCCCAGGGCCGCGTTGCCCGCGCTGGGTGCGGCGGTTGCGGGCCTCATCCTGTACGACCCGGAACTCGCGGCCGATCCCGGGTTCGCACTGTCGACGCTGGCCACGGCCGGTCTGCTCCTGCTTGCGCCGCCCTGGCGGGACGCGCTGCGGCGGCGAGGCTGGCCGCCCGGTGCGGCCGAGGCGCTGGCGGTCCCCGCGGCCGCGCAGGTCGCCTGTGGCCCGGTCATCGCCGGCCTGTCCGGCACGATCAGCCTCGTCGCTGTCCCGGCCAACCTCGTGGTCGTCCCCGCGATCGCGCCCGCCACCCTCCTCGGGGTCGCCGCGGCCGTGCTCTCGCCGGTCTGGGCCGGCGGGGCCGGGTTCGCGGCGTGGCTGGCGCACTGGCCGGCGAGGTGGCTCGTGCTGGTGGCGACCTACGGCGCCCGGATTCCGGCCGGGGCGCTGCCCTGGCCCGCCGGGGTGTGGGGTGCGCTCCTGCTCGGGGCGATCACGGTGGCCCTACTGGTGGCGGCTCGCCGGGTGATCGTACGACGGCTGGTGCTGGTGGCGGCCCTGGCCGGCATGCTGGGCGCCCTGCCGGTTCGGATGCTCGCCTCCGGCTGGCCACCGGACAACTGGGTGATCGTGGTGTGCGCGGTCGGGCAGGGCGACGCGATCGTGCTGCCCGCCGGGCCGGCCCGCGCGGTCGTCATCGACGCCGGTCCCGAGCCCGACCCGGTCGACCACTGCCTGCGCCGGCTCGGCGTGCGGCAGGTCGTGCTGTTCGTGGTCAGCCACTTCTTCTTTGTAGAGTTCAGCCGTGTCGCAGCCGGGGATTCATTACCTGAGATCCGGGCAAAATTACCCATTTGGAGGTGCGGCGGCGACTTGTTGTAAGTTTGTTGAGATCTGTGTCACATATGCGTGATCTGCTGTCCTAACTGCGGCTGTTGTGCGCCGGAGGTCGGGCGTGACCAGGGTCGCGGTGCCATGGCGATTCAGCTGTCGGTCATGTCCAGGTCCGCGCAACTGCCTTGTGAGTGAGCCTGGCTTCGCGCCGCAACCGGGCCAGTTGCTCGCCTAGGCCGCCGGGCCGCTTGAGCCTCGTCGTATCGGTCTCCGGACGGGGAGTCTCCCCGATAGCCGCCATGTCTTCGGGTCCATGCTCACTCGAACGTTTACGGCAAGTATATGACAAAACGCCCAGGCATGAGGTGAACGCGGACCTCCTTCGATGTCGCGCTGAAGCCGTTCGCAGAACGTTGGCGAGGTGGTACGGAGTCCACGTTGCTGCGATCCGGTCATGGGATACAAAGCCTTGCGCCATAATGCTTGCATGCAGGTCCCCCCGTCGGAGCCGGCCCAGCGCGCTGGGGTTGCGTTCACCGAACTCGCCATCACCGCGGACTTTGGATGGCTTTTTCGGGATCAACTGGAGAGCGACCTTGGGGTGGACGCACACGTCGAGTGCGTGATCGACGGTCTGGGCACTGGGCGACTCTTGGGCCTCCAGATAAAGACAGGTCCGTCATATTTGACGGAGAAGTCAGATGACGGCTTCGTGTATCGCCCGGACCATAAGCACGTTGACTACTGGCTCACCCATTCACTTCCCATATTGGTCGTTTTGGTCGATCTGAATGAAAGACGGGCGTGGTGGCAGACGGTTAATCGCGAAACGCTGATTTCCACCGGAAAGCATTGGAAGATGATCGTCCCCTTCGCGCAGCAACTGGTTCCGGATTGGCGGGAAGAGCTGGAAAGGCTCGCATACGCGGACCCGTACATTCTTCGACTGAGGCAGTACCAGTTAGCAAAGCAATGGATGCAGCTACTCCACGACGGTGGCCAACTGACCTTGACGGTGGAGGAATGGGTCAACAAGTCGTCAGGCAGGGCGGCATTGAAGCTCATCGCCCAAAATCAGGACGGCGACGATCTTGGAGATCGTAGCTGGCCGTATCTGATCTTCCCCTTTGCTGACTACGCGGAGGAGTTGCCGCGTCTATTCCCTTGGGCGGACCTTCAAGTGGATGAAGACCACTACCATGACTACGACTTCGCCCAGTATGAGCTTGACTGCGGCATATGGGACTCCGAAGACGGTCGGTATTTCTATGGCGAATCGTTCGATGAATGGCGACGTGCACAGACGTGGCACAAGCTTCGCCCGTACGAGGAGGATGGCGAGGTAGCTCACTGGCGACTTCAGTTGACACTGAATGATGTCGGGCGCGCGTTTCTGACATTGGACCAGCAATTAACCGAGGGCCTACTTCCGCTGGCATGAGTCTTGCTCGCCCGGTGGGCTACATCACGCTACGTGGCCCACGCTTGGTCATGGTGACCTGGGCACTAGATCCCGTAGGCCAGCCACGCCAAGCGATACCAATCGCCGTAGTCAGGGCCGCCGGGATCGGTTGAGCGGCATGAGACCGCGACGGCTTGACAGCAGGGCCACGTCCTTCGGGCTCTCAATTCGGTGAAGGCTGCGCAGGACGGCGTGCTGGGTCTCCGGCGTCCAGAAGATCCGTAGGTTCTCGCGCGCACGGGTGACGGCGGTGTAGAAGATGTTGTGCGTGATGTCGTCCTCGTTGGCGTCGGTGATGACGATCTTGACGGAGTCGTACTCGAGGCCTTGCGCCTTGTGGATCGACACGGCGTAGGCGACCTGGAACGGGACGGTGGTGTTGAGGGAGTCGTCGTCGGTGTCGCTGGTGTCGTGGTCGTAGACGCAGAAGCGCACGGTCGAGTCTTCCACCCATTCCAGTTCGCCGACGACGTCGAACTCGCTGAGCGGCCGGTCGAGTTCGACGTCGAACTGGATCTGTCCGGGGGCCAAGGCGATGGCGACGATCCGCCCCTTCAGATTGTTGTAGATGACAGGCCGGAACCGCTCGGCCTCGTTGAACAGGACCGAATCGCCGACCTTGTAGACGGAGTCACGCCAGGTGATCGCAGGGTTCGGGTTGCTGCTCTGCAGGAATCGGTTGATGTTGTTGATGCCGTAGAGGCCGTCATAGTTCAGGCAGAGGATGATCTCGTCGTCGCGTTGGGGCTTGAACAGTGACGTGTCGAGCACGGTCGAGTAGCCGTTGCGGGCGATGACCTCGGCGATGTCGTCGTCGAGGTTGCGGACCTTGCTCCAGAAGCCGAGCAGCGAGGTGTTCGTCGTCCGGAACGGGGTGGTCAGCTCGAACGTCGAGGTGCTGGGGATGAACGAGCGGATGATGCTGAACCAGTTGCCGAACTGGATCGACTCGATCTGGTATACGTCACCGACGAGCACGAGCAACTTGAAGGACGTCTGCTCCAACACCTTCAGCAGGTCGGCGTTGCTGACGGTGCTGCACTCGTCGATGACCAGCACGTCGTACTCCACGGCGGAGACGGCCCGGTGGATGTGGCTGCTGATCGTCCGGAAGTCCGAGCCCTGCGCCGTGACCTTGCGCTTGAGATTGTTCATCGCCGGATTGGTGTGGGCGAGGAACAGCTTCGACTTGTCGTTGAAGTAGTTCGCGATGTGGTCCACCATCGTCGACTTACCTGTACCCGCCGCCCCGTAGATCAGCGCGACCTTCGACTGGCTGAACAACTGCTTCAGCGCGTCGCTCTTGAACTCGTCGTCGATGCCCCGTGGCTTCTCGCCGAGCCAGCGCTCGACCGCCGCGGTGTAGCCGTCGATCCCCGAGGATGCGAGCTTCTGCAGCTGTTCGACGATCGCGAACGTGTCGTCCTCGTAACCCTGGATGAAGACGTGCCCCTTGTCCAGGACGAGCCGCCGCCCCGCGTGCTTGTAGTAGATCTTGCTGTTGTAGGTGGTGACCAGCGCGCCGACGTCCCCGAACCCCTCGAGATCCGCCACAGGCGTATAGAGCAACCCGCGGCGCTCGACATTGCTCTTGACATGCCGCGCGAGCAGCTCGTGCTTACGGGTGGAGACGTCGAGGCTCTCGGCCAGGTCCCAAAACCGTGGGTTGTGTCCCGGCAGCGAGGTGCAGAGGGGCATCTCGTCGAACGGGATGCAGCCGTACTGCAGATTCAAGCCGGACAGGCGGGCGCAGCCGTCCCAGCTGTACTGCCGCCTCAGCACGAGGTTGTTCATCTGCAGCATGAGGTAGCGGATGACGTTATGGCCCGGCAGGCCCGCGCGCACGATACGGCGCGCCTCGTCCAGCGCGGCGAAGATCTGCGGCGACTTGACGAGCGCCGTGCCCTCGGCCCGCGTCGCCTGGTACTTGTCGTCAGGCATGTCGATCAGGTCGAGCAGGCTTCCGGAGCCGGCCGTCAGCCCGCGCATCAAGTAGATGTACTCCGACGAACTGATCCGGGTCTCGGTGGGGATGTCGAACAGACGTGCGAAGTTGTCGAACTCGCACGGGCGGATCGAGACCTCCCACTCACGGATCACCGTGATCGGCATGGTCTGATCGAGCACCTCGATCGCGTCGTGCTGCAGCGTCAGCATGGCCGAGTACTTGTCGGTCATGTCGATGTCGGTGAAGGCGATGATGCGGTCGGTCTTGTTGACCTTGTTGACGGCCCGGTAGAACGTGATCTCGTAGTAGATGCCCCCGTCGACGAAGAACGGGCGGGTCTTGTGGATGTAGTACCGGGCGCGCATGCTCCCGTCGACCGGCGTCAGCCGGAGTATGTCGATCCTCGCGGCGATCTTCTCGTGGTATTCGCGCAGCGAGGGGTCGAGATCGATCGGGAACGACTCCAGGTTGGCCAATACCGAGATTCTGCAGCTGTCCTTCAGCAGGGTGCGGATACGCAGGAGATACTCGTAGTACTTGAGCATCAAGCGCTCCGACGAGTCGCCGTCCAGGGTGTAGTGGGAGGCGCTGATCTGGATGAGCTTGTGGAACTTGGCCAGGAAATTGAGCTTGGCCCTGGTCTTGACGAAGGCGAGTCCGGGATCGACGGCAGCGTAGTTGAACTCGGCGTCGTCCCGCCCCGTGTGCAGCCGCACGGCGACGCCTTCGACCAGGTTGCGCAGCTGGGCGAGAAGGTTCTGCGACAGCAAGGCACGTTGATCCGTGAGCGAGGCGATGTTCTGGCAAATCGCCTCATCCACGCGCTGAATCTGCTCGCCGGCCGTGATCATGGGGCTTTCCGTCTCCGTCGCTAGCGGTGATCCTGAGGTACCGCTGAAGGTAGGCGTTGAGCCTAGCGAGCGCGTCTGTTTTTCGGCCACGCTCATGATCGAGCGCTGGGCGCATGGAATACGCGCCGCTTCACGGCTCACGATGTACTGCCGCAGGTTTGCGGCGGTCTCCGCGTTACCCGCCAACGAACCACGACGCCTTGCTGAAGGCCTCCGGTCTCGTGCGCAATGACGGAACGCTCGCGTGGGTTCGCTCGGTGGGTTCAGGTTTGTAGACTGCGGCCCATGGGTGACTTCCCCGAGAGTGACGCGCTGGATACCGAGCGGCTTCTCGGCGGCAAGACTGATCCGGCCCACACGTTCCCGCCGGTCGTCTACGTGCCCTGCGCGCCGGCGCAAACGGACCAGGAGTTGACGATCGACCTGCGGGTGACCCGGGACGGCCGGCTGGCGCTGCTGGTCTACTCGGCGATGGATCGGCTGATCAAGCACTGTGGTCCGGCGCAGCCGTGGACGGTCATGCTGACCAAAGATCTGGAGCAGGCGCGGCTGGCCACCGGCTTCGAGCTGATCCTGCTTGACCTCGACATCCCGGAGGAGCTGCGGCGCACCGGAGAGGAGATCTGATGGCCGGGGGAACCGATGCGGATCTGCCCGCCCTCGACTCGATGGCCAGTCGCCTGAATCAGGCCGCGGATGCCTTGGACGGGGTCGGGAAGGCCTCACCCGGGATACCGAAGGCGGGTGACGTCTCCGGGATCATGGGCGCGGCCATCGCTCACCTCACCGGCAGCGCCGGCAATATCGTGCTCGGGATGAAGGGGGCGAGCGAGGAAGTCACCAACGCTCGCAAGGACTACGCCGCCAAGGACCAGTCGGCCGCGAACTCCTTCCGGGGGTACTGATGCCGATCGACACCCACATCGAGGGCGACCCGTCCAGCATCCGCGGCTCAGCCGACTGGCTCGGCAAATCACTGGCCACCGCGGTCGACCAGAGCGTCACGGACCTGTTCGCGGTTCGCGACCAGGCCGAGACAGGCTGGCGGGGCGACGCCGGCCCGGCCTTCCACAGCAAGATGGACACTGGTGGCCGCGACGCCGACAAGCTGCGCGCCGACGTCGACAAGGTCTCCGGCGCGTTTCACTCGTACGCCGACGACCTGACCACCGCGCAGACCGGCATGGAACGCGCCCGCGACATCGCGCGGCAGGGCGGCCTCACCCTGCAAGGCGACACGATCGTCGACCCGGGCGCGGGCCCCTCGTTGCCGACCCAGCCGGCCGCGGCAGCAACGGCCGACCAGGTGAATGCGTACAACGCGCAGGTCACCGCCTACAACGACCATCAAGCGAAGCTGACCGCGTTCGCGGAGGCCGAAGCCCAGGCGAATGCCTCCCGCAGCGTCATCAACTTCGCCAAGGACACCTTGTCGAACGTGCTCGGCGATCTGACCAGCAAGCCGTTGATCGTGGCCGCCGACTTCGCTAACGACGGGATCGTCGGCGCCCTGGCCGAGAAGCACGTCAGCATCCTGAAAGCGCAGGCGGAAGCGCTCAGGGGCGAGTCGGAGTCGCTGGTCGCGCACTATCTCAAGACGGCCGGTGGCACCGCCGAGTCGAAGGCGTTGAACCTGGCTTCGTGGGACAAGTTCCTCGAAGCCGACCAGGTGGAACGCAGCGCTCTGCGGATCGGCAGCAAGTTCGAGGCCCGGCTGCCGGTCATCGGGCTGGCGTTGACCGCGGTGGACATCGGCTATGACATCCACACGGGCAAACCGGTCGGCAAGGCGGTCATCAGCGGGGTCGGGGGCGCCCTGGCGGCGGCCGGGACCGGCATGGTGATCGGCACGATGGTCGCCGGCCCGGTCGGCACGGTCGCCGGCGCGGTCATCGGCGCGGGCGTCGGCATGCTGACCAGCGGCGCCCTCGACGCCGCCTACGACAGGCTGGCGCCAGGTACCAAGGCGGCGATCGAGGGCGGTTTCAACGCCATCGGTCATGGTGTGGAAGACGCGGGCGAGGCCGTCGGACACACCGCCAGCAAGGTCTGGCACTCAATCTTCTGACCACGACAAAGGCGTACGCGAATGTTCCCGACCCACGAGGATCCACCAGCCGGGTGGCCGAAGGCTCATCGCACCGTGGTGCGTGTGCTGGCCGCGGCCGGCTTCGTCGTGTTGACCCTGGTCACTGCGGCGGTCGCCGCCGCCGCCATCGCCACCGGCGAGGTTGCTGACGCGATCATCTTCGGCGTAGGCACTCTCTTGCTGGCACACCTCGCCGGCATGTCGATCAACATCATGCAGCGGCCCCGCCCCGCCGATCACCCACCGGTCACCGACGTCAACGATCAGGGGGAGACGGGTCTGAGCTTCCGGTACGCGTTCTGGCCGTACTACTGGCTGTCCGTCGTGTTCGGCCTTTTTGCGCTAGGTGCAGTCGCTTTCGCGGCTGTGATCGCCCGGCAGGCGACGCCGGCCGGATGGGTGCTCGCGATCCTTGGTCTCGCTTCCGGGGTTCTCATCGGCTGGTACCTCGTCGTGCTCCTGCGCCTGGCGCCGGGAAAGATCGTGCTGACGCCCACTGGGGTCTACCACCGTTCCCTTTTCTTGGAGCACTTCATGCCCTGGGAGGCGGTCGTTGACGTCCTGGCACGGGAGGGACCCAGCCCTTGGATCACCGTCAAAGCCCTGCCGACCAACCGGACTCGGGAACGCCGGTACACCGGCCGGATCGGCGGCTTCGAGGGCCAGGCCCTACCGTTCATGATCGCCCGCACCCAGTGGCTCGGGGCCAACGCGCTGCCTGCATATAAGGCAATCAAGTACTACTTCGAGCACCCTGACGAACGACGGAAGCTCGCTGAGAGTGCTCTTCACAGCAGCAGCTGACTCGGCCCGCATGCCGCCCGGCAACGCATATCAGCGGCCAGTTGCAAATTTCGTGGACGGCCGATCTTGTGACTACGGAGCTCACCGGCCGTTCATCGGCCGGCGTCGGCGAAGGCGACGATCTCGTCGAGGGTATGCCGGTATCCGCCGCTGGTGTCTACCACCAACTCCGGAGCGTTGAGCTGGGCTCGGGGAAGAGAAGCCGTGGCGTACCGACTGGACTGCGCTGTCGCTGAGGCAGGAGTCAGCGTGCGTCGCGTCGTGCCGGGTTCTCGTCCTGTCGCCGCTGGATTCGTGCCGGGGCTGTATCGGCCGATACGCGACACTGCATGAAACGGATATTCGCGACCTCACCGAGCAGCTGGAGACGCGAACGCCACACCAGAGATCTTGGAAAGCAGCCCTAGCTGTGGGGTGCGTTTTTCGCTGAGTGACCTTCGTGATGCATGTCGATGTCTGCCCGTTGCGGTAGCCGCTGACCGGTTGGTATGGGTTGGTGACCTGTTTCGG
>NZ_JOJL01000056.1 GCF_000721705.1 Actinoplanes subtropicus
GCAGGAATACCAGCGCACCCACACCAGCCGCTACCAGCATCAATACGACCTCGCCGCCTGACCAAGATCGAGAAAGTCACTCAGCGCAAAACGCACCCCTAGCTGTGTTGGGTCAGGAGGTCGTATGCACGAACCCCTGACGCGGCGGGCATCCTCGCACGCCGAGGTCGATCAGTCCGGAGGCTGAGGATGAGCGACACGACCGCCCCTGACACCGACGGACGTGATGCTGGCGCTGCGAGATCCGACCATGAGGCTGTTGGCGGATGCTCGATGGCACAGCCGGCCACTTCAAGGCTTGGTTCCACGGGCCAGAAGATGGATCGACGCTTCAGCCATGGCTATCTCCGTGGCTCGGGCGATTTCGAGGACATGTGCATTGAGTGCCGGGTCACGACGAGCCCAGGCGCCAACGGGGCCTTCGACACCAACGACCTGCACCTGACGCAGCCCGGCGTCATGGAGTTCCGTCTCGAGTTCCCGCGTGTCGTGAAGGTACGCCGCGTCGTCCCAAGCATTCCCGCCGTGGACCCGTCCGTCGCGCATGGTCGCCATGGTGTGCTCGTGCCATGCCCGGTCGCCCAGATGGTCGGCGGCGGCACGCACGAGTACCCGTCCCCACCGCGACAACGCCGCCACAACGGCAACTCCTCCGGGGCGCAGCAGCCGGACCGCTTCAGCGAGCGCCAGCGCGCGGCTGGTCGCCTCCGACAGGTGGTACAGCGGCCCTAACAGCAACACGGAATCGGCGGTCAGGTCGTCCTCGGGCAGCTTGAGGGCATCGCCTACGAATGCCGGAACACCGCGCGCTCTGGCCTGGTCCACATGCTTCGGGACGAGGTCGTACAACGTCACATCGTAACCGCAGTCGAGCAAGTGCCGGGCCTGTCGGCCCGGCCCACCGCCAACATCGAAGACCCTGGCTGGCGGAAGTGGGAGCCACCGTTGCAGTAACTCGCATGTCCGTATCCACTCGACCTGATTGCGATCGAGAGTCATACGGACGTCTTCATCACCGGCGGTGTAGATGTCCAATACGTTTCCCATAGCATGGATTGTCGACAAGGACGAGCGTTGCGGACAACGAAATTTCGCCAAGATTCGCGATCGTTAGATCAGCGTGCACCGTCATCGAACTCATCCCGGTGTCGCCCGTGCCGGACCTCTAAGACACGCCCGGTGCCACGCACCCGGTCTTCAACCGGGTCCGCGCCGAAGAGCGCAGAGATGACGTTGCGCCAGTTCAGCAATGCTTGTGCCTCACGTATTTGCGCCGCCTATCGATCCGCTCCGACCTCGGTTGAAGCGGAGCAGCCGCGACAGACGAGCGCGTAGATCTTCGGGCATCGGAGGAGCGGAGGCAGCCAGCTCCTGGATCCACTCCTCGATCGCTGGATCGGTCAGGATTCGCGCCATCGGTAAGGTGCCCTCCGCCAATGGATGTCCTGGGATCTTGGCATACTCGAGGTTCTCGCCGGCGTCTGTCATCTCAATCTCCATGTTCGCCATTGTCTTTACGCTGGCGGGTCTGCCGGGTCAACACGTCCGCGATCTGCGGTAGCCGTCAGCGGGGTATCGACCGGTGCTGCCTGAGACGGCGGCGCGGGCGTTGTCGGCGCGGGTGACCCGGCCGTCGTAGATGGTCAGCGCGGTGTAAATGTCGGAGGCGGTGACCGGCTTACCGTCGTCGGGATCGTCGATGCCGTACCGCTCGCTGAACCAGCGGGCGTCGGTTTCGGACATCTTGGCGTGCACGCCGAGCCAGCCGTCGGGCTCTTGGTAGAGCGCGGCCACGGTGCCGTTGGGCCAGCGCTTCTCCCACCCGTACCTTCTGCTTGGCGAACTTCTTGTTCGCCGTCCGTGTCACCGGGGGCGTATGGCGTCCAGCCGTGCTCGCATAACGCGTCGGCCACGCCGTGGACCTGGCCGGCGACGGCCTCGGTGTGGCTGCGCTTGGCGAGGTTGCCGAGCACCTGGGTCAGCGCGTCCCCGGTGGCCGGAGTTCAGGGTGCGGTGCCGCGTCGCCCGAGGATCTCGGCGACCTGTTCGACGTCGCGGTGGTCGTACGCGCCGCGCACGGCCGACGGTGAACCGCCCGGGCTCGGCGCCAGGAACTCACGCGGGCACGGCCGAGGTCCCGCGAACTCGCGGCCGTAGGCGACCAGGTGCCGGATTTTCCGTTCGGCGTCGGCGTCGGCGCGGAGTCGGTGCTGTTCCTCGATCGCCTCCAGCAGGGGGTCAAGGTCGGCGTCCTCCCACAGCCCGTGCAACCGGGCCGCGGCCGCGCGGACGCGCTCAATGCTCGAGCCTCGTCATATCCCACGCCGGGGTCCGAGGAGCGGCGCAAGCCCGCCCGTTCGCCACGCCAGGCAGTCCTTGATGGCTGTGATGTAGACGACACGCCGCGAATCCCTCGGACCCGAGTATGTGAGCAAATGGACCAACGTTCTCGGCCGACGTTATCCACAGCCTGTCCCCAAGGTGCTGTCCACCAGATGGCGCACCTGACTCCGCCCACCTGGGACTACAGATAGTCACATCGACGACCTGTCGACGGAGGGCGGCGGAGTATACGACGAGGGTCCGACAAAACTGAGGCGTCACCAATATCCTGTGGATATCCAGCTTGTTTTCCACAACATGGTCCCCAACGCCGCCACGTGAACGAGTGCCAAGGTCCATCGGCGTCGTTGACTACACTGCGCAGCCGTACTACCGTGCGTGTTGGTCCAAACGCGAAAGACCCCGGCACAGGATGTCCGAGGTCGACATCCCGCCCGGGGTCTCAAGCTGCTTGGTAGGCGCTTTGAACCCTAACGGAAGCTCCACGGCCCTGACCAGGGTCCCGTGGACTTTCTCATCGTGGGAAGAGATCGCGCTGGTCCGCCGTACCCGGGCGAGGGTCTCGGGGCGGAGGAAGGCACCCCCATGCGCTTCGGCGCCCACTACAACATCGTCCGCACCCCGGCCGACGACTGGTACGACCCGCTGCTCGAGGCAGACACGCCGCTCTGCCTGGACCCGTTCACGGTCTGGGCGGACGCCGACGATCTCTGGTTCGGCGCACACGACCACGTGCTCGACTTTTTCGAGATGGTCTTCGCGCTTGTCCGTGAATCCGGCGGCGACCCGGGCACCCTTGCCTGGCGCAAAGCGCAGGCTTTGATGCTGTTCCCGGAGCCCGCCGAGTTCTGCCTCGGCGTCGCGACCGGCTCCCCGAACGGTAACGGCGCCGGCAAGATCCTGCAGGAAGGCATGCTCGACGGGGTCAAGACCGCGGTCGGGCTCGGCTTCGACAACGTGCCGCACATGGAGATGCTGGGCCTGTTCCAGGGTGGTATGGGCTTCGACCGAATCAGCGACGCGGTCTGCAACATCGCGAAGAGCTACTTCATCACGTACACCCAGCAGGTCGCGGTGCGGCACGACCTGCCGATGGAGACGTTCCGGGTCCGCAACGCGTCCTGGGATCGCGAGAACGCCATGTGGCGCGACGGGCAGGTCGAGCTGCCGGCCAACCCGTGTCTGGCCAGGCGGGCGCCGGTACTGCTGGTGCCGCAGCGGTTCCTGCGGGACATGCCGGTGGTGACGGCCAACGGTTTCTGGAAGTTCGCCTGGAACAACCACTCGGCCGAGCTGCGCACTCACTTCAACTACGACATCGCCCGCAATGTCGACCGGCGGGAGAAGGCGAAGCTGGCCCGGCAGAACCCGGCGATCGTCGCGGAGTACCTGACCGCTCTCGAGCGGGAGGAGCACCCGCCTTACGACATCGCGAAGGATCCGAAGCTGGCCACCAGCTGGTGGGAGAAGGGCGGGGCGATCGCCGCCACCGCGACGACGTCGTTCGTGCCCGAGGACCCGTCGCAGTTTCCTGAGTTCGTCGGCACGGTCATCGACGTCTTCAAGCGCGGCGTGGAGCGCGAGGGCGAATGGCAGCAGCTATGGCACGGCAACTTCCCGTACGCGGAACCGAAGGTGCAGCGGGTCTTCCGGTCCTGCGTCAAGCACTACTGCAAGGCCAACGATGTCGCGGTCGCCGGTGAGGCCAACGCGGGCCGTGGCCCGGTTGACTTCGAGTTCGCCCAGGGCTGGATGGCCCGCTGCGTGGTCGAGCTGAAGCTGATCGCCAACGGCCGGTTCTGGGACGGCATCCTCGCCCAGACCCCGGAGTACGCCTTGGCCGCCGATGTGAACGTGGCGTACTTCGTCGCTATCGGCTTCACTGACGCCGAGCTGAGCGACGGCTTGATCGCCAAGGTGGACAAGGCTGCTCGGATCGCCTCCCAGCGGCATAACGTCGAGGTACGGGCGGTGATCGTCGACGCTCGGCAGCGGCCGTCGGCATCCAAGCTCAAGCCGCCGCAGGACCTGCGCGACGAACTGCACCGCGGCGAGGACCCCGCGGCGTAACTCGACCCGTGCCGGGACGGCGGCAACTCCGCCGTCCCGGCAAACGGAGCCGGCTGACCCGGCGTACAGGGACCGGAATCAGCGCAGACAGGACCTGGACCGGGCCGACACCTGCCCGGCGACGGTGGACAGGTCGATAGCTGCACCCGAGTTTTGTCACACCCCTTCGGCACGCTGGAACCGAGGAGCGTGCCTGCCGTGTGCCAGGCGAATGACGGCCACGGATGACTTCCCATCGAGGTAGATGCCCAGTGAGTCCTATGCAGCAGGCGAGCTCGCCCCAGCTGGCCTTCAACTACCTGCCGGTCCGCTTCAGTGCCGGCAGCTTCGACGGTGGCGTGGTTGCGTTCAACTCCGCCGAACAGCTCACGGAGATGCGTACCGCGCTGGCCAGCAGCCACGTCGTCGCCAGGGACCGGGCGTCGATTGCCTGTATCCCGATCCGCGACGACGCCGACCCGGTCGGTACGCCCACGACGTTCGCCCGGCGCGAGTACAAGGCGCTGACCATGCGCCTGGTCCAAGAGGCGCTGCTGCGCTCGGTGCTGGGCTGGGACTACCAGCTGCGCAAACGCCAACCGCCGGTGTTCGTGTCGCGGCGCCCAGGCAAGGACCTGTTCGGATCGGTGCTGCGGCACCCGTACCCCCCGGCCCTCGACCGGCTGCACGTCTACCCCGAGTACCGGCTGGACGCACGGATCATCGGGCCCTGCGACCGGCCGGGCATCATCGTCGGGCTCAAGACCCGCTACGAGATCGACATGACCGTCGCCCAGCTGCTGCCGCTCGGCTTGGACGTCACTGGCCGGTACGTGCTGACCACCGACGACACGGCCGTCCCGGACCCGGACATGGAGGCGGGCGCGCTGCGCCACGTCGTGGGCGCGGTGGACCAGGTGCACGACGGGAAGCTGCTGCTGCGCGACGCGCCCGCGGTGAGCACCGTGCCGACGGACCGCGCCTGGCTGGAGAGCCGACTGGACGTCTTCCAGGACGTGCTCACCGCAATCGCCGGGACGGACATCGCCCGGCTGCTGCGTGAGCTCGACCAGGCGTCGTTCGACCTGCTCGGCGGGTACGGCCGCTACGAGAAGACGGTCGAGATCGCTGGACGTCTCATCCAACGCGGGCCGCTGCACCTGGCCGTCGGGCTGACCGCCGCGATCGAGGAGCCGGTCGGCTCCAGCCGCGGCCGGCAGGTGTCCGGGAACCGCTACAAGGCGCCGATCTTCAAGTTCGACCAGGCCGGCGACAAGACCGACACCTCCGCCGACCGGGGCCTGGACACCAACGGCCCGTTCGACACGGAGTTCTTCCGTACGAAGCGCCCGCGTATCGCGGTCATCACGCCGCGCGCGCACCGAGGTGTGGTCGAGACGTTCATGACCAAGCTGCTCGACGGGGTGCCCGGTGCCCCGGTCTTCAGCCTCGGCTTCATCCGCAAGTACCACCTGTCCGGCTACGACGTGCAGATGCATCCGTTCGACGGCGCTACCGACGACGCCGACGCCTACCGCGACACGTGCCGGGCCGCGCTGACCGCCGACCCGAAGCCCGACCTGGCCATCGTGATCACCAGCGAGACCCAGGAACATCTGGCCGGCGATGACAGCCCCTACCTGGTGGCGAAGTCGACCTTCATGGGCCAGGGCGTGCCGGTGCAGGAGGTGCAGATCGAAACGGTCCGGCTGGCGAAGCCAGAGTACGCACTCAACAGCATCGCGCTGGCCTGCTACGCCAAGCTGGGCGGCATCCCGTTCGTGATCGCCGCACCCCGGGCGCTGACCCAGGAACTGGTCATCGGCATCGGCACCGCCCACGTCAAAGCCAGCCGGCTCACCGCGCCCGAACGGGTCGTCGGCATCACCACGATCTTCAGCGCGGACGGCAACTACCTGCTGTCGAACACCTCCCGCGAAGCCGACTACGACGACTACCCCCGCGAACTGCTGCGCTCACTCACCGCCTGCATCAACGACATCGCGGCCCGCCAGGCCTGGCAGCGCGGCGACGAGCTACGCCTGATCTTCCACGTCTTCAAGCCGCTCAAGGACACCGAAGCGATCGCCGTCAAGCAGCTCGTGGAAAGCCTCACCCGCCAGTACACGAAGGTCGAGTTCGCCTTCGTCTCGGTCGCCAACGACCATGGCCTGGTGATGTTCGACCGAGCCGGCACCGGTGTCACGACCTACGGCAACGGCCCAGTCAAAGGCCGCTTCGTCCCGCAGCGCGGACACGCCGTCGCGATCGGCGAGCGGGAGATGCTGCTGGCCGTCGGTGGCCCGTACGACCTCAAGAGCGCCACCCACGCGATCCCCAAGCCGCTGCTGATCAAGCTGCACCGCGAGTCGACCTTCACCGACGTGGAGTATCTGGCCCGGCAGCTGTTCCGATTTACCTCGATGTCATGGCGCACCATGTACCCGTCCCGGCTGCCGGTCACGATCCTGTACTCCAGCCTGATCGCCGACCTGCTCGGCCATCTGCGCCACGTGCGCAACTGGAACGCCGACGCGATCACCACCCAGCTGAGCCAGAGCAGGTGGTTCCTGTGACCGCCATCGACACGCACGATCCCGACGCGATCCTCGGCGGCCAACTGTCCACACAGCTGACCGCCCTGCACGAGCCGATCCAGCGGGCGAACCGGCCCGGCAACCTCGACGGCCTACTCGCCCACCATCTGCTCGGCGGCCGGCGGCTCGGCTTCACCTGGAACCTCGACCCGATGACCGAGGACTGGCTGCGCGACAACAAGCACCGCCTCACCCAGCCCGCCGGCCTAGCCATCCTCGGCTACGGCCTGACCGCCTTCCCCTCCCACATGGCACAACCAGCCCGGGAACACCTGCTCGCCGGTCTCAGCCTGCTGATGCGCCGCAACCCATTCCCGCGTGACGGCGTCACCTTCGTCAACGACCCCGCCCAGCTCGTCGGCCTGGCGCTGGCCGCGAACGCCGTCGCCGCCGACGCACCCCGGCCGCGCGTCTGGCTGCGCGGCGTCCTGCAAGACGATCGGCTACGCCCACCCGCCACCCTGCTGCACCTACTGCAGGAACACGCCCGGCGCCTGCTCGGCCTCGACACCACCCTCAGGCTGAACCCCGCCACCCTCGACGACCCCGTCGACCTCGCCGCCCTGCACTGGCTGACCGGCACCGCCACCCGGCCGCAGGCCCTTGATCCGGGCGAGCTGCGACAACTGCGGGCTCGGCTGCTCGAAGCGGTCCTGCTGCGCCCGCCCGCCCAACCCGCCGCGTTCCGGGCCGCGCTGCTGATCGAGGCCGTCACCCGGATCGCGACCACCAGCATCGACGAACACCTGCTCAACCCCAGCCACGTCGGCATCCTGCTCAACCGCTTCCCCGACGTCATGCGCCGATGGCGCTACGACACCGGCGGCCAGAAGCCGATCCGCTGGCCCGTCACCGCCGAACGCGAAATCCAGGACATCCTCTGGTTCATGCTGCGCCCGGTCTTCGACGACCTCGTCGACGAGGAAACCCTGCGCAAGATCGGCCATAACTCCTATCGGGCCGACTTCGGCATCCCGTCGCTCGGCCTGCTGATCGAGGCCAAGTACGCACGCAAGGCCAGCGACCTCAAAGAGTTCGAGCAGCAGATCTCCGTCGACTACGTCGCCTACCTGTCCGGCAACGAGCCCTACCGGCAGATGGCCGTGTTCATCTACGACGAGTCGTGCTCGGTGCAGCATCACGGCACTACCCGCAACGCCCTGCTGGCGCTGCCCGGCATCACCGATGTGATCATCGTGTCCCGCCCCAGCCACGTCCCTGCTCCGTCACGGCCCGCTCGGAACCGCCGATCGCTTGGCAGCTCGACCATGTGAACTGCCGTCACAGATGTGGCGCCCAGGATCGTTGATCGCCGCCCGGGGATGCCTCATGAACGCGCATCCGATCTCCAGCCGCCATCCTGTACCCCTCCGACGATTTGCGGGAGTCTTCTCGTGGCACTCACGAAAGTGGGGCCAAAGCGAGATTGGCTTGGCGAATAGATCCGAAGATCACTCGGGAGTCACGGCGCGAGCAGGACGGACCAGATCCTGCCTGCGGCTGCCCCCGGAGGGGTGCCCAGTCGCCGGGGATTGCGGGGACCGGCGACAAACGTGTTGACCAGTCCGGCAGACTGAGGTTCGTCAAGTAGTCAGCGTCCGGAGCAGCCCGTCCCTCTCAACCTCAACGCCATCAACCCCAATCCCGGCAAGGCCCTCACCGAGCCCCGGGACATCTCGCGGGCCTCGGAGAGCCTACGCCGACGGCAGCGTCAAAGACGGCAAATCCGACTGGTCCCTTAGGGAATGACTGACCGTATTCTGCGGAACGCGGCTTCCGGGCAGTAGCTGTAAGACCGCGAACGCATTCCTCATAGCGAACCTGCGGGTGTAACGGTCCGAGGTTGTCCTCATCGCAGTGATCGACGCCCGCGACCAACTGCAGTGCCTCATGAAGCCAACCGACTTCGTCGGGGTGGGTCACGACGGTGGCCCCGCGACTGGAGGGCGGCGCAGCCGTCAAGATCGCCGGCGCCTTCGCAGTCTCCAGACAGCCGGACTGTGATCCAGGCCTCCTCGTCGAGCACTTCGGCCGCAAAGCGACTGCGGACCACGTCGGGCTGGGAGTGAGTCCGCGGCCGTCGCCGAGTCCGTCCAGGTCGACGCGGTGCTCGGCGTCCTAGTCGTGCGCGCACCGCCAGGTACGCCGCAGGCCAGACTCACCCATTCGGGTGAGTCTGGCCTGCGGTTTTCACACCGGAACTGCAATCCGGTCCTCGTTGGCAGAACGCGCCTGCCCGGGCGCGAGGACCAAAGAAAGGCGGTGCGGCATGGCCCGCAACGAACGCAGCCGACGCCGGTCGCAACAGGATGGCGGCGGCCACCGTAAGGTGTTGTGGCTGGTCAACGGCGTGCTGGCCGGGGTCGGCGGTGTGTTTGTGACCACCGCCTCAGCGGCGGTGACCGCGATTGCCGCGGCGGCCGCCGTGGTCGTCGCCGTGTCGGTGATCGTGGTGACCCGCCGGCTGCCTTAAAGAATCTTGGGCGTGGACTTCACAACACGCCGCTGGGCCGGTCCTACCCAGTAGGGCCGGCCACACGCCAGCCCCCGCCGACTGGCCCGGCCCTCGGGTCCCGCAGGCTGTCACAACGTCAACGATGACGAGATCGGAGGGGCCGTCGGTGGTCCACGCGAAGAAGGGGCTGGCCCCTGCGGCGCCCGAGCCACGCTCCAGCCGACGGCCCGCTCCGCTGGCACCGTCGGCCGAGGAGGAATTCGAGGCCTTCTTCAACGAGCACTATGAGTCGTTGCTCTCCTTCGCCACCTGGTGGGGCAAGGACCCGCACGACGCGGACGACGCCCTGGCCCGGGTCATGGTCGACATCGGCCGGAACTGGAGCACGGTCCGCGATCCGGTCGCGTACGCGCGGAAGTCAGTCACCTGGGCAATCCTCAATCTGCGCCGGGACCGCGGCGACGGCCGGTACGTCCCAGTACCCGCCGACCAATTGCCCGAGCAGGCGCAGGATGCCTGCGAGCTCGATCTTCTGGAAGGCCAGGAGTGGGTCGACGGCATGCTCGGCAAACTGCCCGCCACTCAACGGGCGGTTCTGAGCCTGTTCCTCGACGGCCTGGGGATGAGCGAGATCGCCGCCGAGCTGCGGAAGGGCGAGTCTGCAATCCGGCAGAACCTGAAGCTGGCCCGCGACCGGCTGAGGCCGTTCGTCGCGGAGTACGACCGAAGAAGGCCATGCCCGTCCGGCGAGCAGAGGACGAGGGAGGACAACCGATGAACCACGACGATTTCGACCGCGACCCGGTGACGGACGACGAGTTCTTCGGCGAACTGGCCGACACGATCGAGCTGGTCGACAGGATGACCCGGGAGCGGCTCAGCCACGGTGAGCTGGACCGGCGACGCAAGAACATCATGGACCAGGTCCGCGGCCGCGCCGCGGGGGAGCCGGCCGGTGACCCCGCGCCGGCTCCGACCCCGCGCCTGGCTGTGGACGCCGCCGACCTCGGCCGATGCATGCTGGAGGACGACAACCGCATCACTGTGCGGCTGACCGACTGGCGCGTGCGGTACCCGAACAGGCAAACACTTCGTGAGGCGGGGACCCAAAGCCCGTGGCGATCCCCGTCCCACGGCCACCAACTCGATGACCTGCACAGCGTCAGCCTGGTCGACGGCGGCGTCGTGTCTCACCTCGGACCGGCCGTGGCGGCAGCCATGGCCGACGCCGAGCGCTACCGCGACGGCGCGCTGCGCCGGGCCGCCGACATCGTCAGCAAGGCTCAACGGGAGGCCGACGAGCTGCTGGCCGAAGCCCGACGGACTCTGGATGAGGCTCGCCGGACGGCTGCGGGATCCGCAACCACAGGTGAGCCCAGCGCCCACCGCGTCGAGATCCCACGCGAGCGGCATTCTCTGATCCCCATGCCGGTGCCCCCTTCCACAAGCTGGAACGTGTGCAAGGTGACCAAGCCTGTCATTCCGGCCGGGTCCGGCTGGCTGCAGCCGAAGGTCCTCGTTGTCGATGTCGGCGGAGGTACGGCCGACGTCCTGCCATGTCTGGCCGAGGAGGTCATGCCGCTGCTCGCCGAACCGGTCGCCATGCGCCCGGCTCCCTATCTCATGACACTGCTGTCGAGCGTCCGTGATGGACCTGGGCGCGGGACCTGGCAGACGGTCCTTCGCGACCAGTCTGTCTCACCGGCCTGGACAACGTCCTGGCTGACCCCCCACGAGGTGGCGGATGCGGGCGTCGACCTGGTTGGGCTCGGAGCCCTGCCGGGTGCTCTGCTCTTCGCGCAATGCAAGAGCCGCTCCCGGCCGAGCACGCTCTGGGGGAAGTTCGGGCGGCCGCGGCCAGTACGGCATCCCTTGGAGCAGTTCTTGCGGGCAACCGACCATCACATGCTGGCGGCCGCGCTGCCGGAAACCTGCCGCGACACGGTCGCCGCAGCCGTTCTCGCCGGGTTGATCAGCGCCTGGGAGAGAGGTAGCCGCTTGGCCGACCCACACCCGGGAACGCGCCGGTCTGGGTTCTGGCCGGCGTGGATCGCTGCGGGGACCGACAACATGCTGGGTGGGTTCATGCCGGAGTTGCTGCACCTTGAGGGTGCGACAGCTCGGGCCGATGGCTGGCTGCCGATTCTGTCGCCAGCGCAACGCCTGCTACTGGCGTGCGATGTCGAGGGTTTCGGCCGGGCAGATGCGAGCCTGCAATCGCGCTGGCAGCACGCGGTCCGTCAGATTCTCGGTGAAGCAGCAAGCCAAGTCGGCCTCGACAGCCACTGCTGGCAACGGCAACGTGCTGGCGACGGTGAGCTGGCGATCCTGCCGCCGGGAACATCGTGGCAGGGCATGTTCGAGCAGCTGATGGGGGCCGTTGATCAGCACCTGCACGAGTACAACCGGTACGCCACCGACGACGCGCGGCTACGGCTTCGCGTTGCCGTGCACGAAGGAACCGTCGCCGGCACCAGCAGTGGCTTCGCTGGACAGGCGGCCAGCACCGTCACACGTCTGGTTGACGCATCACCACTTAAGCAGGCCCTCGACGAGCACCCGAAGGCCAGCATGGCGGTGGCCGTTTCGGACCCGGTGTTCCACAAGGTGACGCACGGCTGGGCACCTGAGCGGAATCCATACGTGCGGATCAGCATCCCGCAGAGCAAGGGCTCGCCCGAAGATGCGTGGGTGTTCGTGCCCGACGGCGCCACGCGATACCCGGACTGGACGGCACCCGGCGGTCGCCGGCCATCGCCACGGCAACGACCGCAAGGCGAACCGCGGCAAACGGCCCCGGCATGATCGGGACACCGCGGAAATCACCCCACGAATCATCGCGGGAATATTTTCGCGCATTTCTGTCGGCATGATGTATGGTCTGCGAGTGGACATGCTCTTCCCGCTCGACGAGCCAGCAGCGAACCCTCAGCTGCTGGTCGCCGCGCGGGAAGCGCTCGGGCTGACTCAGGCCGAGCTCGCCGACCGGCTCAGCAAGTTGTCCGGCAGCTCGGCAAAGACCAATCAGAGCTACGTCTCCCGGGTGGAGAAGGGGACTCTTCCGCTCGCCGTCGACCGGCTGCAGCAGTTCGCTGCGGCCTTGGAGTCGACCCCGGAGTTCCTGATCGCCGAGGCGAAGTTGTGGTCGCTGGGCGAGGGCTGCCTCTACCACCGCAACAGGCGTTCGACGAAAGCATCGACCTTGCGGCGTTTGCATGCCCAGATCAATCTCGTCCGGCTGTATCTGGCCCGGTTGGCGGACGCCTCCGGGACGCCGTTGCCCACGTTCGCGGTGTCGCCGACCAGGGTGGAGGGCGTGGTCGGTCCGCAGACCGTCGCTGCCCAGCTGCGTGCGCAGCTGGGCTTAGCCGACGGAGCGATCACTTCGGTCACGGCCGTTGCCGAGCGACTCGGCGCGCTCGTGGTGCCGATGCCTCTCGGCGGCCGCGAGGTGGACGCGACCAGCCTGCATCCGCCAGGTGAACCCCCCGTCTTCGTGGTCAACACCGACGCGCCCATCGACCGGCAGCGGTTCACCTTGACGCACGAACTCGGGCACTGCGTGTGCACGCCGGGCGCCGGAGCCGACGCGGAGGAGATGGCGCAGGCGTTCGCCGCGGAGTTCCTCGCCCCTCGTGCCCTGATCTATCCCGACCTCACGGCGAGTGCGGTCACGCCGGCACGGCTACTGCAGCTGAAGGCCAAGTGGCGGATCTCCGCTGCCGCGGTGCTGCGCCGCTCCGCCGATCTGGCGGTGATCACTGACTCCCGCTATCGGACGATCAGCGCGCAGATCTCGGCGCTGGGCTGGCGCACCGAGGAGCCGGACCCGCTGCCGGCCGAAACGCCGCAGCTGGTCCCGGCGATCGTCAGGGCGGCGGTACAGGCCACGGGTTCAGTCGAGGCCGCGGCATCAGCGGCGGGGACGACGCCGGCCCGATTGAGAAGCCTGTTCGGTGACGCCGTCACCGACGAGAACTCCAGCAGGACGGGAAATGACTGAGCCTGGAAACAAGGCGACAGCCCGCGCGACGCCGCCTCGTGGCGATCTCACCGTCGAGACGACCCAACAGTTGCTGTGGCTGGGCCGTCAGCCTCGGCCGATGGCCCCGCGGGGAGCCGTGGGCGCGCTGTCCGATCGGGTCCTTGTGTACGCGCGGCGCAGCCATGTTCCGGCCGTGCTGCGTGTCCTCGGCACCGACGGCACGGGACTGATGGTGATCGGCCCGCGCCCCGGCCAGCCCATGCCCAAGGCCACGGACTTCGACTACGAAGGCCCGATAGCGCTGGACCCCGACGCGTACGGCTACCACATGGCCACCCCGGACAAGCCATTCCTGCTGCCGGAGGACGGATTCGCAGGCACCAACCCCACGCTCGGCGATGTCCTGGACGCCCAGTTGAGGGCCGGGTACACCGTGGCGTGCACACCGACCGGCTATATCGGCGCCGGCGACACGGCGAGTCTTTGCGCGGCGGCGCAGCAGGTCAAGGCGCTCAACCGGACCGACACGCTCTTCGTGGCAGCCCTCGATGTCTCCCTGGTGGACCGGGCTTTCTTCTCCCAGACCCGGGCGATCCTGCAGGACGCCGGCTGCCCGATCGCGCTCGTGCTGGGCAAACAGGGCGACCCGCTCACCCATTCGACGCGCATCATCCCCAACCTGCGGCTGCTGGCCGCCACCGTGCCGCTCATGCCGATTTGTACGGACTTCAACGCCCTGGACCTGGTGGCGCACGGAGCGTTCGCTGCCGCGATCGGCACTGGCGGCAGCATCCGCCATGCCGTTCCCCCACCGCGCAAGCCCATGGCGTTCGTCCGCGACAAGTCTCCTAGCGTTCTGGTGCCGGAGCTGATGTGCTGGTGGAAAGGCGCCAAGATCAGCATGCTGTGTGGTGCCGCGCCTAGCCGGTCCCCGCGCTGTAGCTGCGCCATCTGCGAGAACCAGCCGCTGACCCGGTTCAAGTACGAGGAGGACCAGCCCGAGGCGATCGCACACGCGGCCGCGACCTGGCTGGACATCGCGGCGGGGCTTCTCGACCAGCCAACCCTGCGCGACCGTGCCGAGTACTGGCGCAACATCTGCAAGGGCGCGGTCGACGAGCACGAGATGCTCGCCAAGCGAGTGCGCCGGATCGATCCGCTGCCGGTCCAGAAGCCGTTGAAGCAGTGGGCTGATCTGCCGGCCTGGCTCACCGACTAACCCGCCACCGGCCGTAGCTGGGCAGGCATTCCTACTCGCCGAGTTCGGCGCCGCGGTAGACCTCTTCGGTGAACCACCACCACGCTGCAGTCGGCTGCCAGTCGGTGAACTCCTCCGGCTCGAGCACCATCGTCAACGTCTCCCCACGGCGCAGCGCGACCCCGATGCCGTAGAACGACGCCTCGGCCAGCGCGACCTGCTCACCGGCGGGCAACTCGGAGACAACCAGCAGACGCCGGCAGTACATCGCGAACCTGGAGGCCGCCCGAAGACCCCGCGCCCAATCCGAACCCTGCACCATCGCCAGCAATGGCGTCACCGGCGGGGCGAACCGGCGGGTCGCGGTCGTCGACGACCACGTGACCATCCCCTCCGGCAGGCGCCGCAGGCGCCGCTGCGAAGCCGGAGCCACCGTGTGTACCGGGACGGGCTGCCCGAGGGGCAGACACATCAGCGTGTCGAGGAGATCAAGAGGAGGAATCGACCCGACCGGATGCGCCTGGCGTAGCCGTCGCTGGTCATGGTCCGGCCGGTACGCCACCCACGCCCGGGTGCCGAACAACCGCACCCGCGCGACGCCGATCTCGTCCTCTGCGGCGCGGGGCATCGTGGCCGCGAAACGCTCCAGCGTGGCCGCAACGCTCATGACTCTGTCCCCCCGCCGGCGCGGTGCGCCGAGATCCGTGAGTCAAGATCGTGCACCAGCCGTCGAAGTCCTGTCCATGCACGCACGTCGGTAAACGCGTAAAGAACCCGGCGGTTGTGCCCCAACGTCGGCAGACGCCTGACCAAACCAGCAGCCATCAGAGCAGCCAGTGGGGGCCGGAACACGCTGGTCGGAGCGCCGCGCGAGTCGGCCAAATCCTTCACGCAGACACCTCCCTCACCCGCAGCGAACAGCGCGAGCAGCAGCTCAAGCCGATGCTTGTTGCCGAAGACAGCCGAAGAGACATGCCTCGTCAGGTCCTCCGCCACACCCCAAGAATAGTGAAACGCGATTCGCTATTCAAATCCCGATACGGACCGGGTGTCACGCTTTCGAGGCACTCGATCTGCTCGATCGCGACGCAGCCTGCCGCTCGACGCCGAGGCTGCGGGTAGGCGCCTGCTCCAGGTTCATCGCAACGTCGGAAGGTACGCCCGTTGGCGCATCTGCTGCCCGGGGCGCCGCGGGTAGCCGCCGGAAGGTCAGGCGGTTGGGGCATGGCGAGCACGACGCGGCTGCACGCGATGATCGGCCGGCGACACCGTCGGGGATTGCGGCATGCAGGCGACGATCGGCATCGAGACTGGGGCTTGTGGGTGCAGGTGCCCGGGAGACCGGGCTGCACCGGCGGACCGTGCGCAAGTACTTGAACGCCGAGCTGGGGCAGGCTCCGCCGCGGCCGCCGCGGCCGCGGCGGCCGCTGGCGGTGGACGCGTTCGCGCACGTGATCGACGCGTGGCTGCGGGCGGAGTTGTTGCTCAAAGGCACCGTGATCCACGAACGCCTGGTTGAGCAGTACGGATTCGCCGGCAACTACCAGCGGGTGAAGCTGTATCTGCAGGAGGCCCGGCCGCGGATCGCCGCCGAGCTCGGGATCGCCCCCGACCAGTTGGCCGGGCTGCACCGCCGGTTCGAGGTCGTTCCGGGCGCACAGGCCCAGGTGGACTGGGGCGACGAGGGGGCCGTGCTGGCTCATGTCGGGATCGGCAAGGTCTACTCGTTCCACATGGTGCTCTCGTACTCGCGGGATCCGTTCTGCTGCTTCACCACCAGCCAGGATCTGGCCGCGTTCTGGGACTGCCACCGGCGGGCGTTCGCGCACTTCGGCGGGATGCCCAGCTTGCAGGCGCGTTCGCCTGGAACGCCGAGGTGAACGGGTCCGATGCCTGCGTGCCGGTGCTTGTCGCGAAGAGCGCACGTCTCCACCCGCTCGCCAGCGCTCCTCCGGGAACCCGCGTCATCACCGCGGCGACGCTGAGCACGCTCAAGGACCACGTGCGCGCCTTCACCGCCGAGATCTCCAAGGACCGGGCCTGGGAACGCCCCGAAGCCGTCGTGGCCGCGCTTCAGCGCCACGATCTGACGCCTGACCGCGTAATCACCAAGCACAGCACGAAGGTCGAGCCTGCCGGGTCCTAACTGGTTGTCGAACGCCGCTACCCCGATCGCCCGGGCCGGCGCAGTGCGGTGGCGCGTTTGCGACTCGCCTTTGAGGGCGGGCCATCCGCGCACCTCGAACTCAATCGACTAGTGCATCAGTGCACCCAGATGCCTTGGGGTGAGAGGCTGCGGGCCAACCGCTGTCCCGACTCGCTGACCGGTGTCGACCATGACACGTCGGTCGCTGGGCACCCGAAGTCCTCGGCCAGTGCGTGGACGAGGGCGTTTCCAAGGCCTCGTGCCCGGTGGATCGCGGCAACCCAGATGAGGTCGATGGAGGGACGCGTGCCGGTGTCGTCACCGGTGTATGGGGTGTCGGGATCGAGGTTCCAGCGCTGGTGCCGGTCGAGGTCCGCGGCGACCAGGTAGCCGATCACGTACTCGACGGAGCGCAGGAGGTACGCACGTCGGTTCGTGCTGCTGGGTTCCGGCCGGTTGCCGGCCTCCCAACTGGTGAAGTCGTAGCGGTTCTCCCGTTTGGGAGCCATCGCGACCTTCGCCGCGAGCCGGCGCCACGCCACGCTGGACTGCGTCGTCACGACGGCGACGTTCCCACGTCCCCAGGAGATGTTCTTCGGAAGCCGCAGGCCGATCGACCACAGCTGGTGTTGTTGCTCGTGCCGGCCGACGCCGAACTCACCGAACGCGTTCTGAAAGCCACAGGGGCAGTCCGATAGCGGCCGCGCGGCGACGTTGCGGAACGCCACGGGTACAGCCGCTCGCCCACCGTCCTGATCACGGATGCGTTCATCGAACGGCCGCCACGGACGTTCGTCTTGCGGTGCGTCGGTCCACCGGTCAGGACGATCTCGATACTCCTCGGGGAAGGCGGCACGGCTCAGCCTTTCCGCCGGCGACAGCTGCGGCCGCACCCAGACTCCGGCCGCCGTTGCCCGCCCGTTGAGACGGAGCCCCTGGCGGCGTGCCGCGTGACGAAGGAATCGAAGGAACGTCGTCGGCCGGGCGTCGAAGTCGGCGCCGCGCCTGAGTAGCCGTTCGCCCGGGGCCAGCCACTCGTCCAGGGGCAACGCCAACCTGCCGACCATGGCTTCCAGGCCGGAGAGATCCGCGTCGAGCTCGACGGCGCGCAGGACCTCGACGACGTCGTCGACGTACGGGTACGGCACATACAGCGTGATCCATCGATCGCCGCCCCAGACGAAGCTCGCCGAGTCGCCGTCGAGGGAAAGCCGGTCGATGAACACCATCCTGAGCTTGTCCACCGCGTCGTGGAACTCAGGCGGCCAGGCGGCGTTCTCTTCGCCGTGGGCGTCGACGTAGTCGTCCCTGTCCAGCACGACCACCGCGTGCCGCCGCGCCGGCCGGATCACAATCTTCCGGCTACGATACGAATGCGGCTCCGGATCAAGGAAGAGAACCTGCTCGGTCATCGCACCCCGGTTTGGTTTGTGTCCGACGGGAGCAATCGTCCTTGATCACCGCGACCGCCCTGCTGGACAGGTGAGAGGTTCGTTCGCACCTCGTGTAACGAGTGGCATCAGTGCATGCTGGCGCCGTCATCCTCAAAGGACACGCCGGCGAACTTGTGAGGAGATCTGGGAGCCTCGTCTCATGCCGTCCACGGCTCCTTGTACGTCGACAGGAGGCGGCCGTCTCCGGCACCGAGGGCATTGGCGATCAGGTCGTCCCAGTCGGTGTGCTGGAGCCAGTTCTTGCCCATGAGGTGGGCCGTCCAGCCGACCAGATCGCGGAAGGTCTGAATTCGCGTCAGCTCAATGGAATACCCGCTGCTGCGCGGAACCGCGTCGCAGGTGGTGTGCGTGACGTGCCAGCGAGCGGGCTGTGGGCGGGTGACGAGGTTACTGACCTGTATGGGCTCGGCATCGGGATGTTCGGCCTCCCACGCCGCTGTCAGGCGCTGCACCTGCGCGAGGTCGCGATCGTCCACCCAGAGGTGGCCGTCGCTCGGCGCGACGGTCCGGGCGCACAGGTCGCATACCCCGGAAAAATCCGGTTCCGGGTTCTCAGCCACGACACTCCTCATGCCGACGACGTCCGCTCCATCGACGATGCTAACCGTGTGAACGCCGTCATCACGTGCGTCCGGTCGGAAGCTGGGAACGACGAGGGGCATCGTGGCTGGCCCTGCTCGTAATTTCATGCGCGCTGCGCTCGCTGTCGACGATCTCGGCGGGCATCGTTGGCCGGGTTGGCGCTCAGGTGACCGGTGAGCGCCAACAGGGTCCGCTCGCGCTGAATGGTCTGCTCGGGCTAACTCCCCGCGAACGCGGGGAGGACCCCGATCGAGTACGAGGCCCGGGAGGACGCCGGATGACCCCCGCGTACTCGAGGTCATCCGGGTCAGGCTGCGTCTGAGTCACCGCGCCATTGTCTCCATCCCCGCGCCTCGGTTACGCGTGAGGCGGCATGATGACGGCTGCGACTCCGCGCGCCTTCGGCCAGAGGACCGATGACCGACCAGAGCGGGCGCCACTCCGTGAGTGTGGCCGCCGTTGTGACCGATGACGCGGCCGGATCCTCGTCATCCAGCGACGCGACAACGGCCCTTGGGAGATCCGGCGGCTTCCTCGAACTGCAGGAGTCGACTCCGGATGGCGTGCGCCGCGAGATCGCGGAGAAGACCGGCCTGGTCGTGAAGGTCGACCGGCCGACCAGCGTCTACAAAGAACGCGAATCTTGGCGTCGTTGCGCTCGTCTTCCGGGCTGCGGTGGTCGGCGACCGGGAACAGCCCACCGAAGAGAGCGCCACGGTCGACTGGTGGACGCCCGACCGGTGGCCGGGGAGATGCAGGAGACGTTCGCCGTCCGCGTCCTCGTGACCGCATCTGCGCCACTGATCGCCGGCACGTGCAAAAGACCGGAAGAACGCCCGCGTACGCGCGGAGAACTGTGCCGGCGAACTGGACGAACTGCCCTATCTGGGTCACCCTTAGCCATTCAACGGTGATTCACACCCGCGCGTAGGAGCGGTCGTACCCGTCCTCTACCCGCCAGCCTCGTGGGGGCACTGCGCGCGGTGCGCTGCCTCACCGGCGGCTGGTAGTCGTGTTGCCCAGCATGAGCACTCGTCATACCCGATGGCGACCGCTCGCCGGCGCTGCCTTGGCCGCAGAGCCACCCGGTGCTGGATTACGAGCTGGCCGGAAAGGTGAGGGTCTCCCGGTGGTTGAGGTGCCCTGCGTGGCCCACTTGAGGTCTTCTTGGCGCCCGCGACAGGATCTTGGTCGGCTGACGAGGGGAGGATCCCTTGGATGGTGGCGCGGAGCGCGTTTGCTGTGTTCCCGGTGATCGTGACCTGTAGGTCCAGCTCCTCGGTGAGGTCGTCATACCGCAGCTCGAGGTGGAAGACGTCGAAGAGACGCCGTTGCTGCTTTTCGGTCAGCCGGCTGATCGTGAGATTGGTCCGAGGGACGACCTCCAACAACGCCGGATTGCTATTGGCCGGGATCTGACGCTGCCGCGTAAGTTCCGCGAGTAGATCCCTTTTCTGCCTCAGGGCGGCGAGCATGTCCCGGAACCTTGCTTGAATGCAGGATCGCCAAGCCTGATCGAAGTCGTGGTCTCCGGACGGCTCGAACTGGTCGAGTTCGGTGAGCAGGTTGTTTTGGCGGCGCTGCAATACCGCGATGTCCTCGGTAACCGCGGCCGTGTGTTGTCCGTCACTGAAGATGCCGACCAAGCCGTCACTGAAAATTCTGACGCGGAAAGCCGTATTTCGGGCGGCTGAGATCGAAGCTTGTCTGCGAGGTGACGCCTTGGTCTGCGAGGTGATGCCGGGATCGGCGTGGTGATTGGTCGTAGGCGACGCTCGCCGGGGTGACGCGTCACCGTGCCGAGGAGAAAGTCCGTCACCGCACCGAGGACAGGCACCGACGGGCATCAGGCTGTCGAGGAGATCAACAACCGGCCCGCGGTGACCATGACGACCTGATCCCAGGGACGGGCCATCCCGGCGTTGGCGGGGTCACCCAGCCGCAGCCGAGCGAACAGGTCACGTCGATGCCGCTGGGCGATCAGGGCCGGGTAGTCCACACCGGTCAGCGGCTTCGGCCGCGTGGCCGGCTCCAGCCCGGCGGCGTGGGCCAACGACCGAGCCGCGACACCCAGCGCGCGCAGTGCGGCGCCGACCGGGCGGTCCGGGGACGGCCCAGGTGCCCAGCAGCCGCCGGTGTCCCCGCCCATACTCCGGGTCACCGCCACCGCGGCGGCGGTCAGCGCCGCGGCGCCACGCGCCACGGCCCGCAGCCACGCCTTCACGGTGCTCACCGGCGCTCCGGCGGCAGCCGCGGCCCGCCGGTACCCAGCCCCCTGAGCCGCAGCGGACAACGCGGCGCCGACGACCTCGACGCCGTAGGCCCGCCGCGGCAGACACCACGCCGGCAACAGGACATGAGTCACCCGGCATGAACGGCACCGGGCCCGGCCCGGTGCCAGCCGCACCCGGACCCCGCCAGCCGTGGCCACCGTCCGCGGCCGAGCCGCCGACCAGGGCCGCAGAACTCCCGAACAACCAGCCTGCGGACAGCGCATCGCGCCCGCGGCCAACGCGACCCGGGCGGCCTCAAGGTCGACCACTGTGATCACCGACGTCAGCTCCCAGCATGCATCCCAGGCTCGCCGGGAAACCACCCGAACGGAAAGGGGTCGACTCGTGTTGCGGCCCGGTCCCGGCACACCCAACCGTGCCGAGCCCTCGCCACGCAACCACTTCCGTCCTACCCGCCCCGCCACTGCGCCGAGCAACTCCGGCCACCCGTCGATTGCCGCCTCACCCCGCCCAGCAGCACCCCGCCGACCGCCGCGACCGTTTCACCGGCCTCGTCGGCACGGTGCCGACGCCGACGAACAACCTCTCCCCGACCCCGGCGGGAGTCGGCTCATCCGCACGCCCGATGACGCCCCAGGCTCCTCACGACGGCATCCACGGTGACGGTCAACAGCCGTGCTTCCGGTGCCCTCGTTGTCGCGTTCTGGCTGGTCGATCGACTCGGCGAGGAGGTGCGCACGCGCTTCACCGAATATCCGTCGCTCAAAGAACCGGTCCAGCACGGCGATGATCTTGTCTTCCCGGACGGTCACGTGCGCCCGGTGGGTGTCGAACCACGGCCGGTTCGCGTGGTGGCGCGGATCCGGGGTGCACCGATAGTAGGCGTTTCGGCGCACGTTGTGGCCCCACATGCGTCGATCGCACAGAGCGTGGCGCAGGTAGGTTCGTAGAAGGCAGGTCCGATTCGCTTGCGGGTTTCGCGTGGGTTCGGATCGTGAGCCTTGGCGGTATCTGCCCACCGTACTGGCCGCCTCGAAGATCTCGCGGGTGACCAGGGGTTCGTGGGTCGGACGGGCCGACCACACCCATGCCGTCGGCGGGTTGACCTTGCCGCGGATGCCGCGTTCCGGGCGGGCACGTTTGCGGCGGTTCCACACCATGTACCCGGTGTGTTTCGGGTTGTCGAGGACCTCTCGGACGTTGCTCGCCGTCCACGCGCCGACCCGACGCCGCCGTCCTCCTCCGATGATCGGATCCGGTGGCGGGTAGCGTCCGGGTTCCCGGTTGAGTCGGTCGGCGATCGCCTGGTAGCCGATCCGGTCCAGAGCCCGAAAGAGAAAGATCTGGGTGACGACCGGCCCGCGGACGGGGTCCGGGACGAGACGGTGCTTGGTCTTGCCCAGTTCGGCCTTGTTCTTGACCGGGTGGCGCGTCTTGACGGCGAGGTACCCGTACGGGGGCTTGCCGATGTTGAAGCCCTGGTGGGTGTGAGTCTTGGTACCACCCCAGGACAGCTCGGGCATGTTGAGCACATACCACTCAGAGATCGCCTGCTTGATCCGTCGAGTCAGGGTGGGTGTCGCCCTGCGGAACGGTGCGGCGCTGTCGCCGGCCCCCGGAACCGCGGCCGGGTCGATGCCCTCATCGGCGGCTAGCAGAGCAACGCCAGCTTGTTCCAACTCGAATTCGATCTTGGTGCTGGAGTAGGTGGTTCGAGCGACCCGTTCGATCGACTCGCACACCACCGCGACGAAACGGCGATCCGCCCCTTGTGCCTCTGCAAGCAGATCCGCGATCCCGCCGTCGCGGGCGATGGGGATGTCGAATTGCTGGTGTGCCGTGCCGTTACCTCGGCGTTCGATGTTCGCGCGACCGGACTCGATGTCGTAGAACTTCGCCACGATCACGAACCCTGCCGGCAAGGCATTGCGGGAATTCTCCAGCTGCCGCGGGAGTGACAGCGTGGGGTCTTGTGCGTCGTCGGTCGAGGTACGTCCTATCCAGGCGACCGGCACCACTGCCTGTTGGTAGGTCTCGGGCATGTTCTGGTCGCCGACGACACGAAGCCAATCAAGGAGGCCGGCCTCGCTACTGTCCCCGTTGGTCTGCGAAACGTCGGACGGTTGCGTGTTCATCTCGTACTCCATCTTGATCCGCGGTGGCTTCCTGAACAGCGAAAATGCGCGGGCGCGCCTCCGCCCTTTCCCACCCGCCGGACCCGCCGGATCGATGGTTGGCGAACTACTCCAGGGGCCCGCCGAACCCAGGGGCCAAAGGCTGCCGGCGAACGCTCATGGCAGACGTCCGTTCCTGTCATCAGGTCGATCAAGGTTCCGAGACTTCGTCGGCTTCAACATCAACATCGGCGAGGTCCGCCGATTCTGCGCCATCGTCGTCGACCACCTCAGCGCCTCGCTGTGCCCGCTCGGCACGAGAGGGTTGCGCAGCAGCGGTGCAAGCCCAGCCAGCCATACAACGGTCTTCTCGATGACCAGGTCGCGGCTTGTGCCGGCGCGAAGAGGAACAGGCGAGGCTGCGTCGATGCGGGAGCAGGTCGGTGCCGTGCGTTGAATGCCTGAAACGCGTGTGGACGCTCACGTGAGCGTCCACAGCGGGAGTGGCGTCAGCAGCCGGTGCGGCTGACGTAGTCGGCCTTGTTGCGGTTGGTGCCGACGTCGGCGATGGTGCGGTGGTTGGTTCCGGCGGTGAACAGCACGGTGTCGGTGGTTCCGGTTTCGTTGAGGAATGCGACGGTGCCGGTGCTCATGTTGTAGTGCACGGATTCGATGCGGTTCTGCCAGGCCCAGGTGGCGAGGTTTTGCCAGCCGCAGCTGGAGAGTTTGCCGCGGGGGTAGGTGTAGTTGACGCCGTCGTAGAAGCAGAACCAGCCGGAGGGGCAGTCGGCGGCGGCGCGCACGTTCGGGTCGCGGGCCAGGGTGACGATCAGTGCGCCGCCAGCGTAGGACAGATCCCGGGCGCCGATTTGTGTTCCCCCTGGGTGCTGATGTAGCCAGGCGTCGATCTTGGCTTGGTCGTCGGTAGTCGCCCCAGCTGCGGAAGTGCCGGTTGCCCGTGCGGCCAGCGCGGGTTGCGCGTACAGAGCGATGCCGAAGGCGAACAGAGTCGGCAGGAGCACGGCGAGTATCCGGCAGGTTCGGAAGTGGTCCACGGTAGACCCCCGTAGTAGTGATGGCCCTCCCCGAAGACTACTAAGAGTCATCAAGCAACTACTCATGGTCAAATCATGCTGCTCGGTCCGCAGCGCCGGGCTATCGCCCGCCGGTTCCTGCTCAGGCGAGGAGTGGCCGGTGCAGGCCCTTAAAGCCACGTCCGTTTCCTCACTATTGGCGGGCCTTTCCGCGACGTGGCCGGTGTCGATTTGATCACGAACGGGGATCTTGGTCTGGGTTCGCCGGGAGTCCGCAGAGATGTATGCGGAAGTGTTTTCCGGCTGGAAGGCGGCCAGACATCGTCACCGTCGACGAGGGAGACCGTTTGGACGAGAAAGAGGCTGATCAGGCGTTGGCCGACCTGATCGCCGATCACAACTCGGTTTTACGGCGGTACGCGTATCGCCTGCTCGGCGGGGAGGAGGACGCGGAGGAGGCGGTCAACGATGTTTGGTATGCGGCGCATCGGCAGCTACGTCGAGGTGGTCACGTCGAGCACTGGCTTAGCTGGCTGCTGAAGGTCACCGGGTACAAGGCCGCGGATGTGAGGAAGAAGCGCGGCAAGCAGGCGGTGCCTGTCGCGTTCGAGACGGGATGGCCGGGAGGGGCGGGAGCCGAGCTCGACGCGGTGGAAGACCGTGCCCTGCTCCGGGCCGCCGTGGACAAGGTCCTGCGGGACAAACAGACGACCGCCGCCGGCCTGTACACCGTATGGGCGCGGGTCGAAGGGCTGTCGGACGCGCAGATAGCCGAACAACTCGGGATATGCGTGAGCACGGTGGACAAGACCCGCCGCCGTACGTATCGGGCGTTGCGCGAGGCGATTAACGCGTTGTCGGCGGAGCAGACGAATCGGCCGGTCACCGTCCGGCCGGAGCAGGAGAGGGGGCAATGATCATGTCCAGCCACAAGCCGGAATCGCCCGCCAGCAGACTCAGCGACGATGACCTCGGACGCCTGGTGTACGAGGCGGTCAGCCCGCACGCCGGCGAGCGGGCGCCGACCGCGGCACCGACCCCGCAGCAGATTTTGCAGCGAGCGTGGCGACGTCGCCGTGCCCGGCGGCTGCGGCTGCTGGCAGCGGTGACCCGGTGCGCCGCCGTGGTCGTCGCCGTCCTGATCATCACCGCGGGGATCGTCGTGGCCAAACGGGCTGCCCCGGCCGGTCGGGCCGCGGCCCGACCGGCGGTAGCGCTGCTGCCGCTGCCCCGGCCGTCGACATGGCGACCGGCCCGGGTTGGCCTGACCCGGCTGTCGCAAACGGTTGCCCGGCTGCACGAGACACCAGCCGCCGGCCGCTACACCTACACCCGTACCAGGTTGTGGGCACGCGACGCGACCGCTGCCTCGCCCGCGAATGCGGTTACGGTGTTCGACGAACAACGCTGGTGGAGCGCCGAGCGCGCCGGGCGCCAGACCCGCGCCACCGTCACCGGGTGGTCCCCGGGGCAAGATCCCGGACCGGTCCGGCGACCGGACGCCGGCGGCGACGAGTCCTACCGGACCGGCCAGATGCCCGTCGTGGTTCCCGATCTGTCGAGCAACGTCTTCGTGGTTTCCAGCCAGCTCGCCGAGCAGCAGGATCCTGCCGACGGGCCGCAGGCGACCCTGCGCGCCGTACGCGAGGTGTACCGCTTCCACGATCCCGTCCCCGCACAGCGGGCCGCGCTCCTGCAGGCTCTCGCCGACACCGATGGGCTGCTGATCGCGGGCACGGTCGACGGCGGTATCGGCCGGCGGGGCCTGGCCGTGCTCGTCGACAGCGACCACGGCGCCACCCGCGACATCGCGATATTCGATCCCGTGACCGGGCGGATGCTGGCCTACGACACCGTCTGGCTACGCGCTCCCGCGGCCGTCACTATCGCGACGCCGGCCCTGGCCGACTCGTTGCTGCTGATCACGGCGACCCGCACGAGCAGCATCCGGCACGCGCCTTGACCCCGGGGCAAGGAGGTCGTCTGTGCCCACGGGCCAGCCCGGCAAGGTCGGTTGGCCCGGACGGGCTGTGCCGATCCGGGACGCTCGCGCCACAGCGAACGGTGTCAGGCGGTCGCGAAGCGGTAGCTACCCAGAAAAGCCTTGGCGAGCCTGCCGTAGAGACCCGCAGCGCCGGGCAGCCCGTTGAGCAGGCCCTCGGCCTGATCGCGGTCGAGCTTGATGCGCAGGTCACGGTAATCGGCATTGTCCAATGTGGCAACGTCGCGCAGGACCGCCCCGCTGATAGCTTCCCGAATGGATGCACTGTCGCCGTAGACGGGATCGAGAAATATGGCGAACCGGGGGTCGACACCATAGTCGGAGGCGAGCTTCTCCAGCGCGTTGTAGGTCTTCTCGACGGCTTGGTAGAAGTCTTCGCCACGCACGGTCAGGGCTGCGACCCCCTCGTCGGAGAGCGCGGCGAGAAGTCCGATGAAGAAGTCGTCAAGACTGAGATCCTGGTGCATGGTCCCCCTCTGCTCATGCCGGCGCTTCGAGCGCCCGGGCGATGCTGTCGTCCTTGCGACACGTCGACTTGATCGACCGGAGTCTTTGCTAGGTAACGGGGGCGAGTAGCCAAGTTGACGGACTCGTCGTGCGGCGCGCTCCGATGATCTCTGCTTAGGGTCATGATCGGCAGCGCACTCGCGCATGTCGATCCGACAAACGTCTATATCCCCTGTTCACGGCTCGATGGACGCCGGTTCCAGCGCGCTCTACTTGAATGCTTTCCCCATCATAGGTGCAACGGGCACCAAACGGACACCACTCTGGGGAGTGTTTTGACTACCCGAAGCGACATTTCGGCCTCTGGTGGAGGTCCGCACTCCCTCAGCGCCATGCGTCCCGCCCCCCTCGCCGAACACCAGGAACGGCTTGAGCAATGGGCCGCGTCCCTGCTTGATCCGTACCTGCGGCGACTGGAACGACACCGCGACCCCGACGGGGACGTGCAACGGCACCGCCGCCCTTACGAAACTGCGAAGGAATTCAACGATCCCGTGTGGGGCACGCTGCAGCTGCGCCCTTGGGAAGTAGTCATCGTCGACTCCCCATTGCTGCAACGCCTGCGGCGGATCCGGCAGCTCGGTGTCGTGCACTTCGTGTACCCGTCCGCCGTACACACCCGGCTGGAACACAGCCTCGGCACCGTGCACCAGGTACAACGGCTGATCACCAGCATCAACGAGCACGGCCTCGTTGGGCAGGGCGAGGAACGCAGCACGGAGAAGCCCATCTCCGAAACCCAGGAACGCCTCCTGCGGCTTGCCGCCCTCTGCCACGACGTCGGTCACGGCGCCATGTCCCACGTCTCGGAGTACTCGATCGAGGAAACGCGGCCGTGCGAAGACATCCGGCTCGCCTTCCAGAAGCTGCACCAGCGATCCTCGCCGAACCAATTGTCCGAGATCGCCGCCTACTATCTGATCGGCTCGCCCGCCTTCAAGAAGCTCCTCGATGCGGCATTCAACCTTTGCCCGGCACCCAGCACCATCCGGGACCTGGCCGCCAAACTGCAGTCCATCGTCATCGGCAAGAGCATCGGCGGTGACGTCCTGCTGCTCCACGAACTGATCAGCGGGCCATTCGACGCCGACAAACTCGACTACCTGGCCCGCGACGCCTGGATGTGCGGCGTCCCGAATGCCGCCGACATACCGCGGCTCATCCAGAAGGTTCGGGCGGTCCGCAAAAGCCAGCCGGCGCTGCCGAAGAACCTCAAACGACTCGCCGCCGACGACAGCGACTCATACCTGGTCACCGGGATCGCACGCAGCGGCGCCCGGACCCTTGACGAGGTCTCCCTGGCCCGAACCATGATGTTCGACAAGGTCTACCGCCACCAGAAGGTCCGCGCGACCGAGGCGATGGTCTTCAGCCTGATGACGCAGTTGCAGACGGTATGGCCGCACCACCCCGCCATGCTGCCGTTCGCGCTGACCGACGAGGACCTACTGGCACTGACCGAAGACCAGGTCCTAGCCCTGTCGGGCAAACCCGCCGACCAGCTCAGCGAACAGGCGCGCAACGCGGCGCTAGCCGTCGACTACATCTCCCAGCGGTTGCGTGACCGGCGCCTGTTCACCCGCGGCTTCGCGTTCGCACCACACATGCCCGCGGACCCGTACCTGCACGAGCTCGACCACAGCACCGGGCTGAAACAGCTGATCTCGGACTGCTGCAACAACGGCGAACGGGCCCGCATCACCTCCGGGATCGCCGACCTAGTCCGAGAGATCTGTACCGCGCTTGGCCATCTCGATCTGCTGCAGGTGCCCGGAGGGCAACTGGAACCGTTCATCTGGGTCAGCCCGCCGAAAGCACCACCCAAGTCGACCGGCGCTGAGACCGGTCACGCCTACCTTATCGACGAGAGCGGTGAGCTGTTGCAGGCCGAGGACGACACCTCGGAATCGGCGGGATGGTCTGAGACAGCGATCATGACCCGCGAGATCGGCTACATCTTCACCTTGCGCCGCCTGTCACCGATCCTCTACCTCGCCGCCGAGGCGTACGTGCGCCTGCGGTACAAGGTCAAGATTCCGGAGTCGATGCTGGCGGACGCCAAACAGAACCGCGTGGTGATCGACGAATACCGCCGGCGGCTGCACACGATCGGCTGGTACCGCGACAAGCCGCTCGACCTGCGACCGCTGCCGAACGTCCTGCGGCAGGGCGACGCCGCGGATCGTGTCGACGAGGTGGTCGGCCGGCTGCGTGGCTACTCCGGGCCGCACCAGGACCCGGCCAAGGGCTTGCCGACACCCCCGTCCACGATCACCCGCGAGCGGGTAATCGCGTTCGTCCGGCAGTTTGATGATGACCTGGTCGACACTGCCCTGCGCGTGCTGGCTCACATCAAGGTCATCGGCCGGGCCGACGCCAACCAGGCAGTCGAAGCGTTCTTGACCGATAACCCGGACTTCAGCCCAGCCAGCTACTGCGCGCTTGGCGAAGTCAGGGACTCGTCGGCGCTGCTCACGTACTACGTCGGCGACGTCGCGCAACGGCACGTGCTCACGCAGCGGCGGCTTACCGAGGCCCTTGCCCTAAAAGAACCCATCATCTTCGTGGATGACCTCGTCGGGCGAGGAAGTCAATCCATCTCCATCATCGAAAGCTGGCTCGGCCGTGAGCCAAGCGTCGACCTGAAAGAACGCCGCACCGACAAACTCGACCGGCACCACGCCGAACTGTTCCGCGCTCATCGCCTCGCCTTCGTTTTCATCGCCGGTCTCGACGCAGGCGCCCAGGCGCTGAAACAACGGATCGCCGAACTCGGCTTGAACGCCGAGGTGTACATCTACCTGAAGGAAGAGTCGTTACCGTTTCTCGACGAGGTGATTACGGACCTGGACAATCGCAACAAATTCGTCGATTTCTGCCGCGAGGCAGGCTCACGTCTGCTGGCGTGCCCGGACCGGTCCACGCGCTGGGTTCAGGACCGCGCATTGGGTTACGGAAACCGGGGGCTCCTGCTGGTCAGCACCTACAACACGCCAACGGCCACCCTGACCTGCCTTTGGGGCTCCGCCGACGGGCATTTCCATTGGACCCCGTTGCTGCCCAGGCGCAAGAAGAACTGATCTCCCACCTCAGGAAGATCACGCCACAAACGCCCCTCCATTCTGCGCCCGCCTGTATCGCACGACTGCCCAGCCCGGCGCCGATGCCGCCAGTCCAACGCGGCACGGCCGGCGCCTGGCGCCCATCGAGTTGCCGCGGATCAGGCACACCAGCACGCTCGCCGAGTGGACGACGCCGACGGTGCGACACCGACCTGCACGATCATCGGGATCCGATCCTGGCCGAGGTTCGAGGACCCGGGAACCCGCCTCAGGCGAGGTCGAAAGCGAATGCATTGTTCACCACGACGACGGGATGCGGGGGCTCATCGGCGTCGGCAGACTACGCCGCCCTACTCGAGGAGGCTCCACGCTTCAACGCGGAGCAAGACACCGGCGCTACCTGGACGTTGGAGTGGGGTAACGGTCCCGCGGTCGACGCCGCCGCGGCCAAGACCGACCTCGGCGGTGCCACCCTGGCGTTACCACCGCGGCTTCGGGCAGAAGGCGCTGGCGATCACCGCGATCCGGCTCGCCCGGGCCGGCCAGTTCAACCCGGACGCCGGCGGCTGGCAGCGGGCGGACACCCAGGTCGAGGACGCAATGCTCACCATCGAGCATCCGCAGCGACCCGACGACGATGTCCACGAGATCCTTGCCGCGGTCCCAGACCCCCACGCCCCGATCCTCGCCCACCCGGTGCGTCGGGCGGTCATATGGACAGGTAGCCACACCGCGGGAGACCATCGATGCTGGTCTCATTCCTGGCCGCATAGCCGGACCGCAGGGACAGGTGGGTCGATGACAACCCCTTCAGCGAACCGCGCCATCCAGCGTGCTTACACGCAGGTACGCACATCCACCGGACAGATCCTGCTGACTGACCTGACGAAGACCCGGCTCGGGGCTGTCCAGAACCGCTTCTTCCGGCTGTTCGTCCCGGTGAAGCGGAGTCGGTTGAGGCTGCCGACCGGTCTTCCGGAGTTCAGCGGCATGCGGCACCTGGCGACGCTGTCGGACAGCCCGGTGCTAGCGGCTGCCCGGCTCGGCGGGCACTGGAGCGATCACAATCTCGCGGCCATCTGCCACGTCGCCGCCTGCAACCTGCGCTGCCCGTACTGCTACGTGGAGTTCCGGCATCTGAGCGCCCAGGACAGTTTTCAGGCCAGCGCCGCCGATCTGATAAGCGCGTTCGTGGCTCTGCGCCGCGAACGGCAGCAGGCCGGAGAACAGTTGTCCATCCTGCGCATCAGTGGCGGAGAGCCCCTGCTCGTTCCCGAATTCATCGCCGACGTGCACGACGAACTGCGACGACACGACCTCGCCGAGGTCTGCCTGCTCAAGGTTGAGAGCAACATGACCGCCTTCGCGTACGCCTTGGAGTCCGCCCCTGTTGGGACCGCCGCCCGGTTGCATTCGATCGGCGGATTGGCGGTCCACGTCACCATCCATCCGACGCCCGATGACGCCGACTGGCCACGGGTCCTCATGGGTCTGCGCCGGGCTCTCGAACTCGGCATCGACGTCTACCCGGCGATCGGCGGCGCCGGCTGGAGTGACGCCCATCTGTCCAGTTTGTATACGGCATTGGCCGAGCTGGCACCCGATCTGCCGTTGCGTCTCGCCGTACGTCCGTTCAACCTCTCGTACGACGCGCTGACCAACCGCCGCGGCCTCGACCGGTATGCCGTGCCGGCCGGTCCCTCCCCCTCGATGCGCTGGGAGCAGTTGACGAGCGCGAAGCGGGGCAGGCGGTATCTTCAGTGCCCACGGCATCTGGTCTCGCTAGGAGATCCTGCGAAGGGAGCGGCATCGTGAAGGCGCGCGAGCTGACCATCTGCAGCAGTTCCAAGTACTACGACGTAGTGCGGACCGTCACTGGCCAACTCGCCGAACGCGGGATCACTGTCAACACCCCGCGGTTCGACTTCAACGAGCAACTCGTTGAGGTAACACCGGAGCAGAAGCGGGAGCTCACCCACGAGTTTCTCGACAAGATTCGGCGCTCGGCCGCAATCTACATCGTCGCTGCCGACGGCTACACGGGCCGCAGCGTCTGCATCGAGACGGGTTTCGCGGCCGCGCTGGGCCTGCCCGTCTACATCTCGGAGCCACCGGCCGAAGCGGCCATCGCCGCGCTGGTCACGGACATCGTCAGCACCGCGGACGCACCGGACTTCCTCGCCAAGGCGCTGACGGACGGCAGGTGAGAATCTGCGCGCCGTCGCTATCAAGCCGCCTGCACAAACCGGCCTACGCCCATCTCCGGACCACGTTCGGGCTGACCGAGGAGATCGAGCAGCACCGGCAACTGCGGTTGTGGGCCGGGGACCACGACATCCTGCTATGCCGGGGCAGCGACGTCCCGCAGGTCGTGGCACTGGATGTCGCGGACGTCGGCCTTACCGGCTATGACGTTGCCGTCGAGTGGGCACTCGCCAACGATCGGGAACTGGACATTCGCGATCTGGGCCCGAGCCGTGCGTCCTTCGTGTGCTTCGTGACCGTCCCCGGCCGCCGGGTGGGCCGGATCTACTCCGAATATCCCGCGATCACCACCCGCTGGCTAACGGAGTCGCGGCAGTACGGCCAGCTACCGATCGTGTCCATGCACGGCTCCTCCGAGGCGGTAATCGCTGCGGACCCACTGGGCGGCGGGGTCCTGCTGGTCACCAGCGGCGACACGCTGCGCGCCAACGGCCTCAGCGACGCCTTCCCGCTGCTGTCCACCGACCTGTGCCTTGTGTCGCTGCCTGGCCGGATGCCGGAACGCTGGGGTGACCGGCCGACCGCGGATTTGCCCTCATTGCCCGTGCCAGGAAAACCGCCGATCGACCGCTGACAACGCCCGTCTCATCCGCCGCAGATCCCGCGCACACTGCCGCGGCATCGCCGCCCGCAGCCACCAGAGCAGAAGGTCGGTGGGATTCGGCGAACTACGCTCCCGAGCGGCCACCGAAACGGCCCAAACGTACTGAAATGCGAGGGCGTGGCGCGCGCCGTCGATCGCGAACGAGAGCCGGAACCAATCGCCGGCCTCGGGCGGCAACAGGAAAACCTGGTCGCGCCGACGGTGTTCGCTCAGACTCCGTGCCAGGGCCGGCAAGGTGAGGTCGCCCGGCGGCGTGGCGACGGTCCAGTAGATGCGGCCGCTCAGCGACAGATTGGCGGCGCTCTCAATGATGCCCAGGCAGCAGGGCGAAGAGATTTGCCGTGAGCGCATCGTCACCGCGGCGGCGGGAGGGCCTGCTGCCCAAGCCGACGTTCCAGGTGCAGCAGCATCAGGTAGGGCTGAGCCTCCTTTACCCGCCTGCGCCAGGTGAACGCATTCAGGGCGTACTTCACCAGGACGCTCGGCGGCATCACCATGCCGAGCACGTCGAACGCGACGTCGGCGGCGAGCGCACCGGTCTCCGAGCGCAGGTTCATCCGGGTGGTGGTCTCGCGGTACCGGTTGACGATCTCCTGCGCCGCCGCCTCGGGCGTGATGAGCGGGTCCATGCCTTGGGATACTGCGAGAAGGGAATCGTCCAGCAGCCGACGGAACCCGGCGTTGTGCCGGCGGGCGACAGCAATCTCGTCAGGGGTGAGCATGCTCAGAGGGCCCAGCCGCAGCCGACCGACGACCTCCTGCGCCACTGCCTCGCGGAACGTGGCCGGGCGGTCAGCTCCACTGGGCTGGAGCAGAATGCTACGGGTGGCAGGGTTCCCGAGTAGGCCGTCCTGGCCGAGCTCAGCGGAGATGACCAGGGAGCTCAGTTGGTTGCGCAGGCTGACGACCTCGGCGACGCCCTGGCGCAGCAGGCGGCCGGGATGGCGGCGGTAAGCCTCTTCCCTGCTCACCCGCAGCATGTCGTTCATCTCCGAAAGCCGCTCGGCAAGTCCCGCCGCTTCGACGACGACGTCGGCGGTGCGGCGGTCGGAACCCGGCAAGAACGGGGCGCGCACCCTGCCCGCGTCATCGACCTCGTACTCGTGCGCCCAGAGGGAGATGAGCTTCTGTTCGTGCAGGTCGGTTAGCCGCCGGTCGATCTGCCGGGCTCGGGGCTTGTCCAGGCCGGCGACTTTGTACGAGGCCCGCACGGCGACCGCGTCAGCGAAGAACACCACCGACTGCAGCACCCGGTCGATTGTCTTGAGGTCGACCGTACCGCTATCCAACAGGGTGAGCACCCGGCTCATCGGGGCCCCCGCATCGGCAACAGGAAGTCAATCTCGTAGAGATGGGCGCTCCAGCAATGCAGCTGCAGGCGCGCGTCCGTTAGGCCCAAGTCCAGCGCCATGTCAGTCGCCACACGCGCGAAGGCCAGCAGCTCCGGCACCAGGCCGAGCATCACGTCCACGCTGCGAACAGTGAGGAACAGCCAAAGTACGTCATCAATGACGCGGAAACACCCGCCGACGGGCGAGACCGGGAACTCGGCGCCCAGGTCGTCGCCGACATCCCAGAGGTCGAACACCGCGCCGCGCGTGCTTTCCTCGGCCCGGAGCAGGCTGCGGATCTCGTCGAGCTGATCCCGGTCCGTGCCACCGGCCGTACTCCTGCGTCGCAGCCGCCGGTCCAGCAGGGAGTCGACTCTTCCCTCGCCGAAGAGGCGACTGGCGTAGTCGGTGATGAGCTCTGGAAACGCGAAATCGGCGGGCGGTCGCCGGTCATGCGGATCGAGCACGACGATACTGAGACCGGGTAAGTCGAAGGAAATGCCGTGCCGGGTCGAAATGCGGGTGGCCTGCTCGCCACGGCAGGCGGCCACGATCTGCGGCCAGCCGGTGGCCACGTTCTCCATGACGATCTCCACTGTCACCCCTCCGCCGCCCGGGCCAGCAGGAACTTGTTGGACTGGTAGAAGCTCTCCACCGAGCCCGGCAACCACCAGCCGGTCAGCTCAGGCCGGACGAGCAGGTCCGGCCGGTGGAACGGCAGCCGGTGCGGGCTGAGCTGCGACCGCAGCCATTCGGGATCGGGATCCTTGTCCACCCCGCCGAGCCGGACGAGTTGGTCACCGTGGAACCACGTACCGAGGCGCACCAGGCAGCGCCGGATCGCGATGTCCTCGAGATGGTGACCGGGCGCATCCTGTCGCCGATAGTCGAGTCCCGCTGCAGTGTCGGACGGGTCGTGCACGTAGATGTCGCGTGCGGTGCTCACCAGCGCTTCGCGCGTCTCCGCGCTGCCATACAGGAGACGGAAGTAGGCATCTTCGTACAGGCTGAGCGACGCATTGCCGTCATGATATTGACCGGCGATGAGCCAGGCCAGACGCCACGATCCCGGCCCGTACGTGTCATCCCATTCAGCGACGCGCTGCGGCCGGCCGCTGCCGAGCCGGCCCGGACGTTCCACGATGCGCCATCCGTCCACGTCGTCCTCCACAGCGCGGCGGCGTGAAGCTTCACGATAGCGACAATCATCGAACTTCGCGCTTGCGAACCGTCTCCGGCGCGCCCTCGACGGCGTGATTGCCCAGTTCTCGCGGCCGCAGTGCTGACCATGACCGGGTGCGAGACACGAGCGTGGCGGTGGTGGTCGTCCGCGACCGGGCGGGGTGGTACTTCATCAACCGCCGCACCCCCTGGCGGACCCGTTACCCCGGGCGGTTCGGCATCGGTGCAGGCGGGAAAGTCAACGACGCGGAGACCGCCGAGGCCGCCGCCAGGCGAGAGCTGCGGGAGGAGACGGGGCTCGACGGCCGCCCCAGCCCGATTCTCGCTTTCCTCTACGACGACGGGACGGTCCGGCACACCGTCCATCTGTTTGACATCGTCATCGACCGCGTGCCCATCCCGAACTGCGCGGCAGAATGGAGCGCTTCCGGCTGGGTGCCGCCCAGCGTCGTCGACCGCCTGCATCGCGCCGGTCTCCTCAGCCCCGATACCGCCGCCCTGTGGGACCGCTACCGGGACGTACAGCCGGTCTAAGTCGGTCTTTACTCGAACCAGAAGTTCCAGATCGAGTTCAGCCGGTAGTAACCCTTGACCGGCTTGCCGCCGCGTTCGTGCGGCTTGACGAACGGCATGACTCACTCCTCCGCGCGAAGATCACTGCGATCGGGAGGCCCGCGCCGCCCCCGGCATCTGATCGAGGTCCCTGCGGACACCACCTCATCCACGAGCACGAGGCCACCCTGGGCGTGCTCGGCCAGGCCTTCGCCGCCGCACCGGAGACGATCCGGTTCAACACGTTCGCCCGCCAGATGGCCAATGAACCGCCGGCCACCCAAACCCCGCACCACTGCCGATGACCTGCAAGACAAGCATGACGAACTGCGGGAGCACTGCGCCGGCCTCGAGGCCCTCCTCCAGACCTATGCCAACGTGATCATCGAACTCGTGCGCGAAAACGAGGCTCTGCGCGCAGCGCCCGGCCGAGAGAACGTCACGCCCTTCAGACGCCCAACTGCTGGACCCGACGTCGAGAGCCGGTCACGATGAGGTGATGGGCGAGGTGAGTCCCCGGTGGGTGAAGCGGCTGGACGGCGCCGCCGCAGCGCAGCAGCAGGATAGGCAGCTGGTTGTCGTCGAGCTCCCATACCTGGTTGCGCGGTGTCCACGGCGGTTGCAGGTCCACGTCGCTGCCCGGCCGACCGGCCTCGCCGACCGCACTACCGCCGGCCTGGAAGCCACCGCCTCGCGCCACGCCCGCGGCCGCCGAGGCGGCAGGCCCCGCAAAATGACCCCGGAAAAGACCGCCGTCGCCCGGCAGATGTACGCCTCGCAGACCTTCACCGTCGACCAGATCGCCCGGGACCTGGGCGTACCGCGTGGAACGGGCTACGCCCACCTCGATCAAGGTCGTGCAGCCTGATGACAACTCAGTCGTCGGCCGACAAGCCTTCAACCAGCGAACGGGAACAGTTCCTGGATTGGCTCTACGAGCACCCGAACGAGGCCCTGTCTCTGTTCTGGCATCGCCCGATACCGGCTCAGCCTGCTCGGCGTTCGTACCTACCTCCTCCGCGCGAAATCGCGCCTTGGGCCGGGATCTACGCTCCAGACCCGCAGGACTTTTTCCGGGGGGTACAGCGGAAGCAGCGCAACCCCCTTGAAGTACCAGACCCGGACGAGTGGCTTCGCAAGATCGCGTACGCCGCGGCGGACCCTGGTGACCCATGGACTTGGCGTTCCACCGGGCGCTTCGAGGCAGACCGAGTCATCTGGAAATACCGCTATATGGAGCTGCAAGATGCGGGTCTGATCATCTACACCGAGGGTGAGAGCCGCCAAGACCGACAGCCTGAGGGCGGTCCCCGAGGAACACTCACCGATGCCGGAAGGAGAGGTGCCGAGCGACGAGCCGAACAACGTCGGATCCGTGACCAGGCGCAGCGGGAGTTGCGCCGCCTGACCGCCGCCATGGACGGCCTGCTGCATTGGCTGAGCGAGCAAGACCCCATCGGCGAACGGCGAAGTCACGTCGACGGAGTGCTGCACAGCGGGCATGCGATCTTCGAAGACAGGCCCCTTCCTGCGAGCTTGTTTCGCCTCGCTGCAGAACACCTCCAACGGAGAGGGCTGATACGGCTTTTCCGCGAATACGCCGGTGGTGTCGAAGTGCCGGGTGTTCTGTTCGTACAGATCACCATCAAGGGGCAAGAATGTGTTGTATCCGGAGGAAGCGTGGCTGACTACCCGAACCAGAGAGATGACCGCTCGATCATCAACAACAACATCGGATCCGTGACCGGGAACGTCTCGCTACAAGGCAAACACGTCTCTCAGCACTTCACTCTGACGACTGGCCTTGCCGGCGACGAGATCGCTAGCCTGATAAGAGCGATCGTCGAGGCGCTCCCAGTCCTCGGGCTGTCCGAGGAACAGGCCGCCGCAGTCCGCCGCAACGCCGCCGTCATCGAGGGTGAACTTGAGCGCGGCGAGCCAAACTCGGGACTCGTCGCCACGATGATGAGCCGCACGCTGGAGGTTCTGACCGGCGCAACTAGCAGCACGCTTGGGCTGCTCCTGACGGGCTACGCCAAGGAACTCATGAAAAACGTCGGCCTCCCCATCGGCTAGCCGGCAGCTCCTTGGACATTTGATCGGCACCTGCACGAACAGCTAATTGCCGGACTCCGAGATCAACAAGTTCAGACCGACGAGAGAACCGTGAGGTGGAGTGAGACGCGCAACCTGAGCTGATCACTGCGCCGCGTCGCTGGCCCACGTATCCGCTTGGAAAGCGTGTTGGGGACCCCCTCTGGGCCGGGCGAATCGCGGGAGATGAAACGAGCCCCAGGCCGCGCGGTCTCCCGGAGTACTGAGGACCTTTGCTAGCGCTCAAGTTCCTCAATCCACCGTTCGACATCAGTGGACAGATGCTCACGCATCGCCGTTACGAGGTTGTCCATCGCCGATGCTTCACTTGGCCCTCCAGCGATAAATTGTTCCCGCTCGCTCCAGATGCTCATTCTACGACCACCGGGAAAAACGAGAGCGGCGCCGACAAGCATGACAGTCTCCGGATCAACGCGGGGCATAGAAGACACTGCGATCCATAGCTTGAGACCGACTGCATCCTCATGCGCCTGTAAAAGCATTCCTGCTGATCGCGATACAGGCGGATCCTCTCCTCCCATCTGAGTGGTTGCGACTATATCGAGCTCCTCGATCATATGTTCGGTAGCGTCGGTACTAAAGGGATACGGTGAGTGGTAGGCGTGACCTCGAAATACCGCCATCCCACTATCGACACATGCGTCGGCGATAGTGGTGGCCCGGTCGGACAACTCAGAGAAGAGACGGTCGACGGTTTCCCGCCGCAGCTTCGTTCGATCGGCAGCCGCTCGCTCGTGCGCTACTGCGTTGTTAGCCCGACGCGCGAGGATTGCCAGGTCTAGTTTGACCTCTGACTTGGCAGACGCTGGCGCGAGCCAGTCGTCCAATTCGGTGACGACACGAGACATCAATGGCCGACGGCCTGGGTCGTGCTGGGTCATCGACTCAAGAAGTGGTTCCAGGGTTCTGAGTCGGCGCTCAGTCCGGTACGCCGTCAAGCCCATAGCTTCTATTTCGAGCCGATGTTCACCGGGCAGGGGAAAAGCTTGGCCGGTGAGCAAGACCCAGATTGTCTTAGCCAGTGAGTAGACATCGGCGGGGGCACCGTCAGCGCCAGCAGGATTCAAGATCATCTCGGGAGCTATATAGTGACGCGGCCCGACGTTCTGTGCACCGTCTGTCAATGGATCGACACCTGGAGCGTCCACTAAGCCAAAGTCGCCGATCGCCCATGAATCTCGATACCTATACAGGTTGGCCGGCTTGATGTCGCGATGACTGACGCCGCGACCATGCAGAATATTCAGGGTTCTGGCGAAGGCCAGAACTGCCGACACAACCACTTCTGTTGACGCCTCATGGCCGAGGGCCCCGAGCAACGGCTCAGCGATCGGCATCGCCAGCCAAGCTGGATCCTGTCGGGTGGGTTCCTCCGGAAGATGAGCGTCGAGCAGCGGCAAGACCCCCTGCACGTCATTCGCTTGGCGGAGCTGGTCGACCTCGCGGCGGAATCGCCCGTACGGTTCAGGTTTGTGGCTTCTGAGGACTTTGACTGCCACTTCACCAGTCGAGCTTGCGGAACGCCAGACGTCAGCATTTCCGCCGCCCCCGAGGCGGCTCAGGAGTCGATATTGTCCGAGAGTCCTTCCCTCATCGGCCATTCTTGCCACTCACAGCCTAATCGTGGTCGTCGTCGAGCCCCGATTCGCCCGATCCGCTGTCCACACGCTACATCTTGGGCGAGGCGCCCAAGCCTCCGGCCGCTCGCAGAGGGCGGCTTACCGGGTGCCTACCGAAGAGGCGTTGCGATAATCGCTCTCCCCTGCTCTGAGCAGGGCGGAGGTGCCCAGTTAGCGTCGCCCTCCGGAGGTGGCAGCGTCGAGGTCAAGGTCGGGATCCGTCTTGCCGGGCACGGCGTTCCGGCGGTCCTTTCCGCTCGCTGGTGTCTCGTCGTTGTGGCGGTAGTCCAAGTCCGGCGGCTTGCTCCTCCTGGCCGTGACGGACGTACTCGGTTTGGAGTTTGGCGACGGCGCGCTCGTAGTCGGCGCCGTGGAGGTCTGCGTCCCGTTCCGCCGACATTTCGTACAGCTTGAGTGCCTCAAGTCGGCGACGAAATTCGTTGTCGTGCTCGCCGAGATCACACAGGTTATTGCCGAGGTTGTCCAGGGCGGCGGCGAGGTTGGGCTGGTGGGCGGGGTTGTCGGCGGCCAGGGCCCGCCAGAGGGTGATCGCTTCGCTGGTGGCTTCGTGAGCCGGCCGATCCTCACCCAGCGCCGCCAGGCGGTTGCCGAGGTTGGTCAGGGCGGCGGCGAGGTTGGGCTGGTGGGCGGGGTTGTCGGCGGCCAGGGCCCGCCACAGGGCGACCGCTTCGCTGGTGGCTTCGTGAGCCGGCCGATCCTCACCCACAGGGCGACCGCTTCGCTGGTGGCTTCGTGAGCCGGCCGATCCTCACCCAGCTTCGCTGGTGGCTTCGTGAGCCGACCGATACTCACCCAGCTCCGCCAGGCGGTTGCCGAGGTTGGTCAGGGCCTGGGCGAGGTTGGGCTGGTGGGCGGGGTCGTCGGCGGCCAGGGCCCGCCACAGGGCGACCGCTTCGCTGGTGGCTTCGTGAGCCGGCCGATACTCACCCAGCTCCGCCAGGCGGATTCCGAGATTGTCCAGGGCGGCGGCGAGGTTGGGCTTGTTGAGGGCGATAGCGAGGTTGCGTTGGCGGGCGGGGTCGTCGGCGGCCAGGGCCCGCCAGAGGGCGACCGCTTCGCTGGTGGCTTCGTGAGCCGGCCGATACTCACCCAGCTCCGCCAGGCGGATTCCGAGATTGTCCAGGGCGGCGGCGAGGTTGGGCCGAGCTGTGCTGTGTGGTACAGAACGAGCGATCGGATCGCCATCTCGATGGCGTCGCGATCGAGTGCCTGCCATGCTTGGGTCAGGACCGAAAGCACCGTCGGAAACGCCCCCGCCGCGCGGGTCAACACCGCTAATGCCCACCGCAACTCAGTCGCGTCCATGTCGGACAGCAGGGACGTGGCCAACGCCGGGTGCCGGGTCAGCCGGTCGGCGACGAACCAATCGCCGAACATATCCGGCTTGATGCGGACCCCAGCGCCGCCCGATGGATACCGGCCTGACACCCACCGCGCCAAGTTGCGAACCTGCACCTCGGGCGCGTCCGCCAGATCGGGTACCCGCCGTAGCACCCGCACCGCGGCGTCCTCATCCGCCGCACCGCGAACCGCCAGCGCCAGGATGCCTCGCTCCCGCGTCTCGGCCCCCAGCCCGGACAACTCCCACCGGTCGACCGACGCGGACGCCTCCCACCACGCCTGCTCGTGGCTGAACAACTCCTCGATCACCTGGTCGACCGGTAACCGCCGCACCGCGCCGGAGCGCTGCGAAGCGGCCAGCACCGTCAACAACGCCCGTGCCTGCAGCGCCAGCATCGGTTCGTCGCCTGCGCCCACCGCCCCGGCCAGACTCGCCGCCGATGGCGCAAGAACCCCACGCTCGCGGGCGAAGTGGCCCACCGCCAACGCATACCAGCGTTCCCGATCCCCGGCGCCACCGTGCACCCCGAGCTGAAGCACCCGGGCGTCCTGCACGAGCCACCGCGCCGAATCCGCCACCCGCGGGCGCAACCCGAACAGCAGCCCGGCGCCGTCCCGGGTGATCAGCAGCAGCCGCACCCGCGGCTGCCCGCTGTGACCGGCCAGCGCGTTCAGCAACCGCGGCACCTCGGACCGGGCATCCGCATCATCGATCACGATCAACGCGGGATCACCACAGTCGACGATTGCCGGCAACGCCGCCTCGGCCTGGCCGGGCCGCAGCCAGCCGGCCGCCCACGGCGAGGGCAACTCCAGCCCCGACTCCAAACCCAACCGTGTCTTGCCTACCCCCGCCGGCCCGGACAGCACTAGCACGCCGGCCGGAGCCTCGCTGTCGCACCACTCCCGCAGGATCTCCAACTCGGTGCGGCGGCCCTGCAACGGCACCATCCGGCGATCCGCCACCAGCAGGTCGAACGCCCCGCCCTCGCCGGACCCCTCGCGTACCAGCGGAGTCAGCACCCGATCCCGCACCTGCACCGCCGCCGCCCGCTGCTCCCGGGCTCGTAGCCGGATCTCCCAGATCGTCCAACACCCGACCGCCACCATCAGGCCGATCCACAAACCCCATGACCATCCCGCGGTCGCCAGGTTCGTCAACGCCCCGACCAACACACCCAGCAGGGTGGACACGCCGGCTGGCAACCCGTGACGCTCCCACCGGCGACTCATCCCGACCTCTTTCTGACCACCCCGAACCACACTCAGGTTCCCAACTGGGTGGCCTACCGACGAATCGGCCAGAAAGCCAGAAACAACGAGCGGTCGCCGAATATCGACGGAGTGCCCGGCAAGGCGGCAAGCGGGCCCAACCGCAGGCTGTAAAGAAGATGTACGGAGACGCGCTGCCCACTACGGCCTTCCGCCGTAGGTCAGTGACGGCTACATGCACGGGCTGTAAATCCTGGGAGCCTGCCCGTCCGGCGAGGACGAAGTCTTGCCGCCGCCACTCCATCACCGACCTGGACGAGCAGGCGCGGACGTTGGCCAGCCTGGCTGCGGCGGTCGCGGCCGCCGGTGATCACGACCGGGCCGCGCGGTTGGCCACCAGGGCCAAGCAGATCGCCCGCTCCCTCACCAACCCGAGCTGGCAGGCGCGGGCCCTGGCCGATTTGGCCGGTCGCACTCTCCCTGCTCGAACCGCTCGGCAACCATGCGACAACCGGCCTTGTTGACCTTTTGCAGATCAACAGTTTCGAACCGGCGAGAGAACCGTGAGGTGGAGCGAGACCAGAAACCTCAGCTGACCGGCGGCGCTGGTGCCGGAGGTGGCAAGCATACGGAACATAGGTCGACTTCCGGCGCTCTGGTGCTCACGCGCTCAACATTGGAACAGACCAGGACCCGTTGGCGGCGTTGAACACGCCACGTTCGACCGGAATCTCAGCCGAGAACAAAGCTGCTGCTCAGAGCATGTGTTAGATTCCAGATGTCCTGTCTTTCAAGCAAGGACTAGGAAGCCAGCCTCATCGGGGCTGGAAGTGGAGCCGGGAACCCCCGCCGAGCCGGGAGCCCGGCTCGGCGCTTTCTAGCGCCGGCCCACTGGCCATCCACCGCCACGAGTTCGGTGTGCGCCCGATAGAACGCCGACCAGTTGCTCTGGTGCTCGGCCAACTCCCGGCGCCACGCCGCGGCGGCCCGCTACGGACGGCCGACGTCGCCGCATTCACGTATGACAATCTCGCCGCACCGGCGTGGGCACAGTGCTCCCGCGTGGTGCGGTCGAGCTGACCGACACGGCGATCCGGCGAGGACGCTGCGCAAGGCCGGGGCCGTAAGCGTTGGTGTCGGGTTTTTGACAGGTCAGCCATAGATCAACTTCAACGGAAGTGTCAGATCCTCCCTCTACAGTCGGCAAGCAGTTGCCCACGCAGGGCTACGACCGACGGCACGAGGAAGATGTTCATGGCCAGGCGCAGAAGCAGACGCACAACCCGGCGTACCAGCTCGGACACGGTCTGGTGGCTGGCAGGCGCGACGTTGCTGGGCATCAGCATCGTCGTGCAGCTGGTGCAACAGCACCCCCTGGTGGCTTCCCTGACCGCGGTGGCCGTGCTGGCGGCGGCGTGCGGGGGTTGGTGGTGGTGGGTGCAACGGTCGCGGCGGCTGGCCCAGCAGGAGCGCACCGTCGCTGTCACCGACGTCATGTCCGGCTCGCAGTTCGAGCACTGGGTGGCCCGCCTAATGCGGGCCAGCGGATGCCGGCGGGTGCGAGTATCCGGCGGTGCCGGCGACATGGGTGCCGACGTAACCGGATACACCCCGGACGGACGGCGGCTGGTCGTGCAATGCAAGCGGTACAGCGCGAAAGTCGGCAGCCCCGAGGTGCAACGCTTCGCCGGAACCGCCCGGCACATCCACGACGCGGACGTGGCGTTGCTGGTCACGAACAACTACCTCACCGCTCAGGCCGCTGACGTGGCCCGACGGTGCCACATCAGCGTCATCGACCGCGACGCGCTCGGCCGGTGGGCGGATTCGCTGACGGTGCCGATCGCCACGATCCCGGGCCAGCCCGTCATGTCCGCGCGGGCGCGGTTGACGCGCCTTCCCGCAGCCCGGCGCTTCCACCACTTGAGGACGGTGTGGTCATCGAGACGGGCACGGCGACATTCACGGCCCATCGCCCCTGCCGCCGGACAGCCTGCGCCGGCGTCGCCCGCGGCTCCCGCCAGCGCCGCACCGGCGAACACCACCACGCCGCCGGTCGCTGCCCCGGCCAACACGGATTGGTGGAACGAGGCGCCGTAAAACCGCTGCCACGACTGAGGAGTGCCCGACCTGGCGAAGCCATCCCTCGATAGGCCTTCGCCCCGCCCGCCGACCGTCACGCCCTACCGGGACGTGACTGCCCATTGCACGACCCGAATCCGGGAGGAACCAGCGTGGCGTACACCGCCGAGATCAGCCGCTCGAACCCCAGCTGCTTCATCTTCCTGCTCGACCAGTCCGCGTCCATGCTCGACGAGATCACCGAAGGCGAGCTGGTGCGCCGCAAGGCGGACATCGTCGCCGACGCGCTGAACCGGCTGCTGCGCGAACTGGCCATCAAGTGCGCCAAGGAAGGCGGCGTCCGCGACTACTTCCACGTTGCCGTCATCGGCTACGGCGTACGCGTCGGATCGCTGTTCGAAGGCGAGCTCAGTGGGCGTGACCTGGTGCCGCTGTCGCAAGTCGCGAAGTACCCGGCCCGGGTCGAAGAGCGGATGAAGAAGGTCCCCGACGGCGCCGGCGGGCTGGTCGAGCAGCCGACCAAGTTCCCGGTCTGGGTGGAACCGGTCGGCAACCACGGCACCCCGATGGTCGAAGCCCTTCGCCAGGCCACCGTCCTGGCCAACACGTTCCTGGCGACCAACGAGAACTGCTTCCCGCCGGTGGTGCTGAACCTGACCGACGGCCAGTCCACCGACGGAGATCCCCGCCCTGCCGCGGAAGCGTTGCGGGAGCTGGCGTCCACCGACGGCAACGTCCTGCTGTTCAACCTGCACGTGTCCAGCGAGGGCGGCAAGCCGACCGTCTTCCCGGGAGCTTCGGCCGATCTGAACGACGAGTACGCCCGCACCTTGTTCTCGATGAGTTCCCCGCTGCCGCCGCACATGCGCGCCTACGCCGCGCAGCAGGGCATCGCCGTCGACGACACCAGCCGCGGCTTCGTCTACAACGCCGACATGATCACCATCGTGCAGTTCCTCGACATCGGCACCCGCGCCACGGACCTGCGCTGAGCCGGGGACCGCACTGCTCATGCGCGCATTCATCAGTACGTTCGCGGTAGCCAAGGCCGGCTCCACGGATCAGGAGTACGAGGACGCCAGCGACGTGCGACCCGCGGCCGGCGACGACACGGAGGTCACCGGGCCGTGGCTGGCCGCCGCGGTCGCGGACGGCGCCAGCGAGGCCATGCTCGCCGGACACTGGGCCCGACACCTCACCACCACGTTCACGGCCGCGCCCGCCGGGCACGACCTGGCCTCGACGATCCTCGCGGCGGCGGCCGGCTGGGACGCCGTGGAAGCCGAGTACCGGCATGCCCGCGACGAGGCCGGCGAGCCGATCGCCTGGTACGAGGAGGACGGGCTACGTCGCGGCGCCTACGCCACCCTCGTCGGCGCGCACCTGCTGGACGGCCCGACCGACCGGCAGGGTCCGCTGCTGGTGGCCGCTCTGGGCGACGCCTGCCTGTTCCAGGTACGCGACGACAAGCTGATCACCGCGTTCCCGATCGACGACCCCGACGAGTTCGACAGCCTGCCCGGTCTGGCCCCGTCCCGGCCGCTCGACCCCGCCAAGATCGGCGAACACGTGGTGGCGCTGGCCACCGAGTGGCGGCAAGGCGATCAGCTGTTGCTGGCCAGCGACGCGCTGGCCCAGTGGTTCCTGGCCCAGGCCCGGGCCGGCGGGACACCGTGGCGCACCCTGTCCGATCTCGGCACCGACGCTGAGATCGGCGGCTTCGCCGCCCTCGTCGACGGCTGCCGCGCCAACGGGTCGCTGAAAAACGACGACACCACGCTGCTGCGCATCGACCTGTGAACCGCTGACGAGCGAGGACGATCACCGTGACCCAGCAGAGATCACCGGCCCGGTACCCGACCGGCGGCGATTACGTCGACGCGCTGCAAGCGCCCGGCCTAGCCTTCACCGACCCGCAGCTGCGGGCCGGCACGGTCAAAGCCGACGACCTCGGCATGCCGGAGCCGGTGTCGGGCAACTTCGCCTCCGTCTTCCACGTCTACGGGACCGCGGGCGAGCAGTGGGCGATCAAGTGCTTCGTCCGGCCCGACCCGGACCGGCACCGCCGGTACCACGCGATCGCCACCGCCCTGCGGGCGTTGCACCATCCGGCTCTGGTGGACTTCGACTACCAGGTCGACGGGGTCATGGTGGCCGGCGTGCGATACCCGCTGCTGAAGATGCGCTGGGTCCAAGCCCAAGGGCTCATGCCATGGCTGGAAACGCACCTCTCACATCCGGAACGGCTGCTCACCGTGGCCGAGCGGTTCGCCGACGTCGTCACCACGCTGGAGAAGGCCGGGATCGCCCACGGCGACCTGCAGCACGGCAACATGCTGATCACCGGCCAGGACAAACTGAAACTGATCGACTACGACGGCATGTACGTCCCGGAGATCGCCGGGCTGCCACCGAACGAGAAAGGCCTCGTCAACTACCAGCATCCCCGCCGCGGCGACAGCGACTACGGGCCCGGCCTCGACCGATTCTCCGCCTGGGTGATCTACACCAGCTTGATCGCGCTCGCCGCCCGGCCGGACCTTTGGCGACGCCTGCGCACGACTGACGACGACACCAAACTGCTGTTCGCCGCCGACGACTACCTCGACCCGGCGGCCTCCGGCGCCTTCCAAACGCTCCGCGCCGCCGGGCCGCCCCATCTGGCCGCTCTCGCCGACCAGCTCGCCACCTTCACCCGCCTGACCCCGTCACAGGTACCCGCGCTGGAGACCGTGCCCGCGGGCACGGTGTCGGTGCCGGCAGCACGCGCTGCTTCCGCGACAGAGACACCAGATTGGCTGGCCGACCACCTACCGGGAACAGCACCGGTCAGCCCGGCCACACCCGCCGAGACACCGGCCAGCACCTCGGTGCACTCGTTTGCCGGAAGGCATCTGGCCGCCGCTCGCCTCGCTGCCGCAGGTCTGCTGCTCGGCGTTGCCGGTGGCATCGCGGCCGGTGTCGGCGTGGCCGCGCTGGCCGCCATGCCCGCCTTCGCCTGGGTTCTCACTGTCCTTACCGCCGTGGTCGTGATCGCCGGCAGTTACCTGGCTCATCCGCTGGTCGCGGCTCGCCGCAAGGCTCGCGACGCCTACGCCGCCGCGCGGCAAGAACTGACCGCTGCCCAAGCTCAGGCTCAGGCCGTCCGGGAGACGCGGACCCAACTGGAGGCCACCATAGCCACCCAGGAGCAGGCGCTGCGCGGCCGGCGGGACGCCGCCATCCGGCAGCGTGACGCCGCGACCGCGCAGGCGCAACAGGTCTTGCAGCAAAGCTTGCAAGGCATCGCGCAGCGGCGTTCCGAGTGGAGCAACAGCCAGCAGGCCCGAGAGCAGAAACGACTTGCCGAGATCGCCGCGGAGTACGTTGCGCGCGCACTGAGCAACGCCGTCATCGCCAAGAACCCACCGCGCGGCATCGAGGCCAAAATCGCCGGAGCGCTGGCCGACCAGGGCTTCCGGACGGCGGCCGACTTCGTCGATTACCGCACCGTGTCCGGGCACGGGCGTTACGACAAGACGTTCATCAAGCGGAGCCGAACCGACTATGGGACGTATGTGGAGAACGTCGGAGAAAAGCGCGCCAAGGCCCTGCTGCAGTGGCGACAGAACATCATCAGCCGGGCGGAGAATCAAGCGCCCAAGACTCTCACGCCGCAGCAACGCCACGAGGTGAGCGTGCAGGTCCAGCAATTCCAGGCTGCTCTCAACGCTGAAGAGAACGCGGCCAAGCAGCAGGCCCGCACCGCGGTGGAACAGGCTCGAGCTGCGGAAGGGGCGGCACAGGTGGCCTTAGACGCGCAGGAGAAACAGCTGGAAGCTGAGGCCCAGGCCAAGCGCGCGAACCTTGATCGCCGCATCGTCGGAGCCGACGTGGCGGTCAACGCCGCCCGTCGCAACGCCGGGTACATGAGCGACGCGCTGGCGCCCCTGACAGGAGTTTCCGCGGGCACCTACCTGCTGGCCATCGTGGGAGTCACCTCGCCGTAGACCCGTTCACTGAGGTGCCTAATACTCCAGCCGGGGATGTTGACCTTGACTGCGCTGGAGCGTGGGGCGGGGAGAAGACGGAGGCAGCCACCGTCGATCATGGACGGTTGTGTGGACTGACCATGACGCAGCGGTGGCTGCCGGATACAGGGTAGACGCCCAACGATGGCGGGTGTTGTTCGACGACCTGATACTCACGATCGGAAGGCGTTTCCGCAGGCCGGAGCCCAGGCGGCGAGTGCGTGACTTCGTCCGGGGTCTGCTGGCGCCGCTGCCGCGCAAGAACTGCTGGACGATCGCCGAGCATGCCGGGGATGCCAGCCCGGACGGGATGCAGGACCTGCTGACCCGGGTGTCGTGGGACGACGCCGAGGTCCGCGCCGACGTCCGCGAGTTCGTCGGTGAGCAGCTCGGCGATACCGAGGCGGTGCTGGTGATCGATGAGACAGGCGATCTGAAGAAGGGCCGGCACACCGTCGGGGTTCAACGGCAGTACTCCGGCACCGCCGGGAAGATCGAGAACTGCCAGCTCGCGGTGCATCTCATCTACGCAACCGAGACCACCCATGCGATGCTCGACGCGGCTCTCTACCTGCCGAAATCGTGGTGTGACGACCCCGCGCGCCGGGCTGAGGCCGGCGTTCCTGAGCAGGTACGGTTCGCGACCAAGCCGCAGCTGGCATCCCGGATGATCGAGGCCGCGGTCACCGCCGGGCTGCCCTGTCGGTGGGTCGCCGGTGACGAGGCCTACGGCGGTGACCCTCGCCTGGCCACCCGGCTGCGCGCGCTGCGGCTGGGCTACGTGCTGGCGGTGGCTTGCTCGCATCAGGTGACCACCGGGCTCGGCGTCTACCGTGCCGACGTGCTGGCCGCAGGCCTGCCCGCGGCTGCCTGGCAGCGGATGTCCGCCGGCCAAGGGGCGAAAGGCCACCGCTACTACGACTGGTCCTTCACCGCACTGCCACACGCCGCCGACGCCCACGGCGGGCACCACTGGCTGCTGATCCGCCGCAACCGCAGCACCGGCGAGCTGGCCTTCTACCGCTGCTGGTCACCCGAGCCCGTCGCGCTGCGCACCCTGGTCATGGTGGCCGGGCGTCGGTGGAAGATCGAGGAGTCGTTCCAGGCCGCGAAGACCGGTCTCGGCCTGGACCAGCATCAGCACCGCCGCTGGACGTCCTGGCACCGGTGGACCACCTTGGCGATCCTCGCTCATGCCTTCCTCGCCGCAGCCACCGCGCACCGCGAGCAGCCCGACCCGGCCGGGTTGATCCCCCTGACCGTCAACGAACTCCGTCACCTGTTCAACGTCCTGGTCATCGAGCCCACCCGCCGCTACACCGACGCCCTGCTCTGGTCGGTCCGCCGACGCCGCCACCAAGCCCGAGCCATGAACAGCCACTACGCCCGACAAGCCCTCATAGAACCGTGATCACGATCCCCGGCTGGAGTACTAAGCCACGCTGGACAGATCGCCGTGACAGTGGTCAGCCGGCGAGCAGTTCGCCCGGATTTCCCGCTGGACTGCCCGCGCTGGTTTTGGACCGGTGCATCTGGAACCGCTTGCGGCGACTGACCAAAAGACAGTCGGCGTGGTACCAGCGACGGCGCCCGACAGGACGACCCGCGCCGACCAGGTCCCCGAAGTCCATAGGTGTCGCGCATTCCGCGCACAGCCCACCGAACTGCGCAGCGACGGTTTGCCGGGCCAGCCGGTAGGCGGCGAGGATCTGCGGGGCGTTGGAACGTTCATTGCTATCGCGGATCGGATCACCGTGGCCGCACGCGAGACGGTCCGCCCGACCCGCGTGTTCCGCTCCGACGTAACCGCATTCCGGGCAGGCCGTCCACTGGTACCCGCTGTCGTGCGCGGTCTCCATGGATCCGGAGCAGTCCCATCTCGGACCCTCGGCCTCCATGTGCTCTGCCACAGGTAAGCCGCCCATGCTGTACAGCACCTCCCTGGCTCGCCACTGTTCGGGTAGCGGCGGGCCCGAATGCATCTCGTGGATCTCGCACGCCTTCCCGGGCACGAAGTGGCTGTGCGCCTCGCACGGCTCACCGTCCGCGGCTGCCGCGAACTCCTGCCACTGCCGGAGGTCTTCCTCGGAGCCGGCGTCGGCTCCGACCTGGAACCACAGTTCATGCCGGGGAAGCCAGAAGTCGGGTTCATACCGCACGCCGCTGCCAAGGGTGAACGTCTCAGGCCGGAACTGCCACGGCATGAACAGATCCTCGAAGAACAGAGCCCACTGTGCGTGCCGCAGCGTGGGGAACCGGACACCGGAGAACTGCACCTCGGTCGCGTTCAACGCCAGACCTCCCTGCCTCGACTACGCGGTCTGCCATTCCCTGGCCGGGGAGAGATGCCATGTCCCTGGCCGGGGAGATGACGCCCCCTAACGAGGGAGCGTCCGTAAAACTGCACGAGCGACGGGAACCAGTCAGGACTCAGCGGCAGTCGTTCCGCACCTTAACGCCGAGAAAGTGCGCTCCGGCGCACTGACACGCTGATGACCTCCACGTTCGCTTAAACGCGTGATCGAACCGCCGCCACCGTACGACGTGACGGCACTCGGACTCTCGATCGCGAAAGCCCGGCAGGCGGCAAGACTCACACTGGAGCAACTCGCCGAGCGAAGCGGCATCTCCCGGCGCCAGCTCATCGACATCGAGCAGGCAAACAAGACGCCGCTGATCACCACGTTGCACGCCATCGCGCATGGTCTAGGCATCCCGGTGGGTGACCTTGCTCAGCGCGGTTGCACTCATGACGATGGCTCCCCCTAAGCATTGCATCAAACAGGTATCGACCATTAAGAACTGAACTGCACGTCAGATCGTCAGCTGAGAGGCACGTTTCCACTCGGCAGGATCGGACATCCGTCCCGTTGCCCAGCCGCACCCTGAACCACCTCGCCGATCGCATCCGCGGCCACCGCCAGCAGCGCAGGTCCCGGTGACGGCGCCTCGAACCCGGCCGCCAAGCCCTACTCGCCATGAGCCACCTGGCGCAATGGCGACACCTATACATGGCTCGCGCCCGGCTTCCAGATCGGCGTCGCCACTGCGTGGCGCTACGTCCAAGAAGCATCGCCCTGCTCAGCACTGCCGTCGACGATTTGGACACGGCGATGCGGCGCATCCGGCTGCTGGCGTACGGGATCCTGGATGGCACGCTGATACCGATCGAACGGGTCGCCGACCGGAAGCCTTACTACTCCGGCAAACACCAACGCCACGGCGGGAACGTGCAGGTCATCGCCGACGCCGCCGGCCGATTCATCCGGGCATCACCTGCCCGGCTCGGCGCACGACCTGACCTGCCCGCCGCCCGCACCCACAGCATCATCGACGCCCTGACCAGTGAGAAGGTGATGACCTTCGCTGACAAGGGGTATCAGGGCGCCCGCGGCAGCGTGCGGACCCCGTTCAAGCGGCGCTTCCGGCCCAAGCTGTCCCGCCGGCAGAAGGCCGTCAACCGCGCCCACTCCCAATGCTCGACCCGAAACAATCGGGTAGCACGTCGGCGAGTCCATCCCTCCGGACGGCGGTCAGGCGCTAGCCGGCCGTCACAGTCCGTGCGATCGTCCGTCCCGACCCTGTCAGGATGGGCCGGCGGGCGGTTGCGGTTTGAGCGCCCGCCGACCCGGATCAAGACTGGGACGCGGCAGCTGGCAACGCGGATCCGCTGGTCGCGCTATGCCGAAGATGCGCCGCGCGGCCCGGGGCTTCCTAGCTCTCAGCCGACTCAGCGAACTCAGCCGCAGCGATCATTCGAGGCCAGCACGACGAACCCGCTGCACTCTCCAGGAATCAGTTCGACCGCAAGCGCAGCCAAGGGTAGAACGTATGTCGGCGCCCGTCGGCGGAACAGCAAGAAACATGTCTTGAGCAGGCTAAACCTTGCTGGTGATTAGGTGTTACTACTGGTGGAGCAGTGTCCGTACTGGTGGAAATCCTGGCAACCTACACCGAGTGAGAGGTTAGCGCCGGGCAGGCCGTGGCGGCGATCTCAGCGATGCACTCGACCGTGCCCTCCTCGCCGCGGAAGCCGGCCACGAATTTCTGCAGCACCGACTGCGCCAACACCGCGTCCAGCCCGGCGGCGCAGAGCGAGGCCATGTGGGGCGGGTCAGGCCCCCATATGACGACGGAGCGGTCCGTAGACTTGCTTCGACTCCGGCACTTCTGAGAGTCAATTCCGTCGTCCTCTGTAGCTATCCAAAGTCCTGACGACGGTGCTCGGGGTAGCCGCTGACGTCGCCCTCTCCAACCTCCTGGCTAGTCGCTCTGCACGCCTCTGAGCCTGAACAGTCTCCTCTTGGAGGACTGCTGTCGCTCGAACAGCCATCTCCGCGAGTGCCTTCCAATTGTCCCGCTCTAAGGCGGTTTCCGATAGTGACTTCCTGAGTCGGTCTATCTCAGCTTTGAACTCCTCGATCCGGGCTCCAAGTTGGGCTTCTTTCTCCGAAGGCCGATTGGCGCGGTCACGAAGGAACTCGAAGCGGTCGCGAAGATCGGGATGCTTTTGGTAAAGGTGGAAGCGTCCGATCTGGGCCTCCGCGGCGAGATCCTTCACTGTCAGCGAACCTACCGGGACACTCTTTGGCTGTCCGAGCAGCATGCGTTGCATTGCTTCAAGAATGGCTCGGCGGACAGAATCCGATTCGCGGAGAATCTCCTCATTCGTAGGCAGGCGAGCCGGTTCTGTCACGACCGGGTTCCTTCGCCGTCGGTGGGCGCCTTCGCGATAGTGGCCCTCGTCGCGAGGAATTTGGCGTCAGCGGCTTCGAGCTGCTCCGCCTTCGCGATCATCGATCGTGCGATCGGTGTTGGAAGCAGAACCGCGTTCGCCCGTAGGCGACCGGCCTTGCAGCGCTGAGCCTGGACCTGTGCGTCGGTGCGAGCACAGTTGGGGCACTCGTCCGGTCGGCAGTCGAGCAAGTTCGGGCCTCTATCACCACCGACTCGCCTGATCTTCTCGCAAAGAGCCATTTCTTCGTCGAAGACGCACAGAGCCAGCGCCGTCGGGTTGTCGTAGATTGCGAACTCTTTGCGTTTTCGCAGTCGGCGTTCTTCGGCTGGTGTCAGATGGGGCGGTAGAAGAAGGGTCGCCGCGATGGCGCGGTTCGCTGCTGGACCCGAGATGCCACCACCATCCTGCAGGTCGTGTCGCAGATTTTCCACAACGGATCGGCGGTGTTCCCAGTCGGCCTCAAGCAGTAGATCAGGCATGCCTGACTCTTTCGTGCCGGCATAGCCTTCCCCTACCCGAAGGCTGACGTGCTGATACTGGACTGCCTCGGTGATGTAGCCGTTGGGCTGATTGCGGATGAACCAGGCAAGCGTGCGGCGGAAGCGACCTAGATACAACGGGCCATCGGGGTCCTCAGGAATGAAGAAGCCGTCCTGCTTCTCGGTCAGCGGGGCAAGCCTGCCGTTGATGAAACGGACGAAGTCCTTGATGCTGTTCGACGCAGTGGAAATCGTTATTGGGTTCCCGTCTCCGCCGACCAGTAGCGGCCCGCCGGTGGTACCCATGGCCTTGCCGAGGCACTCCAACACATGGACGGCGTCTGCGCCGGCTTTGATCGTGGCCCAGGTCGCAGAAACGCTCTTGCGGGGTTTCCCTTCGACACTTGCCACGCCCTTGCGTACAGTGCCATGAATCAGGTGAATGAGATTTCCTTGCTCCGTCAGCATCGGTTCCGGTGCGCAGCCGTGCTTCCACTCCCATATCTCCTCGGGCCGCGCCCCAGTGGCGTAAGCCAGCACGATGACAGCAGCCGTCCGAAGTCGGTTGAGTAACGGCGGCATGCGGCCGAAATGTGAGTGTACGTCGAAAACCGTGATCTGATCGATCCAGGGCCGCCCGTGAAACTTGGCCGTGACCGGACTGCCTACGGCCCGGTTCTTGTCTCTTTTGGGCCCAAGAGTGCTGTTGAGATAACTCTGGTGCGCGGTAAGTATATCGTCAGCGAATACGGAGACCATGGAGACAGCCCACTCGATCAAGGGACCCATCGTTTCCTGCGATATACGCTTGGTCTTGTTCTCGCGTGCTTTCCTTGACGGCCTCCACTGCGTGTGCCGCCAGGTCGGCTCAGGCCATTGGCAATCCTCGGGAAGCCACGGGTTGAGGTGCCACGTTCGCACCAGCACTTCCAGGCGCTGGTATCTGCTGCTAGCGACTAGATTCGACTGATCCACCCATGTCTTGAGATCGTCGAGATGGCCGCTATCAAGATCCCCTATGTGATTCGCCGGCGTGTCGATATGTCGGGGTAGTGCTGACCATTCTCCCGCCAGCCATGCTATAGAGATATGCAGTGCACTAACGGCTGTATTGATGCTGCCGGCCGTCGGCCACTCCACGTAGTTCGATCGTCGTTCCGTGACGAGGCTCTCAGGATGTCCGTAGTTGATGAGTGCGTAGGCGACATGCTTGGCGAACTCACGGAATCCCTCGGGCCAGTCCGTGAAGTGCAGCGTTGGTGGGTCGAGATCGTGTGGGTCCAGCGCATGGAGCGGCCACCGGCTTTCCCCAAACATCGCTACCGTGGCTGCAGGGTCGTGCATGCGATGCGGTTGGATAGTCGGGCTATTCGCTGATGGAAAGGTGATGTCACTACGACGTTGCGGGACGTAGGTTGGGGCGGTCACTGCGGCACCTCGTGAGTTAGCGCGGCACGGATAAGCGGCAAAAACGGCGAGACATGATCCGCCGCCTGAAGGCGTTCGTCGTCCGTGTAGTACGTGTCGACCATCGCCCGAAGCATGATGTACCGGGTTGCGAATCGCCGCTCCCATGTGTCCGCCGACAACGTGTTCCGGAGGCTGTCGAGCATTTGCAGCGCAGCGAGTTGGCGTGGCAAGTGCCGCGGTGCTGTAGCAGCGTTAGGACAGGCCAGGCACGACAAGAAGTCGGTGTACCCATCGAGGCAAGGTGCGTTCGTAGCGGGATGGCGGTCAGGGTCTTCGCAGCTTGCAAGAACGGAGTCCTGGTTAGGCGGCGGCGCCTGGTCGTCTCTCAATAGTCGCACATTAAGGGCTTCCTTCGCGCGGACGAAGGCTCGTTCTAGTCCCTCTACCGCCTTTGCCTGGTGCTCCCGGACGAGTTCCGAGTCTGTGCGCACATAGTGCAGATACGTTTCAGGGTCGTGGTCGCTGGCCTGCTTTTGGACGCCTTCATCAGGGACGCTCCTTCTCAGGCGCTGGAAGTCAACGGTCAGTCCTCGGGGAACCCATTTCGACCGTCGCCGTTGAGGATTCGGCGGTAGACCGGTCCGGAACCCTTTGCCGCCTTGCAGTGCGCGGATGAGTAGCCGATCGGTAGGCTGGCCCAAAAGGGCCAGTCGATGGCGGGCCGGTTCAGTGATTTCCTCGATCATCGTGACGAGGCGGGCAGATTTCGCGTCGTCGGTATCGGAGATGATTTCTGGCCAGAACCGCGACCTAGGGCCACGGCGCGGTTTGTCTAAGTCCAATTGGACTATGCCCGGTTCGTGAGTGGTGGGCATCGGTGCAGCTTCGATCGGAGCGAGGTTGAGTCCGCGCTGGCATGCGAGCATTACGGCGCAGGCGTAGATCTCGTCCGGTTTCGGGTAAAGCGCATACGTGATGACGTTGTAAAGGGTCGCCCGGTTGTAGTTCGACCTGACGACGAAGGCGTTTAGGGCGAGCATGGCTGCTGTCGATTGCAGTGATCCCGTAGTCAGCAGCTCGCGGAGTGCTCGTGCGCGTTCGGGGTTCTCTGTGCTGTCCGGATGTTGAAGTGCCATGAGGTACGCAGGGTGAATACGGGCATGAGCCTCTTGGACGACCTTGCGTGCCGCATTGCGGATCAGCCGGAACTCGTCGGGTGTATAACGTTCGATCTTCCGCTGTTTCTTGACCGACCCCAGTCGTTGCCGAAGGACGGTTCGTGTGGCCGACTGAAGTTGGGAATAATAGCGTATTACTGCCCTCACCCGAGACGAGAACATGAAGGCCCCCATCTCCGTTAGCGTGGCACTAAGATGCTCCCGCCACCGAAGCCAATGGAAAGGCGTAAATTCTGACAGCGACGTAAAGCCGGCATTTTCCTCCGTGGGACATTCCGTAGTCAGTTCGTCGGCCCAACGCAGGAAGTTTGTAATCGCAGTAACTGTAGACCTCACGGTAGCGCTTCGTCGCCCACCGGAACTGCTGGCAGTCCACCCTTGGATCGCTTCTGCGACGTCGCGCCTGAGGGTTTCGCACCCGGGCATCCCGGTCAAGTCGAACTGGTAGAACGGATTGTCCTCCAAGGTTAGTCGGACGACTAGTGGACGTGCGTCCTGTGCTGGATTGGGTGCCGCCCGATCGGCTCTTTGGCGAGGAAGTATGGCTCGTCTGCCACGGCTCATTGCGCTCTACCTAGTAAATCCGACAAGAGGACTCTTTCCCATCAGCTCATTCCACATCTCGTCGAAGTTTCGCGTGCGGAGCAGGGGTGCCCGGCGCAATCCCTTGACAGGTTCCAGGTAGATTTCTCGTGTCGTCTGGACGCTGGCATGGCCGAGCAGGTCTCTAACCTCATCGAATGCTGACATGTAGGCTCTAAGGTCGAATGGGTCGGTGGGTCTCATGCCGAGTCGATCGTCGATTGCGCGGATTGACGCAAGAAGCACCAGTAGCGCAAAAGTGAACCGTAGGGAGTGTGGTGTTACGTGCACCCAAGGGTTTCTAACGCCGAGAGCCTTGCGAGCCGATGAGACCCGCTTATTGGCACCGAGGAATACCGCTTCCCACGATTGATGAGGCATCGGCGTTCCGGTCTCGGTGAGCCAGAGCCATGCGGGCTGCCAGCCGCTTGTGTCTTGAATGAAAAGACGACGTCGCTGATCCGCTGGCATGGTTAGCACGTCGAGCGTTTGGCCGTCGATCAGGCGCACGCGGCTGCCTGAGCGTCCGGACAACAACTCCGCCACGTCGAGCCGCCCTGGAATATCATCGTAGGCGCCAGACCTCTGTGCCCGCAGTATGCAGCTGCGGCGTTCTCGTATCTGGTAGGTATGCAGGCTCTGAAGCGCAAGGTGATGCATGACGCGATAGTGGCGCTTTACGTTACCCTTGCCGATGATCGGAACATCAACATCGACCTGAGATGGCAGTTCCACGGACAGCAGCGAGCCAACCTCGCTTAGACGCAACCCGGTCAGTAGTGCATAGTCCACGAAGGCTGTGTTCCGGCCGATATTGCGGACGCGAGTCGTTTCGTCCTGTTGTGACGCCACTACCCCCTTCTGCGAATCCAGCGCTGCGCCGTATCCCCGAAGACCGATGTTCCGCCACATCGAGTACTCTGAGGGGGCTAGCCATCGATCCCGGGATGCGCGGGCGTTCTTCTCTCGGAATCCGCCTGCTCGTGCCGGGCCACGAAGCCGCTGATCCTCACTGACTGGGCTGACGTCCAGATAACCGACTCGTACCGCCCAGCGATAGAAGTGGTTGAGGGCTGCCCATGCCTTGTTCCAGGTGGCCGGTTGGATGCGGCCCTCGCTCTGTTCGGGGTATACGCGAGCTATCTGGAACTGGCGAACGTCCCGGGCGTCGGCCTCGTCCCAATAGGTGTCAGACTCCTTCAAGAATCTGAACCAGGTCCGCAACTCGATTGCGTAGGTGAGAGCGGTGGAATTCTGGTCTAGCCGGAACGCGGAGCGAAAATATTCATTGACACGATGGTCGACGTTGCTAGGAGATATCAGCAGGGGCCGGCCGACCGGAATTCCCAGCGCCTGCTCGCGGCCCGCGATGTCCTTCCACTCCGCGACCCAGGCATGGAAGTCAAGCGGCACGCCGCACGGGCCGCCCGTCTCGGTCAGTATCCAGTCTGCCGCAGTGGATCTTTCCGCCGTCACGGTGCGGCAGAGTACACGACAGATGATCAACGACACGCTAACTCTACATAGAACACTTCCACATCGATCACGTCGGCGGGGTCGCCGGGGTGTTCCGCGGGCGGCAGGTGCTGGCCGTCGTCGGCCCGCACTGGCCCGATCCGCCGGCTGGCCGAGCCTCGGTGGTGGCCGCGGCCGGCCGGCTTGGACTGCACGAGATCGGCCCGGGTTGGGCGTACGCGGTCGGCGGCCTGCGGGTGACCGTGATCGGGCCGTACGAGCCGCTGCACGGCACCAACTCCGACCCGAACAACAACTCGCTGGTGCTGCGGGCCGAGATCAAGGGCGAGACGGTGCTGCTGCCGGGCGACGCGGAGACCGAGGAGCAGGATGAACTGCTGCGGTACCTCGGGGCCGGCGCGCTGCGGGCCGACGTGCTGAAGGTCGCCCATGGCAATGTACGCTCTGCACCTATGACCGGCAAGGTGCGAGCAGGGATCTACACGCGAATCAGCGACGACCGGCTCGGCGAGGCCCTCGGCGTCGCTCGCCAGGAACGCGACGACCGGGAACTCGCCGCCCGGCTCGGCTGGGACGTCGCCAGGGTCTTCACCGACAACGACGTCAGCGCGAGCTCGGGACGCCGCCGCCCGGCGTACGAGGCGATGATCGAAGCGATCAAGGCCGGGGAGATCGACGCTGTTGTCGTGTGGGACGTCGACCGTTTGACCCGCCGGCCGGCGGAGTTGGAGGTCTTCATCGACCTCGCCGAGCGGCACGGACTTCAGCTCGCCTCCGTCGGCGGCGACATCGACCTCGCCACCCCGCAGGGACGGCTGACCGCCCGGATCAAGGGCAGCGTGGCGCGCCACGAGGCCGAGCAGCTTGCCCGGCGCATCCGGGCCAAGGTCGGAGAGCTGGCGTCCACTGGCGCGATCGCCAACGGCGGCCCGCGGCCGTTCGGCTTTCACCGCGTCTACTCCGGCGAGGGGCCGCGCCGGAAGATCCTGCGCGACGAACTCGACCCGCTCGAGGCTCCGATCGTCCGTGAAGCCGCTCGCCGGGTGCTGGCCGGTGACTCGATGGGCTCGGTGATCCGGTGGCTCCGCGACTCCGACGTCAGGACCAGCACGGGGCGCACATGGTCCCAGCAGGCTCTGCGGATCATGCTGCGGAGCGGCCGGATTGCAGGCCTGCGAGAGCACCAAGGCCGCGTCGTCGGTCCCGCCGTGTGGCCCGGCATCATCACCGCCGAGGAACACCAGCAGCTACGCGCGGTACTGGACGCCAAGACCCGGGCGCCCGGGTCGCGGGTCCGGATGCACTACCTGACCGGCTTCGTCTACTGCTCCGACTGCGCCGACAAGGGCGTGAAGATGCGCCCGTGCCCGCAGGCCGGGAAGCTGAAGTACAAGTGCTCGACCGATGTCGGCGGCTGCAATGGCCGCGTCATCGTGCTGGACGACCTCCGCGAGCTGATCGACGCCTACATGGTGGCGCGGCTCAACGACCCTGAGACGCTGCGCGAGCTGGCCGAGCGGGAGGCCGCCGACGACGGACGCGCCGGTGAGCTGGTCGACGAGATCGAGGCGGCCGAACGCCGGCTGAAGCTGCTCAAGCCCGCGCTCGAGGACGGCGACGAGGACGAGCTGCCCGAGGTACTCGCGACCGTACGGGCGCTCCGCAAGCGCATCAAGGCCGCGCGGGTCGAGCTGGGCGAGGTCACCTCGCGGCCGGACATCACGACCCTGGACCTGCCCGAAATGGCGAAGCGGTGGGCCGATCTTGACCTCGACAAGAAGCAGCACCTGCTCGCGCTGTTCGTCGACCGCATCGTGATCGGCCCGGCCCGGCGCGGCCTAGCCCGCTTCGATCCGGACCGGGTCGACGTCATTCCGGCGCGGCGCGGCGCGAACGGTGACGATGACCGTGATACGGTCTGATCTCGGTAGACGCTCCTAAGACCCCGGAAGCAACCACGACGTCGGGGAAAAGGGGCCATGCACGGGCATGGTGTTGCAGTGCCGGGCGTGAGGGTCGTTGGTCCTTCGGGGCGGACGGATAGCGAACCGGGCTAAGGCTGCTTCGGCGAAGGTATCGGCTAGAGGCGTTCCTGTGGGACGCCTCCGGTCGACTTCGCTTGGAGTCGGATCTTGGACCCGAAGACCCATGTTGGACCCCGTGGCCTGCAGCGGACCAATACCGCCGCCGCCACCGAGGCGCGCAAGCGCAAGACCGCCGTACGCGCCATCGACGATCCGGCCAAGCTGGCCCGGGCCGCGCGCATCGTCCGCGCCGCATTGGCTTCCGACCGCATCACGATCGACGAGCTGACAACCGACGTGCCGGGCGGTGGTCCGGTTGCTGCGTGAAACCCGCATCAAGACGATCGCTGAACGAGTCGCCGAGCTGATCGCTGCGGCACCTCCGATGACGGCGGAGCAGCGTGAAGCTGCGGTACGCCTGCTTACACGTCGTCGGCCGCTCGACACCCGGCCAGCGGGCCGGCCGCGAGGCGGTGCACGTGCCGCGTAACGAAGAACGCCGCCCCGCGGCGAACGGGGCGGCGCGCAAGCAGGCTGGGCGGCCTGGCGAGAGCGTAACCGACTGGGCCGTGGTTTATGCCGACGCCGAGCGCTGGGTCTCCTGGTCAGCACGCCGCCGCTGGCCAGCCTTCCCGTGCAATGACGCCCTATGGGCGGCCAGCGTGACCGACTGGGAGCTAAACGGCCGGCGGGCGGCCGCATGACCGCGACTTACGGTGCTAGCACGATAAAGCGGGCCCGGCGGACCAGGGTCGAGATGGAGGACTTCCGCCGCTCGATCTACGACATCACCCGGCAGCACCGGCCGTGCTCGGTCCGGCAGGTTTACTACCTCGGCATCGGCACGCTGTGGAACAAGGACACCGGCGGCTCCCGGCGCAACTACAACACAGTCGTCCGCGAGCTGGGCATCATGCGCGAGAGCGGCATGCTGCCGTGGGACTGGCTCACCGACGCCACCAGGTACGTCCGCATAGCCCTGATGTACGACTCGGTCGAGCAGGCGATCCGGCGCACCGCCGAGGAGTACCGCCGCGACCTCTGGTCGATGCAGCCGCGCCGGGTCGAGGTGTGGGCCGAATCCGACTCGATCTCCGGCGTCGTCGACCCGGTCACCCGGGCGCTCGGCGTAGGCCTCTTCTCGTGCCGCGGGCAGGCGTCGAAGGACTTCGCGCACTCGGCGGCCGAGCAGTACGTCGCCGTCGGCAAACCCGTTACGGTGCTCTACGTCGGCGACTTCGACCCCTCCGGCCTCGCCATCCCGCGCTCCCTCGAGGAACGGCTACGGCACTACTCCCGCGGGTCGGTGCCCATCGACTTCCGGCGCTGCGCGCTGACTGTCGAGGACGTCCGGGCCGGCGGCCTCGTCCAGCATGAGGCGAACGCCGCGGACAAGAGCTACGCCCGGTACGCCGAGACGTGCCAGGCGCTGGGCCTCGATTCCACGCTCTCCACGGAGGTCGAGGCGCTCGCGCCGGAGACGCTGCGGTCACGGCTCGAAGAGCAGATCTACGCCCTCGTGGAGGACGCGAGCCGGTGGAACGCCACCCTCGCGGCCGAGCGGTCCGAGCGCGATGTGCTCCTCACGAGGTGGCTAGGGGCGGGCGCGTGACCGACGACCCGTACCGGCGCGTGCTTCGTGCCTTGCGCGACCGCGGCCTCAAGGTGACCGAAAGCGGGCAGGGAACGGCCAGCGTGCAATGCCCAGTCCACGACGACCACAACGCCTCGGCGACCGTCAGCCGCGGCGACCGCCAGCCCGTGGTGTTCTCCTGCCTGGCCGGCAAGGGATGCACGTACGACGACGCCATGGCCGCTCTCGGCCTCGACAAGGCCGCCCTGGCCGACCGGGCCGAGAACGCGGTGTGGACGCCGTACGGCGACGCTGTGGCGGTCTACCCTTACCGCGACGAGGCCGGGGTGCTGCTCTACGAGGTGTGCCGCACCGCTGACAAGCAGTTCCCCGTACGGGTTCCCGACCCGATCCGACGGTCCGGCTACCGGTGGAAGCTGGCCGGCGTGCGACGGGTGCTCTACCGGCTGCCCGAGGTGATTGCCGCCGTCGCCGCGGGGAGGCCGGTATTCGTCGCCGAGGGGGAGAAGGACGTCGCCGCCTTGGTCGGCCTCGGCCTCGACGCCACGTGCAACCCCGGCGGCGCCGGCGGCGGTTGGCGGCCTGAATACAGCGAGTTCCTGCGCGGCGCCAACGTGATGGTGATCGCGGATGCTGACGCGAACGGCCGCAAGCACGCCCGTAAGGTTCGCGACGCCCTGGCCGACATCGCTGCCACGGTCGAGATCGCCGAGCCCGCCGACGGATGCAAGGACGTCACCGACCACGTGGCCAAGCTCGGCGGACTGGACGGCCTGCGCTACGCGGACGACCTGACCGACGAGGCCACCACCGACGTCGAGCCCTCCAGTTCGACCGGGGCGGAAGTCAAGCCGTCCCTAACCTTCTCGACGGTCGCCGAGCTCCGTGCCCGCGTACGTGCGGCCGGGCCGCGGCGGTGGCTACTTCGTGGCCTCTGGCCGGCGGGGGACTACGGCGTGCACGCGGGCGAGATGAAGGCGCAGAAGTCCTGGAACACCGTGGCGGTGGCGGTCGCTGTCGCGTCCGGGACGCCCTGGCTCGGCGCGGTCGACGTCGACCTGTCCGGGCCGGTCGTGATGTTCGCAGGCGAGGGCGGCGAGGCCGACCTACTGCGCCGCATCGACGCGATCGCCGCCGCCGCCGGAATCGATGCCGACGAACTGCCGATCACCATCTGCGCCCGGGCGCCGCACCTGCGCAACATCGTGCACCTGGGCGAGATGGCCGACCAGATCGACCGTGTGCGACCCGTGATGGTCACGCTCGACCCGCTGTACCTGTCGGCCGGCGGCGCGAAGGGCTCCGACCTGTACGCCATGGGCGAGCTGCTGGAGAAGCCGCAGCACCTGTGCCAGGCGGCCGGATCGAGCCTGTGGGTCACCACGCACACCAACCGCAAGGAGGGCCGCGGGGCGAGCCGGATCACCGGGGCCGGGCCGGCCGAGTGGGGCCGCGTGCTGGCGACCGCCACCGTGAAGAGCCGCAAGGTCGACAAGGTTACCCGCGAAACCACGGTCATCACCGAGCTGGACTTCATCGGCGGCAGCATCCCCGGCGGCACGCTGCGGACCACGCGCCGCATCCGCGCCGACGACCCGGACGACCTCGACTCCCCGCTGCACTGCTGGGTCAAGGCGGAGTTTGTCGACGAGGACGAGGCGGACACCGAGGGGCCGAAAATGCCGCCCTCACGGGCCAAGCTCCTCGAGGCGCTGCGCCACTTCTCGGGCGCACCCGTGACGGTTCGGACGCTGGTCGACCACATCTCCACCTTGCACGGTCACGGGTTGACGCGGGAGACCTGCTCCCGGGAGCTGAACGCGCTTCTTGCCGAGGGGTACGCAGACCGCATTGACCAGGGAAAAGGCTCAGCGTCCGAGTGGTTCGTCACAGCCGACGGACAGGCGGTGAACCTGTGACCATCACACCCCCCGTCACACCCGATCACAGGGGTGTGCGTGATGTGACCGCCGCCTTATATAGGCGGTCACGTCATCACACCCCCCCTCCAGCAGCCCGTCACAGCAAAGGAGGTCGATGGATGACGGCCTTCCCCAACCCGTACACCGACCAGGAATGGCAGGAGCGCCTCCAAGCGGCGACCGCCGCGACGCTCCGGAAGCAGGCGGAGAAGCGCGACGAGCGGCGCAAGCGCCAGGCACACCGGGACGCCGGGCTACAGCAGAGGCACAGCGGGAAGCTCGCCCGGATCGATGCCGCCGCGGCGGTCGACACGACCGGCACCCGATGCCGCTACCTCGTCAGCGAGACGCCGCCCGAGCCGTGCAGCAACGAGCGCCTACCCGGCGCCGAACTCTGCCGACCCCATCTCCAGCACGCCGCGGCGCTCGCCCGCCGACTCGGGCTGGCAGCGCCGTGACCGATTCCTTTGTCCCCCAACCAAATCCGGGAGATCACATGGCCGACACACCACCCTGCTGCGCCTCGGCGGATGAGCCCTGCCCGCAGCACCGGCAGGCCCAGCGCGCCACGCGCTTCGAGGGACCCAGCAAACGCGGCGGACGCGGCACCCGCGTCGTCGGCGAATCCGGCAAGGCCAAGCCTGCCGGGACCCAGGAGAACCAGCAGTGAGCATCGATCCCACAAAGTGCGTGCTGTGCCAGACGCCCGACGCTGGTGAGAACGGCTGGACGGAATGGGATCTGCCCGAGCCGATCACCTGGCGCGGCGCGTTCACCGACGCCGGAGAACCACCCGTGCCCGCTCGGCGCTGGAAGGCCTGCCCACCGTGCACCGCATGGATCCCAAAGGCCCGCGCCGGACACATGCCCGAAGCGCTACAACGCGGCATCCACGAAGCCGTATGGTCCGTCGAGCTTCACCCGACCACCAGGCGCCAACTCCACGCCGAGATCACCGGACGCGCACGGCACCTTGCCCAGCAATTCGTGCCGGCCGACTCCGCGACCGAAGTGGAACCGGAGCGCGCTTCGTGATCCTGGTCGTCGACGACACCATCGGCCGGCATCTCGCCGCCGCGCTCCGCGCGCACATCCGGCAGCTACGCCAGGAAGGCATGCCGATACCCGCCGCCCTGGCCGAACTCGCCAGTGTTGCCGCCAATCGCCGCCAATCGCCGCCAACATTCGACGTGGCGGCGGACTCCGGCGACTCTGCCCCCGTGGACGCGTTGACCTTGGATTTCCACGCCGCGGGTTGTCGGCTCGGTGTCTCGGCCCGCTCCGTCTCCAGGCTGGTCGCGGACGGCAAGCTGCCCGCCGTGAAGGTGGCCGGCTTCCGCCGGATCCGCGCCAAAGACATCGAGAGCTACGTCGACGGGCTCGCACCGGTGGACCGGAAGGCGGACGCATGACCGACCCCATCAACCCGTTCGTCGCGGCCCGGGAACGACCCGGTCAGCCCGTCGAGGTCGTCACGGTCGACGACCGGCAGGCGCTCCGCCAGCTCGCCGAGAAGCGCCGCCGCGAAGCCGACCAGCTCGAAGCCCGCGCCGGGCAGGCCGAGTGATGGCCACCGTCGACACCCGGCCCAACGCCGGCGGCAACCACCTGCAGCCGCACGACGGCCGCGACGAACGCGGACGCCTGCCCGAACCGCTGGACGCCAGCCGAGACACGGCCGACGCCATCCGCATTCCGGGGATGCCGCTGTCGCAACCACCCGGCACGGGACCGGTCCTCTCCGGCCCGGCCGTGGTCAAGAACGCCAAGCCCGACGGGCCCGGTACGCCGGGACCCGACCAAGAGCCAACCGACAACCCGGGCGTCAGCAGCACGACCGGACCCGCATCCGGAGGTGCCTGATGCCCGACCTGCTCGACCTACGGTTCGTGCCCGAGCGGCCGAGCTACAACCCGCCGATGCCGCCCAGCGTGCGCGACCGCTACAGCCCCGACGAGATCGAAGAACTGCTGTGCCGAGTCCGGGGCGTCGTCATGGACCGCAACGGCAGGTTCATCTCGCTCGGCGCCGACCCGCTCACCAAGCTGCGCACCGACCAGGAGCTGCACCGCAGTGAGACCGAGGACCGGCTGCGCGGCGAGTGGTCGCAGTCGCCCGCCGTGCAGGCCACCGCCGAGATCGAGATGAGCATGGCCCGCGAGCGGGCCCAAGACCGAGCCGAGGAGCAGCAGCGAGAAGCCGCGCGCCACGCTGCCGCCGACCGCATGTTCCAGGCGCAGGTAGCCGCAGGCGTTCCGATCACCGAGGCACGCGACAACGTGCGCCGACAGTTCGCCGATCTGGACTGGTGAGGACTCGCGGCATGTGGCGGCGTCAAGCCCACCTGCTCTGGCCGATCTCGCCAGTGTCAGGACGTAAGGACGGAACAGCAGGCGCATGCACTCCGATGGCCACCTGCGTAGACGCCGTCCTGCGCCGCCACATCCCGCGCACACCATCGGCACACGGCTCACCCGGCATGACGGTCCGGACGCACGAGCGACGCGCCTATCACTCCACATGCGACGGCCGCGGACGACGCGCGATCGGATCGACTCACGTGAACTTCACCCATCGCGCCTCTCCGTTGTCGGTCACTGTGTGTAACGAAGAGCGGATAGGTGGACCACTACCTAGCGTGACCGAAGGGCAGGGGGGCGGGGTCGAGGCGGAACAACAGGCAGGCCAGAGGACCACCGGGGCCCACTCCTCGCAATCTGTGCCCCCTGAAACGAACCGCAATGGTAACTGAACGTGACATGCCGGGAGGAGGTGACGGGGAGTGACTGCTACTGACGGTGATGTCCCGCCGTTGCCCCCGGGCAACGCGGGCCCGTCCGGGCGTCGCCTCTGGTCGGACGTGCTCGGGAAGTACGAGCTCGAGGAGCACGAAACCGCGCTGCTGCGCGAAATGGTGCGCACCGTTGACTTGCTCGACGAGCTCGCGGCCATCGTCGAGGTCGAGGGCTTGATGGTGGTCGACCCGGGCGGCAAGCAGCGCACGCACCCGGCTGTGGTCGAGGCCCGTCAGTTGCGCATCGCCTTCGCGCGCCTCAGTGCCTCGCTGCGCCTGCCCAGCGGCGACGAGAGCGAGCAGGCAGGCAAGTCGGCACACCTGCGTAGGCCGCAGCGTCGCGGGGCGGCACGGGGCACGTACGGGATCCGCGGGAGTGTGGCGTGAGGCGCCGCGAGGTCGTACGGGATTCGGATGCGCCGCCGCCGGAGTTGTTGAAGTTCCGGCCGGCCGACTGGGTCGACCACGACGGGCCGCTGCCGGCGCCGGACGTGGTGTGCCGTGCCCACGTGCAGCACACGGCCGACGCCCTCCGGGAGTGCCAGCGCGAGTACCGGACCATCCGCGGGCTGCGCAGGTACCTCGACGCCAAGCGCACGTGGCGGGACGAGCACGGCGGCGTCTGGCCGTCCGCGAACACGGAAGCGAGGCGGCCGTAAGTGGCTTTACGGACAGTCGGGGTCAAATTAACGGCTGATATATCCCAATTCACGTCCGCCCTGTCCCGGGCGGGTGCGGCGACCAAGGATTTCCAGGGCAAGCTCGACAAGGCAGCCCAGGGCGGCCACCTCGACAAGGTGGCCGATGCGGCGGGTGTCGCCGGAATCGGCCTGGCGGGCCTCGCCGCCGGCGTGGTCAAGATGCGCATGGACTTCGACAAGAGCATGTCGGCGGTCCAGGCGGCGACCCATGCCGGCGCGGCGGACATCGACAAGCTGCGTCAAGCCGCTCTGCAGGCGGGTAAGGACACCAGTTTCTCCGCGACCCAGGCGGCCGACGGCATCACCGAGCTCGCCAAGGCAGGTGTGTCGACCGCCGATGTACTCGGCGGCGGCCTCAAGGGCGCGCTCAACCTGGCGGCGGCCGGCCAACTGTCGGTCGGCGAGGCGTCCGAGACGGCTGCCAGCGCGATGACCCAGTTCAAACTCAGCGGCAAGGATGTTCCGCACATCGCCGACCTGCTCGCCGCCGGCGCGGGCAAGGCGCAGGGCTCGGTGCATGACATGGGTTACGCCCTGTCGCAGTCCGGCCTGGTCGCGAGCCAGTTTGGGCTGAGCATCGAGGACACCACGGGCACGTTGGCAGAGTTCGCCCACGCGGGCCTTATCGGCTCGGATGCGGGAACGTCGCTGAAGACGATGCTGTTGGCCCTGGCGAACCCGTCAAAGCAGTCCAAGGCCTTGATGGACGAGCTTGGCATCTCCTTCTACGACGCGACCGGTAAGTTCGTCGGGCTCGGCGGTGTCGCCCAGGTCCTGCAGACCCGGCTGAAGGGGCTCACCGCCGAGCAGCGGCAGCAGGCCCTGGGCCAGCTGTTCGGCAACGACGCCATCCGGGCCGCGTCGATCCTCTACACCGACGGCGCCGCCGGTGTGAAGGAGTGGAAGGACTCGGTCAACGCCGCCGGGTACGCGTCCAGCACTGCAGCGACCATGACCAACAACCTCGCCGGTGACATCGAACGCCTGAAAGGCTCGATCGAGACGCTGGCGATCCAGTCTGGCGGAGGCGCGGCGGGCGGGCTGCGCGTGCTCACCAAGGCGACAAACGGGCTCGTCGACCAGATCAGCCTGTTGCCGTCCGGCGTCACCGGCACGATCACCGTCATGGCTGCTGCTGGCGGCGCGGCGCTGATCCTCGGCGCTGGGTGGGTCAAGCTGCGCGCGAAGACCGCCGAGGTGCGAGCCGAGCTGGAGGCGATGGGGCCTGCGGGGGTGAAAGCCGCGGCTGGTCTGGGAAAGACCGCAGCGATAGCAGGCAGAGCGGGTGCGATCTTCGCCGGCCTGGAGATCGCCGGAGCGTCGATCAACTCAGCGTTCGGCACCGACGTCACGGCAAAGACGGACGCCTTCGGGCAGTCGCTGTCGGACTGGGCGAAGAACGGGACCGAAGCGGGCGAGGCGGCCCGGATCTTCGGCAAGGACTTCGGTCACCTTTCGTACGACTTGGGCACGTTGGGCAGCGGTTTCTGGGCCAAGTTCGGCAACAGCCTCGCGGGCACCGCCGAGAACATCAGCGGCTTGGGCGGCGTCATGGACGAGTCGCTCGAGCACGCCCGGCAGCGTCTCAGCCAGGTCGACCAATCCCTGACGGCGATGGTGCAGAACGGCCAGGGCGCGCAGGCGGCGGAGATCTTCAACAAGCTTGCTGCCGAGGGCAAGAAGGCCGGCATCAGCGTCAACGACCTGAAGAACGGCCTGCCGCAGTACGCGTCGGCGTCGGCCAACGCCGGCACCGCCACGAAGGACACCACCAACAAACTCGGCGACCTGAATTCGGCGCTGCAGGTCGGCGCCGACGGGCAGGACAAATACAAGACCGCCGCCGCGGCCGCGGCCGGTGCCGCCAGGGGCGAGCGCGACGCGATCGGCGCTCTGTTCTCCATGCTGAAGGCGGAAACCGACCCGGTCTTCGCCTTGATCGACGCGCAGAAGAAACTCGCGGACGCGCAGAAGGCCTACACCGGCGCCGTCAAGGCGCACGGCCGGAACAGCGCCGAGGCGAAGGCCGCCGATCTCGATCTTGCGAAGGCCGCGCTCGGCCTGCAGAACTCGGTCGGCGACCTGAGCAACCAGTTCAACGGCAAGCTCGACCCGGCGTTCGTCAACACGCTCAGGGCGGCCGGCCTCACCAAAACGCAGATCGCCGACGTCGCGAAGCAGTTCGAGGGCGCCAAGAAGTCGGCCGACAAATACACCGGGAAGTACGAGGGCGTCGTGTCGGCGCCGGGTGCCGTGCAGTCCAAGAAGCAGATCGATGACGCGTACAACGCTGCGAACCACTACGCCGGGCCGTATCAGGCGTATCTGTCGGCGCCGGGCGCTGCCAAGGTGCAAACCCAGATCGACAACGCCTGGAAGAGCCTCAAGGGCTACGACGGCGACTGGGTGGCGAACCTGTCGACGAAGAACTACGGCAAGGTCGCGAACGACCTGCGGCACCTGCTGGCTGCGCAGCAGGCGCTGAAGGACAGCACCAGCGTCAACGAGGCCAACCGGGAGCTGGGCCACTTCTTCTCCCGTGGCGGACCTGTCATCGGTCCTGGCACGGGCACGTCGGACTCGATCCCCGCCCGGCTGTCGGCTGGCGAGTTCGTGATCAAGGCGAGTTCAGTCGACAAGCTCGGCGGCGCGCTGCTGGCGTACATGAACCGGTACGGCGCCCTGCCGGAGCGGTCCGTCGACGCGACTCCGGGCTTCGCCGCCGGTGGCGTTGTGATGCCGTTCCCGACGAACGTGTCCGGGACGAAGATTCCGCAGCCGGCCTTCTCGGCGCCCGGCGGGGCAGGTGGCCCGGGCTACAAGTGGATGGAGGCGGTCGTCCGCGCCGCGTTCCCGGGCATCGGTATCTACTCGGACTTCCGGCCGGGCGCGATCACGATCACCGGCAACCGGTCGTATCATGCGGTCGGCCGGGCGGTGGACTTCGCGCCGTCGCTGCCGCTCGCCGAGTGGATCAACCTGCACTTCATGAAAGCCACGAAAGAGCTCATCACCCCGTGGCAGTCGCTGAACATCCACAACGGGGCCCGGCATACCTACTCGGCGCTCGTCGAGGCCGAGCATGACTTCGCCCACGGCAACGCCCACGACCACTGGGCGATGAAGAACGGCGGCGTCATCTCGGAGCCGATCTTCGGCGTCGGCGCGTCCGGGCGGACGTACAGCTTCGGTGAGAACTACCAGCCAGAGCGGGTCAGCCCGATGTGGCAGACCTCGGCCGGCGGAGGCGGCGGGGTGACCAACATCAACCTGACGGTGAACGCCCCACTTGGCTCGCACCCGCGCGAGATCGGGGCGCAGGTGGTGCAGTCGATCGGCGACTACCTGCAGGGCGGCGGAGAGCTGCGCGTGAACGGGCAGAAGGTGCTCTAGTCCCGCGCGCCCTTCGGCCGGTGCTCGCGGATCCACGCCTCGACATCCTCGGCGTCCCAGATACGCCCGATGGCGAGGTGGGCGACGGGATCGGGGAAGGTCTTCAGCCGGACGAGTTGATTGGCCCAGGACCGGCTGACGCCCAGCCGAACGGCGATCTCGTGGCAGCCGAGCACGTCGGGCGCGCTCACCGTCGCTGCTCCAGCCGCGCCAAGCACCACGCGCACCCGCGGGTGCTCCAGTCATGCTCGGGCACCTGGTCCATGGCCGCATCGAGCTCGTACGGGTCCTCGGCCGTCAGCTCGCACCGGTGCATTGCCACATCGAGACGCCCTACGTAGCCGGTCCCGAGCCGCCACGTCACCGACCACGCCGGACGCCGCTGCTCCAGCGCCTCGCACTCCTCGAGGACGCCCTCCGGCCAGTCCTGCCGCTCGGCGAGGATGCGCCGGTTGCGGAACGGGACCGGGAGCCGCGCGTACATCTGCTCCTGCCGGGCCCACACCCCCGCCTCGAGCTCCGGGAGCGTCTCGGCCACGACCACCGGCGAAGACAGGTCCCAGAATGCGGCCCAGAAGTGCCACGCCGGGACCTTTCCGCGCTCGGCGAAGTCGCGCTCACCCGCCGTGGCCTGGCAGACCTGCCAGCCGTTCAGCGGCTGATACGGGTGACAGTTGACGTTCCGCTCGGTTTCCAGCAGCAGCCGCAGGCCGACGCGACGATCGACCGCGTCCCGCTCCTCGTCGCGCCACTCGCGCGCGGCCGCAACGGCGTCCTTGCGTCGCTCCTCCGGCGTCGCCGCGGGCTCCGGCGCCATCGTGGGCGGCTCTGCGGGGCGCGGCAGGCGGATACAAAACCCGCGGAAGGTGGACAGAGGGCGGTCGTGGTCCTCGGCGGTCATGATCGCGCCACCAGTTGCAGCATCGTCGCCCCCTCGCCACGGACCGTTGGCGAGCGACGGGCCACGAGGGTTCGATCACGCAGCCCGCCGCCGCAAGTTCTGATCGTGGTCGGGGGCTCACTGCGGCAGGGGCACAGATTGTGCCCCCTTGCCCTTACGCGGCCAGAAGGCCGATCTTCACGGCCAGTTCGGATGCCCGCCGACGCCGGGCCGGAATCTTGGACTCGGCCTCTTCGAGGACGATCTTCTTCGCATAGCCGTTGTACTTGATCGTCTCGGGCGCGGCCTCGTGCGCCTTCTCCAGGGTGGCCAGCGCGACGTCTGGCTGTCCGTCGAGATGGTAGCCGCGCGCCTCCTCGATGCGGTGCCGGGCGCGGCGCGGGCGAGACGGGATGGTCACCGCGTCGGCCGACGCCGCCTGCCGTACCGACTCGCCGCCCTGGCGCAGTTCGACAGCGACTGTCACGGCGTGCGCCCCCATGATCGCCCGGGAGAACGAGGTGACGGGATGGTAGTAGTCGGCCGGCAGCCGGGCGGCCATCGCGCGGGCGGTCTCCCAGTACCGCCACGCGACGCCGGTTGCCCCGCGGCGGGCGGCGGTGTATCCGGCCTCGAAGGTGAGCGCCCCCGCGATAGCCAGGACGTCATCCGACGCGCCCTCCAGCAGCAGGGGTTCCAGGAAGCCGATGGTCGTCAGGTTCACGGCGTCGGCGGCGTCGAAGTGCGCGGGGCCCGCGTCGCGGTGCGCCTGTGCGGCCAGCCATGCCGCTACGCCGATGGCGTGCGGGTCCTCGGACTCCTGGGCGGCGATCATTCCACGCTCGGCGACCCGCCAGAGCAGGGCGGCGTCGGGCTGGTAGGCCACGAAGAACTGTGCCAGCGAGTAGACCTCCGCCAGTACGCCCTGGGCGGCCCGGCGCGCGGGGCCGGTGTCGGCCTGGCGGACGGCGACCTGTGCGTCCCGGATCAGGTCGGGCAGCAACGCCCCGATCACTTCCCGGTGATTCGGTGCCGAGTGCCGCGCCGACCACGCGCGCGCCAGCCTGGCTCGGATGTGCTCGATCGGTGGCGCTTCGCGCGCGGTGGCGACCGGGAAGGCGTCCACGGCGGCCTTGACGGCCGCGAGGCGCGGGTGTCCGGGGCCGACGAACAGGTCCACGTGGACCGACTGATCGCCGGTGAGGTCGGACAGGTCGCGCACTCGCAGCACCTCGGCGATGCGGAGAATCGTTTCCAGCTTCGGTGTCTTCAGGCGGCCATTCTCCACAGCCTTGACCCACGAGCCGGACTTGCCGACCAGGCCGCCGAGCTGATCCCGGGTAAGCCCCTTGCGGGTGCGGAGGATCTGAAGCCGCTGGCCGAACACCAGGGGGTCGGTGTACGGATCCGGAACGCTCTCGGCCATCGGGCTGACTCCCTGGTAGAGGACAGGGCGGCGGCCGGGCCTCTACTCCGACCGCCACGATCGACGGTACCCGCTGCCGGACGATGTCCTCCGATCGGCTGACGGTGATCTCGTGCGCGCACCTCGTACTGTGCCCGCCATGGGTGCATTGAAGCCGTGGCACATGGTGGTCTGCCTGGTGTTCGTGCTGGGCGTGGCCGGCATCATCGCCGCGATCGTCAGCCTGGCACGTCGGCGCTAGAACGCAACGTGGAGCGGCCCGGACACCCCCGTTACCTCAGGGAAAGTCCGGGCCGCTTCTTCTGTGTTCGCTGGAGTTAGGCCCGGCGCCGCCGGCCGGTCTTGAAGTCTCCGAAGAGCCGGGCGCGGCGTAGCTCCGACGTACGCGGGCGCTGCTCGCGATTCGGCACCTGGGTGCCGAATTCCGAACCTACGTTCGCACCGGATTCCGCAGCCCGCGGCGGAATCGCGGGCCCGGACCGCGTGAGCGGCTCACGGGTTTTCGGCTTGAAATCCGTATCGCAGCGACGGATCTCGGCCGGCCGCTCGACCGCCTCAGCGCCGCCGACCGGCAACCCGTCGCGATCCACAAACTGCGGACGTCGCTGGCGTGGTGAAACGTCCGTGCGCAGCATGCGGGTACGTTCCCCGCCGGCGGCGCCCGGCGTGGCGTACGCGGCCAGGTCGGGGCCCGTCAGGATGTGCGGCAGGTCCTCCGGCTTCGCGACCACGACCAGGTCGACGAGGCCGCCGATGACCATCCGGACCGCATCAAGAAACCGGTCGGGCTCGATCATCGAGACCAAGATCCAGCCGAGACGCTCGATGCTCGCCAGCGCCGCCGCCGTCGCCTTGCCGGGCTCGGACCGCGGGGCGAGCAGCACGACGCGCGTACCGCGGTCGTAGGCCGGCCGGGGACGCTCTGTGCGGCTCATCGCGCAGACTCCTGCGCGATCTGCTCGGCGTCCTCGGGCAGCCCGTGCTCCCGCTGGATGCGCTTAAGCCACTGCTGGTGCTCGGCGGCCATGCGTGCAGCAGCCTCGTCGACGAGCCTCTCCGCCGGGTTCTTCTCGGCCTCGGCGGCCTTGCGGCGCATCTCCCGTGCGGCCAGCAGGCAGTCCAAGAAGCCCTCGGCGTAACCCTCGCGGAAATCGGCGCTGCGGGCCGGCTGGTGGCCAGGTTCGGGGAACAGCACGTCGAGGACAGCCGTCACGTCCGTGTCGGTCATCTCGCTGCGCCGCGCCCACGACTGGAGCAGGCGAGCGGCCTGCTCCGGGCTGTCGACGGTCCAGGCCTGAAGTGCGGCCAGCGCGGCGGCGCGCAGGTCACTGTTCGGTACCTTGTTCATTGGGTCGCCTCCTGGGGCGATCAAGGGCCCGGGGCACAGGTGTTGGCGCACCTGCCGGGCCCGCTCTTCACTTGTCGACCGCTACTGACGTGCTATGGCGTAGCTGTCACACCACGGCTCCAGCTACCAGGCGCCGGAGTTCCTCGACGCGATCGATCCGGCCGTGGCGCTCGTGTCGGTGGGCAAGCACAACGACTACGGCCATCCGAACGCGTCGCTGCTCGCCCGGCTGGCTCGCGGCGGGGCGCGAGTGCTGCGTACCGATCAATCGGGGGATCTCGCCGCGGTTGCCACCGGCCATGGTCTCGCCGTGGTGGCCCGGGGCTCGCCGCCGGCGAAGTGAGCGGGCGTGGCGAGCGGGCGAGCGAGGCACGCCGACACGCCCGGGTTAGTCCGTTTAGTTGGGATCAGAGGGGGTCGATGACGATGGCGGCCGTGCGATGGCGTGCGGTAAACATTCAGCCTGATCGAGCGACGTTACGGTGGCATTCGCATGGCCGGACGCCGATATGTCGGCTTTCGCATTCGGTGATCGGCGATCTGCGCGTAGGAGTGAGGCTCGCGGAAACGTCGGACCCCCGTGCAACGATATTGGGCGTGAACACCGCATCTCCCGACCCGTTGCTGCTCGTCCTCGGCGATGAGGAGTTGCTCGCCGCCCGCGCGGTCACGGCTGCGGTCGATGCGGCTCGTGCCGCCGAGCCCGACGCCGACGTCCGGGAGTATGAGGGCGGCGCGATCTCGGCCGGCGAGGTCGCCGAGATGCTGAGCCCCTCGCTGTTCGGCGGCCGGCGGGTGCTGGTGATCCGCAGCGGGCAGGATGCGCGGAAGGATCTGATCGCCGCCCTGCTGGCCTATGCGAAGAGTCCCGACCCCGACGTGACGCTGATCGTCACGCATCTCGGCGGGGCCAAGGGCAAGGCGCTCGCCGACGGCCTGCGTACGGCCGGGGCCACCGTCGTGCCCGCGGCCAAGCTCAAGGGCGATCGGGAGCGGATAGCGTTCGTCCGCGACGAGTTCCGCCGCAACGGGGGCCGGTGCGACGAGGCGGCCGCGTCCGCCCTGCTCGCGTCGGTCGGCAACGACCTGCGGGAGATCGCGGCGGCCTGTTCGCAGCTGCTCGCCGACACCGACGGCAAGATCACCGAAGGGGTGGTCGCCCGGTACTACAAGGGCCGCGCCGAGGTGAGCGGTTTCACGGTGGCCGACGCCGCGATGATCGGCGACGTGCCCGGCGCGCTCGAGGCGCTGCGGTGGGCGCTGCATGTCGGGGTCGACCCGGTGCCGATCGCCGACGCCATCGCCGACGGGGTGCGTACGGTGGCCAAGGTGGCCGCCGCCGGCCGCGGTAACCCGTACCAGCTGGCCAGCACGCTCGGCATGCCGGCCTGGAAGATTCAGCGCGCCCAGGAGCGCAGCCGCGGCTGGAGCCCGGAGGGCCTGGTCGACGCGATGCGTGCCGCCGCCGACTGCAACGCCGCGGTCAAGGGCGGCGCCGAGGACCGTGGGTATGCGCTCGAGCAGGCCGTCTTCGCCGTGGCCGCGGCCCGCCGGGGAGGCGGGTCGCGATGAGCCGGTCCCGCCGCAACGAGGCGCACCCGCCGCTGTATGCCCGGCTGCTCCGGCTCCGCCACGTCGCGCCGAGCGGCTTCCTGTGCTTCCTGTTCCTGGAGGGGACGGTCGCGTTGGGCGCGCTGCTCGCCCTGGCCGAGCTGGTGAGCTGGTGGGGCGTGGTCGTGCTGCCGGCGACGGTGGCGCTGATGGTGAAACTCAACGACGTGATCGCGGGCGCACTGAGCCGCTCGGCCGGCGTGATCGTGGTGCCGGCAGGCCCGGCGGCCGCGCGGGCCGAGGTGTTGCGCCCGGCGACCGTGGCGGGGCCGAACCCGCCGGTCCGGATGGCCGAGGAGGCCACCACCCGGCTGCCGGGGGTGATCAACCGCGAGCGAGGAGCGCCGATCATGCGGCCCTGGGCGGAGGAGGTCGAGGCCCGGCAGTGGCGGGTCCGCCAGTCGGCCACCCGTCGCTACGAGTAGGCGTCAAGGGGTGGAGCGCCGAGGCTAGCCGCGGGCTTGCCCTGCCGCTAGTGGCGTGGGCTTGCCGTGCCTGGAGCGGCGTGGGGCTCGCTGTCCCGGGAGTGTCGTGGGCTCGCCGTCCCGTCGGTGGCGCGAACTCGCGCTGTGCCGTTAGTGGCGTGGGCTCGCTGTGCCGTTAGTGGCGTGGGCTCGCTGTGCCTTGTGGCGTGGGCTCGCTGTGCCGTTAGTGGCGCGGGACGTCGGAGTCGACCGTGGGCGCTGCCCGCGCCGGGCTAGCGGGGAGGCGGCGATGGCTGGGGGCGTCGCCTGCCGCGCTCTGTCAGCGGGGAAGCGGAACCGGCCGTAGGAGAGAACCAGCGCATCGTCGCGCACCGGGTGGGTGCTATCGGCCCTATTCGCCCGCGCCGGGCTGGCGGGGAAACGGAACGGGCCGTGGGTGCCATCCGCCCGGGCTGACCGAGGCGGGAAGGCGGAACGGGCCATGGGTGCTACCCGCTGCGCCCGGGGCCGACGGAAACGTGCCCACGGCCTGACACCAGGCGTTTGGACTTCGGCGGTGGGTGGCGCAGACGACGCGGGCACCGCCTCGGGCCGTTTCCGGTCCGGCGGTGCCCGGGTGTGGTCGTCGATGACCGGCCCGCGTGTGGCGGGCAGCGGCGCGGCGGCTTCCGTGCTGCCGCGCCTGGCCTGACGGATCAGGCAGACAGCGAGGCGACCCGCTTGGCGATGGCCGACTTGCGGTTCGCCGCCTGGTTCTTGTGGATGACGCCCTTGCTGACAGCCTTGTCCAGCTGACGCGAGGCGTCACGCAGCAGCACGGTAGCCGACTCGACGTTGCCCGCCTCGCTCGCCTCGTTGAGCTTGCGGATCACCGTCTTCAGCGACGACTTGACCGACTTGTTGCGCAGCCGGGCCTTCTCGTTCTGCCGGTTGCGCTTGATCTGGGACTTGATGTTCGCCACGCGACAGCCTTGTCCTGACTAGGTTCGGAAACTGGTCTCAAGCGCGGTGGTCACCACGGTCGGCCGCCGGAGCGACCGTCTGCCGGAGCAGCAAACAGCGGCGCGTCACCACACGCGATGAACCAGACTACCAGCACCGCCACGACCCGCCAAAACGGCCGTCTCCCCGCGCGGGCGGCTGGCTAGAAGCGCTCGTCGGGACGGCGGCGGCGCTCGTCGGGGCGGCGGCGTTCGTCGGCACGTTGACCGCGCTCGTCGGGACGCTGACTGCGCTTGTCGCGACGCTGGCTGCGCTCGTCGGGACGCTGGCCGCGTTCGTCGGCACGCTGGCCGCTCTCGTCTGCGCGCCAGCCGCGCCTTTCGGCGAGCCAGGCCAGCGCCTGCTCGCCACTGAACCGCTGATGCTGCCGGCTGTGCGGGGACGCGCTGCTCGGGCCGCCGTCGGCCCGGACCAGCCAATACCCGGCCAGCGCCGCCAGCGCCCCGTCCACACCCTCGTCCGGAGGTGCCCAGGATGCCAGGTACGAGTCCGCGTCGAGGCCGCTCGCGTAGGCGCTGACCAGCAGCGTCACCGTGTCGAACCAGGGTGCGCCCAGGCACGGCCAGGTCCAGTCGCAGAGCCAGGCCCGGCCGTCGCGATCGATCATGACATTGTCGATCCGCAGGTCACCGTGCATCAGGCCGGTTCCGGTGGCCAGCACGGGCAGGCCTCGTTCGAGCGCTGCCAGCTCGTGGAGCCGGGCCGGTGCCACGGTGTCGCGCGCGGTTCGGGGCAGTGGCTCGCGTCCGGCCTCGATCGCCGACCACCAGGACATCTCGCCGCGCAGGATGTCCGGCAATGTCGGCACGCCCACCGCGAGCAGCACCGGCGTGGGCTCGCGCAGCGCCGCGGCGGCCGTCGACCAGGCGGACAGCGCGGCCGCCAAATCGGATGGCGACCACGGCAGGGACGGCACTCGACCGTCGATCACGTCCAGACACAGGGCGAAATATCCGGAATCCACCATCGTCCAGCGGGGGCGCGCGGCGGGGACGGCCGGTGGGAGTGCGGAGGTGAGGGCCGCTTCCCGCGCGTACGACCGGGAATTTGGATCTTGAAGTGATGCGGCCTTGACGAAGGCGCTCGGTCCGGCCGGCGTGGTCAGGACCGCGGCGAAGGCGCGGGTGAAGCCGCCGCCGGCGCTTTGCGCGGAGAGAACCGGCGCGCCGAGCCGCGCGGAGATGGCGTGCCGCAGGCTTTCCGGCAGGTCAGGCCATTGAGGGCGGACGGCGGTGGCGCCGTACGCGACGTCGGGGAGCGAAATCGGCCGCACCCGACCATCCTGCCGTCCCGGTTTTTGTGGTTCTACTGACGCATGTGTGGGTGGTTTAAGCCGTTCTGTGCACTACATGCCGTTGTCCCGCCTAGGTTCTGGCTTGTCGAAGGTCAGAA
>NZ_JOJL01000057.1 GCF_000721705.1 Actinoplanes subtropicus
AACGAACCCGACAGATACCCGAACGCCGGCCAATAGTTGCCGTCCCAGCCCAGCGCCGTCTGATTCGAGAAACCCTGCCCGTACGGATCAGCCGGCGTCTTGAAATTCGTCCCATACGCCCGCGGCAAACCCGAATTATGACAACCGTTCGGATCCACCGCCGGGAGGCCCTGCAGGGAGGTCGCCGGCGGGGCCGTGGTGGGCGGCGTGGCCGGGGGAGTGGTCGGTGAGGTCGTCGGCGGCGTGGTCGGCGTCGTCGTCGGGGGAGTGGTGGTCGTGCTGCCGGTGCAGGCGACGCCGTTCAGGGTGAAGGCGGTCGGCACCGGGTTCGACCCGGTCCACCCGCCGTTGAAGCCGAACGATGTGCTCGCGCCGGTGGCCAGCGCCGCGTTGTAGCTCATGCTCACCGCGGTGACCGCCGCCCCGGACTGCGTCACGGTGGCGTTCCACGCCTGGCTGACGGTCTGCCCGGCGCCGAACGACCAGCGCAGCGTCCACCCGTCGATCGGGTCGCCGAGGTTGGTGATCGCCACTGAGGCGCCGAAGCCGCCCTGCCATTGCGAGCTGACCGTGTACGACACCTGGCAGCCGGACGCGGCGGCATGCGCCGTCAGCGTGGTGGCCGCGAGGGTCGTGCCGAGCCCGGCGGCGAGCAACCCCGCCAGTACGCGCCGGACGCGCTTGGTGACCATGCCGACCCCTCCCATCGAAAGCGAAATCCTTTTCGGGAAGATAGCGCACATCCACGTCCATCAATAGTGCCAATCGGGAGCGCTCCCATATCCGGCGGATCCGAAACCTTTTCGGCCGGCCGCGACGGACCGATCAGATTTGGAGAAGCCGTCGCCGCGCTGGTCCGCCTAGCCTGACGATGGTCCCCATCCGACGGCAGAGGAGCACGCGAGATGATCACGAAGCTGAGCGTCACGTCGATCTACGTCCACGACAAGGACGAGGCGCTGGCGTTCTACGTCGACAAGCTCGGGTTCGAGAAGGGCAACGACGTCCAGCAGGGCTCCTACCGCTGGCTGACCGTCCGCGTCCCGGGCGAGGACGGCACCGAGGTCTCCCTGGAAGAGCCGGGCGCGCCGCTGCACGACGAGGCGACCGCCGAGCAGCTGCGCGCGCTGATGGCGAAGGGCGCCCTGAGCGGCCTAGTCCTCATCACCGACGACGTCCGGGGCCTGTACGACTCGCTCAAGGCGGGCGGCTTCACCGACTTCACGATGGAGCCGACCGACCACTTCTACGGCACCGACATGGGCCTGCGGGACCCCTCCGGCAACCCGATCCGCGTCCTCCAGCAGGGCAAGGGCCCGGCGTCCTGACTTGGTGTGGGTCGAAGCAGCGCGCCGGCCACGCCCCGGTTGCCTAGCCTTTGACCGTGTTCCCCGCGGACGTGATTCCGCTGCAATACCAGGCGCTCCTGCTGACCGACGAGTGCCGGATGGCGGCGTTCGAGACCGCGATCGCCCGGACGGTGACGCCCGGCATGCGGGTGCTCGACCTGGGTGCCGGTACCGGCGTGCTGTCCTATTTCGCCGCCCGGCAGGGTGCGGTGGTCACCGCGGTCGAGTGCGAGCCGCGGGTCTTCGACGCCGCGCGATCGGCGCTGCGGGCGGCGCTCGGCGACGCCGTCCGGGTGGTGCGTGCCGACGCCCGCCACTATCTGCCCGACCAGCCGGTCGACCTGGTGATGTGCGAGATGCTGCACGTCGGCCTGCTGCGCGAGCGGCAGATCGAGGTGATCGACGGGTTCAAGCGGCGTTACCCGGGGCGGATGCCCCGGTTCCTGCCGGCGGCGTGTGTCCAGGCGGTGCAGCCCGTCCGGCACGATTTCTCGTACGCCGGCTACACCGTCGCCGCGCCCGTCTTCCAGCAGCCCGGTCACCGGCAGCCACGCACGGTCGAGGCCGCCGGGCCGGTCGTCTTCCAGCGGTTCCGCTATCGCGACCGGTTACCCTCGCACTGCGCCGCCGACCTCCGGTTCCGGGCCACGCGGACGGTCGACGTGAACGCCGTCCGCGTGATCACCAAGAACCTCGTCGCGCCCGGCGTCGACTGGTTGATGAACTACCTCGTCGTCCCCCTGGCGGAGCCGGTCGCCGCCGGCCCGGGCGACGAGCTCCGGGTGCGCTTCTCGTACCGTCCGGGCGACGAGATTCCCGCCCTGACCGACGGTCTCACCGTCGATCGGTGAGCACTCGGTAGTCGACCAGCAGGTAGCCGCTCGGTGAGGTCCGGCTGCGGAGCGACTCCAGCCGGATCGGGGGCAGGCCGTCGAGGAGTCGCCGCCCGCGGCCGGCGATGCGGGGCGCGATCACGAGCCGGATCTCGTCGACGACGTCGGCGGCGAGCAGCGCCTGCGCGACCGAGATGCTGGCGTGGACGCCGATGTCGCCGCCGGGCTGCTGCCGGAGCTCGCGGACGAAGGCGACCGGGTCGCCGTCGATCGCCGACGCCTTGGCCCAGTCCTGGTCGAGGGGCGTCGAGGTCGCGACGTACTTGGTGACCCCGTTGATGAAGGTCGCGAACGGCTCGACGTCGCTGCCCGGCCAGTACCCCGCCCACTCGGCGTAGCTGCGGCGGCCGAGGACGACCGCGTCCTGGGTCGCGATCACCTCGGCGAGGTTGGCGTCCATCGCGTCGTCCCAGTCGGCGAAGAACTCGTCGGGGCGCTCGGCCACCCCGTCGAGGGACAACAGCTCGTACACGACGATCTTTCGCACGCTGTACTCCTTCGGTCGGTCTCGTCGATTCTGATGGACCGGGCGGGCCGGCGAAACTCATCGGACCGGGTGGCGCTGGTGGCCGCCGGTTACCGTCGGAAGCATGCTGACGGCGGAGCGGATGAGCATGTGGCGGGGCCGCTACCAGATGAAGGCGGACGGGCGGCCGGTTGCCGTCTGGGACCCGTCGTGGTGGCGGACCGGCGGAGACTTCGAGGTGGACGGGCGCCGGTTCACGGTGCGGGGGAACGGCTGGGGAACCAGGTTCCGGATGCTCGACGAGGCCGGCGAGGAGGTGGCCCGGGTCGAGAAGGCGGGACGCAAGCACTGGACGGTGGTGGCCGGCGGCCGCACGTACGAGTTCCGTCGCGCCTCGCTCTGGGGCAACCAGCAGGAGCTGCTGACCGGTGGGGTGAAGGCCGGCTCGCTGCGCCGCACCGGTGCGTTCTCCGGCGACGTCGAGGCGGACCTGCCGGGCATGCCGCTGCCGGTGCAGATCTGTGTGGTGGGCGTGCAGATCGCCATCTGGCGGGCCCAGCAGAACGCCGCGGCCGGTTAGCTGAGCGGGAAGAACGACTGCGCCCAGGGCGGCCGCGCGGAGGGCTCGATCGCGGTCACCCACTTGACCCACCAGAAGCCGCGGCGGCCGGGGGCCACGATCCGGGCCGGGAAGCCATGGCCGTACGTCAGCGGCCGGCCGCCGAGCGCGGTCACCAGCCAGACGTCGTCCAGGGTGCCGGCGCCGAACCAGCGGGCGTACCCGGTCGTCGAGGTCACCTTCACGCTGCGCGCGCCGGCCATCGGCACCCGGGCCGCGTCAAGAAGAGCGCTCAGCCGTACGCCGTCCCACTCCTGACTGCTGTACCACCCGCTGGTGCAGTCCAGGATCGCGGTGAACCGCTCGTGCGGCAGCGCCTCGACGCCGGCCAGGTCGAAGGTGGCCGGGCCGACCCGCAGCCGCCAGCTCGCCGGGTCGATCTCCGGGATGCCGTCGTCGAGCCAGATGGTGACCTCGGGCGCCGGCTTCTCGATCGAGCCGGTGAAGCGCCGCCCGCCGGCCGAGGCCGCGGTGTCCCAGGCCGCGGTGGCCACCGCCGCCCCGGCGCCGAGCACGCCCAGGCGCAGCAGCGCCCGCCGGTCGGCGTCGGCCCGGCGCGGGCGCACGGCGTGGCCGAGGAAGTGCGCGGCCACCGCCAGCAGCGCGCCGATGGCCGCGCCCACGTGGATCTGCATGAGCGTCAGCGGCCCGACGAACTCCACCTTTCCGGTCGAATGCAGCAGCCCACTGCCGATCGTGATCAGCACGAACGCGGCGAGCGTCAGCGACAGCGCCTTCTTGGCCCGCCCGCGCCGGGCCCGCCCCAGCCCGCGCCGGATCACCACGTACTTCCAGGGCGCCAGCAGCAGGATCGCCAGCGCGGCCGCGGCGTGCAGCTGGATGAGGTCGAGCGGCCAGTTCACCCCGATCGTGTTCGCCGCCGTCCCGGTCAGCGCGGCGGCGCCGAGCAGCAGCCCGAGGACCAGATCGATCCGCCGGCCGCCCTGCCTGCCCCGCAGGCTCACCCGCATGGCCGGAACGGTAGCTCGCGTGCCAGCGCCGCATCAGCCCGCTGTGCGCCGAATGCCAGCGGCCCGCGCCACTCTTCGGCCATGAACACTCCAGTCACCATCATCGGCGCCGGCCTCGGCGGTCTCACCCTCGCCCGCGTCCTGCACGTGCACGGCATCCCGGCCATCGTCTTCGAGGCCGAGCCGTCGGCGGCCGCCCGCGGCCAGGGCGGGATGCTCGACATCCACGACTACAACGGCCAGCCGGCGCTGGCGGCCGCGGGGCTGACCGCGGAGTTCCGGGCCGCGATCCTCGAGGGACGGGAGGCGTACCGGGGGCTCGACGCGAGCGGGCGGGTGCTGTTCGACAAGCCGGACGAGGGCGACGGCGGGCGGCCCGAGGTGCCGCGCGGCGAGCTGCGCCGGCTCCTGCTCGACTCGCTGCCCGAGGGCGTCGTCCGGTGGGGGCACAAGGTCGGCGGCGTGCGGTCGCTCGGTGCGGGCCGGCACGAGGTGACCTTCGCGCACGGCGGTGCGGTCGTCACCGGGCTGCTGGTCGGCGCGGACGGGGCCTGGTCGCGGGTCCGGCCGCTGCTCACCGACGCCGTCCCGGCGTACGCCGGCACGTCGTTCGTGGAGACCTTCCTGTACGACGCGGCCACCCGGCACCCGGCCACCGCCGAGGCGGTCGGCGCCGGGTCGATGTTCGCGACCGACTTCGCCGGCAAGCAGATCAACGCGCACCGGGAGGCGGCCGGGACCGTCCACGCGTACGTCGAATTGACCGAACCGCTCGATTACTTCGCGGCCATCGACTTCACCGATCCGGTCGCGGCCACCGCCCGGATCGCCCGGGAGTTCGACGGCTGGGCGCCCGAGCTGACCGCGCTGATCACCGAGAGCGACACGCCGCCGGTGCACCGCCCGCACTACGCGCTGCCGGTCGGCCTGAGCTGGCCGCGGCGGCCGGGCGTGACCCTGCTCGGCGACGCCGCGCACCTGGCCGCCCCGGACGGCGAGGGCGCCAACCTGGCCCTGCAGGACGCCGCGGAGCTGGGCCTGGCCGTCGCCGGCCACCCGGGCGACGTCGAGGCCGCTCTCCGCGCGTACGAGGAAAAGCTCTTCCCGCGCAGCCAGGAGCACGCCGTCGAGGCCGCGCACAAGCCGACCGTCCAGGACATGCTCGAGTACTTCGGGGCCGCCTGACCGGCATATTTCTGGAAGATTTCCTGTCTATTCTTGACAACGTTGTCAGGGGAAGTGAAAGCTGACGATCTCCGATCCAGGTGCCCGTCTTCACTCCCCCTGGAGTTGCGCATGAAGTTGACTCGACAATGGCCGGCCGTACCCGGCGTTCTGCTGCTGGTGTCGGCCGGTCTGCTCGTCGCCCCGGCGACGGCATACGCCGCCGATCCGTCCACCGACTTCGGCTCGTCGTTCGAGTCGGCCGACGCGCCGCCGACGGCGAGCACCGCCGAAGTGGACGCGAGCGGCAACCCGGTGCAGGGCAACCTGTCCGGCTCGATCAAGGCCAGCCTGCCCGGCAGCGTCCTCGACCAGGTCACCGCGGTGACCGCGAGCGCCGAGAACCCGCCCAACGAGACCGCGGTCAAGCTCAAGGACAGCGACTCCTCGACCAAGTGGCTGGCGTTCAGCCCGACCGGCTGGGCGGCCTACCAGCTGGCCAAGCCGGTGGCGGTGGCGAAGTACTCGCTGACCTCGGCGAACGACGCGCCCGGCCGGGACCCCAAGGACTTCACCATCCAGGGCTCCGACGACGGCTCGAAGTGGACGGACCTGGACAGCCGGACCGGGCAGAGCTTCGGCGGCCGGTACGCGACCAACACGTACACCTTCAGCAACACCACCGCGTACGCCTACTACCGGCTGAACATCACGGCGAACTCGGGTGACTCGATCGTCCAGTTGGCCGACTGGGACATCAGCGACGGCTCGGGCACCCTGCCGCCGGCCACCCCGATGGTCAGCGAGGTCGGCTCCGGCCCGGTCCGCGGCGCCAACGAGCTGCCCAAGGCCGGGTTCACCGGGGTGGCCTCGCTGCGGTACGCCGGCGGTGCGCGGGCCGACGGACGCTCGTACGCGACGAACAAGCTCTACGACGTCACCATCCCGGTCGGGCCGAAGACCCGGCTGGCGTACAAGATCTTCCCGGAGCTGACCGGCGAGGACCTGCAGTACCCGTCCACCTACGCGGCGGTCGACCTGCACTTCACCGACGGCACCTACCTCAGTGGACGCTCGGCGGTCGACCAGCACGGCTACCCGCTCACCGCGGCCGGCCAGGGCGCCTCGAAGGTCCTCTACGCCGACGAGTGGAACGCGGTGTCGTCGGACATCGGCGCGGTCGCCAACGGCAAGACGATCGACCGCATCCTGCTCGCGTACGACGATCCGAACGCCACCGCCGCCACCCGCTTCCAGGGCTGGCTCGACGACGTGACGGTGACCGGCACGCCGGCCGTGATCGACGGCTCGACCCTCACCAACTACGTCGACACCCGCCGGGGCACCAACGCCTCCGGCTCGTTCTCCCGCGGCAACAACCTGCCGATCTCGGCCCTGCCGAACGGCTTCAACTTCCTGACCCCGGTCACCAACGCCACGACGGACTCGTGGGAGTACGTGTACCAGCGGGACAACAACGCGGCGAACCTGCCGCTGCTGCAGGGCCTGGCGATCTCGCACGAGCCCAGCCCCTGGATGGGCGACCGCAACCAGATGTCGGTCATGCCGGTGCCGGCCGGTGGCAACCTCACCGGGCAACCCAGTAGCCGGCAGCTCGCGTTCAGCCACGCCGACGAGATCGCCCGTCCCGACTACTACCGGGTGAAGCTGCAGAACGGCCTGGTCGCGGAGATGTCGCCGACCGACCACGGCGGCGTCATGCGGTTCGCCTTCCCCTCGGGGCAGGCCGCCGGCAGCCTGGTCTTCCAGAACGGCACCTTCACCGTCGGGACCGACGGCACGGTCACCGGCTGGGTGGACAACGCCAGCGGCCTGTCCGCCGGGCACAGCCGGATGTTCTTCGCCGGGACGTTCGACCGGGCGCCGACCGCGGCCACGGCCGCCTCGGCCACCTTCGACCTCTCCGCGGGCTCGGCGGTGACCCTGCGGTTCGCGACCTCGTTCCTCTCGGTCGACCAGGCCCGGAACAACCTCGGCCTGGAGGTCACCGGGAAGAGCCTCGACCAGGTGCACACCGCCGCGACCGCGGCCTGGGCCGACCGGCTGGGCCGGATCGAGGTCAAGGGCGCGACCGAGACGCAGCTGGTCACGCTCTACTCCAACCTGTACCGGCTGAACCTCTACCCGAACTCGCAGTCGGAGAACACCGGCACCGCGGCCGCGCCGCACTGGCAGTACGCGAGCCCGGTGTCGGCGGCGACCGGTACCTCCACCCCGACGGCGACCGGCGCGAAGATCGTCGACGGCCAGATCTACGTCAACAACGGGTTCTGGGACACCTACCGGACCGTCTGGCCGGCGTACTCGCTGCTCTACCCGGACATCGCCGCCAAGATCGCGGACGGGTTCGTCCAGCAGTACCGCGACGGCGGCTGGATCGCCCGCTGGTCGTCGCCCGGCTACGCCGACCTGATGACCGGCACCAGTGCGGATGTCGCGCTGGCCGAGGCGTACCTCAATGGTGTGCAGTTGCCGGACCCCCTGGCGGCCTATGACGCGGCGGTGAAGGACGCGACGGTGGCCTCCGGGCGCAGCGCGGTCGGCCGCAAGGGGATCGAGACGTCGCTGTTCCTCGGCTACACGCCGACCAGCACCGGCGAGTCGGTGTCCTGGGCGCTCGAGGGCTTCATCAACGACTACGGCATCGGCAACATGGCCGCGGCGCTGGCCCAGGACCCGAAGACCCCGGACGCGCGGCGCGAGCAGCTGCAGGACGACTCGAAGTACTTCCTGGAGCGGGCCCGCAACTACGTCAACCTGTTCGACACCAAGACGAAGTTCTTCCAGGGCCGCGACGCCCAGGGCAACTTCCTCGAGGGCGACCCGCTGGACTGGGGTGGCGTCTACACCGAGACCGACGGCTGGAACTACGCCTTCACCGCGCAGCAGGACGGCAACGGACTGGCTAACCTGTACGGCGGCAAGGACCAACTGCTGAAGAAGCTCGACCAGTTCTTCGCCACCCCGGAGAAGGCCGACCACCCCGGCGGCTACACCGGCATCATCCACGAGATGCTCGAGGCGCGCGCCGTCCGGCTGGGCCAGCTCGGCATGAGCAACCAGCCGTCGCACCACATCCCGTACATGTACGACTACGCGGGCGCGCCGGCCAAGACCCAGGCCATCGTGCGCGAGATCATGCAGCGGCTGTACGTGGGCAGCGAGATCGGCCAGGGCTACCTGGGCGACGAGGACAACGGCGAGATGTCGTCCTGGTACATCCTCAGCTCGCTGGGCCTCTACCCGCTCCAGAACGGCTCGCCGAACTGGGTGATCGGCTCGCCCCAGTTCAGCCAGATGACGGTGCACCGCGCGAGCGGCGACATCGTGGTCAATGCGACGAACAACAGCACGCAGAACGTGTACGTGCAAAGCGTCAAGGTCAACGGCGGCACGCAGCGCTCCGTCTCCATCGACTCGTCGGTCTTCGAGCACGGCGGCACCATCGACTTCAAGATGGGCCCGAACCCGTCGGCCTGGGGCACCGGCAAGAACGACGGCCCGAAGTCGCTGACCACCGGCACCGCCGTGCCCAAGCCGCTGCAGGACACCACCGGGCCGGGTCTCGGCACCGCGACCACGGACGGCGGGCAGGACGCGTCGAAGCTGTTCGACGACTCGTCCACCACGCAGCTGACCTTCGACTCGGCCACGCCGACGGTCACCTGGGCGTACCGCGGCGGCGCCAAGCAGGCGCCGACCTACTACACGGTCACCTCGGGGGCGAACCCCGGCGATCCGGAGGACTGGCAGCTGCAGGCCTCCAAGGACGGGGTCCGCTGGACCACGGTGGACTACCGGCCCGGCGAGGTGTTCGCCTGGCGGAACCAGACCAAGGCGTACCGGATCGGCCTGCCGGGCAGCTTCCCGCGGTACCGGCTGCTCGTCACCAAGTCCACCTCGGACAAGCCGAGCCTGGCCGAGATCGAGCTGCTGGCCGGCGGCGACGTGCAACTCGGCGGCGGCGCCGTCGGGGTGACCGCCGCGGCCAACGTGCCGGCGCGGGCCGGCGCGGCGGTGTCGGTCCCGCTGGCCACCGTCACGGGGGGCACCGCGAGCGCCTACCGGGCGACCGTCGACTGGGGTGACGGCACGCCGGCCACCGCGGGCACGCTGGCGCTCAGCTCGCGGGCCGTGTACAGCGTGAGCGGCTCGCACACATACGCGAGACCGGGCTATTACCAGGCCGCGGTGACGGTGTCGGACGGAACCAGCCAGGATTCCGCCACGGTCGGCGTCGACGTCGCCTACACGCCGGAGTCCGGCCTCGCCGCCGCCTTCGACACCGTGTGCATCGGTGACGAGGGTGCGCTCGCGGCCAACTGCGACGCGAAGAACTGGGCCTACTCGCGGGCCGCGCTCAATGCGGCCGGGGTGACCCAGGGCAAGCGGATGACGGTGCCCGGGACCGCGCTCGGGTTCACGCTGCCCGCGGTCCCGGCCGGCCAGCCGGACGACGCGATCGGCAGCGGCCAGAAGATCGTGCTCAACCTGCCGGCCGACGCCAAGAGCATCTCGTTCATCGGCGCCGGCACCCAGGGCGACCAGGACACGACCGGCACCGCGACGTTCAGCGACGGCAGCACCGCCACTGTCCCGATCCAGATGACCGACTGGACGAAGGGCGGCAACCCCAACGCCGCGGCGTCGTACGGGAACATCACCGTGGCGCACGCGGCGTACCGGCTGCTCGGTACGAGCCGGGACGACGCCGAGCCGTTCCTGTTCGCCACCGTCCCGTACCAGATTCCGGCGGGCAAGACGCTCGTCTCGGTGACCCTGCCGACGCAGTCCGGCGACCCCGGTGACGTCGGCCGGATCCACGTGTTCGCCATCGCCGACGACGGGACGCCGCCCGCGGCCCTGGCGCTGACGGCGGCGAAGAACCAGACCGCCACGGCCGGGTCTTCGCTGGTCGCCGACCTGGGCACGCTGTACGGCGGCGTGACCGACGCGACCGGCTACCACGCCCGGGTCCAGTGGGGCGACGGCACGGTTCCGGCGGACGCCACCGTCGGCGCCGGCGGGGCGATCTCCGGGACGCACACGTACGCCCAGCCGGGCACCTACACCGTGCATGTCACCGCGTGGGACACGCTGGCCAGCACCACCGCCTCCCTCACGGTGACGGTGGCCAAGGCGGCGACCCAGTCGGCCGTCGCGACCACCGCCAAGGCGGCCGCGCCGGCTGCCGCACCGGTGTACCGCCCGCAGGTGGCGCTGTCGGTCGCCGCGGGCCCGCGGGGCACGGCCGTCACCGTGGACGGCACCGGCTTCGCGCCGAACGAGAAGGTCACCGCCACCTTCGGCGACGGCCTGACGGTCACCACCCTGCGCGCGAACGGCGACGGCGTCATCACCGCCGCCACCGTGAGCGTGCCGGGCGCGGCCAAGCCGGGCGCCACCAGCATCACGCTGGCCGGCGCCAAGTCGGGCACGACGGTGAAGCAGGCCTTCACGGTCACCAAGTAACGCCCCGACGGTGGGCCGGCCGCGATCGTGGCCGGCTCACCGACGGCGTACTACCTCTATGCTGGCTCGGTGGCAGCGTGTCCCGAGCTGGCGCTCGCCCGTCGCTTCGCGGCGGCGAGGGTCTCTTCGGGGTAACCCCGAGGAAGCTTGATTGACTACCGCAGCGCATCGCCGGCGCGCTTCAGCGCTTCGCGCAGCACGGCGCAGGCACGACCGGGATTCGTCGGGACACGCTGCCACCTCGACCTGGTACGGGCCACACCGGCAGCGCCCGTTCCGGGTCGCGGGCGCCCTGGCCGACGCCCTGCTCACCACGGACTGGCGGCCCGAGCAGATGACCGCGGCCGTACGGTCCGTGGCCGCGGGGCGCGCGGTGTGGGCGGTGCGCCTGGTCAAGGCCGTCCTGCTGGCCTATCCGCGCCTGCCCGCCGACCGGCCCCGGGAACTACGCCAGTTCCTCGCCAACCTGCCACCCACGCCGCGGACGACGGTGCGGCAAGCCGTCATCCGGCATCGGCTCGCGGTGCCGACCCGCGTCGTCCGGATGCGGTGGGGCGCCCCCGGCATCGGCGATCTCGCCGAGCTCGCCGCGTTCCTCGGCCTGGACGACGACGCGCTCGACTGGTTCGCCGACCGCCGCGAGATCAACCGCCACGCCCGGGACGAGAAGTTGCGCCACTACCGGTACGCGTGGCGCCCGCACCGGCTGATCGAGGCGCCGAAGCCGCGCCTGCGCGCCCTGCAGCGACAACTCCTCGATCAGATCCTGTCGGCGGTGCCCGTCCATGACCACGTCCACGGGTTCGTGCCCGGCCGGGGTCCACACACCTTCGCCCGCGCGCACGCCGGCAACGCCGTGCTGGTGAGCATGGACCTGCGCGCCTTCTTCTCGAGCATCACCGCGGCACGCATCTACGGGCTGTTCCGTGGCATCGGCTATCCCGAGCCCGTCGCGCATGCGCTGACCGCGCTGACCACGACGCGTACGCCCGCTCCCGTCCTGCGCGACGCGCCCGATCCGTACCTGGCCGCGTTGTTGCGCCAACCGCACCTTCCGCAGGGAGCGCCGACGTCTCCCGCCCTGGCCAACCTCTGCGCCTTCCGCCTCGACCGGCGGCTGAGCGGACTCGCCGGCCGCTTCGGGCTGAACTACGCACGGTACGCGGACGACCTGGCCTTCTCCGGCACGCTGAACACCAGCGGCGTCGACAAGTTCAGCACGCTCGCCGGCCGGATCGTCCACGAGGAAGGGTTCCGGATCCACCCCCGCAAGACCCGGATCCGGCGCCGGTCGCAACGCCAGGCGCTGACCGGCCTGGTCGTCAACACCCTCCCGGCCGCGCCTCGCGAGGACTACGACCGCCTGCGCGCGATCCTGCACGACGCGGCGACCCACGGACTCGCCGAGGCCAACCGCGACGGCCACCCCGAATTCGCCGCCCACCTGGCCGGTCGCGTCGCCTGGATGTCCCACCGCCACCCGTCCCGCGCCGCGAAACTCCACCGCCTCCTCGACCAGGCCCTCGCCAAACCCTGACCGCCGGGCCTCCCGCCCTGGACCGGTTGCCTGGCGTTCGGAGTGAGTCGCGTCACAGAAGTACGGTTCCCGGAACCATACTTCTGTAGCGAGGCGGGATCACGTGTGCATAGAAGGGTTTCTATGCACACGCGGAGCGTCATGTTAGCGTCACTGCGTTCGTCGAGCTCAGGGTGCGGGGGAAAACGCGTTGGCCGATCTCGCCACCGAAGAGGTGACCGAAGCGCGCCCCGAGGAGGTGGAACCGCCGGCCGGGCGGGGGCGCGCTATCCGGCTTCTGCGGCACGAGTGGGTCGTTGCGGCGGTGGGGTCGGTGCTGCTCGCGGTCGTGATGACGTGGCTGCTGCCGCCGTACGCAAGCGATTTGGTTTCTGGTGGGGTGAAGCCGGCGAGCATCGGGGATCCGGCGCACACCATCGTCGGGGATGGCGGGGATACGGCGGCGCAGGCGTGGCTGATCGCCTGGGGTGGGCATGCGCTGCGGCACGGGCTGCGGGGACTGTGGGACACCAACGCCTTCTATCCCGGCAAGGACGGCCTGGCGCTCAACGACACCCTGCTCGGGTACGCCCCGGCGGGGCTGTTCGGCGACGGCGTGACGGCCACGATCCTGCGGTACAACGTCATGTTCGTGCTGGTCTTCGCGCTGGCGTTTTTCGGCGGCTACGTGCTGGTCCGCCAGCTCGGCGCCGACCGGGTGGCGGGCGCGGTGGCCGGCGCCGCCCTCGCCTACGCGCCCTGGCGGTACGGCCACGTCGGGCACCTCAACATCCTGTCCACCGGTGGCATCACGCTCGCCTTCGCGATGCTCGCCCGCGGCCACGGCTGGTCGATGACCCGCGGCTTCCGGCCGGAGCGGGTCCGGCCGGGCTGGGCGGTCGCCGGCTGGGCGGTCGCGGCCTGGCAGGTGAGCCTGGGGTTCGGCGTCGGCCTGCCGTTCGTCTACGTGCTCGCCCTCGCCTGCCTGGCCGCGGGCGTCGGCTGGCTGGTGCGCGGCCGCCCGCGGCTGCCCCGCCTGTTGGTGCTCGGCGATCTGGCCGGCGGCCTGTTCTTCGCCGCGACCACCCTCTTTTTCGCGTACGCCTATCAACACGTCCGTGACCTGTACCCGGACGTGCTGCGCTCCTGGGGCTACGTCGGCGTGTTCTCCCCGGTTCCGCGCAGCCTGCTGGTCGCCCCCGGCTACTCGCTGCCCTGGGGGACGCTGCACACCGCCGCCCGGGCCGCCCTCGGCAACGCCGACAACGAGAAGGCGCTGCTCTGCGGGTACGTGCTGTACCTGCTGGCCTTCGGCGGCATGTTCCTGTCGATCTGGTCGGTGCGGCAACGGGTGCTGCTGCTGGCCGGCACCGTCCCCGGGGTGCTCTGCGCGCTGGGCACCCACGGCCCCACGTACCGGCTGCTCTACCTCTACGTCCCGGGTTTCGACGGCGGCCGCACCCCGGGCCGGCTGATCCTCTGGCCGACCATCCTGCTGGCCGTCCTCGCCGCCGGCTTCGTCGCCGGGCTGGCCCGGGCCGCCCGCGCGGTTACCCTGCCGCAATGGTCGGCGACCGCCGCCCGGGTGGTCACCGTCCCGCTGCTCCTGCTCGTGCTGCTCGAAGGCCTGCCCGACCTCGCCCACGTGACCGAGCCCGGCGAGCCGGCCGCGATGGCCGCGGCGACCGCGCCGTTCATCGTGCTGCCTTCCGACGACGGGTTCGACAGCACCGCGATGCTCTGGTCGACCGCCGGCTTCCCGACCATGGTGAATGGGGTGGCCAGCTACAACACCCCGGACCGGCAGGCGCTCCGGGACGTGATGCAGAGCTTCCCCAGCCCGGCCAGCCTCGACCAGCTGCACCGCTTCGGCATCCACAGCGTGGTGGTGCTGCGCGACCGGGTCGCGGGCACGCCCTTCGAGGCGGCCCTCGGTGTGCAGACCCAGCCTGGCATCACCCGGCAGGAGATCGGCCCGGACGTGTTGTTCGGCATCGGCTGAGGCGAGGGTCGGGTGACCCAGGTCACAGCCGCTTGCGGATCCGGCGCGATCACGCTGTCGTCTTGCAGGTTGTGAAACGGAGTCTGGACGCGGTCGACGAGGGCGAGCTGGTGCGGCGCACCGCCGCCGGCGACCGGCGCGCCTTCGACGAGCTCTACCGGCGCACCGCGCCGTGGTTGCTCGCCCGGCTGCGCCGGCGGTGCGCCGACGAGGACGTGGTCGCCGACGTCATGCAGGAGACCTACCTGTCGGTCTGGCGGGCCGCCGGCAGCTTCGCCGGGTCGGGCACGTCCGGCACCGCGGTCGGCTGGCTCTGGACCATCGCCGCCCATCGCCTCGTCGACGCCTTCCGCCGGCGGGCCCGGCGCAACGAGCTGCCGGCCGTCCCGCTCACCGAGTCGGTGGCGCCGGCGGCCGAGGACGAGGTGATGGCCGGGCGGGTCGGCCACGAGCTGGAGCAGGCGCTGCTCGAGCTGCCGCCGGAGGCGCGCCAGGTGCTGCGCGCGATGGTGCTCGACGGATTGTCGGTACGCGAGACGTCGCTGCTGCTCGGCGTGCCGGAAAGCACGGTGAAGTCGCGGGCGCGGCGGGCCCGGATCGCACTGCGGGGGGCACTCTCATGACCACTCATCCGAGCCCGGCGGCGCTCGCCCGGTATGCCGACCCGGCGGCGGACCTCGACGAGGTCACCATGTGGTCGGTCGAGACGCACCTGGAGGACTGCGCCGACTGCCGAGCCCGGCTCACGGTCGGCTCCGGCCTGCTCGAGCGGGTCGCCGCCGCCGTCGACCGGGAGATCGCGGCCGGCCCGCCGCCGGCCCCTCGCCGGCGCTGGTCGGTGGCCCGCAACCGCTGGCTGGTCTGGCATCTCGCGCCCTGGCTGGTGATGACGGTGGCGGTGCTGGCCTGCGCGGTCCTGCTGCAGGCGGCGGAGCCGCAACTCCCGTCGCTGGTGACCCTGCTGGCGCCGGTCGCGCCGCTGCCCGGGGTGGCGATCGCGTGGAGCCGGCGGCACGACCCGGCCTGGGAGCTGATCGCCGGCACCCCGGCGGCCGGGCTGGCACTGTTGCTCCGGCGTACGGCCGGGGTGTTGGTCGTGGTCGTTCCGGCGCTCGCCCTGGCCGGCAGCCGGAGCGGGGTCTCGCTGGCCCTGACGCTGCTGCCGTGCCTGGCCTTCACCGCCGGGACCATCGCGGTGGGCGCCCTCGTCGGCGTGCGCCGCGCGGCGCTCGGGCTGGGCGCCGCCTGGGCCCTGGGCGTGGTGCTGCCGGCCCTGCTCGCCATGCGGCTGCCGGCCGTGTTGCAACCGGGCAGCGCCGTGCTCTGGGCGCTGCTCACCCTCGCGCTGGGCGGCTTCGCCGCGACGCGCGGTACCGACTTCCGCCGGCTGTCCAGCCACAACTGAACCTCGGAGGAGCCAATCATGCGTACGGTGAGCGCGGCCGAGACGGCCCCCACCACCCATCCCTGGGTGGTCGCGGCCGAGGGCCTGCGGGTGCGCGCCGGCCGGCACCTGGCCGTCGACGGGCTCGACCTCACGCTCGGTCCCGGCGTGCACGGCCTGCTCGGGCCGAACGGGGCCGGCAAGACGACGCTGATGCGCGCGCTGGCCACCGTGGTGAAGCCGGCCGGCGGCCGGCTGACCCTGCTCGGCGAGGCCGTCGACGGGCGGGCCGACCTGCGCCGGGTCCGCCGGGGGATCGGCTACCTGCCGCAGCAGTTCGGCTTCTACCCGCGCTTCACGGTCCGCGAGTTCGTCGAGTACATGGCCTGGCTGAAGGAGATGCCGAAGGCCGCCGTGCCGGGCGCGACACAGCGGGCGATCGACCGGGTCGGGCTGACCGGCAAGGCGGACGCGCGGATGAGGACGCTCTCCGGCGGCATGCTGCGCCGGGCCGGCATCGCCCAGGCGATCGTCAACGACCCGGCCGTGCTGCTGCTCGACGAGCCCACCGTCGGCCTCGACCCGGAGCAGCGCCTCGACTTCCGGGAGCTGCTGCGCGACGCCGGCGTCGACAGCTGCGTGCTGGTCTCCACCCACCTGGTCGAGGACGTGGTGGCCGCCTGCACCGACGTGGTCCTGGTCAACGAGGGCCGGCTGGTCTACCAGGGCACCCCGGACGACCTGGCGGCCCAGGGCGGCGACGGCGACGCCGGGGACAGCCCGGCCGAGCGGGGCTACTCCGCGCTGCTGCGCCGGCACCGGGCGGAGGCCGGCCGGTGAGCCGCGTCTTCCGCATCGAGCTGCGCCGGTCGGCGGCGCCCGGGTCGGCCCTGATCCTGCTGGTGGCCGGCGCGCTGCTGCTGTTCCTCGTCGACCGGCCGGCGTTCACCACCGGCTGGATACAGCTGGCCATGACCCAGCGGCTCTACCTGGCCGTGCTCTGGCCGCTGGCGCTGGCCGCCGGCGCCTGGCAGGCCCGCCGCGAGCACCGGTCGAACGTGGCCGAGCTGTTCGCCAGCACCCCGCGCCCGCGGGTGCAGCGGACGGTGCCGACGCTCGGCGCGATGGCCCTCGCCGTCGTCGCCGGCTACCTGGCGATGGGGCTCGCGGGCGCCGGGTGGATCGCCGGGACGGCCCGGTACCTGCCGGCGTCGGTCTTCGCGGTGGTGGCCGTCGGGCTGCTGGCGCTGGTCGCGGCGGTCTGGCTGGGGCTGGCCGCCGGCCGCCTGCTGCCGTCGCCGGCGACCGCCCCGGCACTGGGCATCGCCGGGCTCGGTCTGCTGCTGCTCATCCCCAGCGCGACCCGCCCGCACGGCTGGCTGGCGCTGGTGTTCTCGCCGATCTACGAGATGAACCTGCCGGACGCGTACACGACCGTGCCCGGGCCGGCCAGCGTCGCCCAGGCCATCTGGCTGGCCGCGCTCGCCATCACCGCGGTGCTGCTGTTCGCCTCCGGTGGCTGGCGGCTGCGGGTCGCGGCGCTGCTGCCGGTGGTGCTCGGCGCCGCGCTGGCGATCGCCGTGATGCCCCGGGACAACCGGTACGTCATCGACGCGGTCGACCCGGTGGCGCGCGAGCTGGTCTGCGTCCCCGGCGATCCGCGGGTGTGCGTCAGCCGCGTCCACAGCGGACTGCTCGCCGAGGTGGCCGCGCCGGCCAGGGAGGCGCTGACGGTGCTCGCCAGGCTGCCGTCGCCGCCGACCCAGGTGCACGAGGACACCGCCACGTACCTGCCGGCCGTCCACCCGCCGTGGCACGACCACGTGGTGCTGCTGCGGGTCGAGGCCGGCCCGGACGGTCACCTGGCGGACCGCGGCGGGGTGGTCGCCGCGGTGGTGGCGGGAGCGTTCGCCAGCCGGGGGGACTGCGACCACTTCGCCCAGCCGGACGAGCGGTTCGCCGCCGCGTACTGGCTGCTCGGACGGCAGCCGGCGGAGCCGGGCGACGCCCAGCGGCTGTGGCAGGACCTGCAGCAGAAGCCGGACGCCGAGGCTCGCGTGGTGGCCCTGCGCCGGGCGGCGCTCAGCTGCACGGTCCAGGACGGGCAGCTGACCCGATGAGACTCTATCTGCGCTCCCGGCGGGCCCCGGCGGCGCTCGGCGCGACCGTGGCCGCCGTGGCAGCGCTCTGGACACTGTGGTCGGTCTTCTCCGACGCCCGGGAGGCCGGCCTCCAACTGGTCGTGCTGACCGTTCTGGTGTCGGTCACCGCGCTGACCGCCACACTGGGCGGCCCGGACGACGAACTCGACCGGACGGCGGCGCTGCGCTGGCGCCCGCTGCGGCTGGCGCACCTGGCGGCGGCGTTCCTGGTCGTGGTGGTGCCGCTGCTGGCCACGCTGGCGACCGGGGCCCGGTTCGGCCCGGCCGCTCTGGTGGCGCGGGACGCGGCCGGGCTGCTGGGGCTGACCGCCCTGGGCGCGGCGACGGTCGGCCTCGGGCGGGCCTGGTTCCTGCCGCTGGGCTGGACGCTGGCGGCGACCCTGTTTCCGGTTGCGGAGCCGATCGCCGGGCGGATTCTGACGTGGCAGGCACAGCCCGGGGTGAGCGCCGCGGCGGCGGTGACGGCCGGGATGCTGGCGCTCGGCGGGCTGGTCGCCTACGCGATGGCCGGCCCGGCTCGCCGCTCGCCCGCCGAGGCTGCGCAACGAACCTAGGTTTGGGTGTACGGTCCCAGGCCGTGACGTCCGATTCTTCAGTCGGCGAGATCCCTCATCTTCCCGGCGGCCGGGCCGATGCTTCCTCGGTGACTCTGCGGCAAGGGCGGATGGACCGGGCGGCCTCGGCCGGCCTGGTCGTCTGCGGCGTGCTGCTGTTTGTCCACCTGGTCTGGTACATCGGCGGCTGGGGCAGCGAGACCCTCCAGGCGTACGTGACCGACGGGATGTATCCGCCCCTCGCGCTGCTGTTCACGCTGCTCGGGGTCCGGGTGGTGCGCAGCCCCGGGCTCGACGAGCGGAGCCGCCGGGCCTGGCTGTTCATCACCGCCTCGTTCGCCTGCCAGCTGATCGCGCACACCTCGTGGTTCATCGAGGACGTCTTCCTGCACGACACCACGTACCCGTCGTTCGCGGACTACTGGTTCCTGATCTTCGACCCGGTCATCGTCGTCGGCCTGCTGCTCCTGCCCGGGCAGCCGCGCAGCCGCTCCGACAAGATCAAGCTCACGCTGGACGCCCTGGTGGTCGGCGCCAGCACCTTCATGGTGCTCTGGTACCTGGTGCTCGGGCCGGTCCTCGCGACCGCGCCCGTCGACGGGATGGCGTACTCGGCCGCGCTGCCGGTCGGCGACCTGATGCTGGTGCTGGCGCTGACCACGGTCCTGCTGCGGCGGACCGGCGTGGCCGCGGACAAGGCGGTGCTGCTGCTCGCCGGGGGGATCGTCACCTATGTGGTCGCCGACGTCTACTACGGCTACATCCAGTTGCACGCCGGGTTCGTCGGCGGCACCTGGCCCGACCTGCTCTGGCTGTTCGGCTGCTACCTGTTCGCGCTCTCCGCGCACCGCCAGCGCCGGCAGACGCTCGCGATCCGTACCGGGCGGGGCCGCCGGGTCGCGGTCAACTGGCTGCCGTACGGGGCGATCGCGCTCGCCTACGGCCTACTGGGCCTGGTGGCCCGCCGGGAGGGCTGGTACCCGTTCGGCGGCATGATCGTCGGCGCGGTCACCCTGACCTTCCTGGTGGTCGTGCGCCAGATGTACTCGCTGCGGGAGAACCGCGACCTGGCCATCACCGACGCGCTGACCGGCCTGGCCAACCGCACGCTGGTGACCGAACGCCTGGCCCAGCTGACCGCGCGCCCGCAGCGGGCCGGGCGGTGCAGCGCGGTGCTGCTGATCGACCTGGACCGGTTCAAGCCCATCAACGACTCGTACGGGCACGAGGCCGGCGACGCGATTCTCCGCGCGGTGGCGGCGGCCCTGCGCCAGGTCGTCCGGACCGGGGACACCGCGGGCCGGCTCGGCGGCGACGAGTTCGCGGTGATCATGCCCAACCTGCCGAACCCGGCGGCCGCGCTGGCGATCGGCGAGCGGCTGCTCGACGCGCTGCGGACACCGGTCATCTTCGGCGACCAGCTGCTCGCGGTCGAGGCCAGCATCGGGGTCGCGATCCGGGACGGCAGCGCCGACAGCGAACAACTGCTGGCCCACGCCGACACGGCGATGTACCACGCCAAGCGCTCGGGGCGCGGCCGGCTGCAGCTGTACACCGCCGACCTGGACACCCGCAGCCGGGACGCCGAGCTGCGCCGGGCCATCGCGAACGGCGAGCTGATCGTGCACTACCAGCCCGTGGTGGACCTGAACGACGGCCACATCGTCGCGGTGGAGGCCCTCGTCCGCTGGGCGCACCCGACCCGCGGGCTGCTGATGCCCGACGCGTTCATCGACCTGGCCGAGGAGGCCGGCGCGATCGTGCCGCTCGGGGAATGGGTGCTGCGGGAGGCGTGCGCCCAGGCGGTCCGGTGGCGGGACGGCGTCCCGGCCCTGGACGCCCTGCGGCTCACCGTCAACCTGTCGCCCAAGCAGGTCACGCAGCCGAACCTGGTGCAGACGATCACCGGCATCCTCGCCGACACCGGCTACCCCGCCGAGCTGCTCGTCCTGGAGCTGACCGAGAGCGTCGTGCTGGAGCCGACCCCGGAGACGGTCGCCCGCCTGGAGGCGCTGCGCGAGCGGGGTGTCGGGCTGGCCGTCGACGACTTCGGCACCGGGTTCTCGGCGCTGAGCTACCTCCGCCAGCTCCCGGTCAACGTCCTCAAGGTGGATCGCTCGTTCGTCACCGGCATCGCCACCGACCCGCAGGCCCGGCAGGTCGCCGACGCGGTGGTGCGGCTCGGCGAGGCGTTCGGCGCCACCGTGGTGGCCGAGGGCATCGAGACCGTCGAGCAGGCCGCCGCGCTCCGCGCCATGGGCTGCCGCCTCGGGCAGGGCTTCTACTATCACCGCCCGATGGACGGCGACGCCGTCGTCGACGTGGCCAAGGCCGCCGCGAGTCGCTGACCCGCCGCCCGGTAGCAAGTGGGTCACAGTCCTTGGCTCGGCCCGGGCGCGGCCGAAAGTGCAAGCCGTGACGCGATTCGTGCAGGTGTCGTTCCCGCCGGCGGTGCCCACCGACCGGATCGTCGCGGTGGTGGCGGCGCCGGGCCGCATCCTCCAGCCGGCCGGCGCCGGCGATCAGGCCCGCCGCGCCGAACTCCCGGCGGGCCGGCCCGGAAAGACCTGATCGAATGACTTGCGTGCGTCGGATAGACACGGGCGCATGCGTAAATTCGTGGGAGCAACGCTGCTGACCATGGTGCTGGGGGTGGGCCTGGCCGGACCGGCCACCGCCGCACCGCCGGCCCGGCCGCCGGCCACGGCGAACGGCGGGTGGTCGGTCGACAATGGACGGCTCGTCTGGCGGGCCGACCGGAAGGTTCCGATGGGGGATGCCGCGGTCGAGTTCTGGGCCGGGGACAAGCTGCTCGGCCGTCCCGAGGCCGCGCCCGACGGGAGCACCTTCAGCCTCCGCCTCGACCAGGTGCCGAGCCTGGACCGGCTGTCGGTCCGGGCCGGTGGCAAGCGGATCGATCAGCAGCCGGCGCGTACGGCGACCGGCCGTGCCGCCCTCGCCGTGCCGCCGGAGACGCAGGCGGTCAACGCGGTCGACCCGGGCACGCCGGGTCCTTTCCGGACGGTCCAGGGCGAGTACGCGCTCGACCCGGTCAAGCTTCCGGACTTCCCGGCCAAGGTGGAGATGCGGGCGGTCGTGGTGGCCCCGGTGGGCGCCAAGGGCCCGCGCCCGCTGGCGCTCCTCCTGCACGGCCGGCACACGGTCTGCTATCACGGCGCCGACGACGACGTGCCGCAGGACTGGCCCTGCCCGGCCGGGACCCAGCCGGTCCCGAGCTACCGCGGCTACCTGCAGGCCCAGCGCCTGCTGGCGTCGCAGGGCTACGTGACGGTGTCGATCTCCGCCGACGGCATCAACGGCCAGGACTTCGCGGCCGAGGACGGTGGCGCCCAGGCGCGCTCGTCCCTGGTGCGCCTGCATCTGGCCAAGTGGGCGGCCTGGGCCTCGAAAGACCGATCAAAGGCTCCGGCGATCGTACGGGCGGCCCCGCCGGCCGACCTGTCGAAGGTGCTGCTGATGGGTCACTCGCGCGGCGGCGAGGGGGTCAGCCGGGCGGCGATGGACACTCTCACCCCGCCGCCCGCGGCGCTGGACGGCTACCACGGACCGGTGCGGTGGACGATCCGCGGGCTGTTGCTGATCGGGCCCACCATCTTCGGCCACGACCCGGTGCCGGACGTGCCGTCGGCCACCATCCTGCCCGGCTGCGACGGGGACGTCTCCGACCTGCAGGGGCAGATGTTCGTGGACGCGACCCGGGACGTGAGCCGGGGGCGGGCGCTGCACAGCGCGCTCTACGTGATCGGCGCCAACCACAACTTCTTCAACACCGAGTGGACGCCGGGGCAGTCGGCCGCGCCGTCCTTCGACGACTTCTACAGCGGGGACGAGACCGATCCCCTGTGCTCGCCGGGCCGGCCCACCCGGCTCGCCGCGCCGCAGCAGCAGAACGTGGGCGCCACCTACATCGCGGCCGCCGCGCGGCTGTTCGTGGCGGGCGACGACCGGGTGCGGCCGCTTCTCGACGGCAGCGGCCGGCGCGCGCCCAGCGCGTACCCGGCAAGGGTGCTCAGCCACGCGCTCGGCGGCAACCGCGCCGCCCTGCTCGAGCCCGACCCCGGCGTGCGGGTTTCCGCGGGAGCGCGGATCTGCGACCAGGTGACCGACGTCGCGGCGAAGTCCTGCCTGAGCCCGGACGACAACAACTCGAGGCTCGCGCACTTCACCAGCTTCGGGCCGATCGCGCCGGAACCGGGCCGCTACGCCGCCGCGCTGAGCTGGACCGCCGCGGGCACCCCGATCCGTCTCACCCCGGCCCGGCCGGTCGACGCGCGCGGCAGCCAGGCGCTCGCGCTGCGGCTGATCGTGCCGCCGAACTCGGCGGGCACCCGCTTCGGCGTGACCGTCGTCGGCGTGGACGGGCGGCGGACCCCGCTCGGCGACGTCCGCGCCGACGGGCTGCCGGGCACCCAGAACACCACGTCCTACTGGGGCCAGGAGGTACGGGTGCCGTGGCGCGGCGGCAAGGTCGCCGCGCTGGAACTGACCCCGCGGACGGCCGCGGGCAAGGCCTGGCTGCTCGACGCGTGGGGCTGGCGCGCGGGCACGCCCGACCCGCGGGAAACCTCGCTGCCCCGCCTCGACATCGGCACCCTGAAGGTCGCCGAGGGCGACTCCGGGAGCAGGACCTACCGGGTGCCGGTCAAGATCTCCGGGCACGGCGGCGGTGCCGTGCGGCTCTTCCTGATCGACGGCGGGACCGGCGCGATCAAGTCGTGGCTCGCCACCGTGCGGCCGGGCGACCGGACCATCCCGGTGCCGGTGACCGTCGTCGGGGACAAGCTGTACGGCTACGACGAGGAGACGGTGCTGGTGGCGAAGGCCCGGACGGGTTTCGTGATCGGTGCCTACCAGGGCGGCGTCGACGTGCGCAACGACGATCCCGCTCCGACCGTGTCGGTGGCCTCCACCACGGCGAGCACGGCCGAGGGCGGGACGCTGACCTGGAAGCTGACGCTGTCGGCGCCGACCGAGTCGGGCTACGGGGCGGTCACCGTGGCGCAGAAGCCGGCCTCCGGGGTGGAGCTGTCCACCACCGACGTGGACCCGACCTGGTTCGAGCTGAACTCGTTCGAGTCGGTCGAGCCGTCCCGGCCGTTGTCGTCGACGTCGGTTTCGCCGTACGTCTTCTTCGAGCCGGGCGCCACGACGGCCACCCTGACCGTGCCGACGATCGTGGACCAGATCGCCGAGCCGGCCGAGGTGGTCTCGCTGCACTTCGTCGACCCGAAGGGCCTGCCGGACCTCACCGGCACGGTTACCGGCTAGTCGCGCGCCGGGTGCCCCGGCCGGTTTCAAGGTCGCCGGCGGGGGCATCCCGGTAACGAAACCTGACAGAGGAAGACCCATGGCAAGCGGATTACGAGCCGGGACGGCCTGGTACGGCATGCGCCCGCCACCGGCCGACGACGGCGACCTTGATCGGAAATCTACCGACAAATCGGATAAAGGGGCGTCCGGCGGCCGGGCCCAGCGACGGCGCCGCTATCAGAGCGCGAGCGGCACGGCCCGCATCGTCGGGCTTATCTGACGCCCGCTCAGGCCGGGCGGGTGGCGGCCGGCTGGCGGGGGATCGGCCGGGGCTCATCGGGCCGCGGCCGCAACTGCTCCACGACCAGCGCGGCAAGCTGGGTCAGCACCGTGGTCTGCGTCTCGGTGAGCTGCCGCGGCCCGGTGTCGAGCGCCGCCACCACGCCGAGCCGGTGGCCGCCGGCCGCGATGATCGGGGCGCCGGCGTAGAACCGTACCCCCGGACCGCCGCTGACCAGGGGATGGTTCCGGGCCCGGGGGTCGACGGCCGCGTCGGTGACCAGGTAGAGCCCGTCGGCCGCCAGTGCCGAGGCGCACAGCCCCGGGTCGGCGGCGACCTGCCGGAGCTCGCCCAGGCCACGGGCGGCGACGAACCAGACCCGGTCGGCGTCGACGATGCTGACCGTGGCCATCGGCGTGCCGCAGACCGTGGCGGCGATCTCGGTGACCAGGTCGAGGGCGGCGCTGGGCGCGCAGTCCAGGATCCGGTGCCGCCGGAGGGCCTCGAGCCGGCCGGGATCGGCGAGGAGCGAACGACGGTGATCGCTGGCGGGCGACACGGTGCCTCCTTCCGCTGGTCGGCGCGGGTGCCGGGCCGAGAAGCCGCCTACGATGTCACGGATAGTTGCACGGCGACAAGTAGCAGCGCTGGGATCGGCGTGGCGAGCGCTCACCCGTACGGGGGAATGGGGTTGCTTCGGCCAACGACGCCCCGAGCCGCCCGTCGCGCGGATACGCTCCCCCTTGTGCATGTCACCGTCGAGGTGGGCAGCCATCTCGAGCCCGAGGTCAGCTGGCCGGAGGAGGGCGCCGCCCTCACCATGACGGCCGGCCGGCCGGTACGGCTGATGATCTTCCTGCGGCGGCCGCACGAGCTCGAGGTCGACGCCGTGGCCGCGGCGCCGACCCGGTTCGCCTGGGTCGACGGCGAGCAGGCCGGGGTATTGCTGTACCGCCTCGGCCCGGTGCTGTCCTGGTCGCAGATCGCCTACAGCCCGCATCTCGTCCCGCCCGAGGACGGGCCGCCCGGCGTCGATCCCGACGGGTTGGTGGAGATCGCGCTGGTCGACCGGACCACCGACACGGTCCGCGCCCTGCACCGGGTCCGCTGGCCGGCCGAGTTCACCGCCGCGGTCCGCGAGTCGGTGGCGAGGATGCGGGAGCTGTCCTTCAACCAGATCGCGTACGACCACGTCCTGGCCGGGCTGCGCCGCCGCTACCCGACGCCGGAGGATCTGATCACCGACCGCGTCGACATCTCCTGCACCGCCACCCCGGCCCCGTAATCGTCCGCCTGCGACACTGTGCCGCATGACGGAATTTCCGCGCGGGTTGGCGGCCTTCTCGCTCGCCGGCAAGAAGGCGCTGGTCACCGGGGGCAACCGGGGGCTCGGGTACGCGTTCACCCGGGCCCTGGCCGACTGCGGCGCCACGGTCGCGTTCGTCGGGCGCGGGGGCGAGGCCAACGAGGCGGCGACCGGCCGGCTCGGCGCGGACGGCGTCGAGGCGTACGGGATCAGCGCCGACCTGACCGTGGACGACGACGTGGACCGGGCGGTCGACGCGGCGGCCGAGGCGCTCGGCGGCCTGGACATCGTGGTCAACAACGCCGGCATCTGCTTCCACAACCCGGCCTGGGACGCCACCGACGACGAGTGGCAGCAGGTCTTCGACCTCAACGTGCGGGCGGTCTGGAAGGTCAGCCTGGCGGCCGGTCGCCGGCTGCGGGCGGCAGGTGGCGGTGCGATCGTGAACATCGGCTCGATCTCCGGGTTGATCGTCAACCGGCCGCAGGCGCAGGCGCCGTACAACGCCTCCAAGGCGGCCGTGCACCAGCTGACCAGGTCGCTCGCGGCGGAGTGGGCGCCGCACGGGATCCGGGTCAACGCGGTCGCGCCGGGCTATGTCAAGACCGAGATGGCGCCGGTCGACCGGCCCGAGCTGCGCCGGATGTGGATCGAGGACGCGCCGCAGCGGCGGTACGCGATGCCGGCGGAGATCGCGCCGACGGTCGTCTACCTCTGCTCGCCGGCGGCCGCCTTCGTGACCGGGTCGGTGCTGGTCGTCGACGGCGGCTACACCGTTTACTGACCGGCCGCTATCGTTGCGGCGGTGGACGAGCTGCGGTACCGGGTGGCGCGGGCCGAATCCGAGTACGACAGCGTCCGGAAGGACGCCCGGACGGCGTACGCAATCTGGCTGTTTTTAGGTGTTTTCGGCGGTCATCGGTTCTATCTGGGCGACACCGGGCGCTCGATCGCGATGCTGTTCACGCTGGGCGGGCTCGGGGTCTGGACGCTGGCGGACGTGTTCTTCGTGGGGCACCGGGTGCGCACGGTCAACGACCGGCGCCGCGCCGCGATCATGGCGAGGTACGGCATCGTCGACGCCTGAGGCGGCTCTCAGCGTTTTCTTGGGTTCGGCCATTAGCCTGCGCCGGTGGGTTCCCTCATCCGGCTCGTGCTCGGCGTGCTGCCCCGCCCCGCGCGGGAGTGGCTGCTGCGCCATCGGGAAGTGACCAAGTTCCTCCTCGTCGGCGGCACGTGCTTCCTGGTCACCGGCGTGATCAACTACGCGCTGAAGCTGACCGTGCTGTCCACCCGGCCGGTCACCGCGCTGACCATCGCGACGGTCGCGGCCACCTTTTTGTCGTACGCGTTGAACCGGCGCTGGGCCTTCCGCTCCCGGGGCGGCCGCCGCGGCCTGCACGAGGCCGTGCTGTTCTTCGCGATCAACGGCGTCGCCGCGCTGGTCAACGACGTGCCGCTGTGGGCCGCCCGGTACCTGTTCGACCTGCGCGTGCCGGATGTCAGCCGGCTGGTGCAGGAGACCAGCGACTTCGCCTCCGGGATGATCGTCGGGACGCTGCTGGCGATGGGCTTCCGGCTTTGGGCGTACCGGACGTGGGTATTCCCGCACCAACACGTGCGATTGGTGCACGGCGGAGCACAATCCCCCGCGCCCGAGGAACGCGCCGCTTGATCGTCGATGGTACGGTCTGCGGCCGGCCGGTGCTTCCGCCCCGGGCGGGACCGTACGGACGGACTGGACGCCCCCATGACCTTGCTGGACCGAGTGTACGACGGCCCCGTCGTCGTCTGGCCGCGCTGGTGGGGCCGGCCCGCCGTGCTGGCGGCGTCACTCGCCGCGGTCCTCGGGCTGGTCTGGGCGCTGTGGCTGGCCCGCGACGCCGGTGACCTGGCCGCCCAGTACGCCTGGACCGCCTTCGTCCGGCGGCACCCGGGCGCGGCCTACAACCTGTCCTGGTACGGCGGGATCCACCCGGCCTCGTACAGCGTCTTCTCGCCCTATGTGATGGCCTGGCTGGGCGTGCGCACCACCGGCGTGCTCGCCTGCACCGGCTGCGCGGCGCTCGGCGCGATGCTGCTCACCCGCTCCGGGATCCGGCGCCCGCTGCCGGTCGCGCTCTGGTTCGCGGTCGCCGTCTGGTGCAACGTCGCGGCCGGGCGGGTCACGTACCTCCTGGGGATGGTTTTCGCCTTGCTGGCGGCCATCTTCGCGCTGAGCGGCACCCGCCCGGCCCGGCCGGTGCTCGCCGCCGCGTTCGGCGTGCTGGCGACCCTGTGCAGCCCGGTGGCCGGGCTGTTCATGGAGGTGCTGGCGGCCGCGCTGTTCCTGACCGGCAAGCGGCGGGACGCCTACCTGATCGCGCCCGGCCCGCCGGTGGTGATCGGGGTGACCGCGCTGCTGTTCCCGTTCTCCGGGGTGCAGCCGTTCCACTGGTACGCCGCGCTGCCCACGGCCGCCGCCGCGATGGCCGTCGCGGTGCTGGCGCCCCCCGCGTGGCGCAACGTGCGGGCCGGGGCCTGGGTGTACGCGCTGGGCGTCGGCCTGTGCTGGGCGCTGCCCACCCCGATCGGCAGCAACGTCGAGCGGCTCGCCCTGCTGGCCGGCGCGGCGATCCTGATCTGCGTGGCCACCCTGCCCGAGCGCCGCCGGTGGAAGCTGCTCGCGACGTACGCGTCCGCCGCCGCGCTCGCCATCTGGACCGTGGTCCAGCCGGTCACCGACCTGGTCACCACCGCACCCACGCCGGCCACCACCGCCGACGCCCGGCCGCTGATCACCAAGCTGCTGGAGCTGAACGCGCAGCAGGGCCGGGTCGAGGTGGTGCCGCTGCGCTCGCACTGGGAAGCGGCCGGGATCGCGCCGTACGTCAATCTGGCCCGCGGCTGGAACCGGCAGGCCGACGTCCAGCGCAACCCGCTGTTCTACGACGGCACCCTGACCGCGGCCAGCTACCGCGAGTGGCTGCGCACCTGGAGCGTGGGCTTCGTCGTGCTGCCCACCACCGAGCCGGACAGTGGCGGCGTCGCCGAGGCGCGGGTCATCGCCGCCGGCGCGGCCTGGCTGCCGCTGGTCTGGGAGGACGCCGACTGGCGGGTCTACCGGGTGGAGAGCGCCGACCCGCTGGTTTCCGCGCCGGCGACGGTCCTGTACGCCGGGCCGGCCACCCTCACGGTCAGGCTGCCCGGCGCGGGCTCGGCGGTGCTGCGGATCGCCTGGTCGCCGTGGCTGGCCATCGACGGGACCGACGACGACAGCACGGCGCCGCGCGCCTGCCTCACCCAGCACGGGAAGTGGACCAAGCTGGTCGCCCCGGCCGGGGGCACCTACACCATCGAGGCGCGGTACGCGCTCGATCGGGGCACGCCGTGCCCCGCCGTCGCCGCGGGCTGACCGGTCGGCATCTTTGTCTTTTCGGACATGTCCGAAATTACCTTAATTTCGTATCTTGGAAGTCGGCACTCCCTTGGCCGCACTTCCTGGAGGCTCCCCGCATGACTCAGGACCGCCGCAAGACCCTGCGCTCGACCCCGGACCGCCGCCGCGGCGAGCCCGGTGGCCCGCGCCGCGCGCCGCTGGTCAGCGTCGTCATCCCGACGCTGAACGAGGAACTGAACCTGCCGCACGTGTTCGGCGCGCTGCCCGCCGGCCTGCACGAGGTCGTCCTGGTCGACGGCGGCTCGGTCGACAACACGGTGGCGGTCGCCAAGGAACTGCGGCCCGACGTCGTGGTGGTGCGGCAGACCCGTACGGGCAAGGGAAACGCCCTGGCCAGCGGGTTCGCCGCCTGCACCGGCGACGCCATCGTGATGATCGACGCGGACGGCTCCACCGACCCGGCCGAGATCCACCGCTTCGTCGAGGCGCTGATCAGCGGCGCCGAGTTCGCCAAGGGCTCCCGGTTCGGCAAGGGCGGCTTCAGCCACGACATCACCCCGCTGCGCCGGGCCGGCAACATGGGCCTCAACCTGTTCGTCAACCAGCTCTTCGGCACCAAGTTCACCGACCTCTGCTACGGCTACAACGCCTTCTGGCGCCGCGCCGTGCCGGTGATGGACCTGCCCTCGACCGAGCTGCCGGCCCCCGCCGACGGCCGCAAGCTGTGGGGCGACGGCTTCGAGATCGAGACCCTGATCAACATCCGGGTGGCGGCCAGCGGCATGCGGGTGCGGGAGGTCGCCAGCGTCGAGCACCTGCGCATCCACGGCATGAGCAACCTCAACACCTTCCGCGACGGCGCCCGGGTGCTGCGGACGATCCTCAGCGAGTTCCGCCGCCGCCGCGGCGCCCAGCGCCGGGCGGAGGCGAAGGCCGCGGCATTCGCCCGGGCGAGCGGCGCCGAGAAGGTCGTCCCGGTACTCGCGATGCCCGGCGGCAAGTGGCACGGCACGGTGGACGCCCTGCTGGCCGCGGAGGACCAGCTCCCGCGCGCCTCGTAGACGAGGGCGTTCAGCGCCTTTTCAGAGTGGTTTCACGCCTCCGCGATACGGTCCCCGGCGCCCCTACCGGATCGATCACGGAGTCAGTTGAAATGACCAAGCATCTTCTTCGCCGGGCAGCGCTGGTCGCCGCCGTCACCGCCTCCGGTCTGGTCGCCGCCGCGCCCGCGCAGGCGGCGACCACCTGCTCGGGCACGGTCAGCTATGACGGCACCGTCTCGCGCGGCGGCAGCGTCATCGGCGAGCTGGTGATCTACTACAACACCAGCAACGGTGGTACGAACAGCGCCTGCTTCTACCACCGCGGGGCCGCGTACGGCGGCATGAGCCTCACCGGCGTGCAGATCGCCCGTTGTTCGCAGCGCTCGGGCGAGGGCAAGACCTGTGACATCGCGGCGCTGTCGGCGCCGGACGAGGGCGACTACAAGTACTACGCCGGGCCGGTCGGCGTCACCGGGACCGCGAACTACTGCGTCGCCGCGAGGGGCTACCTCCAATGGGGAACCGGCAACGTCTACGTCGTCGACAGCGGCACGCAGGGCTGCTGAGGGTGTGATGGGCACCGGGTTGCGGCGATGCACCAGGATGTCCTGGTGCCCATCGACGCAGTTGAGTTCCGGTTGCTCGGCCCGGTCGGCCTGTGGCGTGGCGGACGGCGGCTCGGCCCGGCGACCGCGCAGCAGCGCACGGTGCTCGCACTGCTGCTGCTCGACCTCGACGCGGTGGTGCCGACCACGAGGATCTCCGAAGCGCTCTGGTCGGCGTCGCCGCCCGCCTCGGAGCGCAACGCCGTCCAGGGCTATCTGGCCCGCCTCCGCCGGCTGCTCGCGGAGGCGTACCCCGCCGGCGAGCTGATCCGCACCGGGGCCGGCTACCGGCTCCGGGCCGATCGGCGAGACGTGGATCTGTACCGCTTCCGCGACCTCGTGGCGGAAGCGCGGAAGGCGGGGCCGGGCGACGACCCGCTCGAGGGGGCACTGGGACTGTGGCGCGGTCCCGCGCTGGCCGATGTGGCCGGCGAGTGGCTGCCGGCCACGGTGCGGCCGGTCCTGGACGAGGAGCGGATGGCCGCACTGGAGGCGCGGCTCGCCGGCGAGCTGGACCGCGGCCGGTTCGACCAGGCGGTGGGCCCGCTGACCGCCCTGGTCGCCGAGCACCCGCTGCGCGAACGGCCGGTGCTGCTGCTGATGACCGCACTGCACCGGGCCGGCCGCACCGGCGAGGCGCTCACCGTGTTCCGCGAGGCCCGGCGGCGGCTGATCGCCGAGCTGGGCATCGAGCCGGGCGACGACCTGGTGGAGCTCCACCAGCGATTGCTCGGCCAGGGCGGGCCGGTCCCGGCGCCCCCGCCCGTCCCGGGTGCCGAGCCGGTAATGCCGCGCCAACTACCCGCACCGATGCCGGGCTTCGTCGGCCGGCGGGCCGAACTCGCCGTCCTGGACGAGTTGACGTCGGGCGTCGCGGTCGTCTGCGGCCCGCCCGGCGCCGGCAAGACGAGCCTGGTGGTGCGGTGGGCGCACGCCGTCCGGGAGCGGTTCCCGGACGGTCAGCTGTTCGTCGACATGCTGGGCTTCCACCCGGGCCCGCGCCGGCCGGTGGCCGAGGCGCTGGCGCTGGCGCTGGTCGCGTTCGGGGTACCGGCCGAACGGGTCCCGGTCGCGGTGGACGCGCAGGTCGCCCTCTACCGCTCGGTCCTGGCCGGGCGGCGGGTACTGCTGATCCTCGACAACGTGGCCGACCCCGACCAGGTGCGGCAGCTGGTGCCCGGCGATCCCGGCTGCCTCGTCGTGGCGACCAGCCGGGACCGGCTCAGCGGCCTGGTCGCCCGCGACGGCGCCCGCCGGTTGACGGTCGACGTGCTGCCGCCCGGCGACGCCGTCGAGGTGCTGGCCGGGGCGGCCGGCCCGGCCGGCCTGGGCGACGATCCGGAGGCGGCACGGGAGCTGGCCCGGCTCTGCGGACACCTGCCACTCGCGTTGCGCATCGCCGGCGCCCGGCTGGCCGACCGGCCGCATGCCGGCGTGCGCGAGCACATCGCCGAGCTGACCGCGCGGGGACGGATGTCGCAGCTCCGGGTGGACGGCGACGACCAGGCCACCGTACGGGCCGCCTTCGACCTCTCCTATCGGGCGCTGACGCCGGCGGCCGGCCGGCTGTTCCGTCGCCTCGGCCTGGTGCCCTCGCCGGCCGGCCTTGCCCCGCCGGCCGCCGCGGCGCTGGCCGGCGTGCCCGAGCCGGACCTGGGACCGCTGGCGGATTCGCTGGCCCGGCTGCATCTGGTACGGGTCACCGAGCGGAACCGGCTGGCCGGGCACGACCTGCTCCTGGAGTACGCCGCCGAGCTCGCGGCCGAGCACGACGAAGCGGCCGACCGGGATGCCGCCGCGCATCGGCTGCTGCATTTCTATCTGCACAACGCCGACCGGGTCAGCGCCGACCTCAATGGACCGCCCCGGCTGGGATTGCCCCGGGAACCGGCGCCGGCGGGCGTGCCGATTCTGGAATTCGGCGACCACGCGCAGGCGCGGAAGTGGCTCGACGCCGAGTGGGCCAACCTGGTCGCGGCGGTCGAGTATGCCGCCGCGGCGGGCCGTCACCGGCTGGCCTGGCAACTGGCCCACGCCCTGCACCACGTGCTGCGGTTGCAGGCGCCGCCCGCGCAGTGGGAGGCGGTCGCGCGCACCGGGTTGGCGGCAGCCCGGCGCGACGGGGACCCGCGCGGCGAGACGGTGCTGCGGCAGAGCCTCGGGCTGCTCCGCTGGCGTACCGGCGACATCCGCGGCGCCCGCGCCGATTTCGAAGCCTCCGCGGAGCTGGCCGCCGAGGCCGGCTGGCGGGTCGGCGAGTCGGCGGCGCACTGCACCATCGGCATCGTGCTGGCCCAGCTCGGCCGGCCGGCCGCGGCGATCGACCGGTTCGAGCGGGCGGTCGCCATCGACCGCGAGCTCGGTGACCGCCGCGCCGAGGCCGGCTCGCTGATCAACCTGGCCACCGCCTGCGAGGAGGTGGGCGACCTGGCCCGGGCGGCCCGGCACAACGAGCTCGCCATGCCGCTGCTGCGCGACACCGGCCAGCACCTGGGCGCCGCGATCGCGGCCGAGAACCTGGCGACGATCCGGCGGGAGCTCGGCCGGCTCGAGGAGGCGCGGTCGGCGGCCGAGGAGTCGCTGCGGATCTCCCGGGAGATCGGTGGGGGCAACGAGGAGGCGGCCGCGCTGATCGCGCTGGGCCGGGTGCACGGCGAGGCCGGCCGGTACGAGACCGCCGAGCAGGCGCTGACCGCGGCCCTGAAGATCGCCCAGGAGCTGCCGGAGAGCCGGCTGACGGTGTCGGCGCAGACCGCGCTCGCCGAGCTGGACCTGCGCCGCGGCCGGCCGGCCGAACCGGCCGAGCGGCTGGAGCCCGCGCTGGCGCTGGCCGAGCGCACCGGCAACCAGCGGGGCCGGGTGGAGGCCCTGCTGCTGCTCGCCGAGTTGTCCGCGGCCGGTGGCGACTTCCCGATCGCCCAGGAGCACGCCGGCCGCGCGGTACGGGACGCCGCGGCGGGCGGGTACACGCTGCTGACCGCCGCCGCGTACGCCCGGCTCGCGGCCGCCCGTCTGGGCCTGGGCGACGCGGCGGGTTGCCTGGCGGACGCCCGGCGCGCACTGCGGGTCCAGCGCCGGGCGGGGCAGCGGCTCGCGTACGCCCGCACCCTGGTGACGATGAGCCGCGCCGAGGACCTGCTGGGTCGCCGGGCGCAGGCGGAGGCGCACCGCCGGAAGGTGGCCGAGCTCGTCTCGGAAACCGGTGCCGGGCAGGACTTTCAGTGGTCTTTCAGCGCCGATTCACGGCCCGGGGATACGGTGCCTGTCGATCTCTGATTGATCCACATCACTGGGGGCAGCGTGCGACACCTCCTGGCGCTCGGCGCCGCGGCACTGACCTTGTCAACGGCCATTCTCACCGGTGGCGCTGCGGTCGCCGCCGACCGAGGCGGTAGCGCCGCGGTCGCCGCCGGCCGAGGCGGTGGCGCTGCGGTCGCCGCCGGCCGGGCCGGAATCGTCGGCGATCCGCCGAACCCGTCGCCGTCGGCCGGGGCGAGCGGGCAGCCCAGGAAGCCGAGCCTCCCGCCGGCCCGCGCCGCGAAGCCGAAGCCGCCCGACTTCGGGCCACGCGAGCGGATCGTCAAGGCGTTCCGGGCCGGCCGGCTCTCGCTCGACGACACCGTGCGATACGGACTGGCGGCGCTGCAGTCGCCGGATTCGGTCCCGGCGCACCTGCGACCCACCGGAAAGATCAAGAATCCGCAGCAGTACCTGATGTACCTCTCGGCACTCTCGGCGACCGCGTCCCCCGCCGCGAGCAAGAGCCTGACATCGAGCGTCGCGGCCCCGGCGGTGGCCGACTCGGAGGACTACGACGACTGCGCCGCGCCGGACTACAGCTATCTCGGCAACACCTACGACTGCCGGGCGCAGGCCGGTGAGTTCCTGATCCTGTTCAACATCAAGAATGCCGACCACGACGGCGTCCCGGCGAAGTACAACGCGAACGGCCGCGCCACCGCCGTGCAGGACATGCTCAACGCGCTCTCGCTGGCCGCCGACGCCTACCGTGCCATGGGCTACACGCTGCCGGCCGACCCGGACAACCCGTACGTGCTGATCTATGGGGTCAACAGCATCGGGCCGCTGACCATCACGGCCCCGTTCACCGCGCCGACCGGACTCAACAAACGGCCGATGATCCTGGTGCCGGCCGACGCTCAGACCAAGTTCGACTACCTGCCCCGGCACGAACTGTTCCACGCCGTGCAGTACCAGTACTGGAACGACGTCTCCGGGGTCAGCCTGGACTGGATGGCCAGCTTCATCGGCGGCGACGACTTCGGCTCGATGAACTGGTGGATGGAGGCCACCGCGGAATGGGCCGCACACCAGTCGTACCTGCGGGAGCCCTTCGACCCGTACGGCCAGTCGGCCGAGTACGCGAGAAACGCCTGGATTCCGCTGAGCCACCCGGACGAGGCGCTCAACGAGTGGGGCGGTCTGGCGACGGGACCGCAGTACGGCTCGTTCCTGTTCGCCGAGTACGCCACGGAGCGCACCGGACCGAACTTCGTGCGGCAGACCTGGGAGCAGATCCGCGACCACGACTACAAGCCGATCGACGCCATCTGGCAGGTCGTCGGCGGCACCTACACGATGGAGTTGGCGGACCTGCTGCGGGACTACTACATCGCGAACTATCGGCTGGCCAAGGGGCAGGCCGGTCCACCGACGGACGACTGGACGAGGTTCGGCTATCAGGATCCGGACGTCGCGAAGTGGCGCGCCCTGATCGACGGCGGCACCTTCACGGCGGACGACGGCCTCGGCGGCGCCCGGCCGGCCCGTACGCTGCACAACCTCGCCGCGGGCAGCCACTTCGATCTGCACGACACGGTCCTGCCGGGCGGGGCGACCTACCACGACTTCTGGGCGGTGTACCACTCCGGCGACAAGGACTGTGACTACTGTTCCACGCTGCTGGTGGACACCACGAAGGACGCCGACCGGCGCTCGGCGCTCGTGGTCTGGTCTCCGTCGGCCGGGTACCCCACCATCGCGGACGTCAAGTATCCCGACTCCGGTGGTCTGATCAGCCTGTCGGGGTTCAAGTACCCGATGGTGGCCACGCTGGTCTCGGTCCGCACCCACCTCGACACCAGTTCCCAGGCCGCTGCGGGCGACCAGAAGACCCTGGACACGTACGTGGAGACCACCGCGCCGCTGGCCGAACGGTCCTGCACGCTCAAGGCGCCCGTGGTGCAGGGCGTCGACGTCGGCGTCGACCCGGAGAACCTCTTCAACTCGTACGCGGCGAGCACGCCCGACGGCTGGACCGGCGGCGACTCGACGTACTCGGTGAAGCTGCCGGATGGCCGCACGGTGTGGCTCTTCTCGGACACCTTCCTCGGGCCGCTGAACGCCGACGGCACCCGGCCCACCACGGCGCCGATCATCAACAACAGTTTCGTGGTGCAGAACGGCAGCAGCCTGACCACGTACCAAGGCGGAACGGCAGGCGCGCCGGCGGCCCTCATGGGGCCGACCTCGACGACCACCTGGTACTGGATCGGCGACGGCCACATGTCGGGCGGCAAGCTGCAGGTGGTGTTCCAAGAGTACAAACGCTTCGGCTCGGGCGCCTGGGACTGGGCGTTCAACCGCAACGTGGTCGCCGACTTCGACGTGAGCAACCTGCACGTCCCGACCCAGGTGCGGGACCTGCCGTCGGCCAGCGGGGTGGCGTGGGGCTCGGCGATCCTGCCGTCCAGCAGTAGCGGGGACGGGTACACGTACGTCTACGGCGTGGACGACTCGCCGATCAACAAGCAGATGCGCATCGCCCGGGTCAAGGGCGACGACCTGGCCGGCGGTACCTGGCAGTACTACACCCCGTGGGGCTGGTCGTTCCGCGAGCAGAACGCCCGGAACACGCTGACCGGCGTGGCCAACGAGTACAGCGTGACGCCGTGGGCCGGGCAGTTCCTGCTCTTCACCCAGGACAGCACGCAGGCGTTCAGCGGCCAGATCAAGGGCTACACGTCGTGCAACCCGTTCGGGCCGTTCACCAACGGGCAGCAGATCTACCGGATGCCCGAGCCGGGACCGTACGGCAGCTACTGGGACGGCGACATCATCGCCTACAACGCCCATGTGCACGCGGAATTGAGTTCGGGGAACACGTTCGTCGCGTCGTACAACGTGAACACGCTGGACAACAGCGTTTCCCCGAGCGGCGACATGTACCGGGATCCCGGCATCTACCGGCCGCGGTTCATCCGGTTCACGCTGGGTTAGACGGCGGGCGCCCGGTGCGGCCCCCCACCGGGCGCCCGCGGTTTTCCTCGCGGGCGCTACCTGGCCAGGAAGTGCCAGCCCAGCCAGAGCCAGGTCGCGAGAATGAGGAGGCGGGCCGACCGCCACCGCAGGGCCGCGGCCAGCGTGGCGGCAAGCGGCCGTACGCTCGATCCCGCCCGCCGGGCGATCAGGTCGGTCACGACGGCCAGGCCGAAGACCGCGGCGAAGATCGTGATGATGGCGGCGCGCGGCGTCATCGGCGCACCAGCCACAGCCCGGCGCCGATCCACAGCACGTAGCCGAGCACCCGGCCCGGATACGTCCCGAGCAGGGGATCGGCCAGAGTGCTCAGCGTCGGATGCGCCGTGTCGTCCGGCCCCAGCCGGAGGGCGAGTTCGACCGCGCCGCCAAGCGCGACGAGGGCGCACCACACGGCCGCCGAACGGCGGTCGACCGGCTCGGCTCGGCGCGGCCGGCGCCGGACGCCGACCCAGCACAGTGGTAGGCCGACGGCGAGGACGGCGCCGAGGGCCGGCCAGGTCAGCGGTCGGCAAAGCGCCGCGACCAGCGCATAGACCAGGACCGCGGCGACGGCTCCGGCGCGCCGGAGCCGGGTGCCGTTCGCGGTCGTACGCGCCGTGTCCACCCTCGTATTGTCGTACCCGCCACGTAGGTTGTCGGCATGACGGACTCCGACCGCATCCTCACCGAAGCCGGCTTTGCCGCCGCCGTCGAGCAGGCGCAGGCCGCCGCGAAGTCGTATTACGACACCGGCGACGTGCTGATGACGGACGCCGACTACGACGCGCTGCTCGACCGCGTCGCCGAGGCGAAGGCGGCCCATCCGGAGTGGGATGACCACGGGCTCACCACCCGGGTCGCGGCCGGCGTGTCCAGCGGCGGTGACGTGCGGCACCCGGTGCCGATGATGTCGCTCGGCAAGGTCACCGGGGAGGATGAGGTGCGCGCCTTCGTGGCGAGCCTCGGCGGCGACCCGTGCCTCATCGAGGTCAAGCTCGACGGCCTCGCGATCCGGGTGGAGTATGAGTCGGGCCGCCTCGCCCTGGCCGCGCTGCGCGGCGACGGCAGCACGGGGGAGAACGTGACCGCCCAGGTGCTGCGCGGCGTCGCCGGCCTGCCCGCCCGGCTCGGCACCGCCTGGACGGGCGAGGTCCGCGGCGAGGTCTACATGACCGTGCGCGACTTCGAGGAGGCCAGCGCCAACCGGGTGGCGGCCGCCGGCAAGCCGTTCATCAACTCGCGCGGAGCGGTGGCCGGGTCGATCCGCAGCGCCGACCGCACCTACGAGACGCCGATGACCTTCGCGGCGTACGACATCTCCGGCGATTTTCCCTCGCACCACGAGCGGATGCAGCGCGCGGCCGAGCTCGGCTTCGCCACGGCCGGGCGGCTCGCCACCGGCGAGATCCAGGTGGCCGGCGACGCCGAGGCCGCGCTCGCCGCCATCGCGGGCATCGGCGAGCTGCGCCGGGGCCTGGAGTTCCCGATCGACGGTGCGGTGCTCACCGCCGACCTCGAGTCGACCCGCCGGCGGCTGGGCTCCGGCAGCCGTACGCCGTATTGGGCGGCCGCCTTCAAATACCCCGCCGACACCGGCTCCACGGTGTTGCGCGACATCGAGGTGCGGGTCGGGCGTACCGGGCGGATCTCGCTGCGTGCCGTGCTCGACCCGGTCTTCGTCGACGGCACGACGATCACCTATGCGACGCTGCACAACCCGAAGTTCGTCGAGGAGCAGGGCCTCGCCATCGGCCAGACCGTCGCCGTGTGGCGGGCCGGCGACGTGATCCCGCGGGTCACCGCGCCGATCGGCGAGCAGCCGCACGGCCTCACCCCCTGGGCGCCGCCCGAGACCTGCCCGCAGTGCGGCGAGCCGTGGGACAAGTCCAGCCTGCTCTGGCGGTGCCACACCGCCTCGTGCAGCGCCACCAACGCGCTGGAGTATTGGTGCAGCCGCGAGGCGATGGATGTCGAGGGGGCCGGCGAGGCGCTCTGCGTCGCCCTGGTCAACGCGGGCCTGGCCAACGACGTGGCCGACCTGTACGCGTTGACCGAGGAGCAGCTGGCCGAGCTGCCGGTCGGCAACACCAAGGCCGGCGGTGTCGTGCTGCTGGGCAAGCTCAATGCGGCCAAGGTGATCGCGTCGCTCTCGCAGAGCAAGGGGCAGCCGTTCAACCGTGTGATCACCGGCCTCGGCATCCGGATGACCGGGCGCAGTGTCGGGCGCTGGCTGGCCGCCCGGTTCAAGACGATGGAGGCGCTGCGGGCCGCGACGGTCGAGGAGATCGCCGAGATCGACAAGATGGGGCTGATCAAGGCGCAGCATGTGGTGGACGGGCTCGCCGCGATGTCCGGCGTGATCGATCGGCTGGCGGCGGCTGGGGTGACCATGAGCGTTCCGTTGAGCTCGGGGGAGAAGCGGCTCGAGGGTAAGACCTATGTGGTCAGCGGGAGTGTGCCGGGGTATACGCGGACTACCGTGAGCGAGCGGATCGAGGAGTTGGGCGGGCGGGCCAGCGGGAGCGTCTCGGCGAATACCACGGCCCTTGTTACCTCCGAGACGACCACGACTAAGGCTACGAAGGCCGCCAAGCTTGGCATCCCGATCATCGACCCGGTCGAGTTCGCCCAAATGCTCGCCGGCTGACAGCGTCTGCCGGGCCGGGGCGGCGCGTGAGTGCCGCCTGTTGCTGTGCGTCGTGGGCCGGTCTGCTTGCCATGGCCCGGGGGTCTCTGGTTGCGGTGGGTGCCGCCTGTTGCGGTGCCTTGTGGGTCGGTCTGCTTGCCATGGCCCGGGGGGTGCCTGGTTGCGGTGGGTGCCGCCT
>NZ_JOJL01000058.1 GCF_000721705.1 Actinoplanes subtropicus
GGCCCAGCACGACACCACTACCAGCATCACCAGGGAACAAACCTGATCAACCAACACCAATCACCCGACTTGACAACGGGCTCTTACGTTGGTCAGTCGGTGAGGGCCGGATCCACCGTCGGCCGGTTGGCCCGGGTCGCGCCGAGAATCACGACCACCACCCCCGCCAGCAACAGCAACAGGCCGGGCAGGGCGTCGAGGCGGGGCCGCTGGCCGAGCCAGACCCAGGCGAGCAGGGCGGCGCCGGGCACCTCCAGCAGGATCAGCACGCTGACCGTGGTCGCCGACGTGTGGTGCAGCGCGTAGTTGAACATCGAGTGCCCCAGCAGCTGGGCCCCGGCCACCAGCGCGAGGATCGCCGCCCAGGTGCGTCCGTCGTACCCGGCCAGGTCCACTCCCCCGACCAGGCAGATCACCAGCAGGAACACCGCGCAGGTGCCATAGCAGATCCAGGTGTACGTCGTCGTGCTCAGCGTGGCCCGGGCCTGCTCACCCAGCGCCGTGTAGACCGCCGCCGCCACCGCGCCCAGCAGCGCCAGCACGTCGGCCAGCACCGCGCGCCCGGACACCCCGACGTCCACCCCGGTCGCCCAGGCCGCCCCCGCCACCGCCAGCCCGATGCCGACCCAGCCGGCCGCCGACGGGCGCCGTCCCTGCGCGGCCGCGATCAATCCCTGCCAGACCGGCTGCGTGGCGACCAGCGCGGTGGCCGTCGCCACCGAGCCGAGCTGGACGCTTGGCATCCATGTTGCGAAATGTGCTGCAAGCGCCACCCCGGCCAGAAGGCAAAAAGTCACCGCCCGGCGGGTGGCCCCGGCAAGCTCGCCCCGGCGGGGCCCGAGGGTCACCGGGGTGAGCGCCACGGCCGCCAGCCCGTTCCGCCAAAACGCGATGGCCAGGGCCGGAGCGGCCGCGAACGCGATCAACGGCGCCGACGACGAGACGGCTAGCACGGCGACGACGAGCGCGAGAGCCGTCGTCAATCCAGGCCGTAGGCGTGGTGAGCGCGTATTCATCCCCGGCCGTCGCTTGTTGCGTTTCTTGCAGAGTTTCTCAGCATCTTTGCAGCCTGCTATTGAACGGAAAGTGACGCCGCGACTACAGTCACCGAGGTTGTCCGTCCTCTTGATCACCTAGCCCCGGGGAGGCTGATTCACCGTGCCCGCGTACCGTGCGGTCGTCTTTGATTTTTTCGGCACCCTGACCCGCGCGGTCCAACGCGGCCCCCAGCACGCCGAGATCGCCCGATCTCTCGGCGCCGACCCCGACGCGGTGACCGGTGTGCTCGACCGCACCTTCCGGGCACGCGCCCGGGGCCGGTACGGCTCCGCCGAGGCCACCCTACGGTGGGTCATCGAACAGGCCGGCGGCCGCCCCCGCGAGGCCCAGGTACGCGCCGGCGTCCCGGCCCGGGTCAACGCGCTGAGGGCCGACACCCGGCTACGGGCCGACGCGGTCACCGTGCTCACCGCGCTCCGCCGGCGGGGCCTGGCCACCGCCGTGGTCAGCGACTGCACCCACGAGTTGCCCGCCTTCCTCCCGCAGTTGCCGGTGGCCCCCCTGCTGGACGCCGCGATCTATTCCGTACGGCTGGGCGTCTGCAAGCCCGACCCGGCCATCTACCTGGCCGCCTGCGACGAACTGGACCTGCTGCCCAGCGAGTGCCTGTACATCGGCGACGGCGGCAGCAACGAACTGACCGGCGCCGCCGCCGTCGGCATGACCCCGGTCCGCCTGGCCGCCCCCGACCTGATCCACCATCTGGTCTACGACGCCGACACCAACTTCGCCGGCCACACCGTCCGCTCCCTGACCGAGGTAATCACCCTGATCGACCACAGCCACCTCCACCCCACCCCGATGCCCACCCCTTAGCCAGACACCGTTCGCGCTCCGGGCCCGCGGCAACGTCCCGCTCGATCTAGAGAAGGCGCTGTTCGGAGCGAACACAAACTCACCATCCTTGCGATGGCCAGAGCGGTGGCGTCGTGAGTAGCAGGGCGGGCGCTGAGCGACGGGCGCGTGGGAGGATGGCTCGGTGACGTCTGCGGTCTTGGAAGAGGCGCTCAAGAAGGCGGCGCTGGCCTGGGTTTCCGTCGGGGACGGGCCGGCCGTTGGTGTCTGGTGCCTGCCGCTCGACGGGTCGCTGATCGTGGTGACCGGGCCCGGGGAGCAGTTCGCGCCCGACCTGGCTGGCGCGTCCCGGGCCACGGTCCGGCTGCGTGGCGACAACGGCGGGCTCATTGTGATCGCCGAGATGACCGCGACCCGCCTGAGGCCGGGCACCGAGGAGTGGAGCACGGTCGCCCCGCAGTTGGCTCAGAAGCGGCTGAACGCCTCGGGCACCGCCGACGAGGTGGTGGCGCGGTGGGCCGAGACGGGTTGTGCGGTCGTTCGGCTGACGCCCGAGCAGGACAAGACCGCCCCCGACCTGCCCGCCGACTCCGGCGCGGCGGTGCCCCGGCCGACCCCGGCCCGCAACGAGACGAGGCGCCCCTACCGGCTGCACCGCGTCCGCGGCTCCTGATCCGTCAGCCGATGAAGGGCGGGACGGCGATCTCGCCCTTCGCGATCGGGCACACATGGCCGGTCACGGTGGCCGAAGTAGCTACCCCGGCGGTGGCGGTGACCGTGCAGTCCAGCAGCGACGGGCGCTTCATCTCGATGCCTTGGTGGATCCGGTAGGGCGAAGTGCCGTCGGCCGGCAGCAGGCCGGCGCCGACCAGCCACACACCCAGGCCCAGCGCCGCCGAGCCGGTTGCCGGGTCCTCCGGGACGGCCGTGCCGGGACAGAGGACCCGGGCGTGTGCCTCGCCGCCGGCCCAGGAGAAGACGCAGACCTCGGTGAGACCGGCCTTCTCCGCGGCCGCGTTGTCGACCCGGATGCGGGCGAGGGCTTCTCGGCGTACGGGCAGAAACAGCCAGCTCAAGCCGCACCCGGCGGAACGTGGGGCAGCTAGCCCGGCCAGTTCGTGGTCCTCGGCCGTCAGGCCGCACGCGGTCAGCAGCGGCAGCGGGTCCAGCGCCTCGCCCAGCGTCGGCTCGCCACCGGTCAGGGTGGCCGAGCCGGACTCGCGCACCGTGATCGGCAGCAGGCCGGCGCCGCACTCCTGCAGCACGTCGCCCGGCGGGAGGAGACCGCGGCGCATCGAGGTGACCGCGGCGCCGACGCTCGGGTGGCCGGCGAACGGCAGCTCGCTCTCCGGGGTGAAGATGCGCGCGCGATAGGTCGCCGGGCCGGTCGGTGGGAGCACGAAGACGGTCTCGGCCAGGTTGAACTCGCGGGCCAGCGCGTGCATCTGGTCGGTGGCCAGGTCAGCGGCGCCGTAGACCACGGCTAGTGGGTTGCCCGCGAAGGGGCGGTCGGTGAACACGTCGACGATCTCGTACGCCACGGTGGACATGTCCGGACCCTAACCTAGGCTTGGGCTGTGACCATGGGGACGCGGGTTTATCTGGCCCGGCTGGCCGGCCTGGGCGTCTTCGATCCGAACGGCGACCGGGTGGGCCGCGTGCGGGACGCGGTGGTCCGGCTGCGCACCACGAACCGGCCCCCGCAGATCGTCGGGCTGGTCGCCGAGATGGCGCTGCGCCGGCGGATCTTCCTGCCGATCGGCCGGGTGATCTCGATGGACGCCGAGGCGGTCGTGCTCAGCACCGGCACGCTCAACCTGCGCCGCTTCGAGAAACGGCCGAACGAGCTGCTCGTGGTGGAGGACCTGCTCGACCGCCGGGTGACGGTGATGCCGGAGGACGGCGACGGGCCGGGCACGACGGGCAACGTCGTGGACATCGGCATGGAGCAGAACCGCAGCAACGAGTGGCTGGTCACCCGGGTCGCGGTGCGCGAGCACACCGGCCGGCTCACCCGGCGCGGGCACGTCTACCAGGCGGAGTACGAGCGGATCCGGAACCTGTTCGGCCCGACCGACACCCAGGGCACCTCGAACCTGCTGGCCCTGCTCGAACAGATGCGCCCGGCCGACATGGCGAACGCGCTGCAGGACCTGCCGGACGCCCGGCGTAACGAAGTGGCCGCCGCGATGAGCGATCGTACGCTGGCCGACGTGCTCGAGGAGCTGCCCGAACACGATCAGGTGGAGATCCTTGTGCACCTCGACCGGGAACGGGCCGCCGACGTGCTCGAGCGGATGGATCCGGACGACGCCGCCGACCTGCTCGGTGAGCTGCCCAAGGTCGAGCAGACGGTACTGCTCGACCTGATGGAGCCGGAGGAGGCGGCCCCGGTCCGCCAGCTGATGCACTACCAGGAGGGCACCGCGGGCGCCGTGATGACCTCGGAGCCGGTGATCCTCACACCGGACGCGACGGTCGCCGAGGCGCTGGCCCGCATCCGTGAGCCGGAGCTCTCCCCGGTGGTCGCGGCTCAGGTCTTCGTGGCGCGCGCGCCCTCGGCCACGCCGACGGGTAAGTATCTCGGGATGGTGCATTTCCAGCGGCTGCTGCGCGAGCCGCCCGCGTCGATGCTCGGCGGCCTGGTCGACAGCGATCTGGAGCCGCTGCGCCCGGAGGTCACGCTGGCCGAGGTGACCAAGCGGATGGCGACGTACGACCTGGTGGCGATCCCGGTGGTGGACAGCACACACCGGCTGCTCGGCGCGGTGACCGTCGACGACGTGCTCGACCATTCGCTGCCGCGGGACTGGCGCGATCGGGACACGCTGGGCCCCGAGGAGCACGCCGAGATCGCCGCCGCGGTCGCCGCCGATGAGCGGGTCGAGCCGTGAGCGCCGAGCCGCGGCGGGAGCGCCTGGACCGTTTGGACCAGCCGGTCGAGCCGGGCCGGGTCCGGCTGCCCCGGTTCAACGCGGAGACGTTCGGGCGCTGGTCGGAGGCGATCGCGCGGTACATGGGGACGGCGCAGTTCATCGTCTGGATGACGGTCGTGATCGGCGCCTGGTTCGCGTGGAACACGCTGGCGCCGAAAGGGCTGCGCTTCGACCCGTACACCTTCACGTTCTTGACCTTGGTGTTGTCCTTGCAGGCGTCCTACGCGGCGCCGTTGATCCTGCTCGCGCAGAACCGGCAGACCGACCGCGATCGCCTGGCCGCCGAGGAGGACCGGCGGCGCGCGGCGATGCAGAAGGCGGACACCGAGTACCTGGCCCGCGAGATCGCCTCGCTGCGTATCGCGCTCGGCGAGGTGGCCACGCGTGACTTTCTTCGCAACGAGCTGGCCCGGCTGGCCGATGAACTGGACGAGGCGGCCCTCCGGCGGGAGAAGCGGGCGCGCTTGGAGTGGGAGGAGACAGACCGCCCCTGACCACCGAGTAACCTCGAACCCATGTCCGCTCCCGCCCCCACACTCGAGGACGCGATCCAGGCCGCATTGGCCACGGTCGACGACCCCGAGATCCGCCGCCCGATCACCGACCTCGGCATGGTCAAGGGCTTCACCGTTGCGAACGGCCTGGTCAAGGTCGAGCTGCTGCTCACCGTGGCCGGTTGCCCGCTGCGCGACAAGCTCAATGCGGACATCACCGCCGCACTCACCAGGATCCCCGGGATCACCACGGTGAGCATCGATTTCGGCGTGATGTCCGAGGACCAGCGCAAGGCGCTGCAGACCACGCTGCGCGGTGGTGCCGCGTCCGCGGAACCGGTCATTCCGTTCGCCCAGCCGGGCTCCCGGACGAGGGTGTACGCGGTGGCCAGCGGCAAGGGCGGCGTCGGCAAGTCGAGCGTGACCGTCAATCTGGCCGCGGCCCTGGCCAAGCGCGGGCTCTCGGTCGGCGTCATCGACGCGGACATCTACGGCCACTCGGTGCCGCGGATGCTGGGTGTCGACGGCCGGCCCACCCGGGTGGAAGACATGATCATGCCGCCGCAGTCGCACGGCGTGAAGGTGATCTCGATCGGCATGTTCACCGCCGGGAACGCGGCGGTGGTCTGGCGCGGGCCGATGCTGCACCGAGCGCTGCAGCAGTTCCTCGCCGACGTCTACTGGGGCGACCTGGACGTGTTGCTGCTCGACCTGCCGCCGGGCACCGGCGACGTGGCGATCTCGCTGGCCCAGCTCCTGCCGAACGCGGAGATCCTGGTGGTGACCACCCCGCAGGCGGCCGCGGCCGAGGTGGCCGAGCGGGCCGGCGCGATCGCGCTGCAGACCCACCAGCGGCTGCTCGGCGTGGTGGAGAACATGTCCTGGCTGGAGCTGCCGGACGGCTCGCGGATGGAGGTCTTCGGGGCCGGCGGTGGGCAGACCGTGGCCGACTCGCTGACCCGTACGGTGGGCGCCGCGGTGCCGCTGCTCGGTCAGGTGCCGCTGGACACCCGGGTGCGCGAGGCCGGCGACGCGGGCGAGCCGATCGTGCTGGCCGACCCGGACGCGCCGGCGGCGAAGGCCCTCGACGAGGTGGCCGCGCGGCTCGCCGTCCGCCGTGACTCGCTGGTCGGCAAGCCCTTGGGCCTCACCGTCACCGCGCGGCGGTAAATACCTTTACGTAGCGTCCAGGTCGAAGGCCTGGGCCGGGCGCTGCTCGACGGAGGTGCCGGGCGTCGCGGGACGTTTGATGTCCGCGGCGGCCGCCACCTGGTTCAGGTCGGTCTTCACGCCGTTCAGGTCGCTCTTGACGTCCTCGAAGAGGCCCTGGAGCGGCTTGCGGAGCGCCTCCTCTTCCTCCTCGCTGAGCAGGTGCTTCCGAATGAACGCCTTCGGATGCAGATCTTGCAGCTGGAGGTCGGTGCCGAGCTCCTTGTTCAGGTCGGAGGTCGCGTTCTGCGCCATCGCGCGCAGGCCGCGCAGCATGCGCAGGCCGTCGCCGATCACCTTGGGCAGGCGCTCACCGAAGATAAGCAGGGCGAGCAGCAACAGCGCGCCGACTTCCCACCAGTTCAGGTTCTCGAACATGCGGGGGCCTCCCTAAGCTCCGCGCCAAGCGTACGCACGCGATCGGGCTGTCACACCCCTGCCCCGGGGATCAATTGTTGTCCGCGACGAGCGTCACCGAAGCCGTCGAGGTCTTGCTGCCGCGGCGGTACTCGATCGGCACCACCGTGCCCGGCGCGTACTTGCGCACGAGGGCGATCAGGTCGGTGCCGTCGACCAGCACGTGGTGGTCGAGCTTGGTGATCACGTCACCCGGTTTGAGGCCGGCGGCGGCGGCCGGGCCGGACGGCTCGACGGTACGCAGCCGGGCGCCGGTCACGGTGGCATTGCCGGTGACGACCTCGGCGCCGATCACCGTACGGCGGGCCTTGCCGTGGTCGATGATGTCGCCGGCCAGGCGCTTGGCCTGGTTGATCGGGATGGCGAAGGCGATACCGATGTTGCCGGCGTCGGCCTCGGTGCTGCTCAGCGAGCGGATCACCGAGTTCATCCCGATCACCTGGCCGGCCGCGTTGACCAGCGGGCCGCCGGAGTTGCCCTGGTTGACCGCGGCGTCGGTCTGGATCGCCGCGTAGTAGCGGGTGGTGCCGCCCGGCTCGCCGGACTCCAACGTACGGTCGAGCGCGCTGACGATGCCGGCGGTCACGGTGTTTTCCAGGCCCAGCGGCGAGCCCACGGCCAGCACCGGGTCGCCGACCGCGATCGCGTCCGAGTTGCCGAGCGTGACCGGGGAGAGCCCGGACCTGGCCACCTTGATCACCGCGACGTCCGACTCGGGGTCGCGGCCGACCAGGCTCGCCTTGGCCGTGGTGCCATCGATGAAGGACACCGACATGTTGTCGCTGCCGGACTCCACCACGTGGTCGTTGGTGATCACGTACCCGTCGGCGGAGACCACGAAGCCGGAGCCGATCGCGCCGGTGACGTGCACGGTCACCACGCTCGGCTGCACCTTCTTGGCGACGCCGGCCAGCGAGTCGGGGGCGCGGTTGACCGCCGCCGACGGGTCGGCCTGGGGCGCGCCGAGCTGGGTGCCGCCGCCGCGGCCATACCCGCTGCGGGTCAGGTACGTATACGTCAGGGTGCTGCCCAGCGCGCCGGCCAGCAAGGCCGTGACCAGGCAGATCATCAGGACCGGGGTGAGCGAGCGGCGGGGCGCGTCGGGGTCGGCGACCTTTTCCGGCGCCGGGGCGGAGCCATCCGGCGCGGAGGGCAGCACGACCTGGGTCGGCGCGTACGGATCCCGCCACGGGTCGGCCAGCGCATCGGACCACCACACCGACCCCTGGGTCGGCGCACCATTTGCGGGCAGCCTGGGACCGGCGGGCGGCGGAGCGGAGCGGGCGTTCCAGCCGTCGGTCACGTCGGTGCCTCCCACTCGTGGTCCCAAGGAGCCCGGCTCCCCCTCAAGAATGACACGGATCCCGCGGTGGGCCCGGCCCCGGCCCGTTTATCCCATCGACGGCCGCTCTACTCTCATATCCGATGTACGCCGGTTCCGCACGTGATCCCCTCGCCCGCCCGGAGGTCGTCATCGCCCCGCCCGCCCGTCCGATCGGCCCGCAGAGCGCCCCGGCGCTGCAGTTCGCCGAGGCCTACGCCGCCGAGGACATCGTGCTGCAGACCGCGCGCGGCCTCGCCCACGAGCTCGGCCTGGACAGTGTCACCCCGGCCGCGGGGTCCGTGCTGCGCCTGCTGGCTGCCGCGGGCAACGCCAAGGCGGTGGTGGAGATCGGCACGGGTACGGGGGTGAGCGGCGTCTGGCTGCTGCGCGGTATGCGACCCGACGGGGTGCTGACCACCATCGACGTCGAGAACGAGCACCAGCGGATCGCCCGGCGGATCTTCCTCGAGGCCGGGTTCGCCTCCTCGCGTACGCGGATCATCACCGGCCGGGCGCTGGACGTGCTGCCCCGGCTCGCCGACGGCGTCTACGACCTGGTGTTCGTGGACGCGGACGCGACCGAGTTCGGCGCGTGCGCGGAAGCGGCGCTGCGGCTGCTGCGGCCGGGCGGGGTGCTGCTGGTCAACGGCGCGATGGCGAACGGGCGGATCAGCGACCCGGCGGCCCGGGACGTGGACACGCTGACGATCCGGGAGACGGTCCGCAGCGTACGGGAGGCGGAGGAGTGGATCCCGGCGGTGATCCCCTCGGGTGCCGGGCTGCTGACCGCGGTCAAGCGCTGACCGGGACCGGCGCGGCGATTTCGGCGGCCAGTTTCCCCGTGGCGTGCGACAGTGAGCCGGTGGGGACGATGAGCCGGATCGGGAACACGAGAGCGTGACCTTTCGCGAAGACGTGGAAAGCCCGCCGGTACGGGCGGTACCGTACCGGCGGGCTCGCGTGAAACGTCAGCCGGCGATCGACTTCAACGCGTCACCCAGCGCGTTGGCCTCGTCCGGAGTCATCTCAACGACGAGACGGCCACCACCTTCCAGCGGGACGCGCATGACGATGCCCCGCCCTTCCTTGGTGACCTCCAGCGGACCATCGCCCGTCCGCGGCTTCATCGCCGCCATTTCGTCTCCCCTCAGACCTACATCAGGGTGTCGGTGGGTTTCCCCACAGCCACAGCTCTTCGGCTAGCTCAGCTTCAACGTCGCGTGCTCAGCCCCACGCGGCGCAGGTACCTCGTTATCCGACCGGCGGCAGGCCAATTCGCGTGCTGTCCGCGACCCGGCCCACCGTGCCGATCAAACATTTTCCCTGATGAACACCGGCGAACCCAAACCCAGCCCGGGCGGATGTGACAGCGTCTAGCATATCGTCTTTTGGGCTGTCACAATGTGCGGTCATGCAGGCGCGGTCGGCACTCTTCGACCTGTACGGCGACTACCTCCGCCCGCGGGGCGGCCGCGCGCCGGTCGCCGCCCTGGTCAAGCTACTCGCGCCGCTCGGAATAGCGCCGCCGGCGGTCCGTACCGCGGTCTCCCGGATGGTGCGTCAGGGCTGGTTGCACCCCCTCCGGCTGGTCTCCGGACCGGGCTATCTGCTCACGCCGAAGGCGGCCCGCCGGCTCGACGAGGCCGCGGCCCGGATCTACCGCACCGGGCGCTCCGGCTGGGACGGGCGCTTCGATCTGATCCTGCTGCACGGCCCGCTCGCCCGCAAAGACGCCAGCCGGCTCTCCTATCTGGGCTACGGCACGCTCGGCGAGCACGCCTGGGTGGCGCCCCGGGCGGCCGACGAGGTCGACGCCGTCCTGGACGACGCCGGGGTCGGCTACGAGCGGTTCAGCGCCGCGCACGCGGCCGGGTCGCCGGGTGCCGCCGAGGTGGTGGGCCGGGCGTGGGACCTGTCCTCGCTGGCCGAGTCGTACGAGACGTTCGTGGCCGACCTCCGGCCGGTGGTCGGCGCGGTCAACGCCCGCAGCAGCGACGAGGAGGCTTACGCGGCCCGGTTCCGGCTCGTGCACGCGTGGCGCTCGTTCCTGTTCCGCGACCCGCAACTGCCCCCGTCGCTGCTGCCGCCGCGCTGGCCGGGGGTGAGCGCGGCCGGCTTCTTCGACCGGCACGCGACCCGGTTGCGGCCGGCCGCCGACCGCTACGTCGAGCGTTGCCTGCAATCGGTCAGCAAGGCCGGACGTGTGGGATTCTCAGACACATGACTGACGCCCTCCTCGTCGACCGCAATGACGCGGTTGTCACGCTCACGCTCAACCGGCCCGCGGCGATGAACGCGCTCGACGTCGACCTCAAGGAGGCGCTGCGGGACACGCTGGCGGCGCTGGAGACCGACCGCGGCTGCCGGGCGATCGTGCTGACCGGCGCGGGTCGCGGCTTCTGCGTCGGGCAGGACCTGCGCGAGCACGCCGACCAGCTGCAATCCGGGCAGACCGAGCTGGATACCGTACGCCAGCACTACAACCCGATCGCGCAGCGGCTGGCCAGCATGCCCAAGCCGGTGGTCGCCGCGGTGGGCGGGATGGCGGCCGGGGCGGGCGCGTCGCTGGCGCTGCTGGCCGACTTCCGGGTCGGTGGGCCGTCAACGAAGTTCCTGATGGCGTTCGCGAACGTGGCGCTGGCCGGGGACACCGGTGTCTCCTGGTCGCTGCCGCGGATCGTGGGGCACGCCCGGGCGCTCGAACTGCTGCTGCTGGCCGAGCCGGTGGACGCCGCGACGGCCGATCGGTACGGGCTGCTCTCCCGGCTGGTCGACGCCGACGACCAGGTGCTGCCGGTGGCGCAGGAGCTGGCCGCGCGGCTGGCGGCGGGGCCGACGGTGGCGTACGGCGCGATCAAGCGGGAGCTCTCGGTGGGTGACGCCGGGACGCTCTCCGACGCGCTGGCGGCCGAGGCGCAGGCCCAGGCGATCTGCGGCGGCACCGACGACCACCGGGCCGCGGTCGACTCGTTCCTGGCCAAGCGGAAGCCGGTCTTCGAGGGCCACTGACTCGCGTGTTATGACCGTTTTGGGATCCCGACTTTCATAGACGTCTATCTATAGGCTCCTCCCCGACGCGTCCTACCGGGCGCGCCTTTCCGACTGGGAGGACCGAGATGGTCAGGTGGCGGATTCTGGTGGGTACGGCGATCGCCGTGCTCACTGCCGCGGCGATGGGCGCGATCGCGTCCCCGGCTGCCGCGGACCCGACGGCCAACGTCGTCGGCGGGAGCCGGGCGGCGCAGGGCGAGTTCCCGTTCATCGTGCGGCTCTCGATGGGCTGCGGCGGGGCGTTGTACAGCCCGACGATCGTGCTCACCGCGGCGCACTGCGTGGACGGCACCGGCACGAACACGTCGATCACGGCCACGCTCGGGGTGGTCGACCTGCAGTCGAGCAGCCGGATCACGCGGAAGTCGAACTACGTCTACCAGGCGCCCGGCTACAACGGGAGCGGCAAGGACTGGGCGCTGATCCGGCTGTCCAGCCCGGTGACCGGGCTGGCGACACTGTCGCTGGCGACGAGTACGGCGTACGACTCGGGGACATTCACGATCGCCGGTTGGGGCGCGACGTCGGAGGGCGGCGGACAGCAGCGCTACCTGCGCAAGGCTCAGGTGCCGTTCGTCAGCGACGCCACCTGCAACTCGGCATCGATGTACGACGGCCAGATCATCGCGTCCGACGAGATCTGCGCCGGGTACACGGCCGGCGGCGTGGACACCTGCCAGGGCGACTCGGGCGGCCCGATGTTCCGCACCGTCTCGGCCGGGGCATGGGTGCAGGTGGGGATCGTGAGCTGGGGGGACGGCTGCGCCCGGCCGAACAAGCCCGGCGTCTACACCCAGGTCAGCCACTTCTCCGCCGCCATCAAGTCGGCCGCCGCCAGCCTCGGCGGCTGACACCCGACGGGGCCGCCGACCGCACCCGGCCCGATCAGCCGGCCGGTGGCCCCAATCCGGTCGCGGCACCCGGCAGGGCCGCAGCCACCGCGGTCGCGGCACCCGGCAGGGCCGCAGCCACCGCGGTCGCGGCACCCGGCAGGGCCGCAGCCACCGGGGTCGCGGCTCCCGAGAGGGCCGCGGCCAATGCGGTCGCGGCACCCGGCAGGGCCGCAGCCACCGGGGTCGCGGCACCCGGCAGGGCCGCAGCCACCGGGGTCGCGGCACCCGAGAGGGCCGCGGCCAATGCGGTCGCGGCACTCGGTAGGGCCGCGACACGCGATCGCGACGCCGACCGCTTCCTCGCACAGTCGTCGGCGTCGCACCCACGGCCTCGCAGCCTCCCGCTGCGGGGCCGTGGCGCGTCCACCACGCTTTCTCCGGCCCGCGCGCCCGAGGCCCTCGGGTCAGTCCTCGTCGTCCTCCTCCGGGTCCTGGTTGGCCTCCTCACCCAGCACGAATGCCTGCATCGCCAGCTCGTCGCCGGACGGCCAGACGTAGGCGGGCAGCTCCCGGGGCCCGAGCTCGACCACATGAGTCCAGAACTGGCGGACCGCGTCGGCCGGCGTCGCCGCCTCGATCGGCAGGGCCAGGCTGACCAGCCAGGTCGGCGTGCCCGGCCCCGGCTCGGCGCCCAGCGCCGCGGCCAGCCGGCGGAACACCTGCGGCTCCACCTCGACCGGCCCGCCACCGGCGGCGAGCACCGGTCCACCACCCGCGGCGGCGAGTGCCGAGCCGTCGGCCAGACCAGGCTCACCGCCCGTGGCCGTCAGACCCGTGACCGGCGCCGGCTCCCCGTCAAGCACCGGTCCACGGCCCGAGGCGGCCACGCCCGAGGCGGCCACGCCCGAGGCGGCCACGCCCGAGGCGGCCACGCCCGAGGCGGCCACGCCCGAGGCGGTCAGACCGTCGGCCGGCACCGGGTCGTCGAACGCGCGCCGCACGTAGGTCAGTACCAAGTCGTCGCCGTGGACCCCGGCGCCGTCGGTTTTGGTGGCTCGGGTCAGGGCCACCACGTGGTCGTCGGCGACCAGCAGCACCTGCTCGTCGGGCGCCACCCGGCCCACCGCGCCCGCGACCGTCACCGTCTCGTTGTGGAACAGGCGCTCGGTCGCCCACTGCTCCGCCGGAATGGTCACCGCCCAGACAGCCATGCGGTCCATCTCATCACGCGGCCGCGCCGACCGAGATCGGCGGCACCCAGCAGCCCGCGAGGTGGTCGTCGACCATGCCGGTGGCCTGCATCAACGCGTACGCCGTGGTGGGTCCGACGAATTTGAAGCCGAGCTTTTTCAGTCGTTTGGCCATCGCCACCGACTCGGGTGTCGTCGCGGGGAGGTCGGCCCGGGTGCGCGGGCGGGGCGGCCGCGGCGCCGGCGCGAACGACCAGAGCAGCGCGGAGATGCCGTCCGGCAGGTCGGCGGCGACCCGGGCGTTGTGCAGGGTGGCGTCGACCTTCATCCGGTTGCGCACGATGCCCACGTCGGCCATCAGTCGGGTGGCGTCGGCCTCCGAATACGCCGCGACCTTGTCGATCGAGAAGTTGTCGAACGCGGCCCGGAAGGCCGGGCGTTTCCGCAGGATCGTGATCCAGGAGAGACCGGACTGGAACGCCTCGAGGCTCATCCGCTCGAAGATCGCGTCGTCGCCGCGGACCGGCTGACCCCACTCGCTGTCGTGATAGCCCACGTAGTCGGGGGTGCTGCCGCCCCAGAAGCAGCGGGCGTGGCCGTCGGGGCCGATCACCAGCCCGGATTCGTCTGTCATGGCGACCACCGTAGGGCCACCCTCTGACAAAAACGGGCTAAGGGAGGCGGCCCTGCTCGACCAGCCGGCCGAACTTCTTCAGCGCACCGGTGAAGCCCAGCTTCGAGCCCGGCCAGAGCACCGGCCAGGCGACCTTCCCGGCGGCGCCGGCCGGCAGGTGGAACCACTCGTGCAGCACGACCTGGGTGCGATCGCCGGACATCGCCGTACAGCGGACCGAGCCCGGACCGCGCAGCACCTTCCCGCAGTGCACCACCCGTACCTCATAAGGGGGGTTGACCTTGACCACCCGCAGCTCGTCGCGGAGCGACGCCGGACCGATCGCGGTGATCGCCTCGACCAGGCTGCCCTCGCCGCCGTCGCCCTCGACCACCCGCACCCTGGTGAACGGGATCCACTGGGACTGGCCCTCCCAGTTGAGGAACGCGGCGAAGACCTTGGCCGCCGGCGCGTTGACGATGACCGTGGCGGTGACTTCCCCCGTTCCGGGGCTGGCCGCGTCGTCGAACCCGCCGCTCACCGCGGTTCTGCCGGCTCGGACTCCTTGGCATCCGCGCCGGGCCCGTCCTTGGACGCCACGTCCTTCGGTGCCTCGTCGTCCGGCGGCGGGGTGGTGGTATCCAACTCGATCACCGGGCCATCGGTGGCCGGCGGCGTGGCGGACGGCGCGAGCGCGGCCTCCCGGGCCCGGCGCAGTGCGTCGGCATCCGCCGTCCGGCCCTCGCGCAGCGCGACGACCTCGGCCTCCAGCACGCTGATCAGCTCGCCCTTGTAGCCGATGTCGTACGCGGCCCGCTGCAGCGCCTGGTCGACCTGGGCCATCCGGTAGCCCCGCCAGGCGGTGTCGAACTTGGTGGTGGAGATGTCGTCCTCGTCCAGCGGACGGTCGGTCGGCAGCGGCACGGCCTGGCCATCGGGCTCGACGGGCGTCAATCCGGAGTCGCCCCCGCTCAGCATCACGGTCACGCCGAAGACGATCGCGGCGACCACCAAGGCGACCACGATGAAGAGGAGAAGCTGCGCCATGCGCACGATGTTGGCATGCCTGTCGTTGCCTGGCGAGCCCGCCACCCCGTCGGTACGGTCACGGTACGGTCAGGTCCAGGTAAGGATCTTCTTTCGCCAGGCATAGAGGATGCCCAGCGCGAGCACCGCCACGAAGATCGCCATCTCGATGACCGTGGTCGTGCCGAATCCCGGCAGGTCATAGACCACGGCCCACGGGAAGAGAAAAACGGCTTCCACGGCGAAAAGCACATAAAGGTACGCATATACGTAGTAGCGGATCTGCGCCTGCGCCCAGTCCCCGCCGACCGGGTCGATGCCGCTCTCGTACGCGATGAACTTGCCCGGCGGCTCGGCCGGACTGCCCGGGCGAAGCAGCCGGTTGGCCGAGAAGGCGCCGACGAAGACGAGCACACCAGCGCCGATCACCAGGCCGAGCGTGGCGTACGAGCCGAGATATCCGTCCACGAGGTCACAGCTTAGTGAACCGAGTGAGATGAATGACCCGCCGCATGGTGGACTCCGCTGGATCGAGCAAGCATCGCCTAAGTACTGTGGGCTCCGGCCTCGGACGGCCGTAAGGACCGCCGACGTAGGCTGGAGATGACTGATGCGGGCCGGCCCGGAGACGTGCGCAACCCCGTCTGGCCGGCACCACTGGGAGGTTGAGATCGTGGCCGCTGGAGCGAAGCGAGTCGAGCAGTTGGATCGGGTGGTCATCCGGTTCGCGGGCGACTCGGGCGACGGCATGCAGCTGACCGGTGACCGGTTCACGTCCGAGACCGCACAGCTCGGCAACGACATCTCCACACTGCCGAACTTCCCGGCCGAGATCCGCGCACCAGCAGGCACGCTGCCCGGCGTCTCCAGCTTCCAGGTGCACTTCGCCGACTACGACATCCTCACGCCCGGCGACGCGCCGAACGTGCTGGTCGCGATGAACCCCGCGGCGCTGAAGGCGAACCTGTCCGACCTGCCGCCGGGCGCCGACCTCATCGTCAACACCGACGAGTTCACCAAGCGAAACCTGGCGAAGGTCGGATATGCGACCAGCCCGCTCGAGGACGGCTCGCTGGACGGCTACGCCGTACACCCGGTCGCGCTGACCTCGATGACCGTGGGCGCCCTCAGCGACCACGGCGTCTCCAAGAAGGACGCCGAGCGGGCCAAGAACATGTTCGCCCTCGGCCTGGTCTGCTGGATGTATTCCCGGCCGTACGAGTCGACCCTGCGCTTCCTCGAGCGCAAGTTCGCCAAGCGCCCCGACCTGGTCGCCGCGAACAAGGCCGCCTTCCAGGCCGGCTGGAACTTCGGCGAGACGACCGAGGACTTCGCGGTCCGGTACGAGATCAAGCCGGCCAAGATGCACCCGGGCACCTACCGGAACATCACCGGCAACCAGGCGCTCGCGCTCGGGCTGGTGGCCGCCGGCGTCCGGTCCAAGCTGCCGGTGTTCCTGGGGGCGTATCCGATCACCCCGGCCTCGGACATCCTGCACGAGCTGTCCAAGCACAAGCGGTTCGGCATCACCACGATGCAGGCCGAGGACGAGATCGCGGCGATCGGCGCGGCGCTGGGCGCGGCGTACGGCGGAGCGCTCGGGGTGACGACGACGAGCGGCCCCGGCGTCGCGCTCAAGGGCGAGACGATCTCGCTGGCCATCGCGCTCGAGCTGCCGCTGGTCATCGTCGACGTGCAGCGGGCCGGCCCGTCGACCGGTATGCCGACCAAGACCGAGCAGGCCGACCTGAACATGGCGTTGTACGGCCGGCACGGCGAGGCGCCGCTCGCGGTGATCGCCCCCAAGTCGCCGTCCGACTGCTTCCACGCGGCCATCGAGGCGGCGCGGATAGCGCTGACCTACCGCACGCCGGTGATCCTGCTCTCCGACAACTACGTGGCCAACGGCTCCGAGCCGTGGCTGCTGCCGTCGCCGTCCGAGTTGCCCGACCTGACGGTGCCGTTCACGACCGCGCCGAACAGCGAGGACGGGCGCTTCCTGCCGTACCTCCGCGACCCCGAGACGATGGCGCGGCCCTGGGCGATCCCGGGCACGCCGGGCCTGGAGCACCGGATCGGCGGCCTGGAGAAGGCGGACAAGACCGGAGACATCTCGTACGACCCGGCGAACCACGAATTCATGGTGCGTACGCGAGCGGCCCGGATCGAGGCCATCGAGGTGCCCGACATCGACGTCGAGGACGCCGACGAGAACGCCCGGGTCCTGGTGCTCGGCTGGGGTTCGACCTACGGCCCGATCGGCGCGGCCTGCCGGGCGCTCCGCCAGCGCGGGCTGCCGATCGCGCAGGCGCACCTGCGGCACCTCGCACCGCTGCCGGCCAACCTCGGCGAGGTGCTCAAGGCGTACGAGAAGGTGATCATCCCGGAGATGAACCTGGGTCAGCTGGCCCACGTGATCCGGGCAAAATACCTGGTCGACGCGGTTCCGTTCAACCAGATCAGCGGCCTGCCATTCACCGCCGCGACCCTGGAAAGCATGCTCGAGGACGTGGTCAAGAATGGCTAGCCCGACTGTGGAGCTCAAGCTCACCGCCAAGGACTTCAAGTCCGACCAGGAAGTACGTTGGTGCCCGGGCTGCGGTGACTACTCGATCCTCGCGGCCATGCAGCGGTTCATGCCCGAGCTCGGCATCCCCCGGGAGAAGACGGTCTTCATCTCCGGCATCGGGTGCTCCTCGCGCTTCCCGTACTACATGAACACGTACGGGATGCACTCGATCCACGGTCGTGCCCCGGCGATCGCGACCGGCCTGTCCGCGTCCCGCCCCGACCTGTCGGTCTGGGTCGTGACCGGTGACGGCGACGCGCTCTCGATCGGCGGCAACCACCTGATCCACGCCCTGCGGCGCAACGTCAACCTGAAGATCCTGCTGTTCAACAATCGGATCTACGGCCTGACCAAGGGGCAGTACTCACCGACCTCCGAGCTCGGCAAGATCACGAAGTCGACCCCGGCCGGCTCGGCGGACTCGCCGTTCAACCCGCTGTCGCTGGCGCTCGGCGCCGAGGCGACCTTCGTGGCCCGCACGATCGACTCGGACGCCAAGCACCTGCAGTCGGTGCTGCGCGCCGCGGCCCAGCACGAGGGCAGCGCGTTCGTCGAGATCTACCAGAACTGCAACATCTTCAACGACGGCGCCTTCGAGCTGATCAAGGACCCGTCCACCCGCGACGACCACCTGATCCGCCTCGAACAGGGCAAGCCGATCACGTTCGGCTCGGAGCAGCAGTTCTCGGTCGTCCACCCGGCCGGCGGCTTCGGCCTGTCGGTACGCGACTCGGCCGCCCTCGACGGCGAGTTCCCGGTCGTGCACGACGCCACGGTCGACGACCCGGCGTACGCGTTCGCCCTGTCCCGCCTCTCCGGCTCCGACCTGGCGACCACCCCGATCGGCGTCTTCCGCGACGTCAAGCGGCCGACCTACGACCAGATCCTGCAGAAGCAGCTGGCCGACGCGAAGGCCGAGGCGGCGGGCACCCCCGAGGAGATGCTCGACGCCCTCCTCAACGCCGCCGACACCTGGACCATCATGTAGTTCTCCGGTCACCGCCACTTGTCCGGGCGCCGATAGGTCGGCCCGGACCGGGGGTCGTGGACCTCGCTCGGCAGCTGGACGCTTCGGAGGATCGACTCCCGAATGAAGAAGTGGCCGAGGTCGCCCACGCTGAGAAGCTGTCCGGAGGGCTGGGTGTTGCCGGGCGGCAGGCCGATGTAGAGACGCTGCCGGGGCACGACCATTCGAACCGCCTGCAGCGCGGGCCGCATGTCGGTGTCCGCGCTGATCAGGAGGCTCGTCTCGGCAAACCCGCGCGCCGCATCGGCCACCATCATGGCGCCGAGCGCGACGTCGGTCTCCTTCTCCTCGTGCGAGTGATACTCCAGACCGCATCCACATCGATAGGGCTCACCGCACCGGCGGCAGGCACGGAGTGCGGTGCTTGAAACGGCCGATCCGCACGTCGAGCCGGGAGCCGTTGCGAGCCGTCATCGCGTCCAGGTAGCCGAGCTGATTGTGGGTGGCCTCGGCATTGCCGCGCACCACCGCGGTGAAGTAGCGGACTAGGACGACGTCATCGTGGGGCCGAAGACGACAGATCAGGTCGACCGGGTCCAGCCACAGATACTTTCGCCGGTACTTGCTCTTCATGCCGTAGTAGAGGTTGAAGCCGTCGATGTACGCGGTGAGCGATGCCACGGTTGCTCTCCAGGTCGTTGGGGGTGTACGCTGGACTAGCTCGGGCGGAGAGATACCGCAGGACGGCCCCCTTTGGGGGCCGTTTTCTTTTGCCCTCCGGCGCTCACTCGCCCCTTGTCTCGCGCAACTAGCGGTGCGTGTGGTTGCTTAGCGCCTAGTCTAGTGGCAAAGACATCGGAATGCACCTACATGTGTGAGCCCGGTAAGCCCGGGGTGAATCAAGGGGCAAATCAGACCGAGACGCCGACGCTGCTTTCCTCGTTGCGGATGTAGACCAGGAAGTCGCCGGTTTCGATGGTTACCGCCTGGTCGCCGCCGAGGGGGAGCACCTTGCCCCGCCGGATCAGGGCCACCACCAGGGTCGCCAGCTCGCGTGGGTTCTGGCCGACCTCGCTGCGTTCCGCGCTCCGCATCGCCAGCGCCATCCCCTGCCCCGGCGTCAACAGGTCCTCCACCACGTCGATCAGCGGCGGCGCCGTGGTCGTCAGGCCGAGCAGCCGGCCGGCCGTGGACGACGAGACGATCACGTGGTGGGCACCGCTCTGCTTCAGCAGCGCCGCGTTCTCCTGCTCGCGTACCGCCGCGATGATCCGGACCTGGCCGGCCGTCAACTGGCGGACGGTGAGGGTGATCAGGACGGACGCCTCGTCGCTGTCCGTGGCGATGATGACGGCCTTGCAGTTCTTGACGTCGGCCTCGTTGAGCACGGACGACCGGGTGGCGTTGCCGTCGATCGCGGCCAGGCCGTTGGCGGTCGCCTGGCGTACGGCCGCCTCTCGATTTTCCACCACGACGATGCGCGCCTTGTCGTGTCCGTTCTCCAGCAGCGCGGCGACCGCCGCGCGGCCCTTGGTGCCATAGCCGCAGACGATGACGTGGTCCTTCAACTTTCGCCTCCACCGGCCGACGCGCAGGCTGTTGCGGTATTGATCGGTCAGCACCTCGAGGGCGGTGCCGACCAGGATGATCAGGAAGAGCACCCGGGCGGGGGTGATCACCAGGACGTTCACCAGCCGGGCGTCCTGGGTGACCGGGGTGATGTCGCCGTAACCGGTCGTGGAGAGCGTCACGACGGCGTAGTAGAAGCAGTCGAGCAGGCTCAGTCCATCGTTGTTGATGTCCCGGTAGCCGCCCCGGTCGGCGTAGATGATCGACACCGTGACCAGCACCAATGCGATCGCGAGCAGCACTCGGACGGTGAGCGCTCGCAGGGGGCTCCGGCGCACCAGCGGCAGATGGATCATTTCTTGTCCCGCACACGGACACCTTAGTTGGCCGCGTACAGGCACGCCCTTCAGGACATCACATTAACCATCGTTCAGGAATGCCCGCCGGTAGCTTCGCGCACGGTGCGGCAAAGCCCATCGACAGACCTTCATGCGTACGCCGTCGGCCGCCGACACTGCCCGCATGACCCGACGCATCCTCATCGTTCTGGTCGTCACCCTGGCCGCGCTGTTCCCCGCCGGCGCCGCCTACGCCACCGCCGACAAGGCGACGGTCCTTTCCAACTGGACGCAGCCGACGTCGGCCAGCACCACCGCCTGGAACACGGCCCGGCTCGACCGCGCTCGGTGGGCGTCCTACAACTTCGACTGGTCCACCGACTACTGCTCGGCCAGCCCGGACAAGCCGCTCGGCTTCGACTTCACGCTGTCCTGCTGGCATCACGATTTCGGCTACCGCAACTACAAGGCGATCGGCACCTTCCCGGCCAACAAGGACCGGGTCGACTCGATGTTCTACGCCGATCTCAAGCGCAAATGCGCCACCTACAGCGCCGTGGTCCGGCCAGCCTGCTACAGCCTGGCCTGGACGTACTACGAAGCGGTGCACAACTTCGGCTCACTGGCCGCGGTCCAGCAGAGCGACCTCAACCGGGCCCAGGCCATGCTGGCCGGCGCCGCCGCTAGGTAAGGGTCTGGGCGAACCGGGTCGCGCCGTCCTCGAGATCGGGATGCTCCACGGCCAGGGCCATCGCCACGATCCGATCAAAACCCAAACCCACTCCGTCGGCGTACGCGGCATCAAAGGCCGCGTCGCCGAGGGAGGTGCGCAGAGCCAACTGCTGGTCGGCCCAGAAACGCCCGAACATGTCGGTACCCCGGGCGCCGCGGGCCGCCTCCGCCCCGCCGAACAGGACGGCCGCGCTCGCCGGGTCGCCGCCCAGCGCACAGCGGACCGCGATCGCGGCGACCGCGTCGGCGGCCGCGCCCCGGAACCCGTGCCGCAGCCGCGACCGCAGGGCCACCACCAGGTGGTCATGGGCGGCGACCAGGTCACGACGGCGCAGCGCGACCATCCCCAGCAGCCAGTCGACGGTGCGCCGGCCGCGGTCCTCGGGGCGGCCGGCCTCCAGCTGACGGGCGCCGCCGAGCAGTTCGGCCGCCTCGAGGAGCGCGTCCCGCCGCCAGAGCAGCTCGGCCAGCGTCACCACGGACGGCAGCCCGGCCTCGGCCACGCCGAACTGCTCGGCCCGGGCGATCATCTCGCGGCAGTGCTTCTCGGCCGCGTCGAACTGCTCCTCCGCCACCAGCGTCAGCCGGTACTTGGCCATGGCCCGAACCCGCAGGCCCTGGTCTTCGGCGACCCGCGCCATCCGCTCGGCCCGCTCGGCGAACCGGGCCCGCTCCTCGGGATCGTCGGCGAGCCGGGCGTGCACCAGATAGGCGGAGGCCAGGTCGGCGGGCGGCACGGAGGCGTCGTCGAGCCGGCGGTAGAGCCGGAACAGCAGGTCGCGTCCCTCGCGGGCGCCGCCGTGCTCCCGCCACCAGGGGTCGAGCGCACTGGCCAGCCGCAAGCCGGCCTCGACGCTTCCGTGCGTGGCGGCCCAGCGCAGCGCTGCCTGCCATTCCGGCACGTACGGGGCACGCTCGGTCAGCGAGACGGTGCGCGGCTGACCGTCGGTGTCCACGGTGGCGGCCGCGAGCGTGTGCAGCGACCAGGCCAGGTGCCGGTCCCGGGCGACGTGCTCGTCCCCGGCGGCGGCAAGTTGGCGGCACGCGTACGCCCGGACCTGCTCGGACATCCAATAAAGCGGCCCCGGCACCACCTCGATCAGCGACTTCTCGGCCAGCTCGGCGAGCGACCCGACCGCGTCCGGCCCGCACCACTCGACGGTCGGCAGGTCGACGGCGCCGGCGAAGACCGAAAGGCGGCGCAGGAGGGCGGCGGAGCGCAGGCTCAGCGTCCGGTAGGACCAGTCGAGACAGGCGGTCAGGCTGCGGTGGCGCTCCCCGGGATCCGCACCATCCGGGTCGGCACCGCTCAGGTCGGCACCGCTCAGCCCGGCACCGCTCAGCCCGGCACCGCTCAGCCCGGCGCTGCTCAAGCCGGCGCTGCTCAAGCCGGCGCCGGCCGGGGCGGCGCTGATCGGGTCGAGGGCAGCGATCGGGTCGTCGAGTCGTGCCTCCAATTGGGCGGCCGAGAACAGCCGCATCCGGGCGGCGGCGAGCTCGATGGCGAGCGGTGAACCCTCCAGCCGCGCGGCTACCCGAGCCAGGTCGCCCTTCTCCTCGACCGACGCCGCCCGTCCGCCGCGGGCCGCCTCGAAGCGCTCGCCGAGCAGGGTGAACGCGTCGGCCGGCGACAGCGGCGGGATCCGCCAGACCACCTCGCCGTGCACCCCGAGCGGCTCGCGCCCAGTGACCAGCACGTCAACGCCGGGGCAGGCGGCCAGCAGCCGCTGCACGAGACCGGCACAGGCGGCCGGCGCGGCGTCAGAGGTCTGCAGGAGCAGCAGCATCCGCCGGCCCGCGCACTCTTCCAAGACCGTCTCCAGCACCGGACGGCCCGGCTCGGCGCGCAGGCCAAGGGCCGCGGCCAGGGCGGGGGCCAGGCCGGTTGCCGCGCTGACCGCATCGACCGTCCAAATTCCTTGCGGGTACGCCGTGAGCACCTGCTCGCCGAACGCCAGTGACAAGCGCGTCTTACCCGCGCCACCGGGTCCCGCGATCGTGACGAGCCGGTGCCGGGTGAGCAGCTCGGACAGCTCGGCGAGTTCGGCCCGCCGGCCCACGAAGGAGGTGACCGGCGCGGGCAGGTTGTGCCGGGCCGCTCCCGGGGTGCGCGGACGCGGGAAGTCCCGGTCGAGGCCGGCCGCGACGACCTGGAAGAGCCGCTCGTCGTCGTCGAAGCCGCGCAGCCGGTGCGGCCCGAGGTCGAGCAGGTCGACACCGGACAGACACTCGGCAACCGGATCCACCACGGTCTCGGCGCGATTCGACCCGTTGGCCGCCAAGGAGCTGGGCGCTGTCTGGGCGCTGACCGCTGCCGGGCCGCTGGCCAGCGCCGCTCCACTGGCCGACGCCGAGCCACTGACCGACGCCACGCCACTGGCCAACGCCGAGGCACTGACCGACGCCACGCCACTGGCCAACGGCGGGCCGCTGACCGCCGCCGAGCCACTGACCAGCGCCGCTCCACTGGCCGAGGCCGAGCCACTGACCAGCGCCGGACCGCTGGCGAGGGACGGGCTGGTGGGTTTTGCTGGGGCGCTGGATGCCGGGGCGGGCCGCGCGGCCGGGCCGAACGGCAAGAGCTGCGGGGCGCCCGGGATCGACACTCCGAACGGGATGTCGGCGCCCGAGGTCAGGATGGCCAGCGCGGTGGCGCCCGAACAGAGGACCTGCCCACCGTGCGCGGCCGCCGCTACCCGGGCGGCGCGGTGCACCTCGATGCTCGCGTACTCCTCGCCGATCGGCTTCGCGAACCCGGTGTGCACCCCCATCCGCACCCTTGGCATAGCGTCACGACCCGGCCACTCGTGTGCGGACAGTCGCCGTTGTGCCTCTACGCAAGCGGCGAGAGCGGAGCCAGCTTCACGGAAGGCGACGAAGAACGAATCACCCTCTGTAAATAACTCGACACCGTCAAAATCCCCGAACACGTCGCGTAGCAACGTACGGTGAGCAAGAAGGACGGAGCCGTAATCGTCACCGAGCATCCGGGCCAGCCGAGTCGAGCCTTCGATATCGGTGAACATAAAGGTCACCAGGCCGCTCGGCAGCTCGGTCCGTCCCGACACGGTGAACCTCCGCCTCCTTCTGGGAAGTCGTGACTCATGCTGCCGTATCGCAGCGTTACCGTGCATCGTAGAAACGGACGGTAACAATCCGCCCGTCACGACCGACCCCGGACGGAGGACACTCGTCCGAGAGTCATCGACTTCCCTATGCACTACGCGTGACGTAACGAAATGGATCGAGCCGGGACACGCCGCAGTCGGTCAGTTCCCGCCGACCGTTCGGGCGTACCCGCAAGAGTCACCCCACACGACATCTCTCCACGTCGCACGGTCACTGCGCTGCGTAATCGCGACCCCGCCCCGAAGATCGATCGCCGGACCATATGCCCGATCGGCCGGAAAGAGCCACCCCTTCTGGACGTACGCACCCGCGCGGAACTTCAACACCCCCCGAACGAGACCGCATCACCCGCCCGCGTAAACCCCGCACGAACCTACGCGAGCCCCATTCCCGGCAACCACCCGATCCGACACGACCCCGCACCACCCAGCCAGCCCGACCCCGCGCACCCGGCCCCAGGCACGCCACGGCCCGACCAGGCACAGGACGGCACGACCCGACCCAGCCCAGCCCGGCCCAGCACAGCCCGGCCCAGCACAGCCCGGCCCAGCACAGCCCAGCACAGCCCGGCCCAGCACAGCCCGGCCCAGCACAGCCCGGCCCAGCACAGCCCGGCCCAGCACAGCCCGGCCCAGCACAGCCCGGCCAGCACAGCCCGGCCCGCCCGGCGCAACGCAACGCGGCGACGGGGCACGGGCCGGCGCCACGCGGCCCGGCGAGGCGGCGCGACGCGGCAGGACGCGACGCGGCAGGACGCGACCCGGCCCGCCCGGCGCGACCCGGCCGGCCCGGCGCGACCCGGCGCGGCACGACGCGGCGGCGCGACTCGGCCCGGCGAGGCGGCGCGACGCGGCCTGGTACGGCCCCGACGACGCGGCCCGACGCGGCAACGCGGCGACCCGACGCACAGGGGCCCAGCACGACGCGGCCCGGCACGCCTCGTCGGTCGACTGCGCGCCCGCGGTTGGCGGGTCAGCAGCCGCAGGCGCCGCCGCAACAGCCGCCGGCCTGAGGCTGGGCCGGCTGGGCTGTGGCGCCGCCGCGGGCGACCGCGACGGTGGAGAGCAGCTTGACAGTGTCGCCGTGGCCCTGGGGGCAGGCGGCGGGGGTGGACGCCTCGCTCATCGGGCGGCTGACCTCGAATGTGTCGCCACAGGCGCGGCACCGGAACTCGTAACGCGGCATTGGCAAAGAGTAGGTCCCAGGTCCGACAGAAATACACGCGGCGGCCCTACCCAGCCGCAACGTCATCGGCGGGGGGTCGACGGGGCCTCTTGCCGCGAGCCATCGGCGGGTATGGTCGGGGCCGTGGCGAACGGGCGGAAGACACCGATGGGGCAACCTGAGCTGCGCGCGTCGGCGCCGCACCGGGGCGGGCCGCTCGGCAGTTCCGGCGCGGCCCCCGAGGCGGCGCCGGCAACCACGCAGGCCACCAAGTCAGATATAGCCGAAAAGTCCGAGGCCAAGACGGACGCTGTGCCGGCGGCAAAGGCAACGGACGAAGGCAAGACCGAGGTGACCCCGGCGGTCGAGGGCAAGAGCGAGGCGACCCCGGCGGCCGAGGACAAGAGCGAGGCCAAACCCGAGGTGACGCCTCCGAGCGAGGCCGCAGGCGAAGGCAAGACCGAGGTAGTGCCCCCGGACGCGGCCAAGAACGACCGCAAACCCGACGTGGCGCCTCCGAACGGGACCAAGGACGACGGCAAGACCGACGCGGTGCCTCTGGACGCGGCCAAGGACGACGGCAAGACCGAGGCGGCAGCCAAGGGGGACGGCGCGGACAAGCCCCCGACGACCCCCACGGCCACCCCTACGAGCGACTCCACGAGCGACCCCAAGGCGACTCCCCCAGCCCCCCGACGCGCGCATCCCGTGCAGGCCGTCGCCCGGGCCGGCCGCAGCACCTCCGCCTGGGCCAAGCGCCCCAGTGGACGCCTCGTGCTACCCGGGGTCATCGTCCTGCTGCTGCTCGGGGCGGCCGGCACTGCCGGTGCTTACCTCGTACCGCAAGCATTGGATGCCACACCCGCGCCCAGCGCGACCCCCGCATTCGGCGCCGGAGCGACGGCGGCCTCGGCGCCGCCGGTCGGCGCGGCCGCCGGGCTGCCCACCGGCTCCGCTCCGATCGGCCCGTCCGGCGCGCCCGCCGTCACCACCCCGGCCGGGCAGGGGCAGAACGGCCAGCGCCCGGCCGATGCCCTGGAAGGCTGGGCCCAGCAGATCGGCACCAAGGTCAGCATTCCGGTGGTGGCGCTGGAGGCGTACGGCTATGCCGCGCTCGTGCTGGAGAAGACCACGCCGTCCTGCCATCTGAGCTGGACCACGATCGCCGCCCTCGGCAAGGTGGAATCCGACCATGGCAGCGCGAACGGCGCCGTGCTCGGCGCCGACGGTGAGGTGCAGCCTCCCATCTATGGCCTGCCGCTGGACGGCAAGGGCGGTCGGCAGCTGGTCCGGGACACCGATCAGGGCACGATCGACGGTGACACCACGTACGACCGGGCCGTCGGTCCACTGCAGTTCGTCCCGCAGACCTGGAACAGCTACAAGATGGATGCCGACAACAACGGCGTCGCCGACCCGAACGACATCTACGATGCGTCACTCACCGCGGCCTCCTATTTGTGCCAGGGCGGGCGTGACCTGTCCAAGGGGGCGTCCTGGTGGGACGCGATTCTCTCGTACAACGCCGTCCAGCCGTACGCGCAAAAGGTCTTCGAGGCCGCTAACGACTACGGCCAGCGCAGCCAGGGATGAGACCGAACCACGACGCACAGTGACGGTCCCCGCACAATTACGTTCGCAGCACTTCCCTGAAGGTCCGCTTACCGGCAAGCTGTACGGGTGAGGGTGCGTGAATGGGATCCCCGGTCAGCGTCGGCGGGGGAGATCCGATCTCTCGTGGAGACGGTGAACGCGGTCCTGTCCGTCGATCTCCCCGACGATCCACCATGGCAGGACGTCCAGGTCAGAGAGTATCTGGCCGAGACCGTCCCGGGTGAGCGCCGGATCTGCTGGGTCGCCGAGGACGACCGCCTCCCCGAAGGGGAGAGTGAGATCTTCGCGCATGTCAGCATCCTGCTGCTCGGCGACATCGGCGTGCTCGAGGTGATGGTCAAACCCTCGCTGCGCCGGCGCGGCCTCGGCCGCCAGCTGGTCGCGGTCGCCACCCGCCGGGCCTATCTCGAGGGTTTCTCCTCGATCGGTGTGGAGGTGATCGGCGGCACCCCGGCGATCCCGTTCTACGAGTCGCTGGGCTTCGAGCGGGAGTATGTGGAGACCCGCAGCGTGCTCAATCTGGCCTCGGTGGACTGGCCGACGCTGCGCGAGATGGCCGGCGGCATCGCGCCCGGCTACCGCGTGGAGTATCACCCCGGCGGCCCGCCCGAGGAACTGCTCGAGGCGTATGCGCAGGCCAAGCTCGAGGCGCAGGACGATGACGACGATCTCGACCTGGCGCCCCGCTCGTCCGACCCGCAGCGCCTCCGCGACTCGCTGAACACGCTGCACAAGCGCGGCCTCAAGCCGTACATCGTGCTGGCCATCCACGAGGCCACTGGCGACGTGGCCGGCCTGACCGAGGTGGTCGTGCCCGCGCAGCACCCCGAGCGCGCCGACCAGTACGACACGATCGTGGTCCGGGCGCACCGCGGCTACGGCATCGACCGCGCGATCAAGGCCCGCATGCTGTTCGAGCTGCGCGACGCCGAGCCGGAGCTGCGCGAGGTGCAGACCTGGAACGCCCAGAACAACGAGGCCATGCTCAAGGTGAACGCCGAGCTCGGCTACCAGCCCGACCGCGACTGGTTCGAGTACGGCGCCGATGTGGCCCAACTCGTCCAACTGCTCGAGCCGACCGAGTGACGCCTCCGCCGGCACCGGGCTTTCTCAGAAATAGCCCGGCACCTGCGGCGGCGGAGGCTGATCACGGTATTTCTTGACCCGGACCTCCCACTGGCTACGCCGGCGCTGTATCTCTCGCGTGCGCCGATCTCGGTGGAAGGTCTCTGGCGGACGGGCGAGCCCATATTGATCGCCCCACCATTCCCCGGGCTCCGGATCCAAGATCGTGTCGAGATGACTCGGATAGCGTCGGTCGGCGCCGTCGCGGGCATCCTCCCGGTCGCGCATCGGCAGAATTACCCGCCCGTCATCGTTGACGACCGCCATGCCGAGACCAGCCACGCCCAAGATCCGTTCGAAGGCGGGCAAGCTCGGCGTCAGAGTGCCCTTCTCGATGCGACTGATCGTGGAGCGGGAGAGCCGAGCCGCCACCGCCAGCTCACGTTGGCTGATACGCGCGATGCTGCGCACGCGGCGAACCAGGCCCGGCACGGGAAGCCCGAACGACGGCTCGTCAGCATTTGCTGGGATTGGCATGCGTCCGACTATGGCAGCTGGCGTCGATTCCCGGAGAGCCCCTGTGGACAACTCCGAGTTCGCCCCAACTCCGCACCAAATCCGCAGGCCAGGTGCTGCTTCTCCGCGCCTTTGCTCTGCGCACCAATACGCACAGCACTGCGCACTGATACGCACCGCCCGAGCGGACCACCCCGACGGGCGTCCTTGCGCGCAAGCGGGTGCCTCCTGGTACGCAGAGCGGGCGCGCCCACGTGCGCAGAGCAGGCGCGCCCACGTGCGCAGAGCAGGCGCGCCCACGTGCGCAGAGCAGGCGCGCCCACGTGCGCAGAGCAGGCGCGCCCACGTGCGCAGAGCCGGGGCGCGCCCACGTGCGCAGAGCCGGGGGCGTCTCGGTGCGGAGAGCAGTGCGTCTTTGTGCGCAGAGCCGGGGGCCCAAGTGCGCAGAGCCGGGGGCCCAAGTGCGCAGAGCGGGCGTGCTCACGTGCGCAGAGCCGGGGGGACTCGGTGCGCAGAGCAGTGCGTCTTTGTGCGCAGAGCGGGGGCCCAAGTGCGCAGAGCGGGCGTGCCCACGTGCGCAGAGCCGGGGGGACTCGGTGCGCAGAGCAGTGCGTCTTTGTGCGCAGAGCCGGGGGCCCAAGTGCGCAGAGCGGGCGTGCCCACGTGCGCAGAGCCGGGGGCGTCTCGGTGCGCAGAGCAGTGCGTCTTGGTGCGCAGAGCAAAGTGGTCCGGGAAGGGTTCGGAGCGCGGCCGAGTGCAGGAGGAATGTGGCCCTCACGGCAACCGTGGTTGTCGCGGAAGGCACGGCTGGTGGCTGACGGCGGCCGAAGGTCGCGATTCACGGCGGTCAGGCGGGCGACGCACGGTTGGGACACGACGCCTTGAAGTGGCCTGATCGAACTGCTCAGGTCGCCCCGAAGACGCGGGACCGCGACGTCACGTCGGTGGCGGACCGGCGGTCAGAAGCGGAGGCGCTGGGCCACCTCGGTGGCCCAGTAGGTGAGGATGATCTGGGCGCCCGCCCGCTTGATCGAGGTGAGCGTCTCCATGATGATGCGGTCGCGGTCGATCCAGCCGTTCGCGGCGGCCGCCTCGACCATCGCGTACTCGCCGGAGACCTGGTAGGCGGCGACCGGGACGGTCACCCGGTCGCGGATCGCCGCGATCACGTCGAGGTAGGCCAGCGCGGGCTTGACCATCACGATGTCGGCGCCCTCGGCCACGTCCAGGTCGACCTCGCGCAGCGCCTCGCGCAGGTTCGGCGGGTCCTGCTGGTACTGGCGGCGGTCACCCTGCAAGGTGGACTCGACCGCCTCGCGGAACGGGCCGTAGAACGCACCCGCGTACTTCGCCGAGTAGGCCAGGATCGACGTGTCCTGGAAGCCCTTTTTGTCCAGGGCGCGCCGGATCACGCCGATCTGGCCGTCCATCATGCCGGACGGGCCGACCATGTGCGCTCCGGCCTGCGCCTGGCACACCGCCATCTCGGCGTAGACCTCGAGCGTCGCGTCGTTGTCGACCGAGCCGTCCTTGGCCAGCACCCCGCAGTGCCCGTGCGAGGTGAACTCGTCCAGGCACAGGTCGCTCATCACGACCGTGTCGTTGCCCACCTCGGCGACCAGGTCGCGGATGCCGACGTTGAGGATGCCGTCCGGGTCGAGGCCGGCCGAACCGGTCTCGTCCTTGTTCTCGTTCTCCGGTACGCCGAACAGCATCAGGCCGCCGACGCCCGCGCTGACCGCCTCGTGCGCCGCCTTGCGCAGCGACTCCCGCGAGTGCTGGACGACGCCGGGCAGCGAGCTGATCGGCCGGGCCTCGGTCAGCCCCTCCTTCAGGAAGAGGGGCAGGATCAGCTCGGACGGGGCGAGGCGAGTCTCCTCCACCAGGCGGCGGAGGGCCGGCGTGCGCCGCAGGCGGCGCGGGCGCACATCGGGGAACGACATGGCGACTCCAAAATCAGCGGAAGCGCAGAGCGGTGGGTCCCTGAACCTTCGAGCCGCGGCGCTGCTTGGCCGGCATCGCGGCCAGCTTCTCGCGCAGCTCGATCGCGTACGACGCGAGCGCCTCGACCAGATCCGGCACCGACGCGTGCTGGGGCTGGACGTCGACGCGCAGGCCGAACTCGGTGGCGGTCTCGGCGGTCTTCGGGCCGATCACCGCGACGACCGTGCGGGCGTGCGGCTTGCCGGCGATGCCGACCAGGTTGCGTACGGTGCTGGACGAGGTGAACAGCACCGCGTCGAAGCCGCCCGACTTGATCGCGTCGCGGATCTCGGCCGGCGGCGGCGCGGCCCGCACGGTGCGGTACGCCGTCACGTCGTCGACCTCCCAGCCGCGCTCGATCAGCCCGGCGGCGAGCGTCTCGGTGGCGATGTCGGCGCGCGGCAGCAGCACCCGGCCGACCGGGTCGAGGATCTCGTCGTGCGGCGAGAACTCGGCGAGCAGCCCCTCGCTGGACTGGTCGTCGGCCGGGATCAGCTCGGGCTGGATGCCGAACGAGCGGACCGCCTCGGCCGTGGCCTCGCCGATGCAGGCGATCTTGACGCCGCCGAAGTGCCGGGCGTCGAGGCCGTGCTCGTCGAACTTCTCCCAGACCGCGCGCACGGCGTTGACCGAGGTGAAGACGACCCAGGCGTACCGGCCGTCGACCAGGCCCTTGACCGCGCGCTCCATCTGCGCCGGGGTGCGCGGCGGCTCGACCGCGATGGTCGGCACCTCGCACGGGATCGCGCCGTACGCCCGCAGCCGGGCGCTCATCGCGCCGGCCTGCTCCTTGGTGCGCGGGACGAGGACCTTCCAGCCGTACAGCGGGCGGTTCTCCCACCAGCTGAGCGCGTCCCGCTCGGCCACGTCGGAGCCGACCGTCAGCACCACCCGGCCGGTGAAGCCGAGGGCGGCGGCGACGAAGCTGTCGACGGTGGAGGTGGTCGTGTACTGGGTCTCGCCGGTGCCGTCGCCGGTCACCGCGACCGGGATGCCCGGCTCGACGCCGGCCGCCAGCAGCCCGTCGCGGACCGCGGCCAGGTCGCCGGCGTCGACCGCCACGGCGAACGAGCCCTTGCGCGACGAGGCGGCGAGCGCGTCGAAGTCGAGCGCGGTCACGTCGTCGACGTCGGCCGTGGTCCGCACCGACGGCAGCGGCACGCCGGCGTAGGTGGCGACGCCCGCGGCCTGTCCGATGCCGGGCACGACCTCGAAGTGCACCGCCGTACGCGCGACGGCCTGCACCTCCTTGATCACCGACTCGTGGCCGAACGGGTCGCCGGACACCAGGTGCACGGCGGACAGGCCGGACTTGGCCGCGGACAGCAGCACCTTGGCGACGTCGCCGGGCGCGCCCTCGGCCGGGCTGAACTGGGCGTCGGCCTTGGCCTCGGCCTTGATCGCGGACAGCAGGGAGTCGGGGACTCCGCGGTCGTACACCACCTGGTCGGCGTCGGTGAGCGCGGCGTGCGCGCGACGGGTCAGCAGCTCCGGATCGCCTGGTCCGGCGCCGACGAACGCGATGCGTCCTGCAGGCTTGCGGGCGGTGCGGGTGGTCATTCTGTGCTCCCCATCAGGGTATCGGCGCCGGCGTCGAGGAGGTCGGCGGCGAGTGCCTTGCCGATCTCCGCCGCGTCGGCGGGCGTTCCGGTGCGCGACAGGCGGATGGCTCGGGACCCATCCGGGCTGATCACCGCACCGCGCAGGTAGATCTCGTCACCGTGCTCGCCCTCGGCGAGCTCGGCGTGTGCCGCGACTGGGGCGGAGCACCCGGCCTCGAGCGTGGCCAGCATCGCCCGTTCCGCCACGACGGCGGCCCGGGACGGTGCGTGATCGAGCGCGGCCAGCAGCTCGACCAGGTCGGAGTCGTCGGCCCGGCACTCCACCGCCAGCGCTCCCTGGGCCGGGGCGGGCAGCATGAGCATCGGGTCGAGCGTCTCGGTGATCTCGGCGGCCCGGCCGAGACGAGCCACACCGGCCCGGGCGAGGACGACGGCGTCCAGATCGGCCTCGGGCCCGTGGACCCGGGCGATCCGGCTGTCGACGTTCCCGCGGATCGGCGTGACCTGCAACTCTAGGCCCAATGCCCGCAGTTGCGCGATTCGGCGCACCGCGCCGGTGCCCACCACGGAGCCCGGCGGCAGCTCGGCGAGCACCCGGTCGCCCTTCGCGATCAGTACGTCGCGGGGGTCCTCGCGCGGCGGGACGGCCGCGATGTGCAGCCGCGCCGGCACGGCGGTGGGCAGGTCCTTGTACGAGTGGACGGCGAAGTCGATCTCACCGGCCAGCAGCGCGTCCCGCAGTGCGGACACGAAGACACCCACGCCGAGCTGCGCGACCGGGGCCGAGGAGCGGTCGCCCGACGTGACGATGCGCACCAGCTCGACCGGCCGGCCGGTGGCGGCGGTCAGCGCATCGGCGGTCAACTGCGACTGGGCGAGGGCCAGCGCGGAGCCACGAGTGCCAAGGCGCAGGGGGGCGCTCACGCTTTTCCTCCGATCTCGGGCACGGCATCGGCCTGGGTGGCATGGGGGACGTCCAGATCGAACAGCTCCCGCAGCAGCGCGGCGTACTGGTCGCCGCCCGGTTCGGCGGCCAGCTGGCGCACCCGTACGGTCGGCGAATGCAGCAGCTGCTGAACGACCCGATGCAGCGTACGGGAAACATCCGCTCGCTGCTCATCCGTGAATTCCGCTCGGCGCGCGTAGAGCTTGCGCAACTCGCCGGCGACCACGTCCTCGGCCCGGTTGCGCAGCGCGGCCACGGTCGGCGCGATGTCGGCGCCGCGCAGCCAGCCGAGGAAGTGCTCGACCTCGGCGGTCACGATCTGCTCGACGGCCGCGGTCTCGGCGGCGGCCGGCAGCGTGCGGCGGGACGAGGCGAGACTGTCGATGTCGATGATGGTGAGGCCGGGCAGTCCGGCCGCCTCCGGCGCCACGTCGCGGGGCACCGCCAGGTCGAGCACGACCAGCGGACCGGCCGCGGACAGGCGGTCCCGGGTCAGCACCGGCTCACTCGCCGCCGTCGCTGTGATCACCAAGTCGGCCGAGCGCAGCGCCGCGTCCAGCTGCTCGAACGGGACGGCGACGGCGCCGTACGCCTCGGCGAGCCGGTCGGCCGCCGCCGCGCTGCGGTTGCTGATCCGCACCGAGCCGACGCCGGCCCGGGTCAGCGTGGCCACCGACAGCGAACCCATCGCGCCCGCGCCGATCACCAGCGCCGATTTCTGGTCGAGCGGGCCCATCTCGGCCGCGGCGACGTCGAGCGCGGCGGTGACCACACTCTGCCCGGCCTTGTCGATGCCGGTCTCGGCGTGCGCCCGCTTGCCGACCCGCAGGGCCTGCTGCATGAGCTCGTGCAGCAGCCGCCCGGCGGTGTCCGCCTCGCTGGCCGCGTGGTACGCGTCGCGCATCTGGCCGAGGATCTGCGACTCGCCGACCACCATCGAGTCGAGCCCGGCGGACACCCGGAACGAGTGCTGCACCGCGGCCTCGTCGTAGTGCACGTACAGGTGGCCGGCCAGCTCGGTGGCCGGAATGCCGGAGGCCTCGGAGAGGACGTTGCAGACGTCGCCGAGGCCGCCGTGGAAGCCGCTCACCGCGGCGTAGATCTCGACCCGGTTGCAGCTGGAGAGCAGCACCGCCTCGCCGATGTACGGCTGGCTGACGAGCTTGTGCAGCAGCCCGGGGACGGCGTCCTCCGCTATGGTGAGCCGCTCCAGGGTGCTGATGTCGGCGGTGCGGTAGGAAGCACCGACACTGAGCAGGTTCACGACCCGACCGCCTCCTGAGTTCCCGCCCCCGTGGCGGACCGGCCGCCGGGCAACGCGGTGAGCGACGCCTTGCGGTGCTCGTGGAATGAGAGGATCTGCAGCTCGATGGCGAGGTCGACCTTGCGCACGTCGACGTTCGCCGGGACCGATAGCACGCACGGCGCGAAGTTGAGGATGCTGGTGACCCCCGCGGCGACCAGTTCGTCGGCGACGGCCTGGGCGGCGCCGGCCGGGGTCGCGATCACGCCGATGGCAATGCTCTCCTCGACCGCGACCTCGCTGAGCTCGTCGATGTGCCGCACGACCAGGCCGTGGATCCGCTCGCCGACCTTCGCGGGGTCGGCGTCGAACAGCGCGACGATCTTGAAGCCGCGGCTGGCGAAGCCGTCGTACCCGGCCAGGGCGTGACCGAGATTACCCACGCCCACCAGGCAGACGGCCCGGCGCTGGTCGAGGCCGAGAACGTACTCGATCTGCTCGATCAGCAGGGCGACGTCGTAGCCGACCCCGCGCGTGCCGTACGACCCGAGGTGGGAGAGGTCCTTGCGGAGTTTCGCCGAGTTGACCCCGGCGGCGGCCGCGAGACCCTCGCTGGAGATCGTGTCGGCCCCACCCTCGCCGAGGTTGTGCAGTGCGCGAAGGTATTCGGGCAGCCGGGCGATCGTCGCCTCCGGGAGGTCCGGGAAGGCCGGGACGTCGCCCGTTCCTCCGGGCGTGCTTCCGTGACGCTGCTGACTCATCTGACTCCGTGCCGACGACGTGTCGAACTAGCGGTGCGAGCCCCCTGTCGCCCAGCTCGACCGGCTGTGATAGCGGGGCTCTTCGAAGTCACAGAGTAGGCGCTTGTGAAGGCGTGCACAAATCGCGATCTTGGTGAGGCGAGTGGACAGAGATCCACTAGCGTGCTATTGAACCCCTCGAAGTATGCCCCGGCCGTCGGTCTACCGACCACCCTGCCGTCAGCGGCGGCAGCGAGGGTGACCGGCCGCCCGGGCCGGCCTGCCCGAGTGCAGCCCAGCCCGGATGCCGGCGGCACCGGGGCCGGGACGGCAGGCAGATCGCCTGGGCAGGCGGGGACTCGGCTGACCTCGTACGGTAACGGGAACTTGATCTGGCTCTTGACCCTGAAACGCGTCAAAGAGACTTCGCGAGCTCCACGGCCTCGAGGAGGGTGTCGGCTACTGGACGGCCTGAGGCGCGCAGCTTGTCGGGGTGGGTGAAGCCGCCGGTGTAAAGGACCGCTTGGGCGCCCACCGAGTCGGCCGCGGCGGCGTCGTCGAGGGAGTCGCCGATCATCACGACCTGGTGGCCGGGGATGCCCAGTTGGTCCAGGTGAGTCGCCAGATGGGCGGCCTTCAGGTGGCCGCCCACCTCGGTGCGCAGCCCGTCGACCCGGGTGAAGACCCCGGCCAGGCCGTACGTCTCGACGGCCGGCACCAGCTCGCTGTGGAACCACATGGACAGCAGCGACTGCGAGCCGGGCCACGACTTGATCGCCGTCATCGCGTCGGCGGCCAGCGTCATGCTGGTCAGCCCCAGCCGGTACGTGTCGTGAAAGAGCCGGTCGAGCCGCCCGAACTCCTGGTCGTCGATCGCCCGCTCGAGCATCTCGGCGTAGAACTCGGCCACCGGCCGGCGGTACCGGGCGCGGTGCTCGTCGGCGTCGACCGGCCGGCCGCCCACCGATTCGAAGGCGACATTGGTGGCCGAGACCACCAGATGCAGGTCGTCGAGAAGGGTGCCGTTCCAGTCCCAGACAAGATGCGTAGCGGTCACGGCGAACAACCTATATGCGGGGCTCCCCCGGTTGTCGCGCCAAATCCCGCAACAGCCGGGCCTCCTCGATCCGCCAGTAGCCGTGCTCGGCGCCGTCCAGCAGCACCACCGGCACCCGGTCGCCGTAGTCACGCTGCAGCTCCACATCCGAGTCGACGTCGACCCGGCTCCACTGACCAGGCAAAATCCGGTCGAGCACGGCCTCGGCGTCCTCGCACAGGTGGCAACCGTCCCGGCTGATCAAGGTCACTCGGTTCACGACGTGATCTCCCTCTTCCGGACCTTGCCGATCGCCGAGTGCGGAAGCTCACGCACCAGCTCGATGCTCGGCAGCTTGAACCGGGCGAGCTGCGCGGCGCAGAAGACCTGCAGCTCGGCCGGGGTGGGCGCGGGGTCGAGCGCGGCCACCACGTACGCGTGCGGCCGCTGCCCGGTCTCGTCGTCGGGCACCCCGACCACCGCCGACTCGGCCACCGCCGGGTGCCCGTCGAGCACCCGCTCGATCTCGGCCGGGTAGACGTTGAAGCCGTTCACCAGGATCAGCTCGCCGATCCGGTCGACCAGGTGCAGGTCGCCGTCGCCGTCCGCGTACGCCACGTCGCCGGTGCCCCACCAACCTTCGTCGTCCGGCCCGTCCCGGCCGTCCGGCCAGTAGCCGGAGAACAGGTTGGCGCCGCGTACCACGATCTCGCCGGGGTCGGTGCCGGCCGAGTCCTCGACGGAGAGGTCGAGCTCGGCCGCCTCGTCGGGCGGAAGCGTCTCGTCGGGCGAGGCGGTGCCGTCCTCCCAGAGGATCTCGCCCTCCGCGTTTCGCAAGCGCAGCGAAACTCCCGGCAGCGGGCGGCCGATCGAGCCCGGCTTGCCCCGATCGCTGACCGCCGTGGTGGTCAACACCGGCGCGGTCTCGGTCAACCCGTACCCAATGATCAAGGTTTTGCCGGTTGCGGCGTGGAAGTGCGCGGCCTCGGCCGGGGCGATCGGCGCGGCGCCGCACACCGCGGTGCGCACGCTGCTGAGCCCGGTCTTGACCGACGGCTGCCGGGACCACTCGGTGTACATGCCCGGCACGCCGATCGTCACCGTGACGGCACGTTCGGCAATCACGGAGAGCGAGGCCGCCGGGTCGAAGCGGTCGATCAGCACACCGGTGGCCGCGTGGTGCGCGACGGTGCCGAGACCGGTGTTCAACCCGTACGCGTGGAAGAACGGCATCGCCAGCAGCACCACGTCGTCCGGCCCGACCACCGGCGGATCGATCGCGTCCAGCTGGTCGTGGTTGGCCGCCAGCGCGGCGCGGGTGAGCATCGCGCCCTTCGGCCGTCCGCTGGTCCCGGAGGTGTAGAGCAACACCGCGAGATCATCCGCCGAAACTTCCGGCAGGTCGCCGGTCGCTCCGGCGAGATCCGGCGGTACGCACGGCGGGGTGGACGACCGCAGCTTGGTGCGGGCCTCGGCCTCGGCGACCACCACCGCGGCCTGGCAATCGGTGATCACGTAGTCCAGTTCGTCGGCCGTGTACCCGGGGTTGAGCGGCACCGCGACCCGGCCGGCCCGCAGCACCCCGTAGTAGGTCGCCACGAAGTCGACGGAGTTGCCCAGCACGATCGCGACGCGTTCCCGGGGGCGGGCCAGCATCACCAGCCGGCGGGCGGCCGCCTCCACCCGGGCGTCGACCTCGGCCCAGGTCAGCGTGCTCGTCGGAGCGATCAGTGCGGGGTGGTCCGGTCGCGACTCGGCGGCGACAGCGATCTCGTCCACGAGGCACGAGTCTGGCACAAACGCGCCGTCAGAGGGATGGCGGACAGCCTGTCCGTTGGCGGGAGAGCCCGGGTGCGTTTCTCTCTGAGTGACTTTCTTGGTCTTGGTTAGGCCGCGAGGTCGTATTGGTGCTGGTAGCGGCTGGTGTGGGTACGTTGGTGTTCTTGC
>NZ_JOJL01000059.1 GCF_000721705.1 Actinoplanes subtropicus
AACGCCCGGTCTCATTCCGAACCCGGAAGCTAAGCCCTCCAGCGCCGATGGTACTGCACTCGGGAGGGTGTGGGAGAGTAGGACGCCGCCGGACTCAACCTGACGAAAGCCCGCCCCGAATCGGGGCGGGCTTTCGTGCTTTCTACGGCTTGCGGGCCACGCCGGCCCAGATGTTGCTGTGGGCGCGTTCCGGGGTGCGGTCGTCGCCGGAGCGCCACTCCGCCACCGGGACGATGCCGGGGTCGACCAGGTCCAGGCCGGCGAAGAACCGGGCCACCTCGGACTGGCTGCGGAAGCGGAAGTCGACCTTGTGCGCGGCGTTGGTCGCGTTGGCGGCGTCGACCTGCTCCTGCGGCCAGAAGTCGCCGGTGGCGTGGGAGATCACCAGGTAGCTGCCGGACGGCATGGCGTCGACGATCGACCGGATCGCCGGGTAGGCGATGTCGTCGTCGGTGACCAGGTGCAGCACGGCGATCAGCATGACGGCGACCGGCTGGGTGAGGTCGAGCGTGTCGGTCAGCTCGGAGGCCTTGAGGATCGCCTCCGGGTTGCGGACGTCGGCCTCGATGTACGCAGTGCGGCCCGCGGCGGAGCTGGTCAGCAGCGCGCGGGCGTGCACCAGGACCAGCGGGTCGTTGTCGGTGTAGACGACCCGCGACTCGGGCGCTATCCCCTGGGCGACCTGGTGTGTGTTGTTGGCAGTAGGCAGGCCGGTGCCGATGTCGAGGAACTGGCGGATGCCGGCGTCGGCGGCCAGGAACCGCACGGCCCGGCCGAGGAAGAGACGGTTCATCCGGGCCGTGAGCCGGATCGACGGCACTCGTTTCTCGAGATCGTCGCCGTACGCCCGGTCGGCCTCGAAGTTGTCCTTACCGCCCAGCCAATAGTCGTAGACCCGGGCGACATGCGCCTTGGTGGTGTCGAGACCGGCAAGGCTCCTCGGCTCATCCATGGTGAGCTCCGATCGCTAGACGCGCCACAGTAGACCCGGCGAAGGACACCACCATAGCCCCCGGCCGGGCGACCCGGCCGTCGGCCTATCGGTCGTGACCTGGGAATTCAGTCGGATTCGGCGCGGCCCTGGCGCCAGTAACCCATAAAGGCGACAGAACGCCGGTCGACGCCACAATCGGTCACCAGATGGCGGCGTAGCGTCTTGATGACGGCGGCCTCGCCGGCCAGCCAGGCGTAGAAGCGGCTGACGTCGGTGGGCTCGGGGACCTCCCAGAGGATCCCGGCGTCGACGTCGACGTCCTCCAGATCGTCGGACGAGGGGGCGCCGGACGAGGGGGCGCCGGACGAGGGGGCGCCGGACGAGGGGGCGCCGGACGAGAGGGCGCCGGCCGGGGTGGGGGCCTGGTCGCCGAGCAGCCGGCGGACCGCGGCGTGCGTCGCCGGGATGAGCCTCTCACCGTGGGCGGCGCCGTTTCTGGCGAGCCAGGTCACGCGTACACCCGCCGGGAATTTGATCTTAAGAGCGTCCGCGTCGGTGGGGACCTCCAGCAGGGCCTCGCCGCGGGTGCCCGAGGGGAGGCCGGCGAGGATCGAGGAGATGGCCGGGACCGCGGTCTCGTCGCCGCCGAGCAGGATGCGCTCGGTGTGGGGCGGCGGACGGAAGTCGATGCCGCCGTGGGTGCCGTCGTGTTCGGCGTTCGGGCCCATCAGGCGGGCGGTCGAGCCCGGCACGGCCGCGGCGGCCCAGCGGGAAGCCGGGCCGTGGGTGCCGTGCAGCACCATGTCGATGTCGACCTCGCGCCGGTCGGGGCGGACCGCTCGGACGGTGTAGGTGCGGATCGGGTTACGCCGGTCGCCGGGCAGGTCGCGCCACCGGGCGTACCAGTCGGGGCCGGTCGGCAGGTGGTCGTGGCCGCCGTCCGGCAGCGGGGGGATCAGCTTGATCCGCTGGTCGAAGCCGTTGTCGGCGAAGTGGTGCAGGTCGTCGCCGGTGAACGTGACGCGCACGAAGCTCGGGCTGAGCCGCCGCACCTCGCGGACGGTCGTGGCGAAGAACCGCCACGGCGGGGGTGCGGTCGTGGTCACCGGATCCTCCTAGGTCAGCAGCAAAGGCATGCCTAACCTAACCTAGGAGCCCGGGCCCCGCGAGTAGTGGGTCAGGAACTGCAGCAGCGGCCGCAGGTCGGCGGGGATCGCCGGGTCGGCGACGGTGCCCTGCCAGCGCCGGCCGCCGCGCTCGATCATCAGGTCGTAGCTCATCAGGTCGGCGCCCGCGGGCAGGCCGGGGTGGGCCCCACCGAGGCGGGACAGGTCGATCGTGGAGACCAGTTGCACGAGCCGGGCGGCGTCGGCCGGCGGCATGGTCGCGGAGTCGAGCCGGACGTGCACCGGGCGGCCGGCGAAACCGCCGGTCCGGCGCAGCTCGGCGCGGACGTGCTCGGACATGGCAACCTCCCATGTTTCCCGTGTGTCACGGCCGGGACCGACGTGTCGCCGGCGGCTTGTGCGGGTAAACAGGAATTATGGCTATTCCGGTAGCCGCGCCCGGCGAGGCGGTGGTCGGCACCGCCTGCTGGTCGTGCGGAACGCAGCTCTACAAGACGGTACCCCGCCGTCGCCGCGGGTCCGGACACGTGCTCTGGACCTGCGACGACTGCGGGGTGCTCTGGTCGGAACCCGCTGTCCCCTACTTGACGCCCACCTCACGGAACGCCGCGCGTACGGTCTGAGCGGCGTTGCGGCCCACCTTGCCGTCGCGGGCGAGGATGCGCGCCTGCTCGGCGCAGACGTAGGCGCAGTCGGTGAACTGCGCGTTCGGCCAGAGATTGACCAGCGTGTCGAACCAGACCCGGGCGGCCGGGAAGGTGCCCAGCTCGATCGCGGTCAGGTAGAACGCCCGGTTGATGATGCCCGAGTTCACGTGCGGGTCGCCGCCGGCCACGTACCCGGACATGTCCGCGGCCTGCGGGTCCTTGCCGAGGATCGGGTTGTCGTAGGCGGTGCCCGGGTGTGACATCGAGCGGATCGCCTCGCCGTACAGCTGCTCCGCCATGACCTCCTCGCCGATCAGCCAGTTGTGCTCGCCGGCGTCCACCTTGTGCACCATCTGGTCCACGCAGGAGCCGAAGATGTCGGAGAACGCCTCGTTCATCGCGCCCGGCTGATCGGTGTAGGTGAGCCCCGCCGTGTACTGCGTGACGCCGTGGGTCAGCTCGTGCGCGCAGACGTCGACGTCCTTGGTGAAATCGGTGAAAATCGTCTCGTCGCCGTTGCCGAACACCATCTGGGTGCCGTCCCAGAACGCGTTGTCGTACTGGTCGCCGAAATTGACGTTCCCGAGCAGCGTGAGGCCGGCATTGTCGATGGAGTCGCGCCCGAGAACGTCGCGGTAGAAGTCCCGGGTGGCGCCCAATCCGTCATAGGCGGCGTTCGCGTTCGCCTGCGCGACCGCGACGTCCCCCTCGCCGCGAACCAGGGTCACGCCCGTGTTCCATTGGTGCTCGTCGTCGTAGATCTGCCGGTCGCCCTTGCCCGGCCGGGGCGGCGTCAGCGCGGCGAAACTCGCCGTGGCGGCGCCGCGGCGGGCCTGCCGCTGCGCCTGGGAGGCGAGTGCCGTGCGCTGCGCGGGCTCCGGGTCGATGCCGAGTTGGCGTGCATTCTTCGCAATGTGGTCGATGATGTGCGCGGGAACGTAGAAACAGACCGGACCTGACATGAGTTCTGCCCCTCGCCGAAGGAATTGATCTGCCCACATTTCGCCGCGCGGGGCTATTCGTCTGTCGATTCTTGTACAAAACCCGGTGTAAATTCTTGAACAACGACCTATATCGTACGAGGAAAGGCCGTACCCGACCGCACAGCGGCCGTTCTCCGCCTCCGGCGGCCGGCGCACGCGAGGCGCTGCCGTCCCCCGGCGTATGCCGCGACCGCCGGGCTGACCTGCCGCGTCACCCTCGCGTCCGCTCCCGGGCAGCGCGGGTCCTCTGTGGTCGCTCGTCGCCGCACGCCCCGGTCGGCGAGTGCTCTCCTACGCGGTTGGTTGGAGTGCTCGTTGTCGGGCGGCGGGACGCTGGCGCTGGCGCGGTTGGTTGGAGTGCTCGTTGTCGGTGGTGGCGGGGCTGGTTGGGGCACTCGTTGTCGGATGGCGGCACGGCGCCGGCGCGGCTCGTCGGGGCGCCCGTTGTCGGGCGGCGGCGGGGCGCTGGCGGGGCTGGTCGGAGCTCGTTGTCGGGCCGTGCCGGGTGCTGCGGACGGCGATGTCAGAGGAGTGGCGGCTCGGGGAGTTCGGCGAGCCAGTCGGCGACCGCGGTGCGGAAGTCCGGGTCGACCGGGACGGCCGGGTCGTGCAGGGCGCGTTGCCAGGCGAGGGCCTTGGAGACCCGGGTGACGCGGCAGGCCAGCGAGGCCGCGCGGCGCAGGTCGGTCAGCGGGGCGAGGTCGGTCCACGCTTCGAGGTAGGCGTCGCGGAGGCGGGACAGCTCGGGGGCGCCGGGGTCGAGCTCGAGCAGATAGGCCGCGAAGCCGATCGCGACCAGCAGCGAGCCGAACGGGTGGGCCACGCTGGAGTCGCCCCAGTCGAAGAACAGGAAGCCCCCGCCGGCCGGGAAGACGTTGGCGTCGGTCAGATCGTCGTGCTGGAGGGTGGCGGGTATGCCGCCGGCGGCCAGCTCGGTGCACCAGTCGGCGAAGTCGGGGACGACCTTTTCCACGGCGGCCCGCCGGTCGGTGCCCAGGTCGGCTTGGATCCGCGGGTCGGCGAGCAGGGCGGTGAGGCGGGCGGGGAGGTGCTGGGGGCGGTGATCGGGGACGCCCAGGGTCAGCATCTCGGGGGCGTGCGCTGCCAGGTCGCGCTGGAGGGCGGCGTAGGACTGCAGCATGGCGGTCCAGGTCGGGAGCAGCCGATCCTTGGCGACCAGCGCACGCAGGGTGGGCCCGGCGTCGGCGGTGAGCAGCCAGCCCCGGGACGCGTCGACGGCCAGGGGCGCGAGCACGTGCCCGGGCGCCCAGGCGGCCAGCGACGCGGCGAGGCCGGCCTCGTAGGCGCACCGCGGAGTGTTGGCCTTGAACCAGGCGACGCCCGCCGTCGTGGGCACCCGATGGGTCACCGACCACGGCCGCATCCGCGCCTCCTCGATCGGGCCCGTCGGCGGGGTGCCGCGTTCGGAGAGTCGCTCGCTCGCCCAGGCGTGCGCGGACGCCTGCCATCGCGGATCGTCCCACGCGTTGGCCCGCACCGTCGTCTCCATAGCCCGCCACGATAGGGCCGCCCCCGCCCGCCCCGCCCCCGATTTTCTCGGCGACCCGGACGCACGCCGGGGAGTGGGTGGTTTGCGGCTCGAGTTGCAGCTCCGCCCGCAGCGGGCGGCACGGGGCCGGGACGGCAGCCAGGTCGCCTGGTGAGGCGGGACCGGACCGACCCGTACGGCCAAGGCTGCTGGAGGGAAACGCCCAGAGTGACCGGTGACGTGGTGTTCGCGCTGGTCTGACCACGATCGGGGTCGATGTTTCCGGGGGATCTCCGGCAGATGGTGGACAGGTGATTGGCGGGCATCTATCGTGAGCGATACCGCGGCAATCGAAGCGCTTCGACACCGACTTTGAACAAGACCCGAAACCTCGCTGAAAATCGAGGAGAATCGCTCATGCGAAGGCGTTTCCTGCCGGTTCTGGCGGCCGCTCTGCTGCTCACTCCGGCCATTCCGGGCGTCGCGCAGGCGGACCCGGGCTATCCGTTCCGTGATCCGCGTCTGCCGCTGCAAGCGCGCGTCGACGACCTGGTCGGGCGGCTCACGCTGGACGAGAAGATCTCGCTGCTGCACCAGTATCAGCCGGCCATTCCGCGGCTGGGGATCAGCCTTTTCAAGGCCGGCACCGAGGCGCTGCACGGCGTGGCCTGGTCGAACGACATCGACAACGGCAGCGCGGTGGTGCAGGCCGACGGCACCTCCTTCGCCCAGCCGGTCGGGCTGGCGAGCACATGGGACACCGGCCTGATCACGCGGGTCGGCTCGGCGGTGGGCGACGAGGCGCGCGGTTTCCACGCGAAGAACCCGCGGGTCTTCGGGCTGAACCTGTGGGCGCCGGTGGTGAACCTGCTGCGGGACCCGCGCTGGGGGCGCAACGAGGAGGGCTACTCCGAGGACCCGCTGCTCACCGGCGCGATCTCGACGGCCTACGGCAGCGGGCTGGAGGGCGGCGACCCCGACCACCTCAAGGCCGCCCCGACGCTGAAGCACTACCTGGCCTACAACAACGAGGCCGGCCGGGACGTGACCTCGTCGAACGTGCCGAACCGGGTGCTCAACGAGTACGACCGGGCGGCGTTCCAGCCGGCGATCGGTGCGAACGCGGCGACCGGCGTGATGGCCTCCTACAACCTGACCAACGGCCGTCCGAACACGGTGAACCCGGACCTGGCGACGCTCGAGCGGAGTTGGAGCAGATACCCGCTCTTCAACGTCACCGACGCCTCGGCGCCCACCAACCTGACCGGCTCGGAGAAGTACTACGCGACCCAGGCCGAGGCCGACGCCGCGGTGATCAAGGCGGGACTCAACTCGTTCACCGTGGACGACGCCAACGGGACGCCGACCGTCACAGCTATCAAGCAGGCGCTCGACCAGGGGCTGCTCACCGTGCACGACATCGACGTGGCGGCCGGGAACGCGCTGAGCATCCGTTTCCGGCTCGGCGAGTTCGACCCGGACGGCGGCAGGTACGGGAAGATCGGGCCGGACGTGATCAACAGCCCGGCCAACCAGCGGCTCGCCCGGCAGACGGCCGACGAGGCGATGGTCTTGCTGAAGAATGCCGGCAACGCGCTGCCGCTGAGGCCGGGCGGCAAGGTCGCGGTGGTCGGGCCGCTTGCGAACACCCTCTACAGCGACTGGTACGGCGGGAAGCTGCCCTACCAGGTGACCGCCGTCGACGGGATCAAGGAGCACGCCGGCAGCGTGGTCAGCTCGACCGGCTCGGACCGGATCGCCCTCAAGGACGTCGCCACCGGCAGGTACGTGACCGCGACCGGCACCACCGACGCGGACGCCGTCGCCGTGACCGCCGACAGCGCGACCACGGCCGCGCAGTTCGACGCGGACGACTGGGGCCAGGGCGTGCTCACCCTCAAGAACGCCTCGAACGGCAAATACCTCGGCTACAACTGGGGGCCCTTCGTCACCCGGGACGACCAGCCCAACGGCTGGTTCGTGCAGCAGCAGTTCAAGCTCGAGGCCCAGCCGGACGGGACCTTCGCCATCCGGTACGCGGGATACGAGACGCAGGAGAGCTGGTTCGGGCCCAACCGCTATCTGACGGTCGGCGCCGACGGCAAGCTCGCGCTGGGCTCGCCGGACGCCGCGGGCGCCGCCAAATTCAGCAAGGAGGTGCTGCGCAGCGGCATCGACGAGGCGGTCGCCGCGGCGAAGTCGGCCGACACCGCCGTGCTGGTGGTGGGCAGCCAGCCCTTCATCAACGGCCGGGAGGCGCACGACCGCACCACGATGGCGCTCGGCGCCGGCCAGGAGGCCCTGGTCAAGGCGGTGCGAGCGGTCAACCCGCACACGATCGTGGTGCTGCAGACCAGTTACCCGGACACGATCACCTGGGAGCAGCAGCACGTGCCGGGCATCGTATGGACCACGCACGCGGGGGCGGAGACCGGGCACGCGATCGCGGACGTGCTCTACGGCGACAACAACCCGGCCGGGCGGCTCTCGCAGACCTGGTACCGCAGCGACAGCCAGCTGCCGGCCGACCTGCTCGACTACGACATCATCAGCTCGAACCAGACCTATCTCTACAGCAGGCAGACGCCGCTCTACCCGTTCGGCTACGGCCTGTCGTACACGTCCTTCGCCTACGGCAAGCCCGTGCTGGGCAACGGCCGGGTCACCTTCACCGTGACCAACACCGGCAAGCGGGACGGCGACGAGGTGGTGCAGCTCTACACCCACCAGCGCACCTCGCGGGACAAGGCGGCGGTCAAGCAGCTGCGCGGCTTCGACCGGGTGCACCTGAAGGCGGGCCAGACCAGGCTCGTCAGCCTGCCGCTGACCGCGGGCGACCTCAGGCACTGGGACGTCACCCGCGGCCGGTGGGTGGTGGAGAGTTCGGTGTACGACGTGATGATCGGCTCTTCGTCGTCGGACATCCGGCGGTCGATCGCCTGGACCGTGCGCGGCGAGACCATCCCGGCGCGGGACCTGTCGAGGGTCACGCGGGCGGAGAACTTCGACGCCTACTCGTCGGCGGTCAAGCTGGTCGACGAGTCGAAGGCGGCGGGCACGGCCGTGGGCTCGTCGGCGGCCGGGGACTGGATCGCCTTCAAGGACGCCGACCTGCGCGGGTCCTCGTTCAGCGCGGGCGTCGCGGCGCTTTCCGCCTCCAAGATCGAAATTCGCCTGGACTCGCCGACCGGCAAGCTGCTCGGCACGGCCGCGGTGCCGGCGACCGGGGACGTCTATCGGTACGCGACCACCACCGCCGCGCTGTCCTCGGTCCCTCGAGGCGGCCACCACGACGTCTATCTCGTCTTCGGCGGCGCGCTGCGCGTGTCCACATTCTCCATTCGGTGAGAGGGGAACCCGCCCGCCCGCCTGGTCAGCGGGCGGGCGGGTCACCGACCCTGCCACCCGTGAGGGAGCCCGCATGAAGTTCCGCCGCATCCTGCTCGTCCTTGCCTTGACGCTCGCCGGCCTGGTGACCATCGCCGGGCCGTCCGTCGCGGCGCCGGGGCACCGCGTGACGTACGACAGATACTCCTTGATGCTCGACGGGCGACGCATCGTTCTTTCGGCAGCCGAGTTTCACTACTTCCGGCTCCCCTCGCCCGGCCTCTGGAAGGACATCCTGGAGAAGGAGAAGGCGGCCGGCTTCACCGCGATCTCGGTCTACTTCAACTGGGCGTTCCACTCGCCGGCGCCCGGGAAGTACGACTTCACCGGCGTCCGCGACGTCGACCGGCTCCTGCGTACGGCCGAGGAAGTCGGTCTTTACGTGATCGCCCGGCCGGGGCCCTACATCAACGCCGAGACCAGCGGCGGCGGCTTCCCGGCGTGGCTCAAGACGGTGCCGGGGCGGGCGCGCAGCAGCGATCCCGGCTACACGGCGGCCTATCACGACTGGCTCGCGCACATCAATCCGATCCTGGCCCGGCATCAGGTGACCCGGGGCGGCTCGGTGGTGCTCTACAACGTCGAGAACGAGTATCAGGTGAACACGGACGCGGCGTACATGCGGGACCTGCAGGACACCGCGCGGGCCGACGGGATCGACGTGCCGATCACGACCAACGACTGCTGCGACGCCGGCTCCTGGTCGTCGACGTGGGGCTCGGGGCCGGGCGCGGTGCAGATGCCGGGCGTGGACGACTATCCGCAGTCGTTCGAATGCCAGAACGCTGCCAGCACGTGGGGGCCGTGGGGCGCGGGCGTGACCGAGCGGGTGCGCGACGACGCCCCGGTTTTCGCGGCCGAATATCAGGCCGGCGCGATCGACTCGAACAACGCCGGATACGACGCCTGCCGGGAGCTGACCGGTGTCCAGTACACCAAATACTTCCAGAAGGGGAACGTCGTGCTCAGCGGGGCGACGGCGGTCAACTATTACCTGGGGTTCGGCGGGACGAACTGGGGCTGGCTCGGGCAGCCGAACGACGTCTACACCTCCTACGACTACGGCGCGGCCATCGACGAGGCGCGGCAGTTGACGCCGAAGTACTTCGAGTACAAGCGGCAGAACTACTTCCTGCGGGCGGTGCCGCCGCTGGCCAGGACGGATCCCTCGGCCGCGCCGGTCGCCGCGGGCCTGGAAACTGCTTCACGAACCAACCCCGATGTGGGTACGCAGTTCGTCCTGGTCCGGAACGGGTCCACGGCGCCGGTCTCGTCGACGCTTTCGTGGAACGGGTATTCGTTGCCGCTCACGCTCCCGGGGCACGACGCGAAGATTCTGGTCGGCGGGTTCGACCTGGGCGGGCAGCGGCTCGTGGTGTCGACGTCGGAGTTGCTGACCACGGCGTACGTCGATCGGGATGTCGCGGTCTTCTACGGTTCTCCCGGGACGCCGGGGAGCACGGTGCTGCGGTATTCCTCCGAGCCGGCGGTCAAGGTGCTTTCCGGGACGGTGGCATCGTCGTACGTGAATGGTGATTTGCGGCTGGACTACACCCATCAGGGGCTGGCCCGAGTGCTGATCAGTGGGGGCGGGCGTCGGCCGTTGCTGCTGCTGATCGGGACGGATGACACGGCCGGGTCGTTCTGGCGGGCGGATACCGCGGACGGGCCGATTCTGGTGCGGGGGACGTCGTTGCTGCGGTCGGCGGCGGTTTCCCGCGGAACGGTCTCGCTGCGGGCGGATACCGCGTCGGCCGGTGATGTCGAGGTGTTCGCGCGGGCCGGACGGATGGTGGTCAACGGCGAGCCGGTGGCGACGCGTACATCGGGAAGTGGGTCTTTGATCGGCAGTTTGCCGGGCCCGCATGCGGTCGCTTTACCCGTTTTGGCCGGCTGGCGGCAGCGGAGTGAGGCGCCGGAGGCCCGGCCCGGGTTCGACGACTCGCGGTGGACCGTGGCCGACCGGACCAGCAGCCTGAGCACCTTCCAGCCGCTCACCCAGCCGGTGCTGTTCAGCGACGAGTACGGGTATCACGCGGGCAGCGTCTGGTATCGCGGCCGGTTCACCGCTACCGGCAGTGAGACGACCGTGTCACTCAACGCGATCACCGGCAAGCGCGGGGACTACCTGGTGTGGCTGAACGGCCGGTATCTCGGGAGCGCGGCCGGGGGCGTCGAGGCCGACTCGGACGCGCCGGCCAACCCGTCGCCGGGAGCCGGGAAGTTCACCATCCCGGCCGGGCTGGTCAAGCCGGGGACGACGGCGGTGCTGTCGGTGCTCGTGCAGAACATGGGCAACAACGACGACTGGACCGCCGAGGACAGCCGGTTCCGGCAGCCGCGCGGGCTGGTCGGGGCGGCGGTCGACGGCGTACCGGCGATCTCCTGGAGGATCCAGGGGCAGGCGGCGGCCGACCCGGTCCGGGGCGGCCTCAACAACGGTGGCCTCTACGGCGAACGCAACGGCTGGACGCTGCCGGGCTACCCGGACCGCTCCTGGCCGCCGGCGTCGCTCTCGGTGCCGGCCGGGGTGAGCTGGCTGCGGACCGGCTTCGCGCTCGACCTGCCGCGCGGGCAGGACACGTCGGTCACTCTGCGCTTCGCCGGGGCGATTCCGCAGGGTTACCGCGAGCAGGTCTTCCTCAACGGATGGAACCTCGCCGAGTACGGCGCGGCGATCGGCCCGCAGACCTCGTTCGTGCTGCCCGCCGGGCTCCTCCACCAGAACGGCCGGAACACCCTCGCGATCGCCGTGATCGCCGAGCGGCCGTCGACGGTGGCCGTCCCCCGGCTGGCGGTGGCCGGGACGCAGCGCGGAGGAGTGGTGGTACGTGACCTGCCGTCTTGATCAACAGGGTAGTTAGGATTCTTGGCAAGGGGCGCATGATGGATCACGACGGGGTCACGTGGGGAGGGCGGATGCCGACGATCAACGACGTCGCCCGGGCCGCCGGGGTGTCGGCGAGCACGGTGTCGTACGTGCTGAGCGGCCGGCGCCCGATCTCCGCGCAGACCCGGGCCCGAGTCCAGGCGGCCATCGCCGAGCTCGGCTTCCACCCGCACGCCGGCGCCCGGGCGCTGGCGAGCAGCAAGACCAACGTCGTGGCGCTCGTGGTGCCGCTGCGGGTGGACGTCAACGTGCCGGTCATCATGCAGTTCGCCACCGCGGTGGTGACCGCGGCCCGCACGCACAACCACGACGTGCTGCTGCTGACCAAGGACGAGGGCACCGCCGGCCTCGAACGGGTGGCCCACTCGACGATGGTCGACGCGCTGATCGTGATGGACGTCGAGAAGAACGACATGCGCATCCCGGCACTGCGCCGGCTCAAGCAGCCGACCGTGCTGATCGGGCTGCCCGACGACCCGGACGGCATAGTCTGCGTCGACCTCGACTTCGCGGCGGCCGCCAAGGAGGCGCTGCGGCACCTGGCGTGGCACGGCCACCGCAAGGTCGCGCTGGTCGGTCCGTCGCCGGCGGTCTACCGCCGCGGCACGAGCTATGCGGACCGCTTCCTGGCCGGCTTCACGGCGGCGTCGGCCGAGTTCGGGCTGGAGACGATGACGCATCCGTGCGAGCCGGCCCAGGCCGGGGTACGCGCCTGCCTGGCCGACATCGACGCCCAGCTCGACGGGGTGACCGCACTGGTGGTGCACAACGAGGAGGCGCTGCGGCCGCTGCTCGACCAGTTGCGGGCGGCCGGACGGCGGGTGCCGGAGGACATCTCGGTGGTGGCGGTCTGCCCTCGGGATGTGGCGTTGGCGATGCCGATCCCGCTGACGTCGGTGGACATACCGTCGCATGACGTGGGCGGGCTGGCGGTCGAGACGGTGATGAAGCTGCTCGACGGGCGGCATACCGAGCCGGTTCGGTTGCTGCCGCCGACGCTGGTGGAGCGGGAGAGTTGCGCGGGGCCGGCGGGGGCGCGGTAGGGCCACTCCACGCGGCGCCTGTGGACGACGCCGCCTCTGTGGACAGCGGCGCTGATTTTGTCGGACCCACCTGCTTTACTTGGCCCCACCCAGTGCCGGGGCGGGGGTGGACTGTGGCCGCGGCGGTGGAGATCGCGAGCGTTGCCTCGGGTCGATTCGGCCGGGCGCGCCAATCGGGTTCGGGACGCCGGCCGGGGCCGCCGTGGCGTGAGCGTCGTAGGTTGGTGTCGTGGGTCGGGAGCAGGTCCGCGCGTCGATCGTCCGGGCGGCAATGCCACTCGTCAGCCAGTACGAAGCCCTGACCACTGCCCGGATCGCTGAGGCCGCGGGCGTCGATGAGGCCGCTCTTCTTGCCGTTTTCGAGGACAAGGATGCCGTCGTTCGGGCCTGCATGGAGGCGGTGCGGGAGGCGATCGCGGCGGCGTTCGATCCGGGTGAGGCGTTGGAGCGGCTGGATGCGGTGGCCGTGGATCAGCCGCTGGCCGCGCGCTTGGTCGCGGTCGTTGACATCATGGACGACTACTACGGCCGAGCCCGTGCCCGCCTCGACGACGTCCAGCAGATGACGAGCCCAGGCGGGTCCGCGGCGCGCCCGCGGGGCCGTGAGGATCTCCGAGTGCTCGGTAGGCTGCCCGAGATCCGGCAGGCCGTGGTTCGCCTGCTCGAGCCGGACCGGGATCGGTTGCGCCTGCCGCCCGAGGTGCTCGCGGAGGCGTTCCTCGGCATGTCGCACGGCGCGGCGAGAGCCCCGGGCCCGGGACGCTCGCCGTGGCCGGCCGGGCGGCTCGTCGATCTGTTCCTGCACGGCGCCTGGTCCGACGGCTGACGGCGGCGCGCGATCGCCGGTAGGCAAGCGCGTGGTTCGCGGCGGGAGTGCCTGCGGTCAAGTGGGTTGTGTGGCAGTCACGCGGGGGCGGGCGGGGCGCTCGCGCGGTGCGGATGTGGCGCTGGCGTTCGGAGCGCGCATGAAGTTCTCAAGATCGCGGGCCGGAGCGGCGAGGGTGTGGCACAGGCGTTCGGAATGGGTGCGAACGCTTCAAGATCTCGGGCCGCGATCCTCTTGGCGGCGTGCGGCGGGGTGACTGGGCAGCGGGAGCGCTGGGAGCAGGGAAGCGCTGGGGGCTGGGAGCGCTGGGGGCTGGGGAGCGGGCGGCAGGGGAGCGCTGGGGCTGGGGAGCGCTGGGGCGGCTGGGGATCGCTGGGGGCTGGGGAGCGCTTGAGGCTGGGTGGCGGGAATGGGAGCGCATGGCGGCGGGGCTGGGGAGCGCGGGTTGCGGGGAGTGGGTGGCTGGGGAGCGCGGGTTGCGGGGAGTGGGTGGCTGGGGAGCGGGGCTGGGCGGCTGGCGGTAACGGCTGAGGGGCGGCTCGGCTGATCGACGGGTGGCTCTGTGGCGAGGTCACGAAGGCTGTGCCGGGGCGGCGTCAAGCTCCGGCGCCCAGGATCGGATCGTTGCGAAATCCTTTCGTCACACCGTTGACATGGGTGCGCGCCGAGCCCTAGCGTCACCGGAAAGTCCCGCGTCGAAGCGCTTCGACGATCGAGTGTCGAAGCGCTTCGACGGAGCCCACCCGGAGGACGGCATGTTCAGGACACGAGCCGGCGCTGCCGCCGGTGCATTTTTGCTGGCCACGTCACTCGCGCTGACCGCATGCAGCGGTTCGGGGTCGGATGACAAGAACAGTGGCAGCGACGCCAAGACGCTGACCCTGTGGCACTACGAGGGGCCGACCAGCGCCATGGGCATCGCCTGGAACAAGGCGATCGATATCTTCAAGCAGAAGCACCCGGGCGTGACGGTGAAGTTCGAGGAGAAGTCCTTCGAGCAGATCCAGCAGAACGCCCAGATGATCCTCAACTCGGACAGCGCGCCCGACATCATGGAGTACAACAAGGGCAACGCGACCGCCGGCCTGCTGTCCAAGCAGGGCCTGCTCACCGACCTGAGCGACCAGGCGACCCAGCGCGGCTGGGACAAGAAGCTGAGCAACAGCCTGCAGACCACGGCCAAGTACGACGACAACGGCATCATGGGCTCGGGCAAGTGGTTCGGCGTCCCGAACTACGGCGAATACGTCATGGTCTATTACAACCAGGACATGTTCAAGAAGTACAACCTGCAGGTCCCGGCCACCCTGGACGACTTCACCAAGGTGATGGACGCGTTCAAGGCCAAGGGCATCACCCCGCTGAGCGTCGGCGGCGCCGAGTACCCGGCCCAGCAGATCTTCTACGAGCTGGCGCTGTCCAAGGCCGACCGCTCCTTCGTGGACGACTACCAGCTGTACAAGAACAAGGTCGACTTCCACGGGCCGCAGCTGACGTACGGCGCGCAGACCTTCAGCGACTGGGTCAGCAAGGGGTACATCGCCAAGAACTCGGCCGGGATCAAGGCCGAGGACATGGGCGTCGCGTGGGAGCAGGGCAAGTTCCCGATCCTGATCTCGGGCAGCTGGTGGTACGGCCGGTTCGCCAGCGAGGTGAAGAACTTCCAGTGGGGCACGTTCCTCTTCCCGGGCAACAGCCTGCACCCGGGCTCGAGCGGCAACATCTGGGTGGTCCCGGAGAAGAGCAAGGCCAAGAGCCTCGCGTACGACTTCATCGACATCACCATGTCGCCGGAGATCCAGAACCTGCTGGGCAACTCGGGCGGTGTCCCGGTGGCGGCCGACGCCTCGGCGATCACCGACGCGAAGAACAAGGAACTGATCGACAACTTCAACAAGATCTCCTCGCAGGACGGCCTGGCGTTCTACCCGGACTGGCCGGCCCCCGGCTACTACGACGTGCTGGTCGCCGGCGTGCAGGGCCTGATCAACGGCTCGAAGACCCCGGCCGCGTTCCTCGACGAGATCGCCAAGCCGTACAACCAGAACCTCACCGACATCGGCAAGTAAGCCGGCCGGACCGGGGGCGGCGGAAGGCCGCCGCCCCCGGGGTGGTACACGCGAAGAGAAGGGACGTGAACCCACATGGCCGGCAAGAGGACGAGCCGGGGCGGCGGTTACGCGGTCTACCTGATCCCGGGGGTCGTCGCCTCCCTGGCGATCATCGTGGTCCCGCTGGTCATGACGGTCTGCACGAGCTTCACCAAGTGGAACGGCGTGGGCGAGCAGAAGTGGATCGGTTTCGACAACTACACCCGGCTGTTCCACGACGAGCTGTTCTGGCAGTCGTTCGGGCACATCATCCTGCTGATCCTGGCCATGGCGGTGGTGCCGACGCTGCTCGGCCTGCTGCTGGCGGCGGTGCTGTTCGACTACGTGGCCAAGCACTTCGGCAACCGCTGGGCGTCGCTGTTCCGCTCCGGGTTCTACCTTCCGCAGGTCATTCCGGTGGCCGTGACCGGCATCATGTGGGGCTGGATCCTGCATCCGGACTACGGCGCGCTCAACAAGATCCTGGATTCGATCGGGCTCTCCGGGCTGGCGAAGAACTGGCTGGGCGACGAGAACTACGCGCTCTACAGCGTCATGTTCATCATGATCTGGTTCCAGCTGGGCTACCCGATCGTGATGTTCATGTCCGGGCTGCAGCGGATCGACCCCGCGCTCTACGAGGCCGCGGACCTGGACGGGGCCACCTGGTGGCAGCGCTTCCGCAAGATCACCGTCTATCTGATCCGGCCGGAGTTCTACGTCGTCCTGGTGACCACCACGATCGCGGCGCTGAAGATCTTCGGGCCGATCTTCGTGCTCACCCGGGGCGGGCCGAGCAACTCGACGATCGTGCCGTCGTACTTCGCGTACAAGAATTTCTTCGAAAAAGCCCAGGTGGGGTACGGGTCGGCCATCTCGACCGTGCTGACCGTGCTGATCGTCCTGCTGGCGATCGTGTTCCTGCGCCTGCAGAACCGGGCCGAGAAGGCCGGTGCCTGAGATGACCGTTACCGCATCTCCGCCCCAGGCGCCGGCGACGCGCGAAACCCCCGAGGCCGCCGAGCGCCGCAACCCGGTGCGATTCGCGATCCTGATCGCCCTGCTCGTACTCCTGCTGCTCGTGGTCGCGCCGCTGCTCGTGGTGCTGCTCAACGCGGTCAAGAGCCCGTCCGACTACGCGAGTCACGGCCCGCTCGCCCTGCCCAGCCACCTCTACTGGGACGGCATCGTCACCTTCTGGAACCGGGTGAACTTCGGCCAGAAGCTCTGGAACAGCTTCCTCTCCAGCATCGTGGTGGCCGTGCTCGGCGTCGTGCTGAGCATCCTCAACTCGTACGCGCTGGGCATCGGGAAGGTGAAGGGCCGGGTCTGGTTCCTGGTCTTCTTCCTGGTCGCCAACCTGCTCCCGCAGGAGGTGCTGGTCTACCCGCTGTACTACCTGTCCAAGCAGATCGGGCTGTACGACAACCTGATCTCGATCGTCATCATCTTCACCGTCATCCAGAGCGCGTTCGGCACGTACCTGCTGACCTCGGTGTACGCCGAGTTCCCGACCGAGCTGCTGGACGCCGCCTCCGTCGATGGCGCCGGGAAGTGGCGGACCCTGTGGCGCGTCGTCGTGCCGGTCAGCCGGCCCACCCTCGGCGTGCTGTTCACCTTCTTCTTCATCTGGACCTGGAACGAGTTCTTCCTTCCGCTGGTCTTCCTGGTCTCGAACGACAACCAGACGGTGCCGGTCGCCCTGAGCGTGCTGCAGGGGGACCGCTTGATGGACGCCACCACGACCAGCGCCTCGGCGCTGCTCGGCATCCTGCCCGCGATGCTCTTCTTCGTGATCTTCCAGCGGACGCTCACTCGCGGCATCACTGCCGGCGCCATCAAGTAAAGGACGCACATGAAGTTCACCGACGGCTACTGGCACAAGCGCGAGGGGTTCGCGGTGCTGCACCCGGCGCAGCTGCACGAGACCGAGCCGGACGGGGCGACGCTGACCGCGTACGCCACCGCGAAGAAGGTGCGCAGCCGCAGCGACACCCTGGACGCGCCGATCATCACGATCCGGTGCGAGGCGCCCGCGCCGGACGTCATCCGGGTGACGATCGGGCATTTCCTCGGCGGCGTCGCCAAGGGGCCGAATTTCGCGCTGAACCGGGAGGAGCACCCGGTCACGGTCACCGAGCACGAGATCACGTCGGGCTCCCTGACGGCCCGCTTCCGGCCGGGCGAGGAGTGGGGACTGGACTTCCTGGCCGACGGGCGGCGCCTGACCGGCAGCGGGTGGAAGGGCATGGGGATCGTCGATACCGCGGACGGTGCCCACTACGTACACGAGCAATTGGATCTGGGGGTCGGCGAAGCCGTCTACGGCCTGGGGGAGCGGTTCGGGCCGTTGGTCAAGAACGGCCAGAGCATCGACATCTGGAACGAGGACGGCGGTACGAGCAGCGAGCAGGCCTACAAGAACGTCCCGTTCTACCTGACCAACGGCGGGTACGGGGTGCTGGTCGACCACCCGGGGCGGGTGTCCTTCGAGGTGGCCAGCGAGATGGTGTCGCGTACCCAGTTCAGCGTCGCCGGGCAGACCCTGTCCTACCTGGTCATCTACGGCCCCACCCCGGCCGACGTGCTGCGCAGGTACACCGCGCTGACCGGCCGGGCGGCCCTCCCGCCCGCCTGGTCCTTCGGGCTGTGGCTGACCACGTCCTTCACCACGCCGTACGACGAGGAGACGGTCACCCAGTTCGTCGACGGGATGGCGGCGCGCGACCTGCCGCTGAGCGTCTTCCACTTCGACACGTTCTGGATGCGCGAGTTCCACTGGTGCGACTTCGAGTGGGACCCGCGGATCTTCCCGGACCCGGCGGGCATGCTCAAGCGGCTGTCCGAGCGAGGGCTGCGTACCTGCCTGTGGATCAACCCGTACATCGCGCAAAGGTCGGCGATGTTCGAGGAGGGGAGGGCCAACGGGTATCTGGTGACCCACGCGAACGGCGACGTCTGGCAGTGGGACCGGTGGCAGGCCGGGATGGGCCTGGTCGACTTCACCAACCCGGCCGCCCGCGCCTGGTACGCGGACAAGCTGCGGAACCTCGTCGACATGGGGGTGGACGCGTTCAAGTCGGATTTCGGCGAGCGCATCCCCACCGACGTGGTCTGGCACGACGGCTCCGACCCGGAGCGGATGCACAACTACTACACCCAGCTGTACAACAAGACCGTCTTCGACGTGCTGCGGGAGGCGCGCGGCGAGGGCGAGGCGGTGCTGTTCGCCCGGTCGGCGACGGTCGGCGGGCAGCAGTTCCCGGTGCACTGGGGCGGGGACAATTCCGCCACGTACGCATCGATGGCGGAGAGCCTGCGCGGCGGGCTGTCCCTGATGTCCTCGGGGTTCGGCTTCTGGAGCCACGACATCGGCGGCTTCGAGGGCCGGCCGGACCCCGCGGTGTTCAAGCGGTGGATCGCGTTCGGGCTGCTGTCGTCGCACAGCCGGCTGCACGGCAACCACTCGTACCGGGTGCCGTGGCTGTTCGACGACGAGTCGGTCGAGGTGCTGCGCAAGTTCACCCACCTCAAGTACGCGCTGATGCCCTACCTGTACGGCGCCGCCCGCCAGGCGCACGAGGACGGGCTGCCGGTCATGCGGCCGATGGTCGTCGGTTTCCCCGGGGACCCGGCCGTCACCCACCTCGACCGGCAGTACCTCCTCGGCGGGGACCTGCTCGTCGCCCCGGTGATGAGCGAGGCGGGCGAGGTCAGTTACTACGTGCCGGCCGGGCGGTGGACGCACTACCTGACCGGCGAGGTGGTCGAGGGGCCGGGCTGGGTCACCGAGACGCACGGCTTCGACAGCGCGCCGATCCTGGTGCGGCCGGGCGCGGTGCTGCCGATCGGCAACCGGACCGACCGGCCGGACTACGACTACCGCGACGGGATCACGTTGCGGCTGTACGAGCCGGCGGATGGCGCCACGACGGTGGCGGTGGGGGAGAGCACGTTCACGGTGACCCGGGACGGCACGGCGATCCGGGTGGACCGGGACGGCGCGGCCCTGCCCTGGCGCGTCGAGATCGCCGGCGGCGCCTCGGCCGACCTCCCGGCGGACGTGGCGGTCTGGATGGCCGGGTAGGAGCTTCCGAAGTGGCGGCGCAGAGCCGGATGCCGTCTCATCCAGCCCCGGCATCCGGCTCTGTCGCCGGTCCCGGGCGGGCGTGCTCGATCCCGTCGAGCAGCAGGGACAGGCCGTAGTGGTAGGACTCCTCGGCCTCCTGATCGGGAGAGCGCCGGTAGCCGCCCGCCTTCCAGATCCGGGTCATGGTGGGGAAGCGCGTTCCGTCGAACCATTCCCACAGCTCCGCGCGGCTGAGCCACCAGGTGTCGTTGGATTCGCCGGTCGCGCGGCGTAGGAGCTCGGCTTCGGCGTCCCGGTGGGCGGCGGCCGTGACGAATCCGGCGATCACCGTGGCGGCCGTGCTCAGCCGTTCCAGCGGCAGGCCGGTCTGCGTCACGACGGACAGCACATACTCGCTCTCGGCGATCGTGCCCGGCCCGATCGGCGGCCTCATCCGCGAGACCTGGGCCAGCCAGGGATGCGACCGGTAGACCGCCCGGGTGCGCTCGCCGAACAGCTCGACCTGTGCCCGCCAGCCCCGCGGCCGCGCCTCGCCCGGCCCGGGGAGTGCCCGGTCGAGCAGCGCCTGGTCCACCATCAGGTCGAGCAGGTCCGAGCGGGACTTCACGTACGTGTAGAGCGTCATCGTGCCCACGTCCAGTGTGGTGGCGAGCCGGCCCATGGACGCGGCGGCCAGCCCCTCGGCGTCGGCGAGCCGGATGGCGGCGCTCACCACCGCGTCGACGCTGAGCCGGGCCGGCCGGCCCGTCGCCGCCCGTCTTCCGCCTTTGCCGTGCCGCCACAGCAGCGGCAGGATCCGGGCCGGATCGCTTCTCCCACTGAACTCCGTCACAGTTCTCGTATACCATACGGGAACAGTTTCCGTATGGTATACGAGAAGGGTGTGCCGATGAAGATCCTGGTCACTGGAGCAACCGGAAACATCGGCCGGCTCGTCGTCGACGAGTTGCTCGCGCTCGGCGCCACGGACGTCCGCGCGCTGACCGTCGATCCGGCCAGGGCCGCGCTGCCGCCGTCGGTCGAGGTGGCCCGCGGCTACCTGGGCGAACCGCGGACGCTGCCGGCCGCGTTCGCCGGAGTGGACCGGATGTACCTGGCGCCGCTGCTCACGACGGTGCGGGAAGCGACCCGGCTCGCGGCCGAGGCCGGCGTGCGGCACATCGTCGACCTGGCCGGCGCGCCCGGCTCGTCGTGGCCGCCGATCGAGCGGGCCGTCGAGGACTGCGGCGTGCCCTGGACCCACCTCGAGGCCGGGGAGTTCATGACCAACGCGGCGATCTGGGCGCCCCAGATCCGCGCGGGTGACGTGGTACGCGACGCCTATCCGGAGGAGGCCAACCCGATGATCGCACCCGCCGACATCGCCGCCGTCGCCGCGCGTGTCCTCCTCGATGGCGTCGCCCACCAGGGCCGGGCCTATCCGCTCACCGGCCCGCAATCGCTGACCCGGCGCGAGCGGATCACCCGGATCGGGCAGGCGCTGGGCCGCTCCCTGACCGTCGAGACGACCGGCCCCGACCAGGCCGTGGCCGACCTTGCGCCGGTCATGGGCACGCACGCCGAGTGGTACCTCTCCGGAATCGCCGCCTCGGCCGCCGCCGGGCCGAGGCCCCCGACGACGACCGTGGCCGACGTGACCGGGCGCGAAGGAACCACGTTTCTGCGGTGGGCAGAGGACAACGCCGCCCTGTTCCGCTGAGTACGCAAGTCCTGCGGGCGGGATCACTCTCGTTCTGTCGTACCCCCGAAATAGGATCCCTGCATGGCACCGACCCTGGACCTGTTCGTGCCCGGTGTCGTCTACCTCGACATCATCTTCACCGGGCTGCGCGATCTGCCGCGCCCGGGCACCGAGGTGTGGGCGACCGGGCTCGGGTCGTGCCCCGGCGGCGTGGCCAACCTGGCCGTCGCGGCGGCGCGGCTCGGCTTGCGGACCGGGTTGGGGACGGCGCTGGCCACGGATGCGTATGGGGATTTCTGCGCGCAGACGCTGTGCGACCAGGAGAAGATCGACCTGTCCGCGTCGACGCGGATCGACGGGCATTCGCCGGTGACCGTGTCGCTGGCGTACGACCGGGACCGCAGCATGGTCACCCACTCGCATCCGCCGCCGCTGAACGCGTCCGGGCTGGTCGGGGCGCTGCCGGCGGCCCGGGCCGCGTCGGTGAGCCTCAGCAAGGACGAGTTGCCCTGGGTGCGGCGGGCCCGCGAGTCGGGGACGCTGGTCTTCGCCGACGTCGGCTGGGACGACACCGACGAGTGGCCGGCCGAGGCCCTCGCGATGCTGTCCGACTGCCACGCGTTCCTGCCGAACGCGGTCGAGGCCATGCGCTACACCCGGGCGTCCTCTCCGGAGGAGGCGGCCGGCCGGCTCGCCGGGCTGGTCCCGGTCGTGGTGGTGACCTGCGGGTCGGACGGCGCGATCGCGATCGACTCGGCCACCGGCGAGCTGGTGCACGCGCCGGCCGTGCCGGTGGCGGCGCTCGACCCGACCGGGGCGGGCGACGTCTTCATGGCCGGGTTCATCCTGGGCACGCTCGAGGGGTGGCCGCTCGGGCAGCGGCTCGCCTTCGCCAACCTGATCGCGTCGCTGTCGGTGCAGCACTTCGGCGGATCGCTGTCGGCGCCGGGCTGGGGCGACATCGCCGACTGGCGGCGGCTGTCGGCGGACCCGGGGTATGCGTTCCTCGACGACGTGATCCCGAGCGGCGAGCAGCGCACCGTGCGCCGGGCGACGGCCACGATCGCGCGGCTCTCCGATGCGCAGGACCATGGCTGAGGGGCGGCGGCTCACCATCCTCGGGGGTGGGGGATTCCGGGTTCCGCTCGTCCACGGGCAGCTGCTCGGGCCGGGCAGCCCGATCTCGTCGGTCGTTCTCCACGACGTCTCCGCGGCTCGGCTGGCGGCCATTTCGCGGGTGCTCGCCGCGCAGGCCGGCGGCGGCGTCGCGCCCGAGGTTCTCGTCACGACGGATCTGACCGAGGCATTGACCGGGGCCGACTTCGTGTTCAGCGCCATCCGGGTGCACGGGCTCGCCGGCCGGGTCATCGACGAGCGGGTGGCGCTGAACGAGGGCGTGCTCGGGCAGGAAACGGTGGGGGCCGGCGGAATCGCGTACGGTCTGCGGACCCTGCCGGTCGCCGACGCGATCGCCCGCCGGATAGCGCTCGTGGCGCCGCGGGCGTGGGTCATCAACTTCACGAATCCGGCCGGGCTGGTCACCGAGGCGATGGCGGCGCATCTGGGGGAGCGGGTCATCGGCATTTGCGATTCGCCGTCGGGGCTCGGGCGGCGGGTCCTGCGGGCGCTGGGGGTCTCGTCGGGGCGGCTCGACTACGCGGGACTCAATCATTTGGGGTGGCTGTCCGGCGTACACGCGAATGGGGTTGATCTGCTTCCCCGCTTGCTGGCCTCCGACGAGGGTCTTTCGTCGTTTGAGGAGGGCCGCCTTTTCGGGGCGGAGAAACTGCGCGCGCTGGGGGCCGTGCCCAACGAATACCTGCATTATTACTACGAAACCCCTTCGCTGGTACGGGCGGAGTTGAGCGCCGCCGAGACGCGTGGCGAGTTTCTGCTCCGGCAACAGGACGAGTGCTATGCCGAGCTAGCTCGGGCAACCGATCCGTTGGCGACGTGGACGGGGACGTTGCGGCAGCGGGATGCGACGTACATGGCGCTCGAGGGGCTCGGGGAGCGGGATGACGCGGAGGGCGGCGGATATGAGACGGTGGCTCTGGAATTGATGACGGCCATCGCCACGGATACGCCGGCGGAACTGATTCTGAATGTGCGCAATCGGGGGACGATCGCCTTTTTGGACGACGACGCGGTGGTGGAGGTGCCCTGCCGGGTCGACGGGTCGGGGGCGCATCCGTATCCGGGGGCGACGATTCCGGCGCACGGGGTCGACCTGGTGCGGCGGGTCAAAGCGGTCGAACGCGGGATGCTCGAGGCGGCGTCGACCGGGTCGCGGGCGGTGGCGGTGCGGGCGATGGCGTGCCACCCATTGGTCGATTCGGTGCCGATCGCGCGCCGGCTGGTCGCCGAGTATCAGCGACAGTTGCCCGAGCTCGACTACCTGCGCTGAGCGGGCGGGTTCTTCGCCGCGATCCGGTCCACCGCCTGCTTGGCCTCGAGCAGGCTCGCGCCGGTGTGCTTGCGGTAGGCGCGGACGGCCTCGATCGTCCGGCCGTCGGCCAGATGCCGGGCGACCTCTGTCTCCTCCGGAGCGGCGATGCCGAGGTGGTCCATCACCAGGTCGAGCCGTTGCCGGACGGCCGTCAGCTGGGCGGCCGAGCTGCGCCGCTCCTGAAACCAGGCCCCGGCGGCGGCCGCGACCGCGCCGATCGTGGCGATGACCAGCAAAGTCACTTCGAACGGACTCATTGCCCCATCGAACCAGCCCCGCGCTACTCGGGTCCGGCGGCCCCGCGCGCCACCATCCACGTCGGCATGAGCTCGATCGGCTACGGCGGCCGATGGCTGTTCGCGCTCGCCCGAATTCGGTCAGCCGGAGCGGGCGCGGCGGCGGAAGGCCGCCGCTCGCGCCCTGTTCTGGCAGGTCAGGCAGCAGAAGCGGCGCCGGCCGGCCGGGGACGCGTCGACATACACGTCGGCGCACTGGTCGTCCGCGCAGACGCCGATGCGGCCCGGATGCTCGGCCAGGTGGTGGCGCAGGGCCAGGGCCGCGGCCGCCCGCTCCCGCTGGGCCGGGTCGTCGACCGTCCACTCCTCGACCAGCTCACCCTCCCGCTCGGTCAGCGCCGGGCGGACCCGGGTGCGGTCGAGCAGCGCGGTCACCAGCGCGGCCCGCTCGGCGCGGGCGGTCGCCGCGAACACCGCGTGCAGCTCGTCGGCCAGCGCCACCCGGGCGCGGTCGTCGCTGGGCGGGCGCCGGTCGAGGGCGCGAGGGAGCGTGCCCCACTCGTTGACGAAGCCGACCAGCTCCGGCAACGGCATCTCCGCGATCCGTGTCGCCACCCCGCCAGCGTAACGCATTAGCCGGGTTGTTCGCGTTGCGCCTGGAGCGTAACGTCATGAACGACCTGATTGCGTGACAGCGAGGAGGAGAGATGCGCGCCGAGGCGAGGAGCTGGGCCGGCCTGGCCGTGCTGTGCCTGCCCTGCTTGCTGGTCTCGCTGGACGCCGAGGTGCTCAACCTGGCCGCGCCGCAGCTCACCCGTGCCCTGCATCCGAGCAGCGTCCAACTGCTCTGGATCATGGACAGTTACGTGTTCGTGGTCGGCGGCGCGCTGATCGCGATGGGCGTCCTCGGCGACCGGATCGGCCGCCGCCGGTTGCTGCTGCTCGCCGGGGCGGCGTTCGGGCTGGCGTCGCTGCTGGCCGCGTTCGCCACCACGCCCGCGTGGCTGATCGCGGCCCGGGTGCTGATGGGCCTGTCCGGCGCGTCGCTGATGCCGTCCACCCTCGCACTGATCCGGGTGATGTTTCCCGAGCCCCGCCGGCGGGGGATCGCCCTCGCCGTCTGGAGCGCCGGCTTCTCGCTCGGCGGGATCGCGTCCCCGCTGGTCGGCGGCGTCCTGCTCGAGCATTTCCGGTGGGGGTCGGTCTTCCTGCTCGCGGTGCCGGTCGCGGTGCTGCCGATCCTGCTCGGCCCGGTCCTGCTGCCCGAGTCGCGCGACCGGTCGGCCACCCGCTTCGACACGGCCGGCGCCCTGCTCAGCCTCACTTCCCTACTGCTTTTCGGGTACGGGGTGAAGCGCCTCGCCGCCTCCGGATGGCAGGCCCGGCCGCTGCTCGCGATGGCTCTCGCCGCCGTGCTGTTCGTGGCGTTCCTCCACCGTGAGCGCCGGATCCCGCAGCCGCTGCTAGACCTCGCCCTGTTCCGCGATCCGCGGGTCTCGGCCGCGGTGGGCGGCAACGCGCTGGCGTACTTCGTCCTCTACGGCAGCCAGCTCGCGATCGCGCAGTATCTGCAACTGGTCGTCGGGCTGTCGCCGCTGCACGCCGGGCTGTGGACGCTGCCGTCGGTGCTCGCCTACCTCGGCGCCTCGTTCCTGGGACCGGCCCTGACCCGGTACGTCCCGGCCGGCCGGGTGATCGCGCTGGGCCTGGCGACCATGGCGGTGGGGTTCGCCGTCCTCGCCGCGGGCGGGCTGCCGGCCGTGGTGGCCGGGATGGTGCTCTACTCGATCGGGTTGGCCCCCGCGTACATCCTGTCCACCGAGCTGGTCGTGTCGACGGTGCGGCCGGCCCGGGCGGGAATGGCGGCGGCGGTCACCGAGACCGGGTGCGAGCTGGGCGGGGCGCTGGGGATCGCCGTACTGGGATCGCTGGTGGTGGCCGTCTACCGGCGGGGGATGCCCGGCCCGGGGCTGGCCGAGGCGGTCGGGCTGCCGGTCCGTGACCAGGCGATCGCGGCCTATGGGACGGCGTTCGCGGTGATGGCGGTGGCCGCCGCGATCGTGGTGCTGGTGGCCGCGGTGGTCGCCGCCGTGGTGCTGCGGCGCCGCCCGGTCGCGCCGGTTCGGGCCGCTCGGGAGGAGGTCGTGGCGGTGCGGGCGGGGTGAGGCGCGCGGTCCCTCATCATCCGTCTGGAGTGATGCCTTGTCCCGGTTGGTCCCCGACACTTTCGGCGAGGAGGGACGTCGGATGGGACTGTTCGCATATGCCCGGCCGCTCGTGGTGGCCGTCGCCGTGGCCGGGGCGCTGGCCGGGCTCGCGGCTTGCGGGGGTGACGGGGGCGGCATCGCGTTGCCGTCGACGGCGCCGTCGGTCGAACGCACCCTGAACCGCGACACGGCCCAACCGACCCGGACGGCCGAGGCGACTCGCACGACCGAGGCAACACGCACGACCGAGGCAACACGGACGACGGAGGCGGCCCGGACGACCGAGCCGACCCGGACGACGGAGGCGGCCCGGACGACCGAGCCGACCACTGAGGCGACCACGCCGGCTGCGAAACCGTCCGAGGCGGCGGCTGTCACCGACACGACCAGCGGGATCGGGACCCTCGGCTGGCTGCTGATCATTCTGCTGGTGGGGCTCGTGATCGCGATCGCCGTGCTGCTGGTCAACCGCAGCCGGCGGGCGGCCGCGTGGCAGGACGAGGCGGCTCAGCTGGCCGCCGGCGGCCGCGACCTGATCGCGACCCGGCTGCCGGCGGCGCTCAGCACGCGCGACGCCGCGGAACGGGCGCTCGCCTGGCCGCCGGTGCGGGCCGATCTGACCGAGATGTCGTCACGGTGGGACCCGCTGGCCGGGAGCGCCGGCGACGACTACCACCGGGCGTCGGCCGGGCAGGTCAGCGCGATGATCCAGGACCTGGTCACCGCCGTCGACCAGGAGAGCCAGGCCCTGGCGGCCGGGCGGGACTGGACGATGCTGAGCCCCCGGGTCGACGAGATCGTGCGGGCGCTGGACGCCGCGCTGATGGGCTTCCTGGCCGCCCAGCCGGACCCGAACGCCGATCCCGGGACCGGCACATATCCGCCCAGCCCCTACCCGGCTTGACGGAATCGGGCCGGGCAGAGACCGGCCCGACGACATCGCGCGGGCAAAGGCCGGCCAGACGCGCGGAGGTGGGCCGGGCTCGCGGAGGTGGGCCGGGCTCGCGGAGGTGGGCTGGGCGCGCGGAGGTGGGCTGGGCGCGCGGAGGTGGGCCGGGCGCGCGGAGGTGGGCCGGGCGCGCGGAGGTGGGCCGGCTGGGCGCGCGGGGGCCGGCTGGCGCGGAGGTGGGCGCGCGGAGGTGGGCGCGCGGAGGCCGGCCGGGCGTGGAGCCCGGCCGGCGACGACGGTGATGGAGTGGCCGCTACTGGTTGGTGAAGGCCGCCTCCTGCCTGGTGTTGAGCGGCTCGGCGGCCGCATCGGTGGCCGGCTCGGGCGCGGGCTCCGACGACGACGCGCCGTGGATGAAGACCCGCTCGATCGCGACGGCGGCCGCGGCGCCGCTGATCGTGGCGACGATCGCGGCCATGGCGAGCGTGCGCCGTCGCCGGCGGATCTGCTCGCCGCGCATCACCCGCAGGGCCACGCCGAGCCGGGTGCCGTAGACCGGCATGAGGGCGCGGAACTGGCCGCCGCTGATCCGGGCGGAGGCCAGGGCGCCGGCCACCGCGTCGCGCAGTTCGATCTCCCGTTTTCCCATCGTTCTTCCCTTCGAGCCGGTCCCCCGCACACGTCCTCCACCCTCCCGTCCGGCGGGCGCCCGCCGCCTCACCCGCTCCGGATGAACCGGGCCGGCCAGCCGGCGCGCGGCGGCTCTCCAGGATCAGCAGAACGGCGCCGGCCCAGGAAATCGGGCCGCGTCGGTCAACCGGGGGTGCGGCGGCTCTCCAGGATCGGCGTGACGATCAGCAGGGCGGCGCCCGCCAGGAAACCGGGCCGCGCCGGTCAGCCCAGGGTGCGGCGGCTCTCCAGGACCAGCGCGACGATCAGCAGGGCGGCGCCGGCCCAGCCCGCGAGGGCCAGCCGATCATCGAGGACCACGACGGACAAGGCGGTGCCGACCAGCGGTTCCAGCAGGGCCATCAGGGCGGCCGTCGCCGGTTGCGCGGTTCGCAGACCGCGGAAGTACGCGGCGTACGCAAGCGCGGTTGGTCCGACCCCGAGCAGAAGCAGAAGTCCCAGCCCGGACCCGCTCGGGGTGAAGGTCAGACCGCCGGCGGCGGTCGCGAGCGGAACGAGCAGGACGGCGCCGAAGGTGAAGCCGAGGCCGGTGCCGGCGAGATCGTCGAGGCCCTCGACCGGGCGGCTGCCGACCAGCGTCAGGGTGGCGAAGCCGGCGGCGGCGAGCAGGGCGAAACCCGCGCCGGAGAGCAGGGTGGGCAGGTCACGCTGCCCTTGCGGTACGCCGACGAGCAGGGTCAGGCCGGTCAGCGCGAGCAGCACGGGCACCAGCGTCCGGGGCGTGCGCCGCCGACGGCCGGTGGCGGTCTCGGCGCCGAGTACCAGCAGGGGTGACGCGCCGATGGTCAGCAGCGTGGCCAGGCTGACGGAGACGCGCCCGACGGCGGCGAAGTAGGTGGCCTGGAACTCGGCGGCCAGCGCGCCCAGGATCAGGACGCGACGCCAGGCTTGCCGGGTGCGGGGGAGGGGACGGCGGCTGAGCAGCAAGAACAGGACGAGCAGCAGGCCGCCGACGCCGAGGCGGCAGGTGGCGACGGCGGGGGCGGCGAGGCCGGTGTGGCGGGCGAGGAGGCTGCCGGTCAGGCCGCCGGTGCCCCACAGGGTGCCGGCGATGACGAGGTAGCGGAGGTCGGTCTTGATCTTTGGCGCATCGTGCGCAGCAATGACGGACATGTCGGGAAATTCGCTCCTGCGACGAAGGGTCGGTCGGTCGCGGAAGCGGGAACAGCCGGATACGCGTCAACGCGCGCCGGGGTGACCGGCGCGGTGGGAGGCCGTCCCGCTCAGGAGAGCGGCGGCGTGATGACGGTTCGGCGCATCGGGCGATGGTATCCGGCGGCGCTCCCTGCGACGGTGGGGGTGACCGCATGCCGGGACGAGGGTGGATAGCCTTACCTTCCGGCAGGTCGCTGGTGAACTGGAGTGTGGGATGACCGAGGACGAGGCCGGGCGCCGGCGGGCTCGCGGCGAGCTCGAGTCCGAGGTGATGACCGCGCTGTGGTCGGCCGCGGAGCCGCTCACCCCGGCGGGGGTGCAGGCGGCGCTGGGCAGCGGCCTGGCGTACAACACCGTGCAGACCATCCTGAGCCGGCTGCTGGAGAAGGAGCTGGTCCGGCGCGGGCCGGCGGACCGGGGGCGCGGGCACGTCTACTGGCCGGCCCAGGACGCGGCGGCGCTGGCGGCGACCCGGATGCGGGCCGCCCTCGACGAGCGGCCGGACCGGCGGGCGGTGCTGCAGCAGTTCGCCGCCACGCTGGGCGAGGACGACGCCGAGACGCTGCGGGCCGTGCTCGAGGAGCGCGAGACATGACCCTTGCCGTGTACCTGCCGCTGGTGCTGCCGGTGCTGGTGGCACTGGCCGCCCGGTACGCCGCCGACCGGGCCCGGCCGGGTGCCGCCGTCCCGGCCCTGGTCGCGGCGGCGGTGCTGACGGCGGCCGCGACGATCTGGTCGCTGCTGCTGCTCACCCTGACCCTGTTCGACGACCTGCCGGCGATGGCGGCGCTGGACGGCCGGCTCGGCATGCGCCTGCCCGAGCCGGTGCCGGATGCGGTGGCGGTGATCGCGGCGGTGCTGCTGGCCGTCGCGATGGTCCGCCTCGAACGGGACATGCACCTGCGCCGGACCATGGCGCGCCGGCTGCGCAACGCCGGGCCGTCGGCCGGGGGTCTGGTGGTGGCCGACTGGTCCGAGCCGCTCGCCGTCGCGGTGCCCGGGCGGCCCGGCGAGATCCTGCTGACCACCGGCATGCTTCGCCTGCTCGACGCCGACGAGCGGCGGGCGGTGCTCGCGCACGAGCGGGCCCACCTGGCACACCACCACCATCGCGCGATGCTGCTGGTGGGAGGGGCGGCGGCGATCAACCCGCTGCTGCGGCCGGCCCGGGAGGCGGTGACCTACCTGGTCGAGCGCTGGGCCGACGAGGAGGCCGCGAGCGGCATGGGCGACCGCGAGCTGGTGGCCCGGGCGGTGGCCCGGGCCGCGCTGGCCACGGCCGGCCACCGGGCGCCGGCGCCGGCGCTGGGCGTGCACGGCGGGGTGATCGTCCGGCGGGTCCGGGCGTTGCAGGGCCCGCCGCCGGGTGCGGCCCGCTGGCAGATGCCGCTGCTGGCCGGGGTGGCGGTCGCGGCGCTGCTGCTGGAGGCGACGGCGACAGTCAACTTCCTGGCCGTCCTGCGGGCCTGGCAGATCTAGGGTCTGTGTCGAAGTGGGAGACGGGCTGCGGCGTGGCCCAGCCGCCGCCTGGCCGCACGCCGCGAACACCCGAATACAACCCCGGTATTCGGGCGCCCGCGGCGCACACCCAGACGACACCTGGACCTCGCCTCGCTCCGGCCCCCACTTCGACACAGACCCTAGGAGCGCCGGCTCACGAGGTTGCCCGGGTGCAGGAAGGCGCGGACCCGGTCGAGCAGTTCCTGGCTGGTGAAGGGTTTCTCGATCAGGGTGACGCCGTCGGGCAGGGTGCCGTTCTCGGTGAGGACGGGTTCGGCGTAGCCGGACATGTAGAGCACCGGGATGTCCGGGCGGTGCCGCTTGACCCGGGCGGCGACGTCGTTGCCCATCATCTTCGGCATGATCACGTCGGTGAGCAGCAGGTGGATCGGGCCGGGGTGGGTCTGGGCCAGCTGGATGGCCTGGGTGCCGCCGGCGGCGGACAGGACCTGGTAGCCGGCCCGGCTGAGGATGCGGGCGGTGATCTCGCGCAGGTCGTCCTCGTCCTCGACCATCAGGATGGTCTCGCCCGGGGTGCCGGCGGCGGATTCGGCGGGCGGGCCGGCGGCGGCGGCCGGGTCGGCGCTGGTGGGGGCGTCCACGGCGGGCAGGATGACGGTGACGGTGGTGCCGATCCCGGCCTCGGAGTACAGGCGTACGTCGCCGCCCGCGGCGGTCGCGATGCCGTACACGGTGGCCAGCCCAAGGCCGGTGCCCGAGCCCTTGGGCTTGGTCGTGTAGAACGGCTCGAAGGCGCGTTCGATCACCTCGGGCGGCATGCCGCTGCCGGTGTCGCTGACCCGCATCCGCACGAACCGGCCCGGTTCCAGGGCGGTGCCGCTGACGTCCTCGGCGGCCAGTTCGGTGTTGCTGGTGTCGATCGACAGGGTGCCCCCGCCCGGCATCGCGTCGCGGGCGTTGACGGCGAGGTTCACCAGGATCTGCTCGAGCTGGCTGGCGTCGGCGTAGACCGGCCACACCTGCTTGTCGAGGCTGGTGATGAGGTGGATGTGCTCGCCGAGGGAGCGGCGCAGCATCTGCTCGACGTCGCCGATGACGTGGTTGAGGCTGAGCACGGCGGACTGGGTGATGTCGCGCCGGCCGAACGCCAGCAGCTGCTTGGTGAGCCGGGCGGCCCGTTCGGCGGCCCGGCTGACCTGCCCGAGATCGTTGCGTACCTCGGCCAGGTCGGCCTCCGGGAACGGGCCGTCCAGCGTCTCGAGGACCATCGCCGTGTAGTTGCTGATCACCGCGAGGATGTTGTTGAAGTCGTGGGCCACGCCGCCGGCCAGCTCGCCGAGGCTCTCCAGGCGGCGGGCGTGTTGCAGGCGGCGTTCGCTGGCGTCGCGTTCGGCCTGGGCGATCAGCCGTTCCCGCTCGGCCTGGGCGACCAGCCGGTCGGTGACGTCGCGGATGGCGGTGGTCACGATCGTGCCCCGGTCGGTGTTCAGCCAGGACAGGCTGATCTCGGCGGGGAACTCGGTGCCGTCCTTGCGTACGGCGGCCAGCGCCGCCCCGGCGCCCATCGGCCGGTTCCGCGGACGGGCGAAGTAGCCGTCCCGGCGGTGGACGTGGCCCGGGCGCAGCCGCTCGGGGACGAGGACGTCGACCGACCGGCCGAGCAGTTCGTCGCGGGGGTAGCCGAACAGCCGCTCGGCCTGCGCGTTGATCAGCGTGATGGTGCCGTCCTGGGTGACGCCGATGATCGCGTCGGGCGCGGCCTCCAGCAGCCCCTCGAACATCGCCTCGGCGCGCTGGCGTTCGCTGACGTCCCGCGAGATCGACGCCAGCCCGGTGACCCGGCCGTCCGCGTCGGTGATCGGGGACAGCGTCAGCGACACCGTGATCACCGTGCCGTCCTTGCGCAGCCGCTGCACCCGGTACTGCTCGCTGCGCTCGGCGGGGTGGCCGTCCCGCATCAACTGGTTCTCGGTGTCCTCCTGCCCGGGCGGGAACAGCAGGGACGCGTGCCGGCCGATGACCTCCTCGGGCCGGTAGCCGTACAGCTGCTGCGCGCCGGTGTTCCAGCTGGTGATCCGGCCGTCGAGGGTCTTGCCGATGATCGCGTCGTGGGAGGAGTCCACGATCAGGGCGAGGCTCTCCCGCTCGGCCAGGGTCTGTGCGCGGCCGGCCAGGGCCGCGGCGTGCCCGGCCAGCTCGGTGAAGGCCGCGACGTCGTCCTCGGCGAACAGCGTGCGGTAGCGATAGAGCAGGAGCAGTGCGCCCGGGGCGTCCGGCGCGGGCACCGGCGCCACGGTCACGAACCGGGTGCCGGTGGCCTCGGCGAACCGCACCGCCACCGCGGGCGGCCGGGTCCACCCCGCCAGCGCGTCGATGGTGTCGCCGGCGGCCAGCACCTCGGCCAGCTCCGGCGCCGAGCACTCCGCCGCGTCCGGCGGCGCGCCGGCGCTGCCGGCCAGTTGCACGCTGTGTCCCATGGCCGGCATCAGCACCACCACGGCGTCCGCGCCGAGCACCGCCGAGGCTTCGTGGCAGTAGCACTGCCAGATACCGGCGGTCTCGTCGGCCGGCACCGCCAGCAGCCGGCGCAGCACCGCGTGGGTGGCGCCCTTCGACCACATCCGGCACAACCGGCCCGGTGGCACGAACGCCGCCAGATAGAGGACGCCGGAGACGACGGCGAGCACCCGCGACTCGACCACCCGGCCGGTGGCGGAGATCAGCAGCGCGGCCCCGAACAGCCAGGTGCCGGCCGCGGCGCACCACAGCCGGACCCGCGCCGCTCCGCCGCGCCGGCGCGCCTCGGTGGCCAGCAGCCACGCCGCGCCGCCCTCCACGACGAAGAACACCGCCACCGCCGGCCAGACCACCGAGTGCGGCGCCGGCCGGCCCGTCCAGGCCAGGACCGGAAACGTGCTCAGCGCCCACGCCGCCGACGCCACCGGCCACCAGAGCCGGCGCAGCGGCCGCAGCCGGCTCACCAACCGCAACGTGAACAACGGCTTGGCCAGCAACAGGGCGATGGCGGTCACCAGGACCCAGTCCGGTGGCTTCCCCACGTACAGGCTGATCACGCTCAGCACGAACAGCATGGCGACCGACGCGAACATCCACATCACGTCACGAAGCAGCGGATCACGCCGCCGCAGATATCGCCACGACACCCATGACAAGATCAACGCGAACAGTGAGGTGACCAGAACCACCGCCATCGGAACCCCTGTCCCGCCGGCCGAACCAGCCTGGCAATAGGGTCAATACGATCCAGGCTAGAGCAAAACACCGGCGGTACGGGTCAAAGTCGGGTCGGCGGGCCCCCGCGAGGCCGGGACGGGTCAGAGCCGGGTCGGCCGGCCCCCGCGAGGCCGGGACGGGTCAGAGCCGGGTCGGCCGCCCGCCCGCGAGGCCGGGACGGGTCAGAGCCGGGTCGGCCGGCCGGCGGCGAGGCTGGGGCTCGGCGGGAGTTCGCCGGAGCCGCGGCGGATCATGGTGGTCGGGATCCAGTGCTCCTGGGGCGGGCTCGGGTCGCCGTCGATGCGGCGGAACAGGGCCCGCGCGGCCGTCCGGCCCATCGTCGCCGGGTCCTGGGCGACCACGGTCACGGCCGGCTCCAGCAGGTCGGCCAGGGGGAAGTCGTCAAAGCCGACCAGCGCCACCGTGCGGTGCAGTTGCAGCCGGCGCAGCGCCCGGACGGTGCCGATGGTGACGAGGTTCTGGCTGGTGAACAGCGCGGTGGGCGGCTGCGGCCGGTGGAACAGGGCCATCACCGCGCTCTCCGCCAGCGCCGCGGTGTGCAGGTCGTGGGTCACCAGGCCGGGCTCCGGCTCGAGGCCGGCCTCGGCCAGGGCGGCCAGGTAGCCCTGGTGGCGCTGGCGTGCGGTCGAGATCCGGATGTAGTCGCCCAGGTAGGCGATCCGGCGGTGGCCGTGGGCGACCAGGTGGCGGGTCGCCTCGGTCGCGCCGAGCACGTTGGTGGCCAGCACGGCGTCGGCCGGGATGCCGTGTCCCGGCCGGTCCACGAAGACGACCGGGTTGTCGTCGTGCATCTCGGTGCTGAGGAAGCTCTGGTCGTCGGTCACCGGCGCGATGATCATGCCGTCGGCGCGGCGCATGGTGAACGCCCGTACGAGTTCCCGCTCGCGTTGCGGGTCCTCGTCGAGGCTGCCGGTGAGCACCTGGACGCCGCGGGCCCGGGCCTCGTCCTCCACGCTGCGGTGCAGGGCGGCCGAGAACGGGTTGCCGACGTCCTCCAGCAGCAGGGCGATCGTCTCGGTCCGGCGGTCGCTGCGGCGTAGCGTGCTGGCGCCGATGTCGTGCCGGTAGTGCAGCGCCTCGATGGCCTGCTGCACCTGGGCGGCCAGCACGGGGTTGACGGTGACCTCGCCGTTGACCACCCGGGACACCGTCTTCAGGCTCACGCCCGCGGCCCGGGCGACGTCGTTCATCGTCGGCCTCGCGGTCCGTCCCACGTCATCTCCCAGCTGCCGGCCCGGTCTGGTGGCAGAGTAGCGGTGACGCTCGACTGAGACAACGATGTCTTTGACCGAGTCTTGCCGGACGATGACCGGTGCTGTTGAAGTTGCCGCTCAGTCACGCCTGTGAGATGTGGTGTTGACAACAGTGAAACGGTCACGTCTACTGCCAGACAACGTTGTCTCGCCACGTTGAAGACGTCCGGAGGAGTCATCCGTGCCATACATGACCACTTTCAGAGGCCGCCTCGCCACCGGCGCCGTCCTTGCCCTCACCCTGGCCGCGGCGGCCTGCGGCGGATCGGGGTCGGGCAGCGGCTCCGGTAGCGGCGGCAAGCCGATCGTCGGCCTGATCACCAAGACCGACACGAACCCGTTCTTCGTCAAGATGAAGGAGGGCGCCCAGCAGGCGGCCGCCCAGCAGGGCGTCGACCTGCAGACCTTCGCCGGCAAGCAGGACGGCGACAACGAGGCCCAGGTGCAGGCGATCGAGAACCTGATCTCCGCGGGCGCCAAGGGCTTCCTGATCACCCCGAGCGACTCGAAGGCGATCGTGCCCTCGATCGACAAGGCGCGCCAGGCCGGCCTGCTGGTCATCGCGCTGGACACGCCCACCGACCCGGCCAACGCGGTGGACGCGACCTTCGCCACCGACAACTACCAGGCCGGCAAGCTGATCGGCGAGTGGGCGAAGGCGAAGTTCGCCAAGGAGAACAAGCAGGCGAAGATCGCGATGCTGGACCTGAACGCCAACGGGGTCTCCGTCGACGTCAAGCGCGACCAGGGCTTCCTCGAGGGCTTCGGTATCGACGTCAAGGACAACACCAAGATCGGCGACGAGTCCGACCCGCGGATCGCCGGGCACGACGTCACGAACGGCGCCGAGGACGGCGGGCGTACGGCGATGGAGAACCTGCTGCAGAAGGACCCGACGATCAATCTGGTCTACACGATCAACGAGCCGGCCGCGGCCGGGGCGTACCAGGCGCTGAAGTCGGCCGGCAAGGACAAGACCGTCACGATCGTCTCGATCGACGGCGGCTGCCCGGGCGTCGACAACGTGGCCAAGGGCGTCATCGGGGCCACCTCGATGCAGTTCCCCCTCAAGATGGCCTCGCTCGGCGTCGAGTCGATCGCCAAGTTCGCCAAGGACGGCACCAAGCCCACCGCCACCGGCGGCAAGGACTTCGTCGACACCGGCGTCCAGCTGATCACCGACCAGCCGCAGACCGGCGTCGACGCCAAGGACTCGTCCTGGGGCAAGCAGAACTGCTGGGGCTGACCGATGACCATCGACTCGTCCGCCGCGGGCGGGCCGGCACACCACGGACGCCGACTTCGACGTCCGCCGCCATGACTCGCTCGGGCTGCGTGTGCAGCACCTGTTGCACGCCAACCCGACCCTCGGGCCGCTCGCCGTCCTCATCCTGGCGATCGTCGCCTTCAGCGTGGTGAACCAGCGGTTCATCGCGGCGCCCAACCTCTCGCTCGTGCTCGCCCAGGTGACGGTCATCGCGGTGCTGGCCCTCGGCCAGACCCTGGTGATCCTGACCGCCGGCATCGACCTGTCGGCCGGCGCGGTCGCAGTCTTCTCCTCGATCCTGATGGCGAACTTCTGCACCAAGATGGGGATGCCTGGGTACCTGGCGCTGATCCTGGGGCTGGCCTGCGGCACGGCGATGGGCGCGATCAACGGCACGCTGGTCACCCGGATCAAGCTGCCGCCGTTCATCGTCACGCTCGGCACGCTGACCATCTTCTTCTCGCTCAACTCGGTGGTCAGCAACAGCGAGACCGTCCGCGGGTCGGACATGCCGAGCCTGATGACCTGGACCGGGACGACCATCCCGATCGGCGGGTTCCGGCTCACGTACGGGTCGATCATCATGCTGTTGCTGTTCGCGTACTTCTTCTATGCCCTGCGGATGACCGCGTGGGGCAAGCATGTGTACGCGACCGGCGACGACGTGGAGGCCGCCCGGCTGGCCGGCATCCGGACGAACCGCGTGCTGCTGTCCGTCTACACGGTGGCGGGGCTGCTCTACGCCGTGGGCGCGTGGATCCTCATCGGCCGGTTGGCGTCGGCCAGCCCCAATGTGGGCACCGACTACAACCTGGACTCGATCACCGCGGTGGTGCTCGGCGGCGCCAGCCTGTTCGGCGGCCGGGGCGGCGTGCTCGGCACCCTGATCGGTGCGCTGATCGTCGGTGTCTTCCGCAACGGCCTGCAGCTGGCCGGCGTGGAGGTGGTCTGGCAGGGCTTCGCGATCGGCCTGC
>NZ_JOJL01000060.1 GCF_000721705.1 Actinoplanes subtropicus
TTCTGACCTTCGACAAGCCAGAACCTAGGCGGGACAACGGCATGTAGTGCACAGAACGGCTTAAACCACCCACACATGCGTCAGTAGAACCACAAAAACTGGCGCCGCCTCCGGGGACTGCCAAAATTCAGGACTACCGCGATCGCCCCGCCCGCTCACCGGCCCCAAAGGGGCGATCGCCCGCGGAGCGAAGCGGAGCCAGCCGGCTCAGCTCCTTGACAGGCGTCTGATCAGAGAATCCGCGCCCATCGGGTACGCGCCGTGGCGCCGCACGCCGTCGGCGACCTCCCGGTCCGACGAGACCACCACGAGCGGGCGCCCGGCCGGCTCGGCCCGTACCAGCTGGCGGATCAGCTCGTCGGCGGTGTCCCCCTTCCGGGAGAACAACACGCGCACGCCGCGGGGCGCCGGCGGCAGCCCGTGCACCCGCTCGGCCCCGTCGAAGACCACCGTGATCTCGTCGCCGGTCTGCGCCGCTATCCCGCCCAGCCCGGTGATCAGCCGCTTGCGCTGCTGCTCCAGCGACATCTCGGCGAAGCCGCGCTTGGTCACGTTGTACCCGTCCACGATCAGGTGCGCCCGGGGCAGGGCGAGCAACTGGTCGAGCCGGCCGGGGTCGTCGGTGTCCTGGGCGCGGGCCCGGGAGCGCTCGGGCGAGCCGGGCCGGTCGGCCGCCGCGTCCGCCACGAAATCGGCCGGCAGCTTCTCGGACGGGCCCAGCGCCAGCTCGCGGCGCAGGCCGGAGGCGGCCTGCCCGATCGTCTCGATGAGCAGCCAGAGGCGGGCGTCGTCGGCGGCCCGGGCGTCCTTGACGCTCTGCTTGCCGGTGGCGGCCATCGTCTCGGCCTCGGCCAGGCGGGCCTTCAGCCGGCGTACCTCCGCGTCATGATCCGCCGCGATGCGCGACGCGCGCCCCTTCTCGGTGGCCAGCAGGTCGCTCGCGCGTTTCTGCGCGGCCTGCGCCTCGCGCAGGGCCTTGGCGGTGGTCCGCGACTCCTCGCGCAGCGTGCCCAGCTCCTCGCGGACCCGGGCGAGCTCGTCGCGCAGCTTGTCGGCCTCGACCTTGGCGACCGTCCGGTCGTGCTCGGCCCGCAGCGCCCGCTGCTCGGCCTCGTGCACCTGGCGGGCCACGGCGGCGCTGTCGGCCTCGGCCCGGACCGCCTCGCCGGCCCCCTCGACCAGCTCGCGCCAGCCTTCCGGCCGGGCCAGATAGGCCAGCGCGGCGACCTCGACCGGGTCGGCGGCGGCCGGCGCCATCCCGGCGACCACGGCGGCGCCCAGGTCACCCGCCTCGGTAACGATCCGGCCGCTGATCCGCTGCCGGAAGAGCGGGTCGGAGGTGAGCTGCGCGGCGATCTCCCGGCCGCCCAGCCGTGCCCGGCGATTCGGGGCAAACCGGGCGACCCGCCGGAGCGCCACCGGGATCTCGTCGCCGGGCAGGCCCGGCAGGGCGGCGGCGGCAAGAGCGGTCACCCGCTGGCGGACCGGCTCGGGGAGGATCGGTTCCGGGACAAACTCCACGTCTTGGACGGCCGCCTCCTCCTGGGGGCGGTCGTCGTGACGCAGAGGCTCGGACATCTACCCATTCTCACACCGTGGACGGCAAAAAAGCTTGTCGAAGCAAGTGATCTTTCAAAGCCCAATCTTGTCGTACCCCCTCTCTAATCTCCCCGCCGTGGCACAACCCGCATATGTCCAGGGCACTCTGGACACGCTTCTCGCCGACCCGGCGGCGCACTCCCTGGCCGAGACCACGTTCGTGGTGCTCGACCTCGAGACGACCGGCGGCGCGGCCGACGGGGCCGGCGTCACCGAGATCGGCGCGGTCAAGGTGCGCGGCGGCGAGGAACTCGGCGTCTTCGCGACCCTGGTCAACCCGGGCGAGCGCATCCCGGCGTTCATCACCGTCCTGACCGGCATCACCGACGCCATGCTGGCCCCGGCGCCGTCGATCGAGACGGTGCTGCCCAGCCTGCTCGAGTTCCTGCGCGGGGCGGTGCTGGTGGCGCACAACGCGCCGTACGACGTGGGTTTCCTGAAAGCCGCCTGTGCCCGGCACGGCTACCCCTGGCCCAACCCGCGGGTGCTCGACACCGCCGCGCTGGCCCGGCGGGCGCTGACCCGAGACGAGGTGCCCAACCGCAAGCTCGCCACCCTCGCGCATTTCTTCCACGCCGCGGTCCAGCCCACCCACCGCGCGCTCGACGACGCCCGGGCCACCGTCGACGTGCTGCACGGCCTGATCGAGCGGCTGGGCAGCTTCCGGGTGCACACGCTGGGCGACGCGCTCGAGTTCGCCAAGGCGGTCACCCCCACCCAGCGCCGCCAGCGGCACCTGGCCGAGGGGCTGCCGCACGTGCCGGGCGTCTACGTGTTCCGGGCCGCCGACGACCGGCCGCTCTACGTCGGCACCTCGAAGGACATCGCCACCCGCGTCCGCAGCTACTTCACCGCCAGCGAGAAGAGGGCGCGCATCTCCGAGATGCTCGGCGCCGCCACCCGGGTGGAGGCGGTCGAGTGCGCCCACTCGCTGGAGGCGGAGGTCCGCGAGCTGCGGCTGATCGCGGCGCACTCCCCGCCGTACAACCGCAGGTCCAAATACCCCGAGCGAGTGGTCTGGCTCAAGCTCACCGAGGAGGCGTATCCGCGCCTGTCGATCGTGCGCCGCCTCGCCGACGACAGCTCGGCGTATCTGGGGCCGTTCTCCTCGCGGCGCACCGCCGAGCTGGCCGCCGCCGGGGTCTACGACGCGCTGCCGCTGCGCCAGTGTGGCCACACGCTCTCGATCCGCACGCCCACCCCGGCCTGCGCGCTGGCCGAGCTCGGCAAATGCCCCGCGCCGTGCGAACACAAGATCACCCCGGAGGTGTACGCGGCGACCGCCGCCCTGCCCTTTCGCACCGCCATCCACGGCGACCCGGGGATCGTCGTGGCCGCGCTGATGGGCCGCATCGACGCCCTCTCCGAGCACCAGCGCTACGAGGAGGCGGCGGTCCTGCGCTCCCGGCTGATCGCCCTGCTCCGGGCGACCGTCCGCATGCAGCGGTTGTCCGCCCTGACCCGGCTCGCCGAGGTGGTCGCCGCCCGCCGGGACACCGTCGGCGGGTGGGAGATCATCGTGGTCCGGCACGGCCGGCTCGCCGCCGCGGCCACCTCGCCGCCGCGCGAGCATCCCCGCCCGACCCTCGACGCGGTCCGGTTGACCGCCGAGACGGTCCTACCCGGACCGGGCCCGGTGCCGGCCGCGAGCGCCGAGGAGACCGAGCGCATCCTCGCCTGGCTCGAACGGGCCGACACCCGGTTGGTGGAAACCTCCGGCGACTGGGTGTCACCGGTTCGTGGCGCGGCGCGCTTCACCGCCCTGCTCAACCGGGCAGAAGCCGCGGCATCGGGCAAAGACTCGGCCGTTCGCTCATCCGTAACTGACCGTTCGGATGACGCTCGCTCGCTTAGGCTGTAAGGCAAGTGGATTCACCCGGAGTGGTTCGGGTGACTTCACGGCGATTTGCCAGGCGGATCGCGCGGGTGCCCACGGGTTCCCGGGCGGCCGAGCGGTGAGGGGGTGTCCAGTGGACGTCGACGCCGGCCACGGCGCCGCCCTTGGACGTGCCCTCCCCACGCAAGCGCCCGCCAGTGGTTCCCTCACCCAGCGCCTCCGCTCGTTCCTGAGCTTCCCGGGCAACGACGACGACCCGGTCGTACGGCTCACCAAGACGCACCGCGGCATCCACCCCTCCGCCGACTCCGGCATCCTGCGCCGCGGCTACGCGATCGCGGAGAACATGCACCGCGGCCAGATGCGCAAGTCCGGCGATCCGTACATCACGCATCCGCTGGCGGTCGCCCAGATCTGCGCCGAACTGGGGATGGATACCACCACCCTGGTCGCCGCCCTGCTGCACGACACGGTGGAGGACACGAGCTACACGCTGGAGGCGCTGCACAGCGACTTCGGCCCCGAGGTGACCCACCTGGTCGACGGCGTGACCAAGTTCGACAAAGCGTTCTACGGCAAGGCGGCCGAGGGCGAGACGATCCGCAAGATGATCGTCGCGGCCGGCAAGGACGTCCGGGTGCTGGTGATCAAGCTCGCCGACCGGCTGCACAACATGCGTACGCTCGACGCCCGCTCCCCCGCGAGCCGCGCCCGGATCGCCACTGCGACCCTCGATGTGCTGGTCCCGCTCTGCGACCGGCTCGGCATCCAGGCCCTCAAGCGCGACCTCGACGACGTGGTGCTCTACCACCTGGAGCCGGATTCGTACGCGCGCATCGACGACCACGTCCGCAACCGCCCCGGCTGGGACGAATACCTCAACGACGTCTCCGCGAAGGCGCGCACCGCGCTGCGCCGCCAGCGAGTGTCGGCCGAGGTACGGGTCCGGCCCCGGCACTACTACTCGATCTGGAAGGACACGGTCGCCGGCAATCATCCGGTCCCCTTCGACCTCCCCCGGATAGCGGTCATCGTCGACGGGCCGCCCACCGACTGTTACGCGGCGCTCGGCGCGATCCACGGCCAGTGGCGCCCGGTGGCCGGCCGCTTCAAAGACTTCATCGCCTCGCCGAAGAACAACCTCTACCGCTCGCTCCACACGACCGTCACCGGCCCCGAGGGCCGCCTGGTCGAGGTGCTGATCCGCACCGAGACGATGCACCGGTACTCCGAGTACGGCGTCGCCACCAGCTATCGCTACCCGAAGGTCGCCGAGACCCACGACCCGTCCGGCGCCGACCAGCTCTCCTGGCTCAAGCGGGTGCTCGACTGGCAGCAGGACACCACCGACGCCGCCCAGTTCCTCGCCTCGCTCCGCTGCGATCTCGCCGAGGCCCAGATCACCGTCTTCGCCCACGGCCAGGCGTTCGAGCTGCCCAGCGGCTCCACCCCGGTCGACCTGGCGTACGAGCTGGGGCCCGAGACCGGCGACCAGTGCCTGGCCGCCACGATCAACGGCCGCCTCGCCCCGCTGAGCTCCCCGCTGCGCGACGGCGACGTGGTCGAGATCTTCGCCGAGAACGACGGCCACGTCGAGACCGAGGCGAACGCGCCGCGCGGCCCCCGCAAGGAGTGGCTGGGCTTCGTGAAATCCAGCACCGCCCAGCTCCAGATCAACAAGTACTTCGACGACAAGAACGAGCCCGGCATGAGCATCGCCGACAAGGTACGGCTGGGCCGGGCGACGATCGGGCTGACCCTGCGCAAACACGACCGGGGGCTGGCCAGCGAGGTGCCGCTGCGCCGGCTCGCCGAGGAACTGGGCTACCCCGACCTGGAGACGATGCTGGTCGCCGTCTGTGAGCGCACGCTCGAACCGGACACGGTCGTCGAGCAGCTCATCGCCCTCGTCGACCACCCGGACTGAAACTTACAGCGACCGCCGTTAGCCTTGCTCACGTGAAATTCCCTCGGCGAGTGCGCGGCCTGGCGTACATCACGTTCTATCGGATGCCGCTTCCCGTACGCCGCGGGTTGGCCAGGCTGGTCTCGCCGCGCTACGTGGTCGGCGCGGTCACCATCCTGCGCGACTCGGAGGCGGCCGCCGGCGACGGCCCCGACCGCGTGCTGCTGCTCCGGCAGCCGAGCCGGCACGGCTGGGGCCTGCCGGCCGGCCTGCTGAAGAAGCGGGAGCAGCCGGTGGTCGGCGCGGCCCGCGAGCTCCTCGAGGAGACCGGCGTCCGGGTCGACCCCGCCGACATGACCGCCGCCTCGCCGAACGCGATCATCCACGTGGTCGGCGTGGTCGACACGATCTTCTTCGCCTCGGTCCCGGCCTCGACCACGCCGCTGATCGTGGACGGCGCCGAGGTGCTGGAGGCGGCCTGGTTCCCGGTCGACGACCTGCCCCGGCTGAGCGCCAACACCGCCCTGGTCCTGGGCCGCTACGGCATCGGCCCGATGGCCTCCGCGGGATGACCCCCGTGCCGGAGGTCTGCGCGGTGATCCTGGCCGCCGGCGAGGGGCAACGCCTGCGCCCGCTGACCGGGAGCCTGCCCAAGGCGCTCTGCCCGGTCGGCAACGTCGCGCTCCTCGACCGGGCGCTGGCCCGGGTGGCCGCGCTGGGCCTGCCCACCGCCGTGAACGCCGCCTACCTGGCCGACCGGATCCGTGACCACGTCGGCGACCGGGCCCACCTCTCGATCGAGCCGGCGCCGCTGGGCACCTCGGGCGGCGTGGCCCGCCTGAAGTCCTGGATCGACGGTCGCGCCGTCCTCATCGGCAACGCCGACGGCTACCTCGCCGACCCGCACCGGTCCCCCGGCAAGGACGTCGCGGCCATGCTGGAGGGCTGGTCCGGCGAGACGGTCCGGCTGCTCACCAAGCCGGTCCCACCCGGCGTCACCGGCGGTTTCAGCGGCCGCCGCTTCGCCGGCTTCTCGCTGCTGCCCTGGCGCTACGTCCGCGACCTGCCCGAGGGCCACGGCGACCTGGTCCGCACCGCGTGGCGCCCGGCCGAGGCGGCCGGCGAGCTCGATCTCATCCCGTACGAAGGCGTCTACATCGACACCGGCACGCCGGCCGACTACCTGAGAGCCAACCTGCACGCCGCGGACGGCCACACCCTGATCGACCCCACCGCCGAGATCACCGGATCCGTCAGCGACTCGGTGGTCGGCCCGCACGCCCGCGTCCACGGCAGTGCCACCCGCGTCGTCCTCTGGCCGGGCGCCGAAATCCCGGCGGGCGAGCACCTCACCGACGCCGTCCGCGCCCCCGGCGGCCTGACCGTCCACGTCCCCCCGACCGAACCGGCCGCGCGCCGATAGCATGGTCGCGACCGTTCCGCTCTCATCGCCGAGGAGCCGCCAGGTGAACACCGCGATCGTGCACATCGACTGCGCCACCGACTCGATCCCCGAGGTGGCCGAGGCACTGGCGGCTCTCGACGGCGTCAGCGAGGTCTACTCGGTGGCCGGCAACGTCGACCTGATCGCCATCGTCCGCGTCAACCACTTCGACGACATCGCCGAGGTCATCGCCGGCAAGATCTCCAAGACCCCCGGCGTCCTCAACACCGAGTCGCACATCGCCTTCCGCGCCTACTCCAAGCACGACCTCGAGGACGCCTTCGCGATCGGCCTTCCCGCCGCCGACTAAAAAGCCCATACCGTACGGGATCAGGACAAGTCCCCGCCGGAGCGCCCGGCGCCGTCGTTGCCTACGCTCCGACCGCGGCCGCCGGGCTGTTCCCGGCCCAAGACGTAACAACCAAGCACAGCAAAAAGGGCCCGCCGAAGCGGGCCCTTTTCGTCTGACTGACCGGTCAGCGGCCGGAGGTGATCTCCTCGCGCTGCTCGCCGGCGGTGACCGGGGGCAGGGCCGGGGAGACCGGGGCCTCGGCCGGCTTCTCGACCGGGAAGAAGAAGCCCTTGATCGCGGGGGCCAGGGCGCCCACGCGGTTCATCTTCTTCGGGACCACCCAGCCGCCGTACTCCAGCGGGATCGGGTGGCCGTGGTCGTCGACCGGGCCGAGCGGCTGGTGCACCTCGATGAACTGGCCGTTCGGGAGGCGGCGGATGATGCCGGTCTCCACGCCGTGCGCCAGTACCTCGCGGTCGTGCTGCTGGAGGCCCAGGCAGACCCGGACCGCCAGGAAGTACGCCAGCGGCGGGCCGATCAGCAACCCGATCCGGCCGGCCCAGGTCATCGCGTTCAGGCTGATGTGGAACTTGTCGGCGATCACGTCGTTACCGCCAGAGAGCGTCGCCACCAGGAAGAACGTGAAGGCCATCGCGCCGATGCCGGTGCGCTCGGGGTTGTCCCGCGGACGCTGCAGCAGGTTGTGGATCGCCTTGTCCTTGGTACGGCGCGCCTCGATCCACGGGTAGAACATCGGGACCGTGGTGAGCGCGCCGAGGCCGACCACCGCGGGCCAGAACAGCGGCGGGATGCTGTAGCCGTTCCCGATCGGGATGTAGATCTGCCAGTTCGGCATCAGACGGACCAGGCCGTCCATGAACATGACGTACCAGTCGGGCTGGCTGGCCGAGGAGACCTCGGACGCCCGGTACGGGCCGAACAGCCAGATCGGGTTGATCTGGAACATGCCCGCCATCAGCGCGACCGTGCCGAAGACGGCCATGAAGAAGCCGCCCTGCTTGAGCGCGTACCGCGGGAACATGCGCTCGCCGACCACGTTGGTGTTGGTCCGCATCGGGCCGGGCCACTGGGTGTGCTTCTGCTTGAAGACCAGGCCCAGGTGCACGGCGATCAGCGCGAGCAGCGCGGCCGGGATGAGCAGCACGTGCGCGATGTAGAACCGGCCGATGATCAGGTGGCCGGGGAACTCGCCGCCGAAGATCGACGCCGAGATCCAGGTGCCCGCGACCGGGATGGACAGCATGATCGCCGACGCGATGCGCAGGCCGGTGCCGGAGAGGCCGTCGTCCGGCAGCGAGTACCCGGTGAAGCCGGCCAGGAAGCCGAGCAGGAACAGCAGGACGCCGATCGCCCAGTTCGCCTCGCGCGGCTTGCGGAACGCGCCGGTGAAGAAGATGCGGGCCATGTGCACGACGATCGCCGCCACGAACAGCAGCGCCGCCCAGTGGTGCATCTGCCGCAGGAACAGGCCGCCGCGCACCTCGAAGGAGAGGCGCAGGGACGACTCGTACGCCGCCGACATGTCGACGCCGCGCAGCGCCGCGTAGGGCCCGTGGTACGTGACCTCCTGCATCGACGGGTCGAAGAAGAGGGTCAGGAAGGTGCCGGTCAGCAGCAGGATGATGAACGAGAAGAGCGCGATCTCACCGAGCAGGAACGACCAGTGGTCGGGGAAGACCTTGTTGAGCAGCGCCCGCAGCGGGGTCGCCACCTGGTAACGCTCGTCCACCCCCTTGGCGAGGGTGACCGGCGCCTGTGCGAGATCTACTTTCCGGCGTTTCATGGCCGCTCCCAGAAATCGGGTCCGACGGTGTCCTTGTAGTCACGGGCCGCCACGAAGAAACCTTCGTCGTCCACGGTAAGCGGCAGCATCGGCAGTCGGCGAGTGGCCGGACCGAAAATCGGCTGCGCATTGTCCGTGATGTTGAACTGGGACTGGTGGCACGGGCAGAGCAGACGGTTGGTCTGCTGCTCGTAGAGGCTCGCCGGGCAGCCCGCGTGCGTGCAGATCTTCGAGTACGCGATGTAGTCGCCCCACATCGAGCCCTTGTTGCGCGGGTCGGCGTCGGCGTTCTTCCGGGCCACGTCGGCGTCCTCCGGCCGCAGGTGGATCAGCAGGGTGGGCGAGTCGGCCCACTCGTTGGTCGCGCCGCCGGGGATGCCGGGGAAGACGGTCAGCTGACCGCCGGTGCTGACGTCCTCGGGCCGCAGCGGCGTGCCGTCCGACCGGGTCAGCCGGACCTGCTTGCCGTTGTTGAACGCCGAGTTGAACCCGGTCGAGAACATCATCGGCGGGTTGTCCCGATGCGGGTTCTGGATCAGGCCGCCGATCAGCGGCGCCGCGGCGGCCACGCCGAGCGGCGCCAGGCCGAGCCCGATCGCGCCCTTGAGCAGCGGCCGGCGCTGCACGCCCTGGCCGAGCTCCTCGGCCACGAACAGCATCGTCTGGCCGGTGATCTTCTGCTCGTCGGTGGGCGAGCCGCCGTCGTGCCGCTTCTGGATCGACACCTCGTGCGGCAGCAGCTTCTTCGCCCAGGCCAGGATGCCGAAGCCGAGGCAGAACAGCGCGATGCCCAGGCTGAGGCCGAGGATCGGCGTGTAGTAGTCGCTCAGCGTGTTGCCGAGCTCGAACTGCCACGGCCACGCGATGTAGAAGACCACGAACGCGATGCCGGCGATCCCCGCGATGAAGAACAGCAGCGCGATGTTGCGGACGACGCGCTTCTCCGCCTTGGAGTCCGTGCCGTGGAACTGCGACTCGTACGTGACGATCTCGATGTCGTCGCGCCGGGCGCCCTCCTTGACGATCTCGAAACGGCTGAGCCGCGGGTCGCTGACGTCGACCGCTTCCGTCTCGTCGTGCAGCGTGGTCATGACTTCCCCGCAATCCACAGCGCCGTGAAGACCAGGATCACAATGCCCACCCCGAAGATCACTAGACCCTCGGTGACCGGGCCGTACCGGCCGAGGTTGAAGATGCCGCCCGGGTCCTTGTCCTGCTGGAGCTGCACCGTGATGTAGGTGATGATCTGGCGCTTCTGCTCGGGGGTGAGCTCGTTGTCACCGAACACCGGCATGTTCTGCGGGCCGGTCAGCATCGCCGCGTAGATATGCTCGGGCGAGACGTCGTGCAGGCTCGGTGCGTACTTGCCCGAGGAGAGCGCGCCGCCGGCGCCGCCGAAGCCGTGGCAGGAGGTGCAGTTGACACGGAACAGCTCGCCGCCGCGGGCCAGCGCGTCCGGGTTCTGCTTCAGGTCCTCGGTGTAGACGCCGTCGGCCGGCAGCTGCGGGCCGCCGCCGAGCTCCTGGATGTACTGGGCCAGCTGCTTGGTCTGATCCTTGTCGAACTGCGGCTTCTTCTCCTCGGCCTGGGCCTCCTGCCGGGTCAGCGGCATGCGGCCGGTACCCACCTGGAACTCCACCGAGGCGGACCCGACGCCGATCAGGCTCGGACCACGACCCGTGACACCCTGCGCGTCCCGCCCGTGACAGACGATGCAGCTGTTCTCGTACAGCTGCTTGCCCTCTTGCGCGGTCGCCGAGAGCTGCGTCGTGTTGTCCTGGGCGAAGGCGCCGGGGGCGAACGCGGTGTATACGCCGCCGGCGAGCGCGAGCGCGGCGATCATGCGCACCGCCGCGCCGAGGCGCCGACGCGTCCGGCTCGGCGCGCCGCGACGCCGGGTGAACACGCCCCGGAAGCGCCACCGCCCCGGGCGGGATCCTGAAGTCATCAGCTGTGTCCCTCTGGTTTTCGACCTGAAACTCATGGGCGGGTGCGGGTCAGCGCAACCAATAGATCATGGAGAACAGCGCGATCCACACGACATCCACGAAGTGCCAGTAGTACGACACGACGATCGCCGACGTCGCCTGGGCCGGGGTGAATTTGCCCATGGTCGTACGGATCATGTAGACGATGAACGCGATGAGGCCGCCCGTGACGTGCAGGCCGTGGAAGCCGGTCGTCAGGTAGAACATCGAGCCGTACCCGTCGCCGTTGAGCGTCACACCCTCGTGGATGAGGCTGCGGTACTCGTTGGCCTGGCCGAGCACGAAGATCAGGCCCATCACGAACGTGATGGTGAACCAGCGCCGCAGCGCGAAGACGTCGCCCTTCTCCGCCGCGAAGACGCCGAGCTGGCACGTCACGGACGACAGCACGAGGATGATCGTGTTGGTCGTCGCGTACGGCAGGTCCAGCTTCGGCGTGTGCAACTGCCACATGCTGTAGTCCGCCGCGCGGATCGAGAAATACATGGCGAACAACGCCGCGAAGAACATGAGTTCGCTGGAGAGCCAGACGATCGTCCCGACGCTCACCATGTTCGGTCGCGTCAGCGAGTGGATCCGGCTCTTGTCGATGGCTGGGGCCGCTGTCACGGGCTCATTATTGCCCCGCGATCAGTCCAACGTGCCGCGGGGGGTGGAATCCGGCACGAGTCGCAGCCCGGAGGAACCGGCCACCACCGGATAGGCCTAGCCTCAGGTGGTGCAGTCAGTCGAAACGGCCACGTTGCTGGCGGCGGGCGGGGATACTGAGCTCCCGCCGTTCAGCGCCGCCGGCATCTTCACCGAGATCCATCTGGCCAGCCTGGTCGCGCTGATCCTGCTGGTCTCCGCGGCGTTGTACGGATACGGCGTCTACCGGCTGAGAGCGCGCGGCGACCACTGGCCGCTGGGCCGGACGATCGCGTTCGTCGCCGGTGGACTGGGCAGCATCGCGGCGGTCACGGTGACCGGGGTCGAGGCGTACGACGACACTCTGCTCTCGGTGCACATGGTCCAGCACATGGTGCTCTCCATGGTGGGCCCGATCTTCCTGGCGCTGGGCGCCCCGGTCACGCTCGCCCTGCGCACCCTGCACGGCAAGAGCCGCAAGACCCTGCTCGCCGTGCTGCACAGCCGGGTGGTCGGCGTGGTGACGTTCCCGCTGGTCGCGTTCGGGCTCTTCATCGCGAACCCGTTCGTCCTCTACTTCACCCCGCTGTACCGGGCGACCCTCGAGCACGCCTGGCTGCACGAGTTCATCCACGTGCACTTCATCGTCACCGGCTGCCTGTTCTTCTGGCCGCTGCTCGGCCTGGACCCGCTGCCCAACCGCTGGCCGTACCCGGGTCGCGCGCTGCTGATGGTGCTCTCGGTGCCGTTCCACACGGTCCTCGGCCTGACGATCATGCAGAGCAAGACACTGCTGGCCGGCGACTACTACCCCGACCTGCACCTGAGCTGGGTGAACCCGTGGAGCGACCAGGTCACGGCGGGCGGCATCCTGTGGGCCGGCGGCGAGATCGTGAGCGTCATCATGCTCGGCGTCCTGGTCATGCAGTGGATCAAGCAGTCCGAGCGGGAGGCCCGCCGGGTGGACCGCGCACTGGACCGCGCCGAGGCCGAAGAGGCAGCTCGGGAGGCCGCCGCGGCGGCGGCGACCAAGATCACAAACCCGCCGGACGCCGGGTAATCACGTTCGGTACGATCAGCCAGCACCTACGACCGACTTGTGAACCGGGGCCACACTCATGAGCGACGCACAGGCGACTCCGCAGCCGGACACCTACACTGTCCTGCTCTACAGCGACGACCTCGCGGTACGGGACCGGATCCGGCTGGCCATCGGCACCCGCCCCGCGGCCGACCTCGCGGTCGAGTTCGTGGACGCGTCCACCTGGGAGGAGTGCCGCATCCTCCTCGACAAGTACGTGATCGACCTCATGGTCCTGGACGGCGAGGCGGCCCCCGCCGGCGGCCTGGGCATCGCCCGCCAGACGAAGGACGAGTATGCGACGCCCCCGCCCGTCTGCGTGGTGCTGGCCCGGGCCGCCGACCGCTGGCTCGCGGCGTACGCGCAGGTCGACGAGACCCTGACCTACCCGCTCGACCCGGTCACCACCGGCCAGACCGTCGCCGGCATGCTCCGCGCCCACCGCGCGGGCGCCGTCCCGCTCGGCACCCTCGGTCACCTCGGCTGATCGACTTCAGTCGTCAAACCCCCCACGGAGGCCCCGCCATGGGCGCACGCACCTGGCCGAACCTGACGAGCGCCCTGCTGCGCGGCGAGGAGCTGGAGTCCGCCGACACCGCCTGGGCGATGGGCGAGATCGTCGCGGGCAACGCCACGCCGGTGCAGATCGCCGGGTTCGCGATGGCGTTGCGGGCCAAGGGCGAGACCCCCGGCGAGCTGGCCGGCCTGGTCGAGGCGATGCTGGCCAACGCCACCCTGGTCGAGCTGCCGGAAAAGACCCGCACCGACGCGGTGGACGTGGTCGGCACCGGCGGCGACCGGGCCAACACGGTGAACATCTCCACGATGGCCGCGATCGTCACGGCCGCCTCCGGGGTCACCGTGGTCAAGCACGGCAACCGCTCGGCCTCCTCCTCCACCGGCACGGCCGACCTGCTCGAGCACTTCGGCATCCCGCTCGACCTGGGCCCCGACGGGGTCTGCCGGACGGTCGCCGAGGCCGGCATCGGCTTCTGCTTCGCGGCCCGCTACCACCCCGGCATGCGGCACGCCGCGGTCACCCGGCGCGAGCTGGGCGTGCCCACCTTCTTCAACATGCTGGGCCCGCTGACCAACCCGGCCCGGCCGACGTCGGCCATGGTCGGCTGCTTCGACGTGCGGATGGCGCCGGTGATCGCCGCCGTCTTCGCCCGCCGCGGCGACAGCGCCCTGGTGGTACGCGGCGAGGACGGCCTGGACGAGTTCACCACCGCCGCGCCGACCCGGATCTGGATGGCCCGCTCCGGCGCCGTCGAGGAGCTCGTGATCGACTCGGTGGAGCTGGGCCTGCCCCGCAGCCAGCCGGCCGATCTCCGGGGCGACGACGTGACGTTCAACGCCCAGGTGGCCCATCGGGTGTTCGCCGGCGAGACCGGCCCGGTACGCGACGCCGTGGTGCTCAACGCGGCGGCCGCCCTCGCGGCGCACGACGGCTTCCCCGGCGACTTCAGGGAGACGCTGCGGGCCGGAATAGCCCGGGCCCAGGCCACGATCGACTCCGGCGCGGTGACGACCCAGCTGACCCGCTGGGTGGAGTCGGCGCAGGCGGCGAAGGCGGCCGAGGAGAAATAGCGACACGCCGCCGGTAATGCTCAGCGATGCCGGAGTTCCGTGGCAGCGTCTGAAGGACATTCGGGTAAATCCCAACCATAGGAGCCACCCGTGTCCGAACGCGAACTGCGCTGCGTCATCTGCGACGGCGACATGATGTTCGAGGTGCCGCCCTGCTTCGAGGGCCACGACGACTGCCCCGAATTGGTCTGCACCCGGTGCGGGGCCGCGGAGGTGGTCGCCCCCATCGTCGTCCATCTGTGGTGGAAACCTCAGGGTCCCCGCCGTGCCGTCGCTCCCCAGCAGCGCCGCGCCGCCTGAGACCCGCCTTAGCACACAACTCCGACACTGTTCGGGGTAGACCCTGGGCTCTGCCCAGACCCGGCCATCGCTGCGAAGATCAGCCGTTTGCGTGTTGGTTGCGGTGGGGCGGTGGGTGATCTCCTTGCGACAACATCCGTAGGGAATCTGATGCTGGGGTGGGGCGCAGCAAACACCGCTTGCGCCCCACCCCAGCATCAGATGGCGTTCGGCTGCCGTCGCAAGGAGATCACCCACCTACAGGTCGAGGTGTGCGGCGGCTCGGGCTGTGCTGGCGGGCGCTGGCTGCGTGCAGCACATCGGGGCAGGAGCAGAAACTCCCCACGGTCGGGTTCCGCGCCGCAGACCTTGATGCGTCCGTGTTCGGTGCGCGCACCAAAGCTTCATCCTTGCCGGGCCGGGCCCACCCCGATGCCTGGCCTACCGCGACGCACCATGACCACGTATCTGCCGGGTGCCCCTCATCCGAGAACGGCCCGCGCCCCCAGGCCCCCCGGGGTGCCCTATCTGGGAACGGCCCGCGCTCCCAGGCCTCCCGGGGTGCCCCGTATCCGAGAACGGCCCGCGATCGCCCCGCTGATGAGGAGAGGCCGGTTTTCGGTACCGCAAACCCCGCGGTGCCGAAAACCGGCCTCTCCTCATCAGCCCCAAAGGGGCGATCGCCCGCGGCGCCGAGGCCGACGGCGATCAGCCACCACATCCAGAACACCAGGCCCAGGCCGGCCACCGATGCTGCCAGGGCGATGCCGAACGGCCAGTAGCTGCCGGGGCTGAAGAAGCCGATCTCGCCGGCGCCCTCGGCGATCTCGCCGTCCTCGCGGTCTTCCGGGCGGGGCTCGATGCGCCGCGAGACGAACCAGAAGAACGTGGCGCACATCGAGCAGAGCAGGCCGGACAGGATCAGCGCGACCACGCCGATCCACTCCATGTGGCCGGTCGCGCCGTGCGTCCAGAAGCCGTACAGGGCGGCGGCGGAGAACAGGAAGCCGGCCACCCCGGCGAAGATTTTGTACTCGGTCTTCACGTCGCGCCCCCTACTTTCCCGAAGCCACGGGGTTGCTCTGGTTCCAGCTGTTCGCCTGGCGGCGCGTGTTCAGCGGCTCGGTGGTCACCGCGTACGCCTCCTTGCCGGTGAAGCCGATCGCCTCCATGCCCTGCTGGGTGGTGGCGCCGCTCTTCCGGGCGTTCATGTACGTGGTGAACTGGTCCTTCGAGACCGCGACCAGCTCGAACTGCATGAACGCGTGGTAGGTGCCGCAGAGCTCGGCGCAGCGGCCGACGTAGCGGCCGGTCTTGTCGAGGGTCACCTCGAAGACGTTGCGAACGCTGCCGGGGAAGACATCGCGCTTGAACAGCAGCTCGGGAACCCAGAAGGAGTGGATGACGTCCTTCGAGGTCTCCTCGAACCGGATCTTCTCCCCGACCGGCAGGACCAGCAGGGGGATCACGTCGGCCGAGCCGACGGTGGAGACCACCGTGTTCGCGTCCTTGCCCATGCCGTCGCGGTAGTCGAACTCCCACTGCCACTTGAACGCCGTGACCTGGACGACCTGGTCGGGGTTCTTGGAGAGCTTGTCCACGTCGGTCTGCACGATCGCGGTGAAGTAGAACAGCACCGCCACCACCAGGATCGGCGTGACCGTGTAGAGGACCTCCATCGGCATGTTGAACCGGGTCTGCACGGGCAGCTCGTCGCCGCGCTTGCGGTACCGGATGATGCACCAGAAGATCAGGCCCCAGACGAAGATGCCCACGACGAGCGCCGCGATGACCGCGGCGATCCACAGGTCGTACATCTTGTGCGCTTGCAAGCTGATGCCGGAGCTGGGCCAGCCGAAGTTGCCGAACGCGCTCCCGACGCTCTCCAGCGAACAGCCCGAGAGCAGGAACAGCAGCGCCGCGCCGCCGAGACCCAGCCCGGTGATCCGGACCGCCGCTCGACGCCGTGCGGCTGAACTCTTTGCGCCCACCTGCTTCTGCCTCCCTTAGCAGCGTCGCCCCGCCCGAAAACGGACACGGGCGGCAAGGCGTCACCGACGGTCGCACACTACTCGACCAGGCCCTACCGTCCGGTTCCGGGGGTCGGATCTTCAACGCTCGCGGAACCGGTCAACATTCGGACGATACCGTTCGCGGGGTGGAATACATGGGCGTTCCCGCCGGAGCGGCGGCCTACATGGACGCGGCGACCGCGGTTCCGCTGCACCCGGTGGCGGCGGAGGCGCTGGTAGCGGCGTTGGCCGATGGCTGGGCGGATCCGTCGCGCCTGTATGCCGCGAGCCGGCGGGCCCAACAGCTGAGTGAGGCGGCGCGCGCCGCGTTTGCGGAGGCATTGGGCGTACGGCCGGATGAAGTGTCTCTCTGGTCTTCGGGGACGCAGGCCGCCCAGGCCGCGGTGCTCGGTGGACTCGCCGGACGACGCCGCCAGGGCGACACGCTGGTCCACTCGGCCATCGAGCATTCGGCCGTCCTCCACGCGGCACACCGTCACGCGGCCCGACTGGCCTCGCAGGGGCCCGGGTTCTCCACGCCGTCCGTAGGACCGGGCGTCGGTAACGGCACAGCCATTGAGGTGGGTGTGGATCGTCTCGGGCGGCTCGACTTGGGAGCGTGGGACGAGGCGGTCAAGGCGCCGGGAGTGGCCCTGGCCAGCCTGATCAGCGCGAGTCACGAGGTGGGGACGGTGCAGCCGGTGGCGGCGGCGGCCGACTACTGCGCCGAGGCGGGCGTGCCGCTGTATGTGGACGCCGCCCAGTCGATCGGCCACCATCCGGTGCCGCCGGGCTGGTCGATGCTCAGCGCCAGCGCGCACAAGTGGGGCGGGCCGCCCGGAGTCGGCGTCCTGGTGGTGCGCAAGGGTGTGCGATGGATCTCACCGTACCCGCAGGATGATCTTTATCGCCCCGGCGCGACCGGCGCCCTCGACCTGCCGGCCGTGGTGGCCGCCGCGGCGAGCTTGCGGGCCGTGCTGGCCGAGGCCCGGGCCGAGGCGGTGCGGCTGAGCGCGCTGGTCGACCGGATCCGGGAGCGGGTGGCCGCGACCGTGCCGGATGTCGAGGTGGTCGGCGACCCGGCCGACCGGCTGCCGCACCTGGTCACCTTCTCCTGTCTCTATGTCGACGGGGAGGCGCTGCTGCACGCGCTGGACCGGGAGGGTTTCGCCGTCTCCTCCGGCTCGTCCTGCACGGCGTCGACGCTGCGGCCGAGTCACGTGCTGGAGGCGATGGGCGTGCTCAGCCACGGCAACGTGCGTGTCTCGCTGCACCGCGGCACGACGCCGGAAGAGGTCGAGCGCTTCCTATCCGTTTTGCCGGGAATAGTGCAAGAAATCAGGAAAGAAGCGGGCATGTGATCACGCTCGATTGCCTGGGTCAGAAGTGCCCGCTCCCCGTGATCGCCTTAGCCAAACAAATCCGAAATGTCGGAATCGGCGAAAAGGTCCGCGTGCTGGCGGATGACCCGGCGGCGGCGAACGACATCCCCGCCTGGTGCCGGATGAAGGACCAGGAGTACCTCGGGTCCCCCGAGGCGAACGCCTTTGAAGTCAGGCGAGTCAGCTGAGGTAGTCGACGACGGGCGCGACCGGCTCCCTGGCCAGGAACGTGTCCACCACCAGGCGCGGCCCCAGATACGGCTCGTACTCCTTCTGCCGCTCCAGCACCCGCACCCAGTCCGGGATGCCGTCGTGGTCGCGGGACGCGTACCGGGCCTCGACCCGGCGCCGGTGCTCGGCGTCGTCACCGCAGACCACCTCGACGACGCGCAGCCGCACGCCGAGCCGTTCGGCCAGCTCCACCCAGAGCTGGCGGGCCGCCTTCACCGGATTCACCGCGTCGATGATCACGTGGTGGCCGATGCGCAGCTGCACCTCGGCCAGCGCCGCCACGATCCCGTACGCGGCGTAGCCCGGCCGCGTCTCGGTGACCTCGTAGCGCTGCATCGTGAAATCGACGGTGTCGACGGGGAGCACCGCGGCGGGCAGCTCGGCGGCCACCCGCTCGGCGAGCGTGCTCTTCCCGACGCCGGGCAACCCGGCGAAGACGGCCAGCACCATGGCAGTTATGCCGGAAGGTACGACTTGACCTCGGCGGCCGCCGCGTCGCCGTACGAGACCGCGAACCGCTTCAGGAACTCGTCGCCGCGGATGTCGTACTCCTGCGGGCCGACCGACTCGAGGACGAGCGCCGCCACCAGCGAGCCCACCTGGGCGGCCCGCTCGAGGCCCAGCCCCCACGAGATGGCCGAGAAGAAGCCGGCCCGGAAGCCGTCGCCGACGCCGGTCGGGTCCTCGGGGATGACGTCCCGGGCGACCGGCACGTGGATCCGCTCGATCCCCCGGCCGGTGATCTCCACGCCGTCCTTGCCGAGCGTGGTCACCCGGATCTTGACCTGCTCCAGGACCTGGTCGGCGGTGAGGCCGGCCTTGGTCTCCAGCAGCGAGCGCTCGTACTCGTTGGTCAGCAGGTACTCCGCGCCGCTGATCAGGGTCAGCACGTCGCTGCCCTCCATCCGGGCGAGCTGCTGCGACGGGTCGGCCGCGAACTTGAAGCCGCGGGCGCGGCACTCCTGCGAGTGGCGGATCATCGCGTCCGGGTCGTTCGCGCTGATCAGCACCAGGTCGAGGCCGCCGGCCCGGGCGTCGACCGGGGCGAGCTCGATGTTGCGGGCCTCGGACATCGCGCCGGCGTAGAACGAGGCGATCTGGTTGAGGTCGTCGTCGGTGGTGCAGACGAACCGGGCGGTGTGCGCCACCTCGCTGACGTGCACCGAGCCGCAGTCGACGCCGTGCCGCTCGAGCCAGGAGCGGTAGTCGGCGAAATCCGCGCCGACCGCGCCGACCAGGATCGGGCTGAGGCCGAGCTTGCCCATGCCGAAGGCGATGTTGCTGGCCACCCCGCCGCGCCGGACCACCAGGTCGTCGACGAGGAAGGAGAGGGAGACCTTGTGCAGCTGGTCGGCGATGAGCTGGTCGGCGAACCGGCCGGGGAAATGCATCAGATGGTCGGTCGCGATCGAGCCGGTAACGGCGATCTTCATGTCGGCCCTCGAGGTTGGGGAACAGAACAGGGGGCGGGCTTACCAACGCAGCCTACCGGCACGTTACGCGACGCAGGCCGCCCCGTTAACGGGACGGCCTGCGGAGGTTTCGAGCTGTTAGGGCGATGTCAGTGGAACGAGTCGCCGCACGCGCACGAGTTCTGCGCATTCGGGTTGTCGATCGTGAAGCCCTGCGCGTCGATCCGGTCGGCGAAGTCGATCGTGGCGCCGGCGAGATACGGGGCGCTCATCCGGTCGACGACGACCTCGACCCCGCCGAAGTCGTTCACGACGTCGCCGTCGAGCGAGCGCTCGTCGAAGAACAGCTGGTAGCGCAGGCCGGAGCAGCCGCCCGGCTGCACGGCGATCCGCAGGCGCAGGTCGTCGCGGCCTTCCTGCTCGATCAGGGCCTTGACCTTCACAGCGGCGACGTCGGTAAGGATGACGCCGGTGGGCGCGGCGGCCTCGGTCGACTGAGTGTGCGCTTCAGTGGTCACTGCGTATCTCCCTGCAAGGGTCTGCGGTCTGCGGTCTTCTGCAGTACTAGCCAACGCTAGCCCTGTTTCGAATGATTCCCAATCCGGGTGGCTTACCTCTCACCTGCTCCACTGAACCGACAGGCGCTCGGCGAGTTCGCGCAGCCCACGGGCGGGCTCGGCGAGAGCTGTCGCTTCGGAGCCGAAGTGCTCGGTCAGGGACAGCGTCTCGGTGACTCCGGCGCTGGCGGCCTCACGGTAGCCGGTTTCGTTCCGGCCGCACACCACCACGCAGGGCAGGCCCCGGTCGCGGGCGCCGTTGGCGATGCCGGCCACCACCTTGCCGCGCAGCGACTGGTGGTCGAACGAGCCCTCCCCGGTGATCACCAGGTCGGCCGCGTCCAGCTCCTTCTCCAGCCCGATCAGCGTGCCGACCAGGCCGATGCCGGAGGTGACCCGGCCGCCGAGGGCGATCAGGGCGGCGCCGATGCCGCCGGCCGCGCCGCCGCCGGGGGCGACCTCCAGGTCGGTGAGCCCGAACGCCCGCTCGAGCACGCCGGCGAACTGCTCGAGGGCGGCGTCCAGGCGGAACACGTCCTCCTCGGTGGCGCCCTTCTGCGGGCCGTAGATCTTGCTGGCGCCGTGCAGGCCGGTCAGCGGGTTGTCGACGTCGGTGGCGGCGACGATCCGCGCCTGCCGCAGCCGGGGCTGCCCCTCCAGCGCGACCGCCGAGGTCAAATACATTCCGCCGTACGGGAGGGCGTTGCCGGCCACGTCGATCGGGGCGGCGCCGAGGGCCGCGAGCATGCCCGCTCCCCCGTCGTTGACCGCCGAGCCGCCCAGGCCGATCACCAGCTCGGTCGCGCCCGCCTCGACCGCCGCCGTCATCAGCAGGCCCAGGCCGTACGACGTCGTGGTGTTGGGGTTTCGCTCCTGCTTGGTCAGCAGGTGCAGGCCGCAGGCCTGGGCGCTCTCGAGATAGGCCGTGTTGCCGACCAGCAGGACCTCGCCGCGCGCGGGGCGGCCGAGTGGATCGACCGTCTCGACCGGCAGGAGCCGCCCGTCCAGCGCGCCGCTGAGCACCTCGACGAAGCCGGGGCCGCCGTCCGAGAGGGGCCGCTGCACGAGGAGATCATCCCCACCCCATCCGGAGGCGACGGCGGAAGCGACATCGGGGGCCGAAAGGGTGCCGGCGAACTTGTCCGGACAGATCAGTACGCGCACCCCATCAGTGTGGCAGGCCACTTTTGAGCGACGGTTCCGGCCGTGCCGAGCTGTGCAACTATGGCGGACGTGACGACCTGGATCGAGCCTGGCAATACCGCGACCGCGTTGCTGCTTCTCGGCCGTGGCAGCGATCCCGCCTCCGAGCGTGGCGTCGACTGCCCCGGCGATCTGCCCGCACCGAGCGACCCCGACCTGGTCGCCCGGGCCACCGCCGCCAAGGCCGCGCTCGGCGACCGCGTCTTCGTTCTGGGCCACCATTACCAGCGCGACGAGGTCATCCAGTTCGCCGACGTCACCGGCGACTCGTTCAAGCTGGCCCAGCAGGCCGCGGCCCGGCCGGACGCGGAGTTCATCGTCTTCTGCGGCGTGCATTTCATGGCCGAGAGCGCGGACATTCTGACCACCCCGGCGCAGCGGGTGATCCTGCCCGATCTGGCTGCGGGCTGCTCGATGGCCGACATGGCGGTGCTCGGCCAGGTGCAGACGGCCTGGGAGCACTTCGAGGACCTGGGCATCGCGGGTGACGTCGTCCCGGTCACGTACATGAACTCGTCGGCGGACATCAAGGGCTTCGTCGGCCGCAACAAGGGCGTGGTGTGCACCTCGTCCAACGCGAAACGGGCGCTGACCTGGTCGTTCGAGCAGGGTTCGAAGGTGTTCTTCCTGCCCGACCAGCATCTCGGGCGCAACACCGCCGTACTGGAAATGGGCTTTGATCTTGAAGATTGTGTGCTTTACGACCCGCACAAGCCGAACGGCGGCCTGACGGATCAGCAGCTGCGCGACGCCCGGATGATCCTGTGGCGGGGGCACTGCTCGGTGCACGGCCGGTTCACCATCGACAGCGTGCGCGAGGTGCGCGAGCGGGTGCCGGGGGTGAACGTGCTGGTCCACCCGGAGTGCCGGCACGACGTGGTGCGGGCGGCGGACCACGTCGGCTCGACCGAATACATCATCAAGGCGCTGGACGCGGCGCCGGCGGGCTCGTCGTGGGCGGTGGGGACCGAGCTCAATCTCGTACGCCGGATGGCGCTGGCCCACCCGGACAAGCAGATCATGTTCCTGGACCGGACGGTCTGCTACTGCTCGACGATGAACCGGATCGACCTGCCGCACCTGGTCTGGGCCCTGGAGGAGCTGGTGGCCGGCCGGGTGCCCAACCAGATCACGGTCGACGAGGACACCGCGCACCACGCCCGGGTCGCCCTCGACCAGATGCTCGCCCTGCCGTAACCCACAGTAACCGTATGACCGCCCGATGAGGGTCAACGGCTATGCGGTGTCTTAATCATCAGCATTTCACGGCGGTCTGGGCGATTGCCGACTTCCCTTATGGTCACGCAACGCTATGCTTCCTCGGTTGCAAGACCCCCTCGATCATCTTCGGGCGGCCTCGATCGCCCCCGGCTGGAGGTTACGTTGACCGACGATGTCCTGGTCGTGCACGGCGGTGCGCCGCTGCAGGGTCAGATCCGGGTCCGTGGCGCCAAGAATCTCGTCTCCAAGGCGATGGTCGCCGCCCTGCTGGGTGAGACGCCGAGCCGCCTCTACGACGTGCCGCGCATCCGCGACGTCGAGGTCGTCCGCGGCCTGCTGGAGCTGCACGGCGTCAAGGTCAGCGACGGCGCCGACGACGGCGAGATCGTGATGGACCCGACCAACGTCGAGTCGGCCAGCACCGACGAGATCAACGTGCACGCGGGCTCGAGCCGGATCCCGATCCTGTTCTGCGGCCCGCTGCTGCACCGGCTGGGCCGGGCGTTCATCCCGGACCTCGGCGGCTGCCACATCGGCCCGCGGCCGATCGACTTCCACATCCAGGCGCTGCGCGAGTTCGGCGCGGTCGTCGACAAGGCGCCCGAGGGCATGCACCTGAGCGCGCCGAACGGCCTCAAGGGCGCCAAGCTCGAGCTGCCCTACCCCAGCGTCGGCGCCACCGAGCAGGTGCTGCTCACCGCCGTGCGCGCCGAGGGCGTCACCGAGCTGCGCAACGCCGCCATCGAGCCGGAGATCATCGACCTGATCTGCGTGCTGCAGAAGATGGGCGGCATCATCACGGTGCACACCGACCGGGTCATCGAGATCCAGGGTGTGCCGCGGCTGCACGGCTATGCGCACAAGCCGATCCCGGACCGCATCGAGGCCGCCAGCTGGGCCGCCGCGGCGCTGGCCACCCGGGGCGAGATCGAGGTGCTCGGCGCCCGGCAGGCCGACATGATGACGTTCCTGAACGTGTTCCGCTCGATCGGCGGTGAGTTCCAGATCACCGACGACCGGGTCGGCCGGAGCGGCGTGACCGGCGCCGAGGGCGGCATCAAGTTCTGGCACCCGGGCGGCGACCTGCAGCCGGTCGCGCTCGAGACCGACGTGCACCCCGGCTTCATGACCGACTGGCAGCAGCCGCTGGTGGTCGCGCTGACCCAGGCCCGCGGGCTGTCGATCATGCACGAGACGGTGTACGAGCAGCGGCTGGGCTACACCGAGGCGCTCAACCAGATGGGCGCGACGATCCAGGTCTACCGGGACTGCCTGGGTGGCACGCCGTGCCGCTTCGGCCGCCGCAACTTCAAGCACTCGGCGGTCATCGCCGGCCCGTCCAAGCTGCACGCGGCCGACCTGGTGATCCCCGACCTGCGGGCCGGTTTCGCCCACCTGATCGCCGCGCTGGCCGCCGAGGGCACCTCCCGGGTGTACGGCGTCGACCTGATCAACCGGGGCTACGAGGACTTCGAGAACAAGCTCGCCGCCCTGGGCGCGCACGTCGAGCGCCTCTGACACCAGCCCGGCCGAGCCAACCCGCTACTCTCCTAGCGTGTCCTCGCTCTTTCGCCGCAAGCCCGCCGACGTCGCCTCCTCCGAGCCCGCCCCGGAGGAGGTGACCGACGCCGCGGCCAGGCCGAAGAGCTACACGCCGAGCAAGCGAGAGCTCGGCCAGGCCACGCCGAAAAGGCAGAGCACGGCGCGCAAGGTCAACGCGGAGGCTCCGGCGAACCGCCGCGAGGCCATGAAGCAGATGCGCGAGCGGCAGAAGGTCGAGCGGGCCGAGGCCGCCGAGGGCATGCGCGCCGGCGACGAGCGCTACCTGCTGGCCCGCGACCGCGGCCCCGAGCGCAAGCTGGTCCGCAACGTCATCGACTCCCGGCGTACGGTCGGCACCTGGTTCTTCGGCGGCGCGCTGATCGTGCTGGTCGGCTCGACCGTCCGGGTCCCGGCTGTCCAGCTGGCCAGCAACCTGCTGTGGGCGCTGCTCGCGATCGCCGTGATCGTGGACAGCGTCCTGATCTCCCGCAAGGTGAAGAGGCTGGTCAAGGAGCGCTTCCCGAAGACGCAGCAGCGGATGGGCTCCCTGCAGCTGTACGGCGTGATGCGCGGCCTGACGTTCCGCCGGATGCGGATGCCGAAACCGCAGGTCAACCTCGGCGACAAGAGCTAGGGCACGCCGGCCAGACGCAGCAAGGCGGCCGTCGCGGCGGCGGCCAGCACCACCACGACGAACGGCGCCTTGCGCCCGGCCAGCACGCCGCCGACCAGCACCCCGGCCGGGCGGGCGACGCCGGCGAAGTCGGTGCCGGCCATCAGCGCGGCCGTGCCGGCGAGGGCGGCGAGCAGCGCGGCCGCGGCCATCGCCAGCAGCCGCTGAAGGGCGTCGGAGAGCTCGAGGCGGCCCCGCAGCAGCACCCCGCCGAGCCGCATGCCGTAGGTCCCGACGCCGAGGGCGACGATCGCGGCGATCACCATGACCGGGGCCGTACCAGCGTGAGCAGGCCGACCAGCGCGCACAACACCGGCAGGCCGGCCGGCAGCACCGGCGTGAGCAGCACCGCCACCGCCGCGCCGGTCAGGGCCACGACGCGGGTGGTGCGGTCGCGCAGCGAGGGCATGATCAGCGCCAGCAGGGCGGCCGGGAAGGCGGCGTCCAGGCCCAGCGCGTTCGGATCCCCCGTCGCGCCGCCGAGCAGCACGCCGAGGGCGGTGCCGATGTTCCAGGACGTGAACAGGGTCGCGCCGATGATCAGGTAGACCCGGCGACGACGTACCGGATCGGTCTCGGCCAGGGTGAAGGCGGCGACCTCGTCGGTCAGCACGTGGCTGCCGATCACCCGGGTGCGCAGGCGGGGACCGAGCGCGTCGCCGACCGCCAGGCCGAACGGCAGGTGGCGGGCGTTGAGCAGCAGGCCGGCGAAGACCGCGGCGAGCGGGTTGCCGGCCGCGAGCAGGCCGACCGCGAGGAACTGCGAGCCGCCGGCGAAGACGACCGTGGACATCAGGAACGGCACCCAGGTGGGCAGCCCGTACGCGATGGCGATCGCCCCGAACGACGCGCCCACCGCGATCATGGCCGCCGCGATCGTCGCGGCGTCGCGCAGCAGGGCGCGATCCTCGACCGTTCGCTGTAGCGTACGCATGGTTTGAAATACTGAACGCCATACGGGCGTTCGTCAAATCGAACGAGCAGACTGATGGAGCGAACACATGCACCAGCCGGCGCCACCACTCGCCACGATCGCCGCGGCCCTGCGCCGCGAACGCGGGCGGGTCGGCATCTCGCTGGCCGAGCTCGCCCGCCGGGCCGGCCTGGCCAAGTCGACGCTCTCCCAGCTGGAGGCGGGCACCGGCAACCCGAGCATCGAGACGCTGTGGTCGCTCGGGGTGGCGCTGGGCGTGCCGTTCAGCCGGCTGGTCGAGCCGCCCACCGCGCAGGTCCGGGTGATCCGGGCGGGCGAGGGCCAGCGGCTCGAGGCGGACCAGGCCGACGTGCTGGTCAAGCTGCTCGCGGCCGGGGCTCAGGGCACCCGGCGGGACATCTACCTGATGGAGCTGGAGCCGGGCCAGGCCCGGGCGGCGGAAGCGCACATCCCGGGCAGCATCGAGCACCTCGTGCTGGGCGCCGGCCGGCTGCGCACCGGGCCGGCCGGCGAGGAGGTCGAGCTCGCGCCGGGCGACTACCTGACCTTCCCCGGCGACGTGCCGCACCACTACGAGGCGCTGGAGACGTCGTGGGCGGTGCTGGTCATGGAGCATCGCTGAGTGCCAAAAGGTCTTCTCGGCGCTACCGCTGGGTATTACGCCTCGGTAACGTGGCGACCGAGGAGGTCCGCGATGACCGCGACCCAGCGCAATGTCTCCGAGAAGCAGGCCCGGCAGGTGGCCGAGGCCGCACGCGAGTCCGAGTGGCGCAAGCCCAGCTTCGGCAAGGAGCTCTTCCTCGGCCGGTTCCGGCTCGACCTGATCGACCCGTGGCCCGCCGAGCAGCCCCGCCCGGACGCCGACGAGTTCCTCCGCAAGCTCGACGCGTTCGCCCGCTCCGAGATCGACGGGGCGCGGATCGAGCACGATGCGCGCATCCCGGACGAGGTCTTCCAGGGCCTGGCCCGGCTCGGCGCGTTCGGCATGAAGATCGACAAGGAGTACGGCGGGCTCGGGCTCACCAACCTGCACTACTGCCGGGCGCTGACCCTGGTCGGCTCGGCCAACGCGGCGATCGGCGCGCTGCTCTCGGCGCACCAGTCGATCGGCGTGCCGCAGCCGCTGAAGCTGTTCGGCAGCCCCGAGCAGAAGAAGAAGTTCCTGCCCCGGCTCGCGGCCGGCGAGGTCTCCGCGTTCCTGCTCACCGAGCCGGATGTCGGCTCCGACCCGGCCCGCCTCGGCACCACCGCCGACCCGGTCGAGGGCGGCTACCGGCTGAACGGCGTGAAGCTCTGGGCCACCAACGGCATCGTCGCCACCCTGCTGGTGGTGATGGCCCGGGTGCCGGACAAGGGGATCACCGCGTTCGTGGTCGAGGGCGACGCCGAGGGCATCACCGTCGAGCGGCGCAACGAGTTCCTCGGGCTGCGCGGCCTGGAGAACAGCGTGACCCGGTTCCACGACGTGTTCGTGCCCGAGGCGAACGTGATCGGCGGGCTCGGCAAGGGTCTCAAGATCGCGCTGACCACGCTGAACACCGGCCGGCTGTCGCTGCCCGCGATGTGCGTGAGCGCCGGCAAGCGGTCGCTGGCGATCGCCCGCGAGTGGTCGGCCGACCGGGTCCAGTGGGGACGCGCGGTCGGCAAGCACGAGGCGGTGGCCAAGAAGATCGCCTTCATCGCCGCCACCACGTACGCGATGGAGTCCACCCTCGACCTGTGCTGCATGATCGCCGACGACGACCGCAACGACATCCGGATCGAGGCGGCGCTGATCAAACTGTTCGCCAGCGAGATGGCCTGGCAGGTCGCCGACGAACTGGTGCAGATCCGGGGCGGCCGCGGCTACGAGACGTCCGCGTCGCTGCTCGCCCGCGGCGAGCGCCCGGCCGAGGTCGAGCAGATGCTGCGCGACCTGCGGATCAACCGGATCTTCGAGGGCTCGACCGAGATCATGCACCTGCTGATCGCCCGCGAGGCGGTGGACGCGCACCTGTCGGTGGCCGGCGACATCATCGACCCCGACGCCGGTCTCAACCGCAAGGCGAGGGCCGCGGCCAAGGCCGGCGGGTTCTACGCGAAGTGGCTGCCCACCCTCGCGGTCGGCAAGGGCCAGGCGCCATCGGCGTACGGCGAGTTCGGGCCGCTCGCCGGTCACCTGCGGTACGTCGAGCGCGCTTCTCGCAAGCTGGCCCGCTCGACCTTCTACGCGATGTCCCGCTGGCAGGGCAAGCTCGAGCGCAAGCAGGGCTTCCTCGGCCGGATCGTGGACATCGGCGCGGAGCTGTTCGCGATGTCGGCGGTGTGCGTGCGGGCCCAGGCCGAGCGCGGCCACCGGCCGGAGGGGGTGGAGCTGGCCGACCTGTTCTGCCGCCAGGCCCGGCTGCGGGCCGAGGCGCTGTTCGGCGCGCTGTGGGAGAACACCGACGCGGTGGACGTACGAGCGGCGCAGCGGGTGCTCGACGGGCGGTACGAGTTCCTGGAGGAGGGCGTGGTCGACCACCCGAGCGACCTGGCCTGGGTCGCCGCCTGGGAGCCGGGCGCGGCGACGGTCGAGGACGTGCGCCGGCGGATCCCTCAGGCGGAGGCGTAGAGCCGGGCCACCACGTCCTCGATGTCCGGCTCCACCACCGACAGGTCGCGGACCGAGGCGGCGGCCACCAGCGCGGCCACCGCCTCCCCGGCCGACGCCGAATCCAGCGCGAACGTGACCCGGTGCCCCTCCGCCTCGGCCGCCACGAGGGTCGCGCCGGGCAGCGCGAAACCGGACGCCAGCGGCCGGTCCAGGTCGACCACGAGGCTGCGACGAGAGCCGTACCGGGCGTGCAGGGCGTCGATCGTGCCGTCGTGCACCACCCGGCCGTGGTCGATCACCACGAGCCGGTGGCAGAGCCGCTCGATGTCGGCCAGGTCGTGCGTGGTCAGCACCAGCGTGACGTCCCCGGTCGCGCCCAGCTCGGCCAGGAACGAGCGGACCGCCTGCTTGCTCACCACGTCCAGGCCGATCGTCGGCTCGTCCAGGAACAGCACGCCCGGGCCGTGCAGCAGGGCGGCGGTCAGCTCGCCGCGCATCCGCTGGCCGAGCGACAGCTGACGGACCGGCGTGTCCAGGAAGGCGTCCAGGTCGAGCAGGTCCCGGCAGCGGCGCAGGCGGGCCTCGTGCTCGGCGGCCGGCACCCGGTAGATGTGCCGGAGCAGCCGGAACGACTCGCGCAGCGGCAGGTCCCACCACAGCTGGGAGCGCTGCCCGAAGACCACGCCGATGCGCAGCGCCAGCCGGGTGCGCTGCGGCACCGGGGTCAGCCCGAACACCGACACCTCGCCCGAGGTCGGCGCGAGCACGCCGGTCAGCATCTTCAGGGTGGTCGACTTGCCGGCGCCGTTCGGTCCGATGTAGCCGACCATCTCCCCGGGCTCGATCGTCAGGCTCACACCGTCCACGGCGGGGACCGTGCGTTTCTCGCGCCGCAGCCGGCCCGCTTTGACGCGTACGGTGAAATCTTTTCGAAGGTCCTGCATGCGAATCATGAGCCCGTACTCCGGTAGTGACGGATACCGATGCGCCAGACCAGGGCGGCGATGGCCACGGCGGGCACGCTGACCAGCGGCGCCGCGTAGCCGGCCCAGGCCGGCAGACCTAAGGGATCGGCGCGGTCCAGGAGCGCCAGCGCCGGCTGGTAGGAGACAAGACCGAAACCGAGTGCGTACGCGAAGACGCCGCGGAACCAATCGCTGTAGATCGTTATCGGGTACGAAGTGAAGTCGCGCCCACCGTAGGTGAAGGCGGCGCCCATCTCCCCCGACTCGACCCACCAGAAGGCCAGGCTGGCGGTCAGCACGAAGATCGCCCCGAAGAAGACGGCGGCCCCGATCGGCGCGACGACGGCCAGCGTGAGGCGGGTGGGCGTCCAGTGGACGTGGTTGACGACCAGCGCCGCCACGTACACAAAAATGCCGAAGGCCAGCCGCAGCAGCTTGCGCAGCGGCAGGTCCATGAAGATCAGCTGGGGCAGCACCCGCAACGGCCGGATCAGCACGGTGTCGAGGGTGCCGGCCCGCACGTACCTCTTGAGGTCGTCGATGTTCCCGACGACCAGGTCGGCGAGCACGAAGCCGGCCGCGGTCAGCCCGGTCATCAGCAGCGACTCGGCGAGCGTGAAGCCGCCGACCCGCGCGGTGGCCCGGTAGAGGACGAAGACGGTCACCACGTCGAGCACCGTGCTGCCCAGGTTGCTGAGCAGCTCGATCGCGAACGAGGTGCGGTAGGAGGCCATCGAGCGGGCCTTGCCGCCGAGCAGGGCGGCGTACGCGCGCAGCTCACCCACCCTGCACCACCAGCTTCCGCTCGGCGTGGCGCTGCACGGTTCTTGCCAGCGCCAGCAGGGCGATCGCCCAGACGGCCTGGAGCGCGACGAGGCCGGCCTGCTGGGCCGGCGGATCCCGCTCGACCAGCACGTCCAGCGGGGTCTACAGCAGGCCCGGGAACGGGGTGGCCACCCAGAGCGTCACCGCCAGCCACTCCGGCAGCAGGCGCAGCGGGAAGTAGAGGCCGCAGAGCACGCCCGAGCCGAGCGTCCAGAGCACGAGCGGGCCGCGGGCGTCGTGCAGCCAGTAGGCGGTCGCGTTGATCAGGAACCGGCACCCGAAGCTGCCGATCGCCGCCAAAAGGGTGGATATCGCGAACAAAGGGATGGTCTGCCAGCGCGTCGGCGTCGTCAACGTGAAGAAGATCGCCCCGACGATCACCGGCCCGACCATCCGGGTGAGCAGGGCGTGCCCGAAACGACCGAGATCGGCAGCCAGGTAAGCGGTCACCGGCGGGACCGGACGTAACAGATCGGACGCGACATCACCGGTCCGGATCCGGTCCGAAAGATCCGGTGGACCCCAGATGCCCACCACGGTGAGTAGCCCCTGACCCACCCAAACAAAGGTTGCCAGTTGCGCACCGTCATACCCGCCCGGGCGGCTCCCGGTCGCGCCCGCCGCCACGGCCAGCAGCACGTAGCAGCGGAGGAAGCCGAAGACTATGTTGGTGAACGATCCGGCTAAGGTGGCTTGCCGGTAGGTGGCGTACCGCCGGAAACCCGACCACACCAGGGCACCGAAAGTAGTGACGGAGGCGCGGAACGGACGACCGGGAGAGATCGTCAGCACGCTGGCGTATATCCCACCCACGCCGTTAATCTCCTTCCAAACCCCGCAGTGGAGCCGGGAGACTCTACCCGGGTCTCCGGACGGCCACCGCGCATTTTCTGACGTAGAAGTGGACGTGACCGTGACGGAGCGTTGCCAATCACCGGGCCTGTATCTGGGTGCCCGATGAACGGCTGGAGCTCTCAACGCGGGGACGACCGGTGGGGCGACGAGCCGGCGTGGGTCTACGAGATCACCTGGGAGTGGGAGCCGCAGACGCCGGGCCAGCGGTATCCGGGCGATCCGGGGCGGCGGAAGGCCGTGCATACGCCGGTTTATGAGGCGTCGCAGTCTGGTCGTGCTTCGGGGGCGGAGTCGGATTCGGGGCCTGGTCGTGCTTCGGGGGCGGGGCCCGTTTCGGGGCCTGGTCGTGCTTCGGGGGCGGGGCCTGGGTCTGCTTCGGCGTCCGCCTCGCGGGACGAGTGGACCGACTCACGGGGATATCCCCAGCGGAGTGCGCCGCCGCAGCGTGACGAGCCCGCGTGGAACCGGCCGGCCAGCATGGTTCCCGCGCCCGACCAGCGGCGTGGGTCGGCGCCGGTCTACGGGCGGCAGTCTGCCGAGGGTCAATATCCGCCGGCGGCTCGGGGGCAGTTCCGGCCGGGGTCGCCGGCGCCGGAGGGTGGGCGCGCCTCGGTGTCGCCGGTGTCCGGGCCGTCGGGGCGCCCGCAGTCGGGGCCGCCAGGGTCGCCGCAGCGGCCGGGTGTCACGCCGCCCGGGTCGCCGCAGCGGCCGGGTGTCACGCCGCCGGGGTCACCGCAGCGGCCGGGTGTCACGCCGCCCGGGTCGCCGCAGCGGGGGCCGCAGCATGGCCAGTCGGCGCCGCCCAGCGGACCGCGGCCGCCGGTCATGCCTGGGTCGCCACAGCATGCGCAGGGCACCCCGCCCGGGTCGCCGCAGCATGCGCAGGGCACGCCGCCCGGGTCGCCGCAGCACTCGCAGGGCACGCCGCCCGGGTCGCCGCAGCACTCGCAGGGCACGCCGCCCGGGTCGCCGCAGCGGCCGCACGCCGGTCCTGGGGCTTATGGGAGTGCTCGCCCCTATTACGGCGATTCGTCCGAGCGGGCTGGGCGACCGGTTTCGCCGGAATCCGGGCCGCACGTTTACGGCAGCGCTCGGCCGGCGCCGTCCGACGCCTTCCCGGCCCGGTCCGACGCGCAGCAGGGGCGGCGGCCTTCGGAGGCGCCGTTCGACCTGCGGCCGGCTCCCGAACTGGGGTCGCCCGCGCCCGCACGACCCGCCGCCCAGCCCACCCGGGTCACGCCGTCGCATCCGGCCACACCGCCGGCGCCGGCCTACCCGCCGGTGCCGGGACAGGCCCGCCCGGTCTCCGGCCCGGCCCAGCCCGGCCCCGCGGGCTGGCTACGTCCCACACACGCGGACCAGCCGGGCCCCTCCTACGCCGATCAGGCGCGCCCCACCCACGCAGAACAGCCGCGCCCCACGCACGCAGAACAGCCGCGCTCCACTTATGCCGACCAGGTGCGGCCCACCCCGGCGGAACAGCCGCGGCCCCCGCACGCGGAACAGCCACGCTCCAGCTACGCCGACCAGCCGCGGCCCACCAACGCCGACCAGGCGCGTCCCACCAACGCCGACCAGGCGCGTCCCACCAACGCCGACCAGGCGCGTCCCACCAACGCTGACCAGGCGCGCCCCACAAACGCTGACCAGGCGCGCCCCCCGGCCCAGCCTCGGCCGGAGCACCCGTGGGCGGCCACCGGGTCGACGCCGGCCGCCCCACCGCGGACCGGTCCGGCCGACTACGCGCGGCCGTCGTCCGGCTCGGCTCAGCCCGGCTTGGACCACCCGTGGGCGGTCCCGCCGACTCCTGCCGGGCCGCCGGACCAGCCACGACCGGTCTCCGCACCAAGCCAGGCCGGCCCCGGCTACCAGCGCCCGGTCTCGGCACCCGTCCCGCCCGACCAGCCACGCCCCGTCTCCGCGCCCAGCCAGGTCAGCCCCGACTACCCCCGACCCGTCTCGACACCCACCCCACCCGAGCAACCACGACCCGTCTCCGCGCCCAGCCAGAGTGGCGGCGACTACCCGCGGCCGGTGTCGGCGCCTGCTGATGCCGGGGTGCCTGAGCGGCCGGCGACCTGGGCGGACGCGTTTGCTCCTCGGGTTCGGCGCTCGACTTCGGACGAGGCTTTCGGTCAGGTGTCCGAGCCGGTTACGGCGTCACCCGCTGTGGAGCGGGTGGTGCTGCCGGACGGGCCGGTGGCGGGTTCGGGGATCGAGCCGGTTTTGGAGCCGCCTTCCGAGCCGCCGGCCGGGGAGGAGCCGCACGGGCTCGGCTGGCTGCTGTCGCAGAGCGGGCTGGGGGCTACGTCGCCGGTGCCGATCGAGGCGGTCACCGAGGAGCCGGAGCCTGCGCCCGAGCCGGAGCCCGAGCCCCAGCCGGTTGTCGAGCCCGAGGTGGTGGTCGAGCCCGAGGCAGTGGTCGAGCCCGAGGCAGTGGTCGAGCCCGAGGCAGTGGTCGAGCCCGAGGCAGTGGTCAAGGCCGAGCCGACGGTCGAGCCCGAGCAGGTGGCCGAGGCCGAGCCGACGGTCGAGGCCGAGCAGGAACCTGAGCCGGTGGTCGAGGCCGAGCCGGTGGTCGAAGACTCGGCGCCGGTCAGTGGGGCGCCGCAGAAGCAGAACTGGTTCGTGCCGGTCACCGGGTCTCAGCCGGTCATCAAGCCGGCCGGGGCAGCGGACGGCGAGCCGGCGGAGGACGAGCCGGTCGACGCCGAACCGGTCGAAGCCGAACTGGTCGACGAGCCGGTGGATGCCGAACTGGTCGACGAAACGGTGGACGTCGAACTGGTTGACGAGCCGGTCGCTGCCGACGCCGCGGACGAGCCGGTGGACGTCGAACTCGTTGACGAGCCGATTGACGCGGTGCTTCTCGGGGATGAGCCGGTCGCCGCGCCGGTCAGTTCGGGGGCGTTGGACACCTCGTCGTATCACCGGTCGGACTTTGACGACGAGCCGTTCAGCGCTTCGCCGGTCAGTGCGGCTCCGGTCAGCTCCGCGCCGGTGGAGGCCTTTGACGTGCGGCCGACCAGCGTGTCGCCCTACAGCGCCGCACCGACCAGTGCTGCGCCGGCCGGTCCCAGCTCGAGCGACGTCGCGCCGGTCAGCTCGTCCCCGGCCACCGCCCACCCGGTGAGTGCCACGCCCGTCAGTACCACGCCGATCAGCGCCGCCCCGGTGAGTACCGCGCCGGCCGGGACGGAGACGGCGGCAACTGCGACGGTGGAGGCGGATGCGGTCGAGGCAGAGCTGGTCGACGTCGGACCGGTGGATGCCATGCGGGTCGAGGCCGAGCTGCCGCCGAGCGTCGAGGACCACGTCGAGCCGGCCCACGAGACAGAGCCGGAGACCGAGGCGGAGCCGGACACCGAGGCAGAGCCGGACACCGAGGCAGAGCCGGACACCGAGGCAGAGCCGGAGACGCAGACAGGACCGGAGAGCGAGGCAGGGCCGGAGACCGCGCACGAGCCAGAGGCGGCGACCGAGCCAGGGACCGCGCACGACGCGCCGGAGACCGTGCCGGAGCCGGAGACCGCGCGCCACGAACCGGAGGACGAGCCCGAGGACCGGGACGAATCAGCTGCGGCGATCGAGGAGCCCGCCACCGTCGGGTTGATGGCGGATCGTGGGCGGCCGGAGCCGGACCGCCAGGACTCCGGCGCCGAGCGGGAAGGGCCGTCAGGACGGGACGCAGATCCGGCGAGGACTGTCCCACCCGTACCGCCTGAGGTGCGGAAGGTGATCCACCAGCGTGCGCAAACGGCCGGCGCAGCCGGCAATCGGCGGGCCGATCCGGAGCAGGTGCTCGCGAACTATCCGTGGGCCTTCGACACCGCGACGCTGCGGGAGCGGATCGACGACCCCGACCAGATGTGGGCGGTCATCGATCGGCTCACCGACAAGCTGGAGTACGCCGAGCGCGACACCGTCCGCGCCCGCCTGCTGAGCCTGCGCGCCGTGGCCGAGCGCCTGGTGGAAGACCTGGACGCCGCCCTCGAGGACGCCCGGGCCGCACTCACCCACGCCGAGGCCGTCGGGGAGCTGCGGCAGACCTCGACGGTACGGGCGCGGCTGGCGCACGTGCTGCAGTGGCGGGGCGAGTACGCCGAGGCCGACAAGCTCTACGCCGAGGCCGCCTCCCCGGAGTTGCCGTCGCGGCTGCGCGCCGAGATCCACGAGCTGGCCGGGCGGTCGGCTTTCGATCAGGGGCGCTACCTGGAGGCGATGAACCACTTCGAGACCTCCCTCGACCTGCGCAAGGGCGCCGACCCAGAACTGGTGGAGCGGATCGAGGCGGCGCTCGACACGATCACCCGGCGCACGACGGGCGCCGGCTGGGGGCCGTACCCGCGGACCTCGGACGAGATTCTCGGGCGGACCGAGCCGCCGCGGCCGCTGCGGGACCAGCAGTCCGGTCTGTGGGGATATGTCGGCGCCGTCCCGCCCCGGTACGCGCAGGTACAGCCGTTCGCGGACGGCCTGGCCTGGGTGCGCCGGCCGGAGACGCCGGCCTGGGAGCTGATCGATCTGGCCGGCCAGACGGTGATCGACGCGTCGGCCGGCTATCTGGCCGCCGAGCGGTTCGCCGAAGGGCTGGCCTGGGTGTCCCGGGACGAGGCGGGCGGCTGGTACGCGATCGACCGGTGGAACCGGCTGATCATCCCGGGCGGCTTCGACGACGCGAAGGCGTTCCACCACGGGCTGGCGCTGGTCAAGCGGGGCGGCTGGGGCGTGATCGACCGGCACGGGCGGCTGGTGGTGCAGCCGCGCTTCCGGGGGTTCGTGACGCCGCTGGTGTCCGGCGGGCCGATCGAGGGCTTCACCGACGAGGGGCTGGCCGTGATCGACGCCGGGGAGACCTTCGGCGTGGTGGACCGGACCGGCAAGGTGGTCGTGCCGGCCGAGCACGCGGCCGTGGTGATCCATCCCACCGCGTTCCTGATCGCCGACCAGTACGGGCTGTGGGGCGCGCTGAACCGGACGGGCGAGTCGCTGGTCGAGCGCAAGTACAAGGAGCAGGCGGACGTGCTGGAGCAGATCGATCGGCTGCTGACCGATGGGCGCCCGGTTCTGTAAGTAGAGTTCCCAGCATGGAGTTCCGTCATCTCGGCCGTTCCGGCCTGCTCATCAGCGAGATCGCCTACGGCAACTGGATCACCCACGGTTCCCAGGTCGAGGAGGACGCGGCGGTCGCCTGTGTGCGCGCCGCCCTCGACGAGGGCATCACCACCTTCGACACCGCCGACGTGTACGCCGGCGGGCGCGCCGAGGAGGTGCTGGGCCGCGCGCTGAAGGGCGAGCGTCGCCAGGGTCTGGAGATCCTGACGAAGGTCTACTGGCCGCTCGGGCCGGGCCCGAACGACCGCAGCCTGTCCCGCAAGCACATCATGGAGTCGATCGACGGGTCGCTGCGCCGCCTGCAGACCGACTACGTGGACGTCTACCAGGCCCACCGCTACGACTACTCGACGCCGCTCGAGGAGACCATGCAGGCGTTCGCCGACGTGGTCCGGCAGGGCAAGGCGCTCTACATCGGCGCGTCCGAGTGGACCGCCACCCAGCTGCGGGCCGGCTGGGAGATGGCGCAGGATCTGAAGATCCCGTTCATCTCGAACCAGCCGCAGTATTCGGCGCTGTGGCGGGTCATCGAGGCCGAGGTGGTGCCCACCTCGATCGAGCTGGGCATCGGCCAGGTGGTCTGGTCGCCGATCGCGCAGGGCGTGCTGACCGGCAAGTACTCGGTGGGTCAGCAGCCGCCGGAAGGCTCGCGGGCGACCGACGAGAAGAGCGGGGCGCGGTTCATCTCCCGGCTCATGCACGACGACGTGCTGAGCGCGGTGGCCGAGCTGAAGCCGCTGGCCGAGCAGGCCGGGCTCTCGATGGCGCAGCTGGCCGTGGCCTGGGTCCTGCAGAATGCGAACGTGTCGGCCGCGATCATCGGGGCCTCCCGGCCCGAGCAGGTCCGGGACAACGTCAAGGCCTCGGGCGTACGCCTGGAGGCCGACCTGATGAAGGCGATCGACGCCGCCCTCGACCCGGTCGTCGAGCGCGACCCGGCCAAGACCGAGTCCCCGGCGAAGCGCCCCTGAGGTGACCGCTTCTGGGAGGGGTTTTTACCCCTTCCAGAAGCGCATCAGCTCCAGTCCTACCTGGATCGCGTTCTGGTCGATGTGGAGTCCGCCGGCGATCGTGTACATCCCGTCGACGAACCAGGTCCCGATCTGGGTCTGCCACAAAATCAGGAACAGCAGGATGAAGCCGTACGGGGCGAACAGCCCCCAGGCGCGCTGATAGGCCGGGCTCATCCACGGCGCGAGGATGCTCCCGCCGTCCAGGCCCGGGATCGGCAGGAAGTTGAGCGCGCTCGCGGTGACCTGCAGGAAGCCGAGCGCGGCCAGCGCGCACCAGAACTCGGGGTGGCCGCCGGAGAGGCCCACCTCGCCGGTCGGCGTCAGATACAGGTCGACCTTGCCGAAGCCGGCCAGGAACGGCACCGCCACCACCAGCGCCAGGATCACGTTGGTGAGCGGGCCGGCCGCGCTGATCAGCGAGTCCTTGAGGCGGCCCTGGATGTACCGGTGGTCGATCCAGACGGCGCCGCCGGGCAGGCCGATGCCGCCGAGCACCACGACCACCACCGGCAGCACGATCGACAGCAGCGGGCTGGTGTATTTCAGCGGGTTGAGCCGCAGGTAGCCGCGGTCGGCCACGGTCTTGTCGCCGGCGAAGAAGCCGGCCAGGGCGTGCGCGTACTCGTGCAGGCACAGCGAGACCAGCCAGCCGGTCACGATGAACAGGAAGACGTCGACCTTGACGTTGCCGAAGTGCGACCAGGTCATCACGCCACTGACGGCGAAGACGGCGACGATCCCGACGAAGACCGGGCTCGGGACGAACGCGTTACGCGGGGTCCGCGTGTAAACCGGCTCGTACGTCACCCTGTCACTCCGCCGGCAGCAGGCTCATCCGGTAGTCGACCCGGTCGTCCTCGATCAGGACCACCTGGGCGACCCCGGCGTCGGCGAGTTCCCGCCACTCCTGGCCGATCCACGACTCGGCGTCCGACTGGCTGCTGAACGTCTCGACCGGACCGGAGACCGGCTCGCCGTCGCCGTTCTCGTACCGCCAACTCCACGGCATCCGCCGCTCCCCCTCACGTCTGGGCTCGTGCGCCTCCACCCTACGGCGTCCGCCTGAGCACCCCGGCCTTAAGGTACGGGGCATGTCCGATGATCGGTGGAACACCGCCCTGGTGCTCGGCGGCATCCGCTCCGGCAAGTCAGCGTTCGCCGAGGCCCTGGTCGCGGACGCGCCCTCGGTGCGCTACGTGGCCACGGCGGTGGGCGGCCAGGACGACCCGGAGTGGCTCGCCCGGATCGAGGCGCATCAGCGGCGCCGCCCGCAGTCCTGGTCGACCGAGGAGACCGGCGCCGACCCGGCCCGGCTGACCGCCCTGCTGGCCGAGGCGAAACCCGACGACACGCTGCTGGTCGACGACCTCGGCGGCTGGGTGACGGCGCTGCTCGACCCGGCCCGCCAGCCCAACGACGACGAGGCGGACGTGGCGGCCCTGGCCCACGCCGTGCGCGGCTGCCCGGCCCGGGTGGTACTGGTCAGTCCCGAGGTCGGGCTGACCCTGGTGCCGGCCACGCCGGTCGGGCGGGCGTTCGCCGACGCGCTCGGCACGACCAATCAGGCGCTCGCCGGGGCGTGCGACCGGGTCGCGCTGGTGGTCGCCGGCCAGCATGTCTGGCTGAAAAGCGAAGAGTCGTATTTGTCCGAAGAGGCGACCGCGGCCGGGGGCGGCGGCGCGCCGGTCCTCAGCATCACCGAGGATCTCGAGGACATCGAGGTGCCGTACGAGCCGCAGCTGGTCGCGCCGGCCCCGGCCGAGGCCCCGGCGCCGGCGACCGCTGCGGCGACCGTGCTCGACGAGCCCACCCAGCTGCTCCCGGTGATCGGCGGCGGCGCCTTCGAGAGCGGCCTCGACCTGCCGCTCCCGGACGGCGACGCCGGCCCGGACGCGCGCGACCGGCTGGTCGAGGTCGACTTCGCCGGGGCCGGCCTCGGCGACCTGGTCGAGGCGGTCGAGTTCGCGGCGGCCACCCAGGGCACCACCATCCCGCGGCCGTGGGAGTCGGTACGGGTGCTGCTGATCTCCGGCACCCACGAGGGCGGCGCCGCCGCCGGCGACGACCCGGAGGACGTCGAGCGCCGGGTCGCCCAGGTCGAGCACGGCGAGGGCGTGCTGAGCCGGCTGGCCGGCCAGGCTGGCGCCGACGTCGCGGTGCTGCGGGTGGCCCTGGCCGGCGCGATGGAGGACGGCCCGGTGATCGGCGACGGGGCGCTGGACGTCTCGCTGCGGCAGGGCTGGCGGCTCGCCGAGGCGGCCGCCGACGCCGGGCGCGACCTGCTGGTGCTCGCCTCGATCGGGGTCGGCACCGACGCGGTGGCCGCGGCGATCTCGGCCGCGATCACCGGCACCGAGGGGGTCGAGGTGCTGCCCCGGGTGCTGCAGCCGGGCGGTCGCTTCGACGACGAGTCGTGGATGGTCCGCTGCGCGGCGATCCGCGACGCGCTGCACCGGATCCGGCAGGAGCCGCGCGGCGCCAAGGACATCCTGCGCCAGCTGGGCGGCGCCGACCTGGCGGTGGCGGTGGGCGCGCTGCTCGGCGCGGCCTCCCGGCGGCTGCCGGTGCTGCTGGACGGCCCGGTCGGCGTCGCCGCCGCGCTGGTCGCCCGCGACCTGGGCAGCCAGGCCCGGCACTGGTGCATGCTGCCGGACGCGGGGAACCTGGCGCTGGTCGCCAAGGGCGCCGACGTGCTCGGCCTGACCCCGGTGCTGGATCTCGGCCTGGGCCTGGGCGAGGGCGCGAACGCGCTGGCCACGCTGCCGCTGCTGCGCGCCGCGATCGGCCTGGCCGCGGCGGCGCCGGTGCACCCGGCGCTGCTCACCGAGCCGGGCGACCAGGGCCTGGCCGACCTGATCGTGCCGAACGACGAGGACGTCGACTTCGCCGAGCCCGAGCCGGACGGCCCCGGTCCCGCCACCACCGCCGAGCCTTCGGACCCGGCCACGACCGCCGAGCCTTCGGACCCGGCCACCACCGCCGAGCCTTCGGACCCGGCCACCACCGCCGAGCCTTCGGACCCGGCCACGACCGCCGAGCCTTCGGACCCGGCCACCACCGCCGAGCTCGCGGAGTCCGATCCTTCGGGCCCGGCTCAGGAGTGAGCGACGCCGCGGCCGGTGCCCGGCTGGCCGTGACGACGCTGACCGTGCTGCCGGTCCGCGGCGGCCGGGTGGATCGGGCGGCCGCGGCGTGGGCGATGGGCCTGGCGCCCGCGGTCGGCGCGCTGCTCGGCGCGCTCCTGGCCGGCCCGCTCTGGCTGCTCCGCGAGGCGGGCGCGCCCGGGCTGGTCGCGGCGGCGGTGACGGTCGCGGGCGGAGCGCTGCTCACCCGCGGCATGCACCTCGATGGACTGGCCGACACCTTCGACGCGCTGGGTTCCTACCGCCGAGGCGACGCAGCCCTAGAAGTCATGAAAAAATCAGACATAGGCCCGTTCGGGGTGGCGGCGATCGCGCTCGCTCTCCTGATCCAGACCGCGGCGATCTCCGGGGTATCCGAATCGAAGATCGTCGCAGCCTGGGCGGCCGGTCGCCTCGCGATCACGCTGGCCTGTTCCCGGGGCGTGCCCGCGGCCCGGCCCGAGGGTCTGGGCGCGCTGGTCGCCGGGACGGTTCCCCGCCCGGCCGCGGCGCTGGTCGCGGCCGTCGTCGTGGTCGCCGCGGCCGCCGCGACCCCGGGCCGTCCGTGGCAGGGCCCGGCCGCCGTCGTCGCGTCGCTGGCCGTCGTGCTTGCGCTGCTGCGCCATTGCGTACGCCGTTTCGGCGGGATAACCGGCGACGTCCTCGGCGCGGTGGTGGAGGCCGGCACCACCGTGGCGCTGGCCGGCCTGTCCCTGGGCTGAGGCCGTCAGCGCACCGAGGGCTGCACGAACGGCGGCTTGACCACCTTGGCCTCGATCCGCCGGCCCCGGATGTCGATCTGCACCAGGTCGCCGTCGGCCACCCCGGCCGCGGTGTCGATCAGGGCCAGCGCGATGCCGGCCTTCTTCGTCGGCGAGAAGGTGCCGCTGGTGGTCTCGCCGATCGCCTGGTCCCCGGCGTACACCCGCATGTGACCGCGAGGGATCCCGCGGCCCGTCAGCTCCAGTCCGCGCAGAACGCGACGCGGACCCTGGGTCTTCTCCGCGAGCAGCGCGTCGCGGCCCCAGAACGCGGGCTTGGACCAGCCGACCGCCCAGCCGGAGCGGGCCTGCACCGGCGAGATGTCGAGCGAGAGGTCCTGGCCGTGCAGCGGGTAGCCCATCTCGGTGCGCAGCGTGTCCCGGGCGCCCAGCCCGCACGGCTGCACGCCGGCGCCGATGATCGCGTCCCACACCGCGGCCGCGTCGTCCCACGGGATGACCAGTTCGTAGCCGTGCTCGCCGGTGTAGCCCGTACGGCAGACGATGAGTTCGGCATCGCCCAGCTTGGCGTTCGCGAACGACATGTAGTCGTGGTCGGTGGGCAGGCCCAGCTTGCCGAGCACCTCGGCCGAGGCCGGGCCCTGCACGGCGAGCACGGCGAACTCCCGGTGCTCGTTCTCGACCGTCACCCCGGCCGGCGCGGCGGCCTGCAGGCGGCGGACCACCTCGGCGGTGTTGGCCGCGTTCGGGATCAGGAAGACGTGGTCGTCGGCGAACAGGTACGCGATCAGGTCGTCGACCACGCCGCCGGTCTCGTCGCAGCACAGCGTGTACTGCGCCTTGCCGGGCTCGATGCGCGTGAGGTCGTTGGTGAGGCAGGAGTTCACGAACGCGGCCGCGCCTTCCCCCCGGACCCGGGCCTTGCCCAGGTGCGAGACGTCGAAGACGCCGGCCGCCTCGCGTACGGCGGCGTGCTCGCGCAACACCCCGCCGCCGGCGTACTCCAGCGGCATCTCCCAGCCGCCGAAGGCGGCGAGCTTGGCGCCGAGCGCGACATGGCGATCGTGCAGCGGAGAGCGGAAAAGGTCATGGGCGGCGTCGGCAGACATGACAGTGAACTTACCCGTGACCTTGCAAGTCGTTATTGTCGCGGGGACACCCTTCCCCGTCGCCATCGCGCCGGGACCACCAGACCAGCCGGCGCGCCCAAGAAGCCGCCGGCCCCGAATCGCCCGCGGAGTGCCCGAGTGAGCCAGCCCAGCCTCAGCCTGGTCGACACCGACCCGGCCGAATTGGCCGTCGATGCGATCGTCATCGGCCTGCACAGCCAGCCCGACGACGGGGGTGCCCTGCTGCCGGCGGCCGGCGCGGAGAGCATCGCCGCCGCGTTCGACGGCAAGCTCACCTCGACGCTCGCGCTGCTCGGCGCGAGCGGCGCGCCCGGCGAGGTGACCAAGCTGGCCACCCTCGGCACCGTCGCCGCGCCGCTGATCGTCGCGGTCGGGCTGGGCGACGAGCCGTCCGGCTCCGCCCCCGAGCGGGAGAAGCTGCGCCGCGGCGCCGGCGCGGCGGTGCGCGCGCTGGCCGGCAGCGCCACCGTCGCGCTGGCCCTGCCGGTGCCGGACGACGAGGACGCGCCCGGCGTGCTGCGGGCGATCCTGGAGGGGGCGCTGCTCGGCGGCTACCGGTTCGCCGGCTACAAGACCAAGCCGCAGCCGCGACGCCTCCCGGTGGCCGCGCTGCAGGTGCACGTGCCGGACGCGGCCGACCCGGCGGCCGGCGCCGAGGTGATCCGGGCCGAGATCGTCGCCCGGTCGGTGCGGCTCGCCCGGGACTGGGTCAACATGGCGCCCAACGAGCTGCGGCCGCCGCAGTTCGCCGACGCGGTGGTGGCCGCGGTCCAGGGCACCGGGCTCGAGGTCGAGGTGCTCGGCCTGGAGGAGCTGAAGGCGGCCGGGTACGGCGGGATCGTGGCGGTGGGCCAGGGCTCGGAGGCGCCGCCCCGGCTGGTCAAGCTGACGTACGTGCCCGAGGGCGTCGAGTCGCCGAAGAAGATCGCGCTGGTCGGCAAGGGCATCACCTTCGACACCGGCGGCATCAGCATCAAGCCGACGGCCGGCATGTGGGAGATGAAGTCGGACATGGCCGGGGCGGCGGCGATCGGCGGGGCGATGCTGGCGATCGCGGCGCTCAAGCCGCCGGTCGCGGTCAGCGGGTACCTGGCGATGGCGGAGAACATGCCGTCCGGCTCGGCGTACCGGCCGGGCGACGTGATCACGATGTTCGACGGCAAGCGGGTCGAGGTGTTCAACACCGACGCCGAGGGGCGCATGGTGCTCGGCGACGCGATCGCCCGGGCCTGCGCGGACGGCGCCTCGTACGTGCTGGAGGCGTCGACGCTGACCGGCGGCCAGGTGATCGCACTGGGCAAGCGGATCGCGGGTCTGATGGGCTCCGAGGAGGCGGTCGAGCTGATCCGGGCGGCCGGCGACAAGGTCGGCGAGCCGGCGTGGCCGATGCCGCTGCCCGAGGAGGTCCGCAAGGGCATGGAGTCCGACATAGCGGACATCTGCCAGACCAACAACGCGATGGACCGCGCCGGGCACATGCTCCAGGGCGGCGTATTCCTACGCGAGTTCGTGGCCGACGGCGTCGAGTGGGCGCACATCGACATTGCCGGGCCGGGCTACCACGCGGGGGAGGCCGCCGGCTACTGGACCAAGGGTGGCACCGGCGTGCCGGTACGCACGCTGCTGCAGGCGATCGACGACTTGAGGTAAAGCGGCTCGGCCGCAGCCCGCCTCCCAGGCCTCCCGGGGTGCCCCGATGCGAGAACGGCCCGCGATCGCCCCGCTTCCCAGGGGCGATCGCCCGCGGCGCCGGAGGCGACGCCAGCTAGCTCTGCCGTTTTTGTCTTGCGTTGTAGTCGCGCATGCGTTGGGGGTAGCCGAGCAGCCGTACGTCGTAGATGGGGACCGACAGGCTGCTCGCCCAGCGGCGGGCGATCTCCGGGGACTCGATGCGGCGACGGGTCCACTCGCCGTCGTGTGCCACGAGCAACACCGTGGTCTCGGTCACCGTCGTGCGCGGCTCGATGAATGCCTCGACGCCGCGGCGGGTGCGGACGAACTCCGCAAGGTACTCGAGATCGGCACGGTCGACCGGCCGACCCGCCACCCGCTGGGGCGCGGTGCGCCGCCGAAACCAGGCCACTGCCCGCTCCTTACGCTCAATTCCCGCAAGGGTACGACGGGCAGGCACGCCGGTGGGCACCTGACTGCATCGATGGCTTCGATAAGTGACAAGATGGCGTGGACATACTGTGACCGTTTCCTTTGTGTGACCCACACGGCGACGGATGTGACCACTGGAGTCAACGTGAGCCAGCCGAACGGCGGAACCTTCGACATCGTCATCCTCGGCGCCGGCAGCGGCGGCTACGCGGCCGCCCTGCGCGCCGCCGAGCTCGACCTCTCCGTAGCGCTGATCGACAAGGCCGAGCTGGGCGGCACGTGCCTGCACCGCGGCTGCATCCCGACCAAGGCGCTCCTGCATGCCGCCGAGGTGGCCGAGCAGACGCGGGAGGCCGAGCAGTTCGGCATCAAGGCCGAGCTGTTGTCGATCGACATGGCCGGGGTGAACGCGTACAAGGACGGTGTCGTCTCCCGTCTGTACAAGGGCCTCACCGGCCTGCTCACGCACAACAAGAACATCACCGTGGTGGCCGGCGAGGGCAAGCTCGTCAGCCGGGACACGGTCGAGGTGGCCGGCCGGCGCTACACCGGCCGCAACGTCATCCTGGCCAGCGGCTCCTACTCGCGCTCACTGCCCGGCCTCGAGGTCGACGGCAAGCGGGTCATCACCAGCGAGCACGCGCTCCGGCTCGACCGGGTGCCCTCGTCGGCGATCGTGCTCGGCGGCGGCGTGATCGGCGTCGAGTTCGCCAGCGTCTGGAAGTCGTTCGGCGCCGAGGTGACCATCCTGGAGGCGCTGCCCCGCCTGGTCGCCGCCGAGGACGAGGAGATCTCGAAGCAGCTCGAGCGCTCCTTCCGCAAGCGCAAGATCAACTTCAAGGTCGGCAAGCCGTTCGAGAAGGTCGAGTACACCGACAACGGCGTGCGCGCGACCATCCAGGGCGGCGAGACGGTCGAGGCCGAGGTGCTGCTGGTGGCGGTCGGTCGCGGCCCGACGACCCAGGGCCTCGGCTACGAGCAGCAGGGCGTCACGCTCGACCGCGGCTTCGTGATCACCAACGAGCGGCTGCACACCGGCGTCGGCAACATCTACGCGGTCGGCGACATCGTCCCCGGCCTCCAGCTCGCGCACCGCGGCTTCGCCCAGGGCATCTTCGTGGCGGAGGAGATCGCGGGCCGGCGCCCGGCGGTCATCGACGAGGCCGGCATCCCCCGGGTCACCTACTGCGACCCGGAGATCGCCTCGATGGGCCTGACCGAGGCCAAGGCCAAGGAGAAGTACGGCGCCGACAAGGTCTCGACGTACAACTACAACCTCGGCGGCAACGGCAAGAGCCAGATCCTCAAGACCACCGGCTTCGTGAAGCTGGTCCGTCTGAACGACGGCCCGGTGCTCGGCGTGCACATGATCGGCGCGCGGATGAGCGAGCAGGTCGGCGAGGCTCAGCTGATCTACAACTGGGAGGCCTTCCCGGAGGAGGTCGCTCAGCTCGTGCACGCCCACCCGACGCAGAACGAGGCGCTGGGCGAGGCGTTCCTCGCGCTCGCCGGCAAGCCCCTGCACGCACACAGCTGACCTATTTCGTTGACGAAGACGAAGCGGACAAGGAGTTCGGAGAATGCCGGTATCGGTCACCATGCCGCGGCTGGGTGAGAGCGTCACCGAGGGCACCGTCACGCGCTGGCTGAAGCAGGAGGGCGAGCGGGTCGAGGCCGATGAGCCGCTGCTCGAGGTCTCCACCGACAAGGTCGACACGGAGATCCCGTCGCCGGCCGCGGGCGTGCTCACCCGCATCGTCGTCGGGGAGGACGAGACGGCCGACGTCGGCAGCGAGCTGGCGGTCATCTCGGGCGACGGCGAAGAGCCGGCCGACGCGGCGCCGGCCCCGGCCGCCGCCTCGCAGGCCCCCGCCCCGCAGGCCGCCGCCCCGCAGGCCCCGGCTCCGCAGGCCGAGGCCGAGCCGGAGCCGCCGGCGCCCACCACTCCTTCGACGGAGAAGCCGGTCGAGGCCGAGGCCCCCGCGCCGCAGCCGTCCGCGGCCACGCCGTCCGCCGGCGGCGAGGGCACCGACGTGAAGATGCCCGCGCTCGGCGAGAGCGTCACCGAGGGCACCGTCACCCGCTGGCTCAAGCAGGTCGGCGAGACGGTCGACGCGGACGAGCCGCTGCTCGAGGTCTCCACCGACAAGGTCGACACCGAGATCCCGTCGCCGGTGGCCGGCACCGTCCTCGAGATCAAGGTGCAGGAGGACGAGACCGCCGACGTCGGCGCGGTGCTCGCGGTGATCGGCACCCCGGGCGCCGCCCCGGCTCCGGCTCCCGCGCCGCAGCAGGCCCCGGCGCCGCAGCAGGCACCTGCCCCGCAGCAGGCCCCGGCCCCCAAGCAGGAAGAAGCGCCGAAGATCGAGTCCGCTCCGGCGCCTTCCTTCGGGCCCGGCGACTCGTATGCCGAGCCCGCGGCCGAGGCGGAGGTCGCCAAGGACCCGTCGGCCGCCGAGCGCGGCGCCGAGCCCCCGGCCGCGGTCGCCACCCCGACCCGCGAGGCGGTCAAGGGCAACGGCGCCGGCGACGCCGGTTACCTGACCCCGCTGGTCCGCAAGCTGGCCGCCGAGAAGGGCGTGGACCTGTCCTCCCTGACCGGCACCGGCGTCGGCGGCCGCATCCGCAAGCAGGACGTGCTCGACGCGGCCGAGGCCGCGGAGAAGGCCAAGGCCGCCCCGGCCCCGGTGGCGCAGCCCGCCCCGGCCGCCGCCGCACCGGCCGCGGCGCAGGCCGCCAAGCCGGCGCCGAGCCCGCTGCGCGGCCGCACCGAGAAGCTGACCCGCATGCGCCAGACCATCGCCCGGCGCATGGTCGAGTCGCTGCAGGTCTCGGCGCAGCTCACCACGGTGGTCGAGGTGGACGTCACCAAGATCGCCCAGCTGCGGAACCGGGCCAAGGCCGACTTCCAGGCCAAGCACGGCGTGAAGCTGACCTTCATGCCGTTCTTCGCCCTGGCCGCGGTCGAGGCGCTGCAGCAGCACCCGACGGTCAACTCGTCGATCGACCTCGAGGCCAACACGGTCACCTACCACGACGGCGAGCACCTGGGCATCGCGGTCGACACGCCGCGCGGCCTGATCGTCCCGGTGATCCGGGACGCCGGCGACCTCAACCTGGCCGGCCTGGCCAAGCGGATCGCCGACGTGGCCGACCGCACCCGGAACAACAAGATCGGCCCGGACGAGCTGTCCGGCGGCACGTTCACGCTGACCAACACCGGCAGCCGGGGCGCGCTCTTCGACACGCCGATCATCAACCAGCCGCAGGTCGGCATCCTCGGCACCGGCGCGGTCGTCAAGCGGGCCGTCATCATCGACGACCCGACGCTCGGCGAGCTCATCGTGCCGCGCTCGATGATCTACCTGGCGCTCAGCTACGACCACCGGATCGTGGACGGTGCCGACGCGGCCCGCTTCCTGGTGACGCTGAAGGACCGCCTCGAGGGCGGCCAGTTCGAGGCCGAGCTCGGCCTGTAGGGCAGACAAGGCCGAAGGGCGTGCCGGAGTGATCCGGCACGCCCGCGATCGCCCCGCTGATGAGGAGGCAGTCGATTTCCGTCGCCGCGGGGTTTGCGGTGCCGGAAGTCGACTGCCTCCTCATCAGCCCCGAAGGGGCGATCGCCCGCGGAGCGAAGCGGAGCCAGCCAACTCAGTTTTGAACGGGTTCATATCCGGGCATCATGGGTGGCATGCGGATCCTGATGGCCGGTGCTTCCGGTTTCCTTGGCACGCGGCTGGGCGACCGGCTCGGCGAGGCCGGGCACGAGATCACCCGGCTGGTCCGGCGGCCGGCCCGGCACGCCGGCGAGTCGACCTGGCAGCCGTCCCAGGGTCAGATCGACCCGGCCGCGGTGGCCGGCGCCGACGTGGTGATCAACCTGGCCGGCGCGAACATCGGGACGCACCGCTGGACCAAGCACTACCGCGGTGTGCTGCGCTCGAGCCGGGTCGACACCACCGCCACCCTGGCCGAGGCGATCCGGCAACTGCCCGCCGCCGACCGGCCGGGCACGATGGTGCAGGCCTCCGGGATCAGCGCGTACGGCGACACCGGCGACCGGCCGACCACCGAGGAGGGACCGGCCGGGCACACCTTCCTGGCCGACCTGTGCCGGGTCTGGGAGGCCGCGGCCCGGCCCGCCGAGGACGCCGGCACCCGGGTGCTGCTGCTGCGGACCGCCCCGCTGGTCGACGCGCGCGGGGGCATGCTCAAGCCGCTGCTGATCCCGTTCCGGCTGGGCCTGGGCGCCAAGCTCGGTGGCGGCCGGCAGTGGATGGCCTGGATGGCGCTGGCCGACTGGCTCGGCGCGGTCGAGTTCCTGCTGGACCGCGAGGACGTGGCCGGCCCGGTGAACATGACCGGCGCCGTGCCCTGCACCAACGCCGAGTTCACCAGGGCGCTGGCCCGGGCGCTGCATCGGCCGGCGGTGCTGGCCGTGCCGGGCTTCGCGCTCGACCTGGCGCTGGGCGGGCTCGCCGAGGAGTTGCAGGTGAGCGTGCGGGCGATTCCCGCCGTACTAGAAAAAGCGGGTTTTCATTGGTCTTATCCGGACATTGACTCCTCGGTTCGTGTCGCCGTCGATGCTTCCCGGTAAACGAGACAGGTTCGCTTGCTAACCTGCGCGTGATGTCCGTCGCAGCGCCCACCACCGATGCCGCCGAGGACCGTCCGGCCCCGCCCGACACCGTTTCGGTGGTCCGGCGCCTGCGGTCCCACCTGCTCGTGGCCGTGATCGCCCTCGGCCTCGCCGTCTACGTCACCGAGGGGCTCTGGCGGCAGCCGTATGCTCACGTCATCGCCGGCAACGTCGGTGACCAGGCGTTCTTCGAGTGGGTGCTGGCGTACGGCGTGCATCTGCTCCGCGACGGCGGCGACCCGTTCTACGCGACCGTGATGAACGCGCCGAACGGCGTGAACCTCGCGGCCAACACGTCGGTCACCGCGTACGCGATCCTGTTCGCCCCCTTGACGATCTGGGCCGGCCCGCAGGTCACCTTCGCGACGGTGCTGACGCTGAACCTGGCCGGCTCGGCCTTCGCCTGGTACCTGTTCCTGGCCCGCTGGGTGACCCGCAACCGGCTCTCGGCCGCGGTCGCCGGGCTGTTCTGCGGCTTCGCGCCCGGCTTCGTCTCGCACGCCAACGCCCACCTCAACTGGACCGCCGGCTGGATCGCGCCGGTCGTGCTGTGGTGGCTGTTCAAGCTGCGCGAGCCGGGGCGGTGGCTGCGCAACGGCGCGGTGCTCGGCGCGTTCCTCGGCGTCGCCTTCACCATCGCGGCCGAGGGGCTGTTCTTCACCGCGCTGGCCGGCGGGGTGTTCGTCGTCGCCTGGTCGCTGTCGCGGGCCACCCAGGCCGAGGCGCGCGTGGCGCTGCCGACCATGCTCAAGGGGCTCGGGGTGACCGCGGTGGTGGCCGGCGCGCTGCTGGCCTACCCGCTGCACATGCACTTCGCCGGGCCGGAGACCTTCTCCGGGACGGGCTTCAACCAGCGGCACTACGCCGAGGACATCGCGGCGTATTTCTCCTTCTCCGACCGTACGCTGGCGGCCGGGGTCGGGCTGGGCGCCAACTACGCGGCCAATCCGACCGAGCAGACCTCGTTCTTCGGGCTGCCGCTGATGGTGCTGGTCGTCGCGGCGTTCGTGCTGCTCTGGCGCCGGGCCGACGCGCGGCGCCGGGCGACGCTGCGGGCCCTGGCGATCACCGGCGGCGTGTTCATGGTGATCTCGTTCGGGCCACGGTTGCACATCTTCGGCTACCAGAGCGACATTCCCCTGCCGTACGCGTTGCTCCAGCGCCTGCCGCTCTTCGACTCCGCGCTGCCGCTCCGGTTCGCGCTGGTGCTGGTCGGCGTGATCGGTGTGATCCTCGCGTCGAGCGCCGACCTGCTGCTCGACCGGGACGAGATGCCGCACCCGGCACACACCCCGTTCGCCGCGGCGTTCGCCGTCGCGCTGATCCCGCTCTTCCCGCTGCCGCTGCTGTGGACCGAGCGGGCGCCCGAGCCGAAGTTCATCGCCGACGGCACCTGGCAGCGGTACGTGCCCGAGGGCGGGACGATGAGCGCGCTGCCGTTCGCGATCAACGTCGCCGCCGACGGGCAGCGGTGGCAGGCGTACACGATGGCCCGCGGGGGACGGCAGTTCCGGATCCCGGACGGGTACTTCCTCGGTCCCGAGATCGACGGCGCCGACAAGCAGGGCCGGATCGGCGCGCCGCCGCGCCGCACCGACTGGCTGTTCCTGCGGGCCGCGCTGTACGGCTACGTCCCGGAGGTCGACAACTGGGACCGCGCGCAGGCCCGGGCCGACTTCGAGTACTGGGGCGTCGACGCGCTCTTCCTGCCCGAGGAGATCACCGGGCCGAACGGGATGCTGTTCCGCTCGGCGGTGGAGAAGAGCGCGACCGATCTGCTGGGCGAGCCCGAGCACGTCGACGACGTGCTGGTGTGGCGAATACGTCCCGGCGTGGATCCGATCGACAGGTAGCACCGGGTTATGTTGGGGGCGTGACACCCTCCACGCTCACCGTGCTGCGTCCCGGTCTGGTCGACTACCGTACGGCCTGGGACGAGCAGCGCCGCCTGCATGACGCCGTGGTGGCGGGCGACCAGCCCGACACCATCCTGCTGCTGGAACACCCCAGCGTCTTCACCGCCGGCAAGCGCACCGAGCCCGCCGACCGCCCGTCCGACGGCACCCCGGTGGTCGAGGTCGACCGCGGCGGCAAGATCACTTGGCACGGCCCGGGGCAGCTGGTCGGCTACCCGATCCTCCGCCTGCCCGACCCGGTCGACGTGGTCGCCTACGTGCGCCGCACCGAGCAGTTGCTGATCGACGTGTGTGCCGAGTTCGGCGTCGCCACCGAGCGGGTCGAGGGCCGCAGCGGCGCCTGGGTGCGCGCCGACGGCCGCGGGCCCGACCGCAAGATCGCCGCGATCGGCATCCGGGTCGCGCGCGGGGTCACCCAGCACGGGTTCGCGCTCAACTGCGACTGCGACCTGTCGGCGTACGACCGCTTCGTGCCCTGCGGGATCCGCGACGCCGGGGTGACGTCGCTCAGCGCCGAGCTCGGCCGGCCGGTCCCGGTCGCCGAGGTGCTGCCGGTCCTCGAGCGGCACCTGCCGACGCTGTTCTGATGCCTCTCTACCGGGATCCGAGCGACCCGCGGGTCTTCGTGCCCAAGAAGGGCGGCGGGGTCACGCTGAACTTCGGCCACCCCGTCGCCTGGGTCATCCTGGTCGGCACCACGATCATCCCGCTGGCGATCGTCGCGGCGGTCGTCCTCGCGACCATCACCTAACGGGGCTTCGCCCCAGCCCGACGAGGCATGTTGGTGGTTGAGGCGGTCGCTCGTTTGAGGGACTCCGGTCGGCGGGATCTAGACCCGTGTCCGGC
>NZ_JOJL01000061.1 GCF_000721705.1 Actinoplanes subtropicus
GGCACCGAGGGCATGCCCCGGCGGTACGCGGACTACCTGGCGTCGGACGGCTTCACCTTCCTGAACACGTTCTCGACGATCGGCTCGTTCGTCCTCGGCACCGCCACGCTCCCGTTCATCTACAATGTGTGGAAGTCGTACAAGGCCGGTCTGGTCGTGACCGCCGACGACCCCTGGGGACACGGCAACTCACTCGAGTGGGCCACGTCCACGCCCCCGCCGCTGCGCAACTTCGATCGCATGCCGCGCATCCGCTCGGAACGGCCCGCCTTCGACGCGAAGTTCCCGCACCTGGCGGCCGGCGAACAGTCCCTGGCCGGCCCGCCCGAGGGCGGCGCCCGCCCGCTCACGCACGAGTCCGACGGCGGCGCGACGTACCAGGAGGACCTCAGCACCGGCCACTGAGCGGTGCGAACGGCTCGATTCGAGGCGACGCACGTGCCGGCCACCGGCTACGACTTCGACTGATCGATCGCGGCGATCACCTGGCCGGGCGGCCGTGGCGATCATGCGGCCCGGCGCGGGATCATGCCTGCCATGCATGAGGTGACGGTGACCACGATGGCCGCGCGGCCCACGGCGGTCGTGCCCGCGGTGACCACGTGGGGCGAGTTCCCCCGGGTCTGGAAGGGCCTGCTCGACCAGGTGTGGGCGGCCCTGCACGCGGCCGGCATCACCCGCGGCTGCCCGAACGTCATGCTCTACCTCGACAACGTCCCGCACGTCGAGATCGGCGTCCTCTACGACGGCCCGCCGCTGGCCGAGCCGGTCGTCGCCTCGGAACTGCCCGCCGGCCGCGTCGCCTCGACCGTGCACCGCGGGCCGTACAGCGGGCTCGGCGCGGCGCACGACGCCGTCAAGACCTGGTGCGCTCGGCACGGCCTGGCCACGACCGGTCCGCGCTGGGAGGTCTACGGCCCGCACCACGACGACCCGGCCCGCCTCGAGGTCGAGGTGTGCTACCTCACGGAATGAGCCCGCCGTGGGCGCGTTGGCACGGGTTATGACGACTGTGGGATTCATCGGTAGCGGACTGATCGGTGGCACGGTGGCCCGGCTCGCGGTGGCGGCCGGCTACGACGTGGTGGTGAGCAACTCGCGCGGCCCCGAGACCCTCGCGGAGCTGGTCACCGAGCTGGGCCCGAAGGCCCGCGCCGCCACCGCCGCCGAGGCGGCCGAGGCCGGCGACATCGTGGTGGTGAGCGTGCCGTTCCACGCGCACACCCAGCTGCCGGTGGCGCAACTGGCCGGCAAGGTGGTGCTGGACACGAACAACTACTACCCGGAGCGGGACGGCGCCTTCGCCGAGCTCGACGAGGGCAAGCTGACCAGCGCCGAGCTCGAGCAGCGGCAGCTAAGCCCGGCCCGGCTGGTCAAGGTCTTCAACAACATCTTCCACGGGCACCTGGCCACACTGCCCCGCCCGGCCGGCGACGCCGAGCGCAGCTCGCTGACGATCGCCGGGGACGACGCCGCGGCGAAGCGCACGGCGACCGAGTTCCTGGACGCGATCGGTTACGACGCGGTGGACGTCGGCCCGCTCGCCGAGAGCTGGCGGGTGGAGCCGGGCCAGCCCGCGTACGGCCCGCCCTACGGCACCTGGCCGGAGCCGACCGGCACCCCGGCGAGCGCCGAGAAGGTCCGCGCCGCGGTGGCCGCCGCCCGGCGCTGAGGTTCGGCGCCCAGCCGGACGACCCGGTCGACCAGGGCGGCGATGCCGGGGCGGTGGGTGATCAGCAGGACGGTCCGGTCGGCGGCGGCGGCCAGCAGATCCTCGGTCAGCGCCGCCGCGGTCTCGTCGTCCAGGTGCTCGGTCGGCTCGTCCAGGATCAGGATCTCGAAGCCGGCCAGCAGCGCCCGGGCGAGCGCGAGCCGCCGGCGCTGACCGCCGGAGAGCGCCATGCCGTGCTCCCCCACCGCCGTCTCCAGGCCGTCGGGCAGCGTGTCGACCCAGTCCGCGAGCCGGGCCGAGGCAAGCGCTTTCCGCAATTCGTCGTCGGTGCCGGCGGGCCGGGCGATCCGCAGGTTGGCGGCGATCGTGGTGTCGAAGAGGTACGCGTCCTCCGGCAGGTAGCCGACCACCCTGCGCACCTCGGCCGGGTCGAGGGCCCGAAGGTCGACACCGCCGAGCGTGGCCCGGCCGGCGGTCGGGTCGAGGAACCGGACGAGCAGCGCGGCGACGGTGCTCTTGCCCGAGCCGCTCGGCCCGGTCAGCGCCACCCGGTCCCCCGGCGCCAGGGTCAGCGACACGTCGCGCAGCACCGGCCGCCCGGGCAGCCATCCGGCGTTCACATGGTCGAGCCGTAAGGTGTGCGGCCCGGCCGGCACGGCAGCCGCCGCGTCGGGCACGGCCACCGGCGAGGGCGCGTCAAGCACCTCGCGCAGCCGCCGCATCGAGGCCCGGCCGGCGGCGAGACGCTGGGCGGCCACCGGGAGCGCGCCGACCGTCTCGAACACGGCGAGTGGCGTCAGCACGACCACAGCCAGCAACTCCCCGGACAACACACCGCCACGCACCGCGACCGCGCCGGCGGCCAGCCCCACGAGCAGTGACATCCCGGTGGCCCCGGTGGTCACCGCCGCCGCGAGCCCGGCCAGGACGCCGGATCGCCGCTCGGCGCGGCGCAGTTCGGCCCCGGTCGCGGCGAGGGCGGCCAGCCGGGCCTCGACCGCGCCGTACGCGATCAGGTCGGGCAGCCCGTGCACCAGGTCGGCGGTCCCGGTCGCCAGCGCGCCCCGCAGCGGGGCGAGCCGCCCGTCGGCCCGCCGCGCCGCCCGCGCCTGCAGCACCGGCACCCCCACGCCGACCAGCAGGATCCCGAGCGCGAGGGCCACGCCGGCCGGAATGGACAGAGCACCGACCAGCAGCACCGAGCCGGCGCCGACGAGCAGGGCCACCGCGTACGGCAGCACGACCCGGGTGAGCAGGTCGAGCACCGCGTCCACGTCGCCGGCCAGCCGCTGCGCGAGGTCCGCGCGGCGGAAACCGGCCAGGCCGGCCGGGGCGACCTTCGCCAGGTGGGTGAAGACCTTGATCCGGGTACGCCCGAGCGCGCGCAACGCCGCGTCGTGGCCGGCGAGCCGTTCGGCGTAGCGCAGCACGCCCCGGCCGATGCCCAAGGCCCGCACCGCCACGATGGCCACCATCAGGTGCAGCACCGGCGGATGCAGAGCGGCCCGCGAGATCAGGAACGCCGAGGTAGCCATCAGCCCCGCGGCGGCCCCCGCCGCACCCGCCCCGGCCAGCACCGCCAGCAGAAACCGAGCCCTCATCGCACACCCGCCGGGGTGAGGTCGACGACCCGGTCGGCCAGCGCGATCAGCTCCGGCCGGTGCGCCGCCATCAGCACCGTCCGACCGGCGGCGAGCCGCCTGATCGCGCCCATCACCGAGCCGGCCGTCACCGCGTCGAGGTTGGCCGTCGGCTCGTCCAGCAGCACGATCGGCGCGTCCCGCAGGAAGGCCCGGGCCAGCGCGATCCGCTGCCGCTGCCCGGCCGAGAGCCCGGCCCCGTCGTCCCCGAGCACGGTGTCGTAGCCGTCCGGCAGGTCGACGACGAAGTGGTGCGCCCCCGCATCCCGGGCCGCCTGGACAATATCCGACATATCCGGCGAGCCGGCGCCTAATGCGATGTTTGCCCGGATTGTTCCCGCCACCAGATACGGCCGCTGCGGCACCCAGGCGATCGACGAACGCCACGCCGCGGCGTCGACGGTCGCGAGATCAACACCACCCACCGTGACCCGCCCGGAGTCACCGGACGCGAATCCGAGCAGCACATTCAACGCGGTCGACTTCCCCGACCCGCTCGGCCCGGTCAGCGCCACGACGGAACCGGGTTCGATGACGGTGGACAGGCGCAGGGCGTCCGCGTCCCGATGACGAACCACCACATCCTCGAATGCGATCGCCCCGAATGGCACCGGCGCCGAGCCGGACGATGGTGACGCCGACGAAAGGATCTCGAAGGCCGACGACGCCGCGGCCAGCCCCTCGGCGCTCGCGTGATAGTTCGCCCCCACCTGCCGCAGCGGCAGGTAGGCCTCCGGCGCCAGGATCAGCACCAGCAGCGCCGTCCGCAGATCGAGGTGCCCCGACACCAGCCGCAACCCGATCCCCACCGCGACCAGCGCCACCGACAGCGTGGCCAGCAATTCCAGGACCAAGGACGAAAGAAAAGCAATGCGGAGCGTACGCATGGTCACCCGCCGCTGTTCCTCCCCGACCCGGCGAATGTTCTCGATCTGCGCCCCCGCCCGCCCGAACACCTTGAGCGTCGACAACCCGGCCACCACGTCGAGGAAATGGTGCGACAGCCGGGCCAGAAGCCGGAACTGCCGCCGGTTGGCGGCCTCGGCGTGCATCCCGGCCAGCGCCATGAACACCGGAATGAGCGGCAGGGTCACCGCGACGGTCAGCGTCGCCGTCGGATCGGCCGGCGCCAATCGGACCAGCACCACGGCCGGCACCAGGGCCGCCAGCACCAACTGCGGCAGGTAGCGCGCGAAATAGGCGTCCAGCGCGTCCAGCCCGTGGGTCACCAGCGCGACGAGTTCGCCGGTCGCCGGTCCGCGGCCGGGCCCGAGGGCGGCCGCATGAGCCAACAGCCGCCCGCGGAGTTCCTGTTTGACGGCGGCCGACGAGTGGACCGCCGCCGTTTCCTGGGCCCAGCCGGCCGCCGCCCGTCCGGCAGTCACCGCCGCCAATGCGAGCAGCGCCGGCATCAGCGTGGTCACCGTGGCGCCGTCGAGAAAGACCGCGCTGATCCCGTACGCGAGAAGGGACGCCTGCCCGACGATGAGCACGGCCGACAGCACGCCCAGCGCCACCGTCGCCCCGAGATACCACCGGCTGGCCCGCGCGTACCGCAGCAGCCGGGGATCCAGCGGCCTCACGCCGGAATCTTCTCGACCGAGAGGCGCTTGCGGAACACCCAGTACGTCCAGCCCTGGTAAAGCAGCACGATCGGGGTGAAGCACACCGCCACCCAGGTCATCACCTTGAGCGTGTACGGCGTGGACGACGCATTGTGCACCGTCAAACTGTTGGCGGCCGCGATCGTCGACGGCATGACGTCCGGGAACAGCGTCACGAACAGTCCGAAGACGGCGAGCACCAGCGTCGCCCCGGTGGCCAGGAACGCCCAGCCCTCGCGCCGCGCCCGGGTCGCCACCGCCGCGCCGCCCAGGCAGAACGCCGCCGCCACGAAGAGCGCCAGGCCGACCCCGTCGCGGTGCGCGATCGCGGTCCAGGCCAGGAACCCGCCGGCCACCCCGATCGCCGCGGGCGCCAGCCGGGCGGCGAGCGCGCCGGCCCGTTCCCGCGTCTCGCCGTCGGTCTTGAGGGCGAGGAAAACCGCGCCGTGCAGCACGAAGAGCGTCAGCGTGGTCAGGCCGCCGGCCAGCGCGTACGGGTTCAGCAGGTCGAAGAACGTGCCGGCATATTCGTGGTGCTCGTCCAGGCGTACACCTCGAATGATGTTTCCGAAGGCCACACCCCAGAGAACGGCCGGAATCAGCGAGCCCGCGAAAATGCACCGGTCCCAGCGGCGCCGCCAGCGCTCGTCGTCCCGCTTGCCGCGGTATTCGAACGCGACCCCGCGGACGATCAGCGCCACCAGGATGATCAGCAGCGGCAGGTAGAAGCCCGAGAACAGCGTCGCGTACCACTCCGGAAAGGCGGCGAAGGTGGCGCCGCCGGCGACCAGCAGCCACACCTCGTTGCCGTCCCAGACCGGGCCGATGGTGTTGATGAGCAGCCGGCGCTCGCGATTGTCCCGGCCCAGCACCGGCAACAGGATGCCGACGCCGAAATCGAAGCCCTCGAGGAGGAAATAGCCGGCCCAGAGCACGGCGATGAGCGCGAACCAGACGGTGGTGAGCTCCATTTGTCGACTCCTGTGGTCAGTACGCGAACGCGAGCGGGCGGTCCGGCGACTCGTCGTCCGAGTCCGGCGGGATCTCGGGCGCACCGGCCCGGGCGTACTTGACGAACAGACCCACCTCGACGACGGCGAGAATGCCGTAGAGGACGGTCAGCACAATCAGTGAGATCGCCGCGTCGCCGGTGCTGACCGAGGGTGAGACGCTCTGCGCGGTCTTGAAGACACCGAAGACGGTCCAAGGCTGGCGGCCCATCTCGGTGAAGATCCAGCCGAACGAGTTGGCGGCGAGCGGGAGGCCGATCGCGATCACCCCGGCGAGCCAGAGCCAGCGGTTGCGCGGGGTCCGGCCGCCGCGGGTGGACCAGAGGGCGGCCAGCGCGACCAGGGCCGCCAGCCCGCCGAAGCCGATCATCAGCCGGAACGACCAGTAGGCGACCGGGATGTTCGGCTTGTAGTCGCCGGGACCGTACTTCCGCTCGTACGCACGCTGTAGGTTGTTGATTCCCTCGACGTTCCCGTCGGGCGTTCCGGTGGCGAGCAGCGACAGTACGTTGGGGATGCGCACGCTGAACACGTCGGCGTCGCCGTTGAGCGTGCCGACCGTGAAGATCGAGAAGCTGGCCGGCGCGGAGTCGTCCCAGAGCGCCTCGGCCGCGGCCATCTTCATCGGCTGCTGCTCGGTCATCACCCGGGCCTGCGCGTCGCCGGAGACGAAGACGGCGACCGCGGAGATCAGCACCACCCAGGCGCCGAGCTTGAGGCCGGGCCGGAACACCTCGGGCTGGTTGTGGCGCTTGAGGTGCCAGGCGCTGACCGCGAGCAGCACCGCGCCGGCGGTCAGGAAGCAGGCGCTGATCGTGTGCGGGAAGGTCACCAGCGTCGTCGAGTTGGTGAAGACCTGGCCGATGCTCTTCAGCTCGGCCCGGCCGGCGGCCTGGTTCACCTGGTAGCCGACCGGGTGCTGCATCCACGAGTTGGCCGCGAGGATGAAGTACGCCGAGAGCATCGTCCCGATCGAGGCCAGCCAGATCGTGGCGAGGTGCACGCGCTGGGGCAGCCGGTCCCAGCCGAAGATCCACAGTCCGAGGAACGTGGACTCCATGAAGAACGCGAGCAGCCCCTCGATCGCCAGCGGCGCGCCGAAGATGTCGCCGACGAACCGCGAGTAGGCGCTCCAGTTCATGCCGAACTGGAACTCCTGCACGATGCCGGTGACCACGCCCATCGTGAAGTTGATCAGGAACAGCTTGCCCCAGAACTTGGTGGCCCGCAGGTAATGCTCGTTGCCGGTCCGCACCCAGGCGGTCTGCAGGCCCGCCACCAGGGCCGACATGCCGATCGTGATCGGCACGAAGAGGAAGTGGTAGACGGTGGTGATCCCGAACTGCCACCGCGCCAGATCGAGCGTGTCCACGGGCGGGTCCTTTCCACGGGTTCGCCCAGGAGTCTTGCGATCAACCCGGCAGCGGCGGCAGGGCCGAAGGTCCCGTCAGCCGGTTTGGCCACCCGGCGCACCGCCTCACCCGTGATGGACGGTGTCCGCGATCTTCCGGCCCGATAGTGTGACCTCATGTCGGAGCGTGCGGAAGCGCCGTCGCTGGGCCTCGGCCCGCTGTCCCGGGTACGGCTCGACGAGCTGCTGCAGGAGATGCTCGACCGGGTCGGCGAGGTGATGGCCAGCCGGGAACGGCTGCGCGCCCTGCTCGACTCGGTGGTCGGCATCGGCACCGACCTCGACCTGCGCAGCACCCTGCAACGCATCGTCGAGTCCGGTTGCGCGCTGGTCGGCGCCCGGTACGGCGCGCTCGGCGTGATCGGCGCCGATCGCACCGAGCTGATCGACTTCATCACGCACGGCATCGACGCCGAAACCCACGCCCGGATCGGCGACCTGCCGCGCGGCCGCGGCGTGCTGGGGGTGCTGATCACCGATCCGCACCCGGTCCGGCTGCCGGACATCACCAGACATCCGCAGTCGTACGGGTTCCCGCCGCACCACCCGCCGATGCACTCCTTCCTGGGCGTCCCGGTGCGCATCCGGGACCACGTCTTCGGCAACCTGTACCTGGCCGAGAAGCAGGGCGCCGCCGAGTTCAGCCAGGACGACGAGGAGATCGTGGTGGCCCTGGCGGCCGCGGCCGGCGTGGCGATCGACAACGCCCGGCTCTACGCGCTGGCCCAGCGCCGGGAACGCTGGCTGGCCGCCGCGGCCGAGATCACCGGGGTGCTGCTGGGCCAGGTGCGCCGCAACGAGGCGCTGCGGCTGATCGCCCGGCGGGCCCGCGAGGTGGCCGGCTCCGAGCTGGTCATGGTGCTGCTCTACGACGACGAGGCCGGCTGTTACACGATCGAGGTGGCCGACGGCGCCGACGGGCTGGCCGGCCGGCGCGTCCCGGCCGGCGCGGACACCGAGCTGGGCCAGGAGAAGTACCGGGTGGTGGAGAGCCTCGCCGCGGTCACCGACTGGCCGGCGCCGGTCCCGGAGGGGCCCGCGCTGGCCGCGCCGCTGACCGCCACCGAGACGCTGCGCGGCATGCTGATCGTCGCCCAGCCGCCCGATCGGGTCCCCGACGACGAGGAGGCGGTGCTGCTGTCCACCTTCGCCGGTCAGGCGGCGCTCGCCCTGGAGCGGGCCCGGGCGCAGGAGCAGCGGGAGCAGTTCGCGGTGCTGGAGGACCGCGAACGGATCGCCCGGGACCTGCACGACGTGGTGATCCAGCGGCTGTTCGCCACCGGCATGCAGTTGCAGGGCGCGGTGCCGCACGCGGCCCGGCCCGAGGCGGTGACCCGGATCAACGCGGCCGTCGACGACCTGGACGCCACGATCCGCGACATCCGGCGGTCGATCTTCGAATTGCGTACGCCGGTGGGGCCCTCCCTGCGCGGCGAGTTGCACGAGACGGTCGAGGCGGCCGCCGGGCCCCTGGGGTTCCGGCCGGTGCTGGACACGATCGGCCCGGTGGACAGCGCTGTCCCGGACGACATCGTGCCCGAGCTGATGGCGGTGCTGCGGGAGGCGTTGGCGAACGTCGCCCGGCACGCCCAGGCGTCCCGGGTGCGGGTGTCGGTGCGCGCGGGAGAGCACGAGGTCGTGCTGCGGGTGGAGGACGACGGGATCGGGGCGGACCCGGCCGGCGCCCGCGGCGGGATCGTGAACATGAGCGAGCGCGCCAGCGACCTGGGTGGCACCTTCGAGATCACCGCCGGGCCGAACGGCGCGGGGACCGTGGTGACCTGGCGGGCGCCGATCGAGTAAGGGACCTTCGGCCCTGGGCGCGTGCTGATCCCGTACGCCATCGTTGGTGTCATGACAGCGCTCGAAGACGCGGCCCGGGCGGCCCAGCACGCACCGTCGGTTTTCAACACCCAGCCGTGGTCCTGGCGGATCACCGGGACCACGATGGAGCTGTTCGCGGACCCGGCGCGGCAGCTCGACGCGGTCGACAAGCAGGGGCGGCTGCTGCTGCTCAGCTGTGGTGCGGCGCTGCACCATGCCCGGGTGGCGCTCGCCGCCGCCGGACGCGCAGTGTCCGTTTCACGAGAGATTTCCGGAAATTTCCTGGCAAGGATTCAGGTCGAGGGTCCGGCCGCCCCCACGATGGTTGATCTTGCGGCGGCCATTCCCGAGCGGCACAGCGATCGGCGCTCGTTCGGCGGGCAAGCGGTTACCGAGGAGGAGCTGACCACGCTGCGCCGGCTGGTCGAGGCGGAGGGTGCCTACCTTCATGTGGTACGCCCGGACCAGGTCGCCGAGCTCGGCATCAGCGCCGAGCGGGCCGCCGCCGCCGAGCGCGACGACCCCGCCTACCAGGCCGAACTCGCCCGCTGGACCAACCGGCCGGACTTCACCGGCGACGGCGTGCCGCCCGCGGCCGGCGTCCGGCAGGAGCTGCGCCGGGTGCCGATCCGCGACTTCGACCCGGCCGGTTCCGCCGCGCTGCCCAGCGGGGACGAGCATGACCAGGGCACGGCGTACGTGATCCTGTTCGGTCGTTCGGACACGCCCACCGAGCTGCTGCGCGGCGGCGAGGCGCTCTCCGCGCTGCTGCTGCGGGCCACCGCCGACGGCCTGTCCACCTCGGTGATCAGCGACGCGATCGAGGTGGAGTGGCCGCGCACGCTGGTGCGCGGGCTGATCTCCGGCATCGGCGAGCCGTACGTGGTGGTCCGCCTCGGCTACCTGCCGGACGCGCCGCCCCCGCCGCCGACCCCGCGCCGCGATCCGCGTGACGTGATCACCGTCGTCGAGCAGCAGTGACCGGTTACTCGGTGGAGGATCTCCACCGGGCGTCCGCCGCCGGGGTCCGCGCGCCGTCGCTGCACAACAGCCAGCCGTGGCGCTTCCGGCTGACCGGCGGCGCGATCGAGATCCTGGCCGACCCGTCGCGCAGCGTGCCCGTCGTCGACCACGACGGCTGGGCCACCCGGATCGCCTGCGGTGCGGCCACCTACAACGCCCGGCTGGCGCTCGCGGCCGCCGGGCGTCCCGCGACGGTCCGGTTGCACCCCTCCCCCGGCGTGATCGCCCGGCTGGCCCTCCTCGGGTTGCGGCCGCCGACCGAGGCCGAGCGGGAGCTCTACGCGGCGATCCCGCGCCGGCATTCCAACCGCGGCCCGTTCTGGCCCGACCCGGTGCCGTCCGGGATCCGGGCCCGGCTGATCGCCGCCGCAGGCGACGAGGGCGGCTGGCTCGACCTGCTGGTCGGCACGACCGCGCTGACCGGGTTCGCCGAGATCGCGCGGAGCGCCGACCGGGTGCTGCGCCGGGACAGCGCTTACCAGCAGGCCCTCGCGTCGCTGCGGGAGGCCGTGCCGATCGCCGCCGGCGCGCCGCTGCCCGAGCCGTCCGACCTGCTGCCGCAGCGGCTTTTCAACGACCGGCGACGGGCGGACGGGCAGGACTACGAGCCGGAGCCGCTGATCGGCATCGTCGGCTCGCCCGGCGACCTCCCGGTGGACCAGACGGTGGCCGGCCAGGCGCTGCAGCGGGTGCTGCTCACCGCCGTCGCGGCCGGCCTGGAGACGTCGATGATCAGTCAGCCGATCGAGGTGCCGGCCGCCCGCGGCCAGCTGCGCCGGTCGCTGGGCCGCAGTGGGTTCCCGCAGATCGTGGTGCGCTTCGGGTACGGCACGCCGGGCGTGCCGACGCCGCGCCGGGAACCGGCCGAGGTGGTTCGGGACTTTGGTCCCGGGACGGCCGGTAGCGACGGCCCGGCTGGTACGGAAGGGGCCGGAGCAGAGTCAGAGGCGTAGGAGATGACTCGAAGGAGAGCGCCACGACGATCACCGGCCGGACCCACGCGGCCCACCTCGAGCAGGTCGAGGCCCCCGGTTCCATGCTCACCCACGCCGCCGCCCGGACCCTCGCCGTGCTGGGGGTCGCCCTCGGATTCGTCTTGGCCGGCTCTGGGCCCGGCTGCCGCTGGTGCGGAAGAACCGCTGGCTCGTCTGCAGGTCCCTCCCCGATGCCCTGCCGGTCTTCCCGGCAGGGCATTTTCGCGTGTCAGGGCCATCTCTCTTCTCGGGCCATCTCTCTTCTCGGGCCATCTCTCTTCTCGGGCCATCTCTCTTCTCGGGCCATCTCTCTTCTCGGGCCCCGAGATCTGCGGCGGGGTGGGGGTGATGCCCTTGTCGCGCTGCTTGAGGAAGGCGGGCAGGGCGGTGAAGGTGACGATCCTGGTGTCGGTGCCGCCCAGCGTGGCCAGCACGACGACCTTCGCCTTCGGGTCGACCGGCAGGGTCCGCAGCTTCTTGTTGTTGTTGACGATCAGGTAGTCGTTGTCCGGGCCGTCGGGCTGATCGGGGTGCTCCTTCTTCCACTCGGCCTTGGCCGCGGCGCCGGTCAGAAACTCGATCAGGTCGAACGTGGTCGTCTTCTTGGCGGTGTCCAGGCCGGTCAGGTAGACGGCGCTGCGGCCGTCGGGCAACGTGGGCGCGGCGCCGGCGGAGTCGCCCGAGACGCCGGTGGCGTTGATGGCTTTTCCGGGAGCGTCGCCCGTGCCCGCGCTCGCCCCCGCATTCGCGCCCGTCCGGGAATTCGCGCCGGCTCCGGAATCCGCGGACGTTCCGGCAGCCGCGTTCTGCCCGGCGGCCGCGCTCGACGGCGATCCCGATCCACCGCAGGCGGACGTCCCGCTCAGTGTGAGCGCCACCGCGGCCACCCCACCCGCGGCACGAATCCACACCCTTACCGATCTCATCTCTTCTCCTGCCTCGACGACCCTGTGCGGGACAGGATGAAGCGAACACGTGGGGGTGTGTGGGCCGCGTCCCCCTTCTGGCGCGAAAGGGTGACCGACGGACCACATCGCGGCGACGGTTCCCGGCCGGTCCCTCCCGGCGCCGGTCAGTGAGCGATCAGCACCCCGCCGACGCCGGTATGGCCGTCCGGGGCTCCCACGAACTCGACGGTCACGTCCGATCGGAAGTGGTCGCCCAGGACGGAAGCGATCGCCTCTGTGACGCCGGCGGTCAGGCGGGACAGGATCTCCGCGGCGTCGGGACGATCGAAGACGGTTGCGCGGATGCCGAACGTGACCCGCGGGGCCGGCGCATCGATCGGCCTGCCGCCCTGACCCCAGCGGCCCGGCGGCACTCCGATCAGCAGGACGACGGCGATCTCGCGAGCCCACTCGCCGTACACCTCGACGACCGCCTCGGTCAGGGCCGCGATCAACGGCGCCTCGCGGCCGGCCAGGGCGGGCTCGGGCGCGTACACGGTGAGGTGCGGCATGGCGTACCCCTAAGATGGTTTTGATGTCAAATTGCCTTTGATGACAAAGCTAAAGGGGTGGACGCAGGGTGTCAACCGACGACGCCGTCCGCGAGCTGATCATGCTGTTCCCGCGGCTGGTCGGGCGCGCCAAGCGAATCACGCCGCCCGATCAGTTGCGATCGTTCGAGCTGGCGCCGCGGCACCTGTCGCTGCTGTCGCTGCTGCTGCTCGACGGCCCGCAGACCGTGTCGCAGTTGGCCGCGCGCCTGGAGGTGGCGCCGACGACGGTGAGCCTGCTGGTCGCCGACCTGAGCCGCAAGGGCGTGCTGGACCGCCGGGAGGACGACGACGACCGGCGCCGGCGAATCGTCGACATCACCGAACAGTCGAGGCCGGCCGTCTCGGAGTGGCTGTCACCGTTCGCGCAGGCGTGGCGCCAGGTGCTGGAAACGCTCACGACCGATCAGCAGCGGCTGGTCGTGAACACCCTGCTCGCCTACGAGGCGGCCGTGTCCGACGCCGCGAGTTAGGTCGCCGCTGAAGCGGACGTTCCTCGTCGTGACCGATGCCGCTACGGTGACGCGGTGCGGTCGATACGGGGATTGGTTGCGGCGGCGTTGACCGGGTTGGCGCTGGGTGCCGGGACGGGCTTCGCCGACAGCGTTCCGCCCATCCTGAACGAGGTCGGCAAGGCCCGGGCCGACCGGAGCGGATGGTCGCAGGCGTCGGAGTTCGTCAGCCTGATCCTGGACTCGGGCTGGGCCTGGGCGGCGACCGCGGTGCTGGCGGGATGGTTGGTGAGCCGCGCGCGACAGCCACCACCGACGGGCACGCCGGCGAGCGCCTCCGCGGCAGTGGCGGTAGCGGGCAACCCGCCGCGGCCGTTCTTGGGCGCCCTGGCGGGATTTGTCGCGCTCTCGATGGCGACGGTCGCCTTCTACGGGGTCCAAGGATTGTTCGCCGACGGCTGGGACGGCTGGTCGTACCAGGTGCGGTTCTGGCTGGTCCGGGCGCTCGTGCTCGGCATGCCGCTCGGGGCGCTCGGCGTGCTGGCCCGACGGGGCGGGATCACGGGAGCACTGGCGGCTCTGGTGGTGCCGCTCGGCGCGGTACTCAACCTGATCGTGTTGCCGTTGCCGGGCGATAGCCGGATGGCCGGACCTGTCGCGGTAACGATCTGGACGGGCGCGGTCCTCGGAGTGGTCCTGATCCTGCTTCGGCTTGTTCGTGAGCGAATGAGACCAGTCTTGCCGCCAGACGCCGCGAGCAGCCAGGCAACGCGCAAAGCCGGAATGCTCCCGAAGTTCAGGGGCCCGGGCGCCGTCCGGCCGTGAGCGCTCACGATGTCCGGCAGCTCAAGGGCTGCGCGACCGTGAGCGCTCACGGAGCGACGAGGAGCCGCCAGGCCGGAAGGCCGGTCACGAACGCTCAGAGCCGCAAGCTGTCTGGACTGATACGCGGCAGACCAGCGTGACCGATCAGGAGCAGTCACGGCCACGGCCGTCAGGCTGATTCGCGGCGGATCAGCGTGAACGGTCGGGAGCGCTCACGGCCAAGTTCGGTCAGGCTGATTCGCGGCGTACCAGGGTTGTCGGGAGCACCCGGGACGAGACCGGCCGGCCGCCGATCCGATCCAGGAGGATCTCGACCAGCTCGCCGGCCACCTGCGACAACGGCTGCCGGATGGTGGTCAGCGGTGGAGTCGTGGCGGCCGCGATCGTCGAGTCGTCGAAGCCGCCGACCAGGACGTCCTCGGGCACCCGGCGGCCGGCCGCGGCCAGCGCCTGCAACGCCCCGACGGCCAGCAGATCCGACGCGACGAACACCGCGTCCAGGTCGGGTGCGGTTCGCAGCAGCTGGCTCATCGCCTCTCGGCCGGCCTCGATGCTGTACGCCGCGGCGCAGACGATCGCCCGCCTGTTCGCCCGGCGGCCGAGCACGTCCTTGAAGCCGGCCAGCCGCTCCACTCCGCCGGCCGTGTCGCCCGGGCCGGCCACCATCGCGAGGCGCCGTGCACCCTGTGCCACCAGGTACTGCGTCATTGTTCGGGCCCCGCCCCGGTCGTCGGCGCCGACGTACGGCAGCGGCGGGCCGCCGACCGGCGCCCGCCCGCACACGACGACCGGCACGCTCGTGTCGACCAGCGCGGCGGCCAGCGGATCGCCGTCGTGCATGGACACCAGCAGCACGCCGTCGACGTGGCCGCCGCGCGCGAAGTCGAGCACCCGGTCGCGCTCCTCGGGCGTGCCCGCGAGCATCAGCATCAGGCTGCGCCCGTGCACACCGAGCAGTTGCGTGCACAGTCGCAGCAGGCCGCCCAGCACCGGGTCCTCGAACAGGCGGTCCGGCGGCTCGGACAGCACGAACGCGATCGCCCCCGATCGCTTGGTGACCAGGCTGCGGGCGCTCTCGTTCGGCACGTACCCGGTCTGCCGCATCGCCTCGCGGACCGCCTGCTGCGAGGCGGCGCTCACGTGGTGGGCGCCGTTGAGCACACGCGAGACCGTGCCGCGGGAGACGCCGGCGATGGACGCGACGTCCTCCATGGTGGGGCCGCGGCGCTGGGCCCGGCGGGCGGCGCCGCGCGATTTCGGGTGTGCGGGCGCGTCGTCCGGCATCGTCGCCTGTCCTTCCTCGCGTGGAACGCCTGCACGATAGCCCGCCGACGGCGGAGTACGCCCTTGACATTCGCGGTACGACATAAGACCGTGAGCGCTCACGGTCTCCCGCATCCTGGAGGTCATCGATGCCGTCCGCTCTCAGCCGCCGCGGTTTTCTCGCCGGGGCCGGCGGAATAGCCCTGTCCACGCTCGTTCCCGCGCAAGCGTTCGCGGCCGCCAAGCCATCCACCGCGCTCGCCACCGGGCCATCCACCGCGTCTGCCGCCAAACCGCCGGCCGCGCTCGGCATTCGCGGCGCCGACCTGTCCTTCCTGCCGCAGCTGGAGGAGGCCGGCGTCAAGTACACCGATCCGGCCGGCCACGTCCGACCGGCCGAGGAGATCCTGGCCCGGCAGGGCGCGAACTTCATGCGCATGCGCGTCTGGGTCGACCCACCGGCCGGCTACAGCGACAAGGCCCGCGCGCTCGCCCTCGCCAGGCGGGCCAAGCGAGCCGGCCTGAAGATCCTGCTCGACCCGCACTACTCCGACTTCTGGGCCGACCCCGGCAAGCAGTACCCGCCCGCGAGCTGGCCCACCGATCTCGCGAGCCTCAAGGTCAAGATCAAGACCTACACCCGTTCCCTCGTACGCGAATTCGCCGCCCAGGGCACGCCGGTCGACATCATCCAGATCGGCAACGAGATCACGAACGGCCTCCTGTGGCCGGCCGGCCAGCTGTACCTGCCGGACGGCACCCAGCAGTGGGAGGCGTTCACCGACCTGCTCAAGGCCGGCACCGAGGGCGCGCTCGAGGGCTGCGGCGGCCACCGCCCGCGCACCATGTTGCACATCGACAAGGGCGGCCTGATGGGCGACACCCGGTGGTTCTTCGACAACGTGAGCGCTCACGGCGTCCCGTTCGACATCATCGGCCAGTCGTACTACCCGATGTGGCACGGCTCGATCGCCGACCTCGAGGCCAACCTGAACGACTCGGTGAGCCGCTACGGCAAGCCGGTGCTGCTCGCCGAGGTCTCCTACCCCTGGACGTTCGAGGACGGCGACGGCCGCGGCAACATCGTCGGCCCGGGCACCTACCTCCCCGACGCGGACCGCTTCCCGGCGACCCCGGCCGGCCAGGCCGCGTTCTACGAGGCGGTGCGGGACGTGCTGGCCCAGGTGCCGGACGGGAAGGGCCTCGGCTTCATGGTCTGGGAGCCGGAGTGGATCCCGGGGGTCGGCTGGGAGCCGGGCGCCGAGGCCTCCAACGACAACCTGACCCAGTTCGACTTCACCGGCCACGCCCTCCCGTCGCTCCGCGCCTACCGCCGTCCCTGACCGCCATCGCCCTGCTCGGGGGACCATCGAGCAGGGCACGCGGCTCAGTCCAGGTCGATGTCCGCGTAGATGGCGGCGTGGTCCGATCCGGCGTGCACGGCCGCCGTCATCGTCGAGTAGATCGGCCACAGCGTTCCCCGCTTGCCGCCCCACACGCCGCGCCTGAATATCCCGCCACCGCGTGCGGCGCTGTACAGCGCCGGCGACAACAAGACGTAGTCGAGCTTGTTCCGTGCCGTGCAATACCCGTACGTTCCCGGCCGCCCGCCGTCCTCGAACCCCGGATGCGCCGAGATGTCCCGCAGATCGGTTCCGCTCAGCAGCGGCGCCAGCGGCTCGCTCTCCGGCGTGTCGTTCAGGTCGCCGACCACCGTCACGTGCTCGATGCCCGAGGCCACCAGACCGCGGTAGATCTCCGCGACGCGTACGGCCTGCCGGCGGCGGATCGCGTCCGAGGCGACCTTCCCGCCGTACCCCTTGCTCTTGAAGTGGTTGACCAGCACCGCCACCCGCGTCCCGCGCGGCGACCGGAAGTGGTACTCCGCGCAGTCCCGGCTGAAGACCCGCCCCACGTGGTCCACGTCGTCCACGTGGCTCTGCTGCCCGACCAGCGGGTACCCGGCCGCCGACAGCACGCCCACGTCGATCCCGCGCTCGTCGTTGCCGTCCACCACCATGACGTGCGGATACCGCGGCCGCCCGTCCGCCACGACGCCCGCGTCGGCGAACCGTTTGAGCGCGAACCGGCTCTCCGCCTCGATGACGCCCACGATGTCCGCGCGCACGTCGCGCAGCACCCGGGCGGTGTGTTCGAGGGCCAGCTCGTCGCAGCGATCGGTGGTCAGTTCCACCCAGCCGATCCACGACGCCCGGCCCTCGGCGACCACCGTCACCTTGCCGTCCCGGGAGCGGCGCAGCAGCCGTCCCCGGTTCTGCCGCAGCCGGGCGAACTTCGCCGTGTCGCCGTTGCGCAGCCCGAGCCGGCCGAGCTCGCGCAGGATCTCCCGCTGGGTGGTCTCGTCGTAGACCGGTTCCTCGAGCAGAGCACAGATCCGCTCGTACGCCTCGAGCACCGGCCGCCCGGCCGACCAGGTCCGCTGATCGAGCGCCCGCGCGCGGTTGAACAGGTTCTCCACGTTGAAGGCGGCGATCCGCATCGACCCTCCTGGGGCGAGACTGTCGGCAGTGGACATCGGGCAGTGGGGTTGGCGACCAATGGCGGGTGAAGAATCTTGGAACCTATTACTTTGGGTGCTCGATCGATTGCAGCAGGTCACTCGTCCGGGGAACAGTGATCATCGGGGTCGCCGCAATCATGATCGCAGCCGGGAGGGGTGATGTCGTCCGCCACCACCGCGAGGCTCGCCGCCGGTGAGCCTCCGATCAACTTCGCGGCCCATCAGATCCGGGCGGGCAACCTGGCCGGCGCACGGGACGACTTCGAGCAGATGCTGGCCATGCTGATCGCCGCCGTGCACCCGGGCGACTGGGGCATCGACGTGCTGCTCGGCAACCTGGCCGGGATGGTGGTCTTCTGGCAGTCCAAGTACTTCTGGCCGGTGGTCACCCGCTCGCAGCAGGCGCAGATCCGTGAGTCGTTCGAGTCGGCCCTGGCCGCCGCCGGGCGCCACGGCCACCACCTGCGGCGCTGGGTGCTGTGCGTGGCGGAGAACCTGACGCCGTTCTCGTTCGGCGAGCCCTGTTCGGCGGCGTCGTCGGGCGCGCGGACGCTGATCGCGCTGGCCTGGCAGTTGTGATCGAGCGGGTGTACCAGCATCTGTCCCGGTGGCCGGCCGATGCGGGAGCGGGCGCGCAGGTGGTGGTCGCCGACAACGCGCCGCCGCCGGCCGCCGAGGCCGGCGTGATAGTCCGTTTCTCCCGGCAGTCGTCGCTCTTCGATTGAATTTCAGGTCTTGGGCCGGGCCCGCCCGGCAGCCGGGGTCGGAGATGTTGGTGCGGCGAGCGGCTCCGGCACGCCGGGGACTCGTCTTCCGCTCGTACGATATGGGCTTTTTCTTCTTTCGTTTCTGGCTCGGCGCCGCATCGAGGGCTTTTCGCGTGAGCAAAAGGCGCGACGCCAAGCTGCTGAAACTTCATAGAGCTACGTCACGACTACTATTGGTTAAGCCCCATTATCAACATTGACGAGGCGTAGCCTCCGAGTACTACGCATGTGCGCACTTGAAGAAGCCTGGATTCGGACCAGAATCAGGTCATGACGTACGGCAAGAAAGACCTGCCTTACCCCTACAGCCAGGACTTTTCCGGCATCGTCACCCGGGTGAAGGGTGTCCGGGAGTCGACCCGTGCGGCCCTGGTGAACTCGCTGAAGGTCGCCTCGTACCTGAAGGCCGGGGCGAATCTCGTCGAGCGCAACCTCGGCGCACCCACCGTGGTCACCGCCCGGGCCGACGGCTGCAAGGAGTACTGGTCGGGTCTGAGCTTCTTGTCGGAGCGGGCGCTGTCCCGCGAGGTGGCCGGCCTCGAGCCGCCGTTCCTGCGTCAGCGCGGCACCGGGCCGTACCGTTCGACCTGGGCCAGCCACGACGACTACCTGAACGACCTGCTCGCCTTCCTGTTCCACGCCATGAACTACGACCCCCAGTACGGTGCCGAGCTGGAGACCCGTGGCGACTGGCTGGCGTCCGACGAGAGCTTCGTCGACGCCGTCGACCGTTCCATCCTGCACGAGGTGATGGCCATCTGCCGGATGCCGCTGTTCCGGCTCCAGCTGATCGTGTGCGCCACCGCCGACCGCAACGACCGCATCCACGACACGATCGCCAGCAACTACGCCGGCGCCCTCGAACCCTGGTCGAAGGTGTACGAGCAGACGATCGCCGCCCGCGGTTACCGGTTACGCGAGGGGATCACCCTCGAACAGTTCACCAACATCCTGGCCGCGATCGTCGAGGGTTTCGCCGTCCGGCAACTCGGCGATCCCGGGTCCGACCTGCTCGGTGAGGGCTCCGGGGAGAACGTCGCCGGCATGGCCATCCTCGGGATCATGAGCAGCTATCTGGTGCCCGCCGATGAACCAAGGGGCCCCGCTCTTCGTGAGTTGTTCGAGAGCGCAACGCAACCGATTGAGCACGGGGAGTAACCGATGACCAGTACCACGGAGCGGCCCGCGACCCCCAGCGCGGCCCCCCAGCCCTCCTGGTGGGACCGGCAAGGCGACCTCATCATGCGGCGGCCGTTCAACGAGTGGACCTTCACTCACATGAACTGGCTGATGCCGACGGAACGGGTGGCCCGCGGCGAGGTGCACCGTCCCCTGCATCACGACCCCCACCACCTCGACCTGACCTACCGGTTCGAGGGGCATGACCGGAGCCTCGCCGAGCTCCACAAGCGGACGAACACGACCAGCTTCGTGGTGGTGCACAACGGCCGCATCGTGCACGAGTACTACCCCGGCGCGTTCGCCGGGCCGCGTACCCGGATGCAGTTGTTCTCGGTCTCCAAGTCGATCACGTCGCTGCTGGTCGGGATCGCCCTGCACGAGGGGACCATCGACGGGCTCTACGACCGCGTCGCCGACTTCCGCCCCGACTTCAAGGGCACGGCGTACGAGGACGTCACGATCGGCAACCTGCTCAACATGACCAGCGGCGTCGGCGACCTCGAGGTGTGGGACGTGCCGGACGCCGGCATCAAGCGCTTCGAACAGGCCATCATGGGCGGCGGCGACGTGGCCGCCGTGGTCCGCGGCGCGCCCCGCACGGCCCCGATGGGCGAGCACTTCAACTACTCCACCTTCGACACCCAGGTGCTCGGCTGGGTGCTCGAGGCCGCCGCCGGCACCACGCTGGCGCGGTACTGTTCCGATCGGTTGTGGCGCCACCTGGGCGCCGATCGGGACGCGTACTACTGGCTCACCCGGGCCCGCCCGCGCTCGGCCATCGGCGGCGGCTCGCTGAACGCGACCGCTCGCGACCTGGCCCGGGTCGGCATGCTCATGGTGAACGACGGCGTGGTGGCCGGCCGGCAGGTCGTCCCGCGCGACTGGGTACGCCGCAGCCGCGGGTGCGATCAGCCCCAACTGGCGGTCGGCGCGCTCGGCCCGAGCGGTTATGCGCACTACGGTTACAGCAACCAGTGGTGGACCCTCGGCCCGTCCTGCTTCGATTCGTTCACCGGCCTCGGCGTGCACGGCCAGTACCTGTTCGTCGACCACTCGGCCGACGTGGTCATCGTCAAGACCAGCGCGTGGCCCACCCAGGACGACGAGGCCCGCGACCGCGAGACGGTCACCGCGCTGCGCCGGATAGCGGATCACTTCGCGACAACTCGCTAGACCTTCACCCGTTGATGTCCGCCGAGGGCACCACCGTGCCTGACACCCGCTCGAGAGACCGAAGGAGGACCTGGCGGCGCACGCCCCCGGCGGAACGGCCAACCCACTCTCACCGGCCGATGACATCCCACGCGCCGACCCCCCGCGTGGGGTGCCATCGCCAATCCTGAGGAGAGGGACGGCACCGGAAGGCCCGGACCTACGCGACAGGTCCGGGCCTTTCGTCTGAGCTGGATGGTTTGCGCTCGATCACCCGTGCGTGCCGTGCGCAGGTGATCTCCCGGTCTTCGGGCCGCCGTCCGGCTAGCTTTCAGGAATGCTGAGATTTCGGTATAAAGTGCTCGGCGGTCTGATGGCCGGGCTTCTGCTCGCGGCGGCCCCGCTCGCCGCGGACGCCGCTCTCCCCCGCCCGGTCCCGCTGCGGAACGCGCTGCTCACCGCGGCCGACCTGCCCGGTGGCTACTCCTCCGACGCGAGCGGTTCGATGGCGTTCGTCTCGGACCTCGCCACCGATACGAACATTTGCGATCGCCAGGTTTCGCACGGCAGCGTGAACACCGCGCAGGCCACGTTCATCCGCGGCATCCCCGGGCCGATGTTGTTCGAGACGCTCTCCGCTACCGGGCCGCGCATGGCCCGCGCGATCGTCGCCGGGATCGCGGCGGCCCCGCATCGGTGCCGGAACCTCAACGACGCCGGCGGTGCGGCCGTGCTTCGGTTGTCTCCGATGCGCGTCCCGCGACTGGGTGACGCCGCTGCCGGGCTGGCCTTCACGGTGCGGCCGGCCGCGGTGAACATGACCATCCAGGGCCGGCTGATCTCGGTCGCCCGCCGCGGCGTCACGGTGACGATCCTGCTGGTCAACGCGCCGCGCAAAGACCAGCGTTCGCTGAACCTGATCGCCGCCACCGCGATCCGCAAACTCGATCGGATCCTGGTCTTCTGAAGTACTCGGGGAGCGGCAGCACCGAATCGAAACCCATGCAAACCCCCAGGACCATGCCCACGTACGAGGCAGCACCTTTCCCGCCGATCTGATCCGTCCCCGCCGCTCCTCGCAACCAAGTGCCACGAAAGGCCGTAGCGCGTCTCTCGCGTGAGCGGTCACAAGACCGCGAAACCGGCGGCCGCCTTCCCCGTGAGCGCTCACGGCGGCAAAGCGGACCGCCGGCGCGACACGCCGGGAGCGGGTGCGGCGATGGCCGGGGCGACTCGCCGGGAGCGGTCACACGGGCGGGTGGACGCTGGCCCGGGGCGGGAATCTGTGTTGGGGTAGTGGCATGACTCGGAGCCGGGCGGACAGCCTGCGGTGGATGGCTGAAGGCACGACCTTGCTGCTGGGAGCGTTGCAGGCGGTGCCGGACGCGCAACTGAGCGAGCCGTGCGCGCTCCCGGGGTGGAGCGGGAAGCACCTGATCGCGCACGTCTCGCTGAACGCCGAGGCGCTGATGAATCTGGCCACCTGGGCGCGCACGGGGGTGGAGACCCCGATGTACTCGTCGCCCACCCAGCGGGACGACGACATCGAGCGCACGGCCAAGCTGCCGGTCGCCGAGTTGCGGGACCGGGTCGTGGAGACCGCCGTCGCGCTCGACGCGTCGCTGGCCGGGCTCACCGAGTCGCAGTGGGCGCAGCCGATCCGGACCCGGCAGGGGCGGGAGGTCACCGGGGAGGAGATTCCCTGGATGCGATCGCGCGAGGTGATGGTGCACGCGGTCGACCTCGCCGCCAGTGTGGGGTTCGGGGACCTGCCCGGCGACTTCCTGGCGTCGCTGATCGATGACATCGCGGCCAAGCGGGACGGCGAGGGGCTGGTGCTGGTCGCGACCGATCAGGACCGGCGGTGGACGATTCCCGGGGAGCCGGTCAACGAGGTGCACGGGACGGCGGCGGGACTCGCCGCGTACCTCTCCGGGCGCGAGACCAGCGACGTCGCCGGCGCCGGCGGCGGGCTCGTGCCCCGCCTCGGCCCCTGGCTGTAGGAACGGCTCGCGCCGGCCGTCAGCAGGCGACGCAGCCGGCACGAGAAGGCGACCCATCCGGCCAAGAAGGCGTGGATACCCGGCAACCGTGGATGGTTACCCGACCGGGGCTGCAGATTTCCGACATCGACCGGGGCTGAGCTGCCGCGTTAGCGTGTGCCATGCACAGCGTCGGGCGGAGCGGCGAGCCGGGCGATCCGGTGCGCGGCCAGTTCGCGCAGGGCGATCCGGCCGCGCGGCAGGCGATCGCGGCGCCGCGGCTCCTTGCCGACCGTACTGGGAGGAACCCGTGACCAACTGGGACGACGAGTGGGCCGAGCTGATCGAGGCGCTGTGCGCCGACGATCCCGGCCGGGTGGGAACCATCGGCCACCAGGAGGGCGAGCTCGCCCCGGTGCGGCCGACCCGGTTCGGCTGGCTGTACGGCTTCGACTGGTGGCCGGCCGGCGTCGGCACCGGCCTGGCGATGCTGGAGCTGTCCGAGCCGGGCACGATGCCGGCCGAGGCGTGGGAGCCGCTGTGCGGGCCGCTGCGCGAGGCCCGGGTCACCCGGGAGGGCCACCTGCTGGTCGGCCGGCGCACCCCGGCCGGTTCCGCCCGGCAGGCGACGCTCATGCTGGTCACGGACGAGTCCGGCGAGGGCGTGCGGGCGCGCGTGCTCACCGTCCGGATCAGCGTCGAGCCGGTGGCCGCCCGTGACCACGGACCCGCTCAGCAGCGCCGGTGAGCTGGTCGCCGGCCGGTTTCCCGGGGCCACCTGGGCGATCCTGACCGGCAGCGTGCTAGGCCCGCACCGTACGGCCGGCTCGGATCTTGACATTGTGGTGCTGCAGGCGGAGGGTCCGGGCTACCGGGAGAGTCTGCACCACCGCGGCTGGCCGGTCGATCTGTTCGTGCACACCCCGGACGGGCTGGCCGGATTCCTCGCCGACGAGCTGGCCCGGCGCAAGCCCAGCACCCACCGGATGCTCGCGACCGGCGTCCCGCTGCTCGGTGACCCGGGCGACCTGCCGGCCCGGTGCGCGCGGGTGCTCGCCGACGGGCCGCCCCCGCTGACCGCGACCGAACGCGATCGGCTCCGGTACGCCCTGACCGACACGCTCGACGACCTCACGCACGCCGTCGACCCCGGTGAGCGCCTGGTGATCGGATCGGCGCTGTGGACCGGGACGGCTCAGGCCGCGCTGGCGTTCGGCGGCCGCTGGATCAGCGGTGGCAAGTGGCTGCTGCGCGAGCTGCGGGAGTACGACCCCGGCCTGGCCGGCCGGTGGCTGGCGGCTCGCGACGACCCGGCGCCGCTGGCGAGACAGGTGCTGGCGGCCGCCGGTGGGCCGCTCTTCGACGGCTACCGGGCCATCGCGCCGGGGAGAAACCGGGGTTCGGACCCCGGGGACCGCTGAAGTTCGCTGGCCGGTCACGGCCGCGTGACCTGCCGCATGTCCGATTCCGCCACAGTGGAACCCATGGTGATGATCAGGTTCGCGGCACTGGGCGACTCGGTCACCAGCGGATACGGGGACCCCATGCCCGGTGGCGGGTGGCGGGGCTGGGCCGTCCTCCTGGCCGAGACGCTCGGATGCGAGTTGCACAATCTGGCGGCCAGTGGAGCGCGGATCGGCGACGTGGCCGACCAGCAGCTGCCGGTGGCGCTCGACCTGCGGCCGACGCACGCGTCGGTGCTGGTCGGCATGAACGACACGCTGCGCGGCGACTTCGACCCGGTCGCCCTCGGCTACCGCCTCACCGACATGGTGGAGCGGCTGACCGCGGGCGGCGCGACGGTGATGACCGCCCGGCTGCCCGACCCGGGGCGGATGTTCGGGCTGCCGGGCGCGATCGCCCGGCCGCTGGGCCGCCGGATGGAGGCGCTCAACGAGGTCCTCGACCGGATCGCGGTGGACTACCGGACGATTCACGTGGACCTGGCCGGGTCGGCGTCGGCCTACGAGCGCAACCACTGGAGCGTGGACCGGCTGCACCCGAGCGAACGTGGTCACCGGCTGCTCGCCCACCGGTTCGCGCTCGCGCTGCGCGACGCCGGGCATCCGGTGCCGGCGCTGCCCGGGCTGGAGGCGACCAACCCCGAGCCGACCGTCGGCCAGCGGGTCTGGTGGATGGCGACCCAGGGCAACCGGTGGCTGCTGCGCCGGTCGACCGACCTGTTCCCCACTCTGGCGAAGATGGTGGTGGCCGAGATCCGCCGCCAGCCCGGAACTTGCGATAGAGTCACGGAACTTACGATCCGGGACACCTAGGGCAAAGCACGATAGGGGTCAGCATGACGAGCACCGAGGCCACGACCGCGACCGTCACCGGCCGCGCGATCCAGAACCCGGTGCTCGCCGGCTTCCACCCCGACCCGTCGATCCTGCGGGTGGGCGCCGACTACTACATCGCCACCTCGACCTTCGAGTGGTATCCGGGCGTACGCCTGCATCACTCGACGAACCTGGTGGACTGGACGCCGCTGGGCGGCGCGCTGAATGAGAAACGCCTGCTCGACCTGACCGGCGCCGCCGACTCCGGCGGCGTCTGGGCGCCCAGCCTCACCTATGCGCACGGCGAGTTCCACCTGCTCTACACCGACGTGGCGACCTTCGCGGGCGGCTACTGGGACCCGCAGAACTACCTGGTCACCGCCCCCTCGGTGAGCGGGCCGTGGTCCGATCCGGTGGTGCTGCACGGGCGCGGTTTCGACGCCTCGCTCTTCCACGACGAGGACGGCTCGACCTGGATGCTGTCGATGGTCGCCGACGCCCGGCCGGGCCACAACCGGTTCGCCGGCATCTCGATCCAGCGGTACGACCGGTCGCTGCGGCAGCTGACCGGCGCCGAACACATGATCTTCCGGGGCACCGCGGCGAAGGTGACCGAGGCGCCCAACCTCTACCGCAAGGACGGCTGGTACTACCTGGTCACCGCCGAGGGCGGCACCAGCTGGGAGCACCAGGTCACGGTCGCGCGGTCGCGGGCGATCCTCGGGCCGTACGAGGCGGATCCGGCCGGCCCGCTGCTCACCTCGAACGGCCACCCGCACCTCGCCCTGCAGAAGGCGGGCCACGGCAGCCTGGTCGAGACGCCGGCCGGGCAGTGGTACCTCGCGCACCTGGTCGGCCGGCCGTATTCACCGCTCGGCCGCTGCGTGCTCGGTCGCGAGTCGGCGATCCAGGAGGTGACCTGGAGCGAGGAGGGCTGGCCGCGGATCGAGGGCGGCATCCCGGCCGACACCGTGCCGGCCCCGCTCGGCGTGACCGTGCCGCCGGAGCGACCGGTCTCCTCCGACGAACGCGAGACGGACGACTTCGACGGGCCCACGCTCGGCGTGAACTGGTCGACGCTGCGCCGGCCGGCCACCCCGGACTGGGTGTCGCTGACCGCGCGGCCCGGCTTCCTGCGGATCACCGGCGGCCAGTCGCCGATGAGCCGGCACCGGCCCAGCCTGGTGGCGCGGCGGGTGGTGGCCCGCGCGTGCGAGTTCGACGCGGTGCTGGAGTTCGCGCCCCGCAACTACCGGCAACTTGCCGGTATCACGGCGTACTACAACACCCGGAACTGGTACTACCTGAACGTGTCGGCCGAGGACGACGGCACGCCGGTGCTCGGGCTGCTCGCCTGCGACAGCGGCACGGTGCGGGCGGTGCCCGACGCCCGGGTCGAGGTGACCGGCGGGCGCCGGATCGGCCTGCGGCTGCGGCTCGCCGGCGAGGAGCTTTCTTTCGCGTACGCGATGGAGCCCGACCGCTCCGAGCCGGATTGGACGGCGATCGGCCCGTCCTTCGACGCGACCACGCTGTCCGACGAGTACGCGGCGACGGTCGTCGCGGGCGAGCCGGAGGCGTGGGGCTTCACCGGCGCGTTCGCCGGGATGTGGGTGCAGGATCTGGGCGCCGAGGGCGGGTTCGCCGACTACGACCGCGCCTCGTACAGGACCTCTGGGTGAAGAGGGGTGTCCGGGCCGGGAGGGGCGCTCCCGGCCCGGGCATTGAACCCTGAAGCTCCGCCTATTTCGCCCCTGCGATGATCGCCAGGACCTTGCCGGTGTTGATGCCGGTCGAGGAGCAGGCCACGGTGGAGCCGACCACCAGGATCGACGTGCTCTCCTGCGGCGGCACGACCCGGTAGCCCTTGACGTTGACCGGCTTGCACTTGACCGGGTCGACCTCGTCGGGCAGGTGGTACGCGAGGGTGGCATGCGCCTTCGCCCCCGGCGCGAGCACGACCGGGGCGGCGGGGCCGGTGTCTGGGGTGAACGGCTTGTTGACCGTCTTGCCGGTCTTGGCGCTGATCCAGGACACGGTCGGATAGCCGGTCAGCGAGCATTTGCCCGCCGACTTGTTGGTGAACACCAGCGACAGGTAGAGCACGCCGGCGTTGGACTCGACGCCGCCGGTCTCGGCCTTCAGCCCACCGGTGTGGCAGCGGGTGACGCCGCTCGCCGCCGCGGTGCCGCCGGCGGCCGGGGTGGCCTCGGCGGTGCGGTTCGACGGGATCGGCGGCTCGGTCGCGGCGCCGGGGGGGACCACCCAGGCGGCACCGCGGTCGGCGGTCACCGGCGGCTTGTCGTTCGAGCAGGCGGTGACCAGCACGAGGGGCAGGGCGGCAAGAAGATAAGGAAGACGTCTCATCGGAACCTTGTGGTCGGGCGGGGTCCACGTGGTCGGGCCGGGTCCCGTTCATCAAACCCCATCCGGGCCACGCCGGCACACCCGCCCCCTGCGCGAACACGTTCGTTACGATCGGCGGCATGAGGAAAGCCCCGGTCAGCCGCCGTGATCGTCCCGCGAAGCCGCCGCTGAGCCGGGACGGGGTGATCGCCGTGGCCCTCCGTCTGCTGCGGGAGGAGGGGCTGGAGAAGGTCACCATGCGACGGGTGGCCAGTGAGCTGGATACCGGGCCGGCCTCGCTGTACGTCTACGTCGCGAACATGGCCGAGTTGCATGGCGCCCTGCTGGACGACCTCCTGTCCGATTTATCCGACAAATCCCCGTGCGGGGGTTGGCGCCATCGGATCATCGCCCTATTGGACGAATATCGCGAAATACTGGACAAGTACCCCGGGCTCGCGCGGTCGGTGTTGCTTCTGCGGCCGGCCGGTCCCCGATACCTGCGCCTGATCGACACCCTCCTCGGCCTGCTGCACGAGGGTGGCGTCCCGCCGGCCCAGGCCGCCTGGGGTGTCGACCTGCTGCTGCAGATGACCACCGCCTCGGCGGCCGAGCACGGCGACGGCGACGACAAGGCGGGCGACCAGCAGATGGAGGCGGTGAGCGAAGCCGGCCCGGCCGACTACCCGAACGTCAGCCGGGTCAGGGACGAGCTCTTCGCCGGTACCGGCATGGAGCGGCGGCGCTGGGCATTGACCGCCCTCCTGGAGGGCATCGCCGCCACCCCGCGGAGCGCCGCCGCCCCACCGGCCTGACAGCCGCCTCGCCGCACAGCGCGGCCGCGGCCGCCCGGCCCGCCTGCCATCCGTCTCGGCTCAGAGTGCCGCTGCGGCCGCCCGGCCCGCCGGCCGCCCCGAGTAGCGGCAGCCAGAAGGCCCGGTCACCGCCGGCTGGAGAACCCGGACGGGTGACGGCGCCGGATAGCGGCTCCGGGCCCCGCGCGCGGCAGCAGAATCCCGGTTCGGAGCCTGGAGTCTCCGGGCCCGAGCCGGAGGGAGATCTCGCCGTGGCCGCCACGTCCGAACGCTGGTCCCGGCACCTCGCCGCACTGCTGGTGGGCGTCTGTGCCGTCGCCGTCGTCAATGCCCCGGCCGACGCGGCCCCGGCCCGAGCCGCGCACACGCCGCACGACACCCCGAACGGGACGCCGCGCCTGACCGGCGCGCAGCGGGCCGTGCTGCTGGACGCGACCCGCCGGTTCCGCGACGTCCGGCGGGCGATCACGGCCGGCTACCTGCCCACCAGGGACTGCATGCCCGGGATGGGCTTCCACTACGTCAACCCGGCGCTGGCCGGCGACCCGAACATCGACCCGACCCGGCCGGAGGTCCTCGTCTACACCGCCGCCGGCGGGAAGGCGCGGCTGGCCGCGCTGGAGTACTTCCGCGCCGACGCCGACCAGAACCTCGAGACCGACCAGGACCGGCCCACGCTGTTCGGCCACCCCTTCAACGGGCCGATGCCCGGCCACCCGCTGCCGCCCGGCCGGCCGCCCATGCCGATCCATTACGACCTGCACGTGTGGCTCTACCAGAACAACCCGAGCGGCGAGTTCGCCACCACCAACCCCCAGGTCGACTGCCACTGAGCCGCCGCCAGCTCATCCGGCAGCCGAGGCGGGTGGCGGGTCTCCCGCCCAGGCGGCGTGCAGCAGCTCCCGCACGCCGGCGGCGGTCACCGGCCGCGGATTGGGGAAGTCGGCCGCCGCGACGACCTCGGCGACCCGGTCGATGTCGGCGGCGGCCATGCCCAGTTCGCGCAGCGATCGGGGCGCGCCGAGCTCGCCTTCGAGCCGCCAGAGCGAGCCGCCGTCCGGCGTTCCGCCGTTGTAGGCGAGCACATGCGGCAGCACCACCGTGTGCGTTTCGGCGTGCGGCAGGTTGAGCGTGCCGCCGAGGGTGTGGCACAGCTTGTGGTGCAGGCCCATCGTGGTCGCGCCGAGCACCGCCCCGCACAGCCATGCGCCGTACAGCGCGTCGGCCCGGGCGGCCGCGTCCTCGGGGGCGGCCACGATCGCCGGCAGCGCGGCGGTCAGCGCCCGGATGCCCTCCCGGGCCATCAGCGCGACGACCGGCGAGCCGTCCGGGGCGTACAGGCCCTCGGCGGCGTGCGCCATCGCGTTGATCCCGCTGGTCACGGCCAGGCCGACCGGCATGCTCAGGGTGAGCGACGGGTCGTAGACCACGCTGACCGGGAGCACCCGGCGATCACGGCCGGTGCGCTTGGCGCCACTTTCGGTCAGCCCCCAGACCGGCGTCATTTCCGATCCGGCGTACGTGGTCGGCACGGCGACCACCGGCAACCCCTGTTCCAACGCGACCGCTTTGCCGAGCCCGATCGCCGATCCCCCGCCGACGGCGACGCAGCCGTCGGCGCCCAAGTCGGCCGCCACCCCGCGGGCCCGCCGGGCCACCTCGACCGGTACGTGCATGGTCGCCTCGGGCAGGATGCCCCCGCAGCGCTCGCCGAGCGCGGCGGCGACCCGCTTGCCGACCGCCTCCTGGCGCGGCCCGCACAGCACCAGAACCCGCTCCAGCCCGAGCTTCTCGACCTCCTCGGGCAGCCGGTCGAGCGAACCGGCGCCGAACACCACCCGCATCGGCAGCGCGTCGTAGACGAAGTTCATCGCTGCAGCACGATGTCGAAGGTCAGCGTCCGGAACGGGTTGTCCAGCCCCAGCTCGGCGGCGCGGGCCGGATCGTCGACCACCGGAACGTCCCGGATCAGGCTCTCCTTGACCCCGAAGACGGCATCGGAATCGAGGTACGGGCTGTCCGCCACGAAGACGTGCGTGGTCACCGTTTGATAGCCGGGGGCGGAGACGATGAAGTGCAGGTGCGCCGGCCGGTACGGATGCCGCCCGGTCGCGGAGAGGAGCTGCCCGACCGGACCGTCGTCCGGGATCGGGTAGTACTTGGGCACGATCGATCGGAACCAGTACCGTCCGTCGTCATCGGTCGTGAACAGTCCCCGCAGGTTCAGCTCCGGCTGGACGCCCGGCTGCTGCACGTCGTAGAAGCCGTCGTCGTTGGCCTGCCAGATGTCCACCTGCGCGCCCGGCACCGGCTCGCCGCCGGTGCCGGTCACCCGGCCGGAGACCAGGCAGGGCGTGCCCTTGCCGTCCAGCGCCACGTCGTCGCCCAGCTCGCGCGGCGGCGACGCGACGACGTGGAACGGCCCGAGCACGGTCGACTCGGTGGACCCGCGGCCGGCCCGGTGGTTGATGGTCTCGACCAGCATCGAGACCCCGAGCACGTCGGAGAGCAGGATGACCTCCTGCCGGTTCGCGTCGCACTTCTGCCCGGTCCGGGTCAGGAAATCGATCGCCGTGGCCCACTCGGCCTCGGTGAGCTCGACCTCCTTGACGAACGCGTGCAGGTGCTCGACCAGGGCGCCCATCACCTCGCGCAGCCGGTCGTCGGGGGTGTTGGCAAAGCTCGCGGCCACGACCTCGGCCGAGTGCTCCTCGCTGAACGTGTTCACGTGCCCAGCCTAGGGTCTGTCCGGCCGGGCAGACCTAGGTCCGGCGCATGACCGAGACGACCTTTCCCAGGATGACCGCGCGGTCGCCGTCGATGTCCCGGTAGGCGGCGTTGCGTGGCTCCAGGATCACGTGGCCGCCGCGCCGCCGGTACACCTTGACCGTCGCCTCGTCGTCGATCATCGCGGCCACGATGTCGCCGTTGTAGGCCTCGCTCTGCTGCTTGACGATGACCAGGTCGCCGTCGCAGATCGCCGCGTCGATCATCGAGTCGCCGCGCACCCGCAGCGCGAACAAGTTGCCCTTGCCGACCAGTTCGTGCGGCAGGTTCAGCACCTCGTCCGAGTTCTGTTCGGCCAGGATCGGCGTGCCGGCGGCGATGTCGCCCAGCAGCGGCACCCCGATCGTGTCGCTCTTCGGCCGGTCCTCGGCGGGCCGCAGGAACATCCGGACGTCGACCGGCCGGGTCGCCGTGCCGCGCCGCAGATACCCGAGGTCCTCGAGGGCCCGCAGATGCCGGCTCACCGACGAGGCGGAGAGCCCGACCGCGTCACCGATCTCCCGCGTCGACGGCGAATAGCCGTGCCGCAGCGCCGACTGCTGAATGACCGCGAGGATCCGGCGCTGCCGTTCTCCCAGCTCCGAGCCGTCCCGTTCCGAGCCGTCCAGGTGTTCCAGTGTCACCCCAGGATCTTGCCGCATCATCCGCGTGCGGGAGATGCGGCGCGCCGTCGGCCACCCACTCAAGCCCGGCGGTCGCGGCACGGCCCGGACCGGACGCCTGGCTCGCGAGGCGAATCCCGGTTCACGGCCGCTGCGGTCGGGCGGGCTGCCGGGCGTACGGTATCGGTCCGGGTTTGACGATGTTTCAGGGTGACCGAGTGAAGTTGTTCGTCATGCGGCGACGCCAGGACGCGCTGACCGACATCCTCTGTCAGCAGCGAGGCGTGGCATCATGCCGCGCATGGAAATCCTGCCCGGGGAGGGCGTCGCAGCGGCGAAGGTCGGCGAGAGCCGCGAGGTGGTCGAGGCGCGGCTGGGGGCGCCGGTCCATCCTGGACGCGAGGACAAGGCCATTTACGAAACGGTCCCGATGCTGATTCTCACCTATGCCGAGGACGACACGGTCGAGGTCGTCGAGATCGGTTACACCGGCGACGGCGGGGAGGAGGTGTTCTTCGACGGGGTGCAGCTGACCTACCGGTTCATGGCGGACGTGGTGGCCGACCTCGCCGCGCGCGGATACGCGCACGAACCGATCGATGTGGGCTATCGGTTCGAGCCGGGATTCGCGTTGTTCTCGATGGGCGCACGCACGGCCCGCGACCTGGATCCGTCGGCCTCGGCGGACGACGAACGGGAAATCGTCGAGGGCGTGTCGGTGGCGCCGTACGACTACTTCCGGGAGCCGACCGACGAGGAGTTCGAGGAGTACTTCCGCGGCATCGAGGAGCGCTACGGCTGAAGCGGCCTCGAGGAGCGCCACGGCTGACGGGAAGGTACTGTTCGCGGCATGTCCGGTTCGGGTGCGGATCGTCGTGGCGAGGTCCGATCGGTCGCCCGGGCGCTGGACATCCTCAGCGCGTTCAGCACGGCGCACCCGCGGCTGACGCTGTCCGAACTGGCCGATGCGGTGGGCATGCCGCGGCCGAGCGTGCGCCGGATCGCGGTGACCCTGATCGAACGTGGCTTCCTCCGGCAGGACCCGGACGGGGCGTACCTGCTCGGCGTGCGCCTGGTGGAGCTGGGCAGCCAGGTCTCGGGGAGCTCGGCGATCACCCACCGGGCCGGCGCCGCGGCCGACGAGCTCGCCCGGATGACCGGGGAGACCGTGCTGATCGCCGAGGTGGACTGGGACTCGCTGTCCCTGCTCATCATCGGCCGGCGCGAGCCGCTGCAGCCGCCGGCCGCCGCGACCTCGCCGATCGGCCGGCGGTATCCGCTTTCCAGTGGCTGCATCGCCAAGGCGGTGCTCTCCGGCCTGTCGCCCGAGGGCGCGGCCACCGTCGTGCCCCGCCTGCGGCTGACGCCCCGCACGGCGGCCAGCATCGTGGACCCGGATCTGCTGGCGGCCGACGTGGCGGCCAGCCGCGCCCGCGGGTACGCGATCCAGTCCGGCGAGTTCCTGGTCGGGATGGCGGGCGCGGCGGTCCCGGTGCACGTTTCCGGCCGGGTCGTGGGGGCGCTCGCGGTGGTGGGCGCGGCGCTGCGCTACCCGAGCCCGAAGCTGCACAGCACCGGCCGTCTGGTGCGCAGCGTGCTGGCTCGGCAACGCCCCGCCGCCTGACCCGCACCGGCTGTCATCGGCGCGTTGCGGCCGGTCACGCGTTTCGCACTGCGGAATCGAGGGTCGTTCCGGGCCGATCACGATGGCTACCCTCCGCCCGTTCCATCATGAGCAGGAGGACCGCCGTGCCGCGCAAGGACGCCGACGAGCAGCCGGGCATCGACTACGAGAAGGACGGCGGCGGCACCACGGCCACCCTGGTCGTCGGCGGGCTGATCCTGCTGATGGTGCTGGCGCTGGGCGGGTTGCTGTACCTGACGTTCGCGGGCTGAGCGGTTCAGAGCGCTTTGTGGAAGACCAGGAAGTCGCACTCGGTCGCGAGGCGCGGAACCAGGTCGGGATAGTCCTCGCCGAGGTCGCCGTGCCGGACCACCCGATAGCCGAGCCGCTGGTACCAGTCGTGCAGGAACTGCTTGACCGGATGCGTCCAGCGCCGGGGGAACAACAACTCGAGCTGCATCGTGGGCAGGCCCTGCGATCGGGCCCAGCCCTCGGCGTACGCGATCAGACCACGCCCGATGCCGGCGCCGCGCCGCGCCGGGTGAGCCACCAGCATGCCGAACTCGCCCTCGCCGGTGGGTAGGCGCTGGAGGCGCATCGCGCCGATCACGGCGTCGCCGTCGCGCGCCACCACCAACTGACTGGCCTCGATCATCGCGGCGATCTCGGCGGGGCCGGTCCGGTCGGTGCCCTCCAGCCAGATGCCCTTCTCGCCGGCGGCGTAGACCTCGTTCACCAAGTCGGTCAGCTCCGCCACGAACCGCTCGTCGGCGGACCGCTCCTTCTCGACCACGTCAATCATCGTGTGGCGGCCTTCTTGGTCGTGGGCAGGGCTTCGACGTGCGGTGCGGGCGCCCATGCTATCCGGCGACCCTCCCGATCGATCGTGACCGGGCTCACCTCGCGGGACCGCCGTTCACTCGGTCGGTTAATTAGGTTAGCCTCACCTCATGACAGGACAGGCCGCCCTCATCGGCGCGGGGCTGACGCTCGCCTACGACGGCCGCACCGTCGTGCACGGGGCCGGCGTCGAGCTGCGCGCCGGCCGCGTCGTGGCGCTGATCGGCCCCAACGGCTCCGGCAAGTCGACGCTGCTGCGCTCGCTGGCCCGGCTGCACGCCCCGCGGGCCGGTTCGGTCACTTTGGACGGTACCGACGCGCTCGCGTTGCGCCCGAGGGACTTCGCCCGCCGGGTCACCCTGCTCACCCAGTCCCGCCCCACCCCCGGCGGCGTCCGGGTGCGGGACGTGGTCGCGTATGGCCGGCATCCGTACCGCACCCGGTTCGGCGCCGGCGACCCGGACGGGCCCGCGCTGGCCGACCGCGCGATGCGGCTCACCGGCGTCGAGCGGATGGCCGAGCGCGCCGTCGACGAGCTCTCCGGCGGCGAGCTGCAACGGGTCTGGCTCGCCACCTGCCTCGCCCAGGACACCGGCGTGGTGCTGCTCGACGAGCCGACCACCTTCCTCGACCTGCGCTATCAGATCGAGACGCTCGACATCGTCCGCGACCTCGCCGACGAGCACGGCGTCGCGGTCGGGGTGGTGCTGCACGACCTCGATCAGGCGGCCGCGGTCGCCGACGAGCTCGTGCTGCTGGACCGGGGCGTGGTCCGGGCGACCGGCAAGCCCTCGGCAGTGCTCACCGCGGAACTGCTCACCGAGGTCTACGGGCTGCGCATCGACGTGCACATCGACGAGGGCGGTCACGTCCGCACCAGGCCGGTCGGCCGGCACAACACCATTTGATCACCTGATCCGAAAGGTCCCCCCGAGAAGATGGCTATCACCCGCCGAGCGTTCGCCACCACGGCGGCCGCGCTCACCGCGCTGCTCATCGCGGCCTGCGGCACCACCGAGGACCCGGCCGGCGCCGCCGCGGCGCCCGCGTCCTCCGCGCCCTCCGGCCCGGTCGACCTCCAGGACGAGCGCGGCACGGTCCATCTCGCCGCGCCGGCCAGGAACGTCGTCTCGCTGGAGTGGGGCCTGACCGAGAACCTGCTCGCGCTCGGCGTGAAGCCGGCCGGGCAGGCCGACGTCAAGGGCTACAACCTCTGGGACTCGACCACCCCGATCGACCCGAAGACCCCGGACGTCGGCCGGCGCGGCGAGCCGAGCCTCGACGCGATCGTCGCGCTCGACCCCGATCTGGTCGTCACCACGACCGACCTGCCGGAGACAGTCATCGCGCAGATCGCCAAGAAGGTGCCGGTGATCGCGCTGCGCGGCTCGGACGGATCGGATCCGATCGGATACCTGCGCAGGACGGTGACCACGCTGGCCGAGGCGACCGGCACCGAGGCGCAGGGCGCCAAGTTGCTGGCCGGCTTCGACGCGAAGGTCGCCGCCGGAAAGGAGGCGCTGGCCAAGGCGGACCGGACCGGCGCGCCGTTCGTGATGACGGACGGCTGGGTGGACTCCGGCACCGTGTCGATCCGGATGTACACCCCGAACTCCTTCTTCGGCGCCGTCGACAAGGAACTCGGCCTGCAGAACCAGTGGACCACCGGCGGCGACAAGGACTACGGCCTCGCCCAGACCGACGTCGAGGGACTCACCAGGATCAAAGACGCGAAGACCACCTTCCTGTACGCCGCGAACAAGTCCGACGGCGGCGACTACACCGACTCGCTCAAGAACAACGCGGTCTGGAAGCAGTTGCCGTTCGTACAGGGCCAGCGGGTGAAGCGCCTGCCGGACGGCATCTGGATGTTCGGCGGCCCGGCCTCGGCGGCGGCCTACATCGACGCGGTCGTCGCCGCGCTGAGCGCCTGAGGATGACGATGACCAGCACGATCAACGCCCCTGACCAAGTCGTCGCGCCGCCGGCGCCCGGCCGGCCCCGGCCGTACCGGATCGTCGTGCTCTTCGCCGGTCTGATCGTGCTGCTCGTCGTCCTCTCCGCGATCCACCTCGCGCAGGGAACCGCGAATCTGAGCGTTTCCGAGCTGTTGCGAGCGCTCTGGCCCTGGGCGCATCAGGACACCGAACGCTCACAAGCGGTCGCGGTGCTGGTCGCCAGCCGGGTCCCCCGGCTGGCGGCCGCCCTGCTCGTCGGCCTCGCGGCCGGGGTGGCGGGCGGCGTCGTGCAGTCGGTGGCGCGCAACCCGCTCGCCTCCCCCGACACGCTCGCGGTCAACGCCGGCGCGTACGTGTCGGTGGTCGCGGTCGCCGCGTTCGGCGTGTCGCTCCCGTTCTTCCTCGGCGGGCTGACCGCTTTCCTCGGCGGCCTGCTCGCGGCCGGTCTGGTGCTGCTGGTCGCCCGCGGCGGCACGGCCGGCCCGACCCGGCTGATCCTGGCCGGATCGGCGGTGGCCCTGGCGCTCGACGCGCTGACCACCGTGCTGCTGATGCTGTTCCAGCAGAACACGATCGGTCTGTTCGCCTGGGGCAGCGGCAGCACCGTGCAATCCGGATCGGAACAGGTCACCCGGGCCGCGCCGATCGTCGGCCTCGGCGTCCTCGCCGCGCTGCTCCTGGCGCACCGGCTGGACGTGCTGGCGCTGGGCGACGACCCGGCCCGGGTGCTCGGCGTCGACGTCCGCCGGACCCGGGTCCTCGCCGTCCTCGCCGCCGTCCTGCTGGCCGCGATCGCGGTCACGGTAGCCGGTCCGATCGGTTTCGCCGGGCTGTGCGCGCCGGTGATCGCCCGGCTCGTCGCCCGCCGCATTCCGGGCCTCGGCGCCCACCTCCTGCTGCTGCCCCTCGCCGGCCTGACCGGCGCGCTCATCGTGGTCGGCGCGGACGTGCTGATGCGCGCGGTGCTCCCGGCCGACGTGGCCATCTCGGTGCCGACCGGCATCGTCACCTCGCTGTCCGGCGCGACGGTGCTGGTCTGGCTGGCCCGGCGCACCCGCGAGGGCGGACCGGCCGCCACGCCGGCCCGCGGCGGGCACGGCTCGGTGCGGTCCCGCGGCTGGATCGTCACCGTCGCGATCCTGCTCGCCTTGGTCCTGGTCGCCGCGGCCGTGGCCGCGCTGCTGCTCGGCGACCGGATCGTCCTGCTCGGCGACGTGGCCAACTGGTGGCGCGGCGCCGCCGGGCGGAACGTCGGCTTCGTCCTCGACCAGCGGTGGCCCCGCGTGCTGGCCGCCCTGCTGGGCGGCGCCGCGCTGGCGCTGGCCGGCTCGATCGTGCAGGCGGTCTGCCGCAACCCGCTCGCCGAGCCCAGTCTGCTCGGCGTGACGCCGGGCGCGAGCGCCGGCGCGGTGGCGGTGGTGCTCCTGCTGCCCGGCCTCGGCGTGTGGCCGGTGATGGCGGCGGCCACGGTCGCGGCGCTCGGCACGTTCGCGCTGGTCTACTGGCTGGCGGCCGGTCGCGGGCCGGCCTCGGACCGGATCGTCCTGGTCGGCGTGGGGGTCAGCGCGGGAGCGACCGCGATCACCACCCTGGTCGTGGTCGTGATCGCGCCGTGGAACACGGGGACAGCGCTTACCTGGCTGGCCGGCTCCACCTACGGGCGGACACCAGGCCAGATCCTGCCGGTCACGCTGGTCCTGCTGGTGGCGTTGCCGCTGACGCTCGCCGCGAGTCGCACACTTGACCTGGTCTCGCTGGACGAGGACGTGCCGCGGGTGCTCGGGGTGCCGCTGCGCCGCGCCCGGCTGGGGTTCCTGGCGGTTGCCGCGGTGCTGACCGCGGCGGCGGCCTGTGCGGTCGGCGCGCTGGCGTTCGTGGGACTGGTGGCGCCGCATGCCGCGCGAGCTCTGGCCGGGGCCTCGCACTCCCGGTCGGTTCCGGTGGCGTTCGCTCTCGGGGCGGTGCTGGTGAGCGTGGCCGACACGGCCGGGCGCACGGTGCTGGCGCCGACGCAGCTGGCCGCCGGGCTGGTGACCGCGCTGATCGGCGCGCCCTATTTCGTCTGGCTCCTCTGGCGCAGCCGCACCGCCTGACCGGCCGGCGGGCGAGGTGAGGCGTTTGATGCATGCGCGCCGTTCTGCTCGGCGCGGCTGATGCGCTGCCGGCTCGGTGAGTGGCAAACGTCTCGCGTTGTTCGCGGGGCACCGCGCATGGCCCGTGTGGGGCGGCGGACAAGCAGGCTGTCGCGGGTCCTGACCGGTGAGATTTTGCGTTGGCTCAAGACCGTGTAGTGGCTGGTCGTCGGTGGGTGTTGCTGGTGCGGGCGTAGCGGGTTTGTTCGAGGTCGGCGTATTCGGTGATCAGTGG
>NZ_JOJL01000062.1 GCF_000721705.1 Actinoplanes subtropicus
GGGTGGGGGCCGCGGGGGCCGCGGGGGCCGGGCTGGGGGCCGCGGGGGCCGCGGGGGCCGCCGGAGCCGGGGTGGCGGCGCGGGTGGAGAGGCTCAGGGCTCGGGTCAGGAAGCGGATCGAGCCGCCGGGGGAGACGTCGGCCCAGTCGATGTCGTCCTCGGGTGGGCCGGCGAAAATTATCGACACGCGGACCGCGTCGACGCCGTAGCGGTTCAGTTGGCCGGCCAGGTCGACGATGTTGCCCCTGGTCTTGCTCATCGCGGCGCCGTTCAGGAGCACCTGGCCCTGCGTGATCAGCGAGCGGAACGGCTCGTCGAAGGCGATCAGGCCCAGGTCGTACAGGACCTTGGTGAAGAAGCGCGCGTACAGCAGATGCGACACCGCATGCTCCGTGCCGCCGATGTAGTGGTCGACCGGGCGCACCCGCTCCGGGTCGAACGGGCCCTCCTCGTACGACGGATTCGGGTAGCGCAGGAAATACCACGACGAGTCGACGAACGTGTCCATCGTGTCGGTGTCGCGCTCGGCCGGCCCGCCGCATTTCGGGCAGTCGACCGCCACCCACTCCGCGGCCGCCGCCAGCGGCGACCGGCCGGGCGGCGCCAGCTCGGCACCGCGCAACGACGGCAGCGAAACCGGCAGCTGATCGTCGGGCACCGGCACCTCGCCACAGGCCGGGCAGTGCACGATCGGGATCGGGCACCCCCAGTACCGCTGCCGCGAGATCAGCCAGTCGTGCAGCCGCAGCCCATCGGAAGAGCGGCCGATCCAGTTGCGCTGCATGGTCAACACGTGCGAAGGCCAGTGCCCTCGCAGCCGGTCGATGTCGTCCAGCAGCCGGTCCGCGTACTCAGTGATCTTGAAGAACCACTGGGTCAGCGACCGCTGCGTGACCGCCGTGCCGCAGCGCTCGCACCGGCCGCCCACGACCTGCTCGTTCGCCAGCACCGTGCGGTCGGCCGGGCACCAGTTGACCGCCGCCTCCGCCCGGTACGCCAGGCCGCGCTCGAAGAACCGCAGGAACAGCCACTGCGTCCACCGGTAGTACGCCGGATCGCTGGTGTGCAGCCGGGTCCGCCAGTCGGCCGAGATCGCGTAGCGGCGCAGCGAGGCCGCCTGGGTCTCGACATTCGCGTACGTCCACTCCGCCGGGTGCAGCCCCCGCTTGATCGCCGCGTTCTCGGCCGGCAGCCCGAACGAATCCCAGCCGACCGGCTGCAGCACCTGGAAACCGCGCAACCGCCAGTACCGCGCGATGGCGTCGCCGATCGCATACACCTCCGCGTGCCCCATGTGCAGGTCGCCGGACGGATAGGCGAACATCGGCACGACGTAGCGGTCGACCTGGGAAGGCGAAAAGAGACGCGACGACTCCCAGACCGGTCCCCAGCGGTCCTCGATTGCGCGGAAGTCGTAGCCCGTCATGCCGGGACGTTAGCGCCGGACCGTCGCCGCCCGCCTCCCTTTTCTCGCCTGCCGGAGCACTCGCACCGCAAAGCCGGGCCGGAGCAGCGCCGAGGGCGGGTCGACCAGGTGCTGCACCCCGGTGGCGACCCGGTAGATCGAGGCGTCCACCTGGGACGCGTAGGTGACCTGCCGCGCGTACCAGTTCCGCAGCCCGATCCCGCGCGGGCGTGGCCCCGTCGTACCGGGGAAGGTGAAGTCTCCACCGACGGCGGACTGCCAGGGCATGTCGTTGACCTTCGCGACGGCCGCGTAGAACTCCCGGACCATCGCGACGTCGTCCACAGTGGGTAGTTAACTACAGCAGCTCCCCGATTTCTGCCTCGATGGTCGCCCGCAGCTCGCGGCCCGAGATCACCGCTCGGGCGTTCTCCAGCACCGGCGCGAGGAAGATGTCCGGCCCCGGTGCGCCGGCGAAGGGCGCGACCGCGGCGATCGCGAGCCGCCCGGCCGGCGACGGGGTGAGCGGCGCCCGCAGCTGCAACCCGCGCACCGCGCTGATCAGCTCGACCGCGAGCAGGCTGGTCAGGTTGTCCAGCACCGTACGCAGCTTCTTGGTGGCGGCCCAGCCCATCGAGACGTGGTCCTCCTGCATGCCGCTGGTCGGCAGCGAGTCGGCCGACGCCGGCACGGCCAGCCGCCGGTTCTCCGCGACGATCCCGGCCGCCGTGTACTGGGCGATCATCAGGCCCGAGTTGACCCCGGCGTCGGGGGAGAGGAACGGCGGCAATTCGCGGGAGCGGGTGACGTCGAGCAGCCGGTCGACCCGGCGCTCGGCGATCGAGCCGACCTCGGCGGCGGCGATGGCCAGGAAGTCGGCGGCGAACGCCAGCGGCTCGCCGTGGAAGTTGCCGGTCGACTCGACCTGGCCGTTCGGCAGCACCACCGGGTTGTCCACCACCGAGACCAGCTCCCGGGCGGCCACCTGGGCGGCGAAGTCCAACGTGTCCCGGGCCGCGCCGGCCACCTGCGGCGCGCAGCGCATCGAGTACGCGTCCTGCACCGCGTGCGCCAGGTCGTCCCGGTGCGAGTCCATGACCTCCGATTGCTGTAGGAGGTTCCGGATGTTGGCGGCCGAGGCGGCCTGACCCGGGTGCGGCCGGATCGCGTGCAGTTCGGGGCGGAACGGCCGCTCCGAGCCGAGCATCGCCTCGATCGCCAGCGCCGCGGTCACGTCGGCCATCGCGAACAGGTGCCGGCAGTCGTCCAGCGCGAGCAGCAGCATGCCGAGCATCCCGTCGGTGCCGTTGATCAGCGCGAGACCCTCCTTGGCGGCCAGGTCGAGCGGCGTCAGCCCGGCGGTGCGCAGCGCCTCGGCCGCGGCCACCCGCTCGCCGTCCTTGCCGAGCACCCAGCCCTCGCCGAGCAGCACCAGCGCGCAGTGCGCGAGCGGCGCCAGGTCGCCGGAGGCGCCGAGCGAGCCGTGCTCCGGCACCCACGGCGTGATGTCGTGGTTGAGCAGGTCGGCCAGCCCCTGCGCGAGCACCGGCCGGATGCCGGAGTGGCCGAGCGCGAGCGAGCGCAACCGCAGCAGCATCATCGCGCGGACCACCTCGCGCGGCATCGGCGCGCCGATCCCGGCCGCGTGCGAGCGGATCAGCGCGTGCTGCAGCTCGGCCCGGCGCTCGGGCGCGACGAAGGTGCCGGCGAGCGCGCCGAACCCGGTGGTGACGCCGTAGACCGGGCGGCCGGACTCCTCGATCCGGTCGACGATGGCCCGGCTGGTGGCCATGGCCTCGACGGTGGCGGGGGCGATCTCGACCCGGGCGTCGCCGCGGGCTACGGCGGCGACGTCGGCGGGGGTGACGCCGGTGGGCTGAACGGTGACGATCATTGAAGAACTCCGTTGTGCAGAACGCTTCGGATCAGGGGGACGCCCGGCCGGTAGGCCAGGTGCAGGTAGGAGGGCGCGTCCAGGACGATCAGGTCGGCCCGTGCCCCGGCGCGCAGCACCCCGATGTCGTCGCGGCGCAGCGCGCGTGCCCCACCGGCGGTCGCGGCGTGCACGGCCTCGGCGGGGGTCATTCGCATTTCCCGTACGGCGAGCGCGATGCAGAACGGCATCGACGACGTGTACGACGAGCCCGGGTTGCAGTCCGTGGCGAGCGCGACGGTCACGCCCGCGTCGAGCAGCCGGCGCGCGTCCGGATAGGGCGACCGGGTGGAGAACTCGGCGCCGGGCAGCAGCGTGGCAACGGTGTCCGACCCGGCCAGCGCGTCCACATCGGAGTCGCTGAGATGCGTGCAGTGGTCGGCACTCGCGGCGCCCATCTCGACCGCCAGCTGCACGCCCGGCCCCGGCCCGAGCTGGTTGCCGTGCACCCGCAGGCCGAGCCCGGCGTCGCGCCCCGCGGCCAGGACCGTGCGCGCCTGGTCCTCGTCGAAGGCCCCGCGCTCACAGAAAACATCCATCCATTTGGCGTACGGCTTCGCCGCGGCGAGCATCGGGCCGCACACCATCGCCACGTACCGCCAGGGGTCGTCGGCGTGCTCGGCCGGGACGACGTGTGCCCCGAGGAGCGTGGTCTCGTCGGTGAACTCCCGGGCGATCCGCAGCAGCCGCGCCTCGTCGTCGACGGTCAGCCCGTACCCACTCTTGATCTCGATGGTCGTGGTGCCCTGCCCGCGGGCCTCGGCGATCAGGTGGGCGGTCGCCTCGCGCAGCTGGTCGTCGGTCGCCGTCCGGGTCGCGCCGACGGTGGTGCGGATGCCGCCGCCGGTGTACGGCCGGCCGGCCATCCGCGCGCCGAACTCGGCCGCGCGGTCCCCGGCGAAGACGAGGTGGGTGTGGCTGTCCACGAACCCGGGCAGCACCGCCGCGCCGCCCACGTCGATCCGGCGGTCCCCGGCGGGCGCGTGGAAGCTCGGCCCGACCCAGCCGATCCGCGCGCCGTCGACCAGCACGGCCGCCTTCGTGAGCGGCGGGCCGTCGTTGGTGACCAGTTCGCCGATGTTGTCGATGAGCAGCGTCATGCGATCGCCCCGCGAATGGCCGACGCGAGCGCGCTCGGCACGTCGATGGCGGTGTGCCGCCGGTCGGCGACCACGTGCCGCCCGTCCACGACGACGTCGCTGATGTCGGCGGCGGTGGCCGCGAGCAGCGCGCCCTCGGGCTCGGCGCCGGTGGTGCGCCCGGAATCCAGGCGTACGCAGATCAGGTCGGCCCGCTTGCCGACCGCGATCTCGCCGGCGTCGTCCCAGCCGATCGCCCGGTGGTTGGCCGCGGCCGCGATCAGCTCGGCCACCGTGAACCGGCCGCGCCGACGGCTGGCCAGGCGCTCGTTCATCTCCAGCGCGCGGGCCTCCTCGAACGGGTCGATCACCGCGTGGCTGTCGCTGCCGAGCGAGAGCGGCGAGCCGGCGTCGGCCAGGTCGCGCGCCCGCCCGATGCCGTCGGCCAGGTCGCGTTCGGTGGTCGGGCACATGCAGATCCCGGTGCCGCTGCCGCCGAGCAGCTTGACGTCCGGATCGGTGACGTGGGTGGCGTGCACCGCGGTCAGGTGCGGGCCGAGGACGCCGTGCCGGTCGAGCAGTTCGGTGGGGGAGCAGCCGTGCACCGCCCGGCACTGCTCGTTCTCGGCCGGCTGCTCGGAGAGGTGGATGTGCAGGGGACGGCGATCGGCCAACTCGCCGAGGTGGTGCGCCGGGACCGCCCGTACGGAGTGAATTGCCGCACCCACCCGAGCGTGCGGCGCGGCGGAAAGCCCGGCCACCCGCGAAGCCCAGCGTTGCGGATCGCCGTCGCCGAAGCGGCGCTGGACGCCCTCCAGCGGCCGGCCGTCCACCCCGGACTGCAGGTAGAGCGTGTCGAGCAGGGTGATCCGGATGCCGGCCTCGCGGGCCGCCTCGATCAGCGCGTGGCCCATCGCGTTGGGATCGTGGTACGGGGTGCCGTCCGGCCCGTGGTGCAGGTAGTGGAACTCACCCACCGCGGTGATCCCGGAGAGCGCCATTTCCGCATATGTCGCCCGAGCCAGCCGCAGGTAGCTGTCCGGGTCGAGGGCGGCGGCGACCCGGTACATTTCCTCGCGCCAGGTCCAGAATGTGCCCCGGTCGGCATAGGTGCGCCCGCGCAGCGCCCGGTGGAAGGCGTGTGAGTGGGCGTTCGCCATCCCCGGCAGCACGAGCCCCGGCAGCCGAATATCCGCTTCACCCGACGAATCCGGATTTATCGCTGTGAAGCGCCCATCTGTCGCCTCGATGCGGACATTTCGCGCCACGCCGGTGCCTAGCCAGCAGTAGTCCGCGTGGTAGATGGTCACGTCAGCTCCCGCAGGACGGTGGCCAGCGCGTCCACCCCGGAGGCACAGTCCCCGGGCTCGGCGAACTCGGCGGGCGAGTGCGAGATCCCGGTCGGGTTGCGGACGAACAGCATCGCGGTCGGCACCTTCGCCGACAGCACGCCCGCGTCGTGCCCGGCGCTGGTCGGCAGGATCGGCGCGTCGCCCAGCATCGCCGAGAGCCGGCCGGCGAGCGCGGTGTCGAAGGTGACCTCCTCGCTGATCGACTCGGCGGTCACCACCACCTCGGTACCGTCCCGGCCGGCCCGCTCGGTCGCCCGCTTCACCACCGCGTCGACCACCGCGTCCATCGTCGGGGTGTCCGCCGCCCGCGCGTCCAGCCAGCCGCGCACCAGCGACGGGATCGCGTTGGTGGCGTTCGGCTCGACCTCGACCCGGGCCATCGTCGCGTGCGCGCCGGCCAGCCGGGCCTCCTTGTTCGCCGCCAGCACCGTGTACGCGAAGGTCAGCATCGGGTCGCGCCGGTCCGCCATCCGGGTGGTGCCGGCGTGGTCCCCGTGCCCGGTGAAGTCGAACCGCCAGCGCCCGTGCGGCCAGATCGCGCTGGCCACCCCCACGGGCGCCTCGAGTTGCCGTCCTTGCTCTATGTGAAGCTCGACCAAGGCCCCGATCCGGCTGGTCAGCCCCGGCAGCGGCCCGGCCGGCGTCGCTCCGAGTGCTTCGCCGAAGGTGACCCCGTCACGGTCGGTGAGGGCGGCCGCCCGGGCCGGCTCGATCGCCCCGGTGAGCAGCCGGGAGCCGAGGCAGGGCAGCCCGAACCGGCCGCCCTCCTCCTCGACGAAGGCCACCACGGCGATCGGCTTGGCCGGCGTGTACCCGGCCGCGCGCAACTGGTCGATGGCGAGGAACGCGCTGACGATGCCGAGCGGGCCGTCGTAGCCGCCACCGTGCGGGACCGAGTCGAAGTGCGAGCCGGTCAGCACGGCGTCGCGGCCCCACTGGTCGCCCCACCAGGCGAACAGGTTGCCGTTGCCGTCGTCGGTGACCGGCATGTCGCGGCGGTGCGCCTGATTGCGGAACCAGTCGCGCAGCACGAGCTCCGGCTGCTCCAACGCGTACCGCATATAGCCGCCGCTGCTCACCCGGCCGATCGCTTCGATCTCGGACCAGAGGGCCGAGAAGACCTTCGCGCTCATCGGGCCATCGGAATGTGTACGCCGGCGGCCGCGGCCGAGTCGTAGCCGGCATCTACGTGCCGGATCACCCCCATGCCGGGATCGTTGGTCAGCACCCGCTCGATCTTCTCGCCGGCGAGCGCGGTGCCGTCGGCGACGCAGACCTGACCGGCGTGGATCGAGCGGCCGATGCCCACCCCGCCGCCGTGGTGGATCGACACCCAGGACGCGCCGCTGGCGGTGTTGATCAGGGCGTTCAGCAGCGGCCAGTCGGCGATCGCGTCCGAGCCGTCGAGCATCGACTCGGTCTCCCGGTACGGCGAGGCCACCGACCCGGCGTCGAGGTGGTCCCGGCCGATGACGATCGGGGCGCTGATCTCGCCCCGGCCGACCATCTCGTTGAACCGGACGCCGGCCTTGTCCCGCTCGCCGTAGCCGAGCCAGCAGATCCGGGCGGGCAGCCCCTGGAAGGCGACCCGCTCGCCGGCCATCTTGATCCAGCGGGCCAGCGCCTCGTTCTCCGGGAAGAGATCGAGGACCGCCTTGTCGGTGGCGGCGATGTCCTTCGGGTCGCCGGAGAGGGCGGCCCAGCGGAACGGGCCCTTGCCCTCGGCGAACAGCGGGCGGATGTACGCGGGGACGAAGCCGGGGAAGTCGAAGGCGCGCTCGAAGCCGCCCAGCTTGGCCTCGCCGCGGATGGAGTTGCCGTAGTCGAAGACCTCGGCGCCGTCGTCCAGGAAGCCGACCATGGCGGCAACGTGCCGTGCCATGGAGGCGCGCGCCCGATCGGTGAATTCTTCCGATTTTGTCCGCGCATATTCCGCCGCGTCCGACAACTCCACGCCGACCGGGATGTAGCTCAGCGGGTCGTGGGCGCTGGTCTGGTCGGTCACGATGTCGATCTCGACCCCCCGCTGCCGGAGCTCCGGGAAGATCACCGCGGCGTTGCCGACCACGCCGATCGAGATGGGCGATTTTTCGGATTTAGCGGTTACGGCTTGGTTTATTGCGTCATCGAGGTTATCGGCGATGACATCGAGATATCTGGTGTCGACCCGGCGCTGGAGACGGGAGCGATCGATGTCGACGATCAGGCAGACGCCACCGTTCATGGTCACCGCGAGCGGCTGCGCCCCGCCCATGCCCCCGCACCCGGCGGTCAGCGTGAGCGTGCCGGCCAGCGTGCCGCCGAACCGCTTGGCGGCGACCGCGGCGAACGTCTCGTAGGTGCCCTGCAGGATCCCCTGGGTGCCGATGTAGATCCACGAGCCCGCGGTCATCTGCCCGTACATGGTCAGTCCGAGTTTCTCCAGCCGGCGGAACTCCGGCCAGGTCGCCCAGTCGCCGACCAGGTTCGAATTCGCGATCAGCACGCGCGGCGCCCACTCGTGCGTGCGGAACACTCCGACCGGCTTGCCGGACTGGACGAGCAGCGTCTCGTCGCCCTTGAGCGTGTCCAGCTCGCGGACGATCGCGTGGTAGGACGGCCAGTCGCGGGCCGCCTTGCCGGTACCGCCGTAGACCACCAGATCCTGCGGCCTTTCGGCCACGTCGGGATCGAGGTTGTTCATCAACATCCGCTTGGCGGCCTCTTGCGGCCACCCCATTGCGGTGTACGCCGTGCCGCGCGCGGCTCGGATCTCGGACATCTTCGTCGCCTCCCTATGCCGTGAAAATGTGCCGCCGAGCGGCCATCGCCTCGAACTCCTCCAGCCGGCGCTGCGCCGGCTCGGGTGCCGCGTCGCACATCGCCTGCAGCAGCACCATGGCCATCGCCATCGGGCCGGTGTGCAGGTCGAAGACGAGCTGCGTGCCGACCGCCGCGGGCAGCACCACGTCGGCCCGCTCGGCGACGGGGCTGACCGCCGAGTCGGTGATCGCGACCACCGCCAGCCCGGCCTGCTTGGCCTCGGCGATCGCCTCCAGGGACTCGCGCGGATACCGCGGGAGCACCACGGCCAGCATCGCATCGGCGCCGGCCGCCCGCGCCTGATCCAGCCGGTCGGCCAGCGAGGTGCCGCCGGAGTCCAGGACGCGTACGTCCGGATGAACTTTCGCCGCGAAATACCCGAAATATCCGGCCAAGGGTGCGGCGGCCCGCAGCCCGAGCACCGGCAGCGGCCGGCTCGCGATCAGCAACTCGGCCGCCCGCTCGACGTCGTCCAGCCGGGCGAGCTGATCGTGCAGGCGGGCCAGGTGCTCCGCCTCGGCCCGCACCGCGAGCTGCATGGCGTTGCCCTCGGCCCGGCTCTCCGGCGCGTCCCCGGTGAGCTCCCGCAGCTGCCGGCGTAGCGCGGGATAGCCCTCATAGCCGAGCGCCATCGCGAACCGCGTCACCGATGGCTGACTGACCCCGGCGAGATCGGCCACCTCCGCCGCGGAGAGATACGCCGCCTTCCCCGCATGCTCGACCAGGCAGTGCGCGATGCGGCGCTGGGTGGGCGTGAGCCGAGCGCCGTGAAAGAGGTCGAGAACACTCTTGGCGGCATCCCCATTCACCACCGCAGCTTATGCATAAAAACTTTCACGCGCTAGGCCCTGGCGGCCGTATATTTGTCTTGCGCCTACTGGGCATGAGACTGCTCTGCAAGGAATGAGATACCGAGCGCCTGTAGATATGTATGACCGTCAGGTCCGTGCCCGATTGGTCGACTTCTTTGCGCTGGAGGGGCTGCAGGGGACGTGCCGGAAACGGCCGACTGCTTCCGGCGTGACACCGACGTCGCCGCGGTGCGAAGGATGCGCCGAGTCGTTACCAGTCCGAAGGCAGAGCTCGCAACCGCGGTCGTCATCTTCAAGACGGCGATGAGGCGGCTGTATCGGACCCGCAATATCGTGCTGCACGGTGGCTTCACGCAGGGCGTGGCGCTGAAGGCGGCGTTGCGCATAGCCGCTCCGCTGGTCGGGGCCGGACTCGACCGCATCACCAACGCCGCGCTTGTCGACGGGCTCCCGCCACTTGACCTGGCGGCTCGGGCCGAAGTCGGGTTGGCGTTGGTCGGCGGCGAGACCGGGCTCGAGGTGGTCGACCTACTCATGCCGCGTCGGTGACGGTGCCGCAAAAGCTCGGAAGAAAGAGGGTCCCGGCCGATTGGCGGGGACCCTCGTTAGAGGGGCGGGGCTATACCAGTGTGACGGGCGTGTGACCATGGCATTCGTACGCTGTCTCGGAGGCGGGGGAGAGTGGCGGATGCGGGTCCTGGTGGTTGAGGATCAGGCGCGGCTCGCCGACTCGGTGGCGCGGGTGCTGCGCCGCGAAGGTATGGCGGTCGATGTCGCGTACGACGGAAATGGTGCTCTCGACCGCGCTGCCGAGGCGGAGTACGACGTCGTGGTGCTCGATCGGGATCTGCCGGGGGTGCACGGGGACGAGGTGTGCCGGCGGCTCCTGGCCGAGCCGGTGCGGACCAAGGTGCTCATGCTGACCGCGGCCGGGACCGTCGCCGAGCGGGTCGAAGGGCTGACGCTCGGGGCGGACGACTATCTGCCCAAGCCGTTCGCCTATCCCGAGCTGGTGGCTCGGATCCGGGCGCTCGGGCGGCGCACCCAGGCCGCGCTGCCGCCGGTGCTGACGCGAGGCGATCTCACCGTCGATCCGGCCCAGCGGGTCGCGACGCGGGCCCGGACCAGATTGCCGCTCAACCCCAAGGAGCTGGCCGTTCTCGAGTATCTGCTGGCCGCGGAGGGGCGCGTGGTCTCCGCCGAGGAGCTGCTCGATCGGGTGTGGGACTCCGCGGCCGACCCGTTCACCACGACCGTCAAGGCGACCGTGAACCGGCTGCGGGCCAAGCTCGGCGAGCCGCCGGTGATCGAAACTGTTCCCCGGGCGGGGTATCGGATCTGACCGGGGAGTCCTCATGACCGTGCGGCTGCGACTGACCCTCCTGTACGGGGTGCTCTTCCTGCTCTCCGGGGCCGTTCTGCTGGCGATCACCTACCTGCTGGTCGCACACGGCGGGGGCAGCGTCGTGATGACTCAGCACAGTCGGCTGTCCGACGGTCGCGAGGACGTCACCACCTACCTGCTGGGGACCGCTTCCGACGAGCGGATCGGCGCGGCGCTCCGGGTGCTCGGCGAGCAGCAGCAGGCGGACATGCTGCACCAGTTGCTGGTGAAGTCCGGTATCGCGCTCGGGATCATGGCGGTCCTCGCGGCCTTCCTCGGCTGGCTGGTGGCGGGCCGGGTGCTGCGGCCACTGCAGACCATGACCGTACGCATCCAGCACATCTCGGCCCGCAACGTGCACGAGCGGCTGGCCGTCGCCGGGCCCCGGGACGAGCTCAAGGGCCTCGCCGACACCGTGGACGGGCTGCTCGGCCGGCTGGCGGCGGCGCTCGACTCGCACAAGCGGTTCGTCGCCAACGCCGCGCACGAGCTGCGGACCCCGCTGACCCTGGAGCACGCGCTGATCGAGGAGGCCGTCCTCGATCCGGCGGCGACGGTGGACGGCTTCCGGGCGCAGTTCGCCGAGCTGATGGTGGTCAGCGAGCAGCAGGCCCGGCTGCTCGACTCGCTGCTGGTGCTGGCGACCAGCGAGCGCGGCCTGGAGCGCCGGGAGGCGATCGACCTGTCCACCCTGGCCGGCGAGGTGATCGCGGCCGCCCGGCCGGCGGTGCTGGTCGTGACGGATCTGCGCCCGGCCCCGGTGGCCGGGGACCCGGTCCTGGTCGAGCGGCTGGTCGCCAACCTCGTCGACAACGCGACCGGCTACAACGTCCCGGGCGGGCGCGTGGCGGTGACCACCGGCGTCGCGGGCGGGCGGTCGTATCTCGAGGTCGTGAACACCGGGCCGCCGGTCCCGCCGGAGATGGTGGACCGGTTGCTCAGCCCCTTCCAGCGGCTCGACCGGACGGCCCGGGACGACGGTCATCACGGCCTTGGACTGTCCATCGTGCAGGCGATCGCCACCGCCCACGACGCGGAGTTGACCGTGCGCGCCCGGCCGGCGGGTGGCCTTTCCGTCCGGGTGGTTTTTGTGCCCGTCGTGTGACCGGTCGGGGCGTAGAAAACAATGCATGTCGACGAATACCAAGAAACTGCTGATCGTCGCCGCAATGGTGCTCGGCGCGATGGCCGGCTGCGGCCACCTCGGCGACAAGTCCTCGGACGACGACAACTTCCAGAAAGCATTGGCGTACGCGAAATGCATGCGGGCGAACGGCGCCCCCGACTACCCCGACCCGCAACGCAAGGACGGCGGGGTCGAGGTCAGCACGCCGAAGGATGTGGATCAGAGGGCGCTCACCGCGTGCCGGGACAAGAATCCGCAGAACGACATCGGCGCCGGGGGTGGAACGGTCGATTCCGCGAAGCTGGCGGACTGGACGAAGTGCATGCGCGGCAAGCTGCCGGATCTCCCCGACCCGGAAGTGACCGGGAATACGATCACTCTCCAGCTCACCGGTACCGGGATCAACGGCGGCTCGGCCGATTTCCGGAACGCGCAGAAGGCCTGCGAGTCGCATTTCCCGGGCGGCAATCTGCGGTCGGTGAACAACCCGTGAGGCGCGTTCTGCTGATCGTGCCGGCCGCGGTGGCGGTGGCGGCCGTGGTGGCCGCGGCCACCGGGCAACTGGGTCGACGCGACCCGAGCCCGGCGAGCGCCGCGCTCACCGCGTCCCCGGCCACGGCGACCGTGGCGAAGAGAACTTTGATCCGCAGCGAGACGGTCGGGGGCAGCCTCGGCTATGGCGACGCCGTGCCGATGATGGTGCCGGCGGCGCCGGGCGGGGGCATGGTCACCTGGCTGCCGGCCGCGGGCGACGTGCTGGAGCGCGGCGATGCCGTCTACCGCCTCGACCAACAGAAAATCCCGCTTCTGTACGGGTCGATACCGCTGTACCGCACTCTCGCGGCCGGCAGCAAGGGCGACGACGTGCGGCAGCTCGAGAGGAATCTCAGCGCGCTCGGCTACCCGGGGTTCACGGTCGACGACCGCTACACCGCGTCGACGGCCACCGCCGTACGGCAATGGCAAAAGGATCTTGGTAGGAAGAGGACCGGCATGATCGAGCCGGGCGACGCCGTGGTGTCATCGGGGGCACGTCGCGTCGCGGAACTGGCCACCCAGCCCGGCACGGCCGCGACCGGGACCCTGCTGAAGTGGACCGGCACCTCCCGGGTCGTCGACGTCGACCTGAATACCGATTACGCCGACCTGGTCCGGCTCGGCGCCGCGGCGACCGTCGAGTTGCCCGACGGCGGCACGGCGACCGCCAAGGTCACCGCTATCGGCGCCCCGACCTCGAACGCCAAGGGCGACGGCGCCACCCTGCCGGTCCAGCTGACCGTCACCGACCAGCGGAAACTCGGCCGCTACCAGGTGGCCAAGGTCAAGGTGGAACTCGCCGCCGAGACCCACCGGGACGTGCTGGCCGTGCCGGTCGAGGCGCTGGTCGCCCGTCCGGGCGGCGGCTACGCGGTGGTGACCGGCGGCCGTCATCTGCCGGTCCGGACCGGGATCTTCGCGGACGGCTACGTGGAGATCGCCGGCGCCGGCGTCGTCGCCGGCCTGACCGTGGGGGTGCCGCGGTGAGCGAGCCGATCGTGCACCTGGCCGGCGTCTCGAAACGCTACGGCGCCGTGTCCGCCCTGGAGTCGGCCGACCTGCGGATCGAGCGCGGTGAGCTGCTGGCCGTGGTCGGCCCGTCCGGCTCCGGCAAGTCCACCCTGCTCAACATCATGGGCACCCTCGACCGGCCGACCGCGGGCAATCTGCGTATCGACGGCTATGGCGTCGCCGAGTTGAGCGACCGGGAGCTGTCCGCGCTGCGGGCCCGGACCATCGGCTTCGTCTTCCAGCAGTTCCACCTCGCCGCCGGGGTGCCCGCGCTGGACATCGTGGCCGACGGCCTGCTCTACGGCGGCCGGCGGCGCGCCGACCGGCGCCGGGCGGCCGAGCGGGCGCTGCGCCGGGTCGGCCTCGGTCACCGGCTGCGGCATCGGCCGCACGAGCTCTCCGGCGGCGAGCAGCAGCGGGTGGCGGTGGCCCGGGCGGTGCTCGGCGACCCGCCGCTGCTGATGGCGGACGAGCCGACCGGCAACCTCGACTCGGCCTCCGGCGCGGCGGTGCTGGACCTGCTGCGCGACCTGCACGGCGGCGGCACCACGGTCGTGCTCATCACGCACGACCGGGACCTCGCCGCCGGCCTGCCCCGCGAGGTTCGTCTCAAGGACGGAAAGATCGCAGAGGAGGTACGCCGATGAGCCCCCCGCCGTTGCGGCCCGCCCCGATGTGGCCGGCCGACGTGCTCCGGGTCGGCGGCTACGGCCTCCGGTCGCGCCCGCTGCGGGTCGTCCTCTCCGCGCTGGGCATCGCCATCGGCATCGCCGCGATGATCGGGGTGGTCGGCATCTCCGCGTCGTCCGCGCAGGAGATCGAGCGGCGGCTCAGCGCGTTCGGCACCAACCTGCTGACCGTCTCGGCCGGCCAGGGCGTGGGCAATGATCCGGTCCACCTGCCGGACACCGCGATCGGCATGATCGGCGCGATCCCCGGCGTCGAGTCGGTCTCCGCGGTCGGCCGCACCGAGGCCCGGGTCTACCGCAACGACCACATCCCGGCCCGGCGGACCGGCGGGATCGTGGTCTACGCCGCCCGTACCGACCTGCCGGCGGTGATCCGCTCGAGGATGGCCGCGGGTGCCTGGCTCACCGCGGCCACCGGCACGTTCCCGGCCGTGGTGCTCGGCGCGGCCGCGGCGAGCGAGCTGGGTGTCGTCGAGACCGGCGTCGACTCGCTGGTCTGGCTCGGCGACCGATGGTTCACCGTGGTCGGCATCCTCGCGGCCAACGACCTGATCTCCGACTTCGACTACGGCGCCTTCGTCGGCTGGCCGGCGGCGCGAGCCGGCCTGGCCTTCGACGGGCACCCGACCACGATCTACACGCGGGCCGCGGACGACGCCGTACGGACCGTGCAGCCGCTGCTCGGCGCCACCGCGAACCCGGAGGATCCCGGCGCGGTGGACGTCTCGCGACCCTCCGACGCGCTGGCCGCCAAGCAGGAGACCGAGCAGACCCTGCGCGGGCTGCTGCTCGGCCTCGGCGCGGTGGCGCTGCTGGTCGGCGGCGTGGGCGTGGCCAACGCCATGGTCATTTCGGTGCTGGAACGCCGTTCCGAGATCGGCCTGCGCCGCTCGCTGGGCGCCACCCGCGGCCAGATCCGCACCCAGTTCCTCGCCGAGGCCCTGCTGTTGTCGCTGCTCGGCGGGGCCGGCGGCGGGCTGCTCGGCACCGCCCTTACCGCGATCTTCGCGTCCTACCAGGGCTGGCGGACGGTGGTGCCGGCCTGGGCGATCGCCGGCGGGGTGGGCGCCACCCTGGTGATCGGCGGCCTGGCCGGTTTGTACCCGGCCCGGCGTGCCGCCAGAATGGCGCCCACCGAGGCGCTGCTGGCCCCCTGACCGCTCGGTGAGCCTGTCCCGCCCGGACAGGCCCTCAGGCGGCCACCGGCAGCGCGGTGGGAATGCCGAAGGTGACCCGGTGGGCCGGCACCGGGTCGGCGACGCCGCGCACCCGCACGAGCGCCTCGTCGGCCGGGCCGGTCAGGTGGCCGGCGCCGGCGTACGCGTTCGGGCCCAGCACCAGCTCGCCCGGGCCGGCCACCGTGCACAGGCGCTGGGCCAGGTTGACCGCCCGGCCCCACACGCCGAAGCAGGCCGGCTCCCACGAGCGGGTGACCAGCACCTCGCCGCACTCGACGCCGACGTGCACGTCCGGCCGGCCCGGGCGCCCCGCACGCAGCATCGCGCAGGCCGCCGCGGTGGCCCGCTCGCCCTCGTCGCCGAGGCTGCGCCGCAGGCCGAAGACCGCCATGAAACCGTCGCCGAGCACCTGCTGCACCTCCCCGCCGTACGCGTGCACGCAGCCGACCAGTTCGTCCAGGAGCGGGCGCATGATCCGGTAGACCGCCTCCGGCTCGGTGCTCTCGACCAGCCGGGTGAACCCGCAGATGTCGGCGAAGAGCACGGCCACCTGTCGTCGCCGTGGAGTGGTTTGTCCGATGTGGTTGATCATGGCGTAACCTCCCCCAGTAAGGTTTCCGACAATGAGGGTGACTCCGTGACGCTCGTCATGTGTCCTGCAAACACCTAGGTTCGAGCGAGCTGTGCCCTTAGCCCCGCCGGGAAAGGCGATGCCAGGGTTTGTCACCGGCTGGCATACTCCTGGCGTGCGGCGGAGACGACTCTCCCCCTTGGTCGGACGACAGGCTGAGCTCGCTGAGGTCAGCGCGGCTTGGGATGACGTTCGCGAGGGCCAGGCCGCCGGCTTCCTGATCTCCGGTGAGGCCGGCGTCGGGAAGACGCGCCTCGTGCTGGAATGCATCGAGCGGGTGCTCGCCCAGGGCGGGCAGGTCCTGGCCGGCTCCTCGTTCCGGATCAGCTCCGGCGCCCTGCCGTACGGCCCGATCCTCGATGCCCTGCGCCGCCTGCTGCGCGAGCGGTCCGCCGAGTCGCTCACCGCCCTGGCCGGCCCCCGGTTCGCGAGCCTCGACCAGATGTTCTGGCCCGAGCGGGACGAGGGCCACCGCGCGCCCGATGCCCGGCTCTTCGACGTCTTCCTCGCCCTGCTCGGCCGCCTCGCCGAGGAGGCGCCGGTGCTGCTCGTCGTCGAGGACGTGCACTGGGCCGACCAGTCCACCCTCGACCTGCTCAGCTTCCTGACCGTGGCGCTGCGCCGCGAGCGGGTGCTGCTGGTGGTCACCTACCGCGACGACGAGCCGGCCGCCGGGCCGCTGCCGGCCGCCCTGGTCGAGCTGCTCCGCGGCCCGTTCATGAACCATCTGCCGCTGGCCCCGCTCGGCGCCGGCGATCTCGGCGTGCTGCTCGCCCACCAGGCCGGCAACCCGTTGCCCAGCGCGATCGTGGACGAGATCGCCGACCGGTCCGGGGGTAACGCGTTCTTCGCCGAGGAGCTGCTGGATGCCCGCGGCATCGGCCACGAGGTGCCGGCCCGGGTGCGTGACGTGGTGCTGCTGCGGGTCGCGACGTTCTCGCCGGACGCGCAGGCGGTGCTGCGGCTCTGCGCGGTGGTCGGCCGGCGGATCGGTTATCCGCTGCTCGCCGAGGTCACCGACCTGCCGGAGGAGGAGCTGCTGGCGGCCCTGCGCGAGCTGGCGAACAACCGGGTCCTGCAGCCGGATGCCAGCCCCAACGCGTACCGGTTCCGGCACGCGCTCGCCCACGAGGCGGTCTACTCCGACCTGCTGCCCGGCGAGCGGGCCCGGCTGCACGCCCGGGTCGCCACCGCTCTCACCGAGCGGCCGCAGCTGGGCGACCGGCCGCGCTCGACCGCCACCGCGGTAGTCGCGCACCACTGGGAGGTGACCGGCGACCTGCCGAAAGCGCTGGCCGCGGTGGTCGCCGCCGGCCGGGCCGCGGTCGAGGTGCGCGCGTTCCGCGAGGGGCTCGCCTACTTCACCCGGGCGATCGGGCTGCAGATGGAGGTGGACGATCCTTCCGCGGCCGGCCTGACCAGGCCGGAGCTGCTCGCGGCCGCGGCGCGCTGCGCGCATGACGCGGGCGAGCACGAGACCGCCGTACGCCTGGCGGAGGAGGCGCTGGCCGCGACCCCGCGCGACGACTCGGTGGCCCGCGCCCTGCTGCACGAGGCGCTCGGCACGTACCTGGACCGGGTCGACGGCGCCCGCGCGCTGCGCGCCTTCACCAAGGCGTACCACCTGCTCGCGACCAGTGACGCGCTCGCCGAGCGGGCCCGGGTCACCGCGGCGCTGGCCAATTCGCTGTCGGTCCGCGGGCTCTATCTCGACTCGGCGCCGCTCTGGGAGGAGACGCTCGAGCTGGCCCGGGCGGCCGGCTGCAAGCGCGAGGAGGTGCTCGGGCTCAAGACCTCGGGCTGGCATTTCGCGATGCACGGCGAGCCGGCCACCGGGATCGGCCGGATGCGTGAGGCGCTGCGCGTGGCCAAGGACGAGGACGACGTGGAGGGCATCTGCCTCACGTACAACCATCTGTGTCTGGCCTTGGATTTCATCGGCTGGTCGGGCGAGGCGGTGAAGACGGCGGAGGAGGCGCTGCAGTGGAGCGCCGACCTGGGGCTGATGTTCCCGCCGATGTTCGACATGCTCGACTCGCTCGTGCTGGTGCTCTACCGCAACGGGCGCTGGCAGCAGGCCGAGGAGGTGGCCGAGCGGCAGCTGGGCAGCCACCACGCGGCCGCGCGGGCGCTGATGACCTATGTGGTGCTGGCCGAGCTGGCCACCGCCCGCGGCCGCCCGGAGGAGGCGGCGCAGCAGCTGAAGCAGGCGTTCGAGCAGCTCAAGCACGATGAGGACCCGCTCGATCACGGCCTGGTGCACGCGGCCGCGGCGGCCCGCGCGCTGTGGCTGGAGGACTACGAGACGGCCCGGGCCGAGGTCGCGGCCGGTCTCGAGGTGGTCGGCGCGCACGGCGACGACCAGCAGGCGGTGGCGCTCTGCGTGCTCGGCCTGCGGATCGAGGCGGACGAGGCGGAACGCCGCCGGGCGGGCGGCCGGTCCGGGGTGGAGGAGGTACGCGTCCGCGGCGAGCGCCTGCGGAACCGGGCGGCCTCGCTCTGGAAGGGGATGGGCTCGCGGCAGCAGTCGTTCCCCGAGGCGGCGGTCGATGCCGCGATGGGCGAGGCGGAGTACACCCGGCTGACCGGTGGCGAGCCCAACCCGGAGGGGTGGGGCGAGGTGGCGGCCGGCTGGGACAGGCTGGCCCGACCGCACCCCGCGGCGTATGCGCGCTGGCGGGAGGCGGAGGAGCTGGTCCGCGCCCGGGAGCCGCGGGCGGCCGAGGTGTTGCGCGGGGCCCGGGATGCCGCCGAGTTGCTCGAGGCCCGCACCCTGTTGCGCGAGATAACCGCGCTGGCCGACCGGGCGCGCCTCGATCTGGGCGCGACCGACGACATCGCGCCCGCCGAGCCGGAGCGGCCGTTCCACCTGACCGACCGGGAGCTGCAGGTGTTGGCGCTGCTCAAGGAGGGCCGGCGGAACAGGGAGATCGCCCGGACGCTGTTCATCAGTGAGAGCACGGCCAGCGTGCACGTCTCCAACATCCTGGGGAAGCTGAACGCGGGAAACCGGGTGGAGGCGGCGGCCATCGCCCACCGGTTACATCTGGCGTAGGGCCCAGAACGGGGAGTCGGGGAAGCGGGTCTCCTGGCGGTAATACCAGTCGAGGTCCTTCAGGTACGCGCGATAGTCGGCGGCGACCTGCTCGGCGTACGCGGTAACGGTGTTTTCGGAAATCGCCTCGGCGGCGGCTATTCCGCTGGTCAGGGCGTCGTGCAGGCCCCGGGAGGAGAGCGGGTCGTGGGCGCGGGCAGCGTCGCCCACCGCGAGCCAGCCGGGGCCGGCGATGCTCTCCAGCGTGGAGCTCCCGGCCGCTACGGTACGAAGCTTTTCCGCGCTGGGCCAGCCGGCCCGCTGCCCGACAAATCCGGTTTTCCCCAACAGATCGGTCCAATTGACGGTAGGCGCGATCGACGCATCCGTGAAAAACGCCACGACCAGACGATCATGAGGGACTCGGGAGGCATACCACCAGCCCTCCGGCACCGCCTCGACGATGCTGGCCGCCTCGCCGGGGAAGGGGTCGGGCAGCAGCGCGGCGATCCCGACGAGCCGGCTGTCGACCCGTCGAGGGGAACGCCTCAGGCGACCGCTTCGCCCCGTAGCATCAATGATGAAATTTACGGATATGGGCGGTTTATCGGCCGCGGCGATGGTCCACTGCGGACCGTCCCGCTTCACTTCGGTGACCCGGTAGGGAAGGACCGAGCCCACGGCGTCCCGCAACATCTGGTTGAAGGCGGCCCGATCGAGCTGCCACGAAGGGCCCCGGGGATCAAGCAGCGCGGGCCGGAAAGCGGGCTCGGCCGAACCCCAGCAGGAGAGGAACCCGCTCGCCGGCAAATGGCCCCCGGCCTGGAAGGACGGCCACACCCCGAGCTTCCGCAGCGCCGCATTGGCCGCCGCCGGCAACCCCTCGCCCGGCTCCCACTCCCCGCTGGGCCGGGGATCGATCGCCACGACCGAAATGCCCCGGGCCGCGAGGGTTATCGCCGCCGCCGCCCCGGCCGGCCCGCAGCCCAGCACCGCGACCCGATCAGGTTTCACCTCGCCAGTCTGTCGTGAACCAGGCTGTCACCGCCACGGCGGAGTGGTCGCATGGAGCACGATGAGAGGAGAGCATGCCATGCTCAGCTGTCGATTCGGGGGCGGCTCCGGGTTTCGCCTGCAGTTGGAGGACAACGAGGACCTGGTGGTCGTCCGGTCGGTACGCCGGGGCGCACGGCACGACGTCTCTCCACTTTCGTCACCCAGCCGCACTGCGCAGGACCGGTTGACCCCGCTGTTCGGCTTCCCCGAGGCCGGCGTCGGGGTGTATGCGTCCGCCGAGGGCGACGCGCCGGACATCGCCGTCGTGCTCAACGAGGACCCCGAGGTCGAGTTCGCCGGCCGGGGCCTGCGCGACCAGTTCGGCGCCCCGGTCGTCTACACCGAGAACGTCTTCGTGAAGTTCCGCGACGACCTGACCCCGGCGCAGTGCGAGGCGCTGCTGGCCGAGGCCGGCCTGACGATCAAGCGGCCCGCCGGCTCGGCGCCGAACGCGTACTTCACCGGCGCCCGGGCCGGCCTCGGCCGCGAGGTGTTCTCGCTGGCCGAGGGGCTGCTCGACCGGGACGAGGTGGACCTGTGCCACCCCGAACTGGTCCGCGAGGTGAGCCGCCGGCAGATGTTTCCGCAGCAGTGGCACCTCGGCCCGGCGGTGATCAAGGGCGTCGACGTGATCGAGCACGCCAACGTGGTCGAGGCCTGGGCCGACTCCCGCGGCGACGGCGTCGTGGTCTGCGTGATCGACGACGGGCTGGACGTGGCGCACCCCGAGTTCGGCTCGGCCGGCAAGCTGGTCGCCCCGTGCTCGGTGAGCCGGCCGCGCGGCGACGACCCGCGCCCCGGCGACGGCGACAACCACGGCACCGCCTGCGCGGGCGTGGCCTGCGCGGACGGGGTGGACAAGGCGTCCGGAGTGGCGCCCGGCTCGCGGCTGATGCCGGTGCGGCTGGTCTCCGGGCTGGGCTCACAGGACGAGGCGGACGCGTTCGTCTGGGCCGCCGACCACGGCGCCGACGTGATCTCGTGCAGCTGGGGGCCGGCCGACGGCCGCTGGTGGGACCCGACCGACCCGGCGCACAACCAGGTGGTGCCGCTGCCGGACAACACCCGGCTGGCGATCGAGTACGCGATCGCGCACGGCCGCGGTGGCAAGGGCTGCGTGATCACCTGGGCGGCCGGCAACGGCGCGGAGAGCGTGGACAACGACGGGTACGCGAGCTACCCCAAGGTCATCGCCGTGGCCGCCTGCAACGACCTGGGCAGACAGAGCCGGTACAGCGATCACGGCGCGGCCGTCTGGTGCAGCTTCCCGAGCAGCAACGGCTCGCCGTCGCGCACCCCGGGGATCTGGACCACCGACCGGCACGGCCGGGAGGGCTACAACGCCGGCGACGACTCGCTCGGCGACGCCGCGGGCGATTACACCAACTCCTTCGGCGGTACGTCGAGCGCCGCCCCGGGCGTGGCCGGGGTGGTCGCGCTGATCCTGGCGGCCAACCCCGACCTGTGCTGGGACGAGGTGAAGGACCTGCTGCGCGCCTCGGCCGACCGGATCGACGACAATGCCAGCGAGTACGACGAGAACGGGCACAGCAACCGCTACGGCTACGGCCGGGTGAACGCCGCGGCGGCGGTCCGCCTCGCGGCCGCCAAGCGGGTCCTAAGTGTTTCGGTCGCGCACAACTGAGAGATCTCCCCATGTCCGCGTGACCCCACCTTCGAAAGCGTGAGACCCATGAGCCGGATCGCGTACTGCGCCATCCACCCGGCCGTCGGCGTGGCCCGGGTCGGCGACAGCCCCGACGAGTATTTCCTCGGCCCGGAGCAGCCCGACGGCGCCGAGACGCCCGTTTCCTACAAAGACCAGGCCGGCCGGGTGAAGCGCCAGGCGGTGCGCTTCCGGATCTTCGCGTACGACGAGAGCGACGCCGTGCTCGGCGAGCTCACCGCCGACGACGCCGAGATCGCCTGGACTGTCCACTTACGAAACGGCAAAGGCGCAGCTCAGCAGTTCACCGGTGAGAATCGGCGCAACGATCAGGTGGCCGGCCGCGACTCCCTGGTGATCGACCCCGGCCCGCGTACGGTTACCGGCCGCCAAGCCGCCGGCCAGCTCTTCGACACCGGCACCTTCCTCGGCAAGCCGGTGCCGCTCGGCGAGTTGCGCACCGACGACGAGGGCCGGCTGATCGTGCTCGGCGGCTTCGGCCACTCCGGCTCGGTCCCCGAGGACCAGCCGCTGCCCAGCTTCGCCGACAACGACGGCTGGCACGACGACACCGCCGACGGCCCGGTCAGCGCGACCGTCACCCAGGACGGGCAGCCGATCGAGGTCCGCGGCGCGTGGGTCGTGGTCGCGCCGCCCGACTTCGCGCCCGGCGTCGGCAACCTGGTCACCCTCTACGACGTCATGGAGGACGTCGCGGTCGAGAACGGCCTGCTCGCCGAGCGCAAGGAGGTCTCCTTCGAGCGGGACATCGCCCCGGTGCTGGCCCGCGCGATGGGCTACCAGTGGGTCAACCAGTCGGCGACCCGCGGCCACCGCCGGGCCCCCGACCTGGGCAAGGGCACCGAGCGGGTCGGCGACTTCCTGGAGAAGGACCACCTGGCCCTGCTCAAGGACCCGGGGGAGAGGGGCGCCAGGGCCCGCCGCCAGGTCTTCGCGGTGATCCGCCAGCCGCACGCCGAGGCCGACGAGGCCACCGCGAAACGACAGGCCACCGCCGCCTTCATGCCGCAGCTCTCGGGCGATCGCGGCTCGGCGACGCCCGGCCGGCCGGAGACCTGGTTCACCGTCACCAAGCTGCAGTACCGGCGGCTCGCCCAGTGGGCCGACGGCCAGTTCACCATTGGCGTGCCCGAAGAGCCGCCGAGCGCGCCGGCCGCGCTCGACCGGGCGGCCCTCGAGGCGTGCGTGGGCGGCCCGTTCTTCCCGGGCATCGAGATGAGCTCGCGGGTACGCGACCCCCAGACGTACGCTCAAGCATTTCGGTTTAAAAGCGACCAGCCGCCAGGATGTATGACCGAGCGGATGGCGGTGCCGTGGCAGGCCGACTTCACCGACTGCCGGCACTTCTGGTGGCCGGCGCAGCGCCCGGACGACGTGATCGTCGACCAGGACTACCTCGCGGTCACCGAGGCGCTGTTCCCGGACGGCAACGACCCGGCCCGGCCGATCAACACGACCGCGTTCCCGCGCTGGCGCTGGGACCGTGGCATCGGCGATTCCCTGCCGACCTCGCTGGACGCGGGTCGGCGCTCGGACAGGAGGCACCGCGAGATGGTCAACGAGTGGTCGCAGCTCGGCTTCGTCACGCCGGCCGCCGACGACAGCGGGGTCTTCCTGGAGACCGAGCGCGCGCCGTTCGCGGGCCTGCGGGACCGCGACTACTTCCACATCATGCTCAACCTGCACGAGTACCCGGGCTTCCTGCCCACGGCGTTGCAGAAGGCGAAGGACTTCCTGGAGATCGCGGCGGCGTACCAGCACGACCCGCTGGTCGACTCGGACCTCAAGCCGTTCCGGTACGAGGAGCGCGCCTTCGACGCCCGGCTGGACAGCATCTACCAGGACATGGTCGACCGGGTGGCGAAGTACGACCCGGCGAACGACCGGGCGTTCCGCACCCACGCCGACGCGGTCGAGCGGCTGCGGCAGTCCGGCCCGCTCAACCAGACCGACGGCGTGTGGCTGCGCAACGTCGCCACGATCGGCCCGATCAACGACCTCACCGGCTTCCTCACCCAGATCTGGGTGGACGAGGTCGGGGCCGGCGACCCGGCGCGGAACCACGCGAACATCTTCACGCACACCCTCGCCGACGCCGGGATCACCACGGCGCCGATCACGAGCAAGGAGTACGCGCAGGACCCGACGCTGCTCGACTCGTCGTTCACGCTGCCGCTCTTCCAGCTGGTCGTCTCCCAGTTCACCGACCAGTTCCTGCCCGAACTGCTGGGCATGACGATGATGTTCGAGTGGGAGTCGGTGGAGCTGGTCACCACCGCCCGGCTGCTGGAGCACTTCGGGCTCGACTCGACCTACTACCGGCTGCACGTGGCGATCGACAACGCCGACGTCGGGCACGGCGCGATCGCCAAGCGCGCGGTCAAACGCTATCTCTCCGGCTTCGCCGACGAGGACGTACGCGAGCGGCAATGGCAACGCATCTGGAACGGCTACGTCGCGTTCCGGATCACCGGCACGCTCGGCCAGGACCTCGTCGAAAAGCTGCTCGCCCCGTCCCGCGCCCGCGACCGGGTGCTGGCCATCATCGACGAGAAGCGGCGGTACGGCGCGCTCAACCACGGCGGGGCCGGCGACAAGATGAACAACAACCTGTTCGACAACCCCGGCCAGCTGCTCGACGTGCTGCAACAGAGCGGCCAGGTGCTCGCCGGCGACCCGGACGACAGCCCGTTCCTGCAGCAGATGAAGTTCGGCGGCCGGATGTACAAGGTGTTCACCGACGGCGAGCAGCAGGCCTGGGCCGACTGGATCCGCAGCCTGGCCGAGCCGCCGGCCGACCTCCCGGCGAGGCCGTTCGCCGCCGCCAAGCCGACCGGTGCCGAGCAGCCACCCGCGGCGCCGGTCGGCGACGTGCCGCACCTGACCTACTCCTCGAGCGCCGCGGAGGTGGCCGAACACCCCCGGGGAACGCTGCTGGGCCACGGCTCCGCGCACTGACGTGCGAGGCTGGGAAGATGCGGATCGCTTCGCTTCACACGTACCCGGTCAAGGGTTGTCACCGGATCGACCACGACGCGGCGCGGGTGGAACCGTGGGGTCTGGCCGGCGATCGCCGGTGGGTGATGGTCGACGCCGATGGCGTCGCGATCACCCAGCGTGACAACCCGCGGCTCACCCAGCTGCGGGTCCGCACCCGCCCGGGCGGTCTCGAGCTGAGCGCGCCCGGCCTGCCCGGCCTCTCTGTCGACGAGCCGGTGGACGGGCCGAAGGAGTTCGTCCGGGTCTTCTCCGGCCACCTGCCGGCCCCGGCGCGGCTCGCCGAGAGCGCGTGGAGCAGCGAGTTCCTGGGTGTGCCGGCCCGGCTGGTGTGGCAGGCCGACGCCGGCGCCCGGCCGATCGGCGGCAAGGACCCGGCGGGCGGCCCGGTCAGCTTCGCCGACGGCTACCCGATGCTGCTGGCCAACGAGGCGTCGCTGGACGCCCTGAACTACTGGCTGGACGAGGCCGTGCCGATCACCCGGTTCCGCCCGAACCTGGTGGTCAGCGGCGCCGCGCCGTGGGCCGAGGACGACTGGTCGGCCCGCGAGGCGCGGCTGCGGGTCGGTGACGTGGTGTTGCGGGCCGGCCCCGGCTGCCCCCGCTGCGTGGTCACGACCATCGACCAGGAGTCAGGTGAGAAGGGCCGGGAGCCGCTCTTCGCGCTCGGCAAGCACCGGCGATTCGCGGACGGGCTACTGTTCGCCATCAACGTCATTCCGGCGGAGCTCGGCTCACTGCGCGTAGGCGACACCGTGACTGTTCTCGACTGATCGGGTGAACCGGAACGTAGATCCCTTAGGTCTGTCTTAGGAAGGTTGCCCGGGACCGCCCGGCCGCGAAGGATCCCTCAGCGTGACTCCTCGCCGCCTGCTGTCGCCCCGTTGGCTCGCCGCCGGTGGCGCCGTGGCTCTCGCCGCGGTCGTCGGTGCGGCGTTGCTGCTGCAGAACTCCGGCGCGGCCTGCGCGGCCCCGCCGTCCACCTCGGCGAAGTCCGGCAAGGCGACCTTCTACGACCTGGGCGGCGGCACCGGCAACTGCTCGTTCCCGTCCTCGCCGGCCGACGACCTGTTCGTCGCGCTCGGCCCGGCCGAATACTCGGCGGGCGCGGCCTGCGGCACGTACCTCGACGTCACCGGCCCGAAGGGCAAGGTGCGGGTCAAGGTCACCGACTCGTGCCCGGAGTGCGCGCCCGGTCACCTCGACCTGAGCCGCACGGCGTTCAAGAAGATCGGCAACGAGGTCGACGGGATCATCCCGATCACCTACAAGACCGTCACCGGCGTCACCACCCCCGGCCCGATCAGCGTGCGGGTCAAGGAGGGCTCCTCGCCGTACTGGCTGGCCGTGCTCATCGACAACCACGGCAACCAGCTCGCGTCGGTCACCGTCAACGGCAAGACCACGCACCGCGAGGACTACAACTACTGGGTCATCGACGGCGGTGCCGGCAGCGGACCATTCAAGATCAAAATCAGCGATGTGTACGGACACAGCGTCACCGTCAGCGGCGTCAAACTCTCGCCCGGCGCGACCCAGAAGACGTCCGCGCGCCTGGTCGGCGGCGGCGTGACCTCGGTGGTGTCCACCGTGACGAAGGCCGCCAAGAAGAAGGCCGCCACCCCGTCCGCCGCCGCCCCCGCGCCGACAGCGTCGTCGGCCGTGCCCGCGCCGGAGTCCACCGTGGCCGACGCGCCCAGCTCCGAGGTGGCGCTGCCCCCGGCCCAGCAGGCGGTCGACCTGGCCGCCGGCGCTGCCCACGCCTGCGGCTGACGTTCCCGCCCTTTCTCCAGCCTCCGCGCCCCACCTCCCCGCCGCGCGCCGGGCCCCACCCGACCGCGCGCGGACCGCCGGCCGCCGCCGGCGACGCCATTCACCCCCAGGGCGTCGCCGGCCGGCGGCCTTCGGTCCAGGGCCGGTCCTAGGGCCTATCTGGTGGATCACGCGGGGCTGCGGCGTGGCCCAGGTGGCGCCTGACGGCGTCCGCGAAACGGCCACATCCAACACCGGGATGCGACCGC
>NZ_JOJL01000063.1 GCF_000721705.1 Actinoplanes subtropicus
ACGACAACACGACGACCGGGCCCCGCCGGCTACGCCGGCGGGGCCTCTTCATGCAAACACCACATCATCACGGCGAATGACGCCGTCGTCCTCATCCAGACCGTCGGTCAACACCTGGCGTGCGCGGCGAGTAATTGCCGGGTGCGAAGCCCAGGGGAAAGCCCAAGGACGCCCGTTCCGACCGGGGGTCACAGGTGAGGGGAAGACCGAAAGGGTGAACGTTAGTGAATCAGTGGTGATGCCTCGTTACGGCAACTCCCCAGGTCGGATTGTGGTGGTGGGGATGATGAGGAGCGGGCCGTTGAGAATCGGCAGGCGGCGATCGAGGACGGATCTACGGTCGTGTGGACACCGCCGCTCCCGGGGTGAAGCTGGCACCCGACCCGGTCGTATCTCATGCGTGTGGAACGTGGAAACCCCGTCAGGTCCATCACGATCGACTGTGGTGGTAGGCCAACCGTGAGGGAGGCGGAATCCCGTGGCGGGAACAGGACGCCCAAGAAGCGAACGCCGGTAGCCGAAAGGCAACAGGAAAGCGAACCAGGGATACCGGTATCTCCCACCGGTGGGTTCCGTATAACTGGCCGGATACCGGGCCTGGTGCCCGGCTGCGAAAGCAGGCTGACGTGTGGCGGGTGAGCCTTTGAAAAGAATGTGCCAGAAACGCCGGAACCGAAGGGCAAGTTAGACGCGATGACAGCCTTTGCTTTCGATGTTGCGATGGCGGCTGCCGGAGCGAACGGACCGGAGGGCGAAACCCTCGGCTGGGACGCGATCGTGTGGCCTGTGCACGAGGAGAACGTACGGCGGCTACGGGGCAGGATCTTCAAGGCGTCGAAGGCGCAGGACCTGGCCATGGTCAGGAACTTGCAGAAGATGATGCTGCGGAGCTGGTCGAACACGCTGCTCAGCGTGCGGCAGGTGACGCAGCGCAACGCTGGACGCGCGACCGCGGGGGTGGACGGGCAAGTCGCTTTGACCTCCCGAGCCCGGATGGATCTGGCCGTGCTGGTGCACCGCACAGCAGGATCTTTCCAGCCCTTACCGGTCCGCCGAGTGTTCATACCGAAAGCCAATGGAAAACGCAGACCGCTCGGAATTCCCGTCATTGCTGACCGCGTCCACCAGGCGCGCTGCCGTAACGCATTGGAACCCGAATGGGAGGCCCGGTTCGCGCCCCGAACATATGGGTTCCGGCCGGGTCGAAGCTGCCAGGACGCGATCGCCGTCATCCATGTCATGGGCTGCGGGAAAAACCCGCAGCGCCGATGGATACTCGACGCGGACCTGAGCGCCGCATTCGACCGGATCGACCACTCCTACCTCCTCGACAAACTCGGCACGTTCCCCGGCAGGGAAATGATTCGGGGATGGCTGAAGGCAGGCGTGTTCGACAAGGACACGGGGTTCGCGCCGACCGATGAGGGAACCCCTCAAGGCGGGGTCATTTCACCCCTATTATTGAATGTCGCGCTGCATGGGCTGGAGGAAGCGGCCGGAGTCCGCTACGAAGCGAGCGATCAGGCTCGCACGAAACGCGGCAGCCCAGCCCTGGTGGTTTACGCCGACGACATGGTCGCCCTCTGCCACACCCGGCAGCAGACCGAACAGGTCAAAGCGCGCATGGCCGCGTGGCTGGCCCCACGGGGCCTGTCGTTCAACGAGGCCAAAACGCGGATCGTGACCTTGGAGGACGGGTTCGACTTCCTCGGGTTCACGATCCGCCGGCACGCCGGCAAACTGATCACCAGGCCGAGCAAGGCCGCTATCAAGCGGGTCAAACACCGCCTCGCCACCGAGATACGAGCCCTGCGCGGCTCCAACGCGGCGGCCGTCCTCGCGAAGATCAACCCGATCGTGCGGGGATGGGCGAACTACTACCGAGGCGCAGCAGCGTCCAGGACCTTCGCGGCCCTGGACCACTACCTGTGGCAACTCACCTACAAATGGGCCTGCCACAGCCACCAGAACAAGCCGAAGGGCTGGATCATCTCCCGCTACTACGGCCGGTTCAACCCCGCCAGCAACGACCGGTGGATCTTCGGCAACCGCGACAGCGGCGCCTGGCTACCCCCGCTCGGCTGGACCAAGATCGTCCGGCACAGTCTCGTCCTCGGCGCGGCGTCCCCGGACGACCCCACCCAGGCCGACTACTGGGCCCGGCGACGCGGGAAAAACCCCGCCCTGCTCGACCGCAGCGTCCTGATCCTGCTCGCCAAGCAGAACGGCCGCTGCGCTCTCTGCCAGGACCTTCTCCTGCACGCCGACCACGAGCCACGCAGCCCTACCGAATGGGAACAATGGCATCGGATCACCCGCAAAGCGATCACCAAGCACCACGTGACCGCCCACCCGGACAAGGCCACACCGGACGGCACCCGCCTGGTTCACTCGCACTGCCAGCGCCGAGCAACCGGCGCAAGCACGGACCCAGCACCTCTCTACGCCTAACACGTCCCTCGGGGCTTGCTTGAGCCGTATGCCGCTACGAGTGGCACGTACGGTTCTGAGGGGTGTACCTGCCGACAATTGCGTCCGTGCTGGTCAGGGGACTTTCTGGCGGTGGGGACGATCTTGACTCCCCCAGGGCGTCGGTAGCCCGTTGACCCTGGCTCTCGGCTGCCACGCGATGCTGCCGACTCATGCTGCTGCGCCTGGCCTATCTGGGTATCACGAACGCGTTCGCGTTGCTACGGCTGCTGCCGGGCAGCGACCGCGACAAGGACACCGAGATCCTGGCCCTGCGGCATCAACTTGCTGTGCTGCAGCGCCAACTCGGTGGGCAACGGGTCCGGTTCGAGCCGGCCGACCGGGCCTGGCTCGCCGCCCTGCTCAACACGCTGTCCAGGCCGGCGTTGAAGAATCTGCGGCTGCTGGTCCGCCCGGACACGGTGCTGCGCTGGCATCGCGACCTGCACGCCCGCCGCCACGCAGCCAGGTCCCGGCCCCGCCGCCGGGGCCGACCGCCCACCGTCCGCTCGATCCGTGCACTGGTGCTGCGCCTCGTAGCGGAGAACCCGTCCTGGGGATACCGGCGCGTGCACGGCGAACTCCTCGTTCTCGGGGTGAAGGTCGCCGCGTCCACGGTTTGGGAGATCCTGCACGCGGAGGGAATCGATCCGGCCCCTCAGCGTGCGACCACGACCTGGGCGCAGTTCCTGCGTTCGCAGGCCGAGGCGATCCTGGCCGTCGACTTCCTCGAGACGATCACCTTGGCCGGCACCCGCCTGTACGTTCTCGCGATCATCGAACACGCCAGCCGCCGGATCCGGATCCTCGGCGCGACCGCGCATCCGACCGCGGCCTGGGTGACCCAGACTGCCCGGAACCTGGTCATGGACCTCGAAGACACCGGCTGCCGAGTGAAATACCTGCTCCGTGACCGGGACGGCAAGTACCCGCCGATGTTCGACACGATCCTGGCCGACGCCGGCATCACCGCGGTGCACACCGGCGTCCGGATGCCCCGAATGAACGCGCTCATGGAACGCTGGGTCCGGACCTGCCGCCGTGAACTACTCGACCGAACTTTGGTCCTCAACCAGCGGCACCTGCTGCACGCGCTACGCGAGTACGAAACCTTCTACAACGAACACCGCCCACATCAAGGCATCGCCAACGCCCGGCCACAGGCAGCGCTACCCGAACCCATCACCGACCCGGACCAGCTCAACCGACTCGCCATCCGTCGACGTGACCGACTCGGCGGCATCCTCCACGAGTACGAGCATGCTGCTTGACCAGCACGGATGACATTCTCGGCAGGTACAAGGGCGAAGAGTCCGGGTTCGGTTTCGGCTAGTTGCCGGCGTTTGACCAGGCGTTTCAGTTTGGCGCGGACGCCTTCGGTGTCTTTGGGCTCGACACCCATACCGAGGGCGTGGCAGACGTCCTTGGCCCGCATCGCGTTGCCTCCGGTGTGGAACACGGCGAGGATCTGCTGGTAGACGGTGATCTCGAGCGGGTTACTCGCGACGACGACCTGCGCCGTGCGACCTCGACGTGATCCGGAAGTGAATATATCGGAACTGGCGGCCCTGCCCGACCGACGGCGACGCACCGGCATTGTCGACGGCAAACGGGCACTCCAACGGGCGTCAAACCCTGCGGCGCGCTCTCGGAGAACCATTTCAGTTTGCCTAGCGTGGCCTGGTCATAGCGAATCTCCGTCACGAATTGCATTGCCGCCAGGGGCTGCTGCTGGTCAACTGTTTGAGTCAAACCCTCGAACGTCGCTAATCGCCGACGACCGGCTACACCCTCCGCCCACCGCGCCTCGTGCACAACACGTCTTCTGATGGAAGACGCCCAGGACGCTGGGTGACTGGACCGCCGCCACGATCAGCTGCAGCACACCGGCGGTGCGTTGCTGTTCACCGCCCTACTCGCCGTGCTGGCCGCCGCGTACCGCTGGACCCGCATGTCACACAAGCTGCTGTTCTGGGCGGCCTTCGTCGTGACTCGGCCGCTGGGCTCGGTCGTCGGGGCTTCCTCAAACCCGCTGGGGTCCCCGGCGCATGACGCGCCGGGGACCTGCGGACAAGGGATGCTAGTGCGGCTGGCTGGGTTGGTCGACGATCGCGGCGGTCACCCGGACCTCGTAGCGCTGTACGGTGCCCTTCCGGATTGTCCAGTTGCCGTCGAGGGCGGTGCTGGTGTGGTCGGCGACGGCGACGGACCGTACGCCGATCAGGGTGTAGGTCTTCGGGTCGAGGAGGATTTCCTGGCGTAGCCAGCCTTCCGCGACGCGGGCGACCGCGATGGCCTGGTGGCCGTCGACGTCCACGGTGCCGGGCACGAGTGTGACGCCGGGTAGCTCGCTCAGCGCGCGGAAGAAAGCCGCCTCGACGGCCGGCGGGAGCAGGTAGTGGCTCAGCACGCTGCTGATCTGTTCGTAGGCGGCCTGGTCCGCCGCCTCGCCGGTGCCAGTACGGTGCGTCTGCGTGCGGATCCAGGCCAGCACGGCATCGGGGTTCGCCGGGAGCGCGGCCAGCTGCGCCCACTTCAATGGGCTGCCACCGTCGCGGGTACCCGGTGGCAACGCCGTCCCTTGCAACCGCTTGCCGTTCTGGTAGGTGACGGCCTGCTTCCCGTCGACCCGGGTCCAGGTCTGGTTGGTCACGGTGTGGTATGGCCCGCCGATGACTAGGCCGCCGGGCCCGGTGCCGACGGTCGACCGATTCTCGAGGTAGAGCCACTGGTCGGCCCGCGGCGGGCGGTACGGCTTTCGGGCGGCCGCGTCAGCGGCGTAGCCGACTGCCTCGGCCGCGTTCGCCGGGTGGGCGCCCACCCCGGACACCACCGAGTGGACCCGGCCGTCGTTGCCGACCGGGCCGGCGTTCTCGGCCATCAGGATGCCGGCGACGGCGACGGCCGCCGCGACCGCGGGGATCGCTATCCGCCAGCCGAGCCGTCCCTTCCGGCGGCGCGCGCTGGGTTCCCCCTCGGCGGACACGGTCGCCGAGATGCGGTTGAGCAGAGCGGCGCGGGCGTGGGCCTGGCCGTCCGGGGAGGGTGCCGGGTCGGCTCCGGCGAGTGTGCGGAGCAGGTCGAGGTCGTCCATCAGTCGTGCACCTCATTGTCGAGGGTCGGATAGGGCAGGTTCAGGGCGGCCCGCATCTGGCCGCGGGCCCGGTGCAGGCGCGACCGGGCGGTGCCGGCGGGGATGGCGAGCGCGGTCGCGGTGTCCTGGCAGCTGAGGCCGGCCCACGCGACCAGTAGCAGCACCTCGCGTTCGCCGGGGGGCAGGTCGGCCAGGGCCGCGGCCATCCGCTTGCCAGCGGCCGCCGCGTCGAGCCGGCCGGCGACCGCGTCGCCGTCCCAGTCGATGATGTGGGCTTCGCCGGTGCGGGCCAGGGCCCGCAGGTGCCGCGCTTCGGCACGGGCGTGGCGGGCGATGAGGTTGGCGGCGATGCCGTACAGCCACGGTGTGGCATCCGGGCGGCTGCGGTCGTAGGTGTTCCGGCGGTCGAAGGCGACCAGGAACGTTTCGGCGGCCACGTCGTCGGCTGCCTCGGCGCCCAGCCGGCGGCCGGCGTAGGCGTAGATTTTCCGGTGATGCCGGTCGAACAGGGCGGCGAACTCGTCCGGGTGCCGTAGCGCCCGGCCGATCACTTCGGCGTCCGATCTCCCCGCCGTCCTGTCCGAAATCTTGGCAATCACGGTCATCCGCACCTCCCGAGCTCGTGTCGCGGTGTGTTGTCACCGGTCATTCGCCGTTGGGCGCAGGAGTGTTCGTGGACGCTCATCGGGCCACCAGTCGGTAAGCTCGCACGATCGTCTGCGTCACGGAGTTGCCCGAGCCGTCGGCGGCGACGGCCCGCAGCGACACGAACCCGGGCGTCGCCGGCTGGTGCAGCACCGCGATCGCGCCGGTCGCGGTGCGCCGTACCGGGGCATCGGTCCAGGTTCGGCCGTCGTCGTAGGAGACCTGCACGGCCAGGGTCGTGACTGGTTCCGTCCTTGCGCCGGGTTGCGGCGTCACCACCACGGGTATGGCGAGGTCGCGCCCCGCCGTGGCGGCGTTGTGGTCGTCCACCGGCGGCGTGAACCGTATCGCCTTCAGCGGCAGCGGCTGGGGCTGATCCCCGTCGACGTGCGCGGAGAGGAACGTCCAGACTGTGTCGACGTGGGTGGACAGCTCGGCTGGCGTGCGCCGGTCGGCGCTGATCTCCAGCCGGTATCGGTCCTTGCCCGCCGGGACCGTGAAGGTCTGGCTGTCGGAGCCGGCCCGGCTGTCGTCGTTGAGGGTGATCGCGAAATCCGTGGCGAAGGGGTCGCCGCGTCCGTCGTGCCCGGCCGCGTCGTTCAACCAGGACGGCATGGCCAGAATCTGGTCACCGGTACGGATCAGCCACAGCTGCGGCTTGGGTCGCGGAGGTAGACCGGGGCCGATCGGCGCCCGGTTCCAGTCCGTCCGGTAGCTCTTGCCGGGCAGGTAGGTCTGCTCCGGTGCCGAGTACGACTGCAGCCCGACTTGATTGTCCGTGCCTCCGGTCACCTCGTTGACGTTGAGTTGCCAGAGCACCCCACCGTCGGCGTTGAAATACTCGGTCGCGGTTCGGGGCAGCTCGCCGGAGGCTCCAGGCTGTGGCCAGCTCATTCCCCACGGCACGCCGGCCAGGGAATAGTACGCGGACGCGTATCCGGTCGAGCCGGCAACGGTCTGCGCCTCGGTGGTGCGGACAGTGGCGAGTTCGGCGTGCGTCGGGTGTCTTCGGATGCCGGTCCACATCGCGCCGCGGCGGTAGTAGGCCAGGTGGTAGGCGTACGGGCTGTCACCGTCGACGCTCGCCCGGAATGCTGCCGAGATTTCCGAGGCGAACCCCGAGGCGTTCGCTGCGCCACCGATCTGCGCGGTGTACAGGCCGTCCGGGTGGTCGGCGATCAGCTCCCCGCCGGCCGGAGAACCGTCGGCGGCGGTGTCGCTGTAGCCCACGCCTGCGCTCACCGCTACCGCACCCGGCTGCGGCACCCCGAGTGACACCGGCCGGCCCAGCCGCGCATCCAGCACGACGGTTGTCGGGCCGGTCACCGCCAGCCGCGGCTGGACCAGCATGGTGCCGTGCGCCCAGTCACCGGCCCTGGTCGGCAGGAAACCGCTCAGCTGGTAGGTACCGCGCGGCACCTGGACAGTGATCTCGCCCGGGGCGTTGAAGATCGACCCGCCAGCGCTCACGTCCAGACCAGCCAGATACCCCTGGTTCAAGGTGGCCGGCTGCCCGTCCCTGCCGATCAGCCGGACTGTCACCGCCACCGTGCCGGCGGTCGACCCGAGGGGATCCGCCGCCCCGGCCAGCCGGACGTTGCGTTCCCGGCCACCAACGAGATCGTTCCAAAAGCCCGCGCGGGCTTCCGGCCGTACCGTCTCGGTCTTTTCCCCCACCACGAGCTGCGGGTCGTCGCCCGCGCTCAGCAGGCGACTGACGTCGAACAGCCGCGGATCGAGCCGGCCATCTGCCAGCAGCGGCGTCGCGTCGGCCGGCACCACCTGCAACGAGCCGTGATCCCACCGGGTCAGGAACGTCGTCCCCGCCCGGCCGGGCGCGCGGTCCACCTCGACGCGGTTTCTGTTCCCGAGAGTGACCCGGTCACCAGTCAGCAGCGTCACCGACCGGGACGTCTTCCCCGGCGTCGGTGCCAACGTCGCGGCGTGGCTCTGGCCCGTCCAGCGGATCCCCGTGGTCAGCAGGGTAGCGACGACTATCATGGCCACCGCCGGTCTCCATGTTGTCATGTCCGTTCTTTCCCGCGGCCGCAAACAGTGTTCGCGGCGGGGACCCGACGTGCACGCGCCCGATCGAGCCGGACCTCTTGCCACCGAAGGAAAGCCCAGCACCGATTCGCGCCATCGAGGATCCGGCCCCGCAGGTCCCCGGTGAGCTGCACCGCGGTATCCGCGCCTGGGAACCCGGCCTGTGACCAGGGTCTCCCGGTAGAAGGCCGGCGGGTACCGGGGTGGCCGCTCTGGAAGCCTTCCGGCATGGAGGAGTGGGAGCAGCGAGTCGCCGCGGCGTGGGCGTCGATCGACAGCTACGAGGCGCGAGAGGGCGACTTCCGGGCGGTGATCGACGACCTCGCGGCCGAGTTGCCCGAGGGTGATCCGGTCGCCGCGTTCGAACGCGCCTCGGCGTGGGACTCGACCGGACACTCGGACCGCGCCGTGCCGTTGTATCGGTGGGCGCTCGACCACGGGCTGACCGGGTACCGGCGGCGCCGGGCGGTGGTCCAGATGTGCAGCTCGCTGCGCAACCTGGGACAAGTCGGCCCCGCCATTGCGGTACTGGAGGCCGAGCGGAACGTCGATGCGGGCACCCTGGACGAGCAGACCCGCGGTCTGGCCGACGCGGTCAGCGCGGTACTGGCCCTGTGCCTGGCCGACGCCGGCCGCGAACGTGAGGCCGTGTCCGTCGCGGTCGCCGCGCTGGCCCCGCACCTGCCCAGGTACCAGCGCTCGATGGCCAACTACGCGCGGCTGCTGATCGAAGCCCGCTGAGTGAGGCCGAGAAGGAGGGGATCGCCGGAATGCGTGCGCTCGTAGTTGACCCGTCCGCGCCCGAGGCGGTGCGTCTCGCGGAGCTGGCCGAGCCGGTGCCCGTTGGCGATCAGGTGCTGGTCCAGGTACGCCACGCGGGACTGAACTACGGCGACCTCAACGACGCCCGCTCGCAACGGGTACCGCCGGGAGCGGTGCTCGGCTCGGACCTGGCCGGCATCGTGCTGCCCTCGAGGGCCGCCGGTCTGCCGCCCGGTACCCGGGTGGTGGCACTGGCCCCGGGCGCGTTCGCGGAACAGGTCGTCGTCGACCCGGGCACGTTGGCCGTCGTCCCGGACGCGGTGGAACTCGCCCAGGCGGCGGCGCTGCCCGTGGCCGGTCTCGCGGCGTTGCGGGCGCTGCGCGCGAGCGGCGCCGTCCTCGGCCGGCGCGTGTTGATCACCGGTGCGTCCGGCGGGGTGGGCCGGTTCGCGGTGCGCCTGGCCGCGATCGCCGGCGCGCACGTCATCGCGTCGGTGGGCCGACCCGAGCGTGGGGCGGGACTGACCGAGCTGGGCGCCGACGAGGTGGTGGTCGGCATAGACGGCATCGAGGTACCCGTCGACGTGGTACTCGACAACGTCGGCGGCCCGCAACTGGTCGCAGCCTGGCACCTGCTCGCACCCGGCGGCAACCTGCAAAGCATCGGCTGGACATCAGGCGAGCCGGCGGTCTTCCCGCCGTACGCCACGATCGGGCCGCCGAAGTCACTGACCTCCTTCGTCAACGAGGGCCCAGCGACAACCGACCTGGCCGACCTGATCGGCCTCGTGCAGTCGGGCGACCTGCCGGTGGAGATCGGCTGGCGCGGACCCCTGGAACGGTACGCCGACGCGGCCGACGCGCTGCACGGTCGGCGACTCAACGGCAAGGCGATCTTCGACATTGCCGGCAACCAGCCGCCCGCATAGCCGGCGAGGGCCGGTCGCGGTCACGCGGGCGCCGGTTGCAGAACAGCTATCGACACTGCAAGAAGTATTCGCGGGTCGACGAACGAGCTGACGGCCATCTGACTCTTGCCTACTACGTTGAGTGACGGCGAACGGTTCCGGCGAGGCGCGGATCTGGCCCAAGTGCGACCTGTGGCCGGCTGCACCTGCCCAGAGGAACGACCCCGGCCTGTCCAGCTTGCGGCGTCACCCGGCTGTGCGGTGGAGCTGGACTGAGCACGACCATCGGGATCAGGCGTGTGGTCCTGACCTGGTAGGAGGCGAGCTGTGGGTACGCGGCGGCGAAACGGCCAAACAGCCGCTCACGTTCGGTGCCGGTGGCGATCCGGGCGATCGCGTCCAGGATCCGGTCTCCGACCTCGACGGTCACAGCCGGGCGGGCGAGCACATTGTGGTACCAAGCCGGGTTCCTGGTCGTGCCGGCCGCAGCCGCGGCGACGACCCAGGACGCGCCATCGGCCAGGTAGGTGAGCGGCACGGTGCGCCGCCGGCCGCTGCGGGCACCGGTCGCGGTGAGAAGCAGCAGCGGCATCCCGGTGAAAATGCCGTCTACCGTGCCGCCGCTCGCCCGGAAGCTGTCGACGATCCGCTGGTTAGGGTCGCCCGATGCGTTGATAGGCACAGCTGCCGCCCTCAGCCGGCCGTGTGCCGGGCCACCACGTCGGCGTATCGGCGCAGGCTCTCGCCGGGGCCGGGAACCAACAGTGCGGCGTGGATCTGCTCGGCCATGGCGCCGTGTCGGTGCAGTTCCCGGTAGGCGAACGTGACCTCGGTTGCCGCCGCGCCGGCCGGGACGAACTCGATGACGATGCGACTGGCGCGCTCGTCATCGGGCACTGGTCGCCACCCCGGGCCCACCCGCCACGTCACCGTCAACCGGTGCGGCGGTTCCCAGACAAGCACGGTGCCGCGAACCGCCACACTGCCTTCCGCGCCGCGCTCATAGAAGCGTCCGCCGAGCCGCGGCTCGATCACTACCGCCGATTCGCCCCGGATGAACGCGTGTTCGGGTGGCAGCCACTCGCCGGGCCGCTGCACGAAGATCGCGAAAGCCTGCTTCACCGGCGCCGGCACGGTGATCGTCTTCTGCACATCGGACATGTCCATTCCCCCGCCCACCTCGCATTTAGTAGTGGTACACCACCACTATATTGCACGTAGAATCCGGGCGATGGCTACCTACCGAGACATGCCCGCACCGCGCGATCCGCACCTCGCCCTGGTGCTCGATGCCGACCTGCGACTGCTCGCCGTCGCGGAACGACTGCGTCAGCACTGGGCGGCGCACGCCGCCGCCCTCGGGCTGACCGGTGTTCAAGCCAAGGCCTTGCTCCGCCTCGCCGTCGGCGAGGCGACCCCGATGCGCAAGCTCGCCCAGCAGCTGGACTACGACGCCTCGAACCTCACCACTCTCGTCGACCGGCTCGCCGGACGTGGCGTCCTCGAACGCCAAACCCACCCCGACGACCGCCGCGTCAAGGCCGTCGTCCTGACTGCCGAGGGCGAACGCCTGCGCAACCAGTTCTGGCACAACCTCGTCCACGACATCGGACCGCTCACCCCACTCGACCGCTCGGACCTGCAGGCCTTGATCCAACTCCTGGCCAAGCTCGACGACCGAATCAGGACCGGCGGCGACGGGTAGTGGAAAGACAGCCGCAGCAGCCCGGCTTGTGCCGCGTCGACAGTCACATCCCGGCCGGTCATCGACATGCCGCAGACCCTTTCGGCCTCGCAAGGATGTTGCCGCCGACGGACACGACACGGCGCCGCTTCCACATCCGGCCGCCGCCCTGCAGCTGACAGGGTCTTCGCCGACTGTGACCGGCGCCGCCGGCCCTTGTCGGGCCGGTCCGCAGATCGTCGCGATCGACGTCAGCCAGCTGGACGTGCCCGACAATCCGCCAGCCATACCCGGCCACGGCAAAACACAGCAATACACCCAGACCAGCGGCTATCCGCAGATCCGTCCCGTGGCCCTGGTCGCCCGCGCCACCATCGACGCGGTCTTCGGGCCAAGGAGCCCGGCGATGACACCAAGCATCCACGACCAGAGTGGGTCTCAATCTCAGGGTCATTCAAACCCGCAGGAAGACACCAGGACCCAGACTCCCGCTCAAACGGGACTGCTGCTACTCGTGCGCAGAACCAGCGCGCGGCAGCGCGAGCCAGTCCTGCCAGGTAATGTCGCGGCCCAGATAGCGAGGCTGCTGGAAGGGCCAGTCGGCGGCGATCCATTGCGGCACGAGCGCGTCGAGCGCGCGCTCCACCTCGCCGTCCACGAGATCGTCCACCACCCACCAGGAGACTTCCCCGTCGGAGTCGGCCCGCTCGGGTGGGTCGATGTAGACGCAGCCGAGGATCACCGTCTCCTCCTCGTCCAGCAGCGCGTAGTTGAACGACTGGTGCGCGGCTATCTCTTTCTCGTGCCGCAGCAAGTCGATGCGGTCTTCTTCATAGGTCATCGTCTCCCTGGGCCAAGACCAGGCCGGGCCGAAGATCTCCCACAAGCGCTCCCGGGATCCCATCACGGCGGGGTAGTCGAGCGCGGTGTCCGCCTCCCGGATCGGCCGCAGGTGAAGCGCGGTGTCAGGCACGGGCACGTAGATGGGGTGGACGAAGTCGTCAGGCAGCCAACTCATGAGGGCCGAGGCTACCGCCAACCGGCACGCGATGATCCAGACGGTCAGGTGGACCTGGACAAGGCGTATTCGTCCAAAGCCATCGCGCGCATCTGCGCTGCGGCGGCATCCGCACGATCATCCCGCAACCGCGTGTACTGAGAGCCTGTTGAATACGTGTTCGACCGGATGAGCGTGGCCTTGGTCATCGATGTGTAGCGATGGGCGTGTCGTGCTGACATGAGGAAGGGCCTTCGGTACGAGGACTGGTGACGAAACCACCGCGTACGACGAAGGCCCAACAGTGTCTTTCTACCTTGTCGCCGGCCAGGGCGCAGCTACCACCCCGACTATCACTTCGAGTGATCATCTGCCGACGGATCGTCCGCGCCGGTACCCGTCGGACACCTCGGACGCCGAGTGGGAGATCCTCGCCCCGTACATCCCGGTCGGTGGCACGGTCGCCGGTCGTGGTGGCCGGACAGTCCTCTATCCGCGGCGTGACATTGTGGATGCGATCCGCTACGTGTGGATCACAGCGGTGGGGTATGGCGGGCATTGCCGGTCGACTTCCCGCCATGGTGGACGGTCTACCACTACTTCGGAAGTGGGATCGTGACGGAACGCTGAACCGGATGCACAACGGGTTACGGGAGCGGCTCCGGCTGGCCGAAGGGCGGCAGGCCGAGCCGTCCGCGGCGATCCTGGACTCGCAGACGGTGCGGGCCGCGGAAACGGTGGCGAAGTCACGGCGTGGGTACGACGGCGGCAAGAAACTGAATGGCACGAAAAGGCATATAGCGGTTGATACGTGTGGGCTGTTGCTGGCCGTGCTGGTCAGCGCGGCCAGCGTGCAGGACCGCGACGGCGGCCGGGCCCTGCTCTGGGCACTGGCCACCTGCTTCCGGCGGGTCCGCCTGGTCTGGGTCGACGGCGCCTACGGCGGCGGCCCGGTCACCTACGGTGCCACTTTGGGGCTGGTGGTGCAGGTGCTCGCCAAGCTGGCCGGGCAGATCGGGTTCAAGATCCTGCCCCGCAGGTGGGTGGTCGAACGGACTTTTTCGTGGATCAATCGCTGCCGGCGAACCGTCCATGACTACGAGCGACGATCAGAACATCACGCCGCCATGGTCCAGTGGGCCATGGTCATCGTCATGACCCGCCGGCTCGCCCGTCATCACGTTCCCAGCCGGACATCATCAGCCCTTACGACGGCCGCCAGACGCGGTTATTAGACAGGCTCTGACCAACCGACCGGACCGACTACTTATCGTGCACCCACCACTACCCAAAGGGCTCAGTGGTCATGATCATCTTCGTGACCCGCCGCCTGCCCTTCACCGACATACCTGAGCCCTTATTTACTAGTACGGCAGCCGCGGCATTCGCCGGACACCGACTAACGACCTGGGGCTCAATTGACGTGTGTGTTGTGGTGGGTTCATTGGACGGCGGCACGGTCGCTGGCCAGGCCTGTAACGGCGGGGATGGTTTGGGTAGGACGTCACGACGGCCGGTGAAGCGTTGCAGGGTGCGCCACCATTTGATTTTGGCGATGGCGTGTTCGGCCGGGATGCGTTGCGAGGACTGGGCTTGGCGGGCCGCCTCGTACGCGGCGATCTCGTCGGATGGGGTGTCCTTCTTGGGTTTCAGTGGTGGGGCGGTGACCTGTCCGGGGTGGTTTTTGGCGAGGCCGCGGTAGCCGGCGTCGACCAGGAGCCGCACCTTGGGGTAGTTGTCGAGTAGGTCGTCGATGCCTTCGGTACGCACGGCGGTTTGGTCGTGTTGGCGGCCGGGGCGGATGGCCCCGGCCCATAGCGGTCGGCCGTGGGCGTCGGAGGCGATGGTGGCTTTGATGGTGTTCTGTTTCTTCTTGCCGGACACGAATGCTCGCCTGCCGGGTCGGTTGGGTTGGGGGCGGCGGACCTGGATTTCGGTGCCGTCGAGGCGAATGGTGACGCCTTCGGCGGCGGCGTAGGCCAGGACGTCGGCGAGGGTGTGCAGACGTTGCCCGGATGGGGTGTCGAAGCCGCGGTTGGCCAGTAGCGGCCGGATCTGGCGGATCGCCTTGGACACGGTCGAGCGGTCCACGCCGTAGAGCAGGCCGAGGGCTTGGTGTGAGGTAGGGCCAGGCGGAGCCAGGCCAGGGTGAGGAGGAGCCGGTCGCGCAGGGTCAGGGTCTCGGGATGGCCGGCGCCGGGCCAGCGGTGCCGGTCGCGGTCACCGCGTCGGTGGTGCAGCCGTCCCTCTCTGGCGGCGTGGAAGGGTTCTGCCAGTTCGGTAACGAGTCGGTCGAGGTGGTTGCGGGAGATGCCGGTGAAGACAGAATGGGACAGGGCCGCACGGGCCTTCTTGATCGTCACAAATCAGAGACCGTGCGGCCCCTTCGCTGTCTCGATCAAGCAGACACGCCGGTCACATCAACACACCTCAATTGATCCCCAGGTCGTAAGCAGATTCGGAACCACGGCGACATACATCGCGCCGTACGGTGTGCCGGACGTCGCCTGGGCATTCACCCAAGTCTTCGGAGGCACCCACCCGCTCGTCACACCCGGCAACACGCCGTTCCAAATTTAGCCTGGAGGAGCTCGGCTTCCTCCGTTGACCCGCTGGTTGCCGGTGTTCAAGCCGACGCGACGCCCACCGGTTGGGTTGACGGGCGGCTCGTCAGCGCACGCCGTGCTGCGCTCTCGGCGATCTTCCGGTGGGTGCCGGTCAAACCGCGGGGATCGAGGGCACCTGCGTAGGGCCGCTGGCTGTCCGGCTTGACGAGGTCACCTCGGCGGCCCCAGACATCCTTCGGCCCGATCAGATAGTTGGTGGTCAGGATGGTTGCGTCGTGCGCGAGCAGGAACTCCAAGATCCGATGCAGCTTCTCGCTGTTACGCGAGTAGCGGCTCAACGCCGACGTGCACAGAAGCACCTCTTCCGCGGCGGCTTGCTCCAGCAGGTCGAGCAGGACCCGGTCGAAACGCGGATCGATCGCGCTGAACACAGTCCGGCCATCGTCGCCCGCAGCCGCAGCGACAACCTCCTCTCCTCCGGGCAGCTCGGGCATCGGCGCGGCCGGCAACCGCAGCGCGCCGCGGCCGCCGCCGGAGAAGGTGTCCGTTAACGCGTCCAGGCATGCCCAGGCGCGCGGGTACCGCCCGGCCAGCCCGGCGAACGGGTTCGGGCCGTGGTAGCTGATCGGCTGGCGGCGGCGGGAGGGCAGGGAAATGAGACAGCGGGCCGGCAGCGTACTCGGTGATCGTGACGATGCCGTCGCGCAGCGGACCGTCGTGATGCGCCCGCTCGAGCAGACTGTTACGCACGACGAGGTTGACCTTGGCCGCACGTCCAGCGACGAATCGACCGGCTTGTGGTCGAACACCTCCTCGACGAACGGGGCGATCAGCACGTCCTGCTCGCGCTGCGGCAACACGGCCGACGCCTCGGCTCGCTGCAACAGGTCCCCGCCGATGCGATGAGCGAGTTCCTCGTCCACCTCGCAGGCCCGCAACATGTCCAGCAATGTCCGCGCCGGGAGACTCACTCCGCCAGGTCGGTGGACTCCGGCTCGGTGTGCTCGCGCAGGTGGCGGTTGTGTCGCGGCTCCTGCCGGTTCTTCGAGTCGTTCAGGCGCCGGCGCAGGTCGTCGCGGACGTCGTTGAGCGCGTCGTGCAAGTCCTCCTCGGAGGAGGTCGTGACGATCTTCTGCCGGCCGGCGATCCAGCACTCCAGCGTGACCTTCTGGCCCTTCGCCACGCGATCCTTCACCGACACCTCAATCTCGGTGGTGTCGGCGTGGAACGAGGCGAGGCGGCCATCAAGGGTGGCAAACTGCTTGGCGATCCAGTTCAGATCCCCTTGCGAGAATCCCGCACCGACGCGGAGGCACTCACCGACGGTTGCGGGGTTGGCCACGGCAGTCATCTTATCTCCTCAAGATCGGCATAATCGCCCTCGCTCTGGTCTTTCCCGCCACCCAGGACCGGAAACAATCCTCAGTCGACGACGTCTCGCCCGAGACCGCCAACACGTCGCATACCACGGCGAGCACCTCGTCGCCCACGCCGAGCCCGGCCAGGATCCCGACCAGATGGAGCCCAAGCCCGACCGCTACCAGCCGACCATGGTGTCGACTTGGCCTTCGCGATGCTGACGATCGTGGGCGAGCTCAAGCGGCCCTTCCCGGAACGCACGTGGGCCATCCGAGTACCGTGCCGGTCCCGAGGTGAACTGGGCGCCTTCGGTAGCGCCGATGCCGTCGCGACACAGTGGGAACGGGACTCGTCACTGCCACCGGTGACGAGAACTGTCCAGTGCGTGGTTGGTGCAATTGTTCGCCGCCGGTCATCCGAGCAGACGCGGTGCCAGCTCTTCCTCAGCAACCCCACCGTCGTCCAGCTCGATCCGCGCGGCCAAGGCGCGGGACCACGCCGTCAGGGCCCCTGCCGCGACACCATAGGGGCCAGCGGCGGCGTACGGTTCGATGCGGTCGGCGGCTCGCGTGAGCAACCGGACCGCTCCGCGGCGGTTGCCCCTCCGGACGTGGGTGACGCCGACCGCCAGCTGAGCGAGGCCCTTCCAGAGCTCGCGCGTATCGTCGCCGCACGCTTTCCACGCGCCTTCGAGGACTTCGTGAGCGTGGAACGGACGACCGGCGGCCAGCAGACGCTCCGCTTCGCGGAGCGCTTCCGCAGGAGAAAGCACGCTGTCTTCCGGCGTTGTCGGTACGCCCACCATGCCTCGCGGTAACGGACGGCCCAGCCCGTCACGCGGGCGGGCGTTGCGTGCCCGGCCAGCAGCATCGCGATCCCGGGGGACGCGGTCGTCATCCGAAGCAGCCGGCGTACGGGACATCATGACCCCATAGTGCCGCCTCGGCAGCAGCTTGTGGTCATGGGGGTCGCCGGTGGCGGCGTTGGTGATGGCGGCGCCGCCGTAGCAGAGGCCGACCACGACGATCGGCCCGGTGATCGTGGACAGGACCCTGCTTATGGTGGCGGCGTCACTGGGCAGGCCACGAATTGGGAGGAACCCGGACCGGATAGCCCGCCGCCCGCGCCTGGCCCAACCCACACCCCACGTCACCGTTCGCGAGGCACGTCGATCGGGTGGTCAATGAGCATGGCCCACACCACCTTGCCGTCACGCGTCGGCATGGCGCCCCATGCGGCAGCGATCGTAGGCACCAGCCCGGGCCGCATCCCCGTTCCTCGACCGAGGCCTGCGGACTCGTGAGCTCAGCCCGGTGCTGATCGCCATGCTCTGTGCGCGAACTGTCGTGCGTGTCGTCGCCCTGGACCTCGGTGCCGTTTCGGAGACTGGGGCGCCGACGCCGCCGACGTCGCCAGCCGGAAGCGCCCATGAACGATGTCTATGCGTTTCACTACCCGAGACCGCCGTTGCTTTGGAGAAGCTGGGCGTTGGCGGGCGCCCGTCATTCGGCGCGTAGAGCTGTGGCTGGGCGGACGTGGGCTGCCCAACTGGCTGGCAGAAGGGCCCCGGCGGCCGCGATGGCGAGGGGGGCCAAGGACAGCAACGCGAGGGTGGCGGGTGAGAGAACATGGCTGAAGCTGGTGGGGACGGCGGTGCGGGCAGCATCGCCCATGGCTTGGACGGTGGCGGTGGTCAGGGCGACCGCGGCGGGTGCGGCGATTGCGGCGGCCACGATCGCCGGGCCGGCGACCTGGCAGACCACCATGGTCAGCAGCTGACCAGGGCGCATCCCGAGGGCTTTGAAGATGCCGAGGTCGTGGACCTTGTCCCGGGTGGTCATCAGTACCGTGTTGAGCACGCCCAGCCCTGCGGCGACGGCGACCATAAGGGCGAGCAGGTCCACTAGGGCGGTGGCGGTCTCGAAGAACCGGTTGGCCTGTGGCGGGCCTGCCAGCCAGGGGCCGTGACCGCCCAGCGCCTGGTTCACCGATCGTAGGTAGGCGGTGGTGTCGGTGCCGGGGCGCAGTGCGATGTCGTACCCCTCCAGGTTCGCGGGTGTGGTGAGGCCGGGCAGTGTTTGGGAGCCGGTGAACATCGAAGGGTTGTTGGACGGGTCGAACACCTCTCCGACGATCCGGACGGTGGTTGGGGCGGTCCCGGTGCCGACCAGGTCGACGGTGGTGGTGTCACCGACGACCAGCCCGCTGTCAGCCAGGAACGCGGTGTTGGCGTCCACCTCCCCGGGGCTGCCGTACCACCGGCCATTGATCAGGGCGTAGCCGAGCCAGGAGGCGTTACCGCCGAACACGTGCGCGGTGACCGCCTTGGACATACCCGGCACGGTGACCGTCTGAGGTCCGCCATACACCGCCACGTCCCGCAGCGTGCCGGGTTGGGCGTCGAGCGCGGCCGTCACCGCCGCGTTCTGGGCGGCGCTGGGCACGGCGCGCGGATCGGTTTTCTGGACCCGCACCGGGGCGGTCGCGGAGAGGGTCTGGCTCTGTTCAACCCGGCTCAGCGCCAAGTTCAGCCCGACCGCGAAGATCACCGCAGTTGCGCCGACGGTGATCGAGGCCAGCGTGACCAGGGTTCTGGCGGGCCGGGCGAACGGTGCGGCCAGTCCGATACCGACCGGACGCGGTAGGCGTAGCCGAGCGGCCAGCCGGTGCGCAGCGTAGCCGCGGCCGACCGTCGGAGCACGGCCGGCCGCGATCGCTTGCACCGCCGACAGCCGGCCAGCGCCTAGCGCCGGCCCTGCCGCAGCCAGCACCGTCAGCACGAGCATCCCGGCGAGCGCGGCGAGTGAGACCCACCACGGCACCTGCTGGCGGCCGATGCCGTAGATGCCGGAGGAATCGTGCAGCACCGGCACGGCCAGCAGGTTGCCCGCCAGCACCCCAGCCAGGCTGCCGGCCAGGGACGGCCAGCCGATCCGGCTGAGGTACACGACCGCGACCTGGGCCGGGCTCAGACCGACGCTTTTGAGTATGCCGATGCGGTGGTACTGCGCGACGACCGCACCGGCCACCATGTTGCCGGTGACGAGGACCGACATCGCCAACCCGAGCAGCGCGAACCCGACGACGAACGGCTGCACAAGCGCCGCGTTACCGGCCGCCGCTTGCTCGCGAGCCAGCCACGAGCTGGTGCCGACCACGGCTCCGGCGGGCAGTGCCCGAGCGATTTCTGTGGCGTCAGCGTGGACCTGGTCATCGGTGGCGGCGGTGGCGAAGCGGTAAAGCAACTGCGCGCTGGCCACCGTGCCCGCCACGGGTAGGCGCGTTGCCTCGGCTGGGGTCACCCAGCCGTCGGCGGTCTTCGTGATGGAGATGGCGAATCCGGTGACGACGAGGGTCGAGGTTGCTTCGGTGCCGCTGACGGTGACGGTGTCGCCCAGCCCGGGATAGTCAGGACCGCCGCCCGGCCCGGCGTCCAGCACCAACTGGCCTGGGCCGTCCGGCCAGTGCCCTTCGGAGAGCACGACATCATCAACCGGGCCGCCAGGCGAGGCCCGCCCGGCGAGCACCCGCGGGCCGAGCGAGTGGCCGTCGAACGACACCTGCACGGTCGCCTCGGTGAACGGCCCGGCCGCCCCAGTGACCCCAGGCAGCGTGCGAGTAGCCGCGAGTTGGTTCGCAGTGGCGTGTGTCGTGTTCACCGTGACGGTCAGGTCCGCGCCGTGCCGGGCCTCGAAGGCGTGCTGAAACGGCGCGTTGCTGGCCGCCAGCAGCGTGAGGCCGAGCAGTGCCGACGCGGTGGAGATCAGCAACACTGTGCCGAGCACCACCGCCTGCACCGTGTGTCGCCGGATCCCGCCGGTGGCGGTACGGATCGCTGCCAGCCAGCTCATGCGTCGCCTCCGGCCCGGCCGGTCGCCCGGGCCGGCGCTGGGACGGCCGCACCCGCCCCGACCATCCGACCGTCCACGATCTGTACGGTGCGGGTAGCTAGTCGTTGGGCCATCGCCGGGTCGTGGGTGACCAGGACCAGCGTCTGCCCCCTGTCGCTGAGTTCGCGCAGCACAGCGGTGATCTGCTGTCCGGTGGCAGTGTCCAACGCACCGGTCGGCTCGTCGGCCACCAGCAGTTCCGGGGAGTTCACCAGCGCCCGCGCGATCGCCACCCGCTGGCGTTGCCCACCGGACAGCCGCGCTGGATAGGTGTCGCGGTATTGCTGGATACCCATCCGCTCCAGCAGTTCCTCGGCCCGCTCCCGCGCCCGCCGCCGCGATGCCCCGGCAAGCTGGGCCGGCAGCAGCACGTTGTCCCGCACAGTCAGGTCATCCAGCAAATTGAAGAACTGGAAGATGATTCCGACGTGCCGGGCGCGAAAACGTGCCAGCGCCCCCTCGCTGAGGGCGTCGATACGCCGCCCAGCTACCGTGACCGTGCCGGCGCTGGGCCGGTCCAGCCCGGTGAGGAGGTTCAGCAGCGTGGACTTCCCACTGCCCGACGGACCCATCACGGCCACCGCCTCGCCCCCGGTGACAGCCATGTTGACCTCGGTCAGCGCGGGCGGGGCGCCGGTCTGGTAGGCCTTGGTCACGCCGTCGAACCGGATGACCTCTCCAGCCACAACCTGTTGCGTCATGAGATCGACTGTTGCCCAACAGCGGCCGCCCTGGCTGTCGGCCGCAAGTCCGTTTCGCACGAGATCGGATTCGTACTTTCGACCGACATACGCGGCGAGAAGCCGCCATAGCCTGGGCGTATGGACGTGTTGGAGCGCCTGATCCGGCGAATCGGGACCGGGACCGGCGGCAAGCTGGCGCTCGGTCTGGTGATGGCCGCGGTGGTCGCCGTCACCGCGGTGGTCATCGCCGGCAGGAATCCGCACTGGCCGTTCGGCCTCGGGGTCGGTATCGCGTTGTGCGTGACGGCCCTGTTGCGTGGACGCCATCGCGCCGGGGTTGCGGTGGCCGGTCTCGTTCTGATCGCGGTGGCCGCAGCGATAGGCGCGCTCGGTGGCATCCCTCTTGACCCGCTATTCGGCGGCGGGCTTCTGGGCCAGCTAGTACTCGGTGCCGCCGTCGCGCGGACGATGGCACCACGCCCCGCCGTCCTCATCGGCATCGCCGGCATCGCGGTGATAGCCGTCAGTGAGACCGTCGGTGACCGCGGCTTCTTCGACAACCGGGCCGTGCACGCCATGGCCGGAGCCACCGCATGGGCCGCAGCGCTCGCGATCGGCGTCTGGTTCCGCTACCTCGACGTCCGCCGTCAGCACACCCGCCAGGCGGTCCGGCGCGAGGAACGCCTCGAACTGGCCAGGGAACTGCACGACGTCGTCGCACACCACGTTACCGGCATCGTCGTCCAGGCTCAGGCCGCCGGATTCACCGGCGGCCAGGACACCAAACCGCTGCTATCCGCGCTGGCCAGCATCGAGACCACCGGACGGGACACGCTGACCGCCATCCGCCAACTGGTTGGCCTGCTCCGCAGCCCGGACGACACACCCAGCGCCTCACCGGTACCCGAGCCGATCAGCCACCTCATCGACCGCTTCGCCCAACACGGCCCAGCCGTCGACCTGCGCCTACCGACCGGCGCACCAGCCCCCCACTGGCCGCCGCAGGTGACGATCACCGTGTACCGGGTCGTCCAGGAAGCGCTGACGAACATCATCCGCCACGCCCCCGCCGCCCGATCCGTCACCGTGACCATCGCCCACGACCCTCAGCAGGTCAAGGTCGAGATCACCGACGACGCCCCCGCACACACCCCAAACCGCCGGGACGCCCGCCACGACAGCGGCTACGGCCTCGTCGGAATGCGCGAACGCGTCGAGGCCCTCGGTGGGAACCTCCACGCCGGCCCACGGCCCGCCGCCGGGTGGACGGTCCATGCCAGCCTCCCCGTCCCCGCCGAGGGCAAGCCGTGAGCCCGCTGCGGGTCCTGCTGGCCGACGATCAGGCCATGGTCCGCAGCGGCTTCCGGCTCATCCTGGACAGCCAACCCGACATCACCGTGGCCGCCGAGGCCTCCGACGGCACCCGGGCCGTGGCCCTGGCACAGCAAATACGCCCAGACGTATGCCTGGTCGACATCCGAATGCCCGGCCTGGACGGCATCGCGGTCACCCGCGCCCTCGCCGGCCCCGACGTGCCCGACCCGCTGCGAGTCGTGATCGTCACCACCTACGACACCGACGAGTATGTCTACGGCGCCCTGCACGCCGGTGCCGTCGGGTTCCTCCTCAAAGACGCCGGACCCGCGCTGCTCATCGAAGCCGTCCACGCCGCCAGCGCCGGAGACGCCCTCATCTCACCATCAGTCACCGTCCGGCTCCTCCAACACCTCACCGCCAACCGCCACCCCACTGCCACAGCGGCAAACCAACTCTCACAACGAGAACGCGACATCGCCCGCAACATCGCCAAAGGCCGCACCAACCACGAAATCGCAGCCGAGCTATTCATCTCCCTGAGCACCGTCAAAACCCATATCACCCGCATCCAGCACAAACTCCACGCCCGCAACCGCGTCGAAATCGCCGCCTGGGCCTGGGAGAACCGAATCATGGACCACCACTAACGCGACCAGCAACACGGTCAACCAAAACAACGGCCGGCTCTCAGCACGATGCGGTGAAGTTCGATCTCGCGGTACGTGCCCGGCTATTCAGACAGTTCCAATAGCCGACTCCACCATCAGGTGACTACGACTCGGGGTTCCCCGACGAGTACGCCTACGAGGACTTCTTGGCGAGGCTGCAAGGGCTCGCCGAGGACGAACGGGAGCTGCAAGCCGGGGAGACCGTCAGCGGCCCAGCCGCCGAGGCCTACCGCCAGCGGGTCGCCGGAGCGAATCGGCGCTTCGCCGGCCACGTCCTGAAGAGCGGCAAGCAAGCCCGCGACCTAACCGGCAACCCGCTGTTGCAGATCTTCCACGGCGACGGGATGACCTGCGTGCTGGACCCGATGACCGCCGCCTGCCAGCTACGCGGCACCATCGACGACCCCATGGTCACCCCGGACATCGACGACTGCCGCCCCCACTGCCCGAACCTCGCCCGCACCGACCGCGAGCTACTCCAGATACAGCGCAGCCGCGACAAGTACGCCGAGATCGTCGCCGACACCCTCGCCCCGCCGATCCGGCACCAGCGGGAGCGCAACCAGCTCGAACGCCTGGAATCGATCATCGAAGCCCACGAACGGAAAGCGCAGGACCAGCGATGACCCGACCGAACCCGGCCGAAAAGGACCCGGTCCGCAGGAAGATCCTCGCGGCGATGGACCGGCTACTGGACGGCACACCTCTGCGTTCAACCGGACGCATGAGCGTGTCCCAACTGGCCGTGGAGGCCGGAGTGGAACGCTGGCACCTGACCCACCAACACGTCGACCTCAAAGAACTGTTCCAAGCCCTGAGTGAAGGCCGTCAACAGCACCCCGGCGGCGTTCGCCCATGAACTGAGCGAGCTGGACAAGCTGAAGAAGACGCACGCCCAACTGCTCGCGCACTGCACCGAGCTCGAAGGACGTCTCGCACTCTACGCATCGGTGATCAACGTTCTGGTACTGGAGAAGGAAGCCGGCGACAACGGAGCGCACGTCCCGAATCTGGAGGCCCGACGCCGCAAACGGTAGGCCATCCCTCGCGATCAGCCCTGACACGGTCCGCCACCGCTGTCGACGTGAGACTGTCAATTCAGGCGGGGTAGACACCGGGGCGCGCATCCGGGCGTGCTCGCCCACCGCAACGTCTGCGTTCCGCAGCCAGCACATCATCGCGGCATGACAGTAAGGTCGGCGTGTGGACGGTGACATCACTTTGCGATTGGATCGGGCGACTGCCGAGGACCTGTACGCCGCGTTGTACGAGGCCGGAGAACACATCGCTGCAGGTGCGCCGATTACTCCGCCGACTCGCGAGGAGGCCGAGCGGGTTGGCCGCTTCCTCGTAGACCTCGGCCATTCGCTCGGTCGGAAATGCAGCCCTTACTGCGAGCACCTCGCGTGAGGACCCAGCCGCGCGACGTCACCGGCAGAAGAGCGACTGGCCAACCGGCCGCGAGATGATCGCCTTCCAGATCATGGTTGCCTGGCGTGGGCATGCTGGCTTGTATGATCAGCGACCGTCTCCGGGCGTACGTTTCCCGACGCTTCGCGCCAGACGAGGTTGAACCTGTTCTCGGCCTGCTTGCCGAAGCTATCCGCGAAGAGCCGGGAGACACCCCTGAAGGCACCGAGCGTATTCAAGCGGCCGTAGTTCTCGTTGCTGATGGAAACAGTCAGCGATTCCTTCACGCCGTCGGGATCGCCCAGGGTGACTGGCGCGACATTCTGGTGTGGGCCGACCTTGCGCACGAGGACTGGGCCGACCGGCTGAAAGCGGAACTCGGTTGACCGCAAGGGACTGCGGCATGAGCCCGCGTCCCAGGTCGGTGAGGCATCGTCAGGCCCGATTCGCGTGCGCCTCGCCCTGCGTTCGATGTGAGCAGCGCGCTGCTTGAGCAGACGTCGTAGGTACGGGGCGAGCAGAAGCCGGGTCACCACCGCCCCCAACGGCCCGAGAGGCGCGCTGACCGTCATACGATCCGTCATTTGCGTCCCGGCATCCTGAAGGTCGCGGAACAGATGCTCATGACGCAATAGGCGGAAAGGACCACGGGTCTGCTCGTCCACGAACAGACGCGGACGGTCAAGGAGGGTGATCCGGCTGACCATGCTCAGTGCAGGCCCAGATGACGGGCGTGGAAGGTGACCTCGTCGCCGAGCACGAGCCGACGCCGGCCGGTGCTCGTCGTCGCGCTTTCCTGGCTGCCGGCCAGTGAAGCGGCATGAACATCTACGTCGAGTTCCAGATCGAAGACCACCGCCAGGGCAGCCTTGATGACCGTCACGATCTCAATCACTGCAGGCACGTCGGCAGCTTAACCGCGCGCTCCAGGATCGGAAGCCGCATTGACCCTTGGGGAACCCGAGAGCCTTCTGCAGAGCCGTCATGCCTCCACTGGTATAGCTCTCCGTGCCGACGAGTTGCCCTCACCAGGTGAGTGGCAGCGTGGCGAGGTGCTGGGTGATCGCCGTCGCGAGGATCTGGTGGTCGT
>NZ_JOJL01000064.1 GCF_000721705.1 Actinoplanes subtropicus
CGCGATGCGTTACAACGCCCGCAAAAACCGCCGGATCCTCAAACTCCTACAGCTCCTACCAGCCTAAACGCAAACCCGGCCGACTTTGCCGTGCCCGTGCGGTGATGGCATTCAGCATTGGACATGGCGAATGTGGAGGGCCCACCCGAGGGCCCTGGGATCACCGCCCAAAACGGGTGTCGACCCTCACGGCTACCCGCTGAAGACCCACGGGGAGGCTCCGATGTCCCAGCCGCGCGACGAACAACGCCGCGTCGTCGTGGTCCGGGAACTCGTCGCCGGCATCACGGTCATGCCACGCCGCGACGACCCTCTCCTCGCGATCACCCGGGTCCGGAACCGAGCTCTTGCCTCAGGCGCCGGCCGGCGCGAACAGCAGCCGCAGAACGCTCGACCGGAAGGCCTCGCCGGCCTGGTCGAGCGTCATCCGGCCGGCGGCGGTCTCCTGCGCGGCGGCGTGCCCCAGCGCGATGATCGCCGCCACCTGCCAGGTCGGCGGCGGCGCGGTGTCGATCTGGCCCGCGTCCCGCCCCTGCTCCAGAAGTCGGACGAGCAGCCCGACGACGGGCCGATGACGGTCCGGCTCGTCACCGGGCGGCTGGGCGACGGCCTCGGTCAGCAGGATCGGGTAGCGGCCGAGTACCCGCCACGCCGCCTCCACCCAGCGGCCGATCGCGTCCCGCGGCGGTAGGCCCCGTAGGTCCAGGCCGCCGAAGACCGCGGCCGTCTCGGCGGTGACCTGCTCGAGGATCGCGGCCAGCAGCTTCTCCCGGGACGCGTAGTGCGCGTACACGGTCTGGCGGGCCACACCGGCGGCCGCGGCGATCTCTTCCATGTTCGCCTGCGGCCGGCGTGCCAGCAGATCCATGGCCGCGCTGAGCACGGCGGCGCTGCTGCGTTCCGCATCGGCACGGCGGCGACGACGGCGGACCGGGAACTCGGACATGGTTGTCAAGGTTAACCGCCGAGGTTATCTTTGACAACACCGTAAGAGTTAGTGAGGAGCGCGCCATGGACCCGGCCTCCGCCGCCCTGCCCGGCACCGACCTGACCGCCTACCTGCAGCGCTATCCGCGGGAGATCACCTTCGGCGACGAGGATCCCGCCGTGGTCTTCGACCGCTATCACGCACCCGGCTTCGTCCTGCACAACGACGGCATTCCGCTACGTCGCGAGCAGTTGCTCGCTCATGTCGCCTCTGGACGCAAACGCGCCGCGGAGATACGGACGACCGTCCACGATGTCGCGACCGACGGCGATGTGGTCGCGGCCCGCTACGTCCTGACCGCCGTCATGCGCAAGGGCGCGGTCATCGAAACCGAAATCTTCATGTTCGGCCGGCTCGCCGCGGACGGACGCCTACGGGAAATGACCCAGCTCACCCGCGCCTGACCGGCGGTGGTCGGCGGTGGGAGAGCCGACACGCTCACCGCCGGGCCGTTGCGCTGCAGTAGGTGCGCCTCGAGGTGGCAGATCCCAGCCCGGTGGGCGGCGGTGTCGTCGATGTCGACGATCATGGCGGACAATCGGTCGTCGTAACGGCGGCCGTCGGCCGCCCAAGTGCCGAGGGCGGCGTCCGGGCGGAAGGTGGACGCGCCGAACGTGTCGACCACCTCGGCCGGGGACTCGGGGACGCATTGCGGGCACGCGTCGGCGACCAGCCGTCCGTCGTTGAACTCGGCCGGCAGCAGGATCTCGAAACGTCGTTTCGCCATACCGCACTGTCTGCGCGGACCGGAGCGCCGTTGCAGTCCCGCCGGCGATGACGCAGATCTTACCGAGTCCTTATGGCCCGCGACCGGCGTGAACGCGCCTGGCCGTGCGGGCCGTACCTCGCGCCGACACCCACCGTCGAGCGTTGGAGGTACGCCCATCATGCGCAGGAGAACCGTTGTCGCGTCGGCCGTCGCGCTGCTCGTCACCGGAGCGGCGGTTTCCACCGGAGTCGCCTTCGCGCACGAGACTCCACAGCGGACCGGCAAATACGGTACGGGCCGCGCGGCCGATCGCGGCGGCATGGTCTTCGTGCAGTCGAACGATCCGAAGCACAATGCTGTTCTCGCGTTTCGCCGGGCGGCCGACGGCGAACTGACCCCGGCCGGGGAATACCGGACCGGCGGTCGCGGCGGCGCACAGAAGGACAACCCGTTCGACCCGCTCGCTTCGCAGGAGTCGCTGGTGGTCGACCGAGCCCGGCAGACGATGATCGCGGTGAACGCCGGCAGCAATTCGGTCACCACGTTCCGCGTACGCGGAGATCGCCTCACCGATCGGCACACGGTCAGTTCCGGCGGTGACTTCCCGAGCAGTATCGCGGTCTCCGGCAGCACGGTGTACGTGCTGAACGCGGGCGGCAAGACCAATGTGACCGGCTTCCGGCTGACCGACAGCGGCCTGCAGCGGCTGAGCGGGTCCACCCGCGAGCTCGGCATCACCAACGACGCCACGCCGTTGTTCACCGCCTCGCCGCCCCAGGTCGGTTTCAGCCCGGACGGCCGGCACCTGGTGGTGACGACCAAGAGCGCCAATACGATCGACGTGTTCGGCGTCGAGAAGGACGGGCGGCTCTCGGCCAAGCCCGTGTCGACCCGGTCGAACGGCGACGTACCGTTCTCCTTCGTCTTCGACCGCAAGGGCCACCTGCTGGTGACCGAGGCCGCCCAATCCGGCGTGACCTCCTACACTCTGCGCGCCGACGGCAAGCTCGACGTGATCACGCCGTCGGTCGAGTCCGGCCAGCAGACGCTGTGCTGGATCGCCCCGGCCGGCAAGTTCTTCTACGGCGCCGCCACCGCCGACGGCTCGCTGCTCTACGTGCAGAACACCCTCGCCGGGACGGTGGAAGGATTCCGGGTGGCCGGCAACGGGTCGCTGACCTTGGTGACGACCTTGCGTACGGGCCTGCCGGTGTTCGCCGACGGCTCGGGCATGGAGGGCCTCGTGGTCTGGTGACCTCACCTGGCCTGCAGCAGTGTCCTGGCCAACGCGAGCTGACAATTCATCAGTGGAACCGTACATCGGGCGTTTCCGCAAGGACGTCAGGTCGGAGGTCTCGGCAGCACGGGATCGGCCTGTCGCGTCGCCCGTCGGGAGACCCCCTCTGGGGCAAAAGTGACTATGGCGGGATTTTTTCGGCCTACGGTGTGATAGACCTCCGCACCGGAGATCACCCCTCCCAAGGAGGCACCGATGGCCAATACGGGCACCGCTACCGCTGCGCGTCAGGGGTTCTCGATCACGGACCTGCCGGTCAACGTCAAAATCCTGGCCGCGGTGGGTATCGCCGGCATGGTCGCGCTGGTGGTCGGCATCTCCGGCCTGACGGCCCTCGGCAGCGCGAGTTCCTCGGCTCAGCGCATCTACGCCCGTAACGTCGGCAACGTCGCGGCGGTGGGAAGCATCAAGGCGGCCTTCCTGCAGGTGCGGGTCGACGTGACGCTGCACGCGGCGACCACCGACCCCGCCGCCAAGGCGAAGATCAAGGCCACTTTCGCCACCGATGCTCAGACCGCCAACGACGCGATCACTACCTACCGCAACGGTGACCCGGCCGGCGACAAGGCCGTCATCGACGACCTGGCCGACGCCTGGCAGCAGTTCTCCACGATCGCCTCGACCAAGCTCTTCCCGCTCAGCGAGCAGGGCGACATCGCGACCTGGCAGACCGTACGCACCGCAGAGGCCGGCCCGCACATCGCCAAGGCGTACCAGGACATCGACGCGCTGGAGAAGGCCGAGAAGAACGACGCGTCCGCATCGGCGGCTTCCGCCCGCTCCGGCTACCAGTCCAGCCGGCTCACCTCGCTGCTCCTGCTGATCGTCGGACTCGGCGTCGCCCTGACCGCCGGCCTCCTGGTGGCCCGGCAGATCGTACGGTCGCTCAGCCGGGTGAAAAACGTCTGCACCGCGCTCGCCGACGGTGACCTCACCCAGACGGCCGGACTGGTGTCCCGTGACGAGCCCGGGCAGATGGGCCAGTGCCTCGACACGGCACTGAGCCGGCTCCGGGCCACCGTCAGCACCATCAACGGCTCCGCCACCTCGCTGGCCGGCGCCGCCGAGGAACTGTCCGGCGTGACCACGCAGATCGCCTCCTCCGCCGAGGAAACTTCCGCCCAGGCGCAGACCGTCTCGGCGGCCGCCGAGCAGATCTCCCGCAGCATCACCACCGTCTCGGCCGGCAGCGAAGAGATGGGCGCTTCCATCCGGGAGATCTCCCACAACGCCACCGAAGCCGCCCAGGTCGCCCAGGAAGCGGTCACCCTCGCCGCCACGACCTCCAGCTCGATGACCAAACTGGGCGAGTCCTCAGCGGAGATCGGCAACGTGGTGAAGGTCATCACCGCGATCGCCGAACAGACCAACCTGCTGGCCCTGAACGCCACCATCGAGGCCGCCCGGGCCGGCGAGGCCGGCAAAGGCTTCGCGGTGGTCGCGTCCGAGGTCAAGGACCTCGCTCAGGAGACCGCACGGGCCACCGAGGACATCGCCCGCCGGGTCGAGACGATCCAGGCCGACACCGGCGGCGCAGTCACCGCCATCGAACGGATCACCCGGGTGATCTCCCGGATCAGCGAGTTCCAGACCACCATCGCCTCCGCGGTCGAGGAACAGACCGCCACCACCGCCGAAACCAACCGCAGCGTCACCGAGGCCGCCACCGGCGCCGACGATGTCGCCCAGAACATCACCGGCGTTGCCGAAGCCGCCCGCATCACCAGCGAAGGCGTCAGCCAAGCCCAGCAAGCCACCACCGAACTGACCCGCATGTCGGCCGAGCTCGCCAGCACCGTCGCGCGATTCAAGTACTAGCGCGCCCACTCGGGCTCGCTGCGGGCGGCGCCGAGCATCTTCGCAACGCTGCGCTTCGCCGGGAACCGCCGCCGCTCCCACCGCCGCCGCTGGTAAGAGCCTCATCGACCGTGGCGGCGGCCGCCCCCAACGGTGGCTTCGGCCGCGCGGGCGACGATTTCGGCCATCGCCCGTCGCTGAGCCGGCCGATATGCAGCCGCGCCGCCCGAACGACGCGCCTTCGTTCCTGATCGTCCGCGCCGACCCGAGCAGGCGATGCGGTTGGTCAGGACTCGCTCAGGTCGCGGCGGCGGAAGCCGAGGAACCCGAGCATGACAAGCGCGACGGCGGTGATGGCCAGCGCGGCCAGGCTGCCGGCGTCGACCGCGCCGCGCGGTGGGCCGCCGACATACGTGATGGGGGAAAGGTCGAGCACCCACCGCGCGAGGTTCAGGCCCGGGCCGAGCAAGGCGATGAAAGCCACCGCCGCGAAGGCCGCCCAGGCGAACCCGAGGCCGCGTGGCCACAACCCGAAAAGGGCGAGCGCGACGCCGGCGAGCACCAGTTCGGCCGGCAGGTAGTCCAGGCCGGCCGACACGATGGCGCCGAACTCGCCGGTGTCTCCGACGGACCAGGCCGTCGACAAGGCGAGGACCAGCGACGAACCCGCGACGATCAGCGCCAGTCCGCCGAGGATCACGGTGCCATGGGCGAACAGCCAGCGCGACCGGGACAGCGTTCCGGACAGCCGGCTCGCCAGCCGGCCGCCCGCTTCCTCCGCGCGGAGGGTGCCGATGGCCTGAACCAGGAATCCGGCGGCGATGACCGCCAGGTAGAGCTGGGTCGCGGCGACGAAGCCGTCCAGCGGCCGGTCGCCGGCCACGCCCATGGCGTTGGTCAGCGCGGGGTTGCCGGCCAGGGCGTCCAGCAGTTGCCGGGAAAGGGCCCCCATCATCGCGGTGAGCAGGACCGCTCCCGCCAGCCAGCCGGCGGTTGCCGGAAGGTGCAGCCAGGCGGCGAAACCGATCGGCCCGCGCCGGAACCGGGAGGCGCACTCCGGGCCGGCGCGGCCGCGCAGCACGGCGCTGCCGAGGTCGCGCCGACCGGCCAGCCGGACCGCGCCCGCGCCCGCGGCCAGGCCGGCGACGACCGGGATGGTGAGCAGCCACCAGCGCTGGTCGCCGAACGGCGCCGCCTTTTCCGCCCATCCCAGCGGCGACAGCAAGGCCAGCCCGCTCTTGGTGGTGTCGCCGACCCCGCGCAGGACGTACGCGGCGGCCAGCACCGTCAGGCTGCCGGTGTAGACCCCACGCGTGTGCGGCACGAGTTGCGCCAGCAGGGCCGCGAGCCCGGCGAACACGAAGGCGAGCGCCCCGAGCGCCGCGCTGTAGAGAATCGCCCCGGACACCGGAACCCCGCAGACGACCAGCCCGGCGGCGAACAGGACCGACATGCCGAGGATCGCGGCGGCCGCCACGAGCAGGGCGGCCAGCACCGGCTGGTGCCGGGTGATGCGCCCGCCGAGGATCGTCTCGAGGCGGCCCGACTCCTCCTCCCGCCGGGTCGAGCCGGCGACCAGAGCGATGCCCAGCAGCGGGAGCAGGAACGAGGCGAGGAAGCCGAACTCGTCCTGGATCACGCCGCCCAGGCTGTCGATGCCCTCGACGTGGCCGTTGATCGCGGCCAGGGCGCTGCCGGCGGTGACCGCCGCGGCGTACGTGTGGATCTTGGATGGGGTGTCGTACAGGCCGGCGACGGCCGCGGCGGTGCCGATCAGGCTACCGCCGAGGGCCAGCACCCCGATCAGGATGCCACGACGTCGCGTGCGCCAGACAATCCCGATCATGGTGTCAAGGCCCTGCGTGTGCGGCCCGGCCGCCGGGTGATCGGCGCTCATCGCGTGTTCTCCGCGAACGTCGCGGCGGTGGCCCGCGCCTCGGGGGCGTCGCCGTAGCTGCGCAGGAACAGCGCGTCCAGGCTCGGCGGAGCGACGGTCAGGGTGTGAATCCGCGCGGCGTGCAGCGTGCCGATCATCGCGTCGAGGTGATGGGCGTCGATCGTGAATCGGATGTCGACGTGCCCGTCCAGCCGCTCGCTGACGTAGTCGGCCACACCCGCCGCGTGCGCGAGGCTTCCCGGCTCTTCGGTGGTGACCGCGTGCACCGACGTACGGCTGTTGCGGCGCAGGTCGGCAAGGGTGCCGGTGGTGACCGTGCGGCCGCGTCGGATGATGCTCACCCGGTCGGCCAGCGCTTCGACCTCGTCGAGGAGGTGGCTGGAGAGCAGCACGGTGACGCCGGCGTCGCGCCGCTCGCGTACACAATTCTGGAAAGCCTGCTCCATCAACGGGTCGAGCCCCGATGTCGGTTCGTCGAGGATCAGCAGGTCGGCCCCGGCGGCCAGCGCCGCGATGAGGGCGACCTTCTGCCGGTTTCCTTTGGAGTAGTCCCGGATCCGTTTGGTCGGGTCGAGTTCGAAGCGTTCGATCAAGTCGGCCCGGCGCCGCTCGTCGACCCGGCCGTGGGTCGCGCCGATCACGTCCAGGCATTGGCCGCCGGTCAGGCCGGGCCACAGCGCGACGTCCCCGGCCACGTAGGCGAGACGCCCGTGCAAGGAGGCCGCGTCGCGCCAGGGATCGGCGCCGAACAGTTCGACCCGGCCGCCGGTCGCCCGGATCAGTCCGAGCAGGATGCGGATCGTCGTGGATTTGCCCGCGCCGTTCGGCCCGAGAAAACCATGCACTTCACCCGGTCGTACGGCGAGGTCCAGCCCGTCCAGCGCGCGGACCTTGCCGAAGGTCTTGGTGAGCTGCTGAGAGTGGATGACGTGGGTGGGGTCGGTCACGATGGTTCCTCCCCGGGCGCGGCGAGGAACGCGCCTTGCGTGTAGACGGTGGTGACCTCCTTGGCCCAGCGGGCGATGCCCTCCGGCGTGAGGGGGTCGACGCCGATGGCGGCGGCGACCTGGTTGCGCAGCAGGATCAGGGCGAGGTCGTTGATCAGGAAGAACGCCGCCCGAACCGCCGGGTCCTCGGCCGGGCGCGCGGCGCCCATCTCGGTCATGGCCTCGAGCAGTCGGGCGGTGAGGGTGTACCAGCGGCCGAACAGGGCCGCGGCCGCCGGGTCGTTGATGAGCAGCAGGCGTCGCAGGTACGCCGGCAGCGGGGAGCCGTGCGGGAAGGCACGGGCGAACATCTCGGCGACGGACATGCTGTTGCCGCCGGTCAGCATGTCGGCGAGAGCCCGCTCGTCCATCGTGAACAGCGAGTCGAAGGCCTTCGCGGCGTAGTCGTCCACCGCGGCCCGCAGGCCGTCCTTGCTGCCGAAGTGGTGCACCACGAGCGCCGGCGACACCCCGGCCGCGGTGGCGATCTCCCGCATCGTGACGGCATCGTGCCCACGCTCGGCGAACAGGCGCAGGGCCGCGTTGCGGATGGTCGCGCGGGCGGTGAGATCGCCGTCATCAATGACTGAACTCATGTTCAGTATACTAAACGCACGTACAGCGTAGTTCAACCGCGAACGTCAGCGGGCTCCTTCCCGGCACACCAAAAGGTTCACCCATGCACCCATTTGGAGCGCCTCATGCGGGTTTCCGGACTCCGGCCGCCGCGTGCAGCAGGTCGCGGTGGGTCAGCCAGCCTGACGCGACGCCGTTGGCGCCGACCGGCAGGCCGGCCCCGCCGTTGCGGGTCAGCTCGGCGAGAGCGTCCTCGAGGGACTCCCCGCCGGACAGCAGCGGCACGGTGTGGGCCAGGTCGGCCGCGGTGACGTGCTCGGCCGCGTCCTGCACCGCCCGTTCGACCTCAAGCGCCGGGACCACCCCGAGCAGGCGGCCGGCGTCGTCGATCACGGGCAGCGCGGTGCTGCCGTCGGCCGCGAACCGCACGGTCAGGTCGGCCAGGGTCGCGTCCGGGCTCAGCGGCGCCGGGAGTGGGCCGGCCGCCGCCGTGACCGCGATCCGGGCCAGCGCCCGATCAGGTGCCTGCAGGTCGATGCCGCGGCGCAGCAGTTTGCGGGTGTAGATGGTGTCCGGGCTGATCAGCTTGGATATCCCGGCGGACAGGGCGATCGCGAGCATCAGCGGCAGGATGATCCGATACTCGCCGGTCAGCTCGAACATGATCAGCACGGCGGTGATCGGCGTGCGGGCCGCCCCGGCGAACACGGCGCCCATGCCGACCAGCGCGTACGCGCCCGGCGACGGGGCGAGGCCGGGGGCGGCGGCGTGCAGGGCCAGGCCGTACGCCTCGCCCAGCATCGCGCCGACGAAAAGCGACGGCGCGAACACCCCGCCCGAACCGCCGATGCCGATCGTCAGGCTGGTCGCGAGGATCTTGCCGACCATCAGCAGCAGCACGAATCCGATCGCGTAGCCGCCGCCGACCGCCCGGCCGAGCACGGGATAGCCGACCCCGTACAGCTGCGGCAGGGCAAGTAGCACGCCGCCGAGCAGCAGCCCGCCGGCCGCCGGGCGCAGCCACTCCGGGCCGCGCCACAGCCGGTCGCAGAGGTCCTCGATGAAGTAGAGGGCCCGCGACCAGCCGACCCCCACCCCGCCGGCGAACAAGCCGAGGACGACATAGGCGGCGTACTGCGCGGCGGAGCCGATGGTGAAGGTCGGCAGGGCCAGGAACGGCTGGTCGCCGAAGACCGCCCGGCTCAGCGCGGCGGCCGCGACCGCGGCCAGGACGACGGCGGCGAACGACTCGACGGCGAAGTCCGCCAGGATCAGTTCGAGGGCGAAGAAGACCCCGGCGATCGGGGTGTTGAAGGTGGCCGCGATACCGCCGGCCGCCCCGCACGCGACCAGGATCCGCAGCCGGGACTCGGGCAGCCGCACCAGTTGTCCCAGGGTCGAGCCGAGCGCCGAGCCGATCTGCACGATCGGCCCCTCCCGGCCGACCGAACCACCACCGCCGATACACAGGGCGCTCGCCAGGGCCTTGACCACGGCGACCTGCGGGCGGATCCGGCCGCCACGCTCGGCGACGGCATACATCACTTCCGGTACGCCGTGACCGCGCGCCTCCCGGGCGAACCGGTAGACCAGCGGCCCGTAGACCAGGCCGGCGACCACCGGCGTGAGCAGGACGAACCAGCGACCGACACCGGGCAGGTGCGGGTTCGCGGCGCCGGCCGCCGCCGAGTAGTCGTCATGGCCGGTGAACGCCCGGGTCGCCGTCGTGATCAGCCAGCGGAACACCGCCGCGCCGACACCCGCGCCCAATCCGACCACCACCGCCAACGATTGCAGACCGGCGCTGCTGCCGTGTAACCACTTCCCGATTCTTAGGTGCACCTATACATCTTTTCATCGGCCCGTAGCGGTCAACCAGTCGGCTTCCACTCGCTCACGTTGCGGGACGACGGTGTGGCGGGTCGGTGGACGAGGCGCCGCCGGCGTGGAAGTAGCCGAGCCGGGTAAACAACGACCCGACGGTCAGTGCCAGGCCGCCCGCGATGCCGCGAGCAGGGTCGCGCCCACCGACCTCAACCGACGTTGACCTGTGGCGAGGAGCTGGTTTCCGCCTCGCGCCACCGCTGCCACCACTGCGCGTCGGGCACCTCGCCGGCCGCCTCCACGATGGCGTTGAGAACCGACGCGAAACCCAGCGGGCGAGTGAGCGACAATCCGGCGATCAGTTCGGCGATCAGCTCGCGGCGGTACTGAGTGGCCTCGCCGACGAGCTCCCGGCCGGCCGCGGTCAGCGTGATCCAGGCGACGCGCCGGTCGTCCGGCCGCTCCTCCCGGACGACGAGGCCCTTGCGAACCAACCGGTTACACATCCGGACCGCCGTGGAGGAGGTAACAGCGAGTTCCTGGGCGAGGTCGACGACGCGCTGCGGTCCGCGGGAAACCAGCACCACGAGGGTACGGAACTGCGGCAGTGTCACGTCCTCGTCGAGTCTGCTCAGTGACCGTGCGGTCTCGGCCACGAAGACGCGGCTGAGCGCCAGCAAGGCGCCGACAACCTCGTCCTCCGCCGGTGACAGGGTTGTCCGCGGTGTCACGGACGCTCCAGGGGTGCCGGTGCCGGTAGAGCTGGTCATCCGTCCCCGTTCTCTGCGCACCACCGATGCCCCTGCTACTTGCGCCAGGTTCCCGGCAAACGGTACCTGCCTGCCAGCCATCAGGCCCGTCCGACAACCCGGTCCCGTCAACCTCGCACCTCCGCGGCACGCGGATCGAGCGCTGGGCGACCGCGCCGCAGGCCGCGTACGGCCGCGATGCCGATAAGGCCGGCCAGCCCGCCGGCCAGCAGCCACAGCACGGTCGACGAAACCGGCGGCCCGGAGCCGATGCTGGCCTGGGCCGGCCCGCTCGCGTACAGGTCCTGATCCGCCGACATCGCGGCCGGCGGCAGCTGGGCGTACTGCACCAGGCCGGTGCTCTCCAGCATCTGCATGTGGTGCATGACGAAGATGCTCGCCTGCGCGGCCAGCTGCCGCACGATCTCGTTGTGCGTGGAGGCGCGCACCGCGGAGATGACCGGGAAGATGAAGCCGTGCGTGCCGCGCAGGAAGGTGACGAACATCTGGTCGAACTGGATGCCCTTGGCCGCCTGCAACTGGGTGATGAAGCCCTGCTGCTGGGCGGTCGGCGTGGCCGGCAGCGTCGCGCCCAGCTTGTTCGCCGCGTCGACGGTCAGCTGGTCCAGTTGCACGTGCTGAGTGGCGATCATCTGACCGACCTGCCGGACCTTCGCCGTCGTCCCCTTCTGGGCGGCCATCTGCCCGGCCGGGATCTCCCAGAGCCCGGCCTGCCGTACGCCGTTGAGCAGGGTCAGATCGGCCACGTTCAGCTGCGTCGACGGCGGGTCGGCGCCGGCCGGCGCCGATAGTACGACGAGGGCGGCGATCATGGTCACTGCCAGCGCGGCCGTGCGGCGTATCAACAGCGACATCGGTACCTCCACATCTTTCTAGCCTCGCCGGACGGCGAGGCGCGGGTCGGCAGTTCGCCTGCGGTTACGGACCATCCGTAGCCCGACGACCGCTGCCATGCAGAGCGCAGCGGCCGCCAGCAGCCACAGCACCGTGGGAGAGATAGGCGCGGAAAGGCCCGCGTTGGCCTCGGCCATGCCGAGCGTGGACAGGTCCTGAGCTGGTGGGATCGCGGCCGGCGCCAGGCTCTGGGCCTGCACCAGTCCGGTGTTCTCCAGGGTCTGCATGTAGCCGAGGAAGGCGACGTTGGCCTGGTCGGCCAACTGGCGGATCAGGCCGACCCGAGTCGAGGAGCGGACCTCGCCGATGATCGTGTAGAGGAAGCCATAGCCATTGCGCAGCGAGTTGACGAACAGCCGGTCGTACTGGGCACCGGTTGCCGTCTCCAGCTTGCCCTGCACTGCCTGCTGCTCCGCGGTCAACGCCGGGCGTACGGTCACCCCCAGCTTGCCGATCACGTCAACGGTCTGCTGATCGAGCTGGGATTGCGCCTCGTCGAGCTTCTGGCCGGCCTGCCGGACCTTCGCCGTCGAACCCTTCTCGGCGGCCGCTTTCGCCGCCGGTATCTCCCAGAGCGCGGCCTGCCGCAGGCCGATGAGCAATGTCATGTCCGACGCGTTCAGCTGGCCCGCCGCGTCGGCCTGCGCGGGTGCCGACGACACCGCGAGAGCAACGATCGCGGCGACCGCGACGGCGACAGCACGCCGAAAGAGCGGTGACATCAAACCTCCACACGGGTGGGGACCCCATCGGCAGGTAGTACGACCTACCCCTGAGAAAGGTTCGACTGTGCACCTAGATTCCGGGAAAATCTCCCTCCATGGCCCTTCAGGTTGCGATAGTAGGTGCAACTGTGCATGTCACCACGCGTATCGGCCGGGGCCGATCCGGCGTTCCCGAGGCTGGCGCTGACCGGGCCAAACGCGCTGAGCGGCGCTGCGCCGGGCTCAGCGGGTGTGGGTGTGGTGGGCTCGTAGGTCCGTGAGGGCCGCGTCGATCTGGTCTTCGCCGGCGAGCGCGGCGGTGGCGGTCTCGTCGGTGATCAAGCCGACGTTGTGCAGTCGTTGGGTGAGGTGGTGGTGGGCATTCAGGAGGTAGGCGCAGGCGTCGAGGATCGCGTCGAGAGGTTCGGCTTCGTGCCGGATATCGGGCGGGACGGCGGGGTTCGCGGGTGAGGTCTGCCTGCTCATCGTGGGTGGTCTTTCGGTAGGAGAAGTCGCTGATCCGGCCGGCGATGTCGCTGATGCTGGAGATGGCGTCCGCGGCGGCCTGGGTACGGCGCGTGAGCGAACACTTGTCCGGAATTGCAGGTCATGGTCAGGTCGCTCCAGCGAATCGTCCGTTGTAGTGCCCTTCTACACGCGGAATTGGCCGGCGAGTTGTTGCAGTTCGGCGGACATGCGGGCGACCTCGGTCGTGGCGACCATGGACTGGTTGACGCCCTCGGTGGTGGTTTGCGCGGAGGAGGCCACTCCCTGCACGTTGCGGGCGATGTCGGTGGCGCCGGAGGCTGCCTCGGCGATGTTGCGGCCGATCTCCTGCGTGGTGGCGGTCTGCTGTTCGACGGCGGCCGCGATCGTGGTCTGGAACTGGTCGATGCGGCCGATCACCTGGGAGATGTCCGCGATCGCGGTGACCGCGCTGTCGATGTCGTTCTGGATCGTCTCGATCCGCTGTCCGATGTCGTCGGTGGCCTTCGCGGTCTCCTGGGCGAGGTCCTTGACCTCGGAGGCGACCACCGCGAAGCCTTTGCCCATCTCCCCGGCCCGGGCCGCTTCGATTGTCGCGTTGAGCGCCAGCAGATTCGTCTGCTCCGCGATCGCCGTGATCACCTTGATCACATTGCCCACCTCCTCGGAGGAACGCCCCAGCTCGGTCATCGTCTCGCTGGCCGTCTGCGCGCTGGTCACCGCCTGCGCGGCCACCTGCGCCGCCTCGGCCGCGTTGCGCGCGATCTCGCTGATCGACGAGGTCATCTGCTCCGAGCTGGCGGCCACCGTCTGCACGTTGGAGGAAACCTCCTCGGCCGCCGTGGACACCATGCTGGCCTGCCCGGACGCCTGGTCGGCGGCGGCGCCGATCTGCCGGCCGGTCGCCGACAGCTCCTCGGCGCTGGAGGCCAGCGTGTGCGCCGTCGCGGTGAAGTCCTGCACCACCTTGCGGGTGCGTGCGTTGGCCCGGTCCAGCGCCTGCGCCATCCGGCCGAGCTCATCACGGCTGGCGATCCCGGCCACCTGGGTCAGGTCGCCCTCGGCCACCCGGTCCAGCACCGCCGAGACCCTGCGCAGCGGATTGAGCACCAGCCGGGTGACGTACCAGGCCAGCGCCAGCCCGATCGTCAGACCTACGACCAGCAGCAGGATGACCAGCGTGCGGGCGCTGGTAAACGTGTTGTGGGCCGCCTTCAGTGTGGCGGTCGCCGCGGTCGTCTCGGCCTGACCGGCCGCGTCCAGCTGGGCGAAGGCCTTGGCCGCGGCGGGTGCGGTCTGCGTGCCGAGGATCTGCACCGCGGACGCGAAGTCGTTGGCCTCGGCAGCCGGTAACAACTTGCTGTCGCGCAGCTGCAGGTACTGCGCCCAGAGCGACTGGAACTGGGCGAACGCTGCCGGATCCGTGGTCTCGGCGCCGTAGCGCGCAACCGCGCCCTCCAGGTTCTTGTCGGTGGCCTGCATCTTCGCCTCGACCTTCTTGGTCGCCGGCAGATCCGGGGCGAGCACCGCGTCGCGGGCCTGGATGCGGGACTGCTGCGCCAGGTCGCGCAGCGTGGCAAGGTCGGCCGTCGCCTGCAGGCTCTTCGTCGCGATCAGCTGCCCCTTGTCGTACACCTTGGCGAGACTCGAGATCGCGACCCCGCCGACCACCATCGCCGCGGCCGCGAGAACCACGACCAGCGATGCGATCTTCACGCCGGTACGCGCGTCGACAATCGCCGCGAACTTCGGTCGTTTCTGCTCGGTCATATCGATGCCACCCCGATCCAGAGGCAGAGAAGGTGTGCTAATGCCAACGAATCGGTACTACCCCGGCGCATCCCCCTAAACCGCGCCGGTCGCGCCGCTAACCGAATTGCAACCGAGTTCGCCGAGATCAAGGGCAAGAGGTGGCGAGACGACAATTCACGAGCGGGAGATGGCCGCTACCTGAGCCACCCGCTGCCTCAGCGGGTGGTCCATCCCCCGTCCACCATCAGGGTCTGCCCACGTAGCTGGACGCGTCGCCGGCCAGGAACAGCAGCGACCCATCCAGCTCGGCCAGGCGGCCCGGCCGGCCCAGTGCCGCACGCACGCCGATCCACGCCACCTGATCGGCATCCTCGAGGAAGCCGCTCGAGGCGGTCGGGAACCAGCCCGGCGCGATCGCGTTGACCCGCACACCGCGGCCGCCCCACTGCGCGGCCAGCTCCCGGGTCAGCCCCTCCACGGCGGCCTTGCTTGCCACATACCCGGCCAGCCCGTACCGGTCGAGGCTGACCCGGGCCGACACCGAGGCGACGTTGACGATCGAGCCGGTCGGCCACCGCGTCCGGCGGCAGCCCGGCGACCCCGGCCAGCAGCGACTCCTCGATCGGATCATGCCCCGCCGCCGCGGTTTCCGCCATGACCGCCGCCGCGGCGAGCAACCCGGCGCACGCTTGCGGCAGACGCGCCACCCGACGCGCCAGCACCTCATGCACCTCATGCACACCCGGCGGCACGACCGTCATCGCCGCCGGACCGTGCGCGGCGAGCAGGCGCGCCACCTCGGACAGGAAGAACGGGTTCCCACCGGCCCCGGCCACCACCTCGCCGACCCGCTCCGGGCGCAGCCGATCGCCGGCGATACAGGGACACCAGCAGCGCGGCCGCGGCGTCATCCAACGGCGGCACCACCACCCGCCGGCACCACCACCCGCCGCACGCCGGTCGGCAGGTCGGCCAGCGGGTCGGCACCCGGCTCCTCCCGGCGCGTGCACAACACTGCCACCGGCGCTGCCGCCAGCACCTCACGCAGCAACGCGAGCGACGACGAATCCGCCCAGTGGATGTCCTCGAGCACGATCAACAGCGCCCCGGCGTGCGCCTCCAGCGCCTCCAGCACGGCCGTGAACAGCACCTGCCGGCCATCCCGCCCGGCGCCCGGCTGATCGAACGACAACTGCGGCGCGACCTTGGCCAGTACCCGCCGCCACGGCAGTACGGCCGCATCCCCGCCGCCGAGCACCAACCCCGGGCAACGCTCAGGCCGTCCCGCGCCAGCACGGCCGCCAGAGCCTCCGCGATGCTGGACTTCCCCGCCCCGGCCTCGCCCGACAGCAGCGCCGCCCGCCCCGCCCCGGCGGCCGCGAACCAGCCGCGCAGCTCCGCAAGCAGACCATCGCGCCCGATCAGGTCCGCACCCTCCGGCATGAAGCCAGCCAAACACAGCCGGCCCGAACCATCCCATCCATCGGCAGGCCAGGACTTCTTACCGACCGATGACGTATCGACGATCTCTGCCCCGGCCGCGTCGACCCGGACGGCGGTCATCCGGCCGGGTCGCGGCGCGCTCCCGCGCGTACCGGATGAATCCGACGACGTCGTCGGGCACCAGCCGGCCGATCGCCCCGCTGGAATAGACGCTGATCAGCCGGAAGGCGCACAACTGCGCGGCGCAGTGCGGGCACGAGGAGCCGCGGTAGAACAGCACCACGCCGTAGTGTCCGGCGATGGCAGCGGACAGCCCCAATACGCCCCTGCCGAGGCGGCTCACGGTGATCTCGGGAACGCATCCCCAGGAAGCAGGAGTGTCATGCCCCGTTGGTGACGCTCTCGTTTGACGGAGTGTGAGGCGCGCGACGTAGGGTGCGAAGAATGAACCCGGCCGAACCGGCTCGGCATGGAACCCGAACGCGCGGCGCATCGGCGCGCGCTGGTGGCGGCGCTGCGCCGGGCTGTCGATACGCGGCTGACCCGCCGTGCCAGGACGACCTGCACGGCCTCCTCGCGGCGGTGGGATGACACGGCATCCGGGTCAGGGCCCGCTCTCGGTACGGCCGCTGAGGACTCTCTTGCTCGTCGTGGCGGGGCCGTTGCTGCTGGCGCTCGCCGGGATGGTGCATCCCGCCGGGCTGTCGGCCGGGACAGCTCATCGCTGGGTGCAGTTGCACATCGTCCTGCTCCCGGTCTTTCCGTTGCTGGCGTTGGGTTTCCCGGTCCTGCTCCGGGGCCGGCCGCGCGCCGGGGTTGCCGGAGGTGCCACGGTCGTCGCGTGGGTGTGCGCCGCCGCGTACGCGGTCGGGTACACCGGCCTGGATGCCGTGGCCGGTATCGCCGCGGGCACCGTCGCCGGGCAGCCAGGCGATCCGGGCCAGCTACGCGCAGTGGTGCTGGCTCTCTACGACATCGCCAACGAACTCGGGCGGGCCGGCGTGTACGCCTTCCTCGCCGCCGTGCTGGCCTGCACGGTGGCGCTCGGCACCCGGCACGGATGGCGTGTCCTGCCGGGCGCCGCGGTTCTGCTCGGTGCCGGCTACTCCTTCATCGACAGCCACATCTTCCGGCCCCGCGGGGTACTGACCATGCTGGCCATGGCCGCCGGCTTCGCACTGTGGACCTGGGCCACCGCATCGGAGCACCGCAAGCTGCACCGCCCGGGCCGGGTCGCATCTCCGCAGTGACCATGCCGGCTGCGGGAAGCGGCCCGCCGAGGTTCTTACGGTCCGGGTGTAAAGCCCTTACGAGCCGCGAAACAGCCCTCGTTCCGGCGGTCTCCGGCAACAGGATTGCGGACGGACCTGAACCACCGCACCCGAGGAGCAGCCAGTTATGAGAACCACGACCAGGATCGCCGGTGCCGCTGGGTTCGCGCTCGCCGCGACGACGTTGATCGCCGGGCCGGCTTCGGCCGGCGGCGCGTCGCACGAGGGTGCCGTGTTCGCGATGAGCGACAACCTGTCGGACAACACGGTCGTCGCGTACGACCGGGAAACGAGCGGGCGGCTGAGCCAGGCCGGCGTCTACTCGACCGGCGGCCTCGGCGGCCAGTTGACCGGCTCGGTCGTCGACCACACCGCCTCCCAGGGCGCGCTCGCCCTGGACGACGGAGTGCTGTACGCGGTGAACGCCGGCAGCGACACGCTCACCGTCTTCGACGTGCACGGCGACCGGCTCAGCAAGCGCCAGGTCATCACGTCAGGCGGGGCGTTCCCGGTCAGCGTCGCCGTGCACGGCAACCTGGTGTATGTGCTCAACGCCCGCGACGGCGGCTCGATCCAGGGCTACCTGCGGCTCGGCCGGACCCTGGTGAAGGTGGCCGGCTGGCATCGGGCGCTCGGGCTCGACCCGGCCGCGACGCCGGAGTTCACCCACACGCCCGGGCAGATCGCCTTCACCCCGGACGGTTCCCGGCTGATCGTCACCACCAAGGCCGGCAGCAATGCCATCGACGTGTACGCCGTCGACCGGCTCCGCGGCCCGTCGGCCCGGCCGGTGGTGAACGCCGAACCGGGCGCGGTCCCGTTCGCGGTGACCTTCGACGCCCGCGGTCACCTGGTCGTCGCGGAGGCCGGCCCGAGCGCCGTCGCCACGTTCACCGTCAACCGCGACGACACCCTCACCCCGCTGGCCGGCACGGCGACCGGCCAGGCGGCCACCTGCTGGATCGTCGCCGCCGACGGCGCCGTGTACACGGGCAACGCCGGCAGCGGCAACCTGTCCGGCTACCGGGTGGCCCCCGGCGGATCGCTGACCTCCCTGGGCACCTTCGCCACCGGCGCCGGCCAGGTCGACGCGGCGGTCACCCCGGACGGCCGGTTCCTGTACGCACAGACTGGCGCCGCCGGCGACGTCGTGGCGCTGCGGATCGACCGCGACGGTTCCCTGACGAAGCTGGGCGAGGTCACCGTGCCCGGCGCGGCCGGCGGCGAAGGCATCGTCGCGTCCTGATCAGGTCGCGTTCGGAGCGGGGGTGGACGCCCCGGCGTGACGGTAGTCGACAACGAAAACGAAGGTCTCCGGTAGGTGGTTCTGCGCTCAAGATCGAACCTCACACCGGAGACCTCGTGCCGAGCGCGGCGGCACGACGCTTGAGACGTTGCCTCCGTGTCATGGTCCGGTCAGCGACTCCACATGCCCGACACCGAAGTAGAAGACCGCGTGTCCCTCGTTGCCGGCCATCAGCCCCCCGACGGCAATCCTGTCGGAGTAGGCCGCGGGTACGACATCAGGGACTCGCCCTTGCGCAGCCCTTCGTCGTACAGCTTGATGATCTCGGTGTGGTAGCCGCAGCTCTCGAAGAACTTGAGGACTACGGCGTCACGCCACCGGCGCAACCCGGCGAACGAGCTGACGGCGCGCAGCACCTGGTACTGGCGCCTCCAGCACCACCGCCGCCTGATGGGCGATGACCTCGTGCACCAGAGCGTCCTTGTCGGCGAAGTGGTGGTAGAGCTGGGACTTGCTGGTGCCGCTCGCGACCCGGATCTCGTCGAGGGTGGTGGTGGCGACGCCCTGGACGGTCATCAGCTCGGCGGCGGCCAGCACGATGCGCTCCCGGGTGGCCGCGCCGCGCGCGGTCAGCCGGGCGCCCTCACCCTTGACCTGCGAGCCCTTGACCTGCGTGTCGGCCACGGCCGCCAGGGTACCCGAGTAGACCAGACCGAAAAGGAGACCACCCGTATGAGAGCGATCGTGGTGACCGGCCAGGCCGCCGGGACGGTCGGGATGACGCTGGTGCAGCGGCCCGAACCGGCCCCGGCGATCAACGACGTCGTGGTCGAGGTGTACGCGTCGGGGTTCGTCCCGACCGAGACGGCGTGGCCCTCGACCTGGACCGATCGGCCCGGCCGGGACCGGACGCCGACGGTGCCCGGACACGAGCTGGCCGGGGTGGTCACCGCCCTCGGCTACGGCACCACCGGGCTGTCGGTGGGCCAGCGGGTCTTCGGCCTCGCCGACTGGTATCGCGACGGCACCCTCGCGGAATATGTGGCCGTGGAGGCGCGTAACCTCGCGCCGCTGCCCGGTGACGTGGACTTTGCGGTGGGTGCGAGCCTGCCGATCTCGGGGCTGACCGCGTGGCAGGGACTGTTCGAGCACGGCCGGCTGCGCCCGGGCCAGAGCGTGCTCGCGCACGGCGCGGCCGGCGCGGTGGGGACGATGGTGACCCAGCTGGCTCGCGAGTTCGGCGCGTACGTCATCGGCACCGGACGCGCCGCCGACCGCGAGAAGGCACTGGATTTCGGCGCGCACGAGTTCGTCGACCTCGACACCGACGCCCTGGACCAGGTCGGCGGCGTCGACCTGGTCTTCGACGTCATCGGCGGCGACATCCAGGCCCGGTCCGCGCGTCTGGTGCGCGCCGGCGGAACCCTGGTGTCCATCGTCGGGCCAGCCGAGGCGCGACCCGCCGACGGCCGGGCGGTCGACTTCGTGGTCGAGGCCGACCGAGCCCAGCTCACCGAGATCGTCCAGCGGATACGCGACGGCCGGCTGCGCCCGAACATCGGCACCGTCGCCACACTCGACGACGCCGTCGCGGCCATCACCCCCACCGAGCGGATCACCGGCAAGACGATCATCCGCGTGCGCCCGTGAGCACGTTCAACAGGAACGGCAGGACCAGCGTGCCGTCGCTGTCGTCCACAGCCGGCCGGCTGGTCCGTCGGCCGGAGGCGGCACCCCGCCGATAAGCCGCGCGGTGGTCGCCCCGGCCCGGTCGGTCAGATGCCGGCTCTCCACCACCTCGCCCGACTCACGCGGCTCCCGGTCCATGCGCATCGTCGTCCGCATGTCGCCGACGTTTCTTGACTTCACTGACGACCAGTGTCGGACCCAGCTACCCGGATCCGGACGTCACCACGGGCGAGATCGGCGCGGGTTGACGACACGAGATTCGGCCGCAGGTCGGCGGGTGGACGACAGGCACATGGCCGTCAACGAGCTCGCCCGGGCCGGCGTCAAGGTCACCGCGATCGCCGCATCGGCCAGGGCGGCTCGCACGCCGCCGACGTCGCTCGGCCACGAGTGACTTGGTTGTGCACGGCCTCGACCAGATCCGCGCCGCGCTGGCCGGTTTCGCCGCCCTGCAGCCCCACTCTGACCCCGGACATCCGCAAAGAGGTCGAGGCCGGCGACATCGCCACCGTGCTCAACGCCTGGACCCTGGAGGGCACCGGCCCGGACGGCACCCCGCTGCGGCTGACCGGCACCAGCGCCGACGTTCTGCGCCGCCGCGCCGACGGCACCTGGGGGCTGCTGATCGACGACCCCTGGGGTGCGTGATCCCGGCGTCCTGGCCGGTACCCTGCGCTGCATGGCCGATACCGCGCTGCCCGCCGACGCCGTCGTCGTAGCCCGGCTCCGCGCGCGGGACGAGACCATGTTCGCCGCCCTGATCGACGCGTGGTCGCCCGCCATGCTGCGCGCGGCCCGAGCCTACGTGGCCGACGAGCACACCGCGCAGGACGTGGTCCAGGAGGCCTGGCTCGGGGTGCTTCGTGGCATCGACGGGTTCCAGGAGGCCTCCTCGCTGCGTACCTGGGTCTACCGGATCCTCATCAACAAGGCCAAGACCCGGGGCGTACGGGACGCGCGCACCGTTCCCGGGCTCGGCGTCACCGACGACGACCACGGCCCGACCGTTGACCCCGCCCGGTTCCGGGGTGCGGACGATCCGTACCCCGGGCATTGGCGCAGCTCGCCACCCGCCTGGCCGTCGCCGGAGGACGGCGCGCTGGCCGCCGAGACCCGCCGCCAGCTGGCCGACGCGCTGGCCGGCCTGCCCGCCCGGCAACGGGTCGTGGTGACCCTGCGCGACGTTGCCGGGCACAGCAGCGACGAGGTGTGCGAGCTGCTGTCGATCAGCGCGGCCAACCAGCGGGTCCTGCTGCACCGCGGCCGGGCCGCGCTGCGCGCCGTCCTGGAACAGCACTGGGTCAAGGAGGCGACCGCGTGAACTGCGACGAGTTCGTGGAACTGGTCACCGCCTACCTGGAGGGTGCCCTGCCGGCGGAGACCGAGCGGCGCTTCGTCGAGCACCTCGCCGAGTGCGACGGCTGCGACCGCTACCTCGACCAGATCCGCACCACCGTGCGGAACCTGGGCCACCTGCCCGCGCAGGGGCTGGCGTCCGACGCCCGCGACCGGCTGCTGGCAGCCTTCCGCGACTGGCCCGCCACCTGAGCCCAGCCGACCGCCCACCGCACGCCCCATACACCCGACGCCCCGGACGCTGGTCACCTACACCGCGGAAGCCGGCTCCCCGTCGGAGGCGAGCCGGCGACTGCTGTCCTCGCGGGCGAGCACGGCCCGGGTGTAGAGCAGGTCGAAGCCGCGGCGCTGCGCGTTCTGCTGCGACTTCGAGCCGGGCTGGACGGTGATGACCGCGAGGTCGCAGCCGGCCGCGGTGGCATCGGCGAGCCGGGCCGACAGCTGGGCACTCTGAATGCCGCGGCGACGGAAGGCGGGCGCGGTGCCGGCGCCGGTGAGCTGGGCGATGCCGTCGGCGACCCGCATGCTGCCGCCGCCGGCCGGCACCCCGTCCAGCCGGGCCAGGTACCGCTGGACCAGCCCGGCGGCGTCCCGCTCGGCGTAGCCGTGCCACGGGCAGCGCAGCCAGCCGTTCTCGATCGAACCCTCACCCAGCGGCCCACCCTGATGCGGGCACCGATTGTCCAACGCACCCAGCCGCACCCCGCAACGGGCCAACGCGACCGTCCGCCCACCCACGACCACGCTGCGGACCCGCCCCTCGCCGGGCACATCCACCGGCTCCACCCGATGCCAACCGTCGACACTCATGCCGTCGTCCCTCTCCTGTTGATGAGGTGTTCTGCGGTGTCTGTCTCCGGCATCGCGCCCGCCGTTACACGCTCGACGAAACGTGCGCGACGCGTACTGCGTGGTCGTGGACGCGGACGTCGGCAAGCAGCAACGCCCGCCGCCGAGGCCGGTCTGCGGAAACCGTTCGCCAAACCGGCCCCGTTCGGGTTGAGCGGCCACGCCCCTTTGCCGGCCGGCCGCAGCTGCGCGAGGTCCTGCGCGCCAGTCCGCTTGGCCGGGGCCCTCAGGTCCCGCGACAGGCCGCGACAGAACGCGGCGCAGATCATTCCGGGCTGGAGTTCGGGTTGGGGCGGCGAGTCGAGCTGGCCATCGCGTGATCTCCAGACGTGCCCCTTGCAGAGGATCCGCTCGAGTGTCGTGGTGGCAGTTGGCCGTAGAGCATGCGGAGTTGGACGGTGACCAGGTCGTCCACCAGGCCGTCGGGGTCGGTGGCGGCGGCGAAGGTGGCGGTCTGCAGGTCGTCGATCATTCCGGCGAGCACGTGCGGGTCCGGTCCGGCCGGTGCCAGGCCGGCGGCGCGGCCGCGCTCGATCCGCGCGGCCAGCCGGGCGATGTGCGCCTCGCGCAGGCCGGCGCGCCATTGGCCGATCGGTGCGCAGGTGGGCGCTGCGGCCAGGACGCCGGTGAGCAGCCGGCCGTGGGTGCGCCAGATCGCGGCGAGGGTGGCGACGGCGCGCCGCAGACCCGGTTCGTCCGGCTCGGTGCCGTCCAGCCAGGGCCCGGCGTCGGCGTTCAGCTCACCGGTGAGCGCGCGCAGCAGCGTGACCACGACCGACAGTTTGGAGTCGAAGTAGAAGTAGAAGCTTGACCGGGAAATCTCCGCGCCGGCGGCGAGCTCGTCGATCGTGATGTCGGCGAGCGGTTTGTGTGCCAGCAGCGTCCGGGCGGTGTCGAGGATCGCCCGCTCGCGCCGGTCGCCCTTGCTCGGGGCGCGGCGCCGGCCGGGAGTGGGGCTCATGCGACCAGGGTAACGGTTTCCCGAGCTGGAATCGACACAGTGTCGAGTTTTTCGACATACTGTCGAGTACGACCGACAGTCGCCGCTCGACAGGGAGAACACCGTGAAAGAGATCCGCCTCGCCGCCCGGCCCACCGGCTGGCCGACCGCCGCCAACTTCGAGATCGCCGAGACCGAGGTGCCCAAGCCGGGCGACGGTCAGGTGCTGATCCGTAACCTGTTCATGTCGGTCGACCCGTACATGCGGGGGCGGATGAACGACACCAAGTCCTACGTCGCGCCCTTCCCTGTCGGTGCGCCGCTGGACGGCGGCGCGATCGGCGAGGTCGTCGCGTCGAACGTGGACGACCTCCCAGTGGGCGCGGTGGTTGCGCACGGTTACGGCTGGCGGGAGTACGCGGCGGTCGACGCTGCCCGGGTGCGGGTGGTCGACCCGGCGGCGGCGCCCACGCTCTCGGCGTACCTGGGGGTGCTCGGGCTGACCGGCCTCACCGCGTACGTCGGCCTGTTGGACATCGCGCAGTTCCGCGAGGGAGACACCGTCTTCGTCTCGGGCGCCGCCGGCGCCGTGGGCAGCGTGGCCGGTCAGATCGCGCGGCTTCGCGGAGCGAAGCGCGTCATCGGCAGCGCGGGCTCCGCCGAGAAGGCCCGCCATCTGACCGAGGACCTGGGCTTCGACGTCGCCCTCAACTACCGCGACGCCCCGATACGCGACCAGCTGCGGGCCGCCGCCCCCGACGGTATCGACGTCTACTTCGACAATGTCGGCGGCGACCATTTGGAGGCGGCCATCGACACGCTGAACAAGTTCGGCCGGGTCGCGCTCTGCGGTGCCATCGCGCAGTACAACGAGGCCGCGCCGCCCGCCGCCCCGCGCAACCTCGCCCTGTCCATCGGCAAGGAGCTCAACCTGCGCGGCTTCATCGTCGGCAACCACAGCCACCGGATGTCCGACTTCGTCGCCGAGGTCGGCGGCTGGCTGCGCTCCGGACAGCTCTCCGCCCGCGAGACCGTGGTGGACGGCCTGGTGAACGCCCCGGAGGCGTTCCTCGGACTGCTCCGCGGCGAGAACACCGGGAAGATGATCGTCCGGCTCTGACGCCCGTCAGCCGCCTGGACCTGGGCAGCGTCACCCCGGTCCCGGACAAGTGGACGATGAGCGCGAGGCCGGGTCTGTAGTCGTGGTTCAGCAACGCATTCGGGCCGACAGCGGCTGTACAGAAGATGGCCGCCCTCCCCGCGAAGAGGGGAGGACGGCCACCGGCTCAGCTCGTCGGGGGTTGCGGGAAAACGAGGTTCGCGGTGATGTGTTTGCTGGCCAGGGTGTCCTTGATGGTGGTCAGGTGGGCCAGATCGTGAGTGGGGAACCACACCACGAGCGTGCCCAGTCGCGCGTCCCGGGTCAGGACCACGCCGCCCACCGCGTCGAGCTCTTGCTTCACCGCCGCGGGGCTGTCGCCCTCCAACACCTCCAGTTCATTGACGACGACGCCGTTGTCGACCAGCGGGCTCGCGGAAACCGCCGGCGTTGCGGAAATGGGCGGGGCACTGGGCCCGCGATGGGAACAGGCGCCGGTAGGCAGCGTCAGCAGGACGGCCATGACCGCCAGGTACGGTTTCACGTCCATTCCTCAGGGGATCAGCTTCAGTAGATCGATGATCACCGTGGACAAGGTGCGGCCGTCGGACGGGTCCAGGGCGGTGTAGGCGCCGCCGGTCGTTGCGGTCCACGATTGCCAGTACGGGGCAATGCTCGTCCCGCCGGAACTGTCGACCTCGAGCAGGCGGATGTCGCGCGCCTTCAGCGCCGCCAGCGCACCCGTTTGGAAGTCGACGTCGTCCGCCGTTCCGACCACGCCGTCACGGCCGGGGTCGATCCCCGTGTCGCCGCTCAACGGTGGCGTGGCGATGCCCTCGTTGATGTCGTTGTCGTGCGGGACGTTGTCGCCGAAGTTGATGACCAGTTTCAGGGCGTCGGCACGGAACCCGAGGGAGGCGCCGGTGTCGGCTTGGCCGATCTCCCAGAGCGCCCTGCCGTACGCCTCGGGACCGTCACCACCACCGCCGAGCGCCAGCCCGTTGACGACAGCCTGAATCGCGGCCGTGTCCGAGTTGAGTGGCGCGTCGATCTTGAACGGGTAGTCGGTCGAGTCGCCGTAGAGGTTGGGGTAGTCCATCAAACTGGTTACGCCGAACCGGAAGTCGGTGCCCGGCGACGCGGCCTTGAGATCACTCATGGCCTGCCGCAGTTGCGCTTTCGCTTGGTCGACGACCCCGCCCATGCTGCCGGTCAGGTCGATGGAGAACACCACATCGACTTTCGCTGGAAGGTGGAGGGCGCTACCGGCGCAGTCGATGGCCTTCGCCGAGTTGATCTCGTGGAACTTCTGTCCCGGCACTGCGCGTCCACTGCCCTGGGCCGCGTCGACGATGCATTCCTTCACCTTGACCGCCAGCCGGCCCGAGTCCTTGGCCAGCACCAGTCCGGCCAGTCCGGTCACCTGCGGCGCCGCCATCGACGTGCCGCTCATCGTGTCGAACTTGTCTGAGCAGAACCACCACAGGAACGAGCAGGAGTGTCCGACAGTGCTGTAGATGTCCGTCCCGGGCGCGGCCACGGAGACGAGGTTGCCCCGATCCGAGAACGCGGCCAGGTTGCCGCCCGGTTGGGTCGCGGCCACCGACAAGACGTTCTCCGGGAACTCGCTGACCAGGCCGCCGGGGGCCGAAAGGGCGACGTCACGTGACTCGTTGCCGGCGGCGAACACCCACAAGACATCTTTGTTGTGCCGCTTCGCGTAGAGCAAGCCCTGTCGCAGGCTCTTGTTCGCCTCGCCGACAAGTGCGACCAGGTCGGCCGGCGAAGGCCGCCGGTACCCCGGTTGGCTCCACCAGTTGGCGTTGTCCACGTACTGCAGGCTCATGTTGACGACGCGGTCACCGGCGTCGGCCGCGTCGGCCATAGCGGACACCGCCTGCGCGGTCGTGCTGCCGGCGTGGAACTGGTCCAGCGAGCACTGCCACATGACCCCGGTCACGCCCTGGCCGTTGTTGCCTTCGGCACATATTGTCCCGGACACGTGATTGCCGTGCGTGCTGTTACCGCCAGCATTCGTACTGGCGATGTTGTGCTTGAGGTCGTCAACAGCGGGATCGAATCCGGCATCGATTACCCCGATCTTGATGCTTTTCGAGCCGGTGACCTTGTCCCAGGCACCTGGTACGTCCGTCTGTTCCAGGTTCCAGTTGTTGCCGGCCGGGTGAGCCGTGTCCCACGAGCTCCACTTGTTGTCGTTCGGGTACTTGGCCGAGGGATCCTGGGCGTAGAGGTCGTAGGTGGCCGCGCTGACTCCGGCTGTGGCGGCGATCGCCGCTTTGACGGCGTCCAGCCGCGTGAGTGTGGTCCCGGCCGGTAACCGCAGCTGGTAAAGCCGGGCCCGGCTCACTGCACCCTGGATGACGGCATGGTTGCCGGCGGCTATGCGGCGGATCAAAGCGTCTGGGTCGGCATCGTCGAACGAAATCATCACGTTCACCTCGTCAGTCACATATTGCGCACCCGAGGGGAGACGCCCGATACGGTCGGCGCTGGGCGTACCGACGCCGGCCGGAATGGCACCGGCCGTGGGCGCGACCGTGTGGACGTGTATTTCCAGGCCGTCGCTGATTGCCTTATGGCCGACGAAGATCTGTATCGACCCCTCGATGTCTTCCCGGGTCCTGGCCGGTCCCGTAACGGCACGGCCGTTTCAAGATCATGAGTTTGGTGTGAGTGCCGCGTCGCGGTCTGGCCACAGTGGCGTGTCGCGGGGCGTGATGGGAACGAAGCTCCGGTAG
>NZ_JOJL01000065.1 GCF_000721705.1 Actinoplanes subtropicus
ATGCCATCATCGCTCTGGCCATGCTCAGCCTCGGCGGTCACCGACCCGAACTACCCGACCGATGACCGACAACCCACCCACACATCGATCACAAGAGCCGTTTTTGTCGTACCCCTCGCCTAGCGTGACGGTCACCGATGGTGGTCGGAGGGCCACCCGGGTGAGGAGGAGTGATGATCGTCGACTGCGGTCGCTGCGCCGGGCAGTCCGACGCGTGCCGGGGTTGCCTGGTCAGCGCGCTGCTGGACACCCCCGACGGGATAGCCGACCTGACCCCCGGGGAGCTGCGGGCCATCGAGACGTTCGAGCTGGCGGGCTTCGACGTGGAGATTCTGGAGACGCCCGAGCCGCCGGTCGTGGTGCCCATGTTCCCGCGCCGTCACGTGGCGTGATCTCTCTAAAATGTGGTGGATGATGACGTCGCGGGCCTGGGCCGTCGGCACCCTCGTTGTGTTGGTCGTGGTGCTCGCCGTCTTCGCCGCCCTGGCTATTCCGTGGCATCGCCCGCCCGCGCCCCGGGCCGACCAGGTGGCCGCGCTCGGCTCGCTGCCGGCCGACAAGGTCGCCCGCGCCCGGCAGTTCCACGCGGCGCTGCGCCCGGGGTCGTATGGGTCGATGGCGATCGGCCTGGTCGTCGCCCTGCTGCTCGGGCTCACCCCGCTCGGCGCCTGGATCGTCACCCAGGCCGGCCGCCCGTTCGGCGGCAACTGGGGCGCCCAGGCGCTGCTCGGCGGCCTCGCCGTGGTGCTGGTGGCCGAGGTGATCACGCTGCCGTTCGCCGCCTGGCGGCACGTCATCGTGGTCCGCTACGGCATCTCCACCCAGTCCTGGGGCGCCTGGACGGTCGACCTGCTCAAGTCGTGGGCGGTCGGCGCGGTGATCGGCGGGGTGGCGCTGCTCGGCTTCTACGCGATCACCCACTTCGCGCCGCGGTGGTGGTGGGCGTTCGGGGCGGTCGGCGCGGCCGGGCTCGTGGTGCTGCTCTCGTTCGTGCTGCCGGTGCTGGTCGAGCCGGTGTTCAACAAGTTCACCCCGATGCCGGCGGGTCCGCTGCGCAGCGAGCTGATCGCGCTCGCCGACCGGGACGGGGTGCCCGTGCGCGACGTGCTGGTGGCCGACGCGTCCCGGCGGACCAGGGCGGTCAACGCGTACGTGTCCGGGCTGGGCCCGACCCGGCGCATCGTCGTCTACGACACCATGCTCACCGAGGCCACGCCGGATGAGGTCGTCTCGGTGGTGGCGCACGAGTTGGGCCACGCCAAGGACAACGACGTGCTGATCGGCACGGTGCTCGGCGCGCTCGGCACGGCGCTCGCGGTGATCGGGCTGTTCCTGCTCGGCTCCTGGTCGAGCCTGCTGAGGCTGGCGAATGTCGAGTCCATCGGCTCGCCGCGGGCCATCGGCCTGATGCTGGCCGTGGTCACGCTGGTCGGGCTGGTGGCGGGGCCGGCCCAGGCGTATGTGTCCCGTCGCATCGAGGCGCGGGCCGATGCGCACGCGCTGAGGCTGACCGGCGACCCGGCCACCTTCGAGGCGATGCAGCGCCGCCTCGGCACGGTCAACCTGTCCGACCCCGACCCGCCGGCCTGGGAGTACGCGATCTCCGCCTCGCACCCGTCCACGGTGGAGCGGATGGCCGCCGCCCGCGCCTACGCCCGGGGCGAGCGCTGATGCGCCGCGCCGGTGCCGCCGTCTCGGGGCGAGCGCTGGTGCGCCGCGCCCGCGTCCACGCCGGGGGTGCGCGCTGATGCGGCGCACGCTGCTGGTCACCAACGACTTTCCGCCGCGGCCGGGCGGCATCCAGCAGTTCGTGCACAACCTCGCCGTGCGGCAGCCGGCCGGGTCGCTCGTGGTCTACGCGTCGACCTGGAAGGGCGCCGGGAAGTTCGACGCCGAGCAGCCGTTCGAGGTGGTGCGCGAGCCGACCGGGGTGCTGCTGCCCACGCCCGCGGTGGCCCGGCGGGCCGCGGCGCTGGCCCGGGAGCACGGCTGCGACCGGGTCTGGTTCGGCGCGGCCGCCCCGCTCGGGCTGCTCGCCGACGGGCTGCGGCGCAACGCCGGGGTGACCCGCGCGGTCGCCCTCACCCACGGGCACGAGATCGGCTGGGCCGCCCTGCCCGGCGCCCGGCAGCTGCTGCGGCGCATCGCCCGGGGCAACGACGTGGTGACGTACCTGGGGGAGTACCAGCGCACCCGGCTCGACCGCGCGCTGCACGGGCTCACCGACCTGGAACGGCTCGCGCCCGGCGTCGACGTGGAGGCGTTCCACCCCGGCGTGGACGGCTCGGCGGTCCGCGCGAAGTACGGCCTCACCGACCGGCCGGTGGTCGTCTGCGTGTCCCGGCTGGTGCCGCGCAAGGGGCAGGACATGCTGATCCGGGCGCTGCCCGCGGTCCGGCGCCGGGTGCCCGACGCCGCGTTGCTGCTGGTGAGCGGCGGGCCGTACCGGCCGAAGCTGGAACGCCTGGCCCGCGAGCAGGGCGTCGAGTCCGATGTGGTCTTCACCGGGTCGGTGCCGTGGGCCGAGCTGCCGGCGCACTATGCGGCCGGCGACGTCTATGCGATGCCGTGCCGCACCCGGGCGGCCGGGCTCGACGTGGAGGGGCTGGGCATCGTCTACCTGGAGGCGTCGGCCATCGGGCTGCCGGTCGTCGGCGGCGACTCGGGCGGCGCGCCCGACGCGGTGCGCGAGGGCGAGACCGGCTTCGTGGTCGGCGGCCGCGACGTCGAGGCGCTGGCCGCCCGGCTGACCGAGCTGCTCGCCGACCCGGCCAAGGCGAAAGCGATGGGCGCCGCCGGCCGGGCCTGGGTCGAACGGGAGTGGCGCTGGGAGAAACAGTCGGCCCGGTTGAGCCGCCTGCTCGGGGACGAGTGACGGAACCTGACTGACGCGCTCGGCGGGGCGGCGTAGGAAGGGCGGAGAGACCCCCGAAACGGAGCCTCCGATGCCGGAGCGTCCCCAGCCCCCGAGGAAGCCGGTCCCCAAGAAGCCCGTCCCCAAGAAGATGGCCAGCAAGACTTCGAAGAGGGCGAGCTGGGCGTGGCGGAGATCCGGTACGGGCCGGACGGCCCTCCCGTACTGGTTGACCAGCACCGAGGAAGCGGCCAACACCTCGTTCGGGACGATGGTGCGCCGGCTGCCCAAACTGCTCGGCGAGGCGTGGCTGCTCGCCTGGCGGGCCGACCCGTTCACCACCGCGAGCGTCGCCGTGCTGCAGATCGCCGGGGGCGCCGCGAGCGCGCTCGGCCTGCTGATCTGCGACGAACCGACGGCGAACCTCGACGCCCGGGCCGAGCACGACGTCTACCAGCGGCTGCGGGAACTGGTGGCCGGCCGTACGGTCGTACTGATCACCCATCGGATGGCGAGCGTGCGCGACGCCGACCGGATCTACGTGCTGGACCACGGCGCGATCGTCGAGGAGGGCGACCACGCGTCGCTGATGGCGGCCGGCGGGATCTATGCCCAGCTGTTCACCCTGCAGGCCAGCGCATATCAATCGGCGTGAGTCCGGCCGGCCCGGCAACTTTCCCGTGGCAGAGTCGCCTCATGGACCCGCTGGGTGTGGCCGTCATCGTCGCCGTTCTGCTCGTCGCCACGACGATCGGGTTGTGGCGGCACCGCACGGACGGCATCACCCACGACGAGTGCGTCGCCCGCCGCTGCGTCGCCCGCCGCTGCGTCGCCCGCCGCTGCGTCGCCCGCCGCTGCGTCGCCCGCCGCTGCGTCGCCCGCCGCTGCGCCGCCCGCCGCTGCGCCGCCCGCCGCTGCGCCGCCCGCCCCTGCGCCCGCCGCCGACTCCGGCGCTGCGCCGCCCGCCGTGCCTGCAGCCGCCGCCGACTCCGGTCCCGCGCTGCCTGAGGGCAGCGGCTTGGCTGGGGGCCTCACCCTGGCCGCTGGCCCCGCGCTCGACGCCGGCTCCCCGCCGGCTGCGGGCCTTTCACCGGATAAATCGGATATGTCGTCTGGCGGGGCGGGTGAAGGTGAGGAGCCGGCCGGGCCGTTCCCGTCAGACGGCCGCGGACTCGAGTAGCTCCGGCGGGGTGTGCGCCGGAGCAGTGGCCGCCGCCCGGGTCAGGTTGCGTACGCTCGGGATCAGCAACTGCGACAAGGCCGACGCCAGCAGGATCGCGGCGCACACGGTCAGGACCGGGCTCACCCCGAACCGGCCGGACAGCGGGCCGGCCAGCGCGTTGCCGATCGGCATGGCGATGAACGAGGTCAGCGTGTCCCAGGAGGCGACCCGGCCGAGGGCGGCCCGCGGCACCCGATCCTGGATGGCCGTCTCCCACGCGACGTCGAAGAAGATCAGCCCGGCCCAGCCGACGACCGCGCCCGCCAGCACCGCTATGAGGGTGGCCGGCCACACGTACGCCAAAGCCCAGATCGGCATCAGCATCAGCGTGAGCCAACCCGCCCGCAGCAACCGGCGGGGTTTGTAGCGCAACGCGACCGCCGCGCCGATCACCCCGCCCAGGCCCTCGGCGGCGGCGATGAAGCCGGCCGCGGAGGCGCCACCCAGCCGCCGCACGGCGATGACCTGCACCAGCACCAGGATCACGCCGTTCGCGATGTGGTAGACGGCGGCGCCGAACAGGCCGCCGACCAGCCAGTCGCGGCTGCTGATCTCGCGCCAGCCGGCCCGCAGTTCGTGCCACATCGGCGAGCGCGGGCCGCGGCTGGCCTCGGCGCGCAGCAGCAGGCAGGCGGCCATCGAGGCGAGGAAGCTGGCCGCGTTCACCGCGAAGCCGGCCGGGGCGCCGAACGCGGCGACCGCCAGGCCGCCGAGCGCGGGGCCGGCCACCGAACTGCCGGTCTGCAGCATGCTCAGCGCGGCGTTCGCCGACTGCAGGCGGTCGGCGGGCACCAGCAGCGGGCGCAGCGCGGTCATCGCCGGGTTGAAGAAGCTGCCGGCCCCGGAGGAGATCGCGGCCAGCGCGCAGAGCAGCGGCAGGTGGTAGCCGCCGCCGGCGAACATCACCGCCATCCCGGCCGCGGCGAGCAGGCGGACCAGGTCGGAGACGGCCATGACGCGCCGCGGCTGGAGGCGGTCGGCCCAGACGCCGCCGAACAGCGAGCAGACGAGCAGCGCCGCGACCGAGCAGGCCATCACGATGCCGAGGTCGCCGGCGCCGCCGCCGGCCCGGACGACCGCGACGGCAAGGGCGACGTTCTGGAAGCCGTTGCCGATCCAGGACAGCGTCTGGCCGCCGGCGAGCAGGCGGAAGTCGGAGATCATGCGACGTAGAATAGTTAGAGGTCGAACTATTAGCAACCTGAATATCGGGCGTGGAACAATGGCGGCATGACGGAGGAGCGGGACGCGGTGGACACGCACGTGGCGCGGTGGGCGGCGTTCTGGAAGGACGACCCGCGGTTCGCGCCGGAGATCGAGGGCGCGCTGGTCCGGATGTACGACATCCAGAAGTGGGCACGCCGGGCCGACGCGGCCGCCTTCGCCGGCAACGAGGACTTCACCTTGGAGGACTACAAGACGCTGCACGCGCTGATGGTGCAGCCGTACCCGACCGAGGCGACCCCGGCTCAGCTCGCCGACGCCGCCCACGTGACCCGGGCGGCGATGACCAGCCGCCTCGACCGGCTGGTCGCGGCCGGCCTGGTGACCCGCGAGGTCGACCCGACCGACCGGCGGCGGGTGCTGGTGCGGCCCACGGCCAAGGGTCGGGAGGCCTGGGACAAGCACATCTTCGAGGGCATGGAGCGCGACCGGCAGCTGCTGAGCGCCCTCACCCACGACGAGTTGGTGCAGCTCAATGGACTGCTACGAAAGGTCGTACGCTCCCTGGAAAGCTAGGGCTAGAACTTGGGGGCGTCCGGCGCCTCGAGCAGGCCCAGTCGCAGGGCGGTCATCAGCGCCTGCGCCCGGTTGGCCGCGCCCAGCTTCTCGTACAGCTTCGAGATGTGGGTCTTGGCGGTGGACTCCGAGACGAACAGCTGCTTGGCGATCCCGGCGACGCTCATGCCGTCGGCCAGCAGGCGCAGCACCTGGCCCTCGCGCGGGGAGAGCTGCGGGCCCGAGGGGGCGAGCCGGCGCTTCATCGCCTCGGCGAGGTCGGCCGCGGTGAACGCGCTGGGCGCCGAGGCGGCGTGCCGGGCGGCGGCGACGACCTCGTCGGCGGGCGCGGTCTTGGGCACGAAGGCGCTCGCCCCGGCCTCGAGGGCGCCGAACAGCTGGTCGTCGCCCGCGTACATGGTGAGGACCACGATGCCCATGTTGGCGTTGTTCTTCCGCAGCGCCTTGGTGGCCTCGAGGCCGCTGCCGTCGGGCAGCCGCAGATCCATGATCACAACGTCGGGCTGGAGGGCGCCCGCCTGGCGCACCGCCTCGGCCGCCGTGGCCGCCTCACCGACGACCTCGAACTGCCGGTCGCGCTCGAATGCGTGTCGCAGCCCCTTACGAATCAGGTCGTGATCGTCGACAAGGAGAACCTTGGTGCGCGTGGTCGGCGCAGGACTGGTCGACATGCCTGGGTTACTCCCCTTCTGGAGCGGAAACGCTATCCCGCACGCTATCGCGCTTCCCCGGCGATCCGAGCACTACGGCTACGGTTGTCCCGCTGGGGTGTCGCGGCGTGATTTTCAGTCGGCCCCGGATCCGTTCCGCACGCTCGGCCATGATGGTCAAGCCGTAACGACCGTCCGGGCGGTCGTCGGCGAAGCCCTTGCCGTCGTCGGAGACCTCGATCTCCGCGTACGGCGGGTCCACGGTGCAGGTAACCCACAGATTAGAGGCTCCGGCGTGCTTGCGCGCGTTCGTGATCGCCTCCTGCGCGATGCGCAGAAGTTCGGCCTCGGTGGCGGCGGGCAGCCGGGCGGTGGACTCGTCGAAGGTGAAGTGCACCCGCAGGCCCGCCGAGGTGCCCAGGGTGCGCGCGTACTCGGCGATCGCGGCGGCCAGGCCGCCGTTGCGGTCCACCTCGGAGCGCAGCTCGAACAGGCTCAGCCGCAGCTCGGTGATGACCCGGGTGACCTCGTTGCGCAGGGTGCGCAGCTCCTCGGCCGTCTCCTCGGCGCCCTCGGGCAGGGTGGCCTGCGCGTTGTCGATGCCGTAGCCGACCATCACCAGCTCCTGCGCGACGCCGTCGTGGATCTCGCGGGCCAGGCGCTGACGCTCCTCATTGGTGGCCAGCGAGCGCACGTCGTCGAAGAGCAGGGCGGCCTCGAGCCGGATGGCGGCCGGCTCGGTCACCCCGGTGACATCGAAAACCACAGATGAAGGGTACGCGTTGGCCACATCCGCCTCGAGGATCACGAGCCCGATCGTCCGTACGCCCGCGACCAGCGGTACGACCAGCGACGAGACCTCGCCCCGGCGGCTCGACCGGCCCTGCGAGCGGTTGGCCACCTGCGGTTGCTGGGTGGCCCAGGCGTCGGCGATCGCCGAGTCGGAGTCGAGCGTCGTCTCCCAGTCGACCCGGTCGGCGCCGGTCTGGGCGAGCACCACCAGCCGCCCGCCGCCGCTGGTCGACAGCACGGCGGCGCGATCGGCGACGGCGACGATGCGCAGCTCCTCGAGCAGGTGCTCGGAGATGCCGCCCGGGTCCAGAGTGGCCCCCGGCAGCGAACGGGCGACGCTGCGCAGCTGGGTGAGCAGGCGGGTGGCCTCCGCGTACGGCTGCGGGGTGGGCTCGGGCGGCTGCATGAGCTGGCGCATGGCGTCGGCCGCGAAGGTGACGATCGCGCCGAGCACCAGCCACTGGCCGCAGGCGGCCAGGAAGCCGGGCTGGGTGATCGGGCTGACCTCGCCGATCAGCACGCCGCCGGCCACCATCGCGACGGCGGCGATGCCGAGCAGCGCGGCACCCTCGGTCGAGCGCCGGCGCAGCGCGGCCGACAGGAGCGGCACCACCAGATAGGGCAGCACCGCCCAGGCGCCGAAGCCGGCCGGCAGCGTGCCGGTGTGACCGGCGGCGGCGGCGACCGAGCCGGCTGCCAGCCCGACGATCGCGACCTCGGCGAACCGGCCCAGCGGTGCGAGCACCCGATGCTCCGGCGCTCCGAACGCGGGCAGCGCGGCGACCAGCAGCAGGGCGATCCAGCGCAGCTGCGCGGGATCCCGGGTGACGATCAGGGTGAGGGCCGCGATCAGCACCAGCATGATGACGCGCGCGGTCACCGCGAGCGGCTGGACGCGCGTGGAGACACTGGCAAGCACCGGCACCTGACGGATGGTAGTCGCCGCTGCAAGACGGGGCTCGGCCCGGTCATCGGGAATGTCGTACGGACGCGGTAGCCTCCGTGCATGGCGGATACCTCGACGCAGTCGATCCAGGTTCATGCGCCCGTCGACCGCGTGGCGGCGGTCATCTGCGATTTCCCGCGCTACCCCGAGTGGGTCGACGCGCTGAAGCAGATCGAGGTCCTCGAGGAGTACGAGGACGGCTACGCCGCGCGTGTCCGATTCCTGATCGACGCCGCCGTGATGGCCGACGATTACACCCTCGAGTATGCGTATGCCGACGACCTGACCCGCATCGAGTGGCATCTGGTCGAGCCGTCCAAGACGCAGAAGTCCCAGGAGGGCTCCTACGATCTGGCCGACAACGGCGACGGCACCACCACGGTGACGTACACGCTCGAGGTCGAGCTCTCCATCGGCATGCTCGGCATGTTCCGCCGCAAGGCCGAAAAGATCATCATGGATACGGCGTTGAAGCAGCTCAAGCGCCGGGTCGAGAGCCTTCTGGCGAGCTAGGCGGGGTGGGTTCGATGCCGGGTACGGCGCGGGACGAGGCGGAACGGCTGGTCGCCGCCGTGCTGGCGGTGGCCGACACGGCGGGGTTGGGCGGCCTCGCCCAATCGGTGCGCGACGCGGTCATCCGTGTCGCCGGCGGCGACCACCAGCCCTCGACCACGTCCGAGCCCAATCCCGCCGCCGCCGAGCCCCAGCCCGCCGCCGCCGAGCCCGTCGCTGCGCAGCCCGCGCCCGCCGCTGCGGAGCGCGAGCCCGCCGCCGAGCCCGCCGCAGCCGAGCCCGCCGCAGCCGAGCCCGCCGCAGCCGAGCCCGCCGCAGCCGAGCCCAAGCCCGCCGCCGAGCCTGTCGCTGCGCAGCCCAATCCCGCCGCCGAGCCTGTCGCCGCCGAGCCCCAGCCCGCCGCCGCGCAGCCCAATCCCGCCGGCGCGCAGCCCAATCCCGCCGCCGAGCCTGTCGCTGCGCAGCCCAATCCCGCCGCCGCGCAGCCCAATCCCGCCGGCGCGTGGCCCAAGCCCGCCGCCGCGGAGCGCGACCCTGCCGCCGCGGAGTCGAGGCCGGCCGCGGGGAGTGCGCACAAGCCGGGTGGCCGGTGGGCGACCGGAAGTGCGGAGTGCTGCGTGTGCCCGGTGTGTCAGGCGATCGCGGCGGCGCGCAATCCGAGCCCCGCGACGATGGTGCGGATGGCGAGCAGCGCGGGCGATCTCGCCACCGGGCTCGCGGGGGTCATGCGCGGGCTTTCCGGCCTGGCCGGCGACCGGTCGAAGCGGAGGGCCTCGCCCGCCCGTCGCCCGGCACCGACGCCGTCGCCCGACGAGGCCTGGTCGACCGCGACGCGCCGGGCGGACACATCCGGCGAGTCCCCGGCAAAACCGGAGAACCGCTCGGACGACCCCTGGGCGGCAGCGTCCGCGGCCGACGCGGCAGCGCCCGAGGTGGATCGCCCGGTTGACTCGCGGGCCCCAGCGGCGGCCGAGACGGATCGCCCGGCTGACCCGTCGACCGCAGCGGCGGCCGAGGCGGGCCGCCCGGCTGACTCGCGGACCGCGGCGGCGGCCGAGGCGGGCCGCCCGGCTGACCCGTGGACCGCGGCGGCGGCCGAGGCGGAGCGCTCGGCTGACCCGTGGGCGGCAGCGTCCGCGGCTGACGCGGCGACGGCCGAGGAGGAGCGGGCGGCCGCGCGACGGGCGGCGGCCGAGCGGGCGCGTGCCGCGGCGGACGCGGCGGCCCGGCGCGTCGCGGAGGCAGCGGCGGCGGCCCAGGCGGCGAAGGCACGCGCCGCAGCGCGGGCCGGGGACGCGCCCGGGGGCTCCGAGACCAGCGGCAGGGGCGCCGAGACCAGTGGCAGGGGCGCCGAGACCGCTGGCGCGGGCGCCGAGACGGGTGGCGCGGGCGCCGAGACCAGCGGTGCGGGCGCCGAGACCGCTGGCGCGGGCGCCCAGACCGACGGTGGGGGCGCTAAGACCGACGGTGGGGGCGCTAAGACCGACGGTGGGGGCGCTGAGACCGGTGGCAGGGGTGCCCAGACCGTCCGTGGGGGTGCTCAGACCGACGGCGTGGGCGGCGAGACCGGCGGTGGGCGGTCCAGCCGTACCCCTCGAAGGTTTGATGTCTGGGCCGCGGCCACCGCGGAAGCGGGTGTTGCCGACCTGGCGCGGCCCGCGGCGGTGGATCATGATGGCCTGGATCATGATGGCGCTGAGAATGATGGCGTCGAGAATGATGGTCCGAGCGACGCGGAGCGCGACGATGCGACCGGCGACGGCACGGTGTGAGCTGAGCAGGTAAGCAGAAGGAGACAGCGTGACGCTGACCATCGGAGTCGACGTCGGCGGCACCAAGGTGGCCGGTGGGGTGGTGGACGAGCACGGCACCGTGCTGGCGTCGAACCGCCGCGACACACCCGCCGAGGACCCGGCCGGCACCCGCGACACCATCGTCGAGGTGGCCGCCGAGCTGGCCCGGGAGTTCCCGCAGGCCACCGCGATCGGCATCGGCGCGGCCGCGTGGATCGACGCGCCCGGCGCCACCGTCCTCTTCGCGCCCAACCTGGCCTGGCGGGACGAGCCGCTGCGCGACTACGTCGCCAAGGCGGTCGGCCTGCCCACCGTGCTGGAGAACGACGCCAACGTCGCCGCCTGGGCCGAGTTCCGGTTCGGGGTTGCCCGGCACGCCGACGACTCGATGGTCCTGATCACCGTGGGCACCGGCATCGGCGGCGGCATCGTGCTCAACGGCAAGCTCTGGCGCGGCGCGAACGGCATCGCCGGCGAGCTCGGCCACCTCCAGTCGGTGCCCGACGGGCACCCCTGCGGCTGCGGCCGGCTCGGCTGCCTCGAGCAGTACGCGAGCGGCAACGCCCTGGTCCGGTTCGCCCGGGCCGGCGCGCGGCAGGAACCCGAGCGCGCTGCCCACCTGCTCGAGCTGGCCGGCGGCGACCCGCTGGCGATCTCCGGCCGGCAGATCACCGAGGCGGCGCGGGACGGCGACGGCGTGGCCCGGGACGCGTTCGCGCAGATCGGCTACTGGCTCGGCGTCGCCATGGCCGACCTCGCGCAGGCCCTCGACCCGCAGATCCTGGTGGTCGGCGGCGGCGTGGTCGACGCGGGCGAGCTGCTGATGACGCCGACCCGGACGACGTACCGGGATCAGCTCAAGCAACGTGGCCGGTTCCCGGTCGCCGATGTGGTGGCCGCCGAGACCGGCAGCGCGGCCGGTGTGGTCGGCGCGGCCGACCTGGCCCGGCGGATCTGAGTAAAGCCAGGCGAGAGAGGGACAACGGTGTCCGGGGTGCCGCTGCGGGTGATGAGCTACAACGTCCACGGCCTGGCCGACGACCGAGCGGCCCTGGTCGAGCTGGTCCGCGAGCTCGCCCCGGACGTGCTGGTCGTGCAGGAGGCGCCGCGCCGGTTCCGCTGGCGGCACAAGTGCGCGGCGCTCGCCGACGACGCCGGCCTGGTGGTGGCCGCCGGCGGGCTGCCGGCGCTGGGCAATCTGGTGCTGGTGAGCCTGCGGGTCAAGGTGCACGAGACGTGGTGCCTGCGGTTCCCGCTGACCCCGGGCCGGCATCTGCGCGGCGCCGCGTTCGTGCGTGGCTCGGTGCGCGGCGGCCGGTTCACCGTCTCGGGGTCGCACCTGGCCACCGACCCGGCCGAGCGACCCGCCCAGGCGGCGCTCTGGAAGGACGCGCTGGAGGCGATCGAGGGCCCGGTGATCGCGGCCGGCGACCTGAACGAGGGGCCTGGCGGCGGCGCGTGGCGGACGGTCGAGGACGGGCTGGTCTCGTCGGCGGCCGGGCGGTTCACCTATCCGGCGACGCTGCCCGCGCGGCTCATCGACGGCCTGTTCGTGACCCCGGACATCACCATCGAGAAGTACGAGGTGGTGGAGAGCGATCTGGCCCGCCGAGCCAGTGATCATCTTCCTGTCGTGGCGGATCTGACTCTTCCGTGAAGATCGGCCTTTGGTCTGGTCACGGGTGGCGGGTGGGGCGGTCGGATGGCTTCCGCATAGCGCCAGGTTCTGGCAGGATCCCCGCGTGCACGACACTCCGGACATCGCCGACCGTCGGGACGCGGTGTGCGTCATCGGCGCCGGCGCCAGCGGTCTCGCCGCGATCAAGAACTTGCGCGAGCACGGCTTCGCCGTCGACTGCTACGAGCGCGAGACCTCGGTCGGCGGCGCGTGGAACTGGCGGCACGACCGCAGCCCGGTGTATGCGGCCACCCACCTGATCTCGTCCCGCCCGCTGGCCGAGTTCCCGGACTTCCCGATGCCGGACAGCTGGCCCGACTACCCGCACCACAGCCAACTGCTGTCCTATCTGGAGCGGTACGCGAAGCACTTCGGGCTGGCCGACGCCATTTGGTTCGGCACCGAGGTGGTGTCCTGCGTCCCGGTCGGCGACGGCCGGTGGGACGTGACCACCCAGTCGACCGGCGGCGGCTCGTCCCGCGTGCAGCGCTACGCCGCCGTGGTCGCCGCGAACGGGCACAACTGGGCGCCGGCCAAGCCCGAGATCCCGGGCGCGGATACTCCGGGAGCTCTGCGCGGCACGGTCATCCACTCGGCGCAGTACAAGGACCCGGCCCAGCTGCGCAACCGCAAGGTGCTGGTGATCGGCGGCGGCAACACCGGCTGCGATCTCGCGGTCGAGGCCGCCCAGCAGGCCACCACCGTCTGGCACTCGACCCGGCGTGGCTACTGGTACGCCCCCAAGTACGTCCTCGGCCGCCCGGCCGACCAGGTCAACGAGCGGCTGCGCCAATGGCGGCTGCCGTTGCGCCTCCGGCAGTGGCTGTACCGGCGCACGCTGGCCCTGACCACCGGGGACCTGACCCGGTTCGGGATGCCGGCGCCCGATCACCGGCCGTACGAAAGCCATCCGGTCGTGAATTCGCAGCTGCCGTACTACCTGGGCCACGGCCGGATCAAGCCGGTGCCGGACGTGACCCGCTACGCCGACGGCAAGGTCGAGCTGGCCGACGGCCGTCGCATCGACCCCGACCTGGTGATCACCGCGACCGGGTACCTGCCGCGCTTCGAGTTCCTCGACCCCGACCTGCTCGACTCCGATCCGGACGGCCGCCCCGACCTGCACCTGCACGCCTTCGCCCGCAAGCACCCGACGCTCGCCGTGGTCGGCCTGCTGCAGCCGGACTCCGGGCTGCTGCCGCTCGCCCACTGGCAGAGCGTGGCGGTGGCCCGCTGGCTGCGGCTGCGCCGGGAGGATCCGGTACGCGCCGCCGCGGTGCAGCAGAAGGAGTCGGCCCGTCCGGTCCGCAGCTGGGCGCGCCGCCACGTGCCGGGCCGCCGGCACTGGTTCGAGGTCGATCACGTCGACTACCTCAAGGCCGTGGACGGTCTGCTGCACGAGATGGAGCCGGCCAAGTGAGCGATCGGCTGCTGCGTTTCGACGACTGGACCTCGCCGGTGCCGCCGGTGGAGCGCGAGGTCGTGTCCCGCCTGGTCGAGGGCGAGGGCGACCAGCCGCCGTTGCTGTTCGTCTGCGGGCCGCGCCATGGCGCCTGGGCGTTCGCCGAGCGATGGCTGGGGCACGCGGCACAGCGCGGTTTTCCGGCGTACGCGCTGACCCCGCGCGACCGAGGCGACTTGCGCGCCCACGTCCACGACGTCGTCCAGGTGGCCGCCTCGCTGCCGAAGCAGGCGGTGCTGATCGGCCACGGCGAGGGCGCGACCGTGGTGGCGCGGGCCCTCGGCCGTTATCCGGCCCGGGCCGCCGTGCTGGCCGCGCCGGCGCCGAGCCGTTGGGCTTCTTTCAAGACCAATCCGGTGGGTACGCTGCCCGCGCTCTTCGCCGGAAAGTGGCGGTTCAACCGCCGTCAGCTGTTCAGCACCGCGCTCCCGGCCGACGAGGCGGACGCCTACCTCGAACGCATGTCGTTCGCGCCTCGCCTGACAAATCCGAAAAGTCGGGCAACGCCGGTGGGTAATCCGCCGCTGCTCGTCGTCGGATCGCCCGACGATCGGATCGTGCCGCGCAAGTCGCTCGATGAGACCGCCGCGCGTTACGGCGGCGCGCCGCTGCTCTTCCCCGGCATGGGCCACGACCTGATGCTGGACGCCGGCTGGGCCGAGCCGATCGACGCGGTCCTCGACTGGCTGACCAAGGAGCTCTCCGCGACGCGATGAGGTCGCCCTATCGGTGGCGATCGCTGTACGCGGCGACCCGCTGGCGAGGCAGCGTCCGGGCCAGCCGGCCGGTGTGGTCGAGGGCGGTCAGGTACGCCCGGGCCCAGGCGTGGATGTCGTGGTAGGTGATGTGCGCGCGCATCGCCGACATCCGCCGGGCCAGATCCGCCGGCTTGGCGTCCAGCGCCCGCAGCAGCGTCTCCTTGAGCCCGTCCAGGTCGTGCGGGTTGACCAGGAACGCGTCCTCGAGCTCCGCGGCCGCCCCGGCGAACTCGCTGAGCACCAGCGCGCCCGCGTCGTCGCTGCGGGCCGCCACGAACTCCTTCGCCACCAGGTTCATCCCGTCCCGCAGTGGGGTCACCACCATGACGTCCGCGGTCTGGTAGAGCGCGGCCAGGTCGGCCCGGTCGAACGGCTGGTTGAGGTAGTGGATGGCCGGCTCGCCGACCCGGCCGTACTCGCCGTTGATCCGGCCGACCTCGCCCTCGATCCGGTCCTTCAGCCCGCGGTAGCTCTCCACCCGTTCCCGGCTCGGCACTGCCACCTGCACCATCACCGTGTCGCGGACCTTCAGCCGGCCGTCGCGCAGCAGTTCGTTGTACGCGGTGAGCCGGTGCTCGATGCCCTTGGTGTAGTCCAGCCGATCGACCGAGAGCAACACCTTCTTGTGTACGCCGAGGTCGTGCCGCAGCTTGGCGACCTGATTGCGGACGTACGGCCGGGCGGAGAGCGACTCCATCTCGGCCACGTCGATCGACACCGGGAACGCGCCGGTCCGCACCACGCGGCCGTCGACCCGGATGCTGTGCGCGGTGTACTCCGCGTCCAGGAGCTTGACGGCGAGCTGGGCGAGGTTGTGCGCGGCCTGCTCCCGCTGGAAGCCGACCAGGTCGGCGCCGAGCATCCCGCGCAGCAGCTCGACCCGGCGGGGCAGCTGCATGAACAGCTCCGGCGGCGGGAACGGCACGTGCATGAAGAAGCCGATCAGCACATCCGGCCGCAGCTCGCGCAGCAGCTGGGGGACGAGCTGGAGGTGGTAATCCTGCACCCAGACCGCGGCGCCCGGCTCGGCCACCTCGGCGGCGGCCTCGGCGAAGCGATGGTTCACCGCGCGGTACGTCTCCCACCAGCCCCGGTCGAACACCGGCTGCTCGACGGCGTCGTGGTAGAGCGGCCACAGTGTCGAGTTGGCGAAGCCCTCGTAGTAGCCGCGCAGCTCCTCCTCGGTGAGCGCGATCGGGCGCAGCCGCAGGGTGCCGATGTCGGGCAGGATGGGCGCGCCGCCGACGCCGCCGCCCCAGCCGACCCACGTCGCCGGGGTGCCCTCGAGGATCGCGTGCAACGCGCTGGCCAGGCCGCCCGGGCTGCGCCGCCATTCGCAGGCGCCATCGGGAGCGGCATTGTCGTCGAGCGGGAGACGGTTGGCGACCACGACCAACGAGCTCTGGCGCATCACCGAAGGTTACCGGAAGCCACCAGTGCGCTACACCGACAGTGGTCAATTCGACAAGACGGGCACTAAACGATCACTAAACGACCGCTCCGTCGTCGAAATCGTCCTCGTCGTCGTCACCGGACCGTAGCCGCCAGACCAGCATCACCGCGCCGGAGACGATGGCGGCGAAGCCCAGCATGATCACGGCGTTCCGGTCGATCGGGAGCAGCCCGGGGAAGAGGAACAGCACGAAGCCGACCACCACGCCGAGCAGGCCGATCACCGCGTACTTGGAGATGTGCGGCAGCGGCGGGGGAGGCGGCGGGATGAACCTGTCCTCGTCCTCGTCGTCCTCGTCGAGATCCGCGCCGAAGGCGTCGAAGCTCTCCAGCACGGTCGGCTCGGCCGGCTGGTCGGTGCGCCGCCGGTTGTGCTGGACCGGCTCGCTCGGGGCGGGCGGCGGCTCGGGCGCGGCCGGCAGGTCTTCCGAGGCGGGCCAGGGCGTGGCGGTCGGGTCGACCGTGGTGTGGAAGCCGGCCACGATCTTCGCCCACTCGGCCTCGATGTCGGGCTCTCGTGTCGGGTCCGGCGGCGGGGTGGGCGGCTGGCCGCCGGTCTCCTTGAGCAGGTGCGCCCGGGCGGCCTCGAGATAGGTGCGGTCCACATACAGCCGGTCGGTCGGGCGGGCCGGGAGCGTGGTGGCCCGGAGGATCGGATTCAGATCCGCCGTGGGCTGGAGATACGCCGCGATGCCGACCGCCTGCAGCACGTCGAGCAGGTGCTCGCCGACGCGCGGATCCACGTCGCCGGCCACGGCGAAGTCGGCCGCGTCCAGCCCGTTGTCCCGCCTGCCGCGGCGGGCGCCACCCGCTGTCACCCTGCACACTCCCTCGCCGACCGTGCCTTGAATGGTGACACGCCGAGCACCGGTTGCGGGAGTGCGTTGTGGCGCGCCGTCCCCCTTCGTACGCTTCCTGATGCGACGAAAGGAACCCCTTGTTCTACTGGCTGCTGAAATACGTTTTCCTTGGCCCGCTGCTCCGGTTGATCTTCCGTCCGGACGTGCGCGGCCTGGAAAACGTGCCGGAGGACGGTTCGGTGATCCTGGCCTGCAACCACCTTTCCTTCTCCGACTCGATCTTCACACCCCTGATGGTCCGGCGGAGGGTGACGTTCGTCGCCAAAGCGGAGTACTTCACCGGCAAGGGGATCAAGGGCCGGCTGATGCGGCAGTTCTTCCTCGCGACCGGGACGATCCCGGTGGACCGTTCGGGCGGGAAGGCCGCCCAGGCGGCGCTGGACACCCTGCTGCGCGTCCTGCGCGAGGGCGGCATCGCGGGCATCTACCCGGAGGGCACCCGCTCGCCGGACGGCCGGCTCTACCGCGGCAAGACCGGCGTGGCCCGGCTGGCGCTGGAGAGCGGCGCCAAGGTGGTGCCGGTCGCGCTGCTCAACACCGACGAGATCCAGCCCACTGGCACGCTCATCCCCAAAATCAAGCGCGTACGGATGCGGTTCGGGCCGGCACTGGACTTCTCGCGATACCACAGCTCGCGCGGTGACCGCTTCGTCGAACGAGCGATCACCGACGAGATCATGTACGAGCTGATGGTGCTCTCCGGCCGCCCGTACGTGGACGTCTACGCCAGCAAACTGAAAACCACGGTGGAAGCTCCCGGCGCGAAGGTTCCGCTTCCTTCCCCCGTACGAGACTGACAACCGTCCCCGGCAAGGCGCCTCTTGCCGCCGTGGGTCACCCTCCGCGAGCGCCCGTCCTCGATCTTGAAGCCGTTCCGTTCGCGGCAAACGGAAAGTCCTCACGGTCGAGCGCCTCGGCCGGAAGAGTGTGGATGTGCCGTGCACGGTGAACGCCACCGCCTCAAGATCGGGCGCAGGCGGGCGCGCGGGGAGTGCCGGCGGGCATGGGAGAAGCGGGCAGGCGCGACAGCGATAGCGGGGGATCTCGCGGGGCAGCGCCGGCATCGCGCCCCACAGTTGGGCGAGCGCGACGTGGTCGTAGGCCGCGAACCAGGCCCACAGCTCCATCTGCTCGTCCCGGCCGCGGATCGGCTCCATCAGGAACGCGTACAGGTCGTCGCGGATGCGCTCGCGGGAGCGCCACGCCCGGTCCGAGGGGGACGGGAGTTTGTCGAGCACGTTGCGGCGTACCCAGGGAATCGCCTTGGTGTCGTCGAACTCGGTGCTGACCGCGTAGAACTCGCGGCCGAACTCGTCGACGACGCCGATCGAGACCAGGTCGACCACGCGGCCGTCCTCGATGAACTCGCAGTCGTAGAAGTATCGGTATGCCATCTCGCCCACCATCTTGTCGGACGGTCATCCCGCCGCCGACTCCAGGGCCTGTTTCGCCCGGTCGAGGGCCTCGGCGTCGCCGCGCTGGGCGGCCCGGTCGGCGCGGACCGCCCAGCGCAGCCGGAGCAGCACGGGCAGCGCGGCCTCCAACTCGTCGCGGCGCACCGGGCCGGCCGCCAGGTAGCCGTCGATCAGCTCGGTGGCGCGGCACGGGCCGCCGACGTAGAGCACCGCCGCGGCCACGTCGTAGACCAGCGGGCCGACCCCGCTGGCGCCGCAGTCGAGCAGCCCCGCCCGGCCGGTGCCGGGGTCGACGACAAAGCTGCTGGGCGCCGGGTCGCCGTGCAGCACCCCGTAGGTGAGCCGGTCGGTAACGGTGAGGCGGGTGGTCGCGCCGAGCGCGTCGGCCACCGCCGAGCGGAGCCAGGGGTCCGCGGTCAGATGCGCCGCGTGCGGGTCGAGGGGCTGCCACGGGCGCAGGCCGGGATGGTGGAAATGCTGCAGGGCCCGGTGTACGGCGCCCAGCCGGTCCCCCCACCACTGCTGGTCGATCGGGTCCCGCCCGTCCAGCCGCCGGCCGGGCACCCGGCGCAGCAGGGCCAGTGCCCCGGACGGGGTGGGCGCGGTGAGGCCACCGCCGAGGGTGCGGACCGGCTCGCCGACCGCGATGTCCCGGATCCGCAGGCGCTCGGCAGCCAGCAGGCCGGCCTCGACGGGTTGCCGGGCCCCCGGCTCGGCCAGGCGGCACACGTACCGCTGCTCCCCCGCGGTGATCTCCCAGCCCTGGGAGAGCAGCTCGGCCGGCAGGGCGGTGATCTCGCCGGGCGCCAGATGCCACTGGTCCCGCAGGGTGGATCGAACAAGGTCGTCATCCGGCACGGCGGGATTATCTCCGCAGGACGGGAAAATCCGACGGACAGCGTGGGCGACAATCACGCCTTGCTATCGAGAGGTTTACAGATAGCGACGCGCACGGAATGATCGTACGAGGCCTCGACGGCTTGTCTGCGCGGAAATGGCGCAGGTGGGCTGCTACGTGCTATTAGTGATCGTTCGCGTCGAGGGGCCGACGCCGGCCGGGGTACGTCGACGCGGTCCCCGCCTGGGGGAGGGATTGACGCCGTGGACCATCGCATGCCGGATTCCGGTGACGCGTTGACCGGCGTGGAGATGTTCGCTGGCCTCGAGCCGGATGTCCGGCAGCGGGTCATCGCCACCGCGGTTCCACGCACGTATCGCAAGGGCCAGATAATCTTCGTCGAGCACGATCCCGGCGAGTCATTGATCATCCTGAAGCGCGGCGCCGTCGCGATCTTCCGTACCGCGCCCACGGGGGAGCGCGCGGTGCTGACGGTCGTGCGCCCGCCGGACGTGCTGGGCGAGGTGTCCCTTCTGGACGCCGCGACCCGCAGCGCGTCGGCCGAGGCGATCGAGGATTGCCAGGCACTCACGCTGTCCCGGGCCGCCTTCATGGACCTGGTGCATTCGAACCCGCGCATCCTGGACGCGGTGATGCGCTCGGTCGGCGCGCTGATCCGCCGGCTCACCGAGCAGAACACCGACCACGTGTTCCTCGACCTGCCCGGCCGGGTGGCCAAGACGCTGGTCCGGCTGGCCGGCGAGAGCCAGGCTCCGATGATCACGATAGAGCTCAACCAGAGTCAGCTCGCCGAGATGGCGGGCGGCTCCCGGCAGAGCGTGAACCAGGCGATCGGCTCGTTCGCGAGCCGCGGCTGGCTGCGCACCGAGGGCCGCCGCATCGTGGTCACCGACCTGCCGGCCCTACGCCGCCGAGCCGGCATGGCGGCGGCCTAGCCAGGCGTCCCTCTTCCGCTTCCTTCGACCGTACGAGCGTCAGACCGGCCCCCGGCGCGCCAGGGCCGCTGACTGCAACACCCGCCCCGACTCCGGCCGCCGGGCGGGCCCGACCCAAGACCACCGTCGCGCCCGCCCGCCGCCCGCTCGCTGGGCGGCTCACTCTCCCGAGTGCTCGTATGGTGCGAAGTCTGGGCCCCGGCGGGTGGGTACGTGTCTAGGCTGGGTGGGGGCGCTTTCGTCGCTGGGTGGGGGCGCTTTCGCCGAGGTCGGGTGAAGCCGCAACGCCGGGGGCCGCTAGAGTTCGCTTGCGGCCCGCCCCGGGCCGGCAGCGCTGCCGAGTGAGAACGCTCCCTGGGGCTCGACGGGCTATCGACTTCTCGCAACCCGATTCAGGGAGGACGAGCAAAACATGCGTATCGGCGTGCTCACCGGCGGCGGCGACTGCCCCGGTCTCAACGCGGTGATCCGGGCGGTGGTCCGCAAGGGCGTCGCCGCGTACGGTCACGAGTTCGTCGGATTCCGCGACGGCTGGAAGGGTCCGCTGGAGGGCCTGACGAAGCCGCTCGGTATCGCGGAGGTCCGCGGCATCCTGCCGCGCGGCGGCACCATTCTCGGCTCCTCGCGCACCAACCCGTTCAAGATCGACGGCGGCGTCGACCGGATCAAGGCCAACCTGGCCGAGCAGGGCGTCGACGCGCTCGTCGCGATCGGCGGCGAGGACACGCTCGGCGTCGCGACCAAGCTCAACGACCTCGGCGTCAACGTCGTCGGCGTGCCCAAGACGATCGACAACGACCTGAACGCGACCGACTTCACCTTCGGTTTCGACACCGCGGTGAACATCGCGATGGAGGCGATCGACCGGCTGCACACCACCGCCGAGTCGCACCACCGCACCCTGGTCGTCGAGGTCATGGGCCGGCACGCCGGCTGGATCGCGCTGCACGCCGGCCTGGCCGGTGGCGCCAACGTGATCCTGCTGCCCGAGCGCAACTTCGACGTGGAGCAGGTCGCCACCTACGTGACCAAGCGCTTCCAGGTGGAGTATGCGCCGATCGTCGTGGTCGCCGAGGGCGCGCAGCCGCTCGAGGGCCAGATGCAGCTGGTCAACCAGGAGCTCGACTCGTTCGGCCACGTCCGCCTCGGCGGCATCGGCCAGTGGCTGGCCGAGCAGCTGGAGGAGAAGACCGGCAAGGAGGCCCGCACGGTCGTCCTCGGTCACATCCAGCGCGGAGGCACCCCGACCGCGTTCGACCGGGTGCTCGCGACCCGCTTCGGCCTGCAGGCGATCGACGCCGTTCACGAGGGCGACTTCGGTAAGATGATGGCGCTGCGGGGCACCGACATCGTCCGCGTGCCGCTGATCGAGGGCACGGGCGAGCTGAAGACGGTCCCGCTCTCCCGTTACGAAGAGGCCGAGGTCTTCTTCGGCAGCTGAGCTGGCTGGCGTCGCCTCCGGCGCCGCGGGCGATCGCCCCTTCGGGGCTGATGAGGAGCCAGCCGATTTCCGTCGCCGCAAACCCCGCGGCGGCGAAAATCGCCTGTCTCCTCATCAGCGGGGCGATCGGGGGCGGGTTTCCGTTGTATGAGAGGGCGAAATGACAGAGCACAGTGTTGCCGTGATCGGCGCGGGGAAGCTCGGCGAGCTCGTCCTCTCCGGACTGCTGCGCTCCGGCTGGCCGGCCCAGCAGCTGCTGGCCACCACCCGGCGCCCCGAGCGGGCGGCCGAGCTGGCCGAGCGCTACGGCATCCGTCCCGTACTCAACCTGACCGCGGTCACCCAGGCCGACGTGCTGCTGATCGCGGTGAAGCCGCAGGACGCGGCGAAGCTGCTGGACGACTTCGGGATGAAGGTCCCGCCGGACAAGCTGGTGGTGTCGCTCTGTGCCGGGCTGCCGACGGGCTTCTTCGCCGATCGGCTGCCCGGCGGTATCCCGGTGGTGCGGGTCATGACCAACACCCCGGCGCTGGTCGACCAGGCGATGACCGTGCTCTCCCCGGGGCCGTACGCGACCGAGGAGCATCTGGCTCTCACCGAGGAGATCTTCAAGCCGCTCGGCAAGACCCTGCGCGTCCCCGAGTCGCAGCAGGACGCGGTGACCGCCCTCTCCGGCTCCGGCCCGGCGTACTTCTATCTGCTGGTCGAGGCGATGATCGACGCCGGCATCCTGCTCGGGTTGCCGCGCCAGGTCGCGCACGAGCTGATCGTGCAGACCGCGATCGGCTCGGCGGTCATGCTGCGCGAGACCGGGGAACACCCGGTGAAGCTGCGCGAGGCGGTGACCTCCCCGGCGGGCACGACCATCTCGGCGATCCGCGAGCTGGAAAATCACGGCGTACGCGCGGCGCTGCTGGCCGCCCTGGAAGCCGCCCGCGATCGCGCCTCCGAGATCGCCGTCCAGATGGCCGCGAAAGCCTAGGGCCTAAGAGTCAGGCCCGGTGGCGGCCGGGGGTGGTGCCGACGACCGCGGTGAAGGCGGCGATGAAGCCGCTCGGGTTGGCCCAGCCGCAGGCGTGTGCGACGCGCGTGACGTCGTGCCCCTCGGCCAGCAGCACCAGCGCGTGGTAGATGCGTAGCTGGGTGCGCCACTCGTAGAAGGTCATCCCGAGCTCGTCGTGGCACAGCCGGCTGAGCGTACGGGCGCCCGCCCCGCTCCGGCGCCCGAGCTCGGCCAGCGTGGACTTGTCGGCCGGGTCGTCGTACAGCACCCGGGCGACGGCCCGCAGTCGGTCGTCCCGGGGCTCGGGCAGATGCAGCGGCTGCTCGGGGGATTCCCGCAATTCGTCGACGAGGACGCGGCGGAGCCGGTCCCGGGCCGCGCGGCCGAAGTCCCGGGAGCTCGCGAGCGCCAGCAGGGCCTCGCGGGCGAGCCCGGAGGCCGCGAAGACCGCGGGACGGTCCGGCACGAGCCGGGCGAGCGAGGCCGGCAGGAAGACGATCCGCATGTCCGTGTCGCCGTGTGCGCGGTGGCGGTGCGTCCAGCCGGCCGGCGTCCAGGCGATCCGGTTGGCCGGGACGATCGAGGTGCCGCGGTCGGTGTGCACGGTCAGGACGCCGCGGGCCGCGTACACCAGGTGACCGCGCGGATGGGAATCGGCCTCGCTCTCCGCGCCCGACCGCCAGAGATGCATGCCCGCGCTGGGGAAGAGGCGTGATACGGGCATGACTTGGCATTCTATCGGTGGACCGCCAAGCCGCCGGGCGGCGACAGTTCGGGCATGACGACGATGCGAGCGGCGGTTTGCGTACAGGCGGGCGGCCCGGAGGTCCTGGAGATCCGAGAGGTGCCGGTGCTGGCGGTCCGGCCCGGCTGGAGCCTGGTCCGGGTGATGGCGGCCGGCCTGAACCGGTCCGAGCTGCGCACCCGGCAGGGGCATTCGCCGGGCGTGACGTTCCCGCGGGTGCTGGGCATCGAGTGCGTGGGCGTGCTGGCGGCCTCGACCGATCCGGCGCTGCCCGAGGGCACGACGGTGGCCGCGGTGATGGGCGAGATGGGCCGGCGGTTCGACGGTGGCTACGCCGAGTACGCGCTGCTGCCGAACGCTCTGCTGATGCCGCTCCGCACGTCGTTGCCGTGGGACACGCTGGCCGCGTTGCCGGAGAGCTACCTGACCGCGCGAGGATCACTGGACGCGTTGGGGATCGTACGGGGGAATCGGCTTTTGATCCGGGGTGGAAGCTCGTCGGTCGGGATGGCGGCCGCGTCGATCGCCGCCGCGCAGGGGGTCGAGGTGGTGGCCACGACCCGCCGGCCGGACAAGGCGCCCGGGCTCAGCCAGGCCGGCGCCGGGCGGGTGCTGATCGACGACGGCGGGCCGTTGGCGGCGGACGGCTTCGACGGCGTGCTGGATCTGGTCGGGGCGCGCACGGCGGTCGACTCGCTGCGGCTGGTCCGCCGCGGCGGCACGGTCTGCGTGTCCGGCTCGCTCAGCGGCTGGCTGATCGAGAACTTCGAGCCGATCGCGATGATCCCCTCCGGCACCCGGCTCACGTCCTTCCACAGTGACGACGCCGCGGGCGCCGCCGCCACCCTGCAGCGGATCGTCGGCGAGGTCGAGGCCGGCGCCTACCGGCCGAACGTCGACCGCGTCTTCGGCCTGGCGGAGATCGTGGCGGCCCACCGGTACATGGAGGACGATGCGGCCACCGGGAAGGTCGTGGTCAGTACCAGATAGCGATCTTCGAGCCGTTGCACACCTCGGGCGGCGACGGGTGGCTCAGCGCGGCGCCGGTCGCCATCCGGTGCGCCGACCAGGCGACCGCGGCCGCGTCCAGGATGTCGTCCGGCGGGGCCTGACCGGCCGGGCCGATCTGGTCGGGCAGCACGATGCCGTTGCGGGCCAGCAGGTCGCGGCGGCGGGTCTGGCCGGCCCACGTCTTCTTGGCGTGCTGCAGCGGCTCGCCGGCCATCGCCCGGAACGACACCTCGGGATGCGCCTCGAAGAGCAGGCCGGGGTGCCGCTCCCAGATCGCGTTGGCCTCCAGCAGCTTGGGCCGCAGCGCCCAGGACTGGCGGCTGAGGCCGGCGCCGGTGAGCTCGCGGCAGACCCGGTTGGCCGCGGCGAAATCCGCCTCCTGCCAGACCGCGCGCGGCGGCACCCGGAAGATGCTGCCGCGGCGCGGGCCGAGCTGGTCGGCGGCGAGCGTGTCGGCCGCCCGCCAGCGGTCCGGAAGCATGCCGAGCGGGATGTCGACGCCGATCACCGCGGCGCCCGAGCTGCTCGTGACGATCTCGTACAGCGAGGCGGCGAGCACCGCCCGGCCGAAGGCGCCGTCGCGCAGCTCCACCCCGACCCAGCCGAGTGCGTACGCGTCGACGCCGATGACGTGGACGCTCATCGGCCGCTGCCGAGGTCGAAGTTGGTCATGACGGCAGACTACGCGCTGTGTCCAACCGTGTGCACCCCGTACCCGTCGCCGGAATTGCACGTCGACATCTTGACGGTGATGAATGGATGTGACTACCGTCTCTTCTACAAGCTTTTTGGAAACTTTCCTAACTGTTCATGAGGAGGCGAAGTGCAGAAATCCCTCCGCCGGGCTCTCTGGGCCGGTGTCTTCGTGGTGGCCTCCACCGCGATGGTGCCGATCTCCCAGGCGTCAGCCGCGGCTGCCTGTGCCCCCGCTTGGTCCTCCACCGCCGTGTACGTCAAGGACAACGTCGCTTCGCAGAGCGGTCACAACTACACCGCCAAGTGGTGGACTCAGAACGAGTCGCCGGCCACGCACAGCGGACAGTGGGACGTCTGGATCGACAACGGTGCCTGCGGCGGCGGCCCGACGACACCCCCCACCACGCCGCCGACCACGACCCCCACCACGCCGCCGACGACGCCCCCGACCACGTCGCCGACCACCGGCGGGCCCAGCGGCAAGAACGTCGTCGGCTACTTCGCCGAGTGGGGCGTCTACGCCCGCCAGTACTTCGTGAAGAACATCGTCACGTCCGGCTCGGCGGCCAAGATGACCCACATCCTGTACGCGTTCGGCAACACCTCGAACGGGCAGTGCTCGATCGGAGACTCGTACGCCGACTACGACATGGCGTACACCACCGCGAACAGCGTGGACGGCGTCGCCGACACCTGGGACGCGGGCGCCCTGCGCGGCAACTTCAACCAGCTGCGCAAGCTCAAGAAGATGTACCCGAACATCAAGGTGATCTGGTCCTTCGGCGGCTGGACCTGGTCCGGCGGCTTCACCCAGGCGGCCGCGAACCCGGCCGCGTTCGCCGACTCCTGCTACAACCTGGTCAAGGACTCCCGCTGGTCGGACGTCTTCGACGGCATCGACATCGACTGGGAGTACCCGAACGCCTGCGGCCTCTCCTGCGACTCGTCCGGTCCGGCCGCGTACAACAACGTGATCTCCGCGCTGCGCAACCGGTTCGGTTCCAGCTTCATCATCACCTCGGCGATCTCGGCCGACGGCACCAACGGCGGCAAGCTCGACGTGGCCGACTACGCGTCCGGCATCCAGAAGCTGAACCTGGTCTTCCCGATGACGTACGACTACTTCGGCGCGTTCAGCCCGCAGGGCCCGACCGCCCCGCACTCGCCGCTCACCTCGTACGCCGGCATCCCGACCGCCGGCTTCTACGCGGACGCGGCGATCCAGAAGCTGAAGAGCAAGGGCGTGCCGGCCAACAAGATCCTGCTCGGCATCGGCTTCTACGGCCGCGGCTGGACCGGGGTCACCCAGTCGGCGCCCGGCGGCACTGCCACCGGCGCGGCGCCCGGCACCTACGAGGCGGGCATCGAGGACTACAAGGTCCTCAAGAACAGCTGCCCGGCCACCGGCACGGTCGGTGGCACCGCGTACGCCTACTGCGGCAACAACTGGTGGGGGTACGACACCCCGTCGACGATCGCCGGGAAGATGACGTACGTGAAGAACCAGGGTCTCGCGGGCGCCTTCTTCTGGGAGTTCTCCGGCGACACCGGCAACGGTGAGCTTGTGTCGGCCATCAAGAACAACCTCTGAGCTGCAACTCTCTCATCTCCTCAGGTGAGAAGCGGGGCACCGGGCGCGAGCCGGGTGCCCCGCTTTCGTAGGCTCTTCTCATGCGCCGTGAGTGGCACCAGTTGAGTTACCCCGGGGTCGGCAACCCGGCCTTCCAGACGTCCCGCCCGTCCACCGACTCCGCCGAGGACGAGGCGCTCGGCCTCGACCGGTGGCGGTCCCTGCCCCGCGTGCAGATGCCGCCGTGGCCGGACATGGACGAGGTCGGCTCGGTCTGCAAGGTTCTCGACAACGTCCCGTCGATCGTCGCGCCGTACGAGGTCGACCAGCTGCGTGCCAAGCTCGCGGAGGTGTGCGAGGGTCGCGCGTTCCTGCTGCAGGGCGGCGACTGCGCGGAGACCTTCGACAACAACACCGAGAGTCACCTGCTCGCCAACGCGCGGACGCTGCTGCAGATGGCCGTCGTGCTGACGTACGGCGCGTCGATGCCGGTGGTCAAGGTGGCCCGGGTCGCCGGGCAGTACACCAAGCCGCGCTCGGCGCCGACCGACTCGCTCGGGCTGCCCGCGTACCGCGGCGATCTGATCAACTCGCTCGAGGCCACCGAGGCCGCGCGGGTGGCCGATCCGCAGCGCATGATCCGGGCGTACGCGAACTCCGCCGCCGCGATGAACATGCTCCGGGCGTACCTGGCCGGCGGCCTCGCCGACCTGCACGGGCTGCACGACTGGAACAAGGACTTCGTCCGCGCGTCGCCGGCCGGTGAGCGGTACGAGGCGATCGCCCGCGAGATCGACCGCGCGCTCGATTTCATCCGCGCCTGCGGCATGACCGACAGCGAGGCCCTGCGGACGGTCAGCCTGTACTGCTCGCACGAGGCGCTGGCGCTGGAGTACGACCGGGCGCTGACCCGGGTGAGCGATGGCCGCGCGTACGGTCTCAGTGGTCATTTTCTCTGGGTGGGTGAGCGGACCCGTCAGCTCGACCACGCGCACATCGACTTCATCAGCCGGCTGGCGAACCCGATCGGGGTCAAGCTCGGCCCCGGCACCAGCCCGGAGACGGCGATCGAGCTGTGCGAGAAGCTCAACCCGGCGAACGTGCCCGGCCGGCTCACCCTGATCAGCCGGATGGGCAACGGCAAGGTGCGCGACGCGCTGCCCCCGATCGTGGAGAAGGTGACCGCGGCCGGCGCCAAGGTCGTCTGGCAGTGCGACCCGATGCACGGCAACACCCACGAGTCGTCCAACGGCTACAAGACCCGGCACTTCGACCGGATCGTCGACGAGGTGCTCGGCTACTTCGAGGTGCACCGAGGCCTGGGCACCCACCCGGGCGGCATCCACATCGAACTCACCGGCGAGGATGTCACCGAGTGCCTCGGCGGCGCGCAGGGCATCGAAGATCTCGACCTTCCCGACCGGTACGAGACGGCCTGCGACCCGCGGCTGAACACCCAGCAGTCGCTGGAGCTGGCGTTCCTGGTGGCGGAGATGCTCCGTGGTTGACCTGCGCTCGTCAAAGCCGGCTGTCGACCTCCGGTCGGACACGGTGACCCGGCCGTCGGCGGGGATGCGGCGGGCCATGGCCGCGGCCGAGGTGGGCGACGACGTGTTCGGCGACGACCCGACCGTGATCGCCCTGGAGCGTCGCGTCGCCGAGCTCTTCGGGCACGAGGCGGCGCTGTTCGCGCCCTCCGGCTCGATGGCCAACCAGATCGCGTTGCAGCTGGTCACGCCGCGGTCCGGCGAGCTTCTGGCTGGGGCGGACGCCCACGTGGTGACCTACGAGCTGGGTGCGGCCGCGGCGCTTGGTGGCATTTCCACGCGTACGTGGCCGGCTGTCGGTTCCTCCCTCGATGTCGGGCAAATCGCCCGGATGATCCGCCCGCCGGGTTATCCGTCGCTGCCTACCCGGGCGATCGCCGTCGAGCAGACCCACAATCTCGGTGGCGGCGGGGTGATCCCGCTGGCGACCCTCCGGGAATTGCGCGAAATTTCCGACAAATCGGGCGTGCTGCTTCACTGCGACGGCGCCCGGATCTGGCACGCGCACGTCGCCGACGGGGTGCCGCTGAGTTCGTATGGCGCACTCTTCGACACGCTCTCGGTCTGCCTGTCGAAGGGGCTCGGCGCGCCGGTCGGCTCGCTCGTGGTGGGCAGCGCGGCGCGGATCGCCGAGGCCCGGGTGATCCGCAAGCGGATGGGCGGCGGCATGCGGCAGGTCGGCATCCTGGCCGCGGCCGGCGATTACGCCCTCACCCACAACATCGCCCGTCTGGCCGACGATCACGCGCGGGCTCTCGAGCTTGCGTCTGCTCTGGCGGAATTTGGCGTGGTAAATCCGGACGACGTACGGACCAACCTGGTCCCGCTCGACCTCAGCGGCACGAAGATCGACGCTCCGACCCTGGCGGCCGAGGCCGCGAAGCGGGACGTCCACCTCGCCGCCATGCTGCCCCACCTGGCCCGGATCGTGTTCCACCTGGACGTCGACGACGACGGCCTCGACCGGGCGACCACCGTGCTGAGTGAGATTCTCGCTCAGAGCCGATAGGCAGCCACCGTCGCCTGCAGTTCGGACGCCGTCCGGGCCAGCTCGCCCGCGGTCTGCTGGGTCTCGGTCGCGCCCGACGTGACGTGCCGGGCCGCGTCGGCGACGCTCGCGATCGTCTCGGCGATGCTCGACGAACCCTCGGCCGCCCGGTCCACGCTGCGGGTGATCTCGCCGGTCGTGGCGGTCTGCTCCTCCACGGCCGCGGCGATCGTCGTGGTGTAGTCGTTGATCGTCGCGATCACCCGGCCGATCTCCCGGATCGCGGTCACCGCCGCGCCGCTCTCCGTCTGGATCGCGCCGACCTGGGCGGTGATCTCGTTCGTGGCCCGCGCGGTCTCCATCGCCAGGTCCTTGACCTCGGAGGCGACCACCGCGAAGCCCTTGCCGGCCTCGCCCGCCCGGGCCGCCTCGATGGTGGCGTTCAGCGCCAGCAGGTTGGTCTGCTCGGCGATCGACGTGATCATCTGGACCACCGCGCCGATCTGGGTGGACGCCTCGCCCAGCCGGGCCACGCTCGTGTCGGTCGACGCGGCGGCGCGGGCGGCGTCGGCGGCGACCACCGCGGCCTCGTTCGCGTTGTTGGCGATCTCCCGGATCGAGACGCCCATCTCGCCCGCGCCGGCCGACACCGCGCGGACCCCCTCGGAGACCCGCTCGGCCGACTCGGAGACGGCGCCGACCTGGGCGGAGGTCTCCTCGGCCGTGGCGGAGAGCTCCGCCGACACGGTCGACAGCTCCTCGGACGCCTCGGCCATCAGGCCGCAGCTGACGTTGATCCGGCCGACCATCCCGGCCATCGACTCGACCGTGCTGTTCAGCGCGACGGCCATCTGCCCGACCTCGTCGGCGCTGTCCACCCGGACCCGGGCGGTCAGGTCGCCCGTGGAGATCCGGTGCAGGGCGTCCACGCAGCGGCGCAGGGACCGGACGATGAGCCGGGCGACGCCGTAGGCCAGCGCCAGGCCGAGCAGCAGGGCCGTGCTGAGCAGCAGGCTGACCAGCAACTTGGTGTGCTGGTAGCGGCTCTCGGCGGTGGTCTCCTGGTCGGCGCCGGCCCGTACCGTGACGGTCGACAGCGAGCCGAGGTCGTTGCGGACCGTGTCCAGGTCCGTGGCCAGGTCGGCGGCCTTGACCCGGCGGCCCGTCGCGATCGCGGGCAGCACCTCGGTGGAGAGCTTCGTGTCGTACGCCTGCCAATCGGTTTCGAATTGGGTGATCGCCGCGGCGGCCTCGGCACTGATCGGGAACCCCCGATAGGCCTTCGCGTAGTCGCCGACCTTGGCCCGGTTGGCGGTGAGGGTGGCCTCGTCGGCGGCGTGCTCGTCCCCGGCCGTGGACAGCTGATAGTCGTCGAGGCTGAGCCAGACCTTGTTGACCGAGGTCTGCAGGTCGTCGATCGCGGCCAGCTCCTGCTCGTGCGAGTAGCCGGTCTTGACCTGCTGGTTCGTGGCGCCGAGGCTGGCCATCGCGTACAGGCCGTCGCCGGCGCCGAAGATCGCCACCAACCCGACCGCGATCATGATTTTCGTGCCGACCCGCCGATCGGTCAGCAGCCGCAGCCCCGCCATCTTGCCCCCGCCCTGTCCGGCTCGCCCGATTCATACGGTACGGCCGGCCGTGCTCACCTCCCGCCCATCTCGACAAACATGATGACGACCGCCGGCGCGGCGGTTTCCGCCGAGCGGGTAACGTCGGATGCGTGCCGGAACCGATCGTGGTGGCGCGGGCCGGGGACGGTCTGGTCGCCCACTTCCCCGACGTCGTGAGTCTCGGCGGCGGCCGCCTGCTGGCCACCTATCGCGAGGGCACCGGCCACCTGGGCCCGCACGGGCGGATCAGCGTGGTGGAGAGTGCGGACGGGGGCGCGACCTGGGGCACGCCCCGGGTGGCGGTCGACGGCGAGTTCGACGACCGCGACCCCAAGCTGGCCCGGCTCGCCGACGGGACGGTCCTGCTCAGCTACTTCGTGATCGACTGGAGCAGCGAGCCCCGGCACACCACGCACGGCACGTTCGTGCGCCGCAGCGAGGACGGCGGCCGCACCTGGGGCGAGCCGGTCGTCGCCGGGATGGGGATGACCGACGGCGGCATCCTGGCCTGGCACGCCTCGCACGGCGCGGCGGTCGAGCTGCCGGGCGGCGACCTGCTGTATCCGGTCTACGGCCACCGGGCCGACGAGAAATGGTGGCAGGCCTCGGTCGTCCGAAGCACCGACGGCGGCCGCAGCTGGTCCGGCGAGACGACGATCGCGGCCGGCGAGGGCATCAACTTCCAGGAGCCGACGCTGACCGTGCTCGGCGACGAGGTGGTGTCGCTGATCCGCACCGACGTCGAGCGCGCGTACCTGTCCCGCTCCTCCGACGGCGGCCACACGTGGAGCGAGCCCCGGCGCACCGACCTGCCGGCCTCGTCGCACCACGCGCTCCCGCTGAGCACCGGCGAGGTCCTGGTCACCTACGGTGACCTGGGCAAGCGCTTCGCCGAGCGGCGGGTGACCGTCGGCCGCCTGGTCCGCGACCCGGTCGGCGACTGGGACGGCTACCCCGACGTCCTGCTCTACGACTCGGGCCACCGCGACCAGGCCAACCCTTCGAGCGCCGAGATCGCGCCGGGCCGCTTCCTCACGCTCGGCTTCGACGTCCCGGCCGCCACCGTCGTCGGTATTTTCCACGGAGAGGGAGACTTCCCGCCCTCGTAATGCGGTTTGGGCTTCCGTCACCCGTTCGGCGGCGAGGCCTGATCCGTAGGTGATGCACGGCGATACTTTGTGTGCTTGCTCGCCGTTGATTTTTCCGTAGCCTCGACCAGGCCCTCCCTGCGGAGCATCGTGAGCCAACGCCGAACGGTTTGATCCGACAAACCGGTTCTAGAGGCGAGTTCGGCGCGAGAGGCTGTCGTCGCGCCCAATGCCTCGAGAATCTCGCCCCGGCGGTCCGCCGGGGTTGTCCGGCGAAGCCGGCCACCAGTGTCGGCGGTTCCGCCTCTCGGCAGTAGGCGATATCTTGCCCATCGGCGGGTCCCGACCTGCTCCACCAGTTCACGTGCAACCAGATCCTGCAGCTCGGCGGTTACTTTGCGAGAGTCGAGCCCGGTCAACTTTCGATAGCTCGCGTTGTCGATGACCGTTCCGTCGTGCATCGCGCCGAGCGCCATGCATTGGCTGTCGGTCAGACCGGCTTCGTCCAGGCCGCCAATCCATCGGACTACGTCGTCGCTGAGTAGGGAGTGATTCGGAAATGTGACGACAAACGACGAGATTCTGTCGTCGAACTTCGGTGCGGTCATGCCTGACCGCCGAAGGGAGACCAGCATGGCGCGGATCCCCGACCCGCGGTTCTCGCAGACCGCTCGATCTTCCCCCGGGATCGGGACGTCTTCGAGAACCCGGAGGAGCGCGGCATTTCTGGAGGACGTCGCTCCTTCCTCGCCGAGATTTTCCAGCGTTACCGGTCCGTACAGGCCGCCTGCGTTTCGTATCACCAGGCGGTCAGGGAACATCTCGACCTGGACCCGTGAGCCCCGCGAAGCCGCAGAGAGATCACGGTGGACGAGTGCATTGGTCACGGCTTCTCTGAGGGCCGTCTCGGGGTATTCCCAGATGTCCTGCCGCCCGGCCCCAGTGGTTATCGATCGGCGTGACATGTTTCGCCTGATGGCTGCTAGGGCGTCGCGAACCATCACTGGAATCGGCCCTTCGATCGCGACGCTGTCGAGGAATCGGACACCCGTTTCATCGTCCGGGCCGCTCGTCGTAGGGTAATGAACGAAAGTCAACATCAGCTGAGGAAAGTGCTCCTGTGGGTAGGCCCCCAACGCCAGGAGTCCGCCGACCGAAACATCGTCGCCGGACCCGTCGGAGCGAGGGATCACAATCCCCGTACGGCGCAGGATCTCCTCTGCGGACAAATCGCGATACGAGTACGGACGGCTGCCACGGAGCCGCAGCATCATCGCCGAGACGAGGTGAGTATCGAGCGCTTCGATTCCCACGCCGGGGACCCGCTCCAGGTCGTCCTTCGGCTGTCCGCGTGCAGACAACATCATCTGCACCTCATAGCTGGACAGTTGTCGGTCGCCGTCGTGAATGCGCGTGTAGGCGCCCTTCGTGAGCCCGGCGCCTTTGTAATAGCAGGGCTTTTGTTCGCGGGGGATCTCCGGGACCTCGGCGACGACGACCTGAACACCTTCGAAGGGATGAATCTGTACGTAGGGCCGGATCGGCGGTTCCATCTCGGTGGAGCAAAGCGAGGCCAAGTCCGCCGCTAGTTTGGCCGGATCGGGCAGAGTTGCTGGTTTGAACCTTTCGGCCTCATCCAGACCTAGAATGACGACTCCGCCACGCGTGTTGGAGAAGGCTGACAGGGTCTCGCGCAGGCTCTTCGGAAGGCCTCCCTGCGCCCGTTTCACCTCTACGTCGGCTACATCGCTGCCCAGCACGCGGAGGTTCTCGACGATCTCCGAAAGTTCCTCCGCGTTCACGGACAACCCCATCCTGCTAACGATCCTGCTTAGCAGGTAGATTAGCAGGATGCGCGGGATCAACATAAGCCGTCCGTCGAGAAATCGCCTCAGCGCGGCTGGAGGCCGGCGGCGGTGACGGCGGCCTGGGCGAAGCCGCGGATCACGGGGTGCACGCCGTCCGGGTGCAGTTCCGGCTGGAAGAGGGTGGCCAGGAAGAACGGGTGGTCGGGAAGTTCGGCGGCGCGGACCTCGCCGGCGTCGTCGTGGCCGGAGAAGACCATGCCGTGGGCGGCTAGCAGGCCGAGGTAGGCGGCGGCGACTCCGTAGCTGCAGTGGTAGCGCTCGATCGTGCGGGTGGTGCCCAGCAGCCGCTCGATGCGGGAGCCGGCGGCCAGGTTGATCGCGCCCTCGTGGCCGGCCAGCGAGCAGGACAGCTCGGTGATCAGCGTGTCGGGGCCTGTGTCGGCCGAGTTCTCGGCGTGCCGCGCGTCGGGGAGGCCGCAGACGTCGCGCGCGAACTCCAGCATCGCGTGCTGGAATCCGCCGCAGGTGCCGAGGAACGGGATGCGCTCGGTGCGGGCGGTGCGGGCCGCGACGATCGCGCCCTGTTCGCTGCGGTACGGGCTGCCGGGCACCAGCCAGATGCCGGCGAACCCGCGCAGCGCCGCCGGGTCGGTCGCGTCGGGGGTCGGGATCCAGTAGGCGTCCAGGTCGATCTGCTCCTGCTCGCGGAGTGCGTCCAGGATGAGAGCGAGGCGCGAGTGCGCGCGGACGGCGGGGGAGCGGTCTCCCACCAGGGCAATCGAAATCATGCGTCCATGCTGCGGCCGGATCCGAGATCACGTCCAACGATGATTCATGGTGGCGGCATTAGCATCGCTGATGTGGATCCGCATCTGCTCCGCACCTTCCTCGCCGTTGCCGAGACCGGTTCGTTCTCGGCGGCCGCGCAGCGCCTGCGGTACACCCAGTCGGCGGTCTCCCAGCAGGTCGCCGCGCTCGAGGCCGATCTGGGCACGCCGCTGTTCAGCCGCCGGCCGGTGGCACTGACGCCGGCGGGGGAGCGGCTCCGAAGGCATGCGGACCTTCTTCTCGTACGCCTGGCGGCCGCCCGCGCCGACGTGACCCGGGCGGTCGCCCCACCCGGCCGGCTGATCCTCGGGCTGACCCCGCTGGCCTGGTCCGACCCGGTGGCCGGCGCGCTGGCGACGATCCGGGCCGAGTCGGCGCTGCTGCACACCCGGGTGCGGGTGGCCGATCGCGACTGGATCGTCGAGGCGGTCGCCACCGGCGAGATCGACCTGGGCCTGGTGGACGGCTTCACCGCCCCGAACGACCCGTTGCGGCTTCCCGAACCGGGTGCCGGCGGCCCGCGCGCGCTCGGCGTCGCGGATAGCGCGGTGGTGGTGGCGGTGCCGCCCACACATCCGCTGGCCCGGCGGTCCGCGGTCGACCTGGCCGATCTCGCCGACGCGTATTGGATCGACGCCCCCGAAGTGGCGCCCTTCGCCCGGCTGCCGGTCGACGGCTTGCGCCCCGGCCTGCGCTACGACGGCGCCGACGCGACCGTGCTGGCGGGTTTGGTGGCCGGTGGGCACGGCCTCGCGGTGCTGCCCGGCCCGCTGGTGGCCGCACATCCCGGGCTGGCCGGCGTCCCGGTGGGCGCGCCCCGGCTCGTGCACCGGGTCGAGTTGCTGCGGCTGTCGGCGGCCGTCGCCGACGAACCGGCCGAGCGACTCGCCGCTCTGCTCGGTGCGGCCGCGTGATCAGCCATGCGGGACAGCCCGGCGGCCGCGCGCGGAGGGTGACCAACGACGGCGCGAGGCGCTGCACCGGGGACTTGTCCCCACCGTACGGTGAAGGGAATTTGATCCTCTTCAGCGCAATGTCTTGAGAAGCGCTATGTCCGCGGCGTGGCCCTCGTGCTCGACGCTCGGGGTCTCGACGATCACGGGGATGCCGGCCGTCGCGGGGTGGGTCATCAGCTCGGCGAAGGCCGCGGTGCCGATGCGACCCTGGCCGATGGTCTCGTGGCGGTCCCGGGTCGAGCCGCACTCGTCCTTGGAGTCGTTGGCGTGGATCAGCATCAGCCTGTCCGGGCCGATGGTGGCGAGCAGCGCGTCCAGCGTCGCGGTCATGCCGCCCGGGGTCGCGAGGTCGTGGCCGGCCGCCCAGGCGTGGCATGTGTCGAAGCAGACGCCCAGCCACGGGTGGTGCTCGGCGGCGGCCAGGTAGGGGCCGAGATCCTGCACCTTCGACGCCAGGCTGCGCCCGCCGCCCGCGCTCGGCTCGACCAGCAGCTTGGGCAGGTCGCGGGCGGCCGCGTCGTCGAGCAGCGGCAGCAACGCCTCGCGCAGCTGGTGCAGGGCCTTGGCCTCGTGCTCGGGGTCGACCGCGCTGCCCGCGTGATAGACCACCGCGCTCGCGCCGATCGCCCTGCCCCGCTCCAGCGAGTGGGCCAGCGTGGCGATCGAGCGTTCCACGGTCAACTCGGTCGGCGAGCCCAAATTCACCAGCAAAGAGGCATGGATGTACGCCGGCAGCCCGCGCTCGCCGATCCCGTCGCGGAACAGCGTGTCCTGCTTCGGGTCGCCCGGCGGCATCGCCCAGCCGCGCGAGTTCGAGACGTACACCTGCAACGTCTCGGAACCCGCCGCGTCCACGTAGGGCAGGGCCGCCTTGGCCAGCCCGCCCGACGTCTTGGTGTGCGACCCGATCCGGCGGTCTAGAAGCACTGGAGGACCACCTGCGAGTTCGGCTGGACCTGGGTGTTGCCGGGCGGGTTCTGCCCGCGGACGGTCCCGTTGCCGAACCCGATGATCTGCACCTGCAGGCCGAGCTGCTGCAGCGCCTGCTGCGCCTCCTGGCACTGCTGGTTGGACTCGTCCGGGACCGTCACCAGCGGCGGGCCCTTGCTCACGTCGAGGGTGATCTCGGCGTCGTTGGCCACGCCGCTGCCCGCCTTCGGCGTCTGCGCGATGACCGTGTCCTGCGGCTGGTCGCTGTCCTTGTACCGCTCGACCGCGGTGAGGCCGAGGCCCTGCAGCTGGTTGCGGGCGTTGTTGACGTTCGACCCGACCAGGTTGGGCACCTGGATCGGCGCCCGGCCCTTGCTGACCACGACGGTGACCGTGTCGCCCTTCTTGAGCTCGGCGCCCTTGTCGGGAGTCGTGGAGATCACCGAGCCCTCGGGCACGGCGTCGCTGTACTGCCCGGCGCCCTCCTTGTACTGGAGGTTCAGCTGGGCCAGCTGGGTCTTGGCCGAGGCGACCTCGACGCCGGCCAGGTCGGGCACCTCGAAGCGCTCCGGTCCCAGGGACAGCGTGATCGTGATGGTGCCGCCCGAGACGATCCGCTCGTGCGGGGCGGGTTTCTGGCTGACCACGGTGTCCTTGGGGATCGTCTCGCTGTACGTGCCGTCGGCGGTGATCAGCTCGAAGTTGTGCTGCCGGGCGTACAGCACCGCCTGGTCCCTGGTCATGTTGACCATGGTCGGCGCCTCCGTGTACCGCCCGAGCGTCACCCACCAGGTGCTGCCGATCACCACGAGCACCATCACGGCGATCGCGGCGGACAGGAAGATGCGCCGCCGGTCGATCCCGCCGGCCGGGCGCAGCTCGGGGTCGCCCCGGCGGTAGGTCTGCGTGTTGCGGCTCTGCTCGGGCAGGCGCGCCCAGCTTGGCCGGTCGGTCACCGCGGGCACCATGGCGGTCGCGTCGGCGGCGGCGTGCCGGGACGGCGGCAGCTGGCGCAGCAGCGCGGTTTGCACGTTCTGCGCGCCCAGGTCGTCGCGCACCGACTGCACCTCGGCGAGCAGCGCGCCGGCGTCGGTGGGGCGGGCGCCCGGGTCGCGCCGGGTGGCCCGGGCGACGATGTCGTCGAGCGCCTTGGGCACGCCCTTGACGGCCTGCGACGGGGGCGGGACGTCGTTGTCGACGTGCTGCCAGGCCACCGCGACCGGGTCGTCGCCGTCGAACGGGACCTTGCCGGTGAGCATCTCGTAGAGCACGATGCCGGCCGAATAGACATCCGTGCGGGCGTCGGCGTGGCCCTCGGTGACCAGTTCCGGCGCCACATAAGCCACCGTCGCCATCAGCTGGCCGGACTCGTCGACGCTGCTCGCCTCGACCGCGCGGGCCAGGCCGAAATCGGCGACCTTGACAACGGCGTCGACCAGGTTGGCCGCACCGCCGCTGGGGGCGGCGGCGACCAGCACGTTCTCCGGCTTCACGTCGCGGTGCACCAGGCCGGCCCGGTGGGCGGCGGCGATCGCGGCGAGCATCTGCTCGAGGATCGCCAGGGCCTCGACCGGGGTGAGCCGGCGGCGCTCGCTGAGCAGGTCGCGCAGGGTGTTGCCCTGCACGTACTCCATCACCAGGTAGGGCAGGCCCTGGTGGCGACCCTGGTCGTAGACGGCCACCACGTTGGGGTGGGTGAGCCGGGCGATCGTCTTGGCCTCGTCGGTGAACCGGTCCACGAAGTGGACATTCGTCGCCTGCGAAGGATGAATGATCTTCAGGGCGACGGTGCGCTCGAGTCGCTGGTCAACGGCGGTGTAGACGGTCGCCATGCCACCACGAGCCACCCGACCGGTGATCCGGTAGCGGCCGTCAATCGTGGTGCCGATCAACGTGTCGGCGACTGTGGTGTCCATCGGCGTGAAGTGTATGTGTCTTTCGTGTGCGGGCAGACCAGGATGTCATAGCTGAGTCCAAACGGGTACGCCCAGCGGCGATCCGCGGGTGTTCTGCCCAGGCAAAACCCGATTTAGTGGTGCCACCGGCGATGTCGGGATCGGGGCCAATCGCTCGGTTCGGCGGAGGCGGCCGGTGTGGCCGAGGTCTCGCTCGGGGTGGGGTCGGCGCTGTCGCTCGGGGACGGAGACTCGCTGGGTTGGCCCGAGCCGGACGGGGCCGGGGCGGTCGGCGTCGGGACCGGGGGCGGGCTGCAGGCGCATTCCGCCTTTGTCGGATTTATCCTCCGAATCGGACTCACTTCTCGCCGGGCGGTGGTGGGTGAGACGGGTGGCGGCGTGGCGGGGTCGGTCGGCGCCATCGTGGGCAGCGGCGCCACCTCGCTGCCCGGCTTAAGCGGATTTTTCGTCTTTGTCGGGCCACGGCCGATCCCGGAGGTCGACGCGTCGGTCGACTGCGACGGGACCGTGCCCGCCTCCGCCTGGGAGGTGTTCAGGATCGAGCCGAGGCCGTTCACCACCCCGAGGTACGCCCCGGCCGCCCCCACCACGGTCAGCACGCCGAGCGCGGTGACCAGCGCGGCCCGCCGCGGCCCCCGGGCCCTCGACGCCGCGGGGGCGTCCTCGGTCGTCAGGCCGCCGAACGTGTTCATCCCGGTCGAGGTCATGTCGGGGCCGTTCGCCGGCGGCGCGACCGGCCGCCGGCCCATGTCGTACCGCACCGACCGAAGTGCTCCGGACCACTCGGCACGGACTCTCCGCCACAGGCTCATCGCGTTGGTTCTCCGATCTGGCACGCTGTAGGAGTGAGCGATTCCGTTACCGCCGCGCCGTCCGCCTGGGTCAACCTGCCGGACGTGTCCACGAAGCTCGGCGTGTCGATCAGCAAGGTGCACCAGATGATCCGCGACGGGCAGCTGCTCGCGGTCAAGCACGAGGGCGTCCGGCAGGTCCCCGCCGAACTGGTGGCGAACAGCACCGTGCTCAAACACCTCCCGGGCGTGCTGACCTTGCTCCGCGACGCCGGGTATAACGACGAAGAGGCCCTCCGGTGGCTCTACGAGCCCGATTCGGATCTCGACGGCAACGCGGCGCTCGGCCTGGGCGGCCACCGGGCCCGCGAGGTGAAGCGGCGGGCGCAGGCCCTCGGCTTCTGATGCGCCATCTGGCGTACGTGTCGGTGCTGGCCGGCTGCCTGCTCGCCGCGATCTGGCTGGAGCCCGCGCTGCGAGTCCGCGTCTTCCGCCGGTGGCGCCGGCTCCTGCTGACCGTCCTGCCGGTGGCCGCCGTCTTCACGCTGTGGGACCTCGCGGCGATCGCGGCCGGCCACTGGCACTTCGACGAGTCGCAGATGACCGGGGTGGTACTCCCCGGCCGCCTGCCGCTCGACGAGGTGCTGTTCTTCCTGGTGGTCCCGGTCTGCGCGATCCTCGGCTTCGAGGCGGTGCGGAAGGTACTACGCCGCCCGGCCGGCGACGAATGACCGACGGCGGCGCGTGACCTACACGGCGGCGGCAGTCCTCGGCGTGCTGGTGGCGGCGGCGCTCGATCTCTTCGTGCTGCGCGTCCGGCTGCTGGGGCGCGTGGTCTTCTGGGCCACGTACCCTCTGATCCTGTTTTTTCAGCTTTTATCGAACGGCATCCTGACCGGCCGCACCATCGTCATGTACGACCCGGCCGCGATCCTCGGCTGGCGAATCGCCCACGCCCCGGTCGAGGACTTGCTGTTCGGCTTCGCGATGGTCCTGCTGACCCTCGACCTGTGGATCTGGTGGGGCCGCCGCGGCATCACCTGAGCGCCCAAGACTCACGCGGGGTGGAAGCTCAGATCTCGCGCGGAGTGGAAGCGCGGGGCGGCGATTCAGACCGTGCGGCGGGTGGCGGCGTCGGCCAGGGCGTGCAGGACCGTGCGGGCCTCCTCCTCGATCGGGGCGGCCTCCAGCGCCGCAAGCGACGCCGACATCAGCTCGTCGATGCGGTGCTCGGTGGCGGTCAGCGCGCCGCACTCGCGGATCAGGGCACGCAGGCGCTCGACCTGCAGACCCGGATCGCCCAGTGCCGCGTCGAGCTCGGTCTTCTCCGGGTCGTCGAGCAGGCCGAAGGCGGCGGCTATCAGATACGTGCGCTTGCCCTCGCGCAGGTCGTCGCCGGCCGGCTTGCCGGTCTGGGACGGGTCGCCGAAGACGCCCAGGATGTCGTCGCGCAGCTGGAAGGCCTCGCCCAGCGGGAGGCCGAACGCCGAGTACGACGCGGAGACCTCGGGCGGCGCACCGGCGATCGCCGCGCCCAGCAGCAGCGGGCGCTCGACCGTGTACTTCGCGGCCTTGAACCGGGCCACCTTGCCGGCGCGGTCCAGCGACGTGTCCGCGGTCGCTTGGGTCAGCACGTCCAGGTACTGGCCGACGGTGACCTCGGTGCGCATCTCGTCGAAGACCGGGCGTGCCCGGACCAGCTCGGCGGGGCTCAGGCCGGAGTCGTGCAGCAACTCGTCCGACCAGACCAGCGCCAGGTCGCCGAGCAGCACCGCGGCGTTCTCGCCGAAGCCCTCCGGCGTGCCCCGCCAGGACGCCTCGCGGTGCCGGCGCTCGAAGCGGCGGTGCACCGATGGCACGCCGCGACGGGTGTCCGAGGCGTCCATCAGGTCGTCGTGGATCAGGGCGCTGGCCTGCACCAACTCGAGCGCGGAGAGGGCCGCCACGACGGCGTCCGCATCCGTGCCGCCGGCGCCGCGGAACCCCCAGTAGGCGAACGCCGGGCGCAGCCGCTTGCCGCCGCCGAGCACGAAGTCCTCGAGCGCGTCGGAGACCTCCGCCAGCGCCGGATCGATCGTGGTGAGGCGGGTGCGCTGCTCGGCCAGGAACGCGGCGAGCGCCTTGTCGACCCGGGCGCGGAGCCCGGCCAGTTCCACGGGGGGAGTCACCCGACAAACGCTAACGGTCAGACCCCGAACGTCCAGCGGCTGGGTGCCGACCGGCTACCGTTTTGTGCACTTTGTGCGGGCGCACAGAATAGATGCACCGCAGGTACAGTCTTCTCGTGGCACTCGGACTTCCTTCACGTTCCCCCCGCACGCCGGCGATCGGTGAGTTGATCCGGGCTGCCGCGCCCACCTTCTCCTTCGAGTTCTTCCCGCCGAAGACGCCCGAGGGCGAGCAGCTGCTCTGGCGCGCCATCCGCGAGCTCGAGCCGCTGCGGCCCAGCTTCGTCTCCATCACCTATGGCGCGGGCGGCACCACGCGGGACACGACGGTCGCCGTCACCGAGCGGGTGGCCACCGAGACCACGCTGCTGCCGATGGCCCACCTGACCGCGGTCAACCACTCGATCGCCGAGCTGCGCAACGTGATCGGCCGGCTGGCCGGCGCCGGCATCCGCAACGTGCTCGCGGTCCGCGGCGACCCGCCCGGCGACCCGATGGGCGAGTGGGTGCCGCATGCCGAGGGGGTGCTCTACGCGGAAGACCTCGTGCGCCTGGTCAAGGAGTCGGGCGACTTCAGCGTCGGGGTGGCCGCGTTCCCGTACAAACATCCCCGCTCGCCCGACATCGAGAGCGACACCCGGAATTTCGTCCGCAAATGCCGGGCGGGTGCCGATTTCGCCATCACCCAGATGTTCTTCGACGCGGAGGAGTATCTGCGCCTCCGCGACCGGGTGACCGCGACCGGCTGCGCCACCCCGATCGTCCCCGGCGTGATGCCGGTGACCCGGATGGCCACGATCGAGCGGTCCAGCCAGCTGTCCGGGGCGCCGTTCCCGCCGCGCCTGCTCGAGCGCTTCGAGCGGGTGGCCGGCGACGAGGCGGCGGTGCGCGCGCTGGGCATCGAGCTGTGCGCGGAGATGTGCGCCCGCCTGCTCGACGAGGGCGTGCCGGGCATCCACTTCGTCACGCTCAACCGCTCCACGGCGACGCGCGAGGTGTGGCAGTTGCTGTCCCCGTCCGAGATCGCCGCGGCCGCCTGACCCGGCGCGGTGACCTGGGAGGAGTACTGCGCGGCCTGGGCTCGGCTGCACGGCGGCTTCGACCCGGGGGCGGCCTCGCCGGTGGTGCGCGGGTGGGTGCGCGTCGCCTTTCGGGCCGGGTCGTGGCTGGCTTCTCGTCAGGTCTCGCCGTCGGCGGTGACCACGGCGGGGCTGGTGCTGTGCTGGCTCGTGCCGGCGGCGGTGTCGCTCGGCGTCGCCGTGGGCCCCGGTGGCGACGCGGCGGGGGCGCTCGGGCGGGTCGCATCGGTGCTCGGAGCGGTGCTCGTGCTGCTCGCGGCGCTGGCCGACGGGCTCGACGGGGCGGTCGCGGTGGTCAGCGGGCGGACGTCGCGGGTCGGCTACGTCTACGACTCGGTGGCCGACCGGCTCGGCGAGGCGGCCTGGCTGCTGGCGTTCTGGCTGGTGGGGGCGCCGGCTTGGCTCGTGGTCGCGGCCGGCGGGGCGAGTTGGCTGCAGGAGTACGCCCGGGCTCGGGCCGCCGCGGCGGGCATGTCGGAAATAGGAGTTATAACGGTTTCGGAGCGGCCGACTCGGGTGCTGGTCGCCATCTTCGGCCTCCTCGCGGCGGCGATCGCGCCGGTCGCGATCACCGTGGCGGCGGTGGTGTGGCTGGCGCTCGCCGCGGTCGCCCTCGTCCAGTTGGCCGCCGCGATCCGCCGCGAGCTGACCGACTGATCTGCCGACCCCGACCGGCGAGATCTGAGCGTTTCCCTTCCGCACTTTGGCCGTACGCGTCAGCCAGGTCCCCGATGCGGCGGAGAGCCGGCTGCAACACCGACCCCGACCCCGGCCGCCGGGCGGGCCCGGCCCAAGACGAGTACACCATTCCGCTCGAGACCACGCCCCGCGCGCCTCCCTGCTCCGCCCTCGCCGCCACGCCCCACTCCGCCCCCTGCTGCCACATCTGCGGCGCATGCCCTGCTCGCCCTCGCCGCCGCTCCGTCCGCCGCGGCCGCGGTCGCGCCGCCGCCGCCGAAGTTCGCAGGTCAAAGCCTCCCCGCGCCTCCTTGCTCTGCGCACTCATACGCACCGAAAGCGAACGACCGCTCGATTTCGGTGCGTATGAGTGCGCAGAGCAAAGACATCCCATGTGCTTAGGTTGTCAAGCGGCGGCTTGGTTGGGGTGGTGTGACCAGGCGGTGGTCTCGTTGTAGGGGGTGCCGGT
>NZ_JOJL01000066.1 GCF_000721705.1 Actinoplanes subtropicus
CCGGCGGCGATCGCGAGGATGACGGAGAGCAGAACCCTACGCACGGGAATCACCACTCATAGAGGTAGGTCGATGGGAGCGCTCCCACAAGCATCGGTGTCATCCCCGTGCGAGTCAAGAGTCAGGAGGATAGCGCTGTGCGTGCCGAAAACCCCATCCCACCTCCTAACCAGGGAGTTCCGCCACGACTGCTTGGTTTGGGCGCCGCGTATGTGAACACGTTCAAGCTCGCCGGACAAGATTCGTGAACACGTTCAAGAGTAGGACCTCAAGAATTTGAACGCGTTCATGATCTTGCCGGTTCCGCGATGGATGAGGTGACTTAGTGGTCCGAGCCGTAAGTCCGTCGGGGGTTGACGGGTGACGGGTGGGGTCAGGGTGTGATGGTGCCGATGTGGATGTCGCAGACGAAGTCGAAGGCTTCTTCAGTGGTGCCGCTGAACCAGACCTGACTCTCGTAGCTGTTGCTGCTGGCCACGTAGATCGCGGTACCCCAGCGGTGCGCCGACCCGCCGTACCGTAGCCGCATCAGCGGCATCTGGTCCCCGTCGGTGAGTTCACCGGTGACGTACGCGAACTGGCCGCGGTAACGCACATCCACCGCGGCCAGCTGCGGCCGCTTCAGCTTGGCGTGCTCGCGCAGCCGCTGCGCCAGAGAGATCTTGGTGGACTCGGGAATGGCGGGCATGGATCACATCCTGCCCTCGGGCGTGTCGATATGCGGCCATGGGCGCACGACACGGCAGTCTCGCCCGCGCCCCTGACACATGATCACTTCGCGAAGGGCCGCCCGTGCCACCCGCCCTAACCGAGCGGCGTTGGGGCTAGCTCCCGAAGCGGCGGGTGGTGACTCGCTCGGCGACTCCGGAGTGATCAAGGTAAGGGGTGATGCCGCCCAGGTGGAAGGGCCAGCCGGCGCCGAGGATCATGCACAGGTCGATGTCGGCCGCTTCGGCCACGACACCCTCGTCCAGCATCAGCCGGATCTCCTGCGCCAGCGCCTCCAGTACGTCGGTCCGCACCTGCTCCTCGGTCAGCGGCTGGTTTCCGACCGTCAACAGCGCCACGACCTCGGGGTTCAGCTCGTCGTCGATCAGCAGCGGCTTGCCGGAACTCGCGATGACCGACAGGTTGTCGCTGACGCCGAACCGGTCCGGGAACTGCTCGTGCAGCACCCCGCCGACGTGCGCGGCGACTGCCGGGCCGATCAGGTCGAGCAATGTGAACGGTCGCATCGGCAGGCCCAGCGGGTCCAGCGCGCGGTTGGCGACCTCCGGCGCGGTGCCGGCGTCGACGGCCCGGAAGATCTCGCCGACGAGCCGGGCCAACACCCGGTTCACCACGAACGCCGGGGCGTCCTTGACCAGCACGCAACTCTTCTCGAGCTGGGTGCCCACCGCGAACGCGGTCGCGAGGGTCGCGTCGTTGGTGTGCTCCGCCCGTACGATCTCCAGCAGCGGCGTCATCGTGACCGGGTCGAAGAAGTGCAGGCCCACCACCCGCTCGGGGTGTTCGAGGTCGGCGGCCATCTGGGTCACCGACAGCGACGAGGTGGTGGTGACCAGAACGCACTCCGGCGTGACGATCTTCTCGATCTCGGCCCATACCTGTTTCTTGACCGACAGGTCGTCGAAGACCGTCTCGATCACCAGGTCGGCGTCGGAGAACGCTGACCTGTCCACCGATCCGGACACCAGGCTGCGCAGTTCCGCCGCGCTGCCGGTAGACATCGTGCCGTTGGCGACCTGCTTGTCGATCTCGCTGTGCACCTCGCCGACGCTCTTGTCCAGCCGCTCGGAGTCAGGGTCGGTGAGCACCACCGGGACCTTCAGCCGGCGGGTGAACAGCAGAGCGAGCTGGGACGCCATCGGGTCGGTGCCGATGATGCCGACCTTGGTCACCTTGCGGGCCAGCGCCGGGTCCGGTGCGCCGGTCGGCTGTTTGGCTTGCCGCCGCACCAGGTCGACGGCGTAGAGCGAGCTGGCCAGCTCGGGGGTGAAGGCAAGGTCGGCCAGCGCCTCGATCTCGGCGTCCAGATTGGCTTGCGTGACGCCGTCCTTGGCGAGTGCGAGCAGCTTCATCGCCTTGTCGACCGACGGCATCGCACCGTGCAGCTTCTTGTCCAGCTCCACCTTGGCGGAGCCGAGCACCGCGTCCCACGTCGCGGAGCGGTCGATCTCCGGCCGGCGGACCGTGATGGTGCCGTTGACGACTCCTGCGGCCCATTCCAGCGAGCGCTGCAGGAAGTCCTCCGGCTCCAGCAGGATGTCGCCGATGCCGAACTCCGCGGCCTGCCGGCCATTGAGCAACGTGTTCTGCATCAGCGGGTTCTGCACGATCACCTGGAGCGCCGGGGTGATCCCGATCAGGTTCGGCAGCAGCTGCGAGCCGCCCCAGCACGGGACGAGGCTGAGGCCCACCTCGAACATGCCCAGCGTGGTGATGTCGCTGGACAGGGTGCGGTAATGGCAGTGCATCGCGACCTCCAGGCCACCGCTCACCGCCACGCCGTTGACGAAGGCGAAGGTCGGCACGCTGCTCTCGCGCAGCTTGGCGAAGGCCGTCTGGCCCATCCTGCCGATCTCCAACACCTGGTCCCGACTGGTCATCATCGTCGCGAAGCTGCCCAGGTCGGCGCCGGCCAGGAAGATGTGCGGCTTGCCGGTGACCGCGATGAAGGACGGCTGGGCGGCCAGCGCGGCATCGATCGCCTCGGACAGGCTGGCCAGCCCGCCGGGCCCGAACGTGTTGGGAATGGTGTGGTCGAACCCGTTGTCGAGCGTGATCAGCGCGGCCGGCCGGTCCAGGCCGGGCACGGTGACCGAGCTCAGCCTGGCGTGCGTGACGATCTCGGTCGGGTTGGTGGGTGCCATGGTGACGTCCCTTCTGCTACCAAGGTTGTCGGATTATGTTCGTAATTTAATCAATGTCCACGAGTTGGCGTCATCGCGGGGAAAGGAGGGCTATGCCTGCTGGTTCGCGGCGCCGAGGTATTTGCCGAGGTGTAGCTCCACCTCATCGGCGCCCAGGTCGGCGACGAGCTTGCCGAAGCCGGGCGCCCGGTCCTGGAATCCCGGCCAGGTGAGCGAGGTCAGGAATTCTCCGTACGCCGTGACCAGGTCGGCGTCCGGCGGCAGAGATGCCCGGTTGACCTGTGCCTTGGCGGCGGCCAGTGCGGTCTTGTCGAAGGAGGCGAGGCGGGCCGCTAGGGCGTCGACGAAGCTGTCCAGTTCGGCGTCGGGCATGGCGCGGGTGACCCAGCCGTAGCGCTCGGCGAGATCGGCGTCGTAGTCGTCGCTGCTGAGGATGGCTTCCAACGCCCGGTCCCGGCCGATCAGCCGAGGGAGGCGTTCGGTGCCGCCGCCGCCGGGAAGCAGGCCACCGCCGACCTCGGGATGGCCGAACACCGCGTGCTCGCGGCTGGCGTAGCGCAGGTCGCAGGCCAGCGCCAGTTCGTTGCCGCCGCCTCGAGTCCGCCCGCGGATGGCGGCGATGCTGATGAACGGCGCCTTCGACAGCCGCAGGACGAGATCAACGGTGGCCGGCAGCGAGCCCTCGGCCGGGACGAAGCCGGCCGCCTGGGTGAGGTCGAAGTGGTTGAAGAAGTAGTCGGGGGTGCTGCTGGTGAAGACGACGACCTGCACCTGCGGGTCCTCGGTCATCTCCACCACGAGATCGCGCAGCGTTGCGACGGTCTCCGGCAGCATCAGATTCACCGGAGGGTTCGCGAACGTGATCTTCCGGATCTGCGGGGTCAGTCGTTCGAAGCTGATCGTGCTGGACTGGGTCATCGCGTTCTCCTTGAAGGTTTGCAGGACCACTCAGCGTGGGCTGTACAGCGCGGAAAGCTGGTCTGTGTCTGGGTGCGTGCACCAACGAGGCCCGTCGCCAGGCATGGGTCGCAGCCATTGCCGGTGCATGGCCTCATTGGCCGAGTTCGGTGGCTTTCGCGAGCAGTTCGTGCTGCGGGACGACATGGTCGACGGCCCCGTTCGCGAGAGACTGGGCGGGCGTGAGCGGCGTGCCCTCGAGGAGGGCGACCAGGGCCTTGTGGGTGCCGATCAGGCGGTCAGGCGGGGGCTGCCGCCACCGCCCGTCATGACTCCGAGCAGGATCTCGGGCATCGGGTTGCAGTACTAGGCGAGCGCGGCGTCGAGACCGAGAGCCGAACCGTTGAGGGTGGCGACGAAGGTAACGCCGCTGCGGTTCATCCGCAGGAACGTCTTGTTCATGCGCCCGAGCTGAATGGCTCCCCACCGCGGGGTCTTGCGCAACACCGGCTCCAGCGCAGCCGCCCGGTCCGCGCCGGGCGTCCGGCGGACCGTGACGGCCCCCGCAGCCGTCAGAACATGGTGTTGTCGTTAGCGGAGTTCTCCGGCACGGCCTGCGCGGCGGACCAGTGTTCGACGATCTTTCCGTCCCTGACGCGGAAGAGTTCGAGGACCGCCCAGCCAGGCGCGCCCGGTGTGTCGATGTAGTGGCTGTGGACGGCGACCAGGTCGCCCTCGGCGATGACCCGCTTCGGCACCACGCTGAGCTGCGGGAACTGTGCGAAGTACGCGCCGAGGCCGGCTTTCGCGCCTGCCGCACCGTCGGGGGTGTCCGGGTGGTGCTGGTGGTACTCGGTGCCGATGTAGGTGTCGATGGCGGTCAGGTCCTTGTTCACCATGAGCTGGTCGAAGAAGGCTGTGACCAGTTTCTTGTTGTAGGCGGTGTACCACCGCTGTCCTGGCGCCTCGGTCTGCGGACCGCTGAGGGTGGCGAACATGTCGTTGCCGCTGGCCGTGGTCGCTGGGACTTCTTGCAGGACGTCCCAGTGCTCGGCGATCTTCCCCTCCTGGAAGCGGAAGATGTCGAACACGGCCATTCCCGGGGTGCCCGGGACGAGGACGCTGTGGGAGTGCAGGAGCACCATGTCACCGTCGGAGAAAGCCCGCTTTTCGTGGTGCACGGCGTCCGGGAACTGCTGCTGCATTCCGGCACCGAAGGCTTTCATGGCCTCGGGGCCGTCGGGCGCGAGGGGGTTGTGCTGGATGTAGTCCGGCCGTACGACCCGGTCGATGACGGCCGTGTCGCCTCCCGTAAACACGGCTTTGAGGACCTGGGCGGCGATCTGCGCCTTCCCTGCCTCGGCAACGGTGAGCACGATTTTGCCGGTGGTGCGGCCGGTTTCGCCGAGGGCGTGGGCTTTGGCGGCCTGGTCGAGGGGGAAGATGGCCTCGATGTGCGCGCGCAGCGCGCCGGTCTCGACCAGGGCGGCGATGGCCTGTATGCCGGCGTGGTCGGCCTCGACCAGCAGCGACTCGTAGCGGATGCCGCGCTCGGCGATCGCCGCTAGTTCGGCAGGGTCGACGGGTACGGGCAGGATTGAGACGAGGGTGCCGCCCGGGCGCAGCACGGCCAGCGAGCGGGCGCGGCCGACCGGGTCGAACGAGACCGGGTCGAGAACCACGTCGATGTCCGTGACGGTCTGGGCGATGTCGACGCTGTGGTAGTCGATCACCTCGTCGGCGCCCAGGGAGCGGACGAAGTCGTGTTTGGCGGTGCTGGCGGTGCCGATGACGTATGCGCCGCGGGATTTGGCGATCTGCACGGCGAGGTGACCGACGCCGCCGGCCGCAGCGTGGATCAGGACCCGCTGCCGCGGCTGGACGTCGGCGGTCTCGACCAGTGCCTGGTAGGCGGTGAGCGCGGCCAGCGGCAGGGCGCCGGCCTGGACGTGGTCGATGCCGGCGGGCTTATGCGTGAAAGCGCGGGCGGGCGCGGTCACGTATTCGGCATGTGCGCCGACTCCGCCCGGGTAGGGCAGCATGCCGAAGACCTCGTCGCCGGGTTTGAAAATGGTGACGCCCGTGCCGACGGCCTCGACGACGCCGGAGACGTCCCAGCCGAGCACCAGTGGCATCTGGGCGACGGTCATGGGCTGGGCGCGGTTCTTCCAGTCGGTCGGGTTGACGCCGGCGGCGTGGACCGCGACGAGGATCTCACTCAGTCCCGGCGCCGGTTTGGGAATCAGTGTCTCCTGAAGCACGTCGGGGGGTCCGTAGGTGTCCTGGCTGATGGCCCGCATGGTTTCCGGCTTCGTCATGTGATCATCGTGCTCGCGGCGGGCTTCCGCTACCATGGCAGGATCGCCAATTTTCGACGGGATCCTGCCATGAGCGACGTGCATCGAGTTGTCGTCCTCGCATCCCACGGCGTGTACCCCTTCGACCTGGGCATCCCCACGCGGGTCTTCGGCGTCGCCGATGGCCGCTACGAGGTGGTGACCTGCACCGCCGACGGTCGCCCGGTTCGCACCAACGCCGACTTCTCGATCACCGTCGACCACGGGCCGGAGGTGTTGCGCACCGCCGACACCGTGGTCATCCCGCCGTTCGGTACCACCGACTTCAGTCGTCAAACGCCGGTCGACGTGGGGCAAGCCCTGGCGTTCGTGTCCCCCGGCGCCCGGATAGTGTCGATTTGCACCGGCGCGTTCGTGCTGGCCGCGGCGGGGCTGCTGGACGGGCGGCGGGCCACTACGCACTGGGCCGCCGCGGACGTCTTCCGTGAGTGGTATCCGCAGGTGGACCTGGACCCGAACGTGCTGTTCGTCGATGAGGGTGACGTGCTGACCTCGGCCGGCGCCGCCTCCGGCATCGATATCTGCCTGCACCTGGTCCGCAAGGACCACGGCAGCGAACTCGCCAACCATGTGGCCCGCATGTGCGTCGTCCCCCCGTGGCGCGACGGGGGCCAGGCGCAATACATCGTCCGCCCGGTCCCCGATGCCACGGCGAACGACACATCCGCCGCACGCCAGTGGGCGCTGCAGAACCTCCACCTGCCACTGACCCTGACCGACCTCGCCGAGCACTCCCGCATGAGCCTGCGCACCTTCGCCCGCCGCTTCAACGAAGAAGTCGGCATAAGCCCGGGGCGCTGGCTCATCCAGCAACGCATCGACCGGGCACAACACCTTCTGGAATCCACCGACCTGGCGGTCGACGAGATCGCCGTCCAGGTCGGCTTCGCCGGCGGCACGTCGCTGCGCGAGCACCTGCACGCGGCCATCGGCGTCTCACCGATCGCCTACCGGCGCACCTTCCGGGGAGCGCTGGCACAGAACCGGTGACCGAACGGCTCTGCCGCTGTCTCGCCCCGGCGGGGAACGGAGGACCGATACGGTGCCGACCCGGCGGGCGCGGCCGTCATCCGCGCTGGCGCCAGGCGGCGAAGGGCTGGAGTATTTCCTCGGCGAACACCTGTCGCCTCAGCATCGCGACACCCCCGCGAGGGACTGCGCTTGGGCTGTAGACAATCCTTCCCCCGTTGGCCGGCCAAGTCTTCCGCCGACCCGACCAAGTTGCGAGTATGGTTGTAATTTAATTTCGTCCATCGTCTTGCCCTTGCTTCGAGACAAGGACCGCGATGTCAGCGGCCCCGATAGTGGCCGAGGCGCCGGCCCATGTGTGTCCGATGCTCTTCCGCCTCGGGCACGTCCTGTGGCTCAGCGGACGGCGGAGCAACACCTTCAGGCAGGGAGTGAACCCGGAGGCGGATTTGAAGTTTGTCCCTTCGGCCGTGGCCGTCGAGGGGGCCACCTCGTGCGGCCCTATCGCTGGAGGAAGTCGAGGGCCTTGGCGACGAACTGGGCGTGGAACTGGAAGATGCCGCCGTGCCCGGCGTCGGGGTAGATCACCAGCTCGCTGTCCGGCAGGCGCCTGGCCAGGTCGAGTGAGTTCGAGGTGGGCACCATCCGGTCGGTGTCGCCGTTGGCCACGAGCACGGGCTGACGGATGACGGAGAGGTCGTGTGGGCGTTCCAGTCCCCAGGCGTGGATGGCGTCGAGCTGGGAGAAGTAGGACTTGAGCTTGATCGGCTTGTCGCGGTTCTCGGTGCGTTCCTTCAGCCGGGCCAGGAACTCCTTGCCGGCCCGGCGGCCGTTCGGGGTCCGGGTGAAGAAGAGGAACTGTTTCGGGTCCTGGAAGGTGAGTAGCGCCCGGACGGTGTCGAGGTGCGAAAGTTTGGTGACGTTCTTGATGCCCTCGCCGCCGGCCGGGCCGGTGCCGGCGAGGATCAGTTTGCGGAAGAGCTGAGGGTCGCTCTGCACCATCACCTGGGCGATCATGCCGCCCATGGAGAAGCCGAGCAGGTCGACCTGGGTCAGGCCGAGCGCGTGGATGAAGGTGAGAGCGTCGGCCGCCATCGCCTGGATGGTCTTCGGGGTGGTGCCGGTGGAGGCGCCGACGCCCCGGTTGTCGAACGCGATGACGTGGTGTTTGGTGGCGAGGCCGTCGACGACCCGGGGGTCCCAGTTGTCCAGCACCGCGGCCAGATGGGTGACCAGCACCAGCGGGACGCCGGTCTTCGGGCCGAGCTCGCGGTAGGCGAACTCGACGCCACCGGCGGAGATCGTGCGGGTCGGCGCGGACTTGTATGACGTCACCACACCGTGACGTGCTTCCTGACTGTTGTCCATGACTATCTCCTTGTCTGATGAACTCTCGAGCGAGGCGGACCCAGTGCGATGGAGCGAGGTGACGCGCCCAGCGCGTGATCAAAGTATGACCGTAATATAATTGCTGCGCAAGCCCCGGAGCTCATCAAATGCAGCTAGCAGACATACGAGGGTTTCCTCGTCGAGCGCTACCGCAAGGACGGCCCTTTCGAGCCGCCCCCGTGCCCGAACGACGGTGCGACGCGGGAGCGACAGCCCATCCGAGGAAGGGCCTGGCCTCTCCCAACGGGCTGGGCGAGCGCGCCGAAATGCGAGATCCTCACCGTGGCGGCCTTCGACGTCCCCGCCGGCCTCGGGCGCCACACCGTCGCGCAGCTGAACACACTCGATGGCAGGCTGGCTGACGAAGTCGGCGAGAGACGGCTACCGGAGGAACTGCGACAGGGCGGCGGCTGTGGCGGCGGGCGCTTCCTCGGCGAGGAAATGTCCGGCGGAGGCGATGGCGGTCGTGGACACGTCGGTGGCGTAGGACTGCCAGACGGCGGCGACGTCGTAGTGCCGGCCGACGAATCCCGCGGTGCCCCACGTCACGAGCAGCGGGCAGGTGATCCGGTCGCCGCGGGTGTAGCCGGCGTCGTCGTGCTCCAGGTCGATGGTGGCCGCCGCGCGGTAGTCCTCGCAGCTCGCCGCGATGGCGGCGGGGTCGCGGAAGTGCGTGACGTACTGCTCGACGGCGGTCTCGTCGAATGGGTGGCCGCCGGCGGACCAGGCGGCCAGCTTTGCCCGGAGGTAGAACTCGGGGTCGCCGGCGATGAGGTGCTCCGGGAAGCCGGGCGGCTGGGCCAGGAAGAACCAATGTTCGTAGGCCATCGCGAGGGCTGTGTCCGCGGTGGCGAAGACGTGCCGGGTGGGCACGATGTCCAGGACGGCGGCACGGCTGACCCGATCGGGGTGGTCGAGGCACATCCGGTGCACGACCCTTGCGCCACGGTCGTGTCCGACCGCGGCGAAGCGGTCGAAACCGAGACTCGCCATCACCGCGACCTGGTCCGCGGCCATCGTTCGTTTGCTGTACTCGGCATGGTCGGTTCCCGCAGCCGGTTTCGTGGATCCGCCATAGCCGCGCAGGTCCGCCAGCACGACGGTGTGGCGCTCGGCCAGGATCGGGGCGACCTGATGCCACATCACGTGCGTCTGCGGATAGCCGTGCAGCAGCAGGACCGGTGGTCCGGTGCCGGCTGTGCGGCCGGTGATGCGGATCCCGTCGACGTCCACCTCGACTGGTGCGAACCCCGCGAGCAGCTGTGCCATGTCGCCCACTCCCGCCTCGCGCTCTGCTGCCTGCTGTCGGTTCAGAGTTTGACGATCATCGTGCCGTGGTTCTCGCCGCGCATCAGCGCGAGGAACGCGTCCAGGATGGGGGCTCCGGCGCTGCGCGTGAGACGCTGACGCTTCTGCTCAACCGGCGTCCTGTCGCCGGCCTTCGGTGCCGAGCAGTGTGAGGGCGCTCTGGATGCCCTGCTCGAGGACGACGTCCGCGAGGTGCCGATCGGCCAGGGCGCGGGAGAGTTGCAGCGTACCCACCATCAGAGCGTAGATGCTGAACGCCTGCACCCGTGCCGATCGCGGGTCTTGGGGCGCCACCCGGGCGGCGACGTCGTCGATGACGGTGAGGACACCGTCGGTGTACGCCCGTTTGGTCGCGTCCGCGCAACGGGCGATCTCGTCGAGCAGCGCGGCCGACGGGCAGCCGTGCTCGGGGCTGTCGCGGTGCTGGACCGAGAGATAGGTACGCAGGATCTGCTCGACCCCGGCATGGCCGGGCGCCGCCGCGCCGAGGGCCTCGCACTGCTCGCGGAGCTGGTCGGCGACCGCGGTGGCGACCAGGTCGTCCTTGGAGTCGAAGTGGGCATAGAAGGCGCCGTTGGTCAGGCCCGCGTCAGCCATGAGCGCGGCGATCCCCGAGCCGTCGATGCCGTCGGCCTTGAATCGGCGCCCAGCCGCCTCGATGATGCGCCGCCGCGTCTCCTGCTTGCGCTCCCTGCCGTACCGCACCCCGCACGCTCCTTCACTCGTCCGGCCGACGGCTGGTCGCCGCCTCCGGGCCCACATTGAGCGTACGGCCGTAATTTAATTTCTTCCAACCTATTGCCCGACGCCTCCTCCCGCCCTATGGTCGTATGAGCGTAATACAAACGACCGGGGAACCGACGATGACAGCGACACGGCTGGTGGCACTCGTGACGGGTGCGTCCACGGGCATCAGCGTGCTGCGCCACATCGCGCCGGCCCGGACCTTCGACAGCAGCGTCCGCAACCTCAACCGGATGCCGAGCCGACGCTGACCGTCGAGCCGGCGAACACGGCTGTACGGCAGACCAAGCACCTTGTTGCATCACCGAACCGGCTGGGCGCGACGAGCGTGCCCGAGCACAGACAGGAGTGTCATCGTGGAAATCAGTCCCCAGGCGCAGCAGTTCGCGCAGTTCCTGGAAAGCGTGCGCGCCAAATCGTCCACGCCCGGCCTGGACCTGGGCATCGTCCGCGACATCGTCGAAACGCACCACCTGGCGTCAACCGAGCCGGAGGGCGTCACCTACGCCGAGGTCGACGCCGGCGGCGTCCCCGCCCTCTGGTGCATCCCCGCCGGCGCCGACCCCGACCGGGCGCTGCTGCACTTCCACTTCGGCGGCTCGGTCACCGCGTCGATGCATTCGGACCGCAAGGCCGCCGGGCACATCGCGAAGGCCGCCGGGATCCGCTCGCTGGTCGTGGATTTCCGCTTGGCCCCCGAACACCCCTACCCGGCACAACTCGACGACGCCGAGACCGCCTACCGGTGGCTGCTGGCACAGGGCTACCAGCCGCAGCACATCGGCAGCACCGGCCACTCCATCGGCGGCACCCTCGCGATCATGCTGCCGCTACGGCTGCTCGCCAACGGTGAACCCACCCCCGGCGCGATCGTCAGCATCTCCCCGTGGACCGATCTCACCATCGCCAACCCCAAGGTCGACGAGAACGCCGAACACGACAAGATGCTCAGCCGCACCACCCTCGAACTCTTCCGGGGAGCCTGGCTGCAGGACCCGGCCCTGGACTTCGCCGACCCGCGGATCAGCCTCGTCAACGCCGACCTGACCGGCCTGCCACCCACCGTCGTGCACTACGGCGAGTACGAAACCCTCGCCGGCGACGGCGCCGAACTTGCCCAACGCCTCACCGAATTCAAGGTCACCTCCGAGGTCCACCCGATGCCCCAGGGACAGCACTCGTTCATCCTCGCAGCCGACCGCGTACCCGAAGTCGACCAGGCAATCGGGCAGATGGGCCAGTGGCTGCGCCGGCACCTCGGCGCCTGAACGGCGGACCTCACCCGTCATCCCAACAACCGAAAAGGACAGCGTCATGAGTACTTTTCTGGCTGACAAAGCCGAGAACCTGTCGGTGGAGGGCCCTTCCGCCACGTTCACCTACCGGCGTATCGGCCGGCCGGGCGGGACACCGGTGGTGCTGCTGAACCGATTCCGGGCCACCATCGACTGGTGGGACCCGGAGTTCCTGGACCTACTCGCCGCTGACCACGACGTGATCCTCTTCGACACCGTCGGGACCGGCTACTCCACCGGTGAGCCCCGCGACTCCCTGGACGGATTCGCCGACGGCGCCATCGAGTTCATCGAGACCCTCGGCCTGCCCCAGGTCGACTTGCTCGGCTGGTCGATGGGCGGCTTCGTGGCCCAGCGCATCGCCCTGCGCCGCCCGGAACTGGTGCGCCGGCTCGTCGTGGCGGGAAGCGGCCCGAACGGCTGGCTGCCCGGGGCCCCGGCCATGAACGAGAAGGTCGTGGCCATCATGCAAAAGCCGGGCGGCGGCAACGCGGACGACCTGCTGTACCTGTTCTACCCCGACACCGAAACCGGACGCGCCGCCGGACGACGGCACCTCGACCACATCTCGACCCGCCTGAACGCCGGCGGCCCGGCCGTGTCCGAGACCACCGCCCAGGGCATGTTCACCGCGGTGAGCCAACTCCTTCAAGTCACGCCGGAGCAGGTGCGAGCGGAACTGGAAGCCATCAAACACCCCCTGCTGTACATCTGCGGACAGCACGACGTGATGGTGCCCGCCTACAACTCGTACGCGGCGATCCGGTACCTCGACGCGGCCACCTTGATCATCTACGGCGACGCCGGGCACGCCCTGATGTTCCAACACGCCAAGACCTTCGTCGCGGACGTGACCACCTTCCTCGCCGCCTGACCCAGCCCGCCGATACGGCTCGGTGAACGGGCCGGATTGGCAGGCCGCCGCCTCGTCTCACCCCGGCCGGAAAAGGCCTTCCCCGACCCGACACCTCAAGGAGACCGCGATGACCCAGCCCAGCACGATCAGCGTGCAAGCACCGACACCCAAGATCCGCACTGTCACGTTCGCGAACCCGCCGGTGAACCTGATGGTTCCGGAGACCGTCCACCGGCTGCGCGAGGTGATCACCCAGTTCAGCGACGATCCGCGGGTTCAGGTCGTCGTCTTCACCAGCGACACGCCCGGCTTCTTCATCAACCACTTCGATCTCGCCCAAGCCGGCGAACTGCTGACCCAGGACGCGGACGCCACACCCGCCTGGATCGACCTTGTCGAGCGGCTGTCCACGGCACCGTTCATCAGCATCGCCGCCATCCGCGGCCGGACCCGCGGCGCGGGTAACGAGCTGGCCCTGGCGTGCGATCTGCGCTACGCCAGCCGCGAGCAGGCGGTGTTCGGCCAGCCGGAGGTCGGTATCGGCATCCTCCCCGGCGGCGGGGGCACCCAACGCCTGACCCGCCTGCTCGGCCGCGACCGGGCCCTGGAAGTCGTGCTGTCCGCCGACGACTACGACGCCGACACGGCGCACCAATCCGGCTGGGTGACCCGGGCCGTACCCGACGCCGACCTGGACGGTTTCGTCGACGCGATGGCGTCACGCCTGGCATCGTTTGACAAGGGCACGCTGCAGGCCGCCAAGGCGCAGATCAACCAGGCGACGCTGCCGCCGCGGACCGAACTGCTCGCGGCATACACCGCATTCGCCACGTCGCTGACCTCGCCCGCATTCGCCGCGCGCGCCCAGGAAATGGGAAAGCTCGCCGAACAGAAGGGCCTCGACGTGGAACTGCGCATGGGCGACTACCTCGGCGTCGCCAACCAGCAGATCTGATTCCCCGCGTGACCGGCCGCGCGAATGCCACGGTACGGGGGCGCAGCACCACCAGGCGACCGGCGGCGAATCATCGAGACGGCCGGACACCGGCTCGGGCAGGACGACGACGTCGACGGGCTCTGGTATCGGCCCGCTGGTGGCCGGCGCCGGGGCGATTCGCCGCGCACACGCCGCGGGCCGGGTACAGATCCAGCCGCCCGCCCAACGCCATGACCATCGCGAGCGCTCCTGCACACTCCACCTCACCGATCGACCAGGAGTCACCATGAAGGCCTTCGTCGTCACCCACTACGGACCCGACGGGCTCCGCGCGGCCGACATCCCCACACCCCCGGTAGGGCCTCGTGACGTCCTGGTCGACGTCAAGGCCGCCAGCGTCAACCCCCTCGACAAGATGGTGCGCAACGGCGAGTTCAAGCAACTCCTGAAGTACCAGCGCCCGTTCACCCTGGGCCACGACGTCGCCGGAATCATCACCCGAGTCGGCGCCGACGTGCACGAATTCAAGGCCGGCGACGAGATCTACGCACGACCACGCGACCTGCGGACCGGCACCTTCGCCGAATCGATCGCGATCGACGCCGACGACGTGGCCATCAAGCCCGCCTCGCTCTCCTTCGCCGAGGCCGCCGCCGTACCGCTGGTGGCGCTCGCCGCTTGGCAGAGCCTCGTCGACCTCGCCGACGTACGCCCCGGGCAGAAGGTGCTCGTGCACGCCGGTGCGGGCGGCCTCGGCTCGACCGTCATCCAGTTCGCCAAACATCTCGGCGCGTACGTCGCCACCACCGCCCACACCCGCGACCTCGACAAAGTCCGAGACCTCGGCGCCGACGAAGCCATCGACTACACCACCACCGAGTTCACCGACGTCCTCCACGGCTACGACGTCGTCCTCGACTCCCTCGGCCCGGCCAGCCTCGAAAAATCACTGACGATCCTCAAGCCCGGCGGACTCGCCATCAGCGTGGTCGGCCCACCCGACCCGGCCTTCGCCGCACAGCTCGGCCAGCCGCTGCTCAAACCGGTCATGGCCCTGCTCAGCCGCAAAGTCCGCCGCCGGGCGAAGCGACTGGGCGTCCGATACTCGTTCTTCTTCATGCACGCCGACGGCACCCAGCTCAAGGCCCTGGCAGCACTCTACGACGCCGGCACCCTGCGCCCCGTCCTCGACCGCACCTTCGATTTCGACGACACCCTCGACGCCCTCGCCTACGTCGAACAGGGCAAGGCCAACGGCAAGATCGTGATCACCCGCTGACCACGACGCCGGTGCAGCCGCACTGCCGTTGACCGTCCCCAGCCGGGACGGCTCCGTCATCGGCCAGACGTACTCGTGGCCAACGGCGAAAGCGACCGGATGGTGCCGACCCGGAACCCGCTCGACCGGGCACGACGGCTGCCGGACAGCGATCTGGTGATTGATCTACCCGACGCGGGGCACGGCGGGATCTTCCCGTTTCACGCGCAGTTCGTCGACAAGAGGCGGCCCCTAATGCTGTCGAACCGACGGTCGTGGGGGCCGCCCGGACGGCATCCGGGCTGCTGCGGCGCCATGCTCAGCGAAGGAACTCCTGGGCGTTCTGCATACCCAATTCGAGGACCTCGTCGGCGAACTTCGGGTCGGACAGGGAGCGGGACAGCTGCAGTGTGCCGACCGCCATCGTGTACAGCCCGAGCGCCTTCGCCCGCGCGGATTGCGGATCGTCAGGAGCCAGGCGGCCGGCGATCTCGTCGACGATGACCCGCGCACCGTCGGTGTAGGCATCCTTGGCTGCGGTCGGGCAGCGCCCGATCTCGTCGAGCAGCGCGGCGGACGGGCATCCGTCGGCGGGGTTGTCCCGGTGCTGCGGCGACAGATACTCGCGCAGGAACTCTTCCAGTCCCGCCCGGCCGGGTGGCAACGCGCTGAAACTCTCGGCCTGGGAGCCCAACTGGTCGGCGACCACGTTGGCGACCAGGTCGTCCTTGGACGCGAAATGGGCGTAGAACGCGCCGTTGGTCAATCCCGCGTCCGCCATCAAGGTGGCGACGCCGGAACCATCGATACCGTCCTGCTTGAACCGATGACCGGCCACCTTGATGATCCGCTGCCGCGTCGCCCGCTTGTGCTCCTTGTCGTAACGCGCCACCGGGCACCTCCAATCGCTCGCCAAGGGCCTTACGGCGCTCACCCGCAACTATAGCCTTACGTGCGTAATATTACGATCAGCGAACAAACCGATCGATGATCCCGGCCCGCCCCGGAGGCGGGTTCAGACGACCTTGAGCTGCCCCGCCATCGATCAGGAGCCGGTGATGTGGCCGCAGCAAGCTCGACAGCCTGCGAGTCCTTGAGGAAGCGGGTGTGAACCCACCGTCGTACGCCACCGCCAAACGGCGGCTGTCGATGTTCGCCGACCCGACATGGCGGCAGCGGCTGGCTGCGGCGTGTGCCACGCAGGCCGGGCTGGGCCCGGCGTCGCTGGTGCTCTACGACGTATCGACGCTGTAATTCGAGACCGATGCCGGCGACGGGTGCCGCGAGCTGGGGTTTTCCAAGGACTGCCGTCTGGAGCCGCAGATCACCATCGGTCTGCTGACCGATGCGTCCGGGTTCCCGCTGATGGTTGAGGCGTTCGAGGGCAACAAGGCCGAGACGACCACAATGCTCCCAACGATCCGGGCGTTCATGGCAGCGCACCGCCTACCGGACGTGACGGTGGTGGCCGACGCGGGCATGATCTCGGCGGCGAACCAGAGCGATCGAGGACGCCGGACTGTCGTTCATCCTCGGCGCCCGCATCCCCGACGTCCCTTACTGTCAGCACCGGCGACGTGGTCGACGCGGCGGTGGCGGCGCCCCATGCTGGTAGGCCTGAACCGGACGTCAGTGGGAGGCGCCAGGATCCTCCGCCAACGCGGGGATGGTGAATGTTCTCCGGAATCGTTCCAGCGCGACGACGGGGTCGCCGGCGGCCCAGCCTTCGAGGCCGACGGTGCCGTGGTAGCCCATCTCGGTGAGGGTCCGGGCGATCGCCGGGTAGTTGATCTCACCGGTGCCGGGTTCGCAGCGGCCGGGGACGTCGGCGACCTGGACCTCGCCGATGAGGTGGCCGGCCCGGCGTAGCAGCTGGATCAGGTTTCCCTCGCCGATCTGGGCGTGGTAGACGTCGAACATCATCCGTAGATGCGGGCTGTCGACGGTTTCGACGAGGGTGAGCACGTCCGCCGCCCGGGCGAAGGGTGTGTGCGGGTGGTCGACGTCGACGTTGAGGTTTTCCAGGACGAAGGTGACGCCTTCGCGGCGGCCGAGTTCGGCGATCCGGTGCAGGGTTTCGCCGGCCTTGAGCCACTCGGCGCCGGTCACCTGGTATGACGGGACGGCGGGCAGGCCGCGGTTGTCCAGGCCGGTGCCATGCAGGTTGAGCACGGGACTGCCGAGTTTGTGCGCAACCGGGATGGATTGCCCGACGGTTCGCAGCAGTTCGTCGGCGCCGTCGGGGTCGGCGAGCCGGCCGGTGATGTATCCGGTCATGGAGGTGAAGGTGGCGCCGGTGGCCGCGAGCGCGTCGATGTCCTTGGTGGTCCAGTCCCAGATCTCGACGGCGAACCCGAGCTCGTGGAGGCGCCGCACCCGGTCCAGGTGAGGCAGGTCGAGGAAGAGCATCTCGGAGGAAGCGGCGAGGGTGAACCCGGTCACGCGTCGACCTCGCTGATCGGGACGGGCCGGCCGGCCTTGACAGACTCGATCGCTGCCAGGGCGAGAACCAGGGCCGCCCGTGCGTCATGCCCGGTGACCTCTGGCGTCGTGTCGTTGCGGGCAGCTCCGATGAAGGCGGCCATTTCCGCGGTGTAGGCGTCGTGGAACAGGGCGGCGTCTCCTCGTACGGTCTGTTGTCGGATCCCGCTGGCGGTGTAGTGCCGCATCGACGTCTGCGCGTGGGCGCCTGCGGTGACCATGCCGGCCGAGCCGAAGACCTCGCCGCGGACGTCGTACCCGTATGCGGCGGAGAAGTTGGCCTCGGCGGTGGCGATGGCGCCGTTGTCGAAACGGATCACGACGACCGACGTGTCGAGCAGGCCCGACGCCTTGTAGGCGGGCGCGACCAGGGCGTCGGCCACCGCGTACACGTCGACCGGGCGCGCGCCGGGGTTGAGCCACAGCAGAGCGTCGAAGTCGTGGATGAGGGTCTCCCGGTAGATCGTCCACGGTGGGACACGCTCGGGATTGGCCAGGCCGGGGTCCCGGGTGACCGAACGCAGCAGCTGCGGTGTGCCGATTCCGCCGGCCGTCACGACCTGGTGGGCGGCCCGGAAGTCAGCGGCGAACCGTCTGTTGAATCCGACCTGCAGCGCGACGCCGGCGTCCTTGGCGGCGACGATCGCCCGGTCGGCCTCGTCGAGGGTGAGCGCCATCGGCTTCTCGCAGAAGACGGCCTTGCCGGCCTGGGCCGCGGCGACCACGAGTGCGGCATGGGTCCGCGCCGGGGCGACGATGACGACCGCGTCGATCGAGGGATCGACGATCGCCTCCGCGGGGTCGCCGGTCCATCTCGGACAGCCCACCGTTGCCGCAAGGCGCTGGGCGGCGCCGTCGGCGGGGTCGGCGATGACGGCCAGTTCGGCGTCGGGGATCCGGCGGGCGAGGCTTTCCGCATGGAAGCTGCCCATGCGTCCCGCGCCGATGAGGGCGACCCGGGTCGGGGCGGAGGTGGTAGCGGTCATGACTCCTCGCTCGTGGTGCTGGTGGGGGTGTTTTCGTGGATGCCGAGGGCAGCGACGTCCTCGGCGATGGCCCGGGCGATCGAGCTTTCGGCGGGACCGCTGCGTTCGAGTTCGTGGGTGAGTTCCTCGAGCTCGGCGCCGCCGGCCATGAGGGCCGTCATGGCGTCGCGACTGATGTCGGCCTTGGCGTAGTCGCCCATCGAGTGGCCACGATTGAGCAGCAGGAAACGGTCGCCGACGGGGTAGGCGTGGTGCGGGTTGTGGGTGATGAAGATGACCCCGAGGCCTCGGTCGCGGGCCTGGGCGATGTATCTCAGGACGACCCCGGCCTGCTTGACGCCGAGGGCGGAGGTGGGCTCGTCGAGGATGAGCAGGCGGGCGCCGAAGTGGACGGCGCGAGCGATCGCGACGGACTGCCGCTCGCCGCCGGACAGGGTGCCGACGGTCTGGTCGGGATCGCGGATGTCGATGCCCATGTCGCGCAGTTCGCGCCGGGCGATCGCGCGGGCTTCGGCCCGGTCGATCCGGCGGAGCTGGGCCCAGCCCTTGCGCGGTTCGGAGCCGAGGAAGAAGTTCCGCCACACCGACATCAGGGGGATCATCGCGAGATCCTGGAAGACCGTGGCGATGCCGGCGTCGAGCGCCTGCCGCGGGTTGGCGAACGTCGCCGGCGCGCCGTCCAGGAGCAGTTGGCCCTCGTCGGGCTGGTGCACGCCGGACAGGATCTTGATCAGCGTGGACTTGCCCGCGCCGTTGTCGCCGAGCACGCAGGTGACCTCGCCGGCCCGCACGCTGGTCGAGATGTTCTTGAGGGAGATGACGCTGCCGAAGAACTTCGACACACCGCGCAACTTTAGGATCGGGTCGGTCATAGCGATCTCCTGCGGGCGCCGAGGCCGCGGACGAACTGGTTGGCCAGGACGGCGACCAGGAGCATTCCGCCGAGGAAGAACCGGAACCAGTCCGAGTCCCAGTTGGCGTAGACGATCCCGGCCGAGGTCATGCCGAAGATGAGCGCGCCGATCGAGGCTCCCACCACGGAACCGAATCCGCCCGTGAGCAGGCACCCGCCGATGACCGCGGCGACGATGAAGACCAGCTCCTGCCCGACGCCCGCGACGGCCTGGATCGAGTTGAACCGCAGCACGATGGTGTTGCCGGCGAACCAGGCCGCGAACGACACGGTCATGAACAGGATGATGGTAGTCCGCGCGGCGGGGACTCCGACATTGCGGCTGGCGTTCTTGTCGCCGCCGATCGCGAAGATCCAGTTACCGAAACGGGTCTGGAACAGCACCCAGGACCCGACGGCCGTGAACAGCAGCCACCAGAAGACCGCGATCGGGATGGGCTGGCCGGCGATGGTGATGTTGCTGGCCAGCAGCGCGTGCGGCCCGGAGACGTACGGCTCCTTGTCGATGCCTTGGACCTGCACGGTGTTCGTGATGAGCTTGGTGAGGCCGACGTTCAGGCCCTGCAGGCCGAGGAACGTGCTGAGCGTGATGATGAAGCTCGGCAGGCCGGTGCGGACCACCAGGAACCCGTTGAGGAACCCGATGGCCAGGCACAGGATCAGCGATTCGAGCATCGCCACCCAGATGACGGTGTGGGCGTTCTGGGTGAGGATGGCGGTCGCCAGGCCGGCGGTGCCGACCATCGTGCCGGCGGACAGGTCGAAGTGGCCGCCGATCATCAGCAGCGCCACGGCGACGGCCATGATGCCGATCGGGTTCGAGGCGAGGTCGAGCCAGTTTGCGACGCCGCTGAACGACCAGAAGACGTCGCTGAGCGACGAGAAGAAGACGAAGATCAGGACGGCGCCGATCAGTGCCCCCAGTTCGGGTTTGAGCAGGAGCCGGCGCAGCAGCCCGAGGCGGGCGATCCGCTCGTCGGCTCCGGCTGTCGTGGCCACCATCGTGGGTGCCTCCAACGGTGAGTGGGCGGTGCCGGGTGGGGCCGGCCGGCCCCACACGGTCGCTGGTCAGCGAGTGCCGGATTCCGCGAGCTTGGCGACCTGGGCCGCGTTGTCGGGCGTCACGAAGCTCGGGCCGGTCAGGACCGGCTGCCCGCCGCCGATGAGGTTGAGGTTGGACTTGTAGAGGGTGAGCAGGACGATCGGCATGTAGCCCTGGGCGAACGGCTGCTGGTCGACCGCGAACAGCGCTTTCCCGCTGGTGAGCAGGGACGTCACGTCGGAGTTCAGGTCGAACGTCGCGAGCTTCGCCGAGGAGCCTGCGTCGGCGATCGCCTGCGAGGCGATCACGGCCATCTGACCGCCGAGGGTCAGGACCCCGTCGATGCTCTTGTCGGCCTGCAGCTTCGCCTTGATGGTCGCCTGAGCGGCGGTCGGGTTGTTGTTGTCGACCTGCAGATTGTCGGTGGTGCCGCCCAGGCCCGCCTTGGCCGAGCTGCACCGCGTCTCGAGGGCGACGTTGCCGGCCTCCTGGATGACGCAGAGCAGGTGCTTGACGCCGGCGTCCTTCAGCCTCTCGCCCGCGGCCTGCCCGGCAACCGTCTCGTCCTGCCCCACGTGCACGAGCGCGCCGAACTCCTTGGACTGGGCCAGCCCGGCGTTGATGGTGATGACCGGGATCCCGGCCGCGACCGCCTTCTGGATCGAGGCCTTCAGCGCGTCCGGGTTGGCCATCGAGACGACCAGCCCGTCGACCTTCTGGTTCACCGCCGCGTCGATCAGCTGTGCCTGCTTGGTGGGGTCGCCGTCGCTCTGGTAGTCGACGGTGACGCCCTCGTCCTGGCCGCCCTTGACCGCGCCGGCCTTGACCACTGACCAGAACGCGTCGCCGGCGCTGCCGTGTGTGACCACGGCGAACTTGTACGGGTAGCCGGAGCCCCCGGCGGCGGGGGCGGCGCTCGCCGCCGGCGTGGACGAGTCGCTGGTCGACGTGCAGGCGGCCAGGGGCAACACGAGCACCGCTGCCAGCGCGGCGTGCCTCAACCTCTTGTTCATGATCGTTCCCTTTCTGCCCGCTGCTATGCAGACCAGGCACTGATCGCCGTATTCCGGCGGGACAAAGGCATGCGGGCCCGCGACGACCGGCGGGCGTGGGTGGAAGAGGCACGGGATGCGATGGGGGCAGGGACCCACTGGTGGCGCTGCTTGTGGCAGCGGGAGCACCGCGGCGGCGGGCGTACGCGGTCGGCAGCTGGCTAGTGACCAGAGTCACACCGCCTGCCGCTTGACCTTTAACGCTAAAAGCTGAGTGAACTATGATGGCTCGGCCGTGAGACGTCAAGACCCGACATCAACTTCGTGTCGGACTCGTTGCTGTAGCATTTCCGCGACTTCCCGGAGAGAGCCCGTGACAGCGAACCCATCTCGGCGGCGGCCGCGCGAGCCGCGACGGGTGACGCTTGCCGATGTTGCGGAGCGGGCCGGTGTCTCCACGATGCTGGTGTCGCTGGTGATGCGGGGGCGGCCAGGAGCGAGCCCCGCCAACCGGGAGCGTGTGCTCCAGGTGGCCCGCGAGCTCGGCTACGTCCCGGATGCCCGGGCCAGGGTCCTGCGCCAGGAGCGGACGAACCTGCTCGGCGTGACGTTCGCCGTCCAGCAGCCCTTCCACTCCGACCTGGTCGAGGGCATCTACTCGGCCGCCGACACCGCCGGCTACGAGGTCGTCCTCAGCGCCATCACCGGCACCCGGGCCGAGGCACGCGCAATCGAGACCCTGCTGGCCGAGCGGTGCGAGGCGCTCATCCTGCTCGGCCCGCAGACGCCCAAGCGGCAGCTGCTCGAGCTCGCCGAGCGGCTACCCGTCACCGTGGTGGCCCGCGGCGTCGCCGATCCCACACTGGATGTCGTGCGCACCGCGGACGTACGAGGCATCCAGCTCGCCGTCGACCACCTGGTAGAACTGGGGCACACCAGGATCGCGCACGTCGACGGCGGCACCGCCCCGGGCGCCGCGCAGCGCCGCAAGGGCTACCGCGACGCCATGCGCCGACACGGCCTCGCCGAATTCGAGCGGATCGTCCACGGCGGGCTCACCGACGACGACGGGGCCCGGGCGACCAGGCAACTACTGACCACCCTGCCCCCGTCGACCGGCATCTTGGCCTTCAACGACCGCTGCGCGACGGGTGTGCTCGACGCTCTTTTCCGGGCACGACTGCACGTTCCGGACAACGTCTCCGTCATCGGGTTCGACGACGCCCACATCGCCGCGTTCTCGCACGTCGATCTCACCACCGTGCGCCAAGACGCCAAGGTCATGGCCCGCCTCGCCGTCGACCACGCGCTCAGCCGACTTGACGCCGATGGCCCGTCACTCGCCCGCGAGACCGTGGTCCCGCCCACGCTGGTCGTGCGAGGCACGACCGGGCCACCACCTCCATCCACTGCATGACCGCGCATCACAACTAGCCACGCGAAGGACATCCCACGGGCATCACCCCGCAGAGTGACTGCCACGTCGGCCCCGCAGACTCACCGTGAAACAAAGTCGGTGAACAGCAAAGCGGGTGTGCGTGATGTCGGGTCCGGGTGTGATCTTCAAGCGGTGCGGGTGCCGCGACGCCAACCGGCGGCGCCTCGAGCAGTCCTGCCCACGACTCGGCGAACGCGGGCCGTGCCGAAACTCCGTGCGTGCCCGTGAGCTGGCACTTTGAAGATCTCATCAGGCTGCGCGGTGGTACTCGTTGATCACACCGCCGAGGCGTTGCCGGCGTCGTACCGGGGCGTCCATCGCGATCACGACGGCCGGGTCGTGGTTCGGCGGTAGCTGTTGCCGGGCTTGATGCGGGCGGTGGTCGTTGAAGTGGTTCACGTACTCGCCGACCACCGCGAGGGCGTGCCGTTCCTGGTAGATCAACAGCCGGTCGGTGCACTCCTGACGCAGGCTGCGGCCC
>NZ_JOJL01000067.1 GCF_000721705.1 Actinoplanes subtropicus
GCGCTTTGAGTACGCGCTCGACGACCTCCGCGCCCTCGCATCACCGCGTCCGATCATCGCCGATGGCTGGGGACTTCGTCCTGAACTCGTCGCCCCGCTGATCTCGTCTCCGCGGCGCATGGTCGTCATGGTGCCCACCGAAGACTTCCGGCAGCACCAGGTCCGTCGCCTACGACGCGCTGACGCAACTCGGTTCAACGTCAGCGATCCCGAACTTGCTCAGCGCAATCGAATCGCACGTGACCGGCTGATCGCCGAGGACGCAGTCCGCAACGCCAGACGGCTGAACATCCGGGTCATCGAGGTCGACGGCTCCAGTAGCGCCCAAGCCATGGCTGATCTTGTAGCCAAGCATTTCGAGGAATTCTTGCAATAGAAGTCTCGGCGGCTCCCTGATCTGCCGCATTTCGCTCGCTACGATCCGTAATGGTCGCCTCGGCAACTCGGCTTGCGCAGGGCGATGGGCGGGCCTAGCGACTGTCGTGGAGGTGCCGGCCTTCCGGTAAACGGCGGTGAAGTCCTCGGACATCCGGGTGGTAGGCCCGCGCGGTGCCGGAACCCGGCACGGTGGATTCATTCCAAACGCGCCAGCACCAGCAACCGGTCCAACCGGCGGCGAGGCCGCCTGCTGAAAGACGGACGCCAATTGCCGAGGCCCTGTCATCTTGCCCTTTCTGAACGGGGTGCCGGTTATGGCCGACCGAACGCGGCGCGGAAGGCAACGGGGCGGAGTCGGGGTCGAGTGCCACGGCGTTGCGGACGGTGTCCATCGCCGCGATCAGCGGGTCGGCGTCGCGGGCCATCACCACCGTGTGTATCGCCAGGATCTCCGGATCGATCCGCGGCGTCGGCTCGGCATCGCCGATCGAGAAGCTGACCGTGTGGGTGATGCTCTCCCGGGGGACGTCGAACAGGCGGGCGAACGCGGCGTCGTGGTCGGCGAACCACGGCGGCGGCGGATCACCGTTCTCGAGGGCATCCAGGCCGGCCTCGGCCCAGTCGCGCGCGATCAGGCCGGATCGGGTACAGCAGTAGCGGGCGGCCCAGACGGCCATCCTTCGCTGGTCCGCTGGCTCAGCGTCGGCGACCAGGTCGATCAGATCCCGGTCGTACGGAACCAGACCGAGCGTTCGCGCCGAGACCTTGGGCTCCAGCAGCCGCGGATTCGATGGGATCCGGCCGCCCCATGTGCGTTTCAGGTCGGCCAGCCGCCACTGTTGCTCCTGATGTTCCTGGGCCTCGCGCTTGCGGCGCACGGCGTCCCGTTCCGGAGGCGGCGGTGGTGGCGGCGGGGCCACGATCTCAGCGAGCTCGGGGAAATCCCGGGGCAGGGCGGCGAACATCTCCGGCCACGAACCGCCCCCGGCCCCCTCGGCCCGGGCGAACGCCCAGCAGAGGTCGGCCGCCGGGCCGTACGACTCCCACTGCACCACCAGCCCTCGCGCGGTGTTGCTCCGCTGACCCTCGTCGTCGCGACGCCATGGCGGCAACACGGTGCGCAGGTACGGGTCCAGCTCCCGGACTCCCTGGCCGGACCTCACCCCGGCGACTACTACCAGACCTCCGTCGCCATAGGACTCGCGTCCCGTAGGCGAATCCCTCGTTCGTCCCTGTTGTACGTGTCGAGCGGAACGTAGGTGGCCAACCTATCTCCTTGAATGCCCTCACTGGGCATCGCCCTGTGCCCGAAAGGTTGCGCCGGCATGAGCGCGATACCAGCGCAGGGCACGGCACCGGTTCAGACGTCTTTCCGGTGGATGGCGGCTTGCATCGCTGGAGATTTGACTTCGGGCAATTCAGCTCTCATCGTATTCCGCGGGTCCCGCAGCACCCCGCGCCCGTACGCCTGGGCACGCCACCGCTTTCCTGGCATGCTCTGGTCCCCAAGATCCTTTTCGCACTTTTGGTAAGCCATCAGACCCAGGAACCTCCCTCCGAGTTCCTCCCAGCTGCGCTGGGGATACAACAGGGCGCCTTGAGGCGCACCGCTCATGCTGCGATCAGATCGCTACAGATCGTGAGAGGGTCATAAGTTCGCTTTACTGTAAAGAACAAGCTGCGCGATTCGGCTGTCCCGCGATCTGGTTGCCGCTGATAGATTTTGGGGATGCCGCGGATAGCTTCGATCGTCGTCCACTGCAGGGATCCGTACCGGTTGGCGCCGTTCTGGAGCGTGGCCACCGGGCTGCCGATGGTGGACGAAGACAAGGCGAAAGTCGACTCCCGCTCCTTGGCACCAGGTGAGGCCGTGTTGCTCCGTGACCCGACTGGCCGGACGCCCGAAGTATGGATCGCGCCGGTTGACGACACGTTGACTCCCCCGGGGCGGGTCCATCTGGACATCGCCTGCGAACCTGGCGATGAGGAGACCATCCTGAGCGCGGGCGCCACCGTGGTCCGCCGCATGCCGAAGTGGACGGTCCTAGCCGACCCAGAGGGCAACCAGTTCTGTGTCCTGTCGGCAGCCCACTGAAATTTCAGCAAGGCGGAATTTGTCAAGCTCGGTGAGGCCAGTGGGTGTTAAGCAGCGAGGATCAGCTGCTTGTTCTCGCTCGTGGCTGCCCAGCTGCTCGGAATAGATGGGGTTGCCGTCGCCAGTCTCCAGATATCCGTCGTCGATGGGACCGGTCGGTGAATGAAGAACAACCATGACCCATCTGGACGCGTCGGGCGGGCTGTCGGTGTACCGGTTGGTGCGCGTGGTGCCGCACCGACCAGAGTCGCGGATGGGGGACGGCGGGGCTGGTTGTTAGGTTTCCGGGCTGGGCGGTGTCTACCTGGTCGAGGCCTTCCGGCCGCAGCTAAGACGACTCGAGAGGACACTGTCATGACGATCCACCGCGATGTGCTGATCCCGGCTGAGCCGGCGCGGGTGTACCAGGTGCTCGCCGATGCGCAGGCGCTGTCCGCGCTGTGCGGCATGAGCGGCGTGCCGGCCGGTGAGGCGGGCGAGGCGTTCACCGCCTTCGACGGCCATGTGACCGGGCGGCAGATCGAGTTGGTACCGGGTGAGCGGATCGTGCAGGCGTGGAGATTTCCCGTGTGGGCTTCGGGCACGTACTCGATCGTGCGGTTCACGCTGGTACTCGAGGGTGAGGGCACCCGGCTGTCCATCGACCAGGATGGCGTGCCCGAGGACTGGCACGAGCACGTCTACACCAACTGGCCCACGTTCTACCTCGACCCGCTCGCGACACACTTCCGCACGGCTGTAGTCGGCTGAAATTGGTGCACTGGTGAGCACCGACGACGCATTGCTGGACCGGGCCCGCGCAGGCGACGAACCCGCCTTCGCGGATCTGGTCGCGCCGTACCGCCGCGAACTGCACGTGCACTGCTACCGCATGCTCGGCTCGTTCGAGGACGCCGACGACGCGGTACAGGAGACCCTGCTGGCGGCCTGGCGCGGTCTGGCCACCTTCCAGGCGCGGTCGTCGGTACGCACCTGGCTGTACCGCATCGCCACCAACACCTGCCTCAACCTGATCCGCGGCGCCAGCCGGAGGCCACCCATGGTCGATACTCTGCCACCCACCGCGCCACAACCAAGCGGTTCGGACACCGTCACCTGGCTGCAGCCGTACCCGGACAGCCTGCTCGACGCCCTGCCCGACGCGACCCCAGGCCCCGATGCCCAGGTTGAGCAGTACGAGGCCGTCTCGCTGGCGTTCGTCACCGCACTGCAGGTGCTGTCTCCCCGGGCGCGGGCGGTGCTGATCCTGCGCGACGTGCTCGGCTTCACCACCCGCGAGGTCGCCGCCACACTCGACACGAGCGAGGAAGCGGTGGCGATGACGCTCAGCCGGGCCCGCACCACCCTGCGCGCCGCGCCCGGTGCCCTGGCGCGCCGCGGCGGATCCGACCCGGCAAATGAAGCCGACGTAGTACGCCGCCTAGTCGCGGCGTTCACGTCGCGGGACGTGGATCGGGTGGTGAGCCTGCTCGCCGAGGACGTACGGATCGCGATGCCGCCGCTGCCCGCGGTGTGGCAGGGCCGCCAACGCGCCGCCCAGTTCATGTCCGGCGTGGTGTTCCACCTGGTACCGCAGGCGCGGTTCATCATCACCCGCGCCAACAGACAACCCGCCCTCGCGGTCTACACCCGAGACGACACCAACGGCGCCTGGCACGCCAACGGCCTGCTCGTCATCACCCTGCACGGGGACCGGGTCGCCGCGCTTACCCGCTTCGAGTCGCATACGCTGCGCCCCTTCGGCCTACCGCGCATCCTCCCCGTGCAGGACTAGTGGCTCAGCATGAAACCTTGGCCTGGTAATTTGCCTGCCAGTCCGGGCTTCTGATCTTGGAGTTGATGGCGAAGCCGCGTTTGGGGCGGGCGCGGGCGTTGCGCCAGCGGACGTATCGGGCGATGGCCTGGCCTTGCTCGTCGTGGCTGCGGTGATCGGTGCCGTTGAGCGCGTAGTAGCGCAAGGCCGCGAACTCGGCCTCGATCCAGTTCAGCCAGGACGCGTTGGTGGGGATGAACACCAACTCGACGTTGTTGCCGGCGCACCAGGTGAGGACTTCGGCACGCTTGTGCGGGGAGAAGTTGTCCAGGATCACGTACAGCCGCTGGCCGGGGTAGGTGCGCCGCAGCACCTTGAGCAGGTCCAGGAACTCGCCCCAGCGTTTGCGGTTCCGGATGCGGTAGAGCATCCGGCCGGTGGCCAGATCGAGTGCGGCGAGCATGTGCCGGACCCCGTGCGTGCGGGTGTAGGTGGCCCGCAGCCGCGCGGGCCGGCCGGCGGGTCGCCAGGCTTTGCCTTGCGGGGCATCAGGTTCAGCGGTCCGAACTCGTCGTAGCAGATCACCCGCCCGTCGGCGGGTGGATGGTCGTAGAGGTCGAGGACCCGGTTCATCTTGGTCACGAAGTCCGGGTCGGCCGACGGTTTCCATGTCGTGGTGGTTTGGAAGGTGACGTTCTCGGCGCGCAGGATCCGCCGGATCGCTTCCCGCCCGACGGAGGTGATCTTTTCCCGGGCCAGGTGGGCGGCAAGCTTGGCCAGGCTCCAGCAGGAGAATGGCAGTCCGAGAGCGTGGGGGTCGGTCTTGGCCAGGGCGACGACTTTCTGCCGAGTCGTCTTATCCGTGGCCGGTGGCCGGCCCCCGCTCCATTTTGGGTCCAGGGCATCGAACCCCCGCTCGTTGAACGCGTGGATCACGTCCCGGACGTAACCGTCGTCGACCTGCAGCAGGTCCACGATGTCGCTGACCGCCTGGCCTTGGCCGGACATCAGCACCACGATCGCCCGGCGCAGCCTGACCGGGTCTTTCGCCGTCCGCGTGATCCGTTGCAGTCTCTGCCCCTCGGTCATGGACAGGTCCCGGACGAACACTTCGGGATGACGTGCCATCACCACCTCCCGCCGGGTCAACGGCTAACAGCCAGGGACTGCAACCGGACAGAAGGGATGAAATTACCGGGTCAACGTTTCATGCGAAGCCACTAGCTGCAACATCGACGCAACAGCCCCTCGCAGAGGATCCAGTTCAACTTGGAGGAAGCGATGAGCACGCAAGGCTCGACAGCTGTCAAAATTGGACGCGCACATATCGACGCGTGGACCAGTCATGATTGGGACGCGCGCCAACGCGGGCCGGGAAGGGCACGCCCGTGCTTACCGTAGTCAACCCGGAAGAGCCCCACGCCAGCGACCGTGTCCGGGCCGGCCGTCTCGGGCGGCTCGTTGATCGATGAGATCGTGCGTGACGGCGCGCGGCGGATGCTGGCCGCCGCGTTGGAGGCCGAGGTCGCGCCTACATCGCCGCGCACGCCGCCGAACTCGACGAGAACGGCCGCCGCCTGGTGGTGCGCAACGGTCATGCCCGGCCGCGGCAGCTGCTCACCAGCGCCGGCGCGGTCGAGGTCGAGGCGCCGCGGGTCAACGACAAAGGCATCGACGAGACCGGTGAGCGGCGGCGGCGGTTCGCCTCGGCGAGCCTGCCCGCCTGGTGCCGCAAGTCACCGCAAATCAACGAGGTGCTGCCGCTGCTCTACCTGCACGCGCTCTCGTCGTCAGATTTCGTGCCCGCGTTGCAGCAGTTCTGGGTACCAGCTCCGGGCTGTCCGCGCCCGTGATCACCCGGCTCACCGTCCAGTGGCAGGACGAGGCCCGCGCCTTCGCCGGCCGGGACCTGTCCGGCGTCACTACGTCTACCTGTGGGCCGACGGGGTGCACCTGAACGTGCGCCTGGACGAGGCGAAACTGTGCCTGCCGGTCATGGTCGGTGTCCGCGTCGACGGCCGCAAAGAGTTGGTAGCGCTGGCGGAGGGCTACCGGGAGTCCACCGAGTCCTGGGCTGATCTGCTGCGTGACTGCAAACGCCGCGGCATGCGCGTCCCGATCCTGGCCGTCGGTGACGGTGCGCTCGGCTTCTGGAACGCGCTGCGTGAGGTGTTCCCGACCAGCCGGGAGCGGCGCTGCTGGTTTCACAGAATCGCCAATGTCCTCCGGGCCATGCCGAAGTCGGCGCATCCCGGCGCGAAACGTACCCTGGCCGAGATCTGGAACGCCGAGGACCGCGAGCACGCCCGCGCGCGGTGTCCGCGTTCAAGCTGGCCTACGGCGGCAAGTTCGGCAAAGCCGTCGCGAAGGTCGTCGATGACCTCGACGAACTCCTGGCGCTAAGATTTCCCGGCCGAGCACTGGGTGCATCTGCGCACGACCAACCCGAGTCGACCTTCGCCACCGTCCGGCACCGTACCAAGGTCACCAAAGGACCCGGCTCGAAGGCCGCCGGGCTCGCGATGGCGTTCAAACTGATCGAGGCCGCCCAGGCCCGGTGACGGGCGGTCAACGGGGGGATGCTCTCGCTCTCCGGGCCTTCCCTGGGTCAGCCGGACGCCCGTACTGCGTGAGGCTCTGGGGTCGGACGTCCACATGCTTGGCTGGACCGGGACACGTCAGTGATGAGTGACCGCGGCGGGGAGGGCGCCGATGAAGGTATCCCAGCCCTCCTGGTGTCCGGGCCGGTGTTCGGCGGGCAAGTCGTGGTGCGTCAGTGATACGACGGTGCCATCGTCGTCGGGGATGAGGAGGACTTCGACGGTGGTGCTGCCGGTGGGCATGGTTTCGTTTCCGGGGAGTCCCCAGGTGAACACGACGCGGGTCGGCGGCTCGACCGAGAGGTAGGTGCCGCGCGCTGGTGAGGTGCCGATGTCGACGGCGAACACGCCGCCGGGCCGTGGGTCGAGGTTGGCCTGGTCGCCGAGCCAGGTGACGATCAGTGCCGGGTCGGTGAAGTAGGGGAAGACGGCCTCGGGTGGTGCGGCGATTCGGGTGGTTGCGGTGACGGTCGGCGATGCGGTCACGGTTGTCTCGTTTCCTTGGTCTGGTGGGCGCGTTCGACTGCCGTTTTGAGGCGGGCGAGGGCGTCGGGCCAGAATTCGGCGAGCAGGCTGCGTACCGGGTCCAGCGCTTCGTGTCGCAGCGAGTAGAGGCGGCGGGTGCCGTCCCTGCGTTCGGCGAGCAGGCCCGCCTTTCTCAGTACGCTGATGTGCAGGCTGATCGCTTGCTGGGTGAGGGGGAACTGCGCGGCGATTTGCCCGGCGGCTAGCTCACGGTGCTGGACCAGGCGCAGGATCTGCCGGCGGTGCGGGTCGGCGAGCGCCTTGAGTACCGCGTCCGGTGTCGAGGCGCTGGCCGGCTGTTCGGACCTCGGCATGTGGGTCACGTCTCTCGTGGTTCAGTCCGCGGCCTGGCCCTGGTGCTCGCGCCACGCGGCTGCGCGTTCGTCGGTGGCCGAGCCGAACGGGTTGCCGCCGTCGCGGTCGACGTAGTCGACCAGGCTGGCCAGGTACTGGGTCCAGCCGGCCTGGCACACGTCGAAGCATTCCAACTGTTCGGTCAGCCCGTGGTGGGTGAAGTGCAGGATCGACCCGCCGTCTGCGGCCGGTGCGAGGTCGAACGTGATCGTGGTTCCGATCCAGTCCGGGAGGGGCTCGGAGACCGGCACGCTCCAGCAGACCCGGGTGGGCCGGTCGGCCTGCTCGACGCGCAGCCGCACCTCCTGCCCGCCGTAGACCTGGACGATCTCGCCGCCGGCTTCGGCCGACCCGGTGGTCGGGGCCCACCAGCGGGTGATCGCGTCGGCCGAGGTCAGTGCGTCGAACACAGCCGGGGGTGCCGAGGCGAAGGTCTTGGTCGCCTGGTAGCCGGTGGGGTTGGTTGTGGGGGTCATCGTGGTCCTCCTCCAAGTCGGACGGCCGCGCGCCGTCTGTACAAGTATTCTCTTGTACAAGAGATGCCTTGTCAATACTCGGCGATGGACGAGGCTGGAGACGATCTTGCGATCCTCCGCCTGGCCGTTGCCGACCGGCTCACCTTCCACAGCTACTCATCGAGACTGGCGAGCACGAGATTGCGCACCTTCATGTCTCGACAGGAGCCGAGAACCTGAGGACCGCACCGAACACCGCGCCGTCACATCCGTTTCGCCGATGGCCGTCGTGGGTCCGAGACCCACGTGGGGGCGGCGGTACGTGATGGCTCGCCGCGGCGGTGCGGTGGCTCGCGTCGTCTTCTCGCGGAACCTTGACGAAAGATCGAGGCCGTGCAACTCTCCTTATCTATCTTAGTAGTTAAGGAGATAAGCGAGTTGATCGAGTACCGGCTCGACCCGACATCCGGGGTGCCCACGTACCTGCAGATCGTGCGGCAGGTCGAGCACGCTCTGCGGCTGGGCCTGCTGCAGCCCGGCGACCAGCTGCCGAAGGTGAAAGACGTGGTGGCGGCGCTGGCCATCAACCCGAACACGGTGTTGAAGGCGTACCGCGACCTGGAGCGCAAAGGCATCGCCACGGGCCGTCCCGGGCAGGGCACGTTCGTCCAGGAGACGCTCAACGTGGTGCCGCTGGAGGGCGTCCGACTGCTGCGGCGTGGCCTTGACCGCTGGTTGGCGCAGGCCGCCGCCGCGGGCCTCGACGACGACGCGGTCCGCGCGCTGGTGGACGCCGCCCTGTACGACGCGGCCCGGCGCCGGGGTGTGACGGCGTCATGAACGTGATAGAGGCGCGCCGGTTGAGCAAACGGTACCGGCGGGGCGTGTGGGCGTTGCGCGAGGCGACCCTGGCCATTCCCGAGGGGCGGGTGGTGGCACTGGTGGGCCCCAACGGTGCGGGTAAGTCGACCCTCCTGACCATGGTGGTCGGTCTGGCGGTGCCGACCTCCGGGGAATTGGCGGTGCTCGGCGGCCTTGTGCCGGGGTCGGTGGAGGCGCTGGGCCGGGTCGCGTTCGTCGCGCAGGATCCGTCGCTGTACCCGAATCTCAGCGTGGCCGACACGCTGCGGCTGGCCGGCAACCTGAGCAGCCGGTGGGACGAGGCCGACGCGCGCGCCCGGCTGGCGGCTCTGGACATTCCGTTGCGCCGCAAGGTCGGTCAGCTGTCCGGCGGCCAGCAGGCGCAGGTGGCGCTCGCGGTGGCGTTGGCGCGGCGCCCCGGGCTGCTGATCCTGGATGAGCCGCTGGCGAGTCTCGACCCGCTCGCCCGGCACGAGTTCATGGCCACCGTGATGGCGGCCGTCGCCGAGGAGGGCCTGTCGGTGGTGTTCTCGTCGCACGTCTTGGCCGAGTTGGAACGCGCGTGCGACTACCTGGTCGTCCTGGCCCGGGGGGCGGTACAGGTGGCCGGTGATGTGGACGAACTGCTGAGCGAGCACAGCGTGCTCACCGGCCCCGCCGAGCAGGCCGACGCGGTCACCGCAGGGCTGTGCGTGGTCCGCGAACAGCGCACCGACCGGCAATCGACCGTCCTCGTACGAGACTACGACCCGGTCCGGGTACCCGCCGGCTGGCGGGCCGAGCGCACCAACCTCGAGGAACTCGTTCTGGCATATCTGCGCACGCCGAGCGTGAGCGCGCTGCCCGGCCCCGCGTCCGGCAACCGCACCATGGCGGCCCCGCTGAGGGCGGTGGACGCGTGACCATCGGCAGCATCGACGAAACGGCGGCCCGGCCGCGCCTGCCGCGGCTGCGGGGGCTGCCGTGGGTGACCTGGCGGCAACACCGCACCGCCCTGCTCGTGACCACCGGGCTGTTCACGGCGATCGCCGTCTTCCTCACCGTGCACGGACTGGCCATGCACGCCGGCTACCGGGCACTCGGGCTCGACAGCTGCGGCGACCTGCACGGACCAGCGTGCCAGGCACCGCTGGACGTCTTCGTCCACCGGTACGGCGCGTGGCCGGACCGGTTCGCCACGGCGCTGATGTTGCTGCCGGCGTTCCTCGGCACGTTCGTCGGCGCTCCCATCGTTGCTCGGGAACGCGACACCGGCACCTACCGTTTCGCCTGGACTCTGGGCCGGACCAGGCTGCAATGGCTGGCCGCCAAGCTCGCCCTGCCCGGCGCCGCCCTCACCGGGCTGGCCCTGGCGTGCGGTCTGCTGGCTTTCTGGTGGTACGCACCCTGGGTACCGCCACGCGGCCGCCTCGGCTCCGACATGTACCACGTCATGGGCACGGTCTTCGCCGCCCGGACACTGTTCTGCTTCACCCTTGCCGTCCTGCTCGGCACCCTGATCCGCCGCACCGTACCGGCGCTGGCCACCGCCACCGTCGCCTGCCTCGCGGCCATCGTGGCCCCGGCCACCTGGCTCGAACCGCTGATCCAGAAACCCCTGGACGCCAACATCGACACCGATTCCGGCACGGCCACCGGCATGACCGTCAACCAGTGGGTCGTCGACCCCGCCGGGCACCGGCTCACCAGCGCCCAGACCGACGACCTCGACGTGCAGGCCGGGCCGGACCTGGTCAGCAAGCACCAGACGTTCCACAGCTGGCTGACCCAGCACCACTACACCTCCTGGGTCTCCTACCAGCCCGACACCCGCTTCTGGCACTTCCAGGCCGTCGAAACCTCCGCCTACCTGGCCGCCGCCCTGCTGCTGGCCGCCACCGCGCTGTGGTGGATACGCCGGCCGATCCACTGACGATCCACCACCCGCGACAGTCCCCGGCCGCGTCCCGCACGGACCCGCCGCCCTCCGGCCTGAACGGAACCCCATGACAACAGCTCGTGGACGAGCCGCCACCACCGCACTCGCCGCAACCTGCCTACTCGCCATCGTGGGCGGCGCCGGGGCCGGCCACGCCACCGGTCGCACCACCACCGCCCTCGCCTGGCGGCCCTGCCCCGATGCCGGCGACAAGGAACCGGCACCGGCCGGCCTGCAATGCGCCACCGTGGCCGTGCCGGTCGACTGGACCCACCCCGGCACCGCAACCGTCGACCTGGCCATCGCCCGGGTTCCCGCCGCCGACCCGCACCAGCGCGTGGGTGTCCTGCTGGTCAACCCCGGCGGCCCCGGCGAGTCCGGCGTCGACGAGGTCCGCCAAGCCGACCAACTGCTACCCGGCCTGCGCAGCCGGTTCGACATCGTCGGCTTCGACCCCCGCGGCACCAACGCCAGCGCCGCGGTCAGTTGTACGCCGACCATCGAACGCCGGACCGCACCCACCAGCCAGCACCAACTCGACGCGTTCACCGCCACGTCCCGCACCGTCGACGACGCCTGCCTCGCCCGGGTCGGACCGCTGCTGGTCCACATGGACACCGCCAGCGTGGCACGCGACATGGACACCATCCGGCAAGCGCTCGGCGAGCAGCAGATCAGCTACCACGGCGTGTCCTACGGCACCGTCCTCGGCCAGCAGTACGCGCAGGCCTATCCCACCCGGGTGCGAGCGATGGTCCTCGACAGCGTGGTGGACCACACCGACCCATGGCCGGTACGCGTACGGGACCAGGTCGCCGCGCAGGAGGACACCTTCCACGCCTTCGCCGGCTGGTGCCGCACCAACCCGGCGTCCGCCCTGCGTGGCCACGACTGCGCACGCGTCTACGACGAACTCCTCGCGCACGCCGACAAGCATCCGATACCCGCACCGCACTCCCGCACCGGGAACACCGTCAACGGCGACGACATCGCGGTGTTCCTGTTCGCCGTGCTCCCCGGACAACAGCGGTGGCCGGACGTCACGCAAGCCCTCGCACAGGCACGGGCAGGAGACGCCTCCATCATCCGCACCGCCCTGGACAACGACGACGAACCCGACGCCGTGCCACCACCCACCATCACCCCCGTACGCCCACCCGCAGACACATCCGGCGACGACGCCCACCAGGCAGTGCTATGCGACGACTGGCCCATGACGCTCACCAGCTACACCGCGATCACCGCGTTCGAGACGCGGATGCAGGAACAGGCACCCCGCTACGAGACCCGCATAGGCGCACGACTCGAGTACGGCGCACCCACCACATCCAGCTTCACCCAATGCGCGGGCTGGCCGACCACGCCCAACCCGCCCACACCGATCACCGGAAACCGCCGGCCCGCCATCCTGTTCATCAACCACCGCTACGACCTGCACACCCCATACCCGGGCGCGGTACGCGTACACCACCAGTTCCCGCAAAGCAGAATGGTCACCTACGACGCCGTCGGGCACGTCGCCTACGGCACCAACGCCTGCGTCACCACCACGGCCGACACCTACCTCACCACCGGCCGACTGCCCCACACCGACCTCAGCTGCCGACCAGGAGCTTGACGGCTCCCAGCCGACTGAACGCGCCGCTGACTACGGCGCCAGACCCGTCCGTCAACGCTGGCGCCAGCCGTAGATCCAGATCACAGCATGCGGTGAACACATCGGTACTCGAAAGGACGATCAGAATGGCTAAGTTCATCTACCTCTACCGTGGCCCGGCCACCGCGATGTCCGACCTCACACCGGAGCAGGGAGCGCAGCGCAAGGCCGCATTCGGCGCCTGGATGGAGAAGGCCGGCGCGGCGCTCGTCGACGTCGGCAGCCCGTTCGGAGCGAGCGCGTCCGTCCGTGATGACGGCACCGAAACGACAGCCGGTGACCTGATCGGCTACACGATCGTCGAGGCAGACGATCTCGCCGCCGCGAAAGCACTCACCGGCGGCCTTCCCTTCCTGTCCGACAGCGACGGAAAATGCGCGGTGGAGATCTTCGAGCTACTGCAGATGTAGCAGCGACATCCGGCATGGCGGAGGGCTACCGGCCCAAGGGGTAACGGATATGCACCGGCGATCCCGGACATCAGAGGTCGCGAGCGCTCCGATGCGCTGCACCGGCCGACCTCCGCATCGACCTCACCCGCCACCCTCGATGTCCGATTCCAAAGGGGCACCGGTCGTAGGCGGTCAGCAATCGCCGAGCAGACCACCCCAAGGCGCCCGGTGACGACCGGGCGCCGCGGGGCGGCGCACGTACTCGCTCGTGCCCGGCGCAACTCGCCGTCGTCGGGGTGGGACGCCTCGCTGGATGTCGGCGCGAGTCGACGCGCGCGGTGACAGGCGCCGTCGCCTACAAGGCATAGTGCAGGCGTACCGGGCGTGCGCCCGTCGATGTGTCAGGCCAGGCCGATGTCGTGGGCGAGGAGGGCGGCTTGGGTACGGTCGCGCAGCCCGAGCTTGGTCAGTGTGCGCGAGACGTGGCTTTTGACGGTGCCTTCACCGATGTGCAGTTGGGCAGCTATTTCGCTGTTGGACAGGCCGGTGGCGAGCATGGTGAGAATCTCGCGTTCGCGGGCCGTGAGGGTGTCCAGCTCCGGTGGGGGCGGCTTGCGGGGTAGGCCGTCGCTGAGCTGGTCGATGAGGCGCCGGGTGACAGCGGGTGACAGCAACGCCTGACCGGCGGCGACGAGCCGGATGGCGTGGGCGATCTCTTCGGCGGGGGTGTCCTTGAGGAGGAAGCCGCTGGCGCCGGCACGTAAGGCGTCGAGGATGTACTGGTCGAGGGCGAAAGTGGTGAGCATGATGATGCGGTGGCCGGGCAGCCGCCGGGTCGCCTCGACACCATCGAGGCGGGGCATACGGATGTCCATGAGCGTGACGTCCGGCTGTAGCCGCTGTGCGGCGGCGACGGCGGCGACGCCGTCGGCGGCTTCACCGATGATGGTGACATCGTCGAATGGGGCGAGGACGGCCCGCAGGCCTTGCCGGATGAGGTCCTGGTCGTCGGCGAGCAGCACCCGGATCGGGGTCATGCCGCCTGCCGCAGGGGTAGTTCGACGTGGACTCGCCAGCCGCCGCCGGGCAGCGGTCCGGCCGAGAGTTGTCCGCCGAGCAGGCTCACCCGTTCCCGCATTCCGACCAGTCCGAGCCCGGCGCCGCGCGTGGTACCCGGCTGCGGGAACCCGCCGTCGTTGTCAATTTGCAGGTCGAGCCCGCTGGGCCGGCGGCCGATAGTGACGGTGGCCGGCACGCCGTCGGTGTGGCGGATGACGTTGGTCAGGGCTTCCTGGACGATGCGGTACGCGCACAGCGCGACGCCGTCGGGAACGTCCTGCAGGTCGGCATCCATGTGCAAGGTTACCGCAAGGCCAGCCGACCGGGCCTGCTCGACCAGCTCCGGCAGCTCCCCGAGGGTGGGCTGCGGCGCCCGGTCGGTGTCCACACCGGTATCGGCGAGCCGGAGCACACCGACCATGCGCCGCATCTCCTCCAGCGCTCGGCGCGACGCCGATTCGACGGCGTTCACCGGCGGCAACGCCGGCGCGTTCGCCGGCAGGGCCAGGCGGGCCGCCGCGGCTTGCAGGACAACCAGGGACAGGTGGTGCGCGACGATGTCGTGCAACTCGCGGGCGATCCGTAGCCGTTCGTGGGTGACCGCGGCCTCGGAGCGCAGCCGGCGTTCCCGCTCCGCGCGGACTCGCCGGTCCTGTGCCGCGATCCGCCGACCTCGCGCGGCATTGACGTACAGCCCCGTACTGACCGCGGCCAGACAAAATCCGAGTGCCGTGACCAACCCATCTGCCGAAACCGTACGACCGAGAACAGGACCGCCGGCCAACACCGTCGCGGCGACCGCCCCAGCGGCGGCGGCCTGCCGCCACCCGGCCGCGGCCACCGTCACCACAGCCACCAACAGGGCGGGCGCCGACAGCAGCGGGTGGCCCGACCACGCCTCGGCCAGCACCAGCACGGCCTGCGCGGTGAGCACCGCCAGGGGGTACCGCCGGCGCAGCGCCAGAACGCCGTAGCCGACAACCATGAACGCGAGCGCGTACGGGCGGCCGACCCACCGCGCGGCCGGACCGCCGACCACCAACATTCCGGCCAGCTGAGCGGTCAGCAGTGTGGCCGCCAGCGACGCGTCGGCCAGCCAGCGCCGCCCGGCGGCGGGCATGGAGGATTCGCCGCGCGGTAAGGCTGTGACCGTGTCGCTCACCGACGATTCCCGCCGATCCGGCGACCGGAACGGCCCACCGCAACGCCGGCGCCCGCCGCGACGAGTCCGACCACCACCATTGCCACCTTCGCCGGCAGGTGCCGGGTGCCGACCATCAAGCCGGCGGTACCAGCCAGCGCAGTCACCAGTCCCAGCACCGCTACCACGTACCACACTCGGGCTCTGTGCATCATCGCCTCCAACATCGGATTCGGGCGGATTCAGGCATCGCGGGTGGCGGTACGCCACGCGCCCAACGCCAGGGACAGCACCGTCCAGGCGACCAGAACCGCCACGGCCGTGCCGACGGACATCGCAACCGGGTACGGCGCCCCGCTGAACGGTTCCAGCCGGGCCACGGCCGCACCGGACGCCCATTGCCGCACCGAACCCAGCACCGTCATGTTGTGCAGCAGCGGCGTCACCACCGCCTCGTAACCGAGCAGGACTCCGATCGTGATGCTGCGCGAGCCGGTCAGCGCGGCGAACCCCGTCGCCAGCGCCAAATCCACCACGGCGCCGGCCACGAGCCAACCGGTGTAATGCGCTATCAGGCCCACCGACGGCGCCGGAAGACCACCGGCGAACACCCGCGCGCCCACCCCCGCCAGCACACCAGCGGTCACCACCGCCGGCAACAGCACGATCAACGCCCCGGGCACCCGAACCGCGAACAGCACCAACCGGGACCGCCCGGTAGCCACCAAGTCCCGGAACACCCCCGAAGACACGTCCGCCGTCGCCACGGTGGCACCTATCAGGATCGCCAGCAACGACACAACCAGCCCGAAGTTGTCCACCAGGTGGTACATGCTCCGCGTCCCGCCAGCCGGCTGATGGTGCCGTGCGTCGATCGCGTGCTGAACGGCGAACAGGCCGTAATAGCAGCACACCACCCCCACCGTCAGCACCACCATCCAGGCCATCAGACCGCGCCGCCGCACCAGCCGCAGCACCTCCGCCGCCACCATCGCCGCCAGGTCAGCCATCACCGCTCGGCCCCGCTGCGTCCGGTCAGCTCCAGGAACGCGCGCTCCAGGGAAGCCGGCGCCGCCTCCAACCGGTGCACCGCGATGCCGGCCACCGCCAACTCCCGGGCCAGCAGCGCCGTGGCCTGACCGATGTCGAACACCCGCACCCGCAGCACCCCATCGCGGACCTCGTCCACGGCGCGTACCAGCGGCAACCCGGCCAATACCCCGGCCGCCGCCCGTGAATCGGCGACCTCGATCATGAGCGCGTCCGCACCCACCAGTTCCTCCGTCGCGCCCTGCGCGACCACCCGCCCCGCGTCAACCACCGCGATCCGGTCACACACCCGCTGCACCTCGTCCAGCAGATGCGAGGACAGGAACACGGTGCGCCCCTCGTCGGCGAACGACCGGATCAGCACCCGCATCTCCCGGATACCGGCCGGATCCAACCCGTTGACCGGCTCGTCGAGGATCAACAACGCAGGATCCGACAGCAGACACCGGGCGATCCCAAGCCGCTGGCGCATCCCCAGCGAGTACCGGCCCACCCGATCGTCGGCCCGGTCGCCCAGGCCCACCCGCTCCAGCGCCCCGCCGATCCGCTCGCCGGCCCCGCCACCCCGAGCCGCCGCCGCAATCCGCAGATTCTCCCGCCCGGTCAGATACCGGTGGAACCCCGGCTCCTCCACCACCGCACCGACTCGAGCCAGCGCCCGCGTACGCCGCTGCGGCACGGGCAGCCCCAGCAGCCAAGCATGGCCATCGCTCGCCCTGGTCAGCCCCAGCAACATCCGGATCAACGTCGTCTTCCCCGCACCGTTCGGTCCCAGAAACCCGAACACCGTCCCCGCCGGCACCTCAAGATCCACCCCGGCTACCGCCACCCGCGCCCCGAAACACTTGCGCAGCGCCCGCGCCCGGATCGCCAGATCATCACCCGATACCACCATCGACTCCTCCCGACAGCGCTCCCTGCCTACGGGCCAAACGGTATGGATCCGGAAGATCGAGGTCATCCCCCCGAAGTCAGGAACCCGGCTCAACCTTCGATAGAACACACGACTACGGCACCGGCGGACACGGCCGAACCCCGAGTCAGGCACGGGAACTCGGCCGCCCCCGGCGAGATCGCCCTCGCGGTACTGCTGATCATCGGGTTCGGCCTGCACAACGCCACCGAGGGATTCGGGCTCGTGGCGCCGCTCGCGGCGGCCCGCGACCGCCCGTCCTGGGTTACCTCGCCGTGCTCGGCCTGGTCGGCAGCGGACCCACGTTTGTCGGGACCTGGTCGGGCAGCGGTTCACCAGCGACCTCATCTCGATCGCGTTTCTCGCCCTGGCCGCCGGGCCGATCCTGTAAGTGGTGATCGAACTATTCGCGGTCGTCCGCCGGATGGCGGTCAAGGAGATCACCATCTGTGGGATGCTCGTCGGCCTGCTGCTGGGCTTCGCCATCGTCACCGCCGGCGGCGCCTGACCCGATGGCCCGACCCGATGGCCCGACCCGTCGGAGGCGCCCGACACCCGCGGCCGGCGCACGGCACGGCTCGCCGCCCGAGCGCGGGCGGCGCGAGACGGCGTCGCGAAAGGCGTCGTGCTCATATAAGGAGCCCCGCTATACGCCGGCCAACTGTGCGGCACCCTGCTGCGACGGCCCGCCAGATTCGTCGTCACCCCGAAAGGGACCAGCAGCAGCAACGACGGCCTGCGTACCTTCCGCAACCCACCTCGGCTGGCTCGGCCCTGCGACCGACCGCAAGGGCGCTACGTCTTGTACATGTGGCCCGTGCTCCTCAGAACGAAGCCCGGTGATCGCACGGTGGTCGTGGCGATTGCAGCCACCCCTCCCGGGCCCAACGGTGGCCAAAACGGTCCGTCGGGCGCCCCGCCGCGGGCGATCATGGGTGATCGTGTGGTGCTCGGATGGTGCTCGGATGTTCGAGGCCGTCACCGGACTACGGAAACTGTTCCAGCACAACGTGGGCAACAACGGGCGCTCCCGACCCGACCCGATCGAGTGAACCGCCCGGACTAGGGAGAACGTAGCGGTCATTGGGCGGACTAAGGAGTACAGTTGCGTCCCGTGGCGGACGTTGCTGAGTGCCCACTAGGCATCTGACTACGGATCAGAAGGTTAGGGGTTCGAGTCCCTTCGGGCGCGCAAGATCATCATGGGTCTGAGCTGCGGTGACGCGGTTCAGACCTTTCTGCTGTCCGTCGTGTTCGGACGGTGGGTGCCACGTGGGTGCGACGTGGGTGCCACCGCCGGTACGGCGTTTCCGCGGGTTGACGGCTTCGTGACCTGCGGTTTTGCGGCGGGCTTGCGGTTGGCCGGGGCCGGAGCACCTGTTTTCGGTTTCGCCGGGGCGGGTGCCGCTGTTATCGGGCCGCGGTCCGGGCGGTTCTTGCGGGCCTTCGTCTTGATCTTCTTGCGGGTGCGGCGGGCCGCGTTCAGCACCAGTTGGGCGGTGGCGTCGGCGCATCGGCGTTGGATCTGGGGCAGGACGCTGGTGTAGGTGTCGGCGGTGACCACGATGCTGGAGTGCCCGAGCAGGTCCTGCAGCGTCTTGAGGTCCGCGCCGGCCTCGTGGGCGAGGGACGCGGCGCCGTGCCGCAGGTCATGCAGCCGGACCGGGGGCAGCCCGGCCCTGCGGCTGAGGAGCCGGAAGCGGGTGGTGGCGTAGTTCGGGTTGATCGGCAGCCCGTCGGAT
>NZ_JOJL01000068.1 GCF_000721705.1 Actinoplanes subtropicus
GGCCCAGCACGACACCACTACCAGCATCACCAGGGAACAAACCTGATCAACCAACACCAATCACCCGACTTGACAACGGGCTCTTACGTTGGTCAGTCGTGGCGGTAGTAGGGCTCGGCGGCCTCCAGCCTGGGCGCCGCCACGCCCAGCCGGCGTGCTTCCGCGAGGGTGTCGCGGCAGACCGCGCGCAGTTCTTCCGGGTTGGCGTGCACCTCGAACAGCAGGCGCACCGGCGGGACGTGACCGAACAGCCAGGCGAGGGCTGGTGCGGTCAGCCAGGCCGGCGCCCGGACCGGGAGCACGCCGGCCCGATGCCGACGCAGGTCGATGCCGCGGGCCTCGACGAGCGGCAGCAGTTCCCGGGTGGCCAGCAGCGCCTCGCGTACGCTGCCCGGCGCCCCCGCGAGCGCGGCCAGCGAGCCCAGTTTCAGGCTCTGGGTGTGCAGGCCCGCGTTCTGCACGAAGTGGATCCACAGCCAGCCCCGGAAGTCGGGCTGCTCCCGGAAGCGGAATCCGGCCTGCCGGAACGCCTGCCGGACGGCTTGCTCCCGCTCGGTCGGCGGCCGGCCGAGGGTGCCGAAGAAGACCGTCGGCAATACGGCCCCGCGCAGCACGCCGTCGTTGCCGAAGCCGCCGCCGGCGCCGGGGAAGCCCCAGGCCACCTGGCCGGCCGGGAAGGGCTCGGCGGCCACCGCCGGGTCGGCCCACAGGTTGCTGAAGACCAGCACCGTGGCGCGGCCCAGGCGGGGGCTCAGGAAGGCGGCGGCCTCGGCGAAGGCGTAGTGCTGCACGCTGAGCACGATCAGATCGAAGTCGTGGCCGGGTTCCAGCGCTTCGCGGTAGCGCACCGGCCACCGCTCGCTGACGCGCTGCCCCCGGATCCGGCGTCGCGCGTCGAGCAGGTCGAGGTCGATCGCGTCCCCGTACGCCGCGGCGCGACCCGGCCGGACGTAGAACTCGACCTGGTGCCCGGCCCGCTCCAGGGCCCACCCGTGGATCGTGGCGATGACGCCCCGGCCGAACATCAGGATCTTCACGCGGCACCTCGCGGCCTATAATCGGAGGTCATCTCCACTTGCAGAATATGGAGATAGTTTCCACTTGTCCAGGAGGGCTGCGCGTGACCACCGACAAGCGGCTGCGCGCCGACGCCCGGCGCAACCGCGACACTCTGCTCGCCAAGGCCCGTGAGATCTTCGAGGCGGGTGGCTTCGACCTGCGCTTCGACGACTTCGCCCGGCTGGCCGGGGTCGGCGTCGGCACGCTCTACCGCCACTTCCCGACCCGGGAGGCGCTGGCCGAGGCGGTCTACCGCGAAGAGGTGGCCACGATGTGCGCCCACGCTCGCGAGCTGGGGGCGACGCTTCCCCCGGCGGAGGCGCTGGCGGCGTTCCTGCGCGGCTTCGTCAGCCATCTGCACGCCCACCAGGGCCTCGCTCGCACGCTCGCCACGCTCATGGCCACGCGGCCGGGGGCGCTGACTTCGGGGGCGCTGACTTCGGGGGCGCTGACCAAGGGGAGCGAGGCGCTGGCGCAGGCCATCGGCGAACTGCTGGCCGCCGCGGCCGCCGACGGCACGATTCGCGACGACGTGGGCGTCGGCCCGGTCATGATGGCGCTGCACGGCATCTCCGCGGCCTACGACCGCCCGGGCGGCCCGGCCGACGCGGACGGTGTCGTCACCCTCGTGCTCGACGGCTTGCGCCACCGACCGCCGGCCACGGACCAGCTCCCCGACCTGTCGATCCGGGCGGGGTGACCATGGGCCTGTCCGGCGGGGACCGTGCGCCCTGCCGCCGGCGGGTCGCCCGGGCCGATTGCCCGGTGCACATCGTGCGCCCGAAGCGCTGATCGGCGCCGTCGACCAGAAAACGGGTCAGAAGACGGCGAGGCCATGGTCATGGAACTGGCCTCGCACCCGTTCGATCGTGGCCACCGCGGGCGGCTGCGTGCCGGCCAGCGGGAACGGCAACCCCAGCGCCTCGTACTTCGGGGCGCCCATCCGGTGGAACGGCAGCACCTCGACCCGCTCCACGGTGGGCACCCGTTCGGCGATGGCCGCCACCGCGTCGACGTTCGCGGGGTCGTCGGTGAGCCCGGGGACGAGGACGAAGCGTACCCAGATGGAGATGCCCTTCTCGGCGAGGCGGTGGGCGAAGCGGATGGTCGGGCCGAGCCGGCCGGTCCGGGTGACCTTGCGGTACGTGGCCGGGTCGCCCGACTTGATGTCCAGCAGTACCAGGTCCACGGCCGACAGCAGCTCGTCGTCCGCCCGGTCGCCGAGGAAGCCGCTGGTGTCCAGGGCGGTGTGCAGCCGCATCTCGTGGCAGCGGCTCAGCACCTCACGGGTGAACGCGGGCTGCAGCAACGGCTCGCCGCCGCTGAGGGTGACCCCACCGCCGGCGACCTTGATGAACCGTTCGTATCGCCGGACGGAGAGCACGAGGTCGTCGGCGGTGACCGGATGGCCGCCGCGCCGGTACCAGGTGTCGGGGGAGTGGCAGAACTGGCAGCGCAGCGGGCAGCCGGCCAGGAACGCGACGAAGCGCGTCCCCGGCCCGTCGACGCCGGTCGAGACCTCCCACGAGTGCAGGCTGCCGGTGGTGGTCACAGCGAGCCGTGGAACGTACGGGAAATGACGTCCTGTTGCTGTTCCCGGGTGAGCCGGACGAAGTTCACCGCGTAGCCCGATACCCGGATGGTGAGCTGCGGATACCTGTCCGGGTGGGCCATCGCGTCCTCGAGGGTGGCCCGGTTCAGGACGTTGACGTTGAGGTGGAAGCCGCCCGCGTCGGTGTAGCCGTCCAGGATCCCGGCCAGGTTCCCGATCCGCTCTTCCCGGGAGTGGCCCAGCCCGTCGGGGGTGACCGTGGCGGTCAGCGAGATGCCGTCGCGGGCCTGCCGGTAGGGCAGCTTCGCGACCGACAGGGCCGCCGCGACCAGCCCGTGCCGGTCCCGGCCGTTCATCGGGTTCGCGCCGGGGGCGAACGGCTCGCCTGCCCGCCGGCCGTCGGGCGTGTTACCGGTGTGCTTGCCGTACACAATGTTGGAAGTGATGGTCAAAATGGAGAGACTCGGCTCCGCCTTGCGGTACGTGGGCTGCCGCCTGATCTTGGCCATGAAGCGCTCGACCAGGTCCACGGCGATCGCGTCGGCCCGGTCGTCGTTGTTGCCGAAGGCCGGGAAGTCGCCGTCCACGGCGTAGTCGACGACCAGCCCGTCCCCGTTGCGCAGCGCCTTGGCCTGGGCATACTTGATCGCGCTCAGGCTGTCGGCGGCGACCGACAGGCCGGCTATCCCGGTGGCCATGAAGCGGTGCACGGGATAGTCGTGCAGGGCCATCTCGAGGCGCTCGTAGGCGTACTTGTCGTGCATGTAGTGGATGACGTTGAGCGCGTCGACATAGGTCTCGGCGAGCCAGTCGAGAGTGCGATCGTAGGATTTTAGAACCGTATCGAAATCAAGGACGTCATCCGATATTTCCGGGAATGACGGCATCACTTGCGCGCCGGTGATTTCGTCGCGGCCGCCGTTGATCGCGTAGAGCAGCGCCTTCGCCAGATTCGCCCGGGCGCCGAAGAACTGCATATCCTTGCCGACCCGCATCGCCGAGACGCAGCAGGCGATCGCGGTGTCATCGCTGTAGGCGGGCCGGATCAGCTCGTCGTTCTCGTACTGGATGGCGCTGGTGTCGATGGAGACCTGCGCGCAGAACCGCTTGAAACCCTCGGGCAGCCGCGGCGACCACAGGACCGTGAGGTTCGGCTCCGGCGCCGCGCCGAGGTTGTACAGCGTCTGCAGGTAGCGGAAGCTCGTCCGGGTCACCAGTGGCCGGCCGTCGCAGCCGATCCCGCCCAGCGCCTCGGTCACCCACGTCGGATCCCCGGAGAACAACTCGTCGTACTCCGGCGTCCGCAGGAACCGGACGATCCGCAGCTTGATCACGAAGTCGTCGACCAGTTCCTGGGCCTGCTCCTCGGTGAGCGTGCCCTCCTCGATGTCGCGCTGCAGGAAAACATCGACAAAGCTTGACGTACGCCCGAGCGACATGGCCGCGCCGTTCTGTTCCTCGGTCGCGCCCAGGTAGGCGAAGTACAGCCACTGGATCGCCTCCCGGCCGGTGGCCGCCGGTCCCGAGATGTCGTAGCCGTACCGGTCGGCCATGTAGCGGAGGTCCTCCAGGGCGCGGATCTGCTCGGCGAGCTCCTCCCGATCCCGGATCACGTCCTCGGTCGACGGCCGGTGATCGAGCGTCGCCTTGCGCCGGGCGCGCTCCTCGATCAGCCGGTCCACGCCGTACAACGCGACCCGCCGGTAGTCGCCGATGATCCGCCCGCGGCCATACGCGTCGGGCAGCCCGGTGATCAGGTGCGAGCGGCGGGCCGCCTTCACGTCCTCGGGGTACGCGTCGAAGACGCCGTCGTTGTGCGTCTTGCGGTACTGCGAGTAGATCGTCCGCACGGTGGAGTCGAGGCTGTAGCCGTACGCGGCGAGGCCGTTCTGCACCATCCGCAGCCCGCCGTTCGGCATGATCGCCCGGCGCAGCGGCGCGCTGGTCTGCAGCCCGACGATCAGCTCGTGGTCCTTGTCGAGGTACCCGGGCGCGTGCGAGGTGATGGTGGACGGGGTGTGCGCGTCGACGTCGTAGATGCCGCGGCGGCGCTCCTCCACGAACATCCGCTCGAGCTGGCGCCAGATCCGCCGGGTGCGGTCGGTGGGCCCGGCGAGGAACTCCGGGCCGCCGTCGTACGGCCGGAGGTTGTCATGGATGAACCGGCCGACATCGATCGTGTCCCGCCACCCGTCACCATGGAATCCACGCCAGCCGTCGTGCGATGCGCTGCCCATCGGCCCTCCTTCGTCTCGTTCCAGCCTGGCCGGATCGGCGCAGCGGGGTCAGGGCCGAAGGTCCCGGTTCAGCCGGCGGCCGCTTCGAGGGCGGCGCCGGCGGTCAGGGGCGGTGGGCGCGGATGATCGCGGCGTGCAAGCCCTCGGCGTACGGGCTGATGAATTCGATGTTGATGTCCGTGAAGCCGGCCGCGTTCAGGCCGTCGATGTACTCGGCTCGGGAGAGGGCGCCGGCGATGCAGGCCGACCAGTCACCGGCCATGCCGCGCTGCTCCGGCGTGATGTGGTCCTCGGCGACGACGTCGGAGATGCCGATCCGGCCGCCGGGGCGCAGCACACGGTGCATCTCGGCGAAGACCGACGGCTTGTCGGGGGACAGGTTGATCACGCAGTTGGAGATGACCACGTCGACCGAGGCGTCCGGCAGGGGGATGTCCTCGATGTGGCCCTGGTGGAACTCGACGTTCGTGGCGCCGGCCTCGGCGGCGTTGCGGCGGGCCAGGGCGAGCATCTCGTCGGTCATGTCGAGGCCATGGGCGGTGCCGGTGGGGCCGACCCGGCGGGCCGAGAGCAGGACGTCGATGCCGCCGCCGGAGCCCAGGTCGAGGACCGTCTCGCCGGGGTGGAGGTCGGCGACGCGCAGCGGGTTTCCGCAGCCGAGGCTGGCGCGCAGGGCGGCTTCGGGTGGCTCCTCGCCGGCGTAGAGGTCGTCGCTCCAGCATCGGCAGCCCTCGGCGGCGCGGGTGGCGGCGTCGGCGTAGTGGGCGCGGACCTGTTCCCGGATCGCGGCGCCTTCGACGGCCGGGGGCGGCCGTGCCGCAGCAGCCGCCCGCGGCGGTCAAGGGTAGGTCGGCGCGGATGTCGGTCATGGCGGCTCTCCTCGAGACGGAAGACGGTCGGCGAGGCCTCGATTTCGACAAGCATCGGATTCGACGCCTCTCGAAATCGAGAGTGCCACGCGGATTCGATGCCTGTCAAACTCGATGGACGTCGAAACCGGCTACCGGCGGCCGGTCCGTCGCCGCATGAAGCGCTGGATCCGGCCGTCCTCGACCGCCCGTTGCCACATCTCCGTCACCCGCGGCTCGGCCGGGCCCGGGATGCCGGCGTGCAGCTGCGCCTTGGTCAGCCGGAACGTGTCGGCCGGGATCCGGGTCAGCTCGCGGGCCCGGGCGATCGCGGCCGAGATGGTGCCGATCTCGTCGATGTGGCCGGCGTGGAGCGCGTCCTCGGGCCGCAGGGTCGCGCCGGACAGCACCGCTCGACGCGCTGCCGGCTGGCCCCAGGCGTACGCGAGGATCTCCAGCGCGATGGTCGGGAACGGCACCCCGACCAGCAGCTCGGTCACCCCGATCGTGCCGGCGGTCATCACCCGCTGGTCGCACGCGGCGGCCAGGATCGCGCCGCCGGCGATGGCGTGCCCGTTGATCGCCGCGACGGTCGGTTTTCCGAGGCCGAAGACGGCCAGGAAGGCCGCCTCCAGCGCGGGGAGGAACTCCTGCCCGTACGCGGCGCCGCCGTCCAGGATCCGCCACAGGTCGACGCCGGCCGAGAAGGCCGGGCCGTCGCCGGTGAACACGACGGCCGTGGCGTCGCCGCGGTCGAGCTCGCCGAAGGTCTCGGTGATGGCGTGCAACAGTTCGAGATCGAGCGCGTTGACCTTGCCGTGGGCGAGCCGGACGATCGCGATCCCGTCCTGGTCCTCGACGTGAATAGACATCAGCGGATCTTCCCAGCCCGGCCGCGGAAGCAACAATAGTCAGCTCGCCGTACGCACCGGGACGAGCCGGTTCAGCAGCCACTCGGTCAGCCGCTCCGGCGGCTGCGGACGGCTCAGGTGGTAGCCCTGGACCAGGTCGCATCCCCACTCGTCGAGGCGGTCCAGCGCCGCCTGATCCTCCACGCCCTCGGCGATCATTCGCATGCCGAGGTTGTGCGCCAGCTCGACGGTGCTCTTCACGATGGCCGCGCTGCGCGGGTCGGTGTCGCAGTGCGCCACGAACGCCCGGTCCAGCTTCAGGTCGTCCAGCGGCAGCGCGTGCAGGTACGCCAGGCTGGAGTAGCCGGTGCCGTAGTCGTCCACGGCCAGCCGGATGCCCATCTCCCGCAGCTGGGTCAGGATCGCCGTGGCCCGCTCGGCGTCGCGCATCAGGACCTCCTCGGTGACCTCCAGATGCAGCGCCTCCGGCGGCACCCCGTGCCGGGCGAGCGCGTCCGCGACGTACGCGGGAAGGCTGGTGTCCTGCAGGTTCGAGGCGGACAGGTTCACCGCCACGGTCAGGAACAGGCCCTGGTCGCGCCAGGCCCGGCACTGGGCGAGCGCGATCTCCACCACCTCACAGGTGAGCCGGCCCATCAGGCCCGCGTGCTCGGCCAACGGCAGGAACTGGTCCGGGAAGACCAGCCCGCGGGTGGGGTGGTTCCAGCGGACCAGCGCCTCCACCCCGGCCACCGTCCCGTCCGCGACCAGCAGCTGCGGCTGGTAATGCAGGGTCAGCTCGCCGCGGTCGAGGCCGGCGCGCAGCTCCTCGAGCGTGGTCAGCCGCTGCCGGGCGGTGTCGTCGTCCGCCCCGCCGGTCGCCACCTCGACCCCGGAGTGCTCGCCCTTGGCCAGGTACATCGCGCTGTCGGCGTGCCGCATCAGCGCCGACCGGTCGGTGCCCTGCTCGGGGAAGACGGCCAGGCCGATGCTGGCGTCCGCGTGCAGGTCGAGCTGTCCCAGGTCGAACGGGCGGCGCAGCGCGTCCAGCACCCGGTCGGCCATCTCCCGGGCGGCCTCCGGATCCGACTGCGGCAGGATCATGCCGAACTCGTCGCCGCCGAGCCGGGCCAGCACCCCGGCGTGGCCGACGGCGTGGGTCAGCCGCTTCGCCACCAGCTGCAGCAGCGTGTCGCCGACGTGGTGACCGAAGCTGTCGTTGATCTCCTTGAACCGGTCCAGGTCGATGATCGCCACCGCCATCGGCGCCGCCGGGTCGCGGTCCTCGAGGAAGCGGTCCAGGCTCTCCAGGAACCCGCGGCGGTTGGACAGCTGGGTCAGGTCGTCGGTGCGGGCCAGCCGCAGCGCGTCGGCCAGGCCCTCGACCGCCCGGACGGTCAGCACCATCCGCACGATCGCCGCCATGATCGCGGCGCCGGCGAGCATGCTGCTGACCCGCGGCGGCACGACGTCCCGCAAGCTGCCGTACAGCAGCAGGGCCATCGAGGCGCAGGCCAGCACCGCCGGCAGCGCCACGCCGACCAGGGCACGTTCCGGGCGGCGGTCCGCCTCCGGGCGCGGTCGCTGCCAGGCGGCCGCCGCGATGACGGCCAGCGCGACGGTCCAGAGCAGGTCGGTCCAGGCGCCGGGCAGCGAGACACCGATCGCCGTCTCGTACATGTGCAGGCCGTTGGCGGCCGAGTTGATCCCCATGCCGGCCAACAACAAGATCCACATTCGTTCCGTACGCCAGCCGCTGAGCGCCCACGCCCCCAGCAGGACGCCGGCCAGCACGATGTCGGCGGCCGGGTAGGCCACGCTGACGATCGCCGACCAGAGCGTTCCCGAACCAACCCCAAAACCGGTCAAGAACATGACTGAGGCGTACGCCGCGGCGCAGGCCGACGCGATCAGCCCGTCCAGCCAGGTCGCCGCGGAGATCCCGGAGCGGCGAGCCCGCAGCAGCCGGACCACCGCCGCGTACGCGAACGGGTAGTAGCCCAGCCACATCACGTCGGCCGGCGACGGGAACGGCGGCGGGTCCAGCTTGACGAGGAACGCCCACCAGTAGATCGTCCCGGCGGCGTACGAGCCCAGCCCGGCCGCCATCAGCAGCCAGGCGCCCCGGTCCTGGCGGACAAGCAGGGCCCGGCCCAGCACCAGCAGCGCGGCCAGCCCGTACAACCCGTCCTGGACGATGTTGTCGAACCAGGGGTGCGCGTCGACCCAGGACTGGAACGCCGGCACCACCTCCGCGAGCTGCGCGACCAGCAACAGGACACCCAGGCCGAACCCGGCCCGCACCCAGGCCAGCCCGCGGGCGGGTACCGATCTCACCGACGTCACGGTCCCAGGATCGGACAACTGGCCGGGGGAATGAACCCTTTCGCCGCCCGGCCGAATAATCAGACGGCGACATCCAGGTAGATTCGGTCATTCAGCTCGCCGACGTGGAAGTTCCGGACGCGATCGACCCCCAGCGCGATCGAGACATAACCCTCGTAGTCGCCGACGATCCCGTACGCCTGGACGTGGGCCAGGCCGGTGCGGTGGATCCCGGTCACGGTCGGGGTGCCGTTCTCCCGGTGCGCCTGGGCCGGGTGCAGCGTGATCAGCAGGAAGGCCTTGCCGGGTATCGACACCGGTTCGCCGGAACCGTCCCGGCGTACCTCCGGAACGTATTTGACCGAATAGCCGGGCGGGGCGCCCGGGATGTCCAGGACGACCCGGTCGTAGCCGTCGTGCGCGGCGTAGCGGACCCCGGTGACCACCGGAACCGGCGGAACCGCCGGCGAGTGCGGGACGGTGGTCGGGGAGCTCGCCCAGGTGGTGACGGTCTGCCGTGCCTCGGTGGTGACCGGCGTGCCGGTGGCCACCGGAGGCGGCGTGGTGGCCGGGGGCGGTGTGGCGGGGGAGGAGCCGCCGGCGCAACCGCCGGCGACAGCGAGTGCGGTGACCAGGATGAGTGCGTTGATTCCCTGCATGGCCGGGGCCTCCGTCGATAGTGCGGCGTGAGACCAGGCTAGGCACCGGCGCGGCCCGTTGTAGTCACGGATTCGTGACAGCCTGTGATCAGGTCCGTTCGAGCCGCAGCGCGAGCGTCGGACAGTTCGCGACCGCCCGGGCGGCCGCCGCGGCCAGGCGGCGGGGAACCGGGGCGGTCAGCACCGGGTAGCCCCACTCGTCGAGGTCGATGAGCTCCGGCAGAAGTTCGGCACAGAGGCCGTGGGCCGTACAGGCGATCGGATCGACCCGCAGCCGGCGCTCGCTCATCGCCAGCCCGCCGGGGTGGAGTCGCCGGACGCCGGCAGTCGCAGCCACGCCCGGCCGTCGCCCGGGCAGGGCCGGCCGTGCGCGTGCCCGCGGAAGTCGTCGGCGAACGTGTCGAGGGCGCCGCGGACGAACCGGGCGAAGCCGTCGGGATGTCCGCAGGCGCCGCGCCCGGGCAGCAGCCCCAGGCGCCGCCGCAACCGCCGCATGATCGTCATCGGGTCGCCGGCCGCGCCGCTCAACGACCACAGGTCGGCGGCGACCGCCGGCAGGCCGAACATGCACGGCCCGCACTGCCGTGCCGACTCCGCGGCCAGGTAGCTCGCGATCCGTGCGGTCTCGGTGACCCCGCAGACGCCGGCCGGCATCGCCAGGACCGTGCCCACGCCGAGGGCGGCCCCGGCCTTCCGCAGGTCGGCATGGTCGAGCCGGACGGCGGCGCCCGGCTCGGCCGGCAGCCACCCGCCGCCGAGGCCACCGACCAGCAGGGCCCCCACCGGGCCGGTCCGGCCACCGGCCAGCTCGAGGATCTCGCCCAGCGTGGTGCCGAGCGCGACCTCCAGGACGCCGGGGTACGCCACCGCGCCACCGACGGTGACCAGGGTGGTTCCCGGAGAGTCGGCGGTGCCGACCGCCCGGAACCAGTCCGCGCCGTACCGGGCGACCAGGGCGACGTGCGCCAGCGTCTCGACGTTGGCGATCATGGTGGGGCGGCCGCCGACGCCGCGCTCGTACGGCCTCGGGGGCTTCGCGGTCGGCCGGGCGGTGCCGGTGTTGATGAAGTTGACCAGTGCCGACTCCTCGCTCGCGGCGTAGCGGCCCGGTATCTCGACCAACCGGGCCGCGCGCCCCTCCTCGCCGCGCTCGGCGACCGCGACCCGTAGCGACGGCGCGATCGGGTCGCCCCGGTGCACGCACAGGAGCACCTCGTCGGCGCCGAGCGAGGTGGCGACCGCCAGCGCGCCGTCGAGCACCAGGTGGGGCGCCAGTTCGAGGAGTACGTGATCCTTCCCGCTCACCGGCTCGCCCGCACAGCCGTTGGCGACGACGACGGGCCGGCCTCCGGCGGCGGCCACTGCGGCGATCTTGCGGCCGGTCGGAAAGCCCGCGCCGCCGCGCCCGCGCAGGCCGGAGCGGGTGACCGGGTCGATCAGGCCCGCCTCGCCGGGCGCCGGCAGCGGGCCGAAATGTGCCCGGTGTGCGGCGAGGCCCGGGCCGTGCTCGGTGGGCGCGCTCAGCAGGCGGGCGACGCCCGCCAGCGTTGCCTCCTGCTGCGGGCCGATCATGACGTCACCCGCCCGCCACGCCGGGCCGTGGTGTCCGGGTGCACCGAGAGCAGCCGCCATGCGATCGCCCCGGCCACGACCAGGACGCAGCCCACGTCGAGCGCGATGACCCAGACGGTGTGCCGATCGGTGGTTCCGGTGCCCAGGCCGTGCAGCAGGGCGACCGGCCAGCAGAGATAGCTCGCCCAGTGCACCAGGCGCCAGAGACGGGCACCGAGGCGTTGCCGGAGGAGGCTGGTGGCCAGGATCGCGAGGAACAGGTCGCCGGCCACCGCGCCCAGCCCCAGCCAGAGCGGCCGGTAGACCGAGCCGAACGGCACGATCGCGTCCAGCCAGCCGATTCCGGCGTACGGGTCGATCACCGCCGTGGCCACGTGCACGGTCAGGAAGACCAGGGAGATCAGGGAGAGGTTGCGGTGCACCGCCGCGACGGCGAAGCGCGGCCAGCTGCGGGAGAACAGCCGGCCAGTGTTCAGCGCGCCGAGCACGACGGTCGCGGACAGCAGGAGAAGCGAGACCAACCCGGTCGCGCGGCTGCTGTACCAGAGCGCGTGACCGATCACCGGACCGGCTCCTGATCCGGCCAGCCCGCGACGGTCAGCACCCGGCCGTCCACCGCCACCAGCCGCGCCGGCATCGCGCGTTCCGCCAGCCAGGCGGGCGCCGCCGCGCCCAGCACGATCGCCGCCGTGCTGGCGGTGTTGGCGTCGACGCACGAGGCCGCCGCCACCGATGCGGTGCGCCAGACCGGCACCACCGCGTCGCCGGTACGAGGATCGACCAGGTGGTGGACGATCCGGTCGGCGCGCCGCCAGCGCCGGCGGGTCGTGCTGGAGGTGGCCAGGCCGCCGGCCAGGATCGCGACGGTGACCGCCGGGTCCCGCTCCGCGGCGAGGTGGTCGTCGCCGATCGCGACCCGCCAGCCGCCGAGCGGGGCGTGCCCGGCCGCCGCGAGGTCGCCGCCGAGGCTCACCAGCACCCCGCAGCCCGCGTCCCGCGCCGCCGCCGCGGCCGCGAGGTCGGCGGCCAGCGCCTTGGCGGTCGACCCGAGGTCGAGAAGGATGCCGCGGGGCAGCAGGACCCGCCGGGAGCCCGGCTCGCGGCGCAGCCGCCACCAGCCGGGAGCCGGGAGGCCCGGCCCGGCCGGCCGTGGATCGCCGTCCCGGACGAGGGCGAAGTCACGGTCGTAGCCGAGGGCCCGAACCGCGGCACCGACCGTCGGGTCGACCAGGCCGTCGGTGAGCTCGGCCGCCCGGATCGCGACGTCGAGGGCCTGGGCGAGCAGCGGGCTGACCGCGGCCGGGCGACCGGCACGCCGGTGCAGCCGGCTGATCTCCGAGTCGGCGCGGAAGCGGCTGCACGTCCGGTCGATCTCGGACAGGATCCGCCGGACCGCCCGCTCGGCCGGCGCCAGTCCGCTCGGATCCGCCACGACCAGCACGGCCGTGGTGCCGAGGGCGTCGAAGCGGAGCCGGCCGGGCGCCGGCGCGAGGGTGGTCACGAGCCACCCGAGGTGGCCTGCTGCCCGCCGTTGCCGACCGGGACGGGTGGCGTCGTGGGCGGCCGGAGCCGGGGGGTCCTGGTCGTGCGGCGGGCATGCGGCCGGGCGGTGCCGGCCTCGTCGTCCGGCGCTGCCCGGCCGCCGGAAGGTGAGGGCGGCGCCGTGCCGGCCGGCGCACCGCCGGTCGCCGCGCGATCGGACGCGGGCGCCGCCGCCGGGGGCACCAGCGCGATCGCGGTCGCCACGGCGAGACCCGCCGACCCGGCGGCCGACCACACGGTCACCGCCCGGACCCGGCGCAGCCCGCGATCGCGGACGGCGAACCTGCTGGTGTGGGCACCTGACATGGGATCGGGTCCTCCTCGGCTCGCGGCTGGTGAGCGTTTCCACCCAGCATCGCCCCGGGTTTCTTCGGGTTCTCGAAGAAACCCGCATGGGGAATCCGGACTGACATCGACTATCATCTATGTGCGAGCGAGCCCTTCCATTAATATCCGTGAATGTCTATCCAGGGGAGGTCGCGGATGCGCGGGAATCGCTTCACCGAGGTTGTCTGGGCGCTGTTCCGAGTCGTGATCGGACTGCTGTTCGCGCTGCACGGGGCGTCGACGGTGTTCGGCGTCTTCGGCGGCAACCGGGGCGGTGGGCACGCCGCGCCGGTCGGCAGCTGGCCCGGCTGGTACGCCGGGGTGATCGAGCTGGTGTGCGGCCTGCTGGTGCTGATCGGCCTGCTGACGGTGCCGGCCGCGATCCTCGCCTCCGGCTCCATGGCGTACGCCTACTTCACCGTGCACCAGCCGCACGGGCTGCTCCCGCTGCAGAACGGCGGCGACGCGCCGGCCCTGTTCTGCTGGGCCTTCCTGGCCATCGCCGTGGTCGGTGCGGGTCCATGGTCGGTCGACGGCCTGCGCCGCCCGCGAGCACGAGCGACGGCGCTGGAGACGGCCGACGCCTGAGGGGTCTTTCGGCCCCTGCCGTACGGCCGATCCTGTCTCATGCTGAAGGCCATGGCGAAGAGTCTGAGCGACAACGTTGCCGCGCTCCTGCCGTTGGTCCTGCTGGCCGTGGCGTTCGTCGGATACTGCCTCTACGATCTTTCCCGCCACCGGGTGCGCCGCCTCGGGTTCAGCGGCGACCTGGGTCGCGCGGACCACCCGCTGCTCACCGGCCCGGAGCCGGCGCCGGCCGTGGACGCGATGGTCGTGGAGTCCACGTACGGGAATCGGAACCATCCGCCGCGCGACCTGGAGCGGCTCGCGGCTCCGATCCGGCGTGCCCTCGCCCGCGGTGGCGTCGTGGTCGTCCCGGCGTTCGCGATCGACCGGACCGAGGTGCTGCTGATGGCGCTTCGCGAGCTCATGACGGCCGGCCGGCTGCCCCCGGTACCGGTTTTCGTCGACAGCCCGATGGCCCTGGCCGCGCTGCAGGTGTACCGGCGGGCGGTCCGGGAGGGCGCGCCGGAGATCCGGCCGGAGGTCCGGCGCAGCTCCACCGATCCGTTCGACCCCGGCGACCTGCGCCTGGCGGGCACGGCAGAGGAATCGCCCCGGCTCAACGACCCGTCAGCACCCTGCATCCTGCTGTCCGCCTCGGGCATGGCGACCGGCGGCCGCGTCGTCCACCATCTCGCGCACCTGGCACCGGAGCCGCGCAACCTGATCCTGCTGCCCGGCTTCCAGGTGGCCGGGACCCGAGGCCGAGCCCTGCTCGACGGCGCGCGGACGCTGAAGATGTACGGCGGGTACGTTCCGGTACGCGCCGAGGTGGTGGCGGTGGACGACTTGTCCGCACACGCCGACGCCGACGGCCTCCTCGCCTGGCTGAAGACGGCGCCGGCGCCGCCGCGTACGTGCTATGTGGTGCACGGCGAGTTGCCCGCCTCGGCCGCCCTGGCCGACCGCATCGATCGGGAACTCGGCTGGTGCGCGGTCCGGCCGCGCGATGCGGAGCGCGTGCTCGTGTGAGTCGGTCCACAACGGACTCGGGATCAGGAGGTGGCCGCCGTGTTCGGCTCGATCGAGGAGCGCGACGAGATGGTCGCGGCCCGCATGGAGAACGGCGTGCGCGACTCGATGGAGCGGCTGGCCGGGGTGTTGGGGTAGGACACCCGGCCCAGGCCGGCGCGTGATCAGCAGGAAACCGAGACAGCCGCCGGCTCTGGGCCGCGGACCGGCCCCGTTTGACCAACTGCCGCAATCACTCATCTGGACCTCGTCGAGACCACGCCGTTCCCGGCGGCGGCGTCGTCCACGTCTACCGATCCCAGCACTCCTTGGAAGGGGCACCTCATGGGCATAGTGCAGGCGCAGGCGAACATGTCTCTGGACGGGTACGTCGCCAAGCAGGACAACACCATCGGCCGGTTGTTCGACTGGTTGCAGAACGGCGAGGTCGCGATGCCGACCCCGGCTGGGGACTTCACCCTCCACCTCACCCCGCAGAGTTCGGAGCACATGCGGCGCTGGGTGTCTTCGTTGGGCGCGCTCGTCTGCGGCCGGACGCTGTTCGACGTGACGGACGGCTGGCACGGCCGACACACCTTGGACGTCCCGGTTGTCGTGGTGACCCACCGAATCCCGAAGGACTGGGTCGACGCCCACCCCGACGCGCCGTTCTCCTTCGTCACCGACGGGGTGGCGGTCGCGATCGCGCGGGCCCAGGAAATCGCCGGCGACAAGGTCGTCGCCGTCACCGGGGGAACCATCGCCCGGCAGTGCCTGGACCTGGGGCTGCTGGACGAAGTGGCCATCGACCTGGTGCCGGTGCTGACGGGCGCCGGGAACCGGCCCTTCTTCGGCGAACTTTCCGCAGAAGAAGTCCTGCTCGGCAACCCGACGCTGTGCGTCCAAGGCGACCGGGTAACTCATCTCGTGTTCCCGGTTCGGCGGTGACCCGACGCAGTGTGATGGTGTGGCCGGTTACCAGCCGGCGCTGGTCCGGGTGGTGACGACATGCGCTGTCACCGCTGGTCCGGGCGACACCACCCGGACCGGCGGTGGCGGCTGTCAGCACCGCTTCCAGGCGATGTGGTAGACGGTGTCGATGCTGCCGTCGGTGGAGTCCATGGTCAGTTGGCTCGTGGATCGGCGGACGTCGGACCGGCCCGCGTTGACGCGCAGTTCGGTGTTGATGTTGAGGTAGCGCTGCTCTCCGCAGGGCAGGAAGGACAGGGAGCTGACTCCGACGGTGTCGGTGCGCTGCCAGTCGCCGTCGGTGTAGCCGGTGAAGTCGTGCCGGATCCTGGTGGTCCGTGGTTCGCCTTGGAAGTAGTAGCTGGCCAATTGGGTGCCGGAAGCGCCGCGTTCGAGGTGGGCGTAGCCGCGGTAGTCGACGCCGGCGATCGCGTAGGTGTAGCCCTGCGGCACGTGCACGTTCAGGGCGAGCTGGCAGTTCTTGCGGAAGTCGGTTGGCATGGTGCCGGCACCGGTCTGCGCGGTGAACTGGCTGTAGGTGAGCGTGAAGGCCTTGCTGTCCGGGGACACCGTCGCGTCGGCGGTGCCCCACGGGCAGCCGGAGCCGTTGGCCGCGACGACGTCGATGGTCATCGCATCGTTCGACCACGGGCCGGTCGTGGCCGAGGCCGGAGCCGTCGTCGCGAGGCATGCGGTGAGCGCCGCGGCGGCGCTGGTGAGCAGCGTTTTGAGCATGTTGTTCGTCCTTACGGGAATGGGGTGGTGCCGTGGGGCGTCCACAGAGGTCGATGACCTTGGCCACCCTGCCCCAAGATAGTTTTGTCCGGGTCTGTCCCGCAGGAACTTGACATTGGGCGTGCTCACGGAAGGGTGAACCTCGTCGGATTGCTGGACGATCAGATGATCCGTGCTGGCCGTTTGTCCAGGAACCGCATCGGTCATCCGGATGATGCCTGGCGGTGGACGCGATCGTTTTCGATGGGACTCGGCCTGCTGGGCACCGCGACGGCCGGCGCCGAACCGCCGGTACGGCCGAGGTCGCCCTCGATCGGCTGTGCCGTCATTGAAGCGAAATTCAAGGCTTGTTGCACGCGTCCTCGTCAATGTTCGATACGCACGCCGGCAGGACACGGCCGACCGGCGGTAACCGGGCGGTATCCGCATTCACTCACCATTGGCATCCAGGCGCGGGCTGCATCGACTCGTGCGTATTCTCGTCGGTGCGTTCGACACGAGCAGCAGTGTGACCCGGACGCGGCACCGTCCCGAATCGAGGGACGGACGGGGTATATCTACTTCTGGCGCCATTGCATTCGGGCTGTCACACGATTCACTTCCATTGAAGTTCCACCCCGGGACCGGACACCGGAGTTTCATGCCGCGAGGGCGATGGGTGGACGATAGCAGATACGTGCTTCGCGTGGTGTCTGGTAATTCGC
>NZ_JOJL01000069.1 GCF_000721705.1 Actinoplanes subtropicus
CGCGGCGCCGACGTCGAACGCGCCGTGCTCTCCCGCGCGGTCGAATGGCACAGCACCGACCGGGTGATCCGGCACGGCAACCACACCATCGTCTTCGCCTGAAAAGGGGTCACCGGATGACCACCACCATCGACGGCCGGGCCGTCGCGGCACGAGTTCGCGCCCAGGTCGCCGCCGAGGTCGCCGCCTCACCCCGCATTCCCGGCCTGGCCACCGTGCTGGTCGGCGACGATCCGGCCAGCGCCGTCTACGTGGCCGCCAAACGCCGCGCGGTGCGGGAGGCCGGCATGCGCGATCTGCACCGGTCACTACCGGCGCACGCCACCCAGGCCGAGGTCACCACCGTCCTGGACGACCTCGCCGCCGACCCGGCGGTCTCCGGCATCCTGCTGCAGCTGCCGCTGCCGCCAGGGCTCGACGCGGCCCCGCTGCTCGACCGCATCCCGGTGGGCAAGGACGTCGACGGCCTCACCGCGGCCAGCGCCGGCCGGCTGGCCCGCGGCGAAGACGGCCTGCGGCCGTGCACACCGAGCGGAGTGCTGGAACTGCTCGACGCCGAGGGTGTCAAGCTACGCGGCGCGCACGCCGTCGTGGTGGGCCGCTCCGCGCTCGTCGGCCGGCCGATGGCCGACATGCTCCTGCAGCGCGACGCCACTGTCACGCTCGCCCACCGGCACACGGCCGACCTGGCCGCGGTCACCCGCACCGCCGACGTCCTCGTGGTGGCGGCCGGAGTGCGGGGCCTGGTCGGCGCCGGGCACGTCCGACACGGCGCCACCGTGATCGACGTCGGCATCCACCGCACACCCGGCGGCCTGGCCGGCGACGTACGCACCGCCGAACTCGACGGCATCGCCGCCCGCGTCACGCCGGTACCCGGCGGCGTCGGACCGATGACCATCGCCATGCTGATGGCCAATACTGTGCGCGCCGCCCGCTGGCGACGGTCGTGACGGCACTATTCGGCGATCTGGTCGCGGGGCGAGCGCTCGCCTTTCCCGCACCGCACCGGGTCCTCGCCACCGGCCGAGGGGGGCCGGCCGTAGGCCTCCATCCCGGCCCGTGGTGTGTTGGCTTATTCGAGATCGCATCGTTCGTACCGCACGGCGCGCGATGATGTGCCTCATGCTGACGACGGAACCTGTCGACGCGTACGACTCGGCGGCGTGGCAGAGTTTCGCGGTGGCCGTTGTCGGGGCGGCGGCGGCCTTGGCCGGCCTGCTGGTGGTCGCGTGCTCGATCAACATCAACCGGGTGATAGAGCTTCCGTCCGTGGTCTCCCGGATGGCGGCGTCTCTGGCTCTGTTCACTGGTGTGCTGACCGCCGGTACCGTTCTGCTCGTGCCGGGCCAGGATCGTTGGGTGGCCGGCATCGAACTTGCCGCTGTCGGTGGCGTGATGGCCGCGGCCACGGCGCGGAACCACGGCCTGCGCGCGGCCCGACGTGAGTATCGCCGAAACGCGCTGGGCGCCGCTGTGCTGGCGGTGATCTCATCCTTGTTGGTCGTGGCCGCTGGTGTGCTGTGCGCGGCTCGAGCGGGCGGGGGTTTGTACTGGTTGTTTCCCGGCGTGGTGGTCGCCTTTTCCGTCGGCCTCTTCAACGCCTGGGTGGCGCTCGTCGAGATCCTGCGGTGAGCGTCCGGGCTTAGCCGCGCCGATCCACGGCCGATAATAGGACCATGATCTCGGCTGTGGACGGCTCTCATCATCTGGGAGAGCTCGCACCACCGGTCCCGCACGACGTCGAGCTGATTGGCGAAATCGGACGTGGCTCACAGAGCGTCGTATACCGGATACGACGCGACGGTGCTGACTATGCGTTGAAAACATCCCTGCAGCGGGTGCCAGGGCGGGCGGATGCCCGGGCAATGCAGCGGGAGTCGGCGCTGCTCGCCTGGATCAGCCATCCGAACCTTCCCGAGGCCTACGAAAGCGGCATCGTTGATGGTCGGCCGTACCTGATAATGGATCTGGTCGAAGGTTGCGACGTCGCGACTCTGATCCGGCGGGCGGCCTTGCCGTTCGCCCAGGTCACGGACATCGGTCGCCAGGTCGCCGCAGCCCTCGGCGCGTTGCATACGGCGGGTCTCGTCCACCGCGACGTGAAGCCGACGAACATCGTGCTTCAACCCGACGGCCGGGTCCGCCTTCTCGACCTGGGTCTGGCGGTCCGGGGAGCATACGCCGACAGCGAAGCGGAGCGGGCGGCCGTCGGGACGCTGACCTATGCGGCGCCCGAGCAGTCCGGCATGTTGAAGCGCCCCGTGGACTTACGCTGCGACCTTTACGCACTGGGCGGCGTCATCTACGAGTGCCTGACCGGTCATCCGCCGTACGAGGCCGAAGACATCGGCGATTTGCTTTGGCAACACGCCAGCGCAGCGGTGCCGGATCCCCGGCAGGGCCGGCCGGAGGTACCAGCTCAGTTGGCGGCGATCACCGTCAAGTTGCTCGCCAAGGATCCTGACGACCGGTATCAGTCGGCGGAGGGCGTAGCGTTCGACCTTGAGCGTTGCACCCGTGAGTCGGCCGGGCCCTGGCAGTTGGGCTGCGAAGACGCGCCGGTCGACGTCAACAGTTCGCGGCCCGTCGTCGGGCGCGACGCCGAATGCGCCGCCTTGGTCGCCGCGTGGGAGCGAACCCGCGAGGGCTGGGGCGGGATCGCCGTGATCCACGGCCCGACGGGCATCGGCAAGACCCGGCTCGCCCAGGAGATCGCCCGGCGGGTCCGAGGTCTGGGTGCACCCGTCCTCACCAGCCGTTGCGGCGCGGACGGTCCGCCGCTCGGGGCTCTCCGGGCCGCGGTGGAGGCCTACGTCCGGTCCACCCCGCGGCTTGCCGACGGTGACCGGCCGGACGAGGACACGCCGCAAACGACCAGGGCGACCGCGCGGCTCGTTGCCCGGTTCGCACCGGGGCTCGCCGTCGCATCGTGCACCGAGCCGACGCTCGACACCGAGCAGGAGGCATCGGTCGAGGCCGCGATGGAGTTGTTCGCGGACTTCGCTCGGTGCCACGCCGGCGCACTGCTGATCCTCGACGATGCCGAACACCTCGACGAAGCGACCCGCGGCCTGCTGCGACGCCTTGAGCTCCGGCTGCCGGAAACGCCGCTTCTCGTTCTGTTGGCGGCATCCGCCGCGGACGGCCTCGGCGTGACCGTGGAGACCGATGTTCGCCTCCATGACCTCGGAACCGACACCGTTCGAACGCTCGTGACGCAGGCGTCGAGGCACGTGTCCGCAGGCGGCCAAATCGTCGAACGGGTACTGGCCCGCGGTGCCCGGACTCCGCTGGAGGTTCATGAGTACCTGGCGGCCGTCCTCGATGCCGGTCTGCTGACTCCGCATTGGGGTGAATGGCGCCTGGACGTGGCACGGCTCGACACCTTGGCTCTGCCGCACGACATCATCGAACTGATCCGGTGCCGGCTCGACCGGCTAACGGATCCCGCGCGAGCCCTGCTGTGCGTCGCCGCGCTGGTCGGGACACGTTTTCCGCTGGGGCTCGTGGCCGCAGCGTGCGCTATGGAGAAAGACGAGGTCATCCGGCTCCTGGGGCAGGCGACGGACGCCGGCGTCCTGGAGGCGCTGGGCAGCGAGTGGGCGTTCACCCACGACTGCCTGCGTAACGCCCTGCACGACGAAATGGCCGAGGACCTCCGTCGCGATCTGCACGAGAGGATCGCCGCAGTGCTCTTGGTAGATGCCGGCGACCAGGAGACCGCCGCCGAGACGCTCTATTCATTGGCCAGACACTGCGCGGCCGGCCGGCCGGAACACGATCCGGTCCGCTCGGCCGAGATTCTGCTTGCCGCCGGACTCCGCGCGTTGACCGACGATGCCCCGATGCAGGCCGTTTCGCTTCTGAAGCTGGTGCCCGGTCTCGCCGAATTGGTGGAGCGGAACGGCGGACACGGACTGTCGGTGGATCGCGCGCGGGAGGCACTGGCCGGCGCCCTTCATGCCGCGGGCTCCTTCACCGAGGCCGTCGACATGTACGGGCAAGCGCTGCGATCCGCGTCGGAATCTGCAGATCGGGTCCGGATTCTGCTGGCCATCGCCAAGGTCTACAACACCGAGTGGCGAGTCGGCCCACAACTGGAGCATGTGGATCGGGCCCTGGAAGAACTTGGCGTCCGGATGCCGGAGAAGACACTGTTGTTGCTGCTCACCTCGCTCGGCTTGTTCGTCCGGGGCCTGGGGGTGGCGTTGACCAGGTCCGGTCGCGCGACCAGGCGGCCGGAGCGACGCGAAGGTAGCCGGCGGCTGGCGGCGGCCTACGGTGCGCTGGCGGGCGCGGCGATACAGGACGGCAACCCCCTCCGAAGCGTGGTCGCGACCCTGCGCCTGCTCTATCCGGCGGCCCAGCTGGGTGACTCCGTGGAGTACGCGAACGCGCTCGCCCACGTCCACGTCCTGACGACGATAGTCGGTCTTCGGCGCTATTCCGGGATGATCAAGCGGGCCATCGCGGTGGCGGAACGGCTGGGCGACGCGCGGCTGCGCAGCCGAATGGTGTGGGTGAGCCACGGTGCAAGCGTGGTCGCGGGCCGGTCGCACAACAACAAACTGCTGCTCCGGCAGGCGCAGCACGACCGGGACCTGCCGTTGATGGAGTACGTCACCGCCATCGTGGCGAACTGTGCAGAGCTACTCAACCGTGGGCACGCCGAGCCTGCCGCGCGGCTTTACGAGCAGGCCAGGCGCCGAGTCGAGGCGGCCGACCTGCACCATCCGGCTCTGGGCCTCATCGACATCGCCGGCGCGGCCGCCCGGGGCCGCATCGCCGACGCGGACCGGATACTCGGGCAGCTCATCGGGGATCCGGTGTACACCACCGGCATGCTGCGGACCCACCTGCTCGCGGTCCGGGCGCACGTCGCGGTGGAGCAACGAGACCTCGGCGATATTTTCGACACCATTGCCGTGGAGTCCGCACAGTGTGGTACCCACCTGCCGGCGCATGCACGGCCGCTGTGGGTCGCCCTCGCCTACGGCCGGATCGAACAATGCCGTACCGCGTCATCCGCTCACCAGCAGACCGCCATGCAGACGGCGGAACGCACGGTTGCCACATTGGGCAAGGCAGCGGTCAGCCCCGACATGGCCGCCCACCACACCGTCGCCCGCGCCTACCTCCCCCACCTCCGCGGGGACCACGAGGCGGCGCTGGCCATCCTGAATCAGGCCGACCCCAGGTTACGGCGCAGCGACACGCCGCTGGCGTTGTACGAAGCGGCCAGGCTCCGCGCCCGCGCGCTCGCGGCTCTCGGCCAGCACGACAGCGCCGTGGCACAGGCCAAGGCAGCCGCATCGCTGGCTGCCACGCACGGCTGGCCGCACCGGATCGGGTGGTTGCGCGCGGAGTTCGCCGCCCTCGCCGAAGACGACTCCCCCTCGATGGCAGGGCGCCGCCATTCGATGCCGGGGCACACCGACAATCCCGATGGTGATCACGTGCTCCGGCGCAGGTTGGCAGCCATCGAACAGATCAGTCTCGCCGCATCGCGTGTCCTCGATCCGGCCGAGCTCACCAGAGTCGCGCTCGATGAGGCAATTCGGATGCTGGGCGCCGATCGCGCGTTCCTGTTCCTCGCCGAGAGCAACGATGCGGACCCCACCGCCGTGCCTCGACTGAGTCCACATCTGGGACGGGACTCCTCCGGCAACGACATCGGAACGCTGACCGGCTACGGATCGACTCTGGTGGAGACCGTGCGTACCTGCCGGAAGCCACTCGTTGTCACCAGCACCGACGAGGGGGCCGCTCTCGGTTCGCGCAGTGCGGTGATGTACGGACTGCGGAGCATGATCGTCGCACCGATGCTGCTGGAAGGACGCCTCATCGGGGTGGTCTACCTGGACAGCCGAATAGCGAAAGGCATGTTCGCCACCGAAGACCTCGGGACCCTCGGCGCTATCACCAACCACGTGGCGGCCGCCCTGGAGACCGCTCGTGCCGCACAGCTGGCGTTGGCTGTCCGGGCCGCGGAGGAACGCCACGACACCTCGGAGATGATCCGCCGCGCGCTGACCGATCTGACCGCAAGCCTCGATCCCCGAGACGTGCTGACACGTCTCGCCGCGTCGGTGCGCAGAGCCGTCCCAGCCGACGGATGCCGGCTCGTCGTCCGGGACGGGGACACCTTTCACCTCTACGACGCGACGACCCCGCAACTGCCCATTTCCACGCCGGCCGTGACGCTGGACGAGGAATCCTGCGAATCGCTTCGCGCGCGGAAGCCGACATTCGGCGGCCCGCGTGAACTTCCCCTACTACCCGGCATGAAGTCATGGCTGGCGGTACCACTGCACACCAAGCAGGAGGCCGTCGGCGTGATCCTGATCGGAACGGCCGAAGGTGGCACGTACCGGCAGTCTCACCTCGACCTGGCGAGCACGCTCGTCTGCCAAGGCATGGTCGTCTACGACAATGCCCGGTTGTTCAGCCGGCTCCGGGTCATGGCGTCGACCGATGAGCTGACCGGTGTGCCGAACCGGCGCTGCTTCTTCGAGCTGGGCCGGCGCCAAGTGGCCGTGAGCCTGGAACAGGGTAGACCGCTCGCGGCCCTCATGGTCGATATCGACAACTTCAAGAAGGTCAACGACACCTACGGACATCAGGTCGGCGACCAGGTCATCCGTGCCGCGGCGGACCGGATGTCCCGGGCGACACGCGAGACCATCCTGTTCGGACGCTATGGCGGCGAGGAGTTCGCGATCCTGCTCGCCGTCGGCGACAGTGCGATGACAGTCGCGGAACAAATCAGAAGTGCCGTTGCCGAGACACCGGTGGAAACCGACGCGGGAGACCTCTCCGTCACAGTGAGTGTCGGTGTCACCTCGCTGCAGCCGGAGGACCGCGGCATCGACGAACTATTGTCGCGCGCCGACAGAGGGCTTTACCGAGCGAAAAGAAGTGGTCGTAATCGCGTGATGAATGAGTGACAGGGAAGGGCGGTGGCGTGCGGCATCACGATCGGCGCCGCCGTAGAGGGGAACAACACGCGGCGCGCGAGATTCCTTACCGGCCGGCACCCCTGCGGACGGGGCCGTCTGGCGCTGGCCGCATCCGCTCGCGCGCCGGGCTCGCCGTCGGACGCAGCGGCGGCCCGGGCCTGGAAGTAAGCCGGATGACCTCGTCCAGCCCGAGGTCGGCCATGGCATAGGCGGTGCCCCCCGGCACCAGGCCGGCCAGCGAACGTCCCGGGGGCATCTGTATCCAACGGTCGACGCCGCGTTCGGTGAGAATCGCGGTGGCCATGTCCCAGCGGACGCCGTGCTCGACGTTGTCAGCCAGCTCGCGCCGAAGCCGATCAGCCGTGACGATGGTCTGCCCGGTGACGCTGCCGGCGATGGGCGTTGCGGGATTGCGCAGGCGCACCGAGCGCAGCGCGGTGCGCAGCCGCTGCGCAGCCGGCGCCATGAGCGGACTGTGCGCGGGCACGGTCACCGCGAGCCGCCGGACCCGCGCACCGGCCATCTCCAGTTCGCGGGCCAGCATGCGCAGCCCATGCTCGGTGCCGGACGCGGTCGTCTGGCTCGGTGAGTTGGCATTGCTCGCCCAGACGTGGTGTCCGGCGTCGCGGAGGGCGGTGGCCGCCGCGTCGACGACGGCCAGTCCGGGACCGTCGATGACCAGCATCCCGGCGTCGGCTGGGCTTGCCGCGCGCATGGTGGCGCCACGTAGGCGCACCAGCAGCAGCCCGTCGGTGAAGTCGAGGGCGTGCGCGGCGACCGCGGCCGTCCACAGCCCGACCGAGTGACCGGCGAGGTGATCCGCATGGAGGCCGCGGCGTTGGGCCGTCCGATACCAGGCGGCGCCGGCGATGAGCAGGGCAAGCTGAGCGGCGGTGGTTTCGGCCAAAGCGCTTGCGCTGTCGAGGGTCAGCGGGTGGATGCCGAGCGTATGGCGGGCCTGGTCGAGCAGGTCATCCGCCTCGGGCGGCAAATGATGCAGCATCCCGGGCCGTTGTTCACCCTGGCCGGGAAAGAGTACGGCCGTAGCCGTCATGGGGCGGGCCAGATATCGGTTACCAAACGGGGGCCAAGGTCTGTGCGCAGCACGACAGGTGCGCCGGCCGGTTCGCGTAGCCATTCCTCGAGCGCGAAGCCGCCGTTCGGGGTGAGCACGTGCAGGTCCACCCGGGTCGGCAGCCTCGCGGTGGCCTCGAATGCTTGTCGAGCGGCGGTTCGGTCAAGCGGTTGTTCGGCCAGCAGGAGGACATCGAGGTCGCTGCTGGCGGTGACGGTTGCCTGCCCGGTCACGAGTTCGAAACCGACGCTGCCGCCGGGGCCCCAACGGTGGCCCGGCAACGCGGTGTCGGCGACGTGGCTGAACCCGTGCAGCGCGCGGAACGCCGGCAGCCGTGCGCGATGTGGCGTCGCGGTGCGGGGCACCCGGGCGGGGGGAACGGCACACGCGACGGCGTCGGCCGGCATCTGGGCGGGGAAGCGGCAGGAGCGGTGCGCGCCGCGGATGCCGACCGGGATCCAGCCGGTTTCCCTGGTGGCGCGCCGGACCACCACCCAGGCGCCTTCGTCACCACCGCCACTGCCGGCTGCCGCCGTGGTCGCGGCCTGGTCCAGCGGCCCACCGCCGGGGGCACGCAGCGCCGACCGGTCGGAGACAAGCAGCAGGTCGTGTGGGCTTGGCGCGGTTCGGTCCATGTCAGGCGTTCCACGCGTCGGCGACAAGGTCGCGAACTTGTATCGACAACGCGCGGTTGGTTCGGGCCTGCGGCGATTCGAGTCGGCACCGTAGGTCGCTCGGTCCTTGGCGGGCCGCGTGGACAGCCTCGGAGAGCGCCGAGCGCACCCTGGCGATGTCACCCGGATCCGGGCGGGCGGGCCGGCACACGACGACAGTGGAGTGGACCGCGCCCAGCGAGGCGAAGGAGGCCGCATCGTAGGCGGTGGCCGGGACGATACGCGCTGTCGCGTCGAGCTCCTCGAGGGAGCGATGGGTGATCCGAGCGGCGGACGGCTTGGACATCACCTGTATGGCGACGCCGTCGTGGTCAAGAAGGACGATACGGTTGGCCTGCAGCCCGATGGCCAGGAATCCGCCGGACATGGCCTTTCCGGCGACGAGCGCGACGACCGGATGGCCGAACGATCGTGCGCTGGCGACGGCGTGCACGGAGGCGGCGAGCGACTGGTGCAGGCCGGCGAGCTCCTCGACGTAGCCGTACGCCTGGCCGGGCACGTCCACGACGACGACGATGGCCCGGGGCCGCGGCCTGCCGTGGTCCTGCCGGATGATCCGCCGGATCATCTGGGCGATCGCCCAGCCTTCGTCGATCCCGACCTCGCCGGTGCGGGCGCGCGGAAATCTGGCGTCCGGGTCGGGCACCACGGCGGCCAGGAGCGCCGGCTCGTCATCAAGGTGGCAGGCGCCGACCCGCAGCGACCGCGGGATCGGCACGCCGCCGGCGTCTCCGGTCGTGTCCGCGAGGACATCGAACCAGACGGACCCGGTGGAGACCTGGGCCGTCATGGCACCTCCCGCGTGACGATCGCCGTGAACTCGGCCGGTGTCGGCCGCCACCTGTGGTCGAACGCGGCCAGCATCCGCTGCGCCTGGTCGATCCGTTCGGCACGCGGCGGGTGGGCATCGGGCACCGTACGCCAGATCTGATGTGCGGCGGCGACCACCGACTCGATCGCGTCGTCGACGAGGACCTCGGCCTGGCCGGTGGTGACGCGTTGGGCACCACCGATCGTCGCCCACACCGTCGCCCGGTCGGAGGCGTCCAGCTCGTCGATGCCGGCCTCGGTCTCGATGACCTCGGGTCCGTTGAGGCCGAGCCGGCCGTACCGGGTCATGATCAGATGACTGGTGAGGCCCGCCACGATGCCCATGCCGCCGAAGCAGCCGACGGGTCCGGGAATGACGCCGACGACGGGTCCATGTCTGGTCAGTTCCACCAAGGCGGCATGGATTTCTGCGACAGCGAGCAAGCCCAGGTTGGCCTCCTGGAGGCGGATGCCGCCACTGTCGAGGACGAGGACCACCCGGGTCGGTGTGCCGCTACGGCGATCGTCGAGTGCCCGCTCGAGCGCGGCGGCCAGTTTTGCGCCGGACACCTCACCGACGCCGCCGCCCTGAAAGGCGCCGTCGAGAGCCAGGACAGCGGCGCTGACGCCGTCGATGGTTCCGCGCCCGATGACGGCGCCGTCGTCGCTTTGCGGGACGATGCCCTGCCGGGGCAGGTGGGGGGACTCGAGAAGGTCGAACGGCCCGAGGATCTCGCGGAACGTGCCGGGGTCCAGCAGCGCCTGGACGCGTTGGCGGGGGCGCAGTTGGCTGAAGGCCGGACGGATGCGGGCACTCATGGCGCCACCGCTGGAGGCGGGTTGGTCGCGGCAAGCTCACGCGCTTGCCCGAGGCGCAGCGACACCATGCCCGGAGTGGCGCCCGAGTCGTTGATCTCGTATCGGGCGCGAAACGCGCCGTGCTCGAAAAAGCGGTCCAGCACCCTCTGCCACCGGGCGCCATGTCCATCGACGCTGGTACGAAGCGCGATCGTCGCGGTTGGCCGCCCCGGATCGGGAAGCATCACGATCTCCAGATCACCCGAGGCGACGACGCCGACGTGGATGGGCCGGTCGAGGATGTCGTCCGCGTCGTACACGAACGTCAGCTCTTGCATTCCTGGTCCTCTCCGTCGCCGGGTGGCGGCGTGGGTGGTTCGTCAGGGATCGTGACCTGCTCAAGCAGCATCGCCAGGGCAAGCATGTCTGCACTGCCGCCCGGTGACAGCCGACGGTCGACCAGCGCGCGGTCGAACCGTTCCAGGGCCCGCATCCCGGCCTCGGTGGTCGTACCGCCGGATCGAAGCACTTCGGCGGCCGTGCCGCGGGCGAAGATCAGGCCGGCCCGGCCGCCCCGGCTCAGCAGGCAGGTGTCGTCGAGGCGGGCTATGCAGTGCAGCAGGGCGTCGAGCCGGGCGTGCGTCGGGCCGGCGCCGCGGGCCATGGCGCGCCGCATGGTGGTCAAGGCGCCCAGCGCCAGCGGGAATCCGGCCCTGGCCGCGCCGACGGCGCCGCCGACGCGGTAGCGCGCGCGGACCTCGCGGCCCTTGGTGCCGACGAAAGCCGAAGCCGGGTCGTCGTGGGCGGCAATGGCGGCGACAGTGGACAAAAGCGCTCCGGGGGCGGGCCGTTGCCCTCGCCGTGCCGCGGCGGCAACCGTGAGCCCGAGTGCCCAGATGGCGCCGCGGTGCGTGTTGACGCCACCGGTCGCCCGGTCCATGGTGCGCTCCCCTGCACGACCGATGCGGCCCAGTTCCGCCCGCAGGCTCGCACCCGCGAGCGAGGAGCGCCCACTCTGCGCCAGTTGGCGGAACGTGTCGCGGAGCGCGTCGGCGGACGCGATCATCATCGCGACGGTCATGTCGCGGTGTGCACCGCTGCCGCGAAGGTCGACCAGGCCGGGCTTCGGGGTGAGCAGCGCCTCTTCGAACAACGCGTGCACGGCGGCGGACGCCAACTCGTCGTCGCTCAGCGGGGCAGCGTCGAGATCCGAGGCGATGGCGGAGGTCTGCGAAGGCACGGCGGTCACCAGGGGCGGAACCGGGTCGGCGGTTCATACAAGCCGCGAGACCAGACAACCAGCTCGTCGACGCTGCGGGCAGCCAGCAGCGACCGGCTCGCGTCCGATCGCCGTACCCCCAGATCCTCGGGCAGCGCGAGGATGCCGTCGCGGCGCAGCGCTTCCCGGTGATCGCGGGTCGACCTCCGGCCCACCGGTCCCACCCCGGCGAGCGCGGCCACCGCCTCCCGGCGCTCCTCCAGGTCCCGGGCCCGGTAGAGGTAGGCCACCCCCTCCTCGCTGACCACGTGGGTAACGTCGTCGCCGTAGATCATCACCGGGGTCAGCGGCATGCCGGCGTTGCGTCCCACCGCGATCGCGTCCAGGCGCTCCACGTACTTGGGCCGGCCGGCCGCGCCGTAGCTCTCGGCGATCTGTACCACCAGCTTGCGCCCGCGTTCGGTGCCGAGGTCGCCGGTGCCCCGCGCCAGGCTCAGCCAGGCCGGGGTCGGGTGTCGGCGTCCGCGAGCGTCGCTGCCGAGGTTGGGGGCGCCGCCGAACCCGGACAGCCGGCTGTCGGTCACCGTCGAGGAGTTCGCCTCGGTGTCGATCTGCAGCGTCGAGCCGATGAACATGTCCGCCGCGTACAGCCCCGCCGTCTGCGCGATCATGCGATGGGAACGCAGCGATCCGTCGCGACCCACGGCGAAGACGTCTGGGCGCGCGGCGACGTACCGCTCCATGCCCACCTCGCCACCGAATGAGGTGACGGTGTCGACCCAGCCGCTCTCGATGGCCGGTATCAGCGTGGGGTGCGGGTTCAGGACGAAGTTGCGGGCGATCTTGCCGCGCAGGCCGAGACGTTGACCGTACGTCGGCAGCAACAGCTCGATCGCTGCGGTGTCGTACCCGATTCCGTGGTTCAGCGAGGTGACCTGGTGCCGCTCGTAGACGCCCCGGATGGCCAGCATAGCGAGGAGGACATGCAGGTCGGTGATCTGGGACGGGTCGCGGGTGAACAACGGCTCGATCTGGCATGGCCGGTCGGCCACCACGACGAAGTCCACCCAGTCGCCGGGGATGTCCACCCGCGGCAGCCGGTCACCGGTGACCACCTGGTTCACCTGAGCTATGACAATTCCGCTCCGGAATGCGGTCGCTTCCACGATGGTGGGGGTGTCTTCGGTGTTCGGCCCGGTGTAGAGGTTGCCGGTAGCGTCGGCCTGCTCCGCGGCGACCAGCGCGATGTCCGGGATCAGGTCGACGAACAGGCGCGCGTACAGCTCGAGGTAGGTGTGGATGGCACCGACGGTCATGGCGCCCTCGGCCAGCAGCGCCGCGACCCGGGCGGATTGCGGCCCCGCGTAAGAGAAGTCGATGCGTGAGGCGATGCCCCGTTCGAACAGATCGACGTGCTCCGCCCGGGAGATCGATGGGATGAGCATGTGCAGCCCGTGGGTTCGCAACGGATCCACGGTCACGAGGGCTCGCGAAAGGAAGTCCGCCTGCTTCTGGTTGTCACCCTCCAGAACCACTCGGTCGCCCGGCCTGATCACCGCATGCAACAGATCCACGATCCGCTCCGTGGGTACGACGGTTCCCCAGCCCAGAGCCGCGGCAGCGTCGAGGCGCCGCCGCTTGCGGTCGCTACGCCGCCGCCACCTTCGCACCTCGGCCATCGTCGGACTCCTTCGACCCGGTCGCTCGCGAACAGTGAGGTGGAGACCGGCCTGGGGAAACAGTCGTCCCGATCCGCCACGCCGGCAACCACCAGGCTGGCTAGATTGATTCAGTGGTGAATGAGAACCTGGCTCATAGCGTCCTCGCGCCGGCGCTCGCGCAGCTGGCCGCGCTCGCCGACGACCCGAACATCACCCGGACGGCGGCACGCACCGGTACTAGTCAGCCCAGTCTCAGCCGCACCATCCGCCGATGGGAAAAGCATCTAGGCATTCCGTTGCTGACGCGGGACGGCCGCGGCGTACGCCTGACCGAAGAGGCTTTCGCCATCGCCGCCGCGGCGGCGGAAGCCATCCAACTCGTCGACGACGCCGTCGACCGGGTCCGCGGCCGTGCCTCCGCCACCTCGCTGAGCCTCGGCTTCCTCAAGTCGCTCGGGCCTACCGTGGTCGCCGAACTCGTCGCGTCGTTCCTGCGCGACTCTCCCGAGGCGGTTCTCGCCCACCGCCAGGGATCCAGTGGCGAATTGCTGCACGCCCTCGACGAAGGCGCTATCGACGTCGCGGTCACCGCGCCCCGGCCGCCGGGCCAGTATGTATGGCTGCGCCTCGGCCGTCAGTCGCTGGCCCTCGTGGTGCCCGTGGGGCACCGGCTGGCCGGCGCCGGACCGGTCATGCTCACCGAAGTCCGCGATGAGCCGATGCTGGCCCTGTACCGGCGCTTCGATGCACGCAGGCGCGCCGACTCCCTCTGCGTGGCGGCCGGTTTCACCCCACGCATCGCATTGGAGGCTGACGACGTCACCATGGTGCGCGGCTACGTCGGCGGCGGCCTCGGTGTAGCCATCCTTCCGTCCGACACGGCGACCGCCGCGCGCACGGTCGACGTCCCGATCGATGCGGACACCGCGTGGCGCGACTTCGGCCTCGCCTGGCGGCCCGAACGCGTCAACCCGTCCAGCCGCAGGCTGCTGGCGCACGCACGTCACTTGAACGCCCGTTACCCCGGCTGGGCAGACATCGTCGTGTGACCGGTCAGCTGCCGGTACCAGCCAGTGCCTCTCGGCTTCAGCGCGTCTCGGTCAGCGCCCGTGCGGCGTGGTGACCGAGGACCGCCGCCTTGGTCAACAGCTCGGCATGCTCCGCGGCCGCGTCGGAGTCCCAGGTGATGCCGCCGCCGGCACCGTAGACGGCGATGCCGGTGGATCGGTCCAGCACGGCCGTGCGGATCGCGACGTTGAACCGGGCCCGGAACGGCGCCCCGGGCGGGGCGACCAGACCAACCGCGCCGCAGTAGATGCCGCGCGGACCCGCTTCGAGGTCTCGGATGATCTCCATGCTGCGGTGCTTGGGCGCGCCGGTGACCGAGCCGCAGGGGAATAGCGCCGTGAAGATGTCGGCAAGCCCGCACCCGGGTCGCAGCCTGGCGGCGACCTCGGAGACCAGCTGCCACACCGTCGGGTACCGCTCGACCGCGAACAACTCGGTCACCTCGACGCTGCCCAGGGCCGCCGCCCGGGACAGATCGTTGCGCAGCAGGTCGACGATCATGAGGTTCTCGGCCTGCTCCTTGGCGCTGGTTCGCAGACCGCGTGCCAGCCCGGCGTCGACCACAGGATCGTCGTCGCGCCGGGCGGTGCCCTTCATCGGGCGGGTCCTGAGCCGGTCACCGGCCCATTCGAAGAACAGCTCGGGGCTGGCGCCGGCGATGACGAACCGGCCGGCGTCCAGGTAGGCGCTGTAGGCGGCCCGCTGCGAGGTAGCCAGCCGCGCGTACAGGTGGAAAGGATCGTCGACCGCCGCGCGCAGCCGGTCGGTCAGGTTGCACTGGTAGGTCTCCCCGGCCGCGATGTGCGAACGCACGGCGGCGACGGCGCTTGCGTGCTCGGCCGCGGTCCAACCGGCGATCCACTCGGCTTGTTCGCGTTCGCCCTCCGGCGAGTTGATCAAGAAATCCTCGACCGGCTGCTCGCACAACCCGAACCACACCAGCGGCGGGTCGTCGGCTGATCGTGCGGCGACGGGCAGCCCCGGCGCGGCCTCGTAGCCGACGTAGCCGTACGCCCATCGGCCGGCGGCCGTCGCAAGCTCGACCTCGCGCAGGATCCGGGGCACCTCGTCGATGTCATCGGTGGTCAGGATCGCGTGCGGCGGCCGGCAGATCAGGGCGTGGCCGGCGGCGAAATCGTCGAATCGCGTCGCGGACCGGGTTGTGGTCATGGTTTGGGCTCTCCTTCCGGTGAAACCTCGACCCCGGCACCGCGGGTCCTCGGCGTGGGCGATCGCGGCCCGGTGTCAGGCGCCGTTCATGGCCGGTCCGTCCAGGCCGCTGCGACGGTCACGGCGTCGCGGTTCGCGCGAACGTCGTGGACGCGGACGCACGCGGCGCCGGCCGCTGCGGCGAGGGCGGTCACCGTCGGAGAACGAGTCCGGCGTGACGTTCAGGACGCACATCACCAGGCGGCGTCCGGTCGCGGCCTCCGGAATCCAGTGCGTGTCGTCGGGCCGTCCGCCGGCGGGGGTCGGCATGCGCTCTGCTACCCGGCGAAGACGATGGTGTGGTTGCCGTGCCGGATCACCCGGTCGGTGCTGTGCCATTCGACCGCGCGGGAGAGCACGGCGCGTTCGACGTCGGCGCCGCG
>NZ_JOJL01000070.1 GCF_000721705.1 Actinoplanes subtropicus
ACCGGCACCCCCTACAACGAGACCACCGCCTGGTCACACCACCCCAACCAAGCCGCCGCTTGACAACCTAAGCACATGGGATGTCTTTGCTCTGCGCACCCCTACGCACCGATAACGAGGGAGCGTTCGATTTTGGTGCGCGGGGGTGCGCAGAGCAAAGACACCCGCAAGGCGTCCTGTTTGGCGCGCAGGGGTGCGCAGAGCAAAGGACACCCGCAAGGCGTCCTGTTTGGCGCGCAGGGGTGCGCAGAGCAAAGTCGGCCCGCAAGGTGTCCTGACCTGTGCTTTCGGGACCCTCACACGTGGTGGGAATGCGCGACATGACGGGCGGACCGAGGTCTCGTGAGAAACATCGCCGCGGATGGGACGAATGCCGGCAAGAGACATATACCGACGGGACGAGCAGGGGCGGGACGAGCAGGGGCGGGACGAGCAGGGGCGGGTCCGGCTGGTGTTCTTGGGCCGGGCCCGCCCGGCGGCCGGAGTCGGGGCCGGTGCGGGGACCAGCGGCCCCGGCACGGCGGGGCGGTGCCGTCTGCGGTGGGGGGCGGGGTCGATTCGCACGGCTGGATCCTGACTTTGGGGTGGGGGGTTTACGCGTGGCGAGATGGGCCAACCTCGGTCACTGTGTTGCGTTTCGGCTGCAATCTGTGTTGGGGTGGGGCGGGGACGCATGACAAGTACGACGACGGTCACTCTCCGTAGTCCATGACCGGGGTGCTCCACAGGGGACCCCGGCGATTCGGCGGCGTGGACGGCAGAGGGTGAGGATGATCGCCGTCGCCCGGAGTTCGTTCCGGCGCCGCGGCCGCGCCCGCGAAACGTGGCCACTCGCGCCGGGACCGACGTGGCACGCCCAGCGCCGGGCGCGCCGTCCGGGTCACCTTCTTCAGCCGCCTGGGGTCGTGACCGCGGGGGTGGTTGTGCACTTGAGGGATACCGGAAGGATCACAGAACAGCTGGGCGGCCGGCTGGCCCGCCCGGTCTTGCGCCGGCCTCCGGTCCGGCGTGGCCGCCTCGCGGAGATGCTCGACGCGGGCGTGCGGCGGCCGGTGACGCTGGTCTGCGCCGGCCCGGGCTGGGGCAAGACGACGCTGGTCGCCTCCTGGGCCGAGGCGCGGGTGACGTCCGGCCCGATCGCCTGGCTGACCCTCGGCCCGCAGCACAACGATCCGCGGGCGTTCTGGTCGGATTTCGTGATGGCGCTGCGGATGTCGGGCGCGGTGCCGTGCGGCAGTCCCCTCGAGGACTTCGACCAGGGCACGGTCGCCGAGGTGCTGGCCGGCCTGGACGCGCTGCCCGCGCCGGTCGTGCTGGTGCTCGACGACTTCCACGCGGTGGACGACGAGCGGGTGATCGGTGGCCTGGCCGGGCTGCTGCGCGACCCGCCGGCGCCGTTGCGGCTGGTGCTGATCGGGCGGACCGAGCCGACGCTGCCGCTGCACCGGCTGCGGGCCGGCGGCGACCTCACCGAGATCCGCGCCCGGCACCTCGCCTTCCGCGCGCCGGAGGCGGCCGAGCTGCCGGTGGTGAACCGCCATCGGATGCCGGTCGAGGACCTGGCGGAGCTGCTCGACCGCACCGAGGGCTGGGTGGTCGGGCTGCAGCTGCTCGCCGACGAGCTGGCCGAGCGCGGCGCGCTCGAGAACGGCGAGGTCCGGGCGGTCTCCGACTATCTGTTACGCGAGGTGGTCGCCGCGCTGCCGGCGAAGCTGAGACAGTTTCTCGTACGGGCGAGCGTGCCCGAGGAGATGAGCGGCCCGCTGGCCGACGCGCTGACCGGGGAGACGAACAGCCGGCGGCTGCTCGAACGCCTGGAGTCGGCGAACGCGTTCGTGATGCGGATCGACGAGCGGCCGGGGTGGTACCGCTTCCACCCGCTGTTGCGCGACGCGTTGCGGCACCAGTTGGCGCTCGAGCGGCCGGGGGCGGAGGCGGAGCTGCATCTGCTGGCCGCGCAGTGGTATGCCCTCTCGGATGCGGTCTTTCAGGCGCTGGGGCACGCGGCCGAGGCGGCTGATTGGCAGTACTTCGGGCGGCTCGCCGTGGAGCGGGCGATGGTGCGGGTGCTGGGCGGGGACCAGGTCGCGCTGCTGTCCTTGCTCCGGCGGATCCCGCCGGCGGAGCACGCGTCGTCGCCGGAGCTGGCTCTTTGCGGAGCGGCCGTGCGCTACACCAGTGGGGACCGGGCCGGCGTCGGGGGTTTGTTGCGGCTGGCTCGATCGCTGGCCGATGCCGAGGTGCCCCTCTCCACCGACCTGACGCTGCGGCTGATGGAGGCCGGCGTGGTCAACTGGCGCCTCGGCGATATGCCTGGACTTATCGCGAAATCTACTGAGATTTTGCGAATGCTGACGGTATATCGCCTGGATGAGCTTCCGTCGTTGTTGCACTATCGGGCGATCGCGCTGAACGAGAAGGGCGCCGGTCTGCTCTGGATGGACCGGGCCGATCAGGCGGACCGGTACCTGTGGGCGGCCGCCACGGCGGCGCGCGGCGTCGGGTCGACGGTCACCGAGGTCAACGCGCTCGCCCACCTGGGACTGCTGGTCTTCCTGCAGGGGTCGATCGGCGAGGCGGCCGAGTACGTGAGCTCGGCGCTCGACCTGGCCCGGCGCGGCGGGTTCGAGTCGTCGGCGCAGGCGTCGGTGTCGTACCTGACGTCGGCGCTGATCCAGCTCGAGCGGGACCGGGTGACCGAGGCGCAGGAGGCGTTGCGGCAGGCCTTGCACGCCGGGGGCGAAGAGCCGGCGGCGGCGCCCGCGGCGCTGGCGGTCCTGGTCCGGGCGCACTTGCTGCTGGCGGCCGGGGATCCGGCGGCGGCCCGGGCGCTGCTGCGGCAGACCCGCGACGAGGCGCCGGCGACGCTGGTGGCGCCGGTGCTCGACCAGTGGCTCTGGCTGGCCGAGTCGGAGGCGGACCTGGCGCTCGGGTCGTGCCGGGAGGTGGTCGCCCGGTACGACCGGGAGGCGCCGCACGGCGTGCTGACGCCGTCCGAGCAGGCCTGTCTGGCCCGGGCGCTGCTGATGGCCGGCGACCACGCGGCGGCGGAGCGGCTGCTGTCCCGGGTCCGGGAGAGCACCGACCACGTGGCCGCGGTGACGGCCTGGATCGCCACCGCCTTCGCCGCCGACGCCGACGGGCACGGGAACCGGTCCATCGACGCGCTGTCCCGGGCCGTGACGATCGCCGAGCGGGAGGGGGTGCGGCGGCCGTTCCGCCGCTTCGACCAGCGCCGGCTGGCGGTGCTGCTCGACCGGCGCCGCTGGGTGGAGGAGCACACCTCGGCGCCGGCGGCGGTTCCCCGCGAACTGGGCGAGGAGCCGCCGGCGGGGACGCTCGACGTGCTGAGCGAGCGGGAACGGGACGTGCTGCGGTACCTGCCCACGGTGCTGACCGCGGGCGAGATCGCGGGAAACCTCAACATCTCGATCAACACGGTCAAGGCGCACATGCGCTCGATCTACCGGAAGCTGGGAGCGGCCCGTCGCCGGGAGGCGGTGGTCCGGGCCCGGCAGCTGGGGCTGCTTTAGGTCTGCCCGAACAAACCACCAGGACGAAACCAGGATCGCTCCCAACCCCGGATCAGGACCCGAGGATCTTGCCTTTCTGCTGCTGGAACTCCTGCTCGCTCAGCACGCCCGCGGACTTGAGCTCGCCCAGCTGCTTCAACGCGTCCAGCTTCGACTGCATCGAGTCCGTCCCGCCGCCCGTCGTCTGCTGCTGCTGCGGTGGATATTGCTGCTGTTGCTGGGCCTGCGCGTAGTACGCGTCGGCCTCCTGCTGGTCGGCCTGCCGCTGCCACCGGCCGGCCTGCCGGCGCGACACCCGGTTGGACACCGCCGTCGCCGTCCCGGCCACCACCGCCGTACGGGCGACCCCGCGCAACAGTCCCATGGTCAGCTCCTCACGTAGTCGGGCTCGGACTCGTCCAGGGCCGCGAGCAGCGACCGGACCGGGATGCGGCCGCCGGCGATGACCCGGCCGCCGGCCCGCCGGACGGAGACCGCGAACGGCGCCGCCCACACGTTCTCGTAGACGATCAGCGCCGCCGCGCTGCCCGGCGAGAGCACCTCGGCGGCCTCCTCGAGGTCGTCGCCGCCGATCATCCCGGAGGCGGCGCCCTGGAACAGCGCGAGCCCGGTGTCCAGCTGCTCACCGACCAGCTCGCTGACCTTGCCGTCCGCGTCCTTGCGGAGGAACCGCAGGTCGAGCACGCGGACGATGCCGCGGTCGACCAGGCTCACGATGTGCGGCAGCCCCTCGCCGGGGTGGCTGCCGGGCGGGAACTCGATGCAGAGGTAGTCGACCGGGCCCATCTCCTGGAGGTCGTGCAGGTCGTCCATGACACTCCCTTCACTTTCCGCCGATGCCGGCCAGGGCGTTCGAGCGGATCTTGTGTACGGCCGGGATGTGCAGCAGGGCGAGGACGGTGCCGCCGGTCGACGCCACCTCGCTGGCCAGGTCGTTCACCCACCGGTGTTCGACCAGCACGGCGAGGGCGTCGTTCTCGGCGTCGACGAGTTCGCCCACCTCGTCGACGTCGGTCTCGGTGATCAGCCCGGTGGCCAGCCGGGCCTGCGTCTGCGGGTCGAAGCCGAGGCCGGGGAGCTCGCTGAGCTCCACGGCGCAGGCGCCGCCCACCGCGTCGGTGCGTACCACCAGCACGTCGAGCACCCGTACGCCCGGGGCGACCAGGAGCTGGTCGAGTGTTGCCAGGACGCCGTCGTTGAGTCGTGCCGCGGGGAAGGACAGGACGATGAGTTCCAGCGGACCCAATGCCATGGCGCTCAGCATGCGCCCGCCGCTCACGCCGCCGCCTCACCCAATGCGGATGAGCCCGACCCGGAAGATCCCGGTGCGGAGGTTCCCGGCTCGGAGGTTCCCGGCTCGGAGGTTCCCGGCTCGGAGGTTCCCGGCGCAGACCCCGGCGGCGGCCGACGGGGCAGCCCGAGCGCCGCGACCAGCCCGAGGAGGGAGATCCCGGCGAGCAGCCCGAGCGCCACCGCGAACGGCGTGCCCAGATGCTTCCCGTTCGCCGCCACCAGGATCGAGCCGGCGATCGCCACACCCAGCGACGAGCCGAGGTTGGACACCGCCCGGGACAGCCCGGAGATGTCCGCCTGGTCCTCGTCGCCGAACGAGGACTGCACGACGTTGACCGAGGCGGTCAGCATGACCCCGACCCCGAAGCCCATCAGCAGCAGGCCGGGCACGAAGGTCCACACCGCTGAGTCCTCCCGGACCAGCAGCGGGACCAGGATCATGCCGATCGTGGTGAGCACGAAGCCGCCGCGCACCAGCATGGCCTGCGCGCGCCGGCGGGCCATCCGCCCGGCGATCGCCGAGGCGAGCAGCACGCCGATGGTGGCCGGGGTGAGCAGGAGGCCGGTGTGGATCGCGTCGTAGTGCCGGACTTGCTGGATGTACACGGAGATCACGAAGAACGAGCCCTGCATGATCAGCCATTGCACGAGCTGGGTGGTCAGCCCCAGGTTCGAGGTGCGGTTGCGGAACAGCCGGGGCGACAGCAGCGGCACCTTGCCCGACCGCTCCCGCACGCTCAGGTAGCGCAGGAAGTACCCGAGCACGGCCAGGCCGATCAGCACCGGCACGAAGACCTGCCAGGAGATCATCCCGTACGTCGAGGAGAACAGGATCCCGGAGACCACCAGCACCAGGCCGGCCGCGTTGAGCACCGCGCCCCAGAGGTCGAAACTCGGCCGCGGTCCGGTGCGGGCCTGGTCGGGGATCGTGCGGGCGAGCACGAGGATCAGCACGACCACGGCGAACTGCAGCCAGAACGAGGACCGCCAGCCGAGCGTGCTGGTGACCAGGCCGCCGATCAGCGGGCCGGAGGCCGAGCCGAGCCCGGCCGCGCCGCTGACGATGCCGAAGTACTTGCCGCGGGCGGCGACGTCCTCGAACGCGACCGTGATCATGATGTAGATCGGCGGGATCATCAGCGCCGAGCCGATGCCCTCCAGGAGCGAGTAGCCGACGAACATCAGCGGCAGGCCCTGGGCGAGCGAGGCGAGCAGCGCCCCCGCGCCGTAGATGATCATGCCGAGGTTGAAGCAGAACTTGCGCCCCCAGATGTCGGTGAGCTTGCTGCCGGGGATCATCAGGGCGGCCATGGTCAGCGTGAAGAACGTGATCGCCGCCTGGATGCCGGCGACCGTGGTGCCGATGTCGTCCGCGATCGTGCTGATCGCCACGTTCATGTTGCTCGCCGCGTAGCTGGCGATGAACTGCGCCAGGGCCAGCGGCAGCACCATGGTGCGCGCCGCCGCGGCCGCCGAGGTCTTCGTCATGCCGTGATCGCGAACAGGTGATGCCCCCACGGGGGCAGGTCGACGTAGAGGCCGCCGGCGGTCAGCTGGTCGCCGTCCCGCTCGAAGACCCGCCCGTCGATCAGGTCGATCAGCCGCCACGACCGCCCGGCGAGGGCCGGCCACGGCAGGGCGACCCGGGCCTGGGCCGGGTGGTCGGACAGGTTGATCGCGACCAGATGGTGCGGCACGTCGTCGTGCCAGGCCCAGGCCAGCACCTCGGCGTGGGTCGGGTTGTCCGGCCAGCCCCCGGCGTCCAGCATCGTCCAGTCGCCGCGGCGCATCCCGGCCACCACCGCGAGCAGCCGCCGGTAGAAGGCGCGCAGGTCCTCGTCGACCGGCTCGTCCGGGAGCCGGGCCAGGAAGACCGGCAGGTGCGTGCGCCGCCCCTCGAACTGGCCCTCGTGCCACAGCGTCGCGCCGGGCAGGGTCGCGATCGCCACCGCGGCGGCCCGGTCCCGCCCGCCGGGCAGCGCCGTCGCGGCCCGCGGCTCGTCGTGGTTCTCGATGAACCGGATCAGCTTGTCCTGGTAGTCGCGGCCGGCCGCGAGGTGGCCCCGCACCGCGGCCGCGCTCTCGTGGGCGAGCCGGTCGTACAGCCGCTTGTCGTAGCAGAAGTCGAAGCCCTGGTGCTGCAGCGTCCACTCCAGGTCCCAGTACGCCTCGGCGATCAGCACCGCCTCCGGCCGGTGCGTCCGCAGCCGGCCGATCACCGCCGGCCAGAACTCCCCGGCCGGCGCCGGCCCCACGTGCGAGCCCCAGGTCCGGGCGAAGACCTCGTTGGTCAGCAGCATCGCCATGTCGCAGCGGATCCCGTCGCACTGCCCGGCGATGTCGGCCAGCGCCGCCGCCGTCGCCGTGCGCAGCTCCGGCGCGAACGCGTTCAGCTGGGCGACGTCCGGCCACGGCGGGAAGTACGGGTCCCGGCCGTGCGCGAGGATCCGCCCGGCGGCCCGGAACCAGCCGGCCGGCTCCTTCCGCTCGTCGGCCTCGTCGCCCTGGACGAACCACTCCGGCCGCTCGGCCACCGCCGGGTGGTCGGGCGCCACGTGGTTGGGCACGTAGTCGAGGACCAGCCGCAGCCCGCGGCGGGCCAGCTCGGCCCGCGCGGTGGCCAGCCCGCCCGGCCCGCCGAGGTGCGCGTCCACCCGGTACCGGCGGACGCAGTACGGCGAGCCCACCACGTCGGCCGGCCGCAGGTCGGGCAGCGCCTCGCGGAACGACCGCTGCAGGTCCTCGTTCGCCCGGGCCACCACCAGGCCGGCCGGGCTGCGCTCCCAGACGCCCATCAGCCAGACCGCGTCGGCGCCCGGCGGCAGCGTCTCGTCCCAGACCTCGGCCGGCACGTCGGCCAGCGTCACGGGATGGCCCAGCCGGCGGGACACGCCCTCGAGGAAGGGCCACGTGTCGATCTCGTAGACCACCGGCGCGGCCGGCCAGCCGGTGCTCACGACTCCTCCTCGTCGACCGCCCGGAACGCCCCGGACATGCCCCGCTCGAGCAGCTCCGGGCCGGTGATCCGGGCGAACATCAGCGGGAACACGGCGACCAGCCCGGTCCACCCGGTCTGGTGCGCGGCACCCAGGCCGGCGCCGTTGTCGCCGTGGAAGTACTCGGAGAAGGTGATCAGGTCACGCCAGTTCTCGGTGGCGAACACCTCCTGGCCGCCGTAGCAGGGCCGGTGGCCGTCCGCACCGGGCCGGAAGATCCGGCCGAGCCGGTCGGAGATCTCCCGGGCCACCTCGAAGAGCGTCATGTGCACCCCGGAGCCGGTCGGGCACTCCACGGTGAAGTCGTCGCCGTACCCGACGTACAGGTTGAGCAGCGCGCGGATCATCAGGGCGTTCACCGGGAACCAGATCGGGCCGCGCCAGTTGGAGTTGCCGCCGAACATCCCGCTGTCCGACTCGGCCGGCGTGTACGCGACCCGGTACCGGTCGCCGCCGACGTCGAACTCGAACGGGTGCTCGGCGTGGTACCGGGAGAGCGAGCGGATCCCGTACGGGCTGAGGAACTCGTTCTCGTCCAGCATGCGGGCCAGGATCCGGCGCAGCCGGCCCTCGTCGAACAGCGCCAGCAGGTGGGTGCCCGGCCGGCCGGCGAACTGCCCCGCCGGCAACGCCGTCCGGACGCTCGGGTGCGCCGCGAGGAACCGGTTGGCCTCGTCGATGATCTCCGGGTGCCGGGCGGTGACCGTCTCGTCGAAGACCGTGGCGGCGGCCAGCGGCAGCAACCCGACCATCGAGCGGACCTTGAGCCGTACCGAGCCGCCGTCCGGCAGCCGCAGCAGGTCGTAGAAGAAGCCGTCCTCCTCGTCCCACATCGACGCCCGGCCGGGGTGGTTGACCGCCGCCGCGATCCAGGCGAAGTGCTCGACGTACGTCTGGGCCTGCTCCACATAGGCAGGAAGGTCTTTAGTCCGGTCAGGGGTGGTGGCGGGGTGGTTGGATGGGGGGTCCTCGACGGCCAGCTCGAGCGCTATCTGCAGCATGTTCTGGCAGTACAGCGCCATCCACGCGGTGCCGTCGGCCTGGTCGAGGTGCCCGCCGGTGGGCAGCGGCGCGCTGCGGTCGAAGACGCCGATGTTGTCCAGCCCGAGGAAGCCGCCCTGGAAGACGTTGTTGCCGTCGGCGTCCTTGCGGTTGACCCACCAGGTGAAGTTCTTGGCCAGCTTGTGGAACCCGGTGGCCAGCCAGTCCCGGTCGCCGTGGCCGTGCCGCGCCTTGTCCAGCTCGTAGACCAGGTAGGTGGCCCAGGCGTGCACGGGCGGGTTCACGTCGGAGAAGTTCCACTCGTACGCCGGGATCTGGCCGTTGGGGTGCAGGTAGCGGCGGCTGAGCAGCAGGTCGAGCTGGCGCTTGGCGAACGCCGGGTCGATCAGGCTGAAGGTGACCGCGTGGAAGGCCAGGTCCCAGGCGGCGAACCAGGGGTACTCCCAGGCGTCCGGCATCGAGATGACGTCGTCGGCGATCAGGTGGTACCACTCGTGGTTGCGGATGTCGCCCGCCGCCAGCGGATCGCGGCCGTGCTGGGTCAGCCAGGCCTCCACGTCGTAGCCGAAGTACTGCTTGCTCCACAGCATGCCGGCGAGGGCCTGCCGGATCACCTGCCGCTGCTCGGCCGGGAGGCTGCCGGCGAGCCGCTCGGCGTAGAACTCGTCGGCCTCGCGGCGGCGCAGCCGGATCGACTCGTCGAAGATCGGGCCGAGCCGCTCGGTGACCGCCTCGGCCGGGACCGGCTCGTCGGTGAGCCGCAGCCGCACCACGGCCGACTCGCCCGCCGGGATCTCCAGGAGGATGTCGGCGGCGGCCTTGGTGCCGGTCAGCGCCGGATTGACCGCGTCCTTGTCGTCGTGCACCACGAACCGATCAAAACCATCCTTGCCGTACGCGGCGGTGCCGGTGGTCTCGTTGTCGGTGAACAGCACCGTGTGCTCGCCCTGGACCAGCAACCAGCGGCGGCCGAGCTCGGCGTGCCGGGCCTCGATCACCGCGGCGCCGGGCACCCCGGGCACCTGGTAGAGGGTGGGCTGCCCGTTCGCCGTCGCCGCGTCCTGCCAGGTGTTGCGGAACCAAAGCTGGGGCAGCAGCCGCAGCGTCGCCGTCCCGGGCCCGCGGTTGTGGACGGTGACCCGGTAGAGGATGTCCTCGGGGCCCGCCTTGGCGACCTCGACCTCGACGTCGAAGTACCGCTCCTCGGCGAACACCCCGGTGTCCAGCAGCTCGTACTCGAACTGGTCCCGTCCCCGCCCCCGGTTGGTCCGCACCAGGTCGTCGTAGGGGAACGCGGCGTGCGGATATTTGTAGATCATGCGCAGGTACGAGTGGGTGGGCGTGCCGTCCAGGTAGAAGTACTGCTCCTTCACGTCCTCGCCGTGGTTGCCCTGCGAGTTGGTCACCCCGAAGAAGCGCTCCTTGAGGATCGGGTCGCGCCCGTTCCACATCGCGAGGGAGAGACAGAGCAGCTGGCGGTCGTCGCTGATCCCGGCGATGCCGTCCTCCCCCCACCGGTACGCGCGGGACCGCGCCTGGTCGTGGGTCAGATAGTTCCAGGCGTCCCCGCCCGGGCTGTAGTCCTCCCGCACCGAGCCCCACTGCCGCTCGCTGAGGTAGGGCCCCCAGCGCCGCCAGGGGATGCCGGTGGTGTCGGCGTCCGTCAGTCGCAGTTGTTCCGCGCTGGTCATGGCCCTCCCCCTCCACCGCGACGCCGCCCGGCCCCGATCGGGCGGGCGGCGCCATGACGATCAGACCTGAGCGGTTTCCTTGCCCTTGCCGTGCAGCGCGTCCTGCAGCTGCTCCTCGGCCTCCTTCGACAGCGACGACTTGAGCACCGTGCCGCCGAACTGGCTCAGCGCGTCCACCGCCTTGTCCGGGGTGACCGCCTCGACGATCAGGAACAGCGCCGACGTGCCCGGCTGGAGCATGTCGCGTACCTGGTCCTGGAACTCCTTGCTGATCGCGTTCTTGGTGAACTTGCCCATCAGCGCGCCGAGTCCCGCGCCGACGGCCATGCCGATCACCGGGATGAAGAACAGCAGGCCGAACAGCAGACCCCAGAACATGCCCCAGGTGGCGCCGCCGCCCACCGCGTGGTGGTTGGTGGTCACGTGGTACTTGCCCTCGGTGTCGCGCCGGATCACGGCGATGGCGTCCGGCTGGATGATGAGGTCCTTGGCGAGCCGCTCGGCCTGCAAGCCCGCGGCCGTCGCCGTGGTCTCGTCGGGGTACCCGATGGCGACCAGAGTTGACATGGTGGTGGCCCTTTCTCCGTCGGCGGTTGCCCAGCCAGTCAGCCACAGCTCGATGCGCCCTTCCTCATCCCCGGAGAAGGAAAAGGGGCGTTCACTCGCGCCGGATGAAGCGCCGGGACGGGCCGGTCGGCGAGCCTCGGAGGCATGACTTCGAGCCCGATCGAGCTGGACGACGACGAGGTCGGCCGCCTGCGCGAAGAGGTCGCCGCCCTGCAGTCCCGCCTCGAGGATCGCGGCTACGAGCTGGGCGTCACGCTGATCGGCCGGTCGCCGGCGCCCGCGGCAACGGTTTCCTAGAGCAGAACGGTTTCCTAGAGCAGGGGGCATGCTCATGCGGGAACGGTACGAGATCCGGATCCACGGGCTGTTCGGCCCGCTGCTGCGCAGCCGGTTCGCTAGCCTGGCCTGCGAGACGATGCCACGCCAGAGCACGATCCGCGGCCGATTCTCCGAGGAGGAGCTGGAGCAGTTGCTGGACCGGCTGGAGGAATCCGGGGTGGAGCTGGTCCATCTCGACGCGGGCTAAATTCCCGTCCGGGCCTGGACGCGGCCGGTACTGATCGCGGCGACCAACTCCGCGTGGTCGCGCTCGGTCCGGTCGGCGTACTTCTCGGCGAACTCCGCGACGGCGTTGTCGAAGACCGCGTCGTCGCCCAGGTAGGCGGCGATCGCGATCCGGTCGCCGGTGCGCGCGTGCGCCCGGGCCAGCGTCCAGCCGCAGAGCGCCGCGTAGTCGCGCATCCCGGCCGGCTCCATCTCCTCGGCCTCCACCGCGCCCTTCCAGTCGCGCAGCTGCCGCACGTAGAAGTCGCGGGTCCGGCCGTCGAAGCCGGGCACCCGCTGCCAGCCCAGGAAGATGTCGCTGACCGCCTGCATGAGCCGCTGCCCGACCACCACCCGGCGGCCCTCCTGCTCGGCCGGCACGGTCGCCAGCACCGACCGGCCGGCCTCCTTGACCTGCAGCAGCAGCGGGTCGTGCTCGTCCCGGCCGGCCAGCAGCACGATCCAGCAGCGGGTGCCGACGCTGCCCACCCCGACGACCTTGCGGGCCATGTCGACGAACTCGTACCGGTCGAACAGGTGCCGCCGGTCCTCGGCGAGGCTTTCCCGGTAGCCGGCCAGCAGGCCGCGCAGCTGATCGGCCAGCTCCTGCCACTCCATCTCGGGCAGCAGGTCGCGGGCCGGGACGACCAGGGGCGGGTCCGCGACGATCCGCCGGCTGCCGCCGACCGCGGTGGTGAGTTTCTGGTACGCCTGCAGGCTGTCCCGGGTCATCGCCTTGGTCCGCATCTTGTCCAGCTGCTTGCGGCGCGCCCTGTTCAGCTGCGCCCCGAGCGTGCCGGCCAGGTCGTCCACGTCGGCCCGCGCGTACCAGACGTCCAGGTCGCGCATGGCCGCGAACTCGGCCATCGCCAGCCGGTACCGCCCGGCCATGGCCAGCACGATGCCGCGCCGGACCTTGCGGCCGTAGCCGTTCGCCCGGCCGGCCACCGCCAGGCTGGCGGCGAGCCGCTTCACGTCCCACTCCCAGGGGCCCGGCCAGGTCTCGTCGAAGTCGTTGATGTCGAAGACCAGCCGCCGCTCGGGCGAGCCGAACAGGCCGAAGTTCATCAGGTGCGCGTCGCCGCAGAGCTGCACGGTCAGCCCGGTGTGCGGCGCGGCGGCCAGGTCGGCGGCCATCACCGCGGCCGAGCCGCGCAGGAACGCGAACGGCGACAGGCTCATCCGGCCGTGCCGGATCGGCACCAGCTCGGGCACCCGGTCGGCGTCCTGGGCCTGCAGGATGCCGACCGGGTCGGGCCGCTCCCCGGCCGGCGCGAACTCGGCGTGGCTCTCCGGCGGCAGCACCTTCCGCACGTCCCGTCCGGCCGCCGCGCGGGAATCCGGATCCCTCATCGCACACCTCCCGGTCGTCCCGAGCACAGCGCAACCGGACCGGCGCCGCCTCATCTGCCCGGGGTGACGACGCGGGCCGGACCCGGGTCAAGTGTGGTGGTCATGACCACGACGAACTATCAGGTGCGGGTGTCCGGCACGATCCCGGGCGAGCTGCTGGCCGAGCTGTCCGACATGACCGTCTCGGTGGAGCCGCCCGAGACCGTCCTCTACGGCGAGCTGCCGGACCAGTCCGCCCTGTTCGGGCTGATCTCCCGGATGCACGGCATGGGCCTGCGGCTGATCGAGATCCGCCGGCTGCCGGGCGGCTCGGAGGCCGCCGGCCGATGAGAGCGCGGCGCACCCCGATCTGGTCGGCGAGCAGCTACGGCCCGCTCATGCTGCTGATCGCCGGCACGTACGTGATCGGCACGGTCGCCGGCCACCGCTGGACCGTCTCGCTGCTGCTGTTCGCCCAGATCGGCACGGTCTGGTACGCGCTGCGGGTCTCGCACGCGCACCCGAGCCTGCGCGTGCTCGCCGCGGTGATCTTCGCGCTCTCGCTGATCGCCGGCGGCTGGAACACCTTCTCGCACGGCCGCACGCTGATCGGGCTGGTCTTCTTCGCCGGCAGCCTCCTGTACGTGGTGGCGCCGCTGTCCATCATCGGCGACCTGGGCCGCCGCCGGCACGTGGACCGCGAGCTCATGATGGGGGCGCTCGCGACGTACCTGATGCTCGGTATGGCCTTCGCCTTTTCCTACCGCTGCATCGCGGCGTTCCAGGCCTCGCCGTTCTTCGGCGAGCGGGGCGACGGGACGCTCGCCGACAGCCTGTTCTACAGCTTCGTCACGCTCACCACGACCGGGTACGGCGATCTCGTCCCGGCCGGCAACCCGGGCCGGACGATGGCCGTGCTGGAGGCGCTGCTCGGGCAGCTCTTCCTGGTCACGGCGGTGGCGAAGGTGGTCAATGTGTGGAGCCCCAAGGGCTGGCGGGACGAGGTTCATCCGTCCGGGATGGCGCCGCCGGCGGACGACCGGACGACCGTGAACGCGAAACTTCCCGCTACCGAGGAGTGAGGAATGTCCGAAACACAGTCGAGGCCGGCGGCCTCCAACAGCGCCTACACTCCGACGCGCCGCCCGCAGGCGACGGGTTGGGTCGGGTACATCGTCTTCGCCGGCGTCATGCTGATCATGGTCGGCGGATTCCAGGCCATCGAGGGGCTCGTCGCGCTCTTCCGGGACGAGTACTACCTGGTCACCCGCAGCGGACTGCTGCTCACCATGGACTACACGGCCTGGGGCTGGATCCATCTGATCATCGGGCTGATCTCGGTGGCCACCGGTATCGGCGTCCTGCTCGGACAGATGTGGGGCCGGGTCCTCGGCATCGTCATCGCGGTACTCAGCGCGCTGTCGAACATCGCGTTCCTGCCCGCCTACCCGATCTGGGCGACCATCATCATCGCGCTCGACGTGCTCGCGATCTACGCGCTCGCGGTGCACGGCCGTGAGGTCCAGTACTGATCGGCCGCCCCGGGTCCGGCCGGCGCACGTGATCGCGGGCGCCGGCCTGCCCCGCGGCGTGATCGTGCTGCTCGGCACCGCCTGGGCGCTGGACATCCCGCTGCCGTTCCTGTGGGGCCTGCTGTCGTTCATCACGAACTACATCCCCAACATCGGCTTCATCGTCGGCGTGGTCCCGCCGGCGCTGCTCGGCCTGCTCCAGGGCGGCGTGGAGAAGATGATCTGGGTGATCGTGGTCTACTGCGCGATCAACTTCGTCATCCAGTCGATCATCCAGCCGAAGGTGGTCGGGGACGCGGTCGGGCTCTCGGCCACCCTGTCGTTCCTGTCCCTGATCTTCTGGGGGTGGGTGCTCGGGCCGCTGGGGGCGCTGCTGGCGATCCCGCTGAGCCTGCTGGCCAAGGGCCTGCTGGTCGACATCGACCCGACCACCAAGTGGATCACGCCCCTGCTCTCCGGCGGGCCGCCGCCCGAGGTGGACGGCGGCACCGATTGATCCTGCCGGTTCACCCTACCGGCGCCGGGGGTGGGGCGGCGGCGCCGGTCATGATGGCGACCGCCTCGGACATCGAGTGGGACTTCGGGGTGATCACCGTGGCCCGCCGGCCCAGCCGCTGGATGTGGATGCGGTCGGCG
>NZ_JOJL01000071.1 GCF_000721705.1 Actinoplanes subtropicus
GACGCCGCGACATCACCGAAGCCACCCGATGGGCCGGCCGGAACATGACCAGACCCTTCGCCATCCTCGGAATCACATCATGATCTTGAAACGGCCGTGACTCTTTCGTCGAGGGGTTGAGAACGCTGCGGGCCGAAGCGGGCAATCCGTCCTATCGCGAGTTAAGCGAGCGTGCGCAGTTCTCAGAGCGGACGCTGAGGAATGCTGCAGCCGGCCGGGTTATGCCGACTTGGAGAGTCACCCGAGCATTCATTCTGGCCTGCGGCGGCGACGAGCAGGAATGGCTCAGCCGGTGGCGAACCACTCGGCAGTTGCTTCAGCGGAACAAGGTGACTAACGCTTCCTCCATGCCGCCGACGCAGCTACCGAAGAATGGGTTAACGAAAAGTCAAAATCTAAACGATAGCAGGCCGCCGACTGCCGCGAGCAGCGGAATTGATCTTCTGGACTGGCGGGGCCGTCTTGCTCTGTTCTTTCTCGGGACTGTACTCGGCGGTCTCGTCATCAATATTTTGAGCAACGACTATCGCTGGCGTGCAGCAGTCGCCGCCGCCGGAGCGGGCAGCATATTTGCCATTGCGGCCTGGATTCACAGTCGGGGATCCGGTGCGCCAGTCTTTCGCTGGTTCGTGCGGGGGCTACTCTTTCTCGCATTCGCGACTATTGTACTTTCGCTGATCTTGGCGTCCATAGCCCCGTGGTTAATCGGCGTGCTCATAGTCTTACTCACTGCGGCGATCGTGATAACGGGTGATCACGCGACCCTCACCGTACAGATTCGAGCAGTTGCCGCAGTGGGAATTGGGGGCTCGCTGATGGCATCAGGGGTCTCCAGCGACGGCGGCAGGCTCGAAGGCTTCGTTATCCTATGGGGCCTATCATTCCTACTTGTCGGAGTGGTCAAGCTTGCGGGGAAGCTCGCGCTCGAATTAGCGATCTGGACCATGCTCGGCATCGAGGCGACGGCTTTCGGCGTGCTACTTTTGCTTGAGCATTCATATTTCTGGGGCGTGGGATTAATTGGAGCGGGTACTACGCTAATTGCTGGATGCGCCGCAGTGCTTTGGATTGTGGTAGGCATGAGTCGCCAGCAGTTTCCCACGGATCGGCAGATGTCTACGTTCGAGTCAGTCGCGAGGGTCGCCGGGCTCGTGTTTTCTTTGACAATATGCGCGGAGGGCATCGCTTTCCTCCACGTCAATCTCCTCATCGGCGTAGTAACAATCGCGGGTGGGCTGGCTCTGGCCGTCCTAGCGTTCGCCGGCTCTTGGGACCGCGATGGCCTGTTCTGGACTGTGTGCACTGCGGCGAGCCTTGTGCCAACTACAAACGGGATAATCTCGGTGGTGGACGTTGGACCCAATCTTGGAGGCTTCGCTCTCCTGATCGCAGGATTAAGTGGGATGGCCTACGGAATCGCCGAGGTAGCGAAGACGAGCGTCGGTTCACGACTGCGTCGCTGGTGGGCAGACGCAACCACCGATCCCACGCGAGAACTCGATGATCGCGACAACGGGCAATGACGGGACGCTAAGCATGTGCGTTTGGCCCTCGGCTTCACCACCGCTATGGATGGGATCGGCACAACCTCAACCGCGATCCCCCCACGTGCGGGGCGCCAAGGGGGCCGCCGGGTCCCGCTGAGCGCCGAGCGTGGACGTTCGAGTGCCGCCGCGTCGTACATAACGAATCGGCGGCCGGGCTACTTGGCTGCGCCCGACTACACTCTGCGCCGCGGAGATCCTTCAGCGGGCAGGACGGCAAAGCATGGACTACACCAATGCAGACGACGTCAAGATGGCGTTGGGCATTGACAACTGGCGCAAGCTCCGCAAGGACCACTACCTGCAGCTGGTGGCCATGATGCCTGACCTGGACAAGGATGTCCGGCTGGCGGTCCTCGAGCAGCTTCCCGAGATCCAGAAGATCCTCGTTAAAGCGATGAGTACCGTCCGCAAGGTGCACGAGGCAACCCTGGCCTCCGACGACAAGAGCCAGGAGTACGGCTACCAGGGGCGGCGGGAGGCCCGGGCGTCGATCATCGCTCAGCTCAAAAGCGAAAACCTGGATCCGCAGACCCGTCGGCATCTGAACGACTTGCTCGTGCAGCTCAGCGACAAGGACGACGCTAAGGACTCGGAACACAAGCGCTACCTCGACCGATGGATGACCAAGACGACCGTTGGCGTCGCCGCCGTCGTCGTACTCACCGGGGTCGCCCTCGGCGGCAAGGTCGGACTTCAGCAGGGCCCGCTGCGCAAGCCATAGCGCCGCGCTCTCTCCGATCGTGCCCGACAGCCTCCAGTCGTCCGCCCGGAGTAGCCGCGATGAGGCGCGGACCGGAGGACGGGCTGTCACTCTCCGCGCCCGGCCTCGGCATGCAGGGTCAGCGTTGCCTGGGGAGGCCCGACGCTGCATCACCGTCGGCAGGACGGACACTTGGCGGCATGGAAGACACCTGGTCCACCTCAAGGAGTTCGGCCGGGACCTCGCCTGTCTGGGTTGAGTCGATGGGCGGCCCTCTGCTCGTGATGCCCGTTTCGGCTTTAGGTGAGTGGGGCGGCTGTACTCAGGAAGGAATGCTCGCCGGCACCGGGGACGTCCTAGATGACTACGACCGCGCCTGCGAGCTTGATGGCCTTGCGGGCGTGATCGCTGTCGGCGGGAAGGGCCGGCTAGGACTTGTTCTGGCGGACGAACCCGCCCGAACGTGCTACCTGCCGGAGTATCAAACTTTCGTCCGCTGGCTCGGCGCCGACTGCGAGGCGGACCTGGTCGACGCCGCGAAGGATCTTCTTGACGACCCCGCGGTCGACTGGGAGGAATGTGGTATCTGGGAGACGGACGGCCCGGCGGTGCTCATGGATTCCGCCACCGCCGGGATCGAGTTGAACGTCGCGTATCCCGATGACGGGGCAATGCCCGAGCAAGCCCACATTCCGATACCGCCCGGCCGCTGGAGAGTCCGCGCTGTCCACACCCGGGCGAACGAGGAGACCCTCGTAGGCCTGGTCCAGCTCTTGGCCTTGTCGCAGAGTTGACCGAACTGCTTATCCACCGCGACGGCGATCCCGGCGCTACCAACCAACGCCACGCCGACGCGGCTGGCACACGGACATGCCGATGACAATGTGCTTCCGGAGCTTGGGAGAATCGCTGAGCCCGGCCGATGTCGGGTAGTGCGCCTCGAATCGAATAGCACCTCCGGCTGGCTCAGAGTGCATCGAGAAAACTCCGGGCGCGTTGCCATAAGAGCGTGGCGGCCGCCTGGTCATAATCCGGGACATCGGGATCGGTGAAGAAGTGCTCTGCGTGCGGATAGACGAGTAGCTCAACGACGGCTCCCGCGGCTGCCATCGCGTCGTGCCAGGCAGCAACCTCCGCCGGTGGAAACATCGCATCCGCCTGGCCGACGTGCAGTTGCACCGGCAACCCACCGCGCACAGAACGCGGGTCACCGCCCGTACCATGCAGGAGCATTACCCCTCGGGTGCCGGGGCGCTCCGCGAGCAGACCGCCTGCCACACCCGCGCCCATGGAAAGCCCAGCCAGAACGGTGTCATCAGGCTGGTCCCGGACGGCTTCGCGTGCCCGTTGCATGATGGTCGCCCATCCGATGCGATCGGAGAACGTGAATCCTTCCTCGATCGACCGCGCCACGTACCCGGCGTACAGATCCGGCGTGACAACATCGTGACCCGCGGCACGGAGGAACCGGGCGGCTGCGACGACGGCAGGACGCAGGCCGTACACGGAGTGGAAAAGCGCAACGCGTGTCACCAAGCCATCGTGCCCGATGGAAGTTGCAGGGTTGAGTGGCACCGCACTCTCGTGCCGCAGGTATTTGAGTGTCGTCGGGTAGCGACCGCTAGGGCTCCACCTGTCCGTGCGGCCGGCTTCAGCTCGATCTCCGAGGAGTCCTCGTGCGCCAAATCGGCTTGCGCAGCAGCGTCTGATGATCAGTCGCCGTTGAAGACGAGTCGCCTGTGGTGCGGTCGGCGCGGTGCCGGCACGAGCAGCTTGGCCAAGGTGATGAGCTGAGCAATGGCCTCATGCAGGTTGCGGTCGTCCGTTACGGCCGTGAGCTGCTCCAGTTCGGCGATCAGCATGGCAGCCTGACGGGAATTGAAAGTCGTGTCGTCGTACTCGTCAACCCCGGCTAAGAGCGGGTACTGAGCCGCATCGGACGACGTGGCCCTTATTACGGCTCCTATATCGCCACCTTCTGTGACGATTTGCCCTGTATATTCGACGACCCGCACGCTGATCCCCACGGTCAGCAGTATGACGAACGCCCGCTCCAGGCTCTTCCGAACGGATACACATCTAGCCGCGATCCGTGCTGGTGCAGTAGGCGCTCCGGCTTACTGCTCCTTCGCTCGGTAGACGCCCCGGCCGAGGCTCCCGGGCCAGGCGGCGCCCGGCTCGCCGACGTGGACCGATGCCTCGATGTCAATCAGCTTGTCCTGAAGGGCGTGCAGTTCGAATACCAAGTCGTCAACATCTTCCTCGACCTGCGCGCTGCGCTCATGTACGGCGACGTACAGGGTGATCCGGTCAGGTTCCGCGCGAACTGAGATGGCCCGCATTTCATGGGAGATCAGGCCGAGCGCGGCTTGGACGACATCAAGCACCACGCGGTTCTCTCGTGCTAATGAGGTTTCCACTGTCAGCTCCTCAGGCGCCAGCTGGCGTCGGAATCGGGTATTCCGCGTGTCGCCAGACGATAGCTGAGCCGTTCCGTAGCGCCTCATTCCGAGCAGCGGTCGACGCGCTGATCTGCCGCCGATCGGGCGCACGCTCAGCGTGGCCGTCACGCTGCGTCTTCCAGATACGGGCAGGTACGGGCTCGTTTCGAGAAGCGATACTGGATCATGCGGTGCCTCGCAGAGCCCGAAAGCTGCGGTGTTCCGGCGGTATTTGTCGTGGTTGACGAAGGGCGAGGCGTGGCCGACGAAGCGTTCGAACGCACCTTCCCCGACGTGGATCTCGGCGCGTTCTGGCAGGACAGCGAGTATGCGGAGAACACCTATGGCGGCGGGCGTCTCTCTGCTGAGGTGATCGCGTCGGTCGAGGCGGAGTTGGGGTACCGGCTACCCGCCTCGTATGTGACGCTCATGCGGACGCGCAACGGTGGGATGCCCCGGAACACCTGCTGCCCGGCACCGCGCGCAACGACCTGGGCCGAGGACCACGTCGCCCTCACCGCGCTCATGGGGATCGGTCGCGAGTCGGAATGCTCGCTGGCCGGACCGTCGGGCAGCCGGTTCCTCATCGAGGAATGGGGCTATCCGCCGATCGGAGTGTATTTCGCGGACTGCCCTTCGGCCGGCCACGACATGATCGCGTTCGACTACCGCGACTGCGGGCCGAGCGGTGAACCGCGGGTCGTCCATGTCGATCAGGAGGCCGGCTACCGGATCACCATACTGGCGCCGGATTTCGTCAGCTTGATCCAGGCGCTGCGGCCGGAAAGCGAGTTCGACCAGAGCTGAGCGCCTATCCGGTTCTGCTGCCGATCGAGCGTGTCGCTCGACGACCGTCCTCACCTTCCGTGCTGCTCCAACGGACGCCGAGTACTCGCTCCGTGCCGAGGGACGGATGTCTAGGCTGCGGCTGTGGACGTGGACGATTTCTGGACCTTCATCGAGTTGTCGCACCGGGCTGGAGCCAAGCCCGGCGACCGTGAGGCCTTCCTGACACACCGGCTCAGCCGGATTCCCCGCTCCCAACTACTCGACTTCGTCCAGCACCTGTCCGCGACCCGGGAACCGGCCAACACGCACCACCTGTGGCGAGCCGCGGACATCCTCATGGACGGCGGTTGCAGCACCGACGGATTCCACTACTTCCAGATGTGGCTCGTCGGGCTCGGCCGCACAGCGTACGAACAAGCGATCGCCGAACCCGACAGCCTCGCCACGGTGCCGGCCGTGCAGCGGCTCGCGTCTCTCCCACGGCCCTGGCAGGACGACGACTACCCCATGTGGGAATCCCTGGAATACGTGGCCTGCGAGGTCGGCGACCAGCGGGCGGACATCGACGGCGACATCCGCGATGTCGTCACCGAGGAACGCGCCGTAACGCTACGGTCAGATCCCAACCCCAACGACGTGGACTGGGCCAGGCTGGACACCGAAACGGTGGCCTTGCGTTACCCGCGCCTATGGGCGCTGTTCGGCGAGCATTGGACCGAATAAGCCCCACGCGTCTTCCGACAGCCGACAAGAGCGCGTCCTCAGCGTAGGCCAGCGGCATCCTGATTTGGCCGCGATCAGGCCGGTTCCGCAGTAGCGCGCTGTCACGTCGCATAGTCAATCAGCGCCTCGTGGTTTGGTGGATGCCGATCGCCGGGAGTGGGTTACTGACGGGGTGCGACGGGGGCATTCGGCAGACCTGTCCGGGTACGCCAAGTCGATGGCTCGAACGGACCGGATTCCAGCACATCCAAAAGCATCGCGGCGCCGGCCGCGAACGCGTCGACCAGGTCTTGAGGACTCGCTACCGACCGGCGCTCCTTACGGACCTGGTGCACGTTGTGGTCCGGCTGGCACCAGCAGCCCACCTCCACCGCCGCGTTCACGGTGAGCTCCGGCCGCCAGGCGATGTCGAGTGTGAGCTCGAGCCAGTCGGTGTTCAGATCGGCCAGCACAATTGTTGCGTCGAGCAAGAGGAGATACCCGCGTTCGGAGCTCTCTTGCGGATGTTCAGCGTGCTCTGGATACCAGTGCCATGCCGTGCGGTTGGCAGCCGCACGGTGAGTTTCGAGACGCAGCGCCAGGTTCGTGAGATCGTCTCCGGCTGCTACGTAGTCGAGAGGGAGTACGTCGCGCAACGGGACTTGCGCGATCGATCCTACTGGTCCTGCCACATATCGAATGATCTCACGGTCGTGCCCGGATTTTCCGCCGACCGCGTGCGACAGCGAGGACAGCCGACACGCTCCGTACGGTCTCGCTCCGGGGCCTGCCAAAGGGAACTCGCGCGGTGAGTTGTCCCCGGACCGCAGCGGTATCCGGATGCAGCGTGGGCCGCGACGTACGCGAGAATCGTGGCATGTCCTACGACCTGGCTGTCTGGGAAGGCGACCGGCCTGCCAACGACGCCGCCGCCGCGGCCGAATTTGAGGCGCTGTATGCACGTTTCGTCGAATCGGAGGAGTCTGTCGACCCGACGGCACGCATAGCCGCGTACGTGGCGGCATTGCTGGACCGCTATCCGGACATCGATACCGCCGCGGGTGATGACAGCCCTTGGTCGAGCGGGCCGTTGCTGAGGGAGGCGAGCGGGCCGCTGGTGTACTTCCCGATGGTGTGGAGCCGGTGCGAGGAGGTCTCGGCATGGGCCGCCGAGGTGGCCGAGCACCACGGGTTGAACTGCTACGACCCACAGCTGGAACAACTTCGGACGTCATGGTCGCGGCCGTGGCGATTCGAGCTCACGTCGGCGCACGATCGCGCGTTCCGAGACCCCGACGCTGAAGTCATCCGGAGGGTGCTGACGCGGTTGTCGGCGGACGCTTACTTCGCCGTTCTGACTCGATCCGATGACTGGTACATCCAAGTCGGGTACGGCGAGCGCGCGGGCACCCGTCACGGTTGGTACGCGTTGGAGCGTCGTGACGGAGTGCCCGAGGAGCATTACCGGGTAGAGCTTACAAGCGGCGACGACGTCGTCGACGCCTTCACCGCCTTTCTCCATGACGATCCCGCGATTTCACGCCGGTTCGGGTGGCAGCGGTACGCCGTTTGAGTCATGCGACGGCAGCGCACTCTCTCATGCCGCGACCAGGCGCTCCAGCCGCATGCCGGATCGTCACTCTTCGTGCTTTCGTGAGGGGTCGGCGGGCGGTTGCGGGTACAGCGCCCGCCAACGTGATCACAGTACGACGGCGATGTAGCCGGACGGGATGAGAGCGTGCCGGGCCATGCGGTAGCACAGGCTACCGGAGCACCATAGCTTGCCGCGGGGAGTCGCTTAACTGTTCACCGCGAAGCGCGGCCCTTTATGACCTCACCGGTGACAAATAGCGCGACCATAGGCAGTCCGCCGACACCGACAACGCCCACGGCTTCCAGGTAGGCGCCCTTGTCGGAGAGGTGTACGGCGAACCAGGCCAGGAACGCGAACGCCGAGAGCCCTGTGGCAAGACAGATTAGCCTATACCACCAGGCGCGAAGTTCCATTTTTCGTCGATGAGCGAGCTGCTCACGTAGGATCTGCCCGATGTCGACGTTATGTTTCTCGTCTATCGAGACGATGAACTCTAGGTCTGCGAATGGGGCAGCGACAGTCGGCTGCGCACTGGCCACCTTCTTCGGTGCGGTCATCGCTCCTCCGCGGAGGAAATGCGAGACGGGATGTCCCCATCGGCATCTGCGGAGTGGTTGGGCACCTGAGTGGTGTTCATCGCTAACCGGATCTCGCCCGCAGCAGCCTCAATGTCACTCATCGCTTGCTTGGTCAATTCGGCTTCCGGAACGCGACGGAAGGTGAGAGCCTGCGCAGCAAACTCTCTGAGGCGTAGCAGCGAGTGCAGGATCCAATGGGCCGTCTGCTGCGCATGAGTGGCGATAGCCCGCTTCGGGCCGGCTAAGACGGACCCAGCAGGCTCCGTGGTGGACTGCCGTCCACTATCCTCATCAGCTGATGGGTCCGGTTGAGGCGTCGCCGCTGCAAGCCCGCTGGTTACTGCCGAAGACATGGCTCGTGGAGCGGCAGAGCCACCCGTAACCGCCGGTATGGCGAGATTGGCCGGCGCGTAGCTGTTGGAACGTTTAGTCCGCGGCACCCCACCGCCGCCTGGCGCCGCGTAGACGACCATGCGCAACCGGCGCTCCACCTCGCTCGCCGTCAGGCGCGCCGCCGGCTCGTGCCGCAGCAGCCCGAGCAGCACCGGCGCCAGCTGCCCGGCATGGTTCGGCGGATCGGGCGGCTCCGTGGCCAGCGCCATCAGCGTCGCCATCGCGGTCTCGCGAGCGTAGGGCGACCGGCCCTCGACCGCCGCGTAGAGCGTCGCGCCGAGCGACCACATGTCCGACTCCACGGTGGACGCACCGTCGCGGGCGCGCTCCGGCGAGACGTACTGCGGCGAGCCGACCACCAGCCCGGGCCCGGTCACCGCGCCGTCGTCGACGAAGGTCGCGAGTCCGAAATCGGTCAGCACCACCCGACCGTCGATGCCGATCAGCACATTGTGCGGTTTCACGTCGCGGTGCAGCACACCGGCCCGGTGCGCGGCACTCAGCGCGTCGAGCACGGCCAGGCCGATGCGCGCCGCGGCGACCGGCGAATACGGACCGTCCTCGTTGATCACCTGGTGCAGCGACCGGGACGGCACGTACTCCATCACGATCCACGGCAGCCCGTCGGCGTGCACCACGTCGTACACCCGCACCACATGCGGGTGGTTGAGCCGCCCGGCGCTGCGGGCCTCGCGCAGCGTACGGTCGCGCAGCCGGGCCTGCTCGTCCTCGGTCATCCACTCCGGCAGCACGAACTCCTTGACCGCCACGTCACGATCGAGCATCTCGTCGCGCGCTACCCAGACCCGGCCCATGCCACCGGAGCCGACCGGCTCGAGCAGGCGATACCGACCGGCGATGAGCATGCGCCTGACAGCCATCTAGTGGCCTCCCTTGTTCGAACTTTAGCCACTTGCTCCAGTGAAGACAAAGGAGAGCCCTGACACGCGTGGTTGAATCAGCCGATCTTTCTGCCCCGGGCTCCAGCCGGGTCGGCTTCACGAACTCGCTATATTAAGTCGTCGCCTTCCACCTCGCCAGGCAGCCAAAACCTGGCATCAGCAGCATGGGCAGCAAGTGGCGATCATCTAAGCGGAGGCTGTGCTGCCGGATAGGATATGAATGGCCGTGGCTGAATTCGCGTGCGCGTTTCACTCACATGGCCGCCGATCGGGTCCCTGGTTGACAGCGGCCGACACGATCGGTGACCGGCTGTCGCTGTTGCCGACGTCGGGGCTGGATCTGCTTTGGCCCTGGGGTGTGGTCGACATCGAGCGGGAACGATGATCGTTCGGTGAGTATTCAGGTGTTTCCCGATGTGGTGTTGCGGACCCGGCGACTCGTGCTGCGTGCACTGCTCGAGGAAGATGTCGACGCCATCGTGGCGGCCGTCTCGGATCCGGTGACCCGGCGTTGGCTCCCTTTGCCCGAGCCCTACGCCCGCGAGGATGCGATGTCGTTCGTCCGTGAGAAGGCACCGGCTGCGCGGGTGGGCGGCAGCGGGCTGGTCCGGGCCATCGAGTGGGGAGGTGTCCTCGCCGGGGTGATCGACCTCAAGCGCACCGACTGGCGTCATCGGGAGACCGAGATCGGCTACTGGGCGGCACCAGCATCCCGCGCCCAGGGTGTGATGACCGAAGCGACCGTTGCCCTGTCCCGGTGGGTGCTCGCCGATATGGCCTTCGAGCGGGTCGTGCTGCGCATCGCCACGGGCAACCAGGCCTCCATCCGGGTCGCGGAGAAAGCCGGCTTCACCTACGAGGGCACCGCCCGCAAGGCCGGCTTCGTCCACGCCGGCCGCGTGGACCTCGCCGTCTACTCGCTGATCCCCGACGACCTTCGGCACTGACCGCTTTTCCTCCAGAGCGGCTCTGGGAATCAAGATCTACCATCCGGTCATGCCGCCGGTCGAGCGCTGGTTCCGTATCGCAGATAGCCCACGGTAGCCAGCCAAGAGGGCAAGCATGGGTGGAGACGAGCCGCGACGGTGGTCCTCCCCATCCAACGATTCGTGCTTCAGCCCTTCTTCTGCCGGCCGACGGGGATGTCGAAGCCCTGCTCGCGTAGTTGGTTCGCCCAGTTCCCGATCGTGCCGATCGACTTGCCGTATTTCTCGGCAAGTGCTTTGAACGTGCCGACCGCGGCGAGGTCGGCGAGGAACTGTTCACCGCTGGGCCGCTCGCCCCGGCGAGGCGGAGTTGGCTGCGCCGGCGGTGCAGCCGGAGCGGATTTCGCCGCCTTGGCGGCACGCGGACCGTTCGCCTTCCCCGGCCGGCTACGCCTGGGCCGTGGAACCGGCGCTTGCTCGGCCACCGGCTGCGGCTCGGCAGCGGGCTCGGGCTCAGCTGCGGCGGCGGGCTCGACGGCAGCGGTCGTTGGCGCCGCGGTCTTCACCTCTGGCACGGCGGGGTGCGCGGCCGCGACCTGCACGAGTTTGTCTGTCGGTTCGGTTTCCGCGGTTGCGGCCGGCTCGTCCACCCTTGGGAGAGCGCCGCTTTCGTCCGCGAGCGCCGCCGCCAGCCAGGCCATGACACGCCGTTGCGCATTCGGGTCGAGCGGGGACAGCAGTTCGTACGCGACCTGCATCGCCTGGAGTTCTCGGAAAGCCATGCCTTCTCCACTTCAATATCGCCGCCACGGAAACAGCGGCATCCTAAACCCTCACGAGAGAGGCATTGACCGCGGATGACCAGCGCGATACCGGCCTGACTGACACTCAACTCGGCGCCGATATTGGCTGCGTACCGTCGGCAGCCGGCAAGTCTGTATAACGCCCTGGACGACCCCGGCCGGCCCGCGATGGGGCACGACGGGTTGCCGGGAGGATGCCGGGATCGTCAACGTTTGGCGTGGAACGCCTCGACGATCGAGGCCGGGATACGTCCCCGTTCCGACACCTCGTACCCGTTCTTGCTGGCCCACTCCCGGATCGCTTGGTTCTGGTTTCGGTTGGCCCGGGTTGGTGCCGCCTTGGTACGGGAGGCGATCCGGCCATCGCTGACACGAACGCGGGACGCAACCGTCAGATACGGCTCCAGCGCCTTGCGGAGCTTGCCGGCGTTCTTCTCGGACAGATCGATGGTGTAGTTCACGCCGTCGAGTCCGAATTCGATCGTCCCGTCGGCGTCGCCGCCGTCGAGGTCGTCGGTCAAGACCGTAATGATTTGCTTCGCCATGTCGTCATTCCCCCCAAAGGACAGCACAAGCAGCCGTCAGCACGTCAGTCCCCGACAACCATAGACGCTGCGACAATCTCTACGTTCAGCGCATGTAACTGGATAGGTGCCTGATTTGGGTGTGTGGAAGTCGCCCGGCGGAGGCCGGTGGTGGCTGCCGATCAGATGGTGGCGGGGATCCAGGGGGGTTTCCGTTGGCGGCTTGGATGAGTGCGCCGAGAGTGTCGATGCCTTGCCGGGTGGCGGTGGCGGTGTAGCTGCGGATCGCGGCGAAGTGTTCGGCTCCGGTGGGGGTGCGCATGCTGCCGGAGACCTTGATGCGCAGTTTCGGCATACGGATCGTCTGCTCGGCTGGGTTGTTGTCGAACGGCACGGCGGGGTCGGTGACGAAACGCAGGTAGTCGTCGCGGCGGTCGCGGAGGCGGACGAACAGGGCGTGGTGTTTACGTTCCAGTTTGCTGGCGCGGGTGGCGGTGGCTTGGGCGCCGAGCACGACCGCGCTGTGCCGGATGTGCAGGTAGCGGGCCACTTGTTCGGGGTCGGGTGCCTGGTCGGCGGTGCGGGCGTCGGTGACGAGCCGGTTCAACCGGCGCAGGGCGGTGACGGCCTGTGCGGCGTGCTCGGCGACCGGGCCGGTGGCGGTGTCGGTCACGTAGATCAACTCGCGAAGCGCATGCGCATTACACAACGCGTGGATCATGCCGGTGTAGGTGTCGTACGGCGCTCAGGCGTCATGGACCGCGGTTCCGGTGAACGCGGGGAGGATACCGATCGCGTCCATCGCCTTCGTGCCGCGTTTCGGATGCACGGCCAGGAGCACGTCCGTGGCCGTGGACGCGGAGTGCAGCCAGGCCAGACGGCCCGCGGTCCGCATTCCGGTCTCGTCGAAGTGGGCCACCGGTGCGGCGGCGATCCGCCCGGCGATCACCGGCAGCACCTTGGCGATGATCCCGAGAGCGGTGCGTTTCACCCAGCCGGCGACCGTGCCGGCCGCGACCGGCACGTCGAACAGGTCTTTGAGTGCGGCGGCGGTGCGGGAGACGGATAGGAACTGTCCGTGCAGCAGGTAGACGCCGATCCCGGCCAGCCGGGGCCCGTACACGACCGGCGCGACCGCTTCCGGCGGTGCGGCCGCGGTGGTGTAGTGCCCGCACCCGCAGACCAGGGTGATCAGCTGATGCTCGGTGACCTGCGGTTTCACCGGCGGGACATCGACGAGCTGCCGCCAGGTCATACCGGCCTCGGTCGCCCCGGCCAGGCCGTTTCCGCACCCGGCGCAAACCTGCGGGAGATGCCGGATCACCACGTCCGGATCCGCGAAGCGTTCCAGGGTGACACCGTCCTGGCCTTTCGGCCGTCCCGGACCCCGGCCGGAACGCCCTCGCAGCGACTTCGGCGCTGGTTTGGCCAGGCCGTCCGACGAGGGAGGCTTCGACGAGTTCGACGACGACCGCTTCAACCGGGCCTCGAGATCGGCGATCCGGGGCGAAAGCCTGCTCCAGCAACGCAGTCAACTCCGCGACCTTCGCCACCAGGTCGTCATACGACGGCGACGGCGGGGCGGACATAGTTGATCAACTTACCAGCCTCCACAACAGACAGCCGGGTCGCCTGACCTGCCTATCCAGTTACGGGTGATGAACGCCTCGTCCCGTCACGAACGCGTGTTCAGCAACCGCCTAAACTGCGCCGGTGGCGCGGAACAAGAGAACCTATCGGGTCGTCGACGGGGAACAGATCGAAGGCACCTGGCGGCCGATCTTCATCCGCAACGGCACGAGTTACTTCCTGACCGACCTGCTGATCTTTGCCGACGGCGCGATCAACTGCTGGGACTGGGTCGATCTCGACGGGCTGCGACAGAAACTGGAGACCGGCCGGGTCGCCACGCATCTCGAGCCAGGCATGCAAGCCTCGGCCCATCACCTCGCGAGCTGGCGCTTCGACGAACCGCAGATGTGGGTCACCGCCGAGGAACTCCTCGGCGAAGTCGCCGACGAGATCGACCACCTCAACGACCGGCCGGACTCCACCGACCGCTGCCTTCAGGCGTTGGACCGTTACCTCCAGACCCGGACGGAAGCCGACCGCCAGCTACTGCGCGCCGCATACCTTGCCGTTCCTGAGCATGTACGCCACTACGCGCTCGGCGACATGGACGCGAAAGACTGGCCCTTACGGATGCTGTGCACAGCGGTCGGGGAGCACACGACCCACGACGAACTCGTCACCGAGGCGATGCACCTTCAAGCCCACGAGTACTTCGAGGAACGTGAAAAATCGGCCCGGGAATGGCACGACAACCGCCCTGCCGACGGCCCCGACCAGGCGCAGGACCCCACGGTCAAACTGGCGTCCGTCCCGGGTCAATGGCCCACCGCACCCGGGATCGAGTGTCTGCGGAATGAGTACCCGACCACGGTTGAGATCGGCGGCGACACCTACGCCAGCGCGGTGCACGCCTACTGGGCTCTCGCCACTACCGACGAGAGCGTTCGCACGGCGATCCACCACACGGCGATGGCCTTCAGCGTCGAGCGCACCGTCGAACAGGCGCCGTTGCGGCACGACTGGCCCCACCTTCGACTGACCGCCATGCACGCGATCTTGCGGGCGAAGTTCACTCAACATCCGGAACTGGCGGACGTGCTCGTCGCGACCGGCGACGCCCGCATTGAGTACAACATCAGCTCGGCGTACTGGAGCGGCGGCGCAAAAGGGCGCAACTGGCTTGGTCGGCTGCTCGAGCTTGTCCGGGCCGAGATCGTCGCACAACGAGCAGGCTTCGTCCCATAACCGGCCATACAAGCCGGTCGGTATCGGGACCCTTTGCAGGGAGGAGGTGTCGGACAGATGCCGGCACGGCTCAACGCGGCGCGGATCGAGCTGGAGCGGCACGATTGGTCTGCCTACCGGGCGCCCATGTCGAGCGGGCCGTTCGTACCGGAGATCTTCGCTCGCATGCTTGAGGGTGGCGACGCCTCCACAGCTCCCGGCTTTACCCTCTACGGCCGACTCGAGGTGCAATCGATGTTGTTCGGCATTTGGGTGCTGTATTCGTCGTTGCGGCGCTCGAACGCCGAGTTCGTTCTCGACATCCTAGCTGCCCTCGACGAGGACGCAGGTCGATTGGAGGCGCACCGCCGCGCCTATCTCAAACCGGTCGGCGAGTGAGTGGTTGCCGACATCGGCGGCGCAATCATCTAATAGGTTCTTGTCAGCCTGCTGGTCCAGGATGGCTCCGGTAGCGGCTGGCGGGTCAGCACTCCACTCATTTGACCTTTTGAGGTCTTGCGGCAGACCGTGCGCCCGTTGGTCGTGAGGAGATGAGACAGCCGATGGGATGACGTGTCCCGCCCGGCGGGCGGTGAGCACTTGACTATTAGATCGCTGACGTCTCCTCCATGCTGCTGCCACCGGCAAAGGTGTCGACATTGGAGGCGAGGATGATCTGGGTCGGAGACGACTGGGCCGAAGACCACCATGACGTTGAACTACTCGACGACGACAGGCGTCGGCTGGCCCGCGCACGACTGTCCGAGGGTCTGGAGGGAATCAGCCGGTTGCACGCGCTGATCGCGGAGCACATGCCCGCCTCGTGGGCGGACCTCGAGCGGCCCGAAGCCGCCGCACAGGTGCAGGTCGGGATCGAGACCGACCGCGGAACTTGGGTGCAAGCGCTGCTCACTGCCGGGTATCAGGTGTTCGCGATCAACCCGATGTCGGTGGCCCGATACCGGGAACGGCATTCCACCTCGGGCGCGAAGTCCGATGCCGGCGACGCTCACGTCCTGGCCGAGATCGTGCGTCTCGACCACGCTCATCACCGGCAGATCGCCGGTGACAGCCCCCTCGCGGAGGCCGTGAAGCTGGTGGCTCGGGCACATCAGAGCCTGATCTGGGACCGGACCCGGCAGGTCCTGCGGCTGCGGTCCACGTTGCGCGAGTTCTTCCCCGCCGCGCTGCAAGCCTTCGATGACCTGACCACGGGCGAAGCTCTCGAGCTGCTGGACCGGGCACCCGACCCGGACCGGGCTGCCCGACTGCCCCGGCTCACCGTCGTCGCCGCTCTGCGGCGGGCCGGCCGACGTGACCTCGACGGGAGGGCCACCGCGATCCAGCAGACTCTGAAAGCGGCTCAGTTGCGTCAGCCGCCGCCGGTGCAGAATGCCTACGCGGCGATCGTGTCCAGCCTGGTGCAGCTCATCAACATCCTGAACATCGAGATCGCCGAACTCGGGCAGCTGGTGGCCGACCATTTTGGCCGGCACCGGGACGCTGAGCGCTACCTGAGCCTGCCCGGCCTCGGGACCGTGCTCGGCGCCCGGATCCTCGGCGAATTCGGCGACGACCCGCACCGCCACGCCGACGGCAAAGCCCGCCGCAACTACGCCGGCACTTCACCGATCACCCGGGCCTCCGGCAACCGCCGGATCGTGCTGGCCCGCTACGCCCGCAATCGGCGGCTCGCTGACGCGGTGCACCAGTGGGCGTTCTGCGCCATGCGCGGCTCACCCGGCGCCCGCGCCTACTACCAACAGCTTCGTGAACGCGGGACCGGCCATCAGGCCGCTCTGCGCCAACTCGGCAACCGCCTCGTCGGCATCCTCCACGGCTGCCTCAAAACCGCCAGCGCCTACGACGAGACCACCGCCTGGGCCCATCTTCAAACCAACACTTGACTTTCAAAAACGTGGGATGTCTGCCGCTTCCCGAGCGCGGGGTCAGCTCGGCCGTCACGATCCCTACCGGCTGGGGTGGCGCCGGAGCGCTGTTCCGGCTGCTGGGGCCCGGCGGATCGGCCTTGCGGGGCGTCAGAGTTCGTTGGCGATCAGCTGGTTGACGTGGTTGCTCCAGGCAGGATCATGCGCTTGCGCGACGGCGTCCCAGGCGGCGCTGCCTCTGGGCAGGATCCAGGCGCGGGTGCGGTCATAGTCGGTGTGGATCTCGTTCAGCGTCCAAGCGAGCCGTCGGTTGGACGCTGCCAAGGCGTCGGTGGCGCTTGATGGGATCATTTGCTGCTCGGCGAGGTACCGGTCGACGACCGCCTGGCTGTGCGAGTCGATGCGCTGCCGGTTGACGCTGGCCAGGGCCATGAAGGGCGGCTCCTGTTCTTCGGCGATGGCGGCCAGGATCCGGTCGTGGCCGTCCAGGATGACGTAGCAGTCCAGGCTGCTGAGCCACCAGAGCAGCACCGGGGGCAGGATGCCGGCCTGCGCTTGCTTGCGGTAGGCCTTGACTCTGCTGCCGGTCGGGTCGCTCAATCGGCGCAGCGGCAGGACCTGCCAGCCGCCCTGCCGGGACAACCAATCGATCTCACCGGGGTAGTCGGCGAGCAGCAACTCTGCCCAGCGCCGGGCCGCCGAGCGGGCCCACGGGGTGTTCTCCAGATGGGTGGGGCGGGCAATGAGGAGCCAGCGGCCGTCGTAGAGCGGGCTGTGCTGCGCGGTCTGCAAGGCAGTAGCGAAGTAGTGCGCCCACCGCCCGGTCTGGTGTTCGCTGCCGGCGTCCGCGATTACCGCGGCGTGGGCAGCCCGCATCGGCGCGATCGGCGATCGGAATGTGCCAGTGATCAGGTACTCGACCGCCGCATGATCGTTGTGCATCTTCGCGAGCAGGACGCCCTGGTCGGCTTGCCGAAGCATGAACCGACAGTGTGTCGCCACGTGGACCGCCAGCTCAGGTCGGCTGCGACCGGCGACATCGAGTGTCAGGCCAGACCCGCCGTCGTTCGCCCGGCCGACGCCGCCCACCTCGCGCACCTGCCGATCGTAGGCGGCAGCCGCTCCCGAAGCCGACCAATTGTCGTCCCCGCGGCGGGCAGGAAGCCCTCAGCGGTGCAGGACGTTCGTGCCGGACTCCGGATAGCCGCGAGCCGTTCGCTACAGGGCGTGATGGCTGGCGCGGTGCTCAGGCTCGGGGGACACCGTAGCCGCGAGTTGTTCGCCTTGGGCGCGGTGTCAGATCAGCGGGATCGCCGGGCGGAGTCGCATCGTGGAGAAGCTGTCGTCGGTCGCGTAGCCGGGATCGCGGTACGCGGTGGCGATCGTGAGCCAGGACAGGAAACTGCCGGCGCCGCCGCAGACGACGGTTCCGCCGTCACCGCCACACACCACGTCGCGGACCGCGGTGCGCTCCTCGCAGTACGGATCCTGACCGATGTGCAGGCCGAATAGGTTGGGCCCGTGGTGCGGGCCGGTCGTCGCCGACCACGGGTCACCGTCCGGGCAGTTGTCTCCCCAGCGGAACAGGGTCGTGGCGCCGGCACCGCACGCGTACTCCCACTCGTCTGGTGTCAGCAGCCGCTGCCCGAGCCCGGCCAGCCGGGCGACCTCGCCGTCGTAGGAAGGACTACCGAGTAACCACGCGGCCTGCACGCTCCAGTCCGGCCGAAGGACTACCCGGGCGGCATTCGACCACTCGACCTGGCTGGGCGCGGGTTCCGCGGCCGGGCGTGGCCGATGCCGGAGACGATCGACGCGTCGCATGATCTCCGGATGATCAGGCGGCACCGCGTGGGCGCCGGCCTCGACCGCGTTCACGGCCACCAGCAACGGCGGCAATGTCACCGTTCGTAGGCTGGAGGTGACCGAGTCGGTGAACTGCCGGATGTCGCCCTCGATGCCGTACTGGTGCGCGCTGTCCGCGAAGCTCGCCTGCTGTTGTGCCGTCGGCTCGAAACGATCACCGTCGAACCCCACCGTCACCTGGCCACCCGGCACGAACGCGAACTGCTCGCCGCCCATGACGAACACCGCGACCAGCCCGTGTCGTCCTGCGTACTCGTGGTCTCGGACCTCCACTAGTTCGGCACCGGCGCTAACGGCGATCGACTCGGCCGCCTTCGCGGCGGCCTCGGCATCAAGACGGAACCACTGCGCTGCATCGGCGATCACCGCTGCAGCCTAAACGCGGACCCCAGCATGAGGCTGGGCTCGGTAGAGCACAACGGCGCACATCCGCGGGTAGATTCTGCAGATGATGGCCGACCTGGCTGACGACCCGATCGTGTTTCTCGACATCGACGGCACGCTGATCCCGTTCCGCGCCCGACCCGCCGAGCTCGCTGTGGTCTCGGCCGATGCTCTCGAGCGGTCCGATGAGATGTCGAGCAATCCATTGCTGGATCGGCTCGACCCGGCGGACGGGAGTAGGTTGTTGGCGCTGGGATGCCAGCTGGTCTGGGCAACGACCTGGATGACCGACGCAAACGATCTCATCGCGCCGCGTCTCGGCCTGCCTCAGCTACCCATCGTCGACTTCCCGGAACTCGAACACGGATTGCATTGGAAAACGGCGTACCTCGCCCGATGGGCCGCCGGCCGAAGGTTCGTCTGGCTTGACGACGAAATTACCGACACCGACCGCTACTGGATCCAAACCCGCTATTCAGGACAGGCGCTGCTACATCGGGTGAACCCATCCGTCGGTCTCACGGGTCACGACTTTGCGTACGTCCGCGAATGGCTCGCAGCGCAGTGACCTGATCTCAACAAGATCCGGATAGATATTTGTATTCGTAGTGAGTCAGGTGCAGTGCGGCGGCGACGATTTCGCCGATCCGGCGTGGGCTGACGG
>NZ_JOJL01000072.1 GCF_000721705.1 Actinoplanes subtropicus
CTACCGGAGCTTCGTTCCCATCACGCCCCGCGACACGCCACTGTGGCCAGACCGCGACGCGGCACTCACACCAAACTCATGATCTTGAAACGGCCGTGACGAAAGAGTCGAGAGGGGAGGGGTATTCGGTTGGTCCCGCCTCGAAGTTTGCCATTGCCCTCCCTGGCCAAAGCTGCAGTCCCACTGAACCAGCGCTGGTCGCGGAGCGGTACAGCCGGATAGCCGATCCTCATCCGCTCATCGGCAAAAGAGCATGCCGGTGCCAGCATGTTGGCCACGTAGCGTGACGCCACTGGCCGGATCATCTCGTATCTCGCCGTCGCTGAGGTAGGTGATTGGCACAGCGCAGTCACTGAAGTTCCCTTCCTGCCGAAACATCAGCGTTGCGTCTCCTGGGCACTGTGCGTCACCGGCAGACGACCGCACGGGCGCGGATTGCGGCTAGATGTGCGCACGCGTCTTCGGCGAACGCTCGTCCTGTGTGTGCTGTTTCGGGTCAGCCTCGGACGGCTGGGCGGCGAGAATGAGAGCGTGATTCGCGTTCCTGGATCGGCGTTGTCAGAGAAGTTGAGTCGAGCGACTCGTGTTCGCTTCTACGAAGGTGGTGAGCCGGCGCCCTTGGGTAAGCGGCGTCAACGTCCGCCGGTCGTCGCGGACGAGTATCGGCCTCAAGCGTTGGCCAAGCTCCGGGACGTGCTTCAGGTGCGTGCCGACACGGCGGACGTCGCGCTGATGAGGATGCCGGTGCTGTGGTGCGAGGTGTTCATCGACAAGGACCTGGCGGCAATGCTCGGACTGATGCCCGGTTGGCTTCGCTGGGAACCGCACGGTGACCTGCGGCTGGCAGATCCGGATGCCCTCACAGGTTGGCTGAACCAATGGGTGCCGGCGGCGGCCGCGCGTTGGGTTCCGCAGCACAGCGTCGACCAGATCGGCCGTGACCTCCCTCCTGCATGAGCCGATCGCCGCGGGTAGGAGCAACAGACTTTGGCCAGTACGGACAGTGACGACGGTTACCGGTGCCTCGCTCGACCGGCGGCAGATGCGGACGTCGATCCACCTCATGGCGAGGGTTCGCCGAGGTAACCCTCGGTTTGTCCCGTGGCAGGTTCGGACGGGCTCGTGGTATCAAGATCCTCATGCCGATCGAGTTCATAGCGCGCGTGGCCGGTGTCGATGACGAATACTGCCTGGTCGCCGCGGTCGCAGAGCACGAGAACGGCACCGGCCGGGCCCTAATGTTCCAGGCGGCTCTTGAGGATCCGGATGAGCAGGACGTGCTCTTGCAGATGGATACCCATTGCCTGGTCACCGAAGACCAGGGCACGGCATACGGGTGCGTGCGTGAATTGACGATCGATGGTGACCGCATGCACGTGTCGCTCGCTCAGGAGGCGCTCGCCGACCTCGGCCTGGACGATGCCGTGGTGGAGGTTCAGCTGGCAGTCGATAGGCAGTCTGTTGAGGTTCTGCGGGAGTACCTGGGGCGTATTCTGCGCTACGGTCGGCCCGATGCGCGGCCGGCGGTACTGCGCCTGTAATTCCCTGTCCGCCGGCTGGGGCGATCGGCTCGGCAACGCCCGTAGCGCTCGGCGAACACCGAGCGTGACTGCTCACTCCGACAAACACGCGGTCTGCGGCATGACAGTAAGGTCACCGCATGGACGGCGACATCACCTTGCGGCTGAATCGGGCGACCGCCGAAGACCTGTACGCCACGTTGTACGAGGTCGGAGAGCACATCGCCGCCGGCGCCCCGATAAGCTCCCCGACACGCCAGGAGTCCGAGCGGCTCGGCCGCCTTCTCGCAGACCTCGGCCACTCCCTGGGCCGCAAGTGCACTCCATACTGCGAGCACCTCGTTTGAGAAGCGCGCGCACTATCGGCGGCTTGACAGTGCGCGTCCCGGTCGATTGTTGAGCCGAATCTTGTCGCGTCCACAGCAGCCAAATGGCATCCTGCCTCCGTGTATAGAACACTCGACGACGGCATCGAACTCGTGGCCGATGACGGACAGGCCCGCGTCCGCCTGCGTGTTCCTCAGCGGCCCTTCGCGGACGAGTTCGTTGACTTCCTTGTTGAGCTGCAGGATTCGGGACTGAACGCCGCCACCGGCGTACGGACGATCGAGGGCGACGGTCTGCCATCCTGGACCAGGATCCTGGCCGATTCGTACACCGGCTGGGACGGTGAACGGTCGTGGGAATCACTTGAGCGAGACGCTCGCATCTACGCGCGGCACGACGGACGTGGACACGTCACTTTGAGGTTCGTTATTCGAGGCCCGCGCGCGTGTGACGAAGCGGCGTGGGAGGCATCCGTCAGCGTCAACCTTGACGCCGGGGAGGACATGCGGGGCTTCGCTCAAGAGATTGAAGTTCTCGCCAGGTGACGTTCTGTATGCATCACGCGCACCGTCAGCGGCAGATCCGGGCGCCGTTGGTCGGGCTGGGCATAGCGGCGGGCGCACGCTGGCCTCGACGGCTGCGCCCGGACGGGGGTGAGGTCTCGCCCGTGGCGGCCAATCGGCGGGCACACTACGTACGTGCGTGATCTCCTTGGCTCTGCAACGCCTCGCCTCGACCGTTTCCTGACGTGGTGGTACGGACAGCCCGACTGCGAGGATCCGACCCCGATGGGTTCCGGTCACCGGACACCGCGCCCACTTGGGGAGTGGTTCGAAGTGACGTCCCGGTGGTCACGGCCGGTGGCTAGGCAAAACCGCGTCCTGGACGCCGAGAGCGCGTGGACCGAGGACGGCAAGCTCGTCTTCTGGGTGGAAAATCAAGGCGTCTGGTTGTGGGCAGTCGACCCCACCGGCGACGACCCCGAGGTCTATGACCGCGAAAACACGCCAGGCCAGCCGTGGCAGCCCACCGGAGTGGCCCTGTCGGTTTTCCTGGTGCACGTCGCGGTCTTCGAGGCAATCATGGGCGCACAGGCGGGAGCCAGCGCCGCCTGGATCACCTCGCAGCGGCTCGACCAGGTCCTTTCGCCGCTGAGCCCGATACCCGGTGCCGCCTGGCGGTGGCCGTGCCCCATGCATCAGCTCTACGCGGGCGACGGACTCCTCGCGATGGCCGGCCCGAACTACGGCGCCGGAGAAACCGCAGACACCGCCGCCTACCGAGAGGTCTTCATCGCCGGCCGAAACCTGTCCGCGGTCAGCTACCTCGCGAAGATCGACGGGGTGGACTGGGACTGGGCGTCCTGGCGCCAGTGAGCGCGACACCTGTCGAGGTCACAACTGTGCCGCCCATCCAGCCCGCATCAACCGGCTACTCAGCGCGATGGCTGACGGCATCGTACGCAAACTCTGCGGCAAAGTCGTACGCTCACCGGCTGACGTACACGGGCAGTGACTGCCGCGCGGTGCTGGCGTGCGGTGACAGCGTCAGATCAGGGCGACAGGCCAAGTTCCGCGACCCAGTCGAGCACGTCGTCGTTCTCGTCGTAGACGTTGCCGAACTCCCAGGTGCATTCCTGCTCTGCAGCCCAGTAGCTCACGGCCTTCTCCACCGCGGGGAAGCCGGCAGAAACCGGAACGGTGATCACGATGAATCGCCGATCGGATGGCATCTCGACGAGCCCACGAAGCCGAGCAAACGCCGCTTTGAGCGCCTCGATGTTGCCGTCGACGGGGCGCGTGCTCGGATAGAGACGTAGACAAAGGTTTCCATCACGCGCCACGACTTCAAACGTTCCGTCGCTCCTCAAACGGATGCGATCACCGGCAGCGAACCCGTACGCCAAACCAGGGCTGCCATGCACTTCGCATTCCTCTCCCAGCCTCCGAGCAGGAAGCACTTCGAACACCGGCCGGCCGGACGAGGCCGTGCCGGCAAGGACTCGAATGTGCGTCTGCTCGGCATCCTCTTCCACGGCCAGATCTTCCCATGGCGCCAGCGCCTCAGACCGGAACGCGGCCCTCACGTCATGACCGCGTACCATCCCGTAGCAGCGAACCCTGACTCCGTAGCGCCCGGATCGCGGCAAATCCGGATGTTTTATCAAGCCTGCGTTCGCCTTCAGCCGGGTACGTTTAGGGGACGGGCTGAAGCTGAACGAGGATCATCCAATTATCAACATCGAAGCGGTATGTCGCCCTGACTCGATAGGTGCCCGGGTGTAGTTCCACGACGAGGTGGTTGTCGGCCTCCAGCTCTGTTCCCGGGTAGGCCGAATCGAACAATACGACTGGTCCGTCCACCACCCAGCGGACATCTTCATCGGCATCCCACTCCACGCCCTCCCGTACCGCTTGGCGTGCAGCGCTGACCAGGTCGTCTTCCTCGTACGCCGCGGCCCAGCGCAGGAATAGCCGGTCCGAGGGCAGATACGTCGTCGCCGCCGGTTCGCGACCCAGAACTAGCGCCTGCTGCTGACCGATGGCGACCAGGCCGATGTAACCGTCGACCGCGCAGGCCCGACCGTAGTCTCCCCACTCCTCCAGGGGGCCATCCGTGCTATCGGCACCGGTCCACAGGGATAGTGACGATTGCGGAGCGGCAAGCAGCGGTCCACCACCCGACGAAACCCACGTGTAGGCCAACGAACTTCACCTCCCGGTGTCGATCTTGCCCTAACGCGGCGGCACGTGAGAGCCCACCAGGCCCGGAAGAACGTTGTGGGTGCCGGAGCGTTGACCGCAAGATGCGATAGCCAACGGCTAGAAGACCAGCGGTACGGACGGTGACAGTCGCCTCGGCGACGGCCCCGCGATGACAGCGGCGAATCAGGGCGCACGGCAACTGGAGGGTCGCGCCTTGCCGAGTGCCTTTCAGAGCCGCATGATCTGCGCATGCACTACGTTCGCGCCGAGGCGGTTCGGTGGATCGACGTCGAATGGCCGGGATGGGTCGAGGTGCACTTCCGTGAGTCGGATGGCACGCTCGTGGCGCTCGTCGACAAGGTTCCGATATTCGACGCCGACGGCCGCCTGGCGCTCGGGGCCGCGCTTCCTGTGGCCGTCGGAATTCCGTGCGAGGTGCTTGAGCGGGTCGCGGATGGAGCCGGCAACGAGTCGTCGCTCGTCCGACTGGGATCCGGCGTCGAGGATCGACGCGGTCGGACGACGTTCCGCGTCGACGCACAGATCCTCACCGCGCGCTCCGGAGCAGCCCGCCAAGCCTAACGCTCTGCAACGAAGCGGCCTTCTCGCCGAGCGGTCAGCGGCAGATCCGGACGCATCCGGCCAGCGGTGAGATCAGCCTGCATCAGTACGATGTAACGGTGGCGCAGTACGAGAATCTGGTTATTCAGCAACGGCTCGTGGCTCTGCTCACCGCGCTGGAATCGGCGGAGGAGCGCCTGCGCCAGCTCGGTGATGATCACTGGGCAGACTGGCTGAGGCGTGATTGCGCACGTATTGCGCGCGGTGATATCTATAGCCTCGAGCATCTGAAGCAGGCGTTCGGTGGAATGGGAAGCATCAACGATTCGTACCCGTCCGACGATGGCGACGTCGGCAAGGCGTTGGGCGAGATCTACGGGCTGGCTGCTCAGCTTCTCGCCGACTTGCATCACAGCTAGGCCGTGTCGCAACGAGACGATTCTCAGCGGCAGATCCGGACATCTGATCTTGGGTGACGAGATATGGACCGACCAAGTCGACGCCGGAGGCCTGCCGGCTCGCACAAACTCCAGTGCCGGACAACCGGTGGTCGTCTACGCTCCGGTGAAGCCCAGACCAGCACCACCTGCCGACATAGCGAGCGATCATGACTGATCAGACGACCGCCCAGCGACTGTATGCATGGGGCCGTTGCCGGTTCGAGAGCCAGCCCAGTCCGGTGACCTGGGCGGGCCATGTGCTTCGCGCTGCGAGTCGGACTTTCGAGGACTTCCCTGAAGTCGACGATGCTCTGCTCCTGTCGGAGACCGAAGAGCGGTGGCCTCAGGCTCGCGAAGTCTTCCACCGTCTGCGGCTACGAAGCCTGGATCAAAACGCGCCGCTGAATAAGCAGCAGGCTCTACTGTTCACCCTCGCCGAGTTGGTTACCAAGGTGGCCTACAACGCTGCAGGCATGCGAGCTCCCTTCGACTACGACTCGGGATGGCGCATCGGACCCGTCGCCTATCGGCTCATGTCAGCCACAGACGACCCGCAGCTTCAGGCCGAGCTGACAACAGCTCTCGGCGAACTGCCAGAGGACATCTGACACCGGCATCGCGACGAGGAAGGCCTGTTGCGCTCATCTCGGCGATAAGAAACCATTTGTCGATTCCGGGAAGGATCTCTGGCTGCATGCCATTCGCTTAGCGGAGGGCAACACGGAGGAGCGAACAGAGTTTCACAATGCCTCAATGGCCCTGGCTGACCGGTACCTCCGACTCCTCCGGTGTGCATTTCCCGGCAATGAGCAGTGATAACCTGCGCTCGCGACCCTCGGCGCACTCTCATCGGCTAGATCCGTACCCCGAGCAGGCTGCCTCGACTACCCACCGTAATGGCCCTCGCCGTACCGAACGCCGCTCAGCGGCAAATCAGGATGCCGGTGGCGGGTCGTTCGGGGATCATCGCCAGGGGCGATCGCGCCGCTGCTTCGCGGCGAGGCCCATGTAATAGCCGGGCGCCTCGTGGATTCCATGGTGTCGCCAGAGTTCTTGGCGGCGATCATCGGTTACCCAGCGCACTTCGTAGTCGGGGCCCCCGTCGTCACTTCGGAACGTTCCTTCGAGGATCTCGCGCAGCAGAGCGAAGGGTGGATAGTCTTCCTCGATTTCGATCGTTCCGTCAGCCCAGGTGAACAGAAGCCAGCATCCGACCTGCTTGACGAAGAACAGATTTCTGAATGGCGCGGCTTGGACGGCCAACCAGCCGGCGACCGCGCCGTTGTGCACGAGTTCGGCGATCGCGCCGTCGAGGACCGTCAGTCGTGCGCTCAGATCTCGATCGTCTTCGCCCACCGGATCATCCTGTCATGGCAACGTCCTCAATTCGGCTGCACGCGATCGTCGGTCGACGTGTACGGACAGTGACTGTCGCGGCGGACAGGCGCGCGAACTCAGCGGCATGAGCGTGCACCCACTACCGCGGCATCGAATGAGCCCGGCAATGACCACTCAGGGCAGGCGCCGGTCTGCCCGGTCACGCAGGGAGCCGGCGCGGAGGTCCCGCAGGAACGCCCGCGCGTCATCAAGTCGGCGCTGGGTTAGTTGGGTGAGCCGTTCGCCGAACTTGGCCGGGTCCAGGTAGTTAGAGAGCCCGGAACGGTAAGCGGCCTCGAGTAGCTCGACCCCGAGGTCGTAGTCGTGGATGCCCGGGTTGGATGAGACGGTCCAGACCCGTTCGTCCGGGCCGATCAGCCAGGCACCTCCGGGCTCCGGCCTCCCCGCGTCGTCTACACAGACGCCCGACCACAACACTCCGTCTCCAGCCGGCGTAACACCGAACGAGTGCCCCTCTGGCGGCTGCCCCATCTGAGCAGCCATGACGGCGACGGCGCGCTCCGAGTCCAACTCGATGTACTGATCCATGGCAGCAACGGTAGGCGCCGGGCGCACTCAACTCGGCTACACGTCCGTGCGCCGCCGGGACGAGACGCCGCCCTGTGTGTGCCGTGGGCTTCTGGGACTGCTCCGTGGTCTGAATCGTCGCCGGCAAGCGTGCCCAAGGGGTCGATCTCCCGGCCGCCCGCCCTGTTACCGTGGCGGTCGAGGTCCGCTTCGGTCTCCGTCGTTTGGCCGAGTGACGCCCTCCGGTCCCGGTCTCGTGGTGGATCCCCGTGGGCCTGCCATCTTCATAGCATCGGCGGGTGAAGGTCAACAACAGCGTGGCGCTGATCGCTCCTGGTGCCGGGGTCGTTCTCGGCGTCCTCGATTTCGTCTGGATCGCCTATGTGCCATCGCCGTTCGGCGGGCTCGGGAACTCCATCGCGGTCTGGGCCGTGGCGGCGTTCCTGCTGACGCTGAGCTCCCGGTGGGATCTGCCGCGTGCCGTCGTCGCGGCGGTGGTGTTCCTGATCGTCGCGGTGCCGAGCTACTACGTGGCGGCCGCACTGATCCAGCACGACGATTGGTCGATCATCTACTCGGGGCCGGCGCTGCTATGGATGGGCTTCGGCGTGATCGCGGGCGTCGTCTTCGGCGCCGGGGGCGTAATCGCGCGGACCCCGACCCGCTGGCAGGCCCCGGCGCTCGCACTACCGGCCGCGGTCCTGGCGGCCGAGGCCGTGCTCCAGCTGAGCCGTCTGGGCAAGTCCACCGCGGGCCTCGGCTACGCGGCCGTTCTGCTGATCCTGGCCGTGGCGGTCACGCTGGTGGTGGCCCCGAGCTGGCGGACGCGCGGGCTGGCCCTGGCATACGCGCTGCCCCTGACCGCTGTCGGGTATCTGATGCTTCTGGCCAGCGGATTCCGCTGACCCGACCGGCCCCGTCGGTAACGCGTGCGCAGAGGGTGTGCATTCACCTCGCGCCGCCTCGCCTCGAGTCAGCCGGGATTCCCGGTAGCCATGCCCGTGCGTACTTGATTACGCAGATCCGCGCACTGCCCTGCGGTCCCCAACGCGCCGGATTCTCGTACGCGAGGGTGGCCAAGACACGCGACAATGGACCAGCCATGGCTGAGGATGAACTGAGCGCCGTTCGGCGGCGGCTTCCACGAGGAACGCGAGTCCGGGGACGAGTGACCGGATTCCCGGGGGGCGTCGGACGGGCAGGCATGGCGGTGGATATCGGCGATCCTGTTCCGGGCTGGGTCGATGTGCTGCAGTTGCCGAGGGAGCCCTCGCGCTGGCCGCCCGTGGGGCGCAGCGGCTTCTTCGAGGTGCTCCAGCACCGCGGGTTCGAGGTACGACTGCTTCCGCTCGATGCCAGCATGCGCAACCGCTACCGAGCCTGGCGGTGCTCCGGTCCCGAATGGGCGGAAATCACCCGGCACCGACCCGTGGGTTCCCGCTTCGAGGCGACCGTCGAGCACATCTTTCCGGGCAACCGGGAGTACACCGTCCGGCTCGATGACTGGTACGAGGTTGTCGAGTACGAGGGCTCGCCGCCGGACCCGGGAACCCAGGTGCAGTTCACGGTCGAGAGGCACTCGGACTGGACGCGCTCGCTGATCCTTCGGCCCGACGACACGCTCGAGCAAATCCCCTGACCCGGACCCGTGCACGCAGCGTTACGAATACGACCTAGCAACGCGCCCGGGGTGCGGCAAATCAGGATGGTTGGGATGTCTAGTCATTACGGAATCATGACGAAAGGTGAGCGTCAGACGACAGAGTCGACGGCGCCGGGCTCGGGTGCGGTCCAGCGCGATCGGCCGGTTATCGCCGGGATGGCGACGGTGACTGCCGACGCGGCGGTGACGCCGAAGCAGGCCGACAACGAGAAGCGGCTGTTGAGAAGGCCGACAAGGGTGACGCCCGAGCCAGATAACCTCGCCCCTGCCCCGGCCGGAAGCAGGTAACCGCTCCGTCGAAACGGGACTCACGATGCCGGTTTTGCGACCGACGACCCGTTTGCCGACGTCGATGCCTTGGGTGGTGGTCGGAACGTTGGTGGATGTCTTACGCTTTGGCTATCCATGCTGGATTCAGGCGGGGTGCTCGACGGTAAGCTGCGCCGGGGGTTTGCTACAGCCGCCGGGCGCTGTGGGCGTCGAGGGCGGCCTTGAGTACGTCGCCGGGGCCGGATCCCGGCACCGCCCGGCGGCGGCGCCGGATCTGACCGTGCTGCCGTGGCGTGCTCAGCTCGCCGAGCCGACGTCGCGGCGCCGCAGCAGGTACGCCGCGACCAGCATCGTGACCGCGACGTACAGGCCGAAGACGGCGAAGCCGATCCAGGGCGCGAGTATGTCCGCCTGCCGGTAGGGCTGCAGCAGTGCGGCCCCGGCGGTGCTGGGCAGGTACCTGGAGATGTCGGTGCCCAGCAGATCCTTCGGCAGCAGCGACGCCAGGGTCGGCAACACCAGCAGCACGCCGGCCACCACCGCGATCGAACCGGCCGTGCTGCGCACGATAGTGGCCACGGCCACCGCGAAGAGTGCGACCAGGAACAGGTAGAGCCCGATGCCGGTGACCACCCGTACCGCACCGGGTGTGGCCAGTGATGCCGACACGTGGGCGCGAGACGAATGCATGATCGCCTCCCCGATGCCGAACGCGACGAACGAGGCCGCGGTCATCGTGGCCAGCACGGTGACCCCGAACACGGCCGCCTTGGCCCACAGCACAGGCAGCCGGCGCGGCACCGCAGTGAGGCTTGCACTGATCGTGCCGGCGGAGTACTCGCCGCTGACCACCAGCACGCCCAGGACGCCGATGACCAGTTGGGCGACGATGCCGCCGCGCACCGGCACGGTTATCAGTCCGGCGCCGGCCGTAGCCTGGCCGGAGCTGATCCGGTTGGCGAACGACCAGCTCAAGACCGATCCCAGGCCGACCATCGCGACGGCCGCGATCCCGAGCGTCAACGGGGTCGAGCGCACGGTGCGCAGCTTGATCCACTCAGCGGTGATGACCCGCAGCTGGGTCACGCCGGTCGTCGGTGTCACGATGTCAACTCCATGAACGCCTCTTCCAGTGAGGGCTGCCGCACCGACAGTTCCAGCAGCGTGATGGCGTGCCGGGTGGCCGCCTCGCCGACCTGGTCGCTGGTCAACCCGCCGATGTCCAGCCGGTCCTCGGGTAGTTCGGCGATGGTGACACCGGGGCCGGCCAGCAGCTCGCGCAGTCGTGCCGCCTGCGGCGTACGGACCAGCACCCGGGCCGGCGATGCGCGTTCGACGAACTCGGCCACCGACGTGTCGGCGACCAGGGTGCCGCGGGTGACCACGATGAGCCGCTGCGCCGTCTGGGCCATCTCACTGAGCAGGTGCGAGGCCACGAAGACGGTCCGCCCGGTGGCGGCGAGATCCTTCATCAGGTTGCGGATCCAGTGGATCCCCTCCGGGTCGAGCCCGTTGACCGGCTCGTCGAGAATGACCGTGCGGGGGTCACCCAACAGCATCGCGGCGATCCCGAGTCGCCGACTCATCCCGAGGGACAAGCCGCCGGCCCGCCGATGGGCCGCCGCTTCCAGACCGACCTGGTCGACCACCTCGACCACCCGGCGGCGCGGGATGCCGTGCGTGGCGGCCAGGGCGCGCAGGTGGTCGATGGCCGACCGGCCGGCGTGGAAGGCCGATGCCTCCAGCAGCGAGCCGACCTCCCGCAGGGGCGCTTGGTGCTCCGCGTACGGGCGGCCGTTGACCGTCACCGAACCGGCGCAGGGCCGGCTCAGGCCCAGGATCATCCGCATGGTGGTGGACTTGCCCGCGCCGTTCGGTCCGAGGAAGCCGGTGACCACGCCCGGCTGGACAGTGAAGGTCAGATCATCGACAACGGTGCGATCGCCGTACCGTTTGGTCAGTGATTTCGCCTCGATCATCGGAGTCCTTTCACAGTCCCAGCGCGAAAACCGTGGCCAGCGGGATCGCGGTGCTGGCCACCTGGACCGCGAGGATGGTCGTCGCTGCCCGGGGCGCGTGACGCAGCCATTTCACCGCGAACACCGCGACCGCCAGGGCCTGCAGGACCGCCCACAGCTGGAAGATGTGGGCCGGGGTCCCCTCGTCGGCGGTTCTCGAGCCGCGGCCGTACGCCGCCAGGTAGCAGAGCACGAACGCCAGAATCGCCACCGGCAGCACGATCGGCAGCCAGGCGGTCGGCTTCTTTATCATCAAACTCATTCGCATGGCGGCCAGATTTTCCCTCAGAATTCCAACACCGGTTTCCAGCAACAACCAGGACGTGACCGAAAGGGCGCCGCGCCCGGCGCCGAGGCGCTCCCGGTACAGGTCCGAGAACAGCTGCTCCATGCCGGGCCCGAACCGCTCCCGGAACGGCCGGGGATACAGCCGCAGTAATGCCACATACAGCGCCCGGCACCGGCTGAACATGCGATCAGACGGCATGGGCCGACGCACCGGGCAGCGCACGGACCCGTCGGGCGGCCGCCACGACCTCGCGATAACGGTCCAGCTCGGCGGCGAGCGCAGCCTGACCGGCCCCAGTGATCTGGTAGTAGACGCGGCGCTGATCGTCCAGCTCCGGATCGGTCTTCGTGTCGCTCTCACGGATCAGGCCGGCGTCGATCATCCGGCGCAGCGACCCGTACAGCGTGCCGGGACCCATCTTCACCCGGTGGTGCGAGTCCGCTGCGACCTGCTTCATGATGGCGTAGCCGTGCCGGTCTCCGGCGGCGAGCGCGAGCAGGATGTGCAGTACCGCCGGGGTGAGCGGGCCTTGCGATACAGCTCTAGACATACCCGGCACGCTATATCCGTGACGGATATAGCGTCAAGCGGCTCAGTCGAACATTTTCGCCGTTTGCGCGGCCGCCGGTCTGATCCAGGTGTCGATGTAGCCGGGCGGCCGAAGTGGAAGCCGTGGCACCGGCTATCCCAGCGCGGACGGACGGTCCACCCCGTCAGCGTTCCCCACCTCTTCGGCGACGACGTCCAGCGCCCCAGCGCCGCCACCGCGCTGACACCACTGGCACGGATCAACACGATCGGGCGGCACGCCAGGCGTAGCTGTCCATTGCCGATCGCCAGGCGCAGCTCGGTCTCCAGCACCGCCCGGTCCAGCATGGCCCACGCCGCGTGACGGCTGCACTCGGCCACCGAGCGCGGTCGGCGGCATGACAATGCGCCTCTGCCCAGGATGCACGCATACTTTCTCCTGTGCCTGAATACTCGTGGCCGGAAGACGGCGAGCGACTTTGCGAAAACGCCGCGGACCGGTGGGCGGAGACGGTCGAGGCACTGCCCGAGGGCAGCATCGTCACAGGTCGGGTAATAGGCCGGCAGCCCTTCGGGGTGTTCGTGGACATCAGCGGCACACCGGGAGCGATCGGCCTGGCCGAAATCACGTCGATGCCGCACGATGCGGCCCTTCCGCAAGCTGGCGGCATCGTCCGAGGCACGGTGATCGGCCACGCAGCGCACAACCATCAGGTGCGGCTGCGCCTCCACGATTCGTGACATCGGACGACCCTGCGTCATCGGGGAACCCGAGCGAAGTGCGTGTCGCCATCGGTGCGTACGGATGCCGATTCCAGGGCCCACGCCGACAAGCGCGGTGGAGACGCCCGAGCCGTGGCTCCGTGACAAGGAGCCGGATGCCACGATGGGCTGGTGCTGTGGCCGGTTCTGCTCAACACCCATCCCCGCGAGGCCACGTGGTCGGTGGGCGAACGGGTCACGACCCGGCTGAGATGGCTCGACGACCCGCAACTGCCCGACGACCTCAAACTCCGCCACATCGTCGTGCGCGCCAGGACGCTGCTCGACGTCGACGGGCGCCCCTGGGCACAGCTGCTCCAGGCCGGCGACATGGTCGCGGTCCGGCAAGGCGATCACCGAGACGGTGAGGTGAGACTCGACGGATGCCTGGGCTTCGACGCCTACCTCGAGCTCATCGGCGAGTTGCCCGCCACGGCCGGCGTCGTGCGGCGCGTCCGGCTCGTGCACGACCTGTACGACCGGGGTACCGACAGTGGATCCGCCGCCCCGGGACCGAACGCCTGACCGACGTCCCGGACGCCTCGCCGCAACGACTGCGCGACAACCCTTCCCTCCTCGAGCCGCAGCCGCCCGAAACGCCGCCGGAACCCGGCACCATGCAGTTCGTGGGCGCTACGGAGTACTTCCGCATGAACCGCGACCGGCTACCAAGGCAGCAGTGGCAGGGCCGCGGCTTCCTCGTCGATCTCGACATCACCTCCTGAACAGCTCGCCCGGGATAGGGCCGCCCACGGAGGTGACTCACGGCGCGCCCCGTAGCGCGCTCTTCGCGGCAGATCCGTATAGTTGGAACGTTCAGACTTAGCTTAGGCTTCAAGCGTACGTTCTGGTGTGATCTAGCGTGATGAACAGTTGGTTGATGGCGTGGCGTGACGAGCCGCTGATGATGGTGTTCCCGATCCCGATGTCTAACGGGGCTCTGCCCCAGCCCGACGGGGCGTGTCGTGGTGGGGGCTCCGGTCGTGGGATAGACGGTGACCGGTTTCCCGGTCCCGTTCGTTGAAC
>NZ_JOJL01000073.1 GCF_000721705.1 Actinoplanes subtropicus
CGCCGACCGCATCCACATCCAGCGGCTGGGCCGGCGGGCCACGGTGATCACCCCGAAGTCCCACTCGATGTCCGAGGCGGTCGCCATCATGACCGGCGCGGCGCCGCCGCCCGATCAACCGATCGATGGAGAGGCCCCGCCGCCCAGTTGAGCGCCTGATTCCACCACCCGCCCGAGAGATCGGGCGATCCGAGCGTGGTGCCTCCGTTGCGACGCTGTCCTCATCGACAACGACAACGACGGAGGCACCCGAAATGCGCAACATCATCTGGCAGGTCAGCGGATACGTGGCGGTCAGTCTGGTGACCGTGGGCGTGATGGTGGCGTTCCGGCACGACACCGCCATGGTCACGCCGGGCGTCTGGATCCGGGGCTCGATCGTCGCGGCGGCGTCGCTGCTCACGCTGCTGTTCGCGGTCCGGGCGGTGCGCGGCGACCGGAAGATGCTGCTGCGGCTGCGACTGGTCACCGCGATCATGCTGGTCGCGCTCGTGGTGATCGCCTCGCTGCCGGGCGCGTTCCCGGTCTGGTTCCGGCTCGAGCAGGCACTCTGCGCGCTGTTCCTGCTGCCGGTGGCCGTCCAGATCAACCGGCGGTCGGTCACCCAGGCATGATCCCCACCAAACGACGACGACCGGCCATCGCGGGCCGGTCGTCGTCGCGTACGGCTATTTCTTCTTTTTCTTGTCCTTCTTCTTGCCCTTCTTGCCGCCGCCGTCGCCCTTGCCGGCCAGCTCCTGGAGCAGCATCCGGTCGCGCTCGTCCGCCAGGTCACGGGCGGTCTTGGGCGCGGGGACAAGCAGCTTGAACAAGATCGCGCCGACCACGAACACCCAGACCCACCACGGAATGCCCGACTCCGGACCGAACAGATTGCTGGTCACGGTGTACGCGTTGGCCACGATCTGGTTCACGACCACACTCCTGTCCGCTCCGGGTCGGCCCCCAATATCGGGCGCCACCCCCACCCGCCTTAGCGAAAGTCAGAGGGCATCCGCGGCGGCGCGGAGGGCGGCCAGGCGGGACTCGTCGGCTCGGGTGCGCCAGCGGGTGAGTTCCCGGACGGCGACTTCGAGCTGCACCCGCAGGCCGCGCAGGTGTTGCTCGGCTGCCATCGCCGCCGGCCGGCCCTGGGGCAGCGCGGCGACGTCCAGCGTCGGCCGCTCGGGCGGCGGCGTGCCGGTCGACTCGGCCAGTGCCCGGGCCGCTCGGTCGATCGTGCGGCGCAGCGCCGGGACCGACGAGCGCAGTTCGGTGACCAACTCGTCGAAGCGCTGCCGGGCGAACTCCGCCTCGTGCCAGGATTCGGTGTTCGTGGTGTCGCGGGCGTTCCGGGCCGGCTTGGTCACGGCCGGCTTCGCCAGGGCCGAGGACAGGCTGAAGCGCATCTCCTCGGCGGCTCGTACGGCCTGGTCACAGACCCGGACGGCGGCGAGTTTCCGCTGGTAGCCCGGGTCGTCGCGGATCAGGATCGGCTCGAGCAGGCCGTCGATCCGCTCGGCGTACCGGGTGTAGCGGGCCCGGGCGGCGGCCAGCGTCTCGTCCGCCGCCTTCCGGGTGCCGCGGGCCTGCCGATAGCGCCGGGACCGGCCCTCGTCGACGCTGAGCAGGCCGCCGAGCAGCCGGTCCCGCCAGTCGGTGCCGGTCGTCGACTCGGTCGCCTGCCGCTCGGCCTCGTCGTACGCCCGCTGGGCTGTTGCCAACTCGGCCTGGGCGGCGCGCAGCAGCGGCAGATGAGGTGCCAGGAGGAGGCGATCCCGGTCGCTCGGCATCCCTCTACGGTAGGGGCTTCCACTCCGGGTCGCGCCCGATGAAACCCAGCAGCCGGGCCTGGACGTCGGCGCCGGCCGGCACCTCGACCCGCGGGCCGTACTGGCCGGACGAACGGATGATCTCCTCCATCGGCTCCATCCCGCCCAGCAGCCGGGCGCAGAAGTCGGGATCCAGCCGGTCGTCCTGGCCGGTCGCCCGGGACAGGTCCCAGGTGTGCATGAAGACGTCGGACGTGTAGAACTGGTCGATCGCGGCGTCCAGCGGCAGGCTGCCGATGTGCGGGTTGGTGAGCTTGCGATCGGCCGTCTCCGGGTCGTCGAGCAGGGCCTGCACCGCGTCGGCGTGCACCTGCCAGGCACCGACCGGGTCGTCGTCCACCGACGGGCCCTTCGGCAGCTCGACGCTCGCGCCGCCGGCGAGGAACGCGGGCAGCCATTCCACCAGATGTCGTACGACGTCGCGGGCCGTCCACTCCGGAACCGGGGCCGGGACGTCCCACTCCCGGGTGCCGCGGACCCGCTCGGTGAAGACCCCGGCGAGCTGCGCGTGGCGCTCGGCGGGACGGTCAGAAACTGCCATCGAGAAGCATCCTCTCCAATGCGGCGTAACCCTCGTTGACGCCGGTCTCCATGCCGGAACGCAGCCAGGCGTCCCGGCTGGAGAAGCTGTCGACCAGCGACTGGGTGCGCAGCCGGCTGCGGCCGCCGCCCAGGTCGTCGAACCAGAGCGTCTGCAGCGCCACGCTGTCGGGCTGGCCCTCATAGGTGAAGGTCTGGACAATCCGATCCGGTCGTACGTCGTGGAAGCACCCGCGGAACCAGAACTCCTGTCCGTCGCCCGTCGACGCATACCGCCAGCTGCCGCCGGGCCGGGCGTCCCAGTGCTCGATCTTGGTGGTGAGCCGGTCGGGGCCGACCCAGCGGGCGAACAGGACGGGGTCGGTGTGGGCGCGGAAGAGCCGCTCGGGCGGGGCGGCGAACTCGCGGGTCAGCCGGATGATCGGCAGGCTCGGGTCGGCTTCGATGGTCGTTTCGGGTATCGGCTTCATGCCTCGTCTCCGCTCATCTCCGCCAGCAACGCGTCGAGCCGGCGATACCGCTGCTCGGCGCGCCGCCGGTGGCGCTCGATCCAGTTGTCCATCAGGTCGAACACGTGCACCTCCAGACGCACCGGGCGGGGCTGCGGCCCGGGCGGGCGGGTGACCAGGCCGGCCTGCTCGAGCACGCGCAGGTGCTTGTAGACCGCCTGCAGGGTCATCTGATACGGCTCGGCCAGCTGATTCGCGGTGGCGTCGCCCTCGGCGAGCCGGGCCACCATGTCGCGGCGGGTCGGATCGGCGAGGGCGGCGAAGACCCGGGACAGCGCTTCCGTGGTCATCGGCCGGCCTTTCAACTTTTCGGTTGAAAGCCACGCTAGACCCGCCCCGCCATCCCGTCAACCGCCCGGTTGAAAGAGCTGCTCTATGGTGATGGGGTGCGGCTCGTGCTGACCAGCGACACCCACCTGCCCCGGCGCGCCCGGGACCTGCCCGCCCCACTGTGGGCAGCCATCGACGACGCGGACGTGGTGGTACACGCCGGCGACTGGGTCGACGTGTCCACACTCGACGCCCTGGAAGCCCGCTCGACCCGGCTGATCGCCTGCTACGGCAACAACGACGGCCCGGCCCTGCGCGCCCGCCTCCCGGAGATCGCCTACGCCGACCTCGACGGCTTGCGGCTGGCGGTCGTCCACGAGACCGGCCCCTCCACCGGCCGCGACGAGCGGTGCGCGGCCCGCTTCCCGGAGGCCGACGTGCTGGTCTTCGGCCACTCGCACATCCCGTGGGACACCACCGCCCGAACCGGCCTGCGACTGCTCAACCCAGGCTCCCCGACCGACCGCCGCCGGCAGCCCTTCGCCACCTTCATGACCGCCACCATCGACGGCAGCCGGCTGACCGAGGTCACCCTGCACGAGTTGCCCGGGCCTTTCCCCACCCACTCGGAAGGAAAGGGCCGCCGAGCGGTTCGAGGTACCGGATCTACAGTGGACGGCTGAACATCTTGCGGTTGGCGAAGTTGTGGTAGCCCGCCCGCTGGAAGGCCTTGACCATGCCGATGTTGCCGGTGTCGCAGTCCCCGCGGATTTCCGTCGCCCCGGCGGCGACAAGGATGTTCGTGCCGCGGGCCACGGCGGCGGTGGCGTAGCCGTGACCGCGTCCGGCCGGGGCGACGCCGACCAGGCCGACGACCGCTGAGCTCGGCGTACGGGCGGGCAGGCTGATCGCGACCGGCCGGTTCCGCAGGTCGTAGCCGATCTCGAACCAGTCCCGTTCGTGGTCCAGCTCCAGCATGTCGGCGAGGTTGCGCTCGGCCGCGCCGCGCAGGCCGTGTTCGGCGATCTCGGCGAGGAAGATGGAATCCTTCGTGTCGGTGAAGGTGTCGGCGAGCAGGTCGACGAACGGCTCCTCGCCCAGCTCGGCAAGTGACCGCCAGTGCAGCCGGTCGTCCTGGGCGGGCAGCGGAGAGCCAGCCTGCCAGAGGAACCGGCGTCCGTCGCGGGCGACCGAGAAACCGTGCGTGGCGAGCAGTTGCTCGCGTCGCTGCGGGTCGCGCTGGAACTGTGGGGCCTGGCTCGGCGTGTCCAGTACATGGCCCTGCGTTGGCGCACCGAGCGAGCGGGCCAGTTCGGCGGCGTGCGTCAGCAGGGCGGCGGCGGTCTGATCGTCGCCCGGCTCCAGCAGCACGATGTCCATGGGCGCCGAGCGGCCGGGAACCGTCCACAGCACGACGTTGCCGGTGAGCTCGTTGTCCTGCTCGGCCACCAGGCACCAGGCCGGTCGCGTGCAGCCGCTGGCGAGCAGCCCGGACAGGTAGGCCGCGGTCGCGCGGTTGCGTTCGTCGTCGTCCGGGTACGCCGTCAGGGCGGGCAGCTCTTCGGGCCGGGCGGTGCGGATCGTCAGCACAGTCAGTTTCCTTCGTCAGTCATCGTTGGCAGCCCGCTCCGACCTGGGTGAGCAGGATCCCGATGAGCTTCGTTCATGGCACCAACGATCACCGGGCCGTCGGCGTGGAACAACGCAAAAGATCGAACCGCCGGATCAGCCACCGGTTACCGGTCGGCCGTCGCCCGGATCACGATCATGGGTGCGGCCGTCCGGCCGTAGACTTCGTGCGGGTGATCGGAGGGGACACGGCCTGGTGGAGCTGCGCGACATCGAGATCTTCCTGACGCTGGCGGAAGAGCTTCATTTCGGGCGTACGGCCGAACGTCTGCGCGTGTCGTCAGCGCGCGTGAGTCAGTCGATCAAGCAGCAGGAGCGGCGGATCGGCGGCGCCCTGTTCGAGCGGACCAGCCGCAGCGTCCGGCTGACCCCGCTCGGGCGGCGGTTTCGCGACCGGCTCGACGCGGGCTATCGCGAGATCGCGGCCGGCCTCGACGAGGCGGCCACCATCGCTCGAGACTCCGCTGGTTCGCGCCTTCCTCCAAGCCGCGGACGACGCACGGAGCGGCACCTAGGGGTCGGCTGGCCGGGGCACCACCCACCCTGGCACGGTAGGAAGTTCTTTTCGAACCTCATACCGTGCCGGACGAAGCAACCGGAAAGGCAATCAGCCCAGGTCGACTGAGGGGTAGAGCGGGAACGGCGCCAACAGCTCGGTCGCCTGCTTGCTGATGCGGTCGGCGAGGGCCGGGTCGAGGTTGTACTTGGCCTTCGAGCCCTCGGCCGGCGTGGTGTTCGCGAGCACGGTGTGGATCAGCTCGGCGATCTGGTCCATCTCGTCGACGCCGAGGCCGCGGGAGGTCAGCGCGGGAGTGCCGATGCGGATGCCGGAGGTGTACCAGGCGCCGTTCGGATCCTGCGGGATCGCGTTGCGGTTGGTGACCACGCCGCTGTCCAGGAGTGCCTGCTCGGCCTGGCGGCCGGTGAGGCCGAACGGATGCACGTCGAGCAGCACCAGGTGGTTGTCGGTGCCGCCGGAGACCAGGCGGACGCCGCGCTTGGCCAGGCCCTCGGCGAGCGCCTGGCTGTTGGTGACGATCTGCTGGGCGTACGTCTGGAAGGAAGGGTCGCGCGCCTCGGCGAAGGCGATCGCCTTGGCGGCCATCACGTGGCTGAGCGGACCGCCGAGGACCATCGGGCAGCCGCGATCGACCTGGTCGGCCAGTTCGGGCCGGGCCAGGACGGCGCCGCCGCGCGGGCCGCGCAGGCTCTTGTGAGTGGTGGTGGTGACGATGTGGGCGTGCTCGACCGGGTTGAAGTCGCCGGTGAAGACCTTGCCGGCGACGAGGCCCGCGAAGTGCGCCATGTCGACCATGAAGGTCGCGCCGACCTCGTCGGCGATCTCGCGCATCGTGGCAAAGTTCACCTTGCGCGGGTACGCCGAATAGCCGCCGACGATGATGAGCGGCTTGAACTCGCGGGCCGACTCGCGGAGGGCCGCGTAGTCGATCTGGCCGGTCGCCGGGTCGACGCCGTAGCTGCGCTGGTTGAACATCTTGCCGGAGATGTTCGGCCGGAAGCCGTGGGTGAGGTGGCCGCCGGCGTCGAGCGACATGCCCAGCATGCGCTGGTTGCCGAACGCTTCCCGCAATGACGCCCACTCGGCCTCGGTGAGGTCGTTGACCTGGCGCTTCTCGAACTTCTTGAGGTAGGGCACCTCGACCCGGTCGGCCAGGATCGCCCAGTACGCGACCAGGTTCGCGTCGATGCCGGAGTGCGGCTGTACGTACGCGTACGGCGCGTTGAACAGGGCCTTCGCGTGCTCGACGGCGACCGCCTCGACGGTGTCCACGTTCTGGCAGCCGGCGTAGAAGCGGCGGCCGATGGTGCCCTCGGCGTACTTGTCGGAGAGCCAGTTGCCCATGGCGAGCAGCACGGCGGGCGACGCGTAGTTCTCGCTGGCGATCAGTTTCAGGGACTCGCGCTGGTCGTTCAGTTCCTTGGCGATCGCGTCGGCGATGCGCGGCTCAACGGAGCGGACCACCTCGAGCGCGGAGCGGAAGGCGTTCGATTCGGCATTCAACTCGGACATGGGTCCTCCTTATCACGGTGCAAGAGGGCCCAGGCGCGCGGCAGTCGTCATTGGCGACGGGGCCGCTCCCCAATGGTTTTCCCATCCGAACACGCCAGTCACGGCCCGTCGGTGAGCATACCGGCGCTGCGTGCCCCGGCCACCCCCGTTCAGCGGAGCGACGTGTCCCACAACCGACAGCGAGGTCGGCCCTTTAGCCTGATCACCGTGGATGGCGTTCAGCTTCTGCTCATCATCGGTGCCGGCATCGCGATCTCGGCGGTCGCCAAGAAGCGGAACCTCGAACCCGGGCTGATCATCGTGGTACTTGCCGCGGCGGCGTCGTTCATCCCGGGCATGCCGCGGTTGGAACTGCCCAGCGAGTTGATCCTGGCCGTCGTGGTGCCGCCGCTGCTGTACTCGGCGACCCGCGGCTCGTCGTTCAGCGCGTTCGGCGCCAACCTCGGCCCGGTGATCACCCTCGGCGTGCTGCTCGTGCTGCTCACCAGCGGCCTGCTCGGGCTGGTCGGGGCGTGGCTGCTGCCGTCGATCGGGGCGGCCGCCTTCGTGCTCGGGGCGGTGCTGGCGCCACCCGACACGATCACCACGGTGTCGCACGGCGACGAGATCGGCCTGCCCGGTCGGGTCACCTCGATCCTGACCGGGGAGAGCCTGGTCAACGACGCGACCGCGCTCACCGTGTTCGCCATCGCGGTCGGCGCGGTCCACGGCGAGCACACGAGTTGGGGGCACGGCGCGGTCGAACTGCTGCGCAACACGTTAGTCGGGATCGCGATCGGCGCGGTGTTCGCGGTGGGGACGCTGTGGCTGCGCAAGCGGCTCGGCAACCCGACGCTGGAGACCTCGCTCGTGCTTCTCCTGCCGTTCACCGCGTTCCTGGTGGCCGAGCAGGTGCACGCGTCGGGCATTCTCGCGGTCGTCACGGCGGCGTTCTCGGTGAGTACGAACCTGACCCTCGACCCGAAGCACCAGTACCCGGGCGGATACCGGACGCGGCTGCAGGAGGAGGCGTTCTGGCCGGTCGTCGACTTCGTGCTGGAGACGTTCGTCTTCGCGTACATCGGCTTCCAGCTGCGGTTCGTGCTGTCCGACCTGGCCGGCTCGGCGGCGCCCGGCCTGTGGCCGACGCTGGTCGCGGCGGGCGTGCTGCTGGTCGTGGCGATGGTGTCCCGGCTGGTCGCGGTCTACCTGCTGTTCGGCCGCTACACGCTCCGGGACCGGCTGGCCAGACGCCGGGCGGCGAGCAACGAGCGGTACCGGGCCCGGGTGGAGGCCGTCCAGCAGCGGCGGCGGGAACGCGGACGGAGCGGGGAGCCGCTGGGGCCGCCGACCCGGAAGGAGACGCTGCTGGTCGGCTGGGTCGGCATGCGCGGCATCCTGACGCTGGCCGCGGCCGGCTCGGTCCCGAAGGACGTGCCCGGGCGGGACGCGATCCTGGCGATCGCGCTCCTGGTCACGCTGGGCACGCTGCTGATCCAGGGCACGACGATCGGCTGGCTGACCCGCCGGCTGCGGTTCGACCTGACCGCGGAGCGCGCCGAGGACGAGGAGATGCGGAAGACCGGGCGGGAGGTCGTGAACGAGGCCGTGGCGGGGAAGCGCGACCAGGCGATCACCGACCCGGACGCGTGGTTCGACGCGCAGCGGCTCGCGCTCGGCAAGGCGGTGCTGGAGCGGCGGCTCACCGAGGAGGTGGCCCGCGCCATGATCGAGGACATCGACCTGCGGCAGGCGGCCCGGCACACCCTGCCGCCGAACCGGGGGAAGATCGCGAGGGCCTGAGACAGGGACAAGTTATCCCTGGATCGGCTCTCCCTTCCGCGGATCGTGCGGCCGAGCCAGTCTTGAGACGTCACCGAGGGAGGCTGATCAGATGGACCGGGCGCAACTCGCCGACTTTCTCCGGACCCGCCGCGAGGCGCTCCAGCCGGAGGATGTCGGCCTGCCGCGCGGGCAGCGCCGCCGCGCCGGCGGGCTGCGCCGCGAGGAGGTTGCCGCCCTGGCCGACATGTCGGCCGACTACTACGGGCGGATAGAGCAGCAACGCGGCCCGATGCCGTCCGAGCAGATGCTGGCCGCGCTGGCCCGGGCGCTGCATCTGAGTCTCGACGAGCGCGACCATCTCTTCCGGCTCGGCGGACATTCGGCGCCGCAGCGGGCACTGCGCGAGGACCACATCGGCCCCGGCATGATGCGGATCTTCGACCGGCTGGCCGACACCCCGGCCCTGGTGCTCTCCCGGTTCGGCGAGACGCTGCGGCAGACCCGGCCGGCGGTGGCGCTGCTCGGCGACGAGACGCACTACAGCGGGCTGGAGCGCTACATGGTCTACCGCTGGTTCACCAACCCGCAGTCACGCCGGATCTACCCGGTCGCCGACCACCCGACCCACGCCCGGGTCTTCACCGCCCAGCTGCGCGAGGTGTATGCGGCGGCGCCGGGCGGCCGGGCCGGCGAGATCGTCGACGCGCTGCTCGCGGCGAGCCCCGAGTTCGCCGAGATCTGGGCCGCCCACGAGGTCGGCGTCACCCACCTCGACCGGAAACGCTTCGCCCACCCGGCGCTGGGCGAGCTCGAGCTCTACTGCCAGACCCTGCTCGACCCCGACCAGGCCCAGGTGCTGCTGGTCTTCACCGCGGTGCCCGGTTCGCCGAGCCACGAAAAGCTCCAGTTGCTGGCCGCGGTCGGCGACTGAAATATCCGATTTCATACGCAGAAAGGCACCACCATGCCCAAAATCGCCCTGATCACCGGCGGCAACCGCGGACTCGGCCGGGCCACCGCCGAGGCACTGATCGCGGACGGCGTCGAGGTGATCTACACGTACCGGGACGACCGGGGCGAGAAGATCGACGCGATCGCGCTCCCGCTGACGGTCGGCGACCTCGACTCGTACCCGGCGTTCGTCGAGTCCCTGCGCGAAGTGTTGCGCGACCGGTTCGGCCGGGAGGACTTCGACTTCCTGATCAACAACGCCGGCGTCGGTATCGCCGGGAAGATCGCCGACTTCCCGGTCGAGGCGTTCGACGAGCTGATGAACGTCCACCTGCGCGGCATGTTCTTCCTGACCCAGGCGCTGCTGCCGCTGATCGCCGACGGTGGGCGCATCCTCAACGTGTCGACCGGGTTGGCCCGCTTCACCGGCGAGGGCATCTACGCCGCGTACGGGTCGATGAAGGCGGCGGTCGAGGTCTTCACCCGCTACCTGGCCAAGGAGGTGGGGCCGCGCGGGATCAGCGTGAACGTGGTCGCGCCGGGTGCGACCGCCACCGACTTCGGCGGCGGCGCGCTGCGCGGGAACGAAGCGATCCGGGAGCACATCAGCGGTCAGATCGCCTTCGGCCGGCTCGGTGAGCCGGAGGACATCGCCGGCGTGATGGTCGCGATGCTCGCCGACAACACCAAGTGGATCACCGGCCAGCGCATCGAGGCGTCCGGCGGCATGCTCCTGTAGCCGACGGCCAGGTTCCGTAACTCAGATTGCTTGCGTGTTACGGAATGCATCGACGAGACTGACTGCGTCGGGCGCGCCTCGCCGCCGATCCCCTGCCGGATCACCTCGGTCGTTCCCCGGACCGGGCACGGCGCGGCGGCGCAGGTGCGCCCTCAGATTCCGGTCAGCGCGAGGCTCAGCCAGAGCGCCAGCACCCCGGCGACCAGCGCCGCCGGCACGCTGACCAGGCCCAGCTTGAGGAAGTCCCGGCCGTCCGGCGGGGCGTCCCGGCTGTGCAGGATTTGCCGCCACAGCAGGGTCGCCAGCGAGCCCACGTAGGTGAGGTTCGGCCCCACGTTCACCCCGAGCAGCACCGCGAGCAGCAGCGCCGGGTGGGCCTGCACGGCCGGCACCAGCACCAGCGTGGCCGGCAGGTTGTTCACCACGTTGGCCAGCAGCGCGGCGAGCCCGGCCACCGCGAACAACTGCCACCAGCCGCCGTGCGCCGGGACCAGCGCTTCCACCGCCCGGTCGAGCCCGTGCTGCCGAACCGCGAGCACCACCACGCCGAGCGCGAGCACGAAGGCGCAGAACGGCAGGTTCGCCTCGCGCAGCAGCACCTTCGGGCCGACCCGGCGCGGGACAGCAAGGGCAAGAGCACCAACCGCGGCAAACCAAGCCGGGTGTACGCCGAGCGGCTGAGCAACCGCAAACCCGGCCAGCGTCAGCCCCAGCACGACCAGCGCCCAGCGCGGCGCGGGCGGCACGTCACCGGCCGAGACCGGTTCGGCCGGCGCGCTCAGGTCGGAGCGGAAGTACCAGCGGAACACCGCGTACTCGGCGAGGATCACCGCCAGCCAGGGCAGCGCCATCACGCCGGCGAACCCCAGAAACGTCAGCCCGCTAGCCGCAAATGCCAGCAGATTGGTCAAATTGGACACCGGCAGCAGCAGGGAGGCCGCGTTGGCCAGATGCGCCGACGCGTAGGCGGCCGGCCGCGGCCGGGCCCCGGTGCGCGCCGCGGTGGCCAGCACGACCGGGGTGAGCAGCACCACCGTGGCGTCCAGGCTGAGCACGGCGGTGGTCACCGACGCCACCACGAAGACCGCGGTCAGCAGCCGGGCCGGCGAACGGCCGCTGATCCGGGCGGTCAGCGCGCCGGCGTACCGGAAAACGCCGTGCTCCCCGGCCAGGTGGGCGAGGAGCAGCACGGCGGCGAGGAACCCGACGGTCGGCCCGAGCGCGCGCAACTCGGCCAGCGCGTCGCGCCACGGCAGCAGTCCCGTGACGACCGCGACGACGGCGGCCGGCACCGCCACGGTGGCCTCGGGCAGCCCACGCGGGCGCCCGACCGCGAACGCGAGCACGCCGACCAGCAGGGCGGACGCGTACACAAGCAGCATAGGGTCTGTCCTGTCGATCACGCGGGGCTGCGGCGTGGCCCAGGCGGCGCCTGACGGCGTCCGCGAAACGACCACATACAACCCCGGTATGCGGCCGCTTCGCGGCCGACGCCAGCCACCACCTGGACCTCGCCTCGCTCCCACGTGATCGACAGGACAGACCCTATCCGCCGAACAACTCGAGCGCGCCGGACACCTTGAGCACCTGGGCGACCACTCCGCGCGCGTTGACCACCCGGAAGCCGGCCGGCCGGACGCGCGCGGCCTGGTAGCCCTCGATCAGCACGCCGAGCGCCTCGGAGTCGACGAAGGTCACGCCGGCCAGGTCGATCACCACGTCGCCGGCGCCGACCGCGGCCAGAACCGTCTCGCGCAGGGCGTCGCGCGCGGTGATGTCGAACTCGCCGCCCAGGTGCAGGAGCGTCGCGGACCCGTCGGCCGCTCGCTCCTGGCCGATCGTATAGATGTCCGCCACGGGGACTTTCTACCAGCAGCCGGCCGATTCAGCTCGGGAAGCTGGCCCAGACGTGTTTGGTGAGCTCGGTCGCGTACCAGCCGACGTCGATGGCGAACCGACGGGTGAGCTGAAGGCCCAGGCCACCCCCGCCCAGCGGCCTGTTCTCGGCGAGCCGGGGCTCGGCCTCCCGGTCATGATCCGACACGTCGATGATCAGGCGATCGCCCTCGCGCAGCAGCCGCACCACGGTCGGCGGCAGCCCGTGCCGCAACGCGTTGGTGGCCAGCTCGGTGGCGACCACGGTCATCCGGTCGGAGACATCCGGCCCGGCCGCCGCGACATCCACCGCGGCGCGCAGGCCGGCGCGCAGCCCGCGCAGGTCCCCGAAGGTCGCGAGGGTCCACCGGCATATCTCGGCGGCCCGCGGGTACGGAACCGAGGCGGGCAGCGAAGGCATGGCGTTCATCTTGCCCGGAGCTGGGGTTATGCCGCATCGGCCGACCGGCGGGGCGTGGATGACCTTCGAACGATCTCCCTGTATTACTTGTCATCACGCAAAGTCACTCATACTTTCGGCTAGTCTTTTCTCCACCCCTCGGTTAGGGTCTTGGTAACCGAACGGCCAAATGCGCCGTCGACGGGGTCGGATCGACTCCCGTCGGCAACCGATAGGGACACCCGACCGACCGGGTCCGCACAGTGGACCGGCTCTCCGGAGAGGTGCCAGGGAGGACCAAGCATGACCGTCACCGAGACCTCGCAGATCTCGCCCGCCACCAAGGCCGGCGCCGAGGCGCCCGCCGACAGCGCCGCCGAGTTGCTGAACGCGATGGCCGCGATGCCGATCGGCCATCCGTCCCGCGCCCAGCTGCGCGACAGCGCGATCGAGGCGTGGCTGCCGCTCGCCCGCCACCTGGCCAACCGCTACTCCGGCCGGGGCGAGCCCACCGACGACCTGATCCAGACCGCCACGGTCGGCCTGATCAAGGCGGTCGACAAGTTCGACCCGGACCGCGGCGTCGACTTCGCCGGCTACGCCATCCCGACCATCATCGGCGAGATCAAAAGACACTTCCGCGACCGTACGTGGAGCGTCCGCGTCCCCCGCCGGCTCCAGGAGCTGCGGCTGGCCATCACCGAGGCGAACAGCACGCTGACCCACTCGCTGGGCCGCTCGCCGACGGTGGCCGACATCGCCGCGCACCTGTCGATCACCGAGGAGGACGTGCTGGAGGGGCTGGAGGGCGCCCGCGCCTACAACGCCACCTCGCTGGCGACGCTCGACGAGCGCGAGCAGAAGATCCTGACGCTGCGCTTCTACGGCAACCTGACCCAGTCGCAGATCGCCGAGCAGATCGGCATCTCCCAGATGCACGTCTCCCGGCTGCTGACCAAGGCGCTCACCAAGCTGCGCGGCCACCTGGCCGGCGACGAGATCTGATCCGCCCCGCCAAAAGCTAGCGGCGGCCGGCCCGGTTCGGGTCGGCCGCCGCTTGTCCTTGCGAGACCCTCAGGCGAGCGGGGTACGTCCCGGCATGCTGCCCAGCCTGGTCCGCATCGTCAGCGTGCCGTTGCCGCCGGCGAACAGCCACAGGGCGTTGTCCGCCTTTGCGACCGCCACCAGGTCGACCGTGCCGTCGCGGTCGAAGTCGCCGACGCCGACCAGATCGCGGAAGCCGTTCCAGCCGGTACCGATCTGGCTGCGCGCGCCGAGCGCCGCCTTGCGACCCGGGTACAGCCAGAGTGCGCCGGGCGTGTTGCGGGCCACCAGGTCGGGGTAGCCGTCCCCGGTCAGGTCGCCGATCCCGGCCAGCTCGCTCATCCCGGACCAGCCCGTCGCGGCGATCCGTACCCGGGCGCCCAGCGCCGAGCCGGACTTGCCGGGGAAGAGGTAGAGGGCGCTGCCGCTGATCGCGACGAGGTCCGGGTAGCCGTCCCGGTTCAGGTCGCCGACCGCGGTGATCTCCCGATACCCGCTCCACTTGGTGGCGATCCTCTTGCGTGCGCCCAGGCCGCCGCCGCCGGTGCCGGGGTAGAACCACAGGTCGCCGTTGGTCTGCCGGGCGACCAGGTCCTCCTTGCCGTCCCGGTTCAGGTCGCCGATCCGGACGACGGCGTTCATCGACTTCCAGGCCGAGCCGATCTTCTTCGCGCCCGTCTCGGACACGGTCGCGCCGTTGCCGGGGTAGAGGACGATGTCCCCGGTGGAGGCGGTCCTGGCCACCACATCCGGCCAGCCGTTGCCGGTGAAGTCGGCCATCCGCGGGGCGGGCAACGGGGCGAAATCGACGTAGCTGCTGTCGATGGTGACCGTGGCGCCGCCGTACGTCTCCTGATGACCGCCCAGGTACTGCTTCATCCGGCGGTGTCCCGGCCAGGCGGTGTCCGGGATGATGGCGTCGGTCAGCGTGACCGCCTGGTCCCAGCGGGCGAAGTCCACATAGTCCGGCCGCGCGTACCCGGCGGCCGAATAGTTGACGACCTGGTCGGCGATGCCCGAGCCGACGCTCGAGTAGTAGCCGGAGAAGTAACCGAGGTCGTGCAGCCGCGACGTCCAGGCGTTCATGAAGGTCAGCACGCCGGTCCGGCAGCCCGCGTCCGTGGTGTCGTACGCCTCCATGTCGTAGATCAGCACGCTGCCCCGGGCCAGCCCCAGCGCCGTGGCCTGGGTCACCGCGTCGGTGGCGGCGGCCTGCCCCATCGCGGCGGCCCTGGTGTCGTCGATCCGGTTCCGCTTCGTGGCGCACGAGGCCTGCGGCCCGACGTACAGCGGCAGCAGCTTCCACCCCGCGGTGACCTGCGTCCGCACCCACGACGCGGTGAGGTTCGCCTGGGTGCAGCCGCGGGCCACGCCACCGATGTAGATGCCGACCGCCCCGTACGGCGAGGTGCCCTTCCACGCGGCCATCGTCGCGCCGGCCGGCGCGGTGCACGTGTCGAACGCCTTCCCGGCGAAGGTGCCCGGCTGCACCGTGGCGAACGTGCTCGCGGCGCCGGCCTCGGTCCGGGACAGCCCGAACAGCGCCGCCACGAGGACCAGGGCGAGGAACGACGCCTTGATCGCGCCGGCGTGTCGCGGCACGTACCTTGCCCCCATGATCACCCTTCTCGATCCAACCCTGGGAGCTAACCAACTGGTCAGTGGGGGCGTCGTCGGCCGAACGGGCCGAATTTCGCTATCGAGTCGCGCCGATCCCGGTGACGGTGCGACGACGGGCCATGGCCACCAGCGCGCCGGCCAGGCCGAGCGCGCCCACCTCCATCGCCGCCCCGACCAGCGGCGTCGCGGCGTAGCCCCAGCCGGCGGTGATCGCCACGCCGCCGAGGTACGCGCCGGCCGCGTTGCCGAGGTTGAACGCGGAGACCGCGGCCGAGGAGGCCAGCAGGTTCTGCCCGGCGCCGTCGGCCGCGGTGATCACCCGGGTGGTCAGGCCCGGCACGGTGGCGTACGCGGCCAGCCCGAGCAGGAACAGCGTGACCGTCGCCGGCGCCTTGGCGTGCGCTGTCCAGCCGAAGACGATCAGCACCACGAGCATCGCCACCGAGGCGCCGACGATCGTCCCCATCAGACGCTTGTCCGCCGCCCGGGCCCCGATCACGTTGCCCAGCACCATCCCGAGCCCGAACAAGGCCAGCAGCCACGGCATCGCGCCCGCGGCGTACCCGGCGACGTCGGTCATCAGCGGCGCCACGTAGGTGAGCGGCGCGTAGACCGCCCCGAACGCCAGCGCGGTCAGGCCGAGCGACAGCCACACCGCCGGGTCGCGGAACGCGGTCAGCTGGGTGCGCGCCTCGCCGGTGGTCTCGCTGGCCGGCACGAGGACGGCGGTCGACACCGCGGCGACCAGCCCGAGCAGCGCCATCGCCCAGAACGTGGCCCGCCAGCCGAGTTGCTGGCCGAGCAGGGTGCCCAGCGGCACGCCGGCCACGTTGGCCACGGTGATCCCGCTGAGCATGGCCGCGATGGCGCTACTCCGGCGGGTCGGCGAAACGAGGTCGCCGGCCACGATCGTGGCGAAGCCGATATACGCCCCATGGGTGAGCGCCGCCACGATCCGGCCGCCGAGCATCAGCGGGTACGTGGTGGCGACCGCGGACAACAGGTTGCCGGCCACGAAGAAGGCCAGCAGCCAGATCAGCACCGGTTTGCGCCGGCGGCGGGCCACCCCGGCGGTCATCAGCGGGCCGCCGAAGACCACCGCGAGCGCGTACCCCGAGACGAGCAGGCCGGCGGTGGGGATGGTGACGTCGAGGTCCCGGGCGATGTCGGGCAGCAGGCCGGTGATCACGAACTCGGTCATCCCGATCGCAAACGTACCGACCGCCAGGGCGGCGAGGGCGTAGCCGGTGCGACTGATCACCCGTGCGACTCTCACAGACGCGGCACAGTTTTGCCACACCTTAAAGAAAGTGCGCGGGCGCACCTTCGAGCACATGAAACCTGTCCTCGACGTCGTCATTCCCGTCTACAACGAAGCCGCCGACCTCGAGCGCAGCGTGCGGCGGCTGCACGGCTACCTGCTCTCGGTGTCGCCGTTCCCGTTCCGGATCACCATCGCGGACAACGCCAGCACCGACGAGACGCCGCTGATCGCCGGCCGGCTGGCCGCCGAGGTGCCCGAGGTGGCCGCGGTCTTCCTGGCCGAGAAGGGTCGCGGCCGGGCGCTGAAACACACCTGGCTGCACTCGGACGCGGACGTGCTCGCGTACATGGACGTGGATCTCTCCACCGATCTGGCCGCACTGCTCCCGCTGGTCGCCCCGCTCGTCTCCGGCCACTCCGACGTCGCCATCGGATCGCGGCTGCGACGCGGGTCGCGGGTGGTCCGCGGGCCGAAGCGGGAGTTCATCTCGCGCAGCTACAACCTCATCCTGCGGGCCACGCTGAGTGCCGGGTTCACCGATGCGCAATGCGGGTTCAAGGCGATCCGCTCCGACGTGGCGCGGCAGCTGTTGCCGCTGGTGCGGGACACCAACTGGTTCTTCGACACCGAGCTGCTGGTGCTCGCCGAACGGGCCGGACTGCGTACGCACGAGGTGCCGGTCGACTGGGTGGACGACCCGAACAGCAAGGTCGACATCGTCGCCACCGCCCGCGAGGACCTCCGGGGCATCACCCGCCTCCGGCGCACCATCCCGGACCTGCCGCTCCGCGAGATCAGGGCCCGGCTGGGTCGCACCGAATCACCGGTTTACACCATCGCGAAGTTCGGAGCTTCAGCCACAGAAGTGACACCACAGGTTTGACTCGCCCCACTCCGGCTACCGTGTTAGCCGATGCCACCTTCAGCCGACCTTCCCGGATTCCTGCACGGAGTCGCCCCGATCCTCGATCGCTGGGGATACCTCGCCGTCGCCGCGATGATCGGCGTGGAGAGCTTCGGGGTCCCCGCACCGGGCCAGACGATCATGGTGGCCGCGGCCATCTACGCCGGTGCGGGCCGGTTGAACATCATCGGGGTGGCCGCCATCGCCTTCGTCGCGGCGGTCCTCGGCGACAACGTCGGCTACTGGATCGGCGTGCGCGGTGGCCGCAAGGCGGTGCATCGCTGGGGCAAGTACATCTTCCTCACACCCGAGCGCTTGGCCCGAGCGGAGGGTTTTTTCGCGAGGCGAGGAAGTCGTATTGTTGTCATCGCTCGTTTCATTGACGGACTCCGGCAGTTCAACGGCGTCATCGCGGGGATCACCGCGATGCCGTGGCGTACCTTCCTGATCTACAACGCGATCGGTGCGGCTCTCTGGGTCGGTTGGTGGACGAGCGTTGCGTATGTGCTCGGCAACCATCTCGTCGAGATCATCGAGCACGCGCATCGGTACAAATGGTGGGCAATCGCCATCATCACCCTCGCGGTGATTGCCTACGTCACCTTGCACCTCCGGCACATCAAACGCCGGCGCGCCCGCACCGTTGCGGCGGTCGTCGAGGAACCCCACGGCTGAAGGCAGCGCGTGGGGGCGCCCCGGGGGTGCGAAACGGAAGGAGAGTTCGTGACCACCCCTCAGCTCGACCGCCGTCGTGCGCAGTCGGCGGCCGCAGGCGCCGCCGCCGAGAAGGCCCGGCTGGCCGTGACGGAGCTGGACAACCGGCTACGCACCAACACCGAGCTCGCCCAGCAGCAGTCCCAGGCGCTGCGTAACGCCGAGGCCGAGGTCAAGCGGCTCAAGCGCTCGCTGAAGACCCAGGAACGCGACCGGTCCCGCCTGGCCAAGGCCCACAAGAAGGCTGTGGCGAAGGCCTCGAAGACCGAGAGCCGTGCGGCCGACATCGACGCCAAGTACGACAAGGCCGTCCTGGCCGACCTGATCCGCCGCGAGAAGCAGCGCGACCAGGCGGCCGCCGCGGCGTCCACCCCCGCGACCGCGATCGTCCCGGCCCCCGCTCCGGCGCCGGCGCCGGTCCCGGCCGCCGAAGCCGCGCCGGCGGCAGCCCCCGCGGCGCCCGCGGCCCCCGCGGCGCCGGCCAAGACGGCCGCGACCGCCACCGCGGCGCGCACCACGGCCACGAAGGCCGCCAGCACCGCGAGCAGCCCGAGCCGCGGCGCCGGCACGACGGGCCGGGCCACCACGGCGCGCAAGGCCACGGCCGAGCCGGCCGCCGCCCGCCGCCGCGCCCCGCGCCGCACCACCGGTAGCTGATCGCTGATCGCGCCCGTCACACCTGAGCCGCCTCCGGGATTCCGGGGGCGGCTTTGTGTCAGGCTCGACCGGTGGCTGACTTCAACCCCGCCGGCCTCCGGGCCATCCTCTTCGACATGGACGGAACGCTGGTCGACTCCGACCGCGCCGTCGAGCGATCGTGGCTGACCTGGGCAAATGAGTACGGCGCGGACGGCCCCGCCGCGTACCGGATGGCACACGGCAGCCCCAGCGGACCCACCGTGCGCAGGCTGCTCGCCCACCTGCCCGAGGAGGAGATCGAGCGAGCCGCCATCCGCCAGCTGGAACTCCAATATGACGATTTGTCGGATGTAGTGCCCACGCCCGGCGCGCTCGACCTGCTCGCCACGCTCGACCGCAAGGGCCTCCCCTGGGCCGTCGTGACCAGCGCCGACGACCGCCTGGCCAAGGCCCGCCTGACCGCCGCCGGCATCACCCCACGCGTCCTGGTCACCACCGACGACGTAGAAGCCGGCAAGCCCGACCCCGCCGGCTACCTGCGCGCCGCCGAGTTGCTGGGCGTACCACCCGAGAACTGCCTGGTGGTCGAGGACGCCGAGGTGGGCCTCGAGGCAGCCCGCGCGGCCGGCGCCCACACCGCCGCCCTGCGCGGCCTGGACGGCGACCTGCGCCTGACCACGCTGTCCGACCTCACCGCCATCCTGACCGCCTGAACGCCCAGGTCTCCCACGCCAAGCTATGCGGGTAGGTTGTCGAGGAATTCGGCGGTGGGGACGAAGAACAGGGAACCGGTCGTTGCCGTGGAGAAGTCCAGGATGCGGTCGTACGTGCCGTACGGGTTGCCGAGGAACATGCGGCGCAGCATCTGCTCCGGCACGTCGGGCGTCGACGCGTAGGCGATGTAATACGTCCCGAACTCGCCGTCCTTGATGGAGCCGAACGGCATGTTGTCGCGCAGGATCTTCAGTTCGTTGCCGTCCGGGTCGTCGACCGTGTTGAGGGCGACGTGCGAGTTCGGCGCCTTCTCGGTCAGCTCGACGTTGTCCAGCTTGGTGCGGCCGATCGCCGCCTCCTGCTCCTCGACCTTCAGCGCGTTCCACGCCGCCAGGTCGTGCAGGTACTTCTGCACCAGCACGTAGCTGCCGCCGGCGTACGCCGGGTCCTCGTCGCCGATCAGCGCATGCCGGGCGGCCACCTCGCCGGTCGGGTTCTCGGTGCCGTCCACGAAGCCGAGCAGGTCCCGCTCGTCGAAGTACTTGAAGCCGTGCGTCTCGTCGACCACGTCGGCCACCGCGGCCAGCCGCCCGGCGATCTTCGAGGCCAGCTCGAAGCAGACGTCCATCTGCCCGGCCCGGATGTGGAAGAGCAGGTCGCCGGGGGTCGACGGGGCGCTGTGCCGGGGGCCCGTCCACGCCCGGAACTTGTGCAGCTCGGCTGGGCGCGGCGCCTGGAAGAGCCGGTCCCACAGCTCGGCGCCGATCCCGGTGACACAGGAGAGCTGCGCCGCCGGGAGCCGGAAGCCGACCGTCCGCTGCAACGCGCTCATGTCCTCGAGCAGGTCCCGGACGGTCGCCTCGCCGCCCTCCCGGACGGTCATCACCAGGAAGATGGCGGCGTCGGTGAGCGGGGCGAGCACCGCCTGCGAGGTAACCAGCGGGCCGAGCGAGCGAGGCGCGGTCATGATCCGCAGCTTACGGCCCCGGCGCCCGATAATGGGCGGATGAGTGATCGGGTTGACGTTCTCGTGGTCGGCGCCGGTCTGTCCGGCATCGACGCCGGCTATCGGCTGCAGACCCAGTGCCCCGGCCGGAGCTACCTGATCCTCGAGGGCCGCGAGACCTCCGGCGGCACCTGGGATCTGTTCCGTTATCCGGGCGTACGGTCGGATTCCGACATGTTCCCCCTCGGCTACCCGTTCCGGCCCTGGCGGGACCCCAAGGCGATCGCCTCCGGCGAGACCATTCTGCGGTACGTACGGGAGACTCACCGCCCGGTACGTCTGCCGGCTGCTCAACTACATGGCCCGGCACGACATCGACGTCACCACCCCGACCATGCCACCCGACCTGCCGGCGGTCGACGAGCCGCTGCTGAGCCTGACTTCGGGGTACGTCCGGCGGGCCGCCGCGATCCTGCCCCGGCAGGGCGCCCGCCACCCGTGGAAGATGCGCAACAACTACCTGACCGACCTGCCGGTCATACGGCTGGGGCGGATAGACGACGGCCACATGCGCTTCATCCGGAAGGCGGGTGTCTGAGGTGCAGCGATTCGCGTTCGCCGGGCGCACCTGCCTGATCACCGGCGCGGCCAGCGGGATCGGCGCCGCACTCGCGCTCGACCTGGCCAAGCGGCGGGCGGTGCTGGCCCTGCTCGACCGGGACGCCGAGGGGCTGGACCGGGTCGCGGCGCTGGCCCGCGAGGTGGGGGCGGGTTCGGTCACCACGTACGTGGTCGATCTGAGCGACGGCGGCGATCGCCTGGACCTGGCCGCCGAGATCGCCTCCCGGCACGGCGGCGTCGACCTGCTGATCAACAACGCCGGGGTGGCCCTGTCCGGCACGTTCGAGCAGAACCGGATGGCCGACGTCGACTGGCTGCTGGAGATCAACCTGCACGCGGTCCTCCGGATGACCAAGGCGTTCCTGCCCCAGCTGCTGGCCCGGCCCGGCTCACACCTGGTCAACGTCTCCAGCCTTTTCGGCCTGATCGGCCCGCCCGGCCAGGTCGCGTACGCGACCAGCAAGTTCGCCGTACGAGGCTTCAGCGACGCCCTTCGGCACGAACTGGAGCCGCGCGGCGTCGGCGTAACGGTGGTGCACCCGGGCGGCATCAAGACCAACATCGCGGCCAGCGCCCGGATCAGCGGCCCCGACGCCGACGGGGAACAGGCCGAGCAGGCGCGGAAGTTCGCGGAGAAGGCGCTGACCATGCCGCCCGAGGAGGCCGCCCGGCAGATCGTGGCCGCGATCCAGACCCGCAAGCCGCGACTGGTCATCACCCGGGAGGCCCGGGCGGCGGATTGGCTGGTGCGGCTGACCCCGAGCCGGTGGTGGCAGCTGAGCCAGCGGATGGCCCGCCGGGTCTCCTGAGCCGCCCCCCGCGGCCCGCTTGTTGCGACAAACGTCTCTTCACACTGGTCGTCATTTCCAGCGTTTTCCCAGGTTGCGGCGGATGCCGCAGGGCTGAACCGCGCCGCCGCTCGTTTCCGTATCAGCGGGCGACTCGTTGGGGCTGTTCGGGGGAAACCGGAGGAACGGCGTGGGAAGACGCGGGATGGGTAACGGATTTCCAGCGGCAGTCGACCGCGCGTGCTGAGCCTCGACACGGTCGCCGGGTCGCAGGTCCACCCGGCCATCCGACCGGCCCTCGAACCGCCGAGCACCGCCGCCGTCTACTCCGGCGGGCCGGAACCGGCCCCTCGCACCCTGATCGATGTGCTGGAAGCCACCGCCGCGATGTTTCCGCACGCACCGGCCATCGACGACGGCACTCGGGTGCTCGACTACCGCGCCATGCTGGACGAGGCCTCGCGGCTCGCCGGCCGGCTGGCCGAGGCCGGCGTCGGTGCCGGTGACCGGGTGGGCATCCGGGTCCAGTCCGGAACCGCCGACCTGTACCTGTCGATCCTGGCCGTGCTGGCGGTGGGCGCCGCGTACGTGCCGGTCGACCACGACGACCCGGACGACCGGGCCGAACTGGTCTGGTCGGAGGCCGGCGTGTGCGCGGTCGTCGACCGTACCGGGCTGCGGGCCGGGCCGGGGCGCTCCCGCAGTCTCGGCCCGTACCGGCCCCGGCTGCGCGACGACGCGTGGATCATCTTCACGTCCGGCACCACCGGCAAGCCCAAGGGCGTCGCGGTGAAACATCGCAACTCCGCGGCGTTCGTCGACGCGGAGGCCCGGCTGTTCCTCCAGGACCGCCCGCTGGGCCCCGGCGACCGGGTGCTGGCCGGGCTCTCGGTCGCCTTCGACGCGTCGTGCGAGGAGATGTGGCTGGCCTGGCGGCACGGCGCCTGCCTGGTGCCGGCCGACCGCACGCTGATGAAGGCCGCCCCCGACCTGGCCGAGTGGCTGGGCGAGCGCGGCATCACGGTCGTCTCGACGGTGCCGACCATGGTCGCCTTGTGGCCGCCGTACGCTCTGGACAACGTGCGCCTGCTCATCCTGGGCGGCGAGGCATGCCCGGCCGGCCTGGCCGAGCGGCTGGCCAAGGGCACCACCGAGGTCTGGAACACCTACGGCCCCACCGAGGCCACGGTGGTGGCCTGCGCCGCCCGGCTGACCGGCGACGGCCCGGTCCGCATCGGCCTGCCGCTGGCCGGGTGGGACCTGGCGGTCGTCGACCCGGACAGCGGTGCCCCGGTCGGCTGGGGCGAGGAGGGCGAACTGGTCATCGGCGGGGCCGGCGTGGCGCGGTACCTCGACGCGGGCAAGGACGCGGAGAAGTTCCCGGCGTTGCCCCAGCTGGGCTGGCACCGCGCGTACCGCAGCGGAGATCTGGTCCGGGCCGACCCGGAGGGCCTGGTCTTCCTCGGGCGGGCGGACAGCCAGGTGAAGATCCGCGGATACCGGGTCGAGCTCAGCGAGATCGAGTCGGTGATCCTGCAGCTGCCGGGCATCGCGCAGGCCGCGGTCACCACCTACGAGCGGCGGCCCGGGCTGATCGACCTGGTCGCGTACTACAGCCCGGCCGACGACCGCACGCCGGTCGACGAGCCGCAGGTCTTCGAGGTGTTGCGCCGGCGGCTTCCGGCACACATGATCCCCGCGTACCTGGAACGCCTGCCCACCCTGCCGATCACCCGCAGCGGGAAGATCGACCGCAAGCGCCTGCCGGCGCCGACCGGCGCCCGCGGGGTGAGCGCCGACCAGCCCACCGCCGAGGCGGCCACCGCGGTCGAGAAGGCCCTCGCGGACACCCTCGCCGAGGTTCTCGGCCTGCCGCAGGTATCGGTGGAGAGCAACCTGTTCTCGGACCTCGGCGCCAACTCGCTGGTCATCGCGCACTTCTGCGCCGCACTGCGGCAGCGGGCCGACCTGCCACCGGTGTCCACGAAGGACGTCTATCTGCACCCGACCATCCGGGGCCTGGCCGCGACGCTTCCGGCGACCGCGCCGCCCCGGCCTCCGTCCAAAGTGCACACCAGGCCGGCGCCGCCGCCGGTGAGCACGCAACGCTACCTGCTCTGCGGCCTGATCCAGGCGCTGGTGTTGCTCGGCGGGGTGGCCATCACCGCGCAGATCCTGGAGACCGGCCTCGACTGGATCTCCGATGCTTCCGGCTTCGGGCACGTCTACCTGCGGTCGCTGGTCTTCGACGTGACCGTGTTCGCGGTCATGTCGATCCTGCCGATCCTGGTGAAATGGATGCTGATCGGCCGCTGGCAGCGCGCCGAGATTCCGTTGTGGAGCCTGCGGTACCTGCGTTTCTGGTTCGTCAAGACCCTGGTGCGCAGCAACCCGCTGGTGCTGTTCGCCGGCTCGCCGCTCTACAACATGTACCTGCGCGCGCTCGGCGCCCGGATCGGCGCCCGCGCGCACATCATGTCGACCACGGTTCCGGTCTGTACCGACATGCTGAGCATCGGCCACGACGCCGTGGTGCACCGCGCGTCCTCGTTCACCGGCTACCGCGCGCACAACGGGCAGATCGAGCTGGGCCCGGTGAGCATCGGCGACAACGCGTTCGTCGGCGACCGGACCGTCATCGACATCGGCGCCCGCGTCGGCCGCCACGCGCAACTGGGACACGCCTCGGCGTTGCACGCCGAGCAGAGCATCCCCGACGGCGAACGGTGGCACGGTTCCCCGGCCGAGCCGGCGACAACCGATTACCGTACGCTCGCCCCGGCCGGACTCAGCCGGCTGCGCCGCTTCTCCACCAGCGTGTTCGGCTTGTTCGCGCTGCTGTTCGTGTCGCTGCCGGTGGCCACCGCGGTCAGCGTGCTGATCATCACCCGGCTGCGCGGGCTCGACCCGGAACTCCCCCGCGACGACCAGTCCCTCTTCAGCGGCACGCTCTACAAGCAGGCCGCGGCCATCTCGTTCGTGCTGTTCTTCGGCGCCGTCATCGGCGGCGTGCTGCTCGTCGCCACCGTCCCACGGCTGCTGCGGCGGTTCAGCCGGCCCGGCCGGATCTACCCGCTCTACGGGATGCACCACGCGATCCATCGGGCGGTCCGGCGGATCAGCAACGCACACTTCTACATCGAACTTCTCGGCGACAGCTCGTACATCGTCGGCTACCTGCGGGCCATCGGCTACCGGCTGGCCCGTTCCGGCGGACAGACCGGCTCCAACTTCGGCTCGTCGCTGCAACACGACGACCCGTTCCTCACCAAGGTCGGCGGCGGCACCCAGATCTCCGACGACGTCTCCTTCGGCAACGCCGAGTTCACCAGTTCCTCGTTCCGGGTCAGCCCGGTGATCGTGGGCACGAACTCGTTCGTCGGCAACTCGATCACCTTCCCGACCGGCGCCCGGATCGGCGAGAACATCCTGGTCGCGACGAAGGCGATGATCCCGCTCGACGGACCCGTCCGCTCGGGCGTCGGCCTGCTCGGCTCGCCGCCGTTCGAGATCCCCCGCTCGGTCGAACGCGACGCCAGCTTCGACGCCATGAAGACCCCGGACGAGTTCCGCCGCCGGCTGACCGCCAAGAACCGCCACAACCTGGTCACCATGGCACTGTTCCTGGCCGCGCGCTGGCTGCACTTCTACATCCTGACGCTGATCGCCATGATGGCCAGCCACATCCTCGGCCATCCCGTCGTCCCGATCCTGCTCGCGTCGCTGCCGTTCAGCGTCGTCTACTTCATCGCGGTGGAACGGGCCACCCAGATATTCCAGGCCCTGCGCCCACGCTTCACCTCGATCTACGACCCGTACTTCTGGTGGCACGAGCGCTACTGGAAGCTGCAGACGCCGAGCACCAACCTCCTCAACGGCACGCCGATGAAGGCGCTGATCTGGCGGGCGCTCGGCGTACGGGTCGGCAAGCGCCTGTACGACGACGGCTGCACGATCGTGGAACGCAGCCTCGTCACGATCGGCGACGACGCGGCCCTCAACGCGGGTGCGGTCATCCAGTGCCACAGCATGGAAGACGACACCTTCAAGTCGGACCGGGCGGTCGTCGGTTCCGGCTGCACGCTCGGGGTCGGCGCGTTCGTCCACTACGGCACGGTGCTCGCCGACCACACGATCCTGGAAGCCGACTCGTTCCTCATGAAGGGAGAGCGGACGGCGGCCGCCTCGTACTGGGGCGGCAACCCGGCCCGCGAGCTGTAGTAACGCTTGGTCGTGGGAGACCTGGGCGTTTCCCTTTCGCGCCTTTGACCGTACGGCTCAGGCAAGCCCCCGGTGTGCCCGGGCCGCTGGTTGCAACACCGGCCCCGACCCCGGCCGCCGGGCTGTCCCGGCCCAAGACCGACACGGGGCCGCTCCGATCAGGTCAGAATTGCGGTGAGTTCCCATTCCCCTGGGCCGCCCGAATCGGCAAGGGCAGAATCATGGCGTCGTATTCAGGTGAGTCGTCAAAGGGTTTTATGCTACCTATCTTTCGCCAGCCCCAAGAGGCATACGCGGCATGGGCTGGGGCGTTGTCCGGAAGAACCAGTAGTGTTGCGCGCTCCTCAGCCCGATCAGTCAGGAGAAGATCATGCAGTCGATGGGCGAACCCGCGGCGTCGCCAATTTTCGAGCACCATGATCTCAGTCAGAGCGAAGGTTCGGTGTCCGTCTTCATGTAGTTCGCTTTGGTCGATGTCCGACCTGAGCCCTCGCCACCAGCCACTTCCTGCCGGAAGTGGGTAGCCGAGCTCCCTTTCGACGACTTCTCCGTAGATGCCGTTTTCGAGCATCCCGTAACCGTCTTGTGCGCTGGCCTTTGCTGCGCGCCAGAGGGTCGCGCCGCCGTGCTGATAGTCAAGGCCATAGAGCCACGCAGCGGTTTCTCGAAGCTCTTTGGCGTCGTTGACGCCGATCTTGCGTCGCTTCCCGTGAGCCGCAGAGCCGGAGCTTGCCAGGGCTGGCCCGACTATCCCCAGCGCTAGAAGACTTCGTCGTCTCATGGAATCACACGGAAACGCTCGTCGTCCCCGTTCGGAACTCTGGATCTGGGCCAGCGCGATCAGCTCGCCCTTGGGGGTGCGTTTTTCGCTGAGTGACCTTCGTGATGCATGTCGATGTCTGCCCGTTGCGGTAGCCGCTGACCGGTTGGTATGGGTTGGTGACCTGTTTCG
>NZ_JOJL01000074.1 GCF_000721705.1 Actinoplanes subtropicus
CGCCCGAGTGGCTTGCTTGAGCCGTGTGCCGCGACGAGTTGCACGCACGGTTCTGAGGGGGCGGCGGCGCAGCAATGCGCCGTCGCTACCCGACTGCGTCATGTAAGTGCATCGTCGATGCGGTTCTCGTCCATCTCTCGGACCAGCTGCCACTGTGCTGCTACCGGGTCCTCCGTACCCGTCCGGTATACGTCACCGTCGTTCATGGCTGGAGATTAGCGGACTCGTGGCACGCGGTGTCGCCGTACGAGTTCCGGTGCCGTACGCCGACAAGCGGGTTCGGCACCTTCCCTGGTCGATGTCACCTCGACGATCGGCAGCGGGCGTTGTGGTGGCCGGGAGGTCCGGCGGGACGGCCAGGGCTTCCGGCAGCACAGGGCCCTGTACGCACTCACGCCGAACCTATGCCCGCTCGGGTCCGGGAGCGTGGCGGCGGCCGGATGACCGCCGCCACGCGGGCTGTCAGCCGATCGGGCGGATCAGCCGGGCGTTGATCGGCTCTATTGGGAGCAGGCGGTTGGTACTCGCGACGATCGCCCGCCCGCTGTCCGCCCGCAGGAGCAGTGAAGTCGCCGACCCCGGACCGCTGCCGGCGTGCCCGCACACGTCCTTGGCTGGGTTGACCAGCCAGCCCAGCCCCGGCGTACAGGCCGCCCTCGGCGACCGCGGCGTGTGCCCGCACCGCCTCGGCCGCCAGGTCGGCCTGGAGCAGGCCGGACCAGCCGCGAGCGAAGCGGATCAGGTCCTGCGCGGTCGTCCACAGGCCACCGGCGACCGGGATCCGGAAGATCGGGGCGGGGTCGGGAGCGAACTCGCCGGTCTCGGTCAGGCGGTATCCCTGGGTCACGCCGGCCGTGGGTGGATCGGCCGGGAATCCGGACCGGGTCATGCCGAGCGGATCGAGGACGAGACGGGCCGCCGCTTCGGGGTACGGCAGGCCGGTCAGGTCGGTGACGAGCCGGCCGAGCACGGCGTAGCCGCCTTTGCAATAGACGAACCGCCCCCGGTTTCCGGAGCACGGCACCACCGGGCCGTCGAACAGTTCGGGCGGCTCGGCCGGGCCGTCCGTGAACATGTCGGGTGGGCTGTCGACCCTGCCGGTGTGGGAGAGAAGTTCCCGTACGGTGATGGTCTCGTCGGTCAGCCGGGCGGTGCGCAGGAGTCGCCCGGCAGGGGCGTCCAGCCCAGCCCGGCCGTCGGCGACCAGCCGCAGCACGGCGGTCGAGGTGATCAGCTTGGTCACCGCGTACGCCGGGAAGCCGTGCTCGGGCCGCAGCTCCTCGCCTCGCTCGAGGTTCGCCCAGCCGCGCGCGACCGACCAGGCGGGCTCGCCGTCGCCGGCCCCGGCCACCACGAGGCCGACCAGGCCGTGTTTCGGTGAACGCCTCCTCGGCGACTCGGGCGGGGCGGGCCGGGACGTCGCCGGATCCTCGCGTGCCAGGGTCGGCGACCCGGGCATCGTTGACCGACCGCCTGACCGGGTAGAGACGCAGCCGGGTCAGCGGGTGCGGGGCCGCCGGGTCGACCGCCGCCTCCACCCGCAGGTGGGCGATCTGCGCGCGCAGGGTGGTGGGCCCAAGCTCTGAATCCGTAGTCTGTGCACCTTTGCCTGTGTAGATGTTGAGCGAATCATGCTGTGGAAACGCTAGATTAGCCTTCTGTACGTCTTATGTTCATCTGAAGTTAACTTTCTGCCTCAACGATCTCCGTCTATCACACCGACAGTAGTCCGATGTGGACTCGCCGTCGTGCGGCCGAAACGGGGGATCTTGTGACGTTAACGGGGGGCTTGCGTCAGCGTGCCGTTTTGTGGCCGGTGCTCGCGAGCGTGGCGCTGGCGAGCTTCGCGGTGGTCGTGGTGTCTGGTGTGGAGCCGGCGGCTGCGGCGTGTTCGGTGAAGTCGAGGCCGGATGTGGTGTCGGCGGCTTCGCTGGCGCGGGCGTGTAAGAAGTCGGTTTCGGTGTCGGAGGCGACGACGGCGACGGCCATGTTGGCGGCCAACGGCGATGGCTCGTTCACCGAGACTGAGTCGATCGTGCCGGAGCGGGTGCGTCGCGCTGACGGTAGTTGGGTCGCGGTGGACATGACGCTTCGGTCCAATGGTGATGGCACGGTGTCGCCGGTGGCCTCGCCGACCGCGGTGGTGCTGTCCGGTGGTGGGGCCGGTCCGCTGGCGAGGACGGCCAGTCAGGGTCAGGAGTTGGTGTGGACGTGGACCGGGATGACGTTGCCGAAGCCGTCGTTGTCGGGGCCGGTGGCCACGTACGCGTCGGTCCTGCCGGATGTTGATATGAAGGTGCGGGTCGACGAGTGGGGCTTCTCCGAGGTGCTGGTCGTTAAGAACGCTGACGCGGCCGCGAACCCGGCATTGACCGCGCTGCGGTACGCCTTGTCCGGCAGCGGGTTGAGCCCGGCTGCGGTGGTGTCGTCGGCATTCCAGATCGGGTCGGCGTACATGTGGGATTCGACGCCGCCGGCGAGCGCGCCGTCGGCGTCGATGCCGGCGGTGGATGTGCAGTCGGAGACGGTGTCGACGTTCGACGGTCCTGGTTCAGGGGCCCGGGTGGCGAAGATGACGACCGGGATGGACGGGTCGACGCTGGTGGTGACGCCGGTGCAGAGCCTGTTGACGGACCGGACGGCGACGTTCCCGATCTTCATCGATCCGAAGTCGTCGTCGCCGGTACGGACCGCGTGGACGATGATCAACAAGGGGCATACGGGGCAGGAGTATTGGGATTACGACCGCGCCAGTCACGCGAAGGTGGGCAACGCGGGTGACGGGACGAACATGTACCGGTCGTTGTTCCAGTTCTCCACCTCAGCGTGGAGGGGCAAGCACGTCACGGCGGTGACGTTCTCCGACAACCTGGTGCATTCGTGGTCGTGTTCGAACACGACCACGGAGCTGCATCTGTCGAGCCAGACGTTGAGTTCCTCGACGACGTGGACGACGAACGCGTCCTCGTGGGGATCGTCGCTGGACACCGCATCGAACCAGAACTGTGGTGATGCGTCCGGGGTGGTTACTGAGTGGAGTTCGAGTGCGTTGACCTCGGCGGTGGACGCGTCGACGGCCACGACGATCACGGTCGGGTTGCGGGCCGCGGATGAGACGATCTCGACGAACGGGTCGAACGGGTGGAAGAAGTTCGACGAGACGTCCGGGTCGGGTGGGGCGCATCTGTCGGTCACGTACAACACGGCGCCGACGTTCAAGAACCTGTACACCGATTCCGGCGGGTGCGGCACGAGTTCGAGTCCGACGCTGGTGTACACCGGGGGTAGCCCGGCGCACAATCCGGTGCCGAAGGTGACGGTGTCCGACGCGGAGAACGATGCGTCCACGGTCACGTTCACCTACCCGAACGGCGCCGGCGGCACGGCCTCCAAGAGCTATCCCAATGTGTCCAGCAATACGAGTGCGCAGCTGGTCGGTGGTATCCCGGCGGCGAATATTCCGTCGATTGGAACCTATTCGTGGACGGTGACGGCTTCCAACGGCGGCGACTCGTCGACGGCGACCTGCTATTTCAAGGTCGACAACACGCTGCCGGATCCGCCGTCGTTCGTCACCGCCGACGGCCTGTATCCCGACGATGACAATTACCACGGCAGCGCCGGCAAGACGGGCTTGTTCACCATCGCGGCGACGGGCACGCTGAAGTCGTCGGTGGTCAAGTACGTGTGGGGTCCGGCCACCGGTCCGCAGCGAACGGTGACGACCACGGCCGGTGCGCCGGTTACCGTCGCGTATACGCCGACGCAAGGCGCCAATGCGATGCAGGTGTACGCGTACACCTCGGCTGGCGCCCAGTCGGCGAGGGGCGGCCCGGTCCTGTACGTGAACGGCCCCAGCGCGCCGGCAGGGGACTGGTTGCTCGACGGTGACGGCACCGACACGGGCACCGGTGGTCACGCCGTGACAGCGTCGAACGTCACCTGGACGGCGAACGGACGGCAAATCGGCCAAAGTGTCGGCCATTTCAATGGCTCGTCGTCGTTCCTGCTCAGCACGAGCGTGCCGGTGCACACCAACACGTCGTTCTCGGTGTCGGCGTGGGTCCGGCCGACCGGCAGCACCTGTACGCACAGCGTGGCCGCGCAGGACGGGGTGCACGACAGTGGGTTCTACTTCGGCTGTTCCGCGGGCAACTTCGCCTTTGACGTGGTTTCGGCCGACAACACGGCTCCCACGTTCACCAGGGCGTTGTCCACGGCGGCCGCGCCGATCGGGGTGTGGTCCAACCTCGTCGGCGTCTATGACCTGGGTGCGGGCACGATCTCGCTGTACGTCAACGGGGTCCTGCAGAGCACCCAATCGCTGAGCGCCGATCTGTGGGATGCGGCCGGGCCGTTCACGATCGGCCGGGATCGCTACAACGACACCAACGGCTGGTGGACCGGCGACATTTCGGACGTCCACGTCTGGGACCGAGTGGTCTTCCCGGCCGACATCGCGGCACTGACGGCGTCCAGCTGGGCCGGGCAGTACCTATTGAGCAATGATCTGACCCGCGATGCCAAGGGCAGCAACACGCTGACCTGGACGGGGAGCCCGACGACCGGGGTCGACGACGTTAACCCGCCCGGCTCCGGCGGTGGGGCGCCTGCAGCCGTACTGAATGCGGCGAACCCGGACTACGCGACCGGGGTCCGCTCGTCGGTCCGCACCGATGGCTCGTTCACCGTCTCCGCCTGGGTGAACCCGGCGACGCTGGCCAGCCGGAACATGAACGCGGTGTCGCAGAACGGGACAGTGCAGTCGAACTTCGGCCTCGGGGTCAGTAGCAGCAACCGCTACGACTTCTTGATGCAAGCCGCAGACCAGACCAACGCGAACGCGGTCATGGTCCAGTCGACGGCCACCGCGGTCGCCGGGGCGTGGGTGAATCTGATCGGCACGTTCGATGCCACCACCAAAGTCATGACGCTGTATGTCAACGGTGTGTCGCAGGCCACCGTCACGTTCAGCGGGACGCCGTGGAACGCGGCGGGGCCGGTCATGATCGGTGCCGGACAGTGGAACGGTGGACTCGGGTTCCTCTGGGACGGCGGCATCGACAGTGTCGGACTGTTCAACGGCGTCTTGAACGCCACCGAGATCGCCAACCTGTACCAGTACAACGACCCGTACAACGTCAGCGGCTAACGCGACTGGCGGCCGGCCCGAACAGGCCGGCCGCCGTGCTTCTCGGCCCTCCTTCTGCTTCCGCCTTTCCCTTCCTGCCATGCCCGCCCGCGGCGACCCTGCCGCGATTGGAGGATGTCGTGACCGTGTCCCGTTCCCGCAGGTTCATCGGCCGTGGAGTGCTGGCGGTCGGGTTGTCGCTGGTCGTCGGTGTCGGCCTCTGGGGCGTGGCGCCCGCGTATGCCGGGAGCGCGCACCCGAAGAAGGTCACCGCGGCCAAGACCCCGAGCGTGCGCCCAGGTAAAGCGCGCAAGGCGGCGCGGCGGCCGAATGATCCGGCCGCTGCCGCCGCGCTGCGGAAGACACCGACCGTATCCTGGCCGGTCGCTTCCAGCGGGTCGGTGTCCATGGGCGCCGCGCTGGCAGGCACGGGCGGCACTGGAGTGCCGATCGCGGGCACCCCGATCACGCTCGGCGCACCGGTCGCTCCGGGCAGGAAGGTCGGCGCGCTGTCGCCGGCGGTCCGGGGGTCGACGCCCTCGTCCGTGCATGTCGAGGTGCTCGGCCATGACGCGGCCGTACGAGCCGGCCAGGCGCTGCTGGTGCGGGTCGGCCGCGCGGACGGCAAGACAACCGCGGGCAAGGTGAACGTCACGATCAACTACGGTGCGTTCCGCAACGCGTACGGCGCTGACTGGGTCAACCGGCTGCGTGTGGTGACCATGCCCGCGTGCGCGGGCTGCCCGCCGAGCCCGCTGCCGTCCCGCAACGACGTTGCGTCCACGTCGGTCACTGCCACGGTGGATCTTGCCGCCGCGTCGTCGGCCGGACAGCTCAGTGCCGCGGCGACCAGTTCGACGGTGACCACGCTGGCGTTGACCTCCGGGTCATCAAGCCCTGCGGGGGACTTCACCGCTACGCCCTTGAAGGCGTCGGATACCTGGTCGGGTGGCGACCAGTCGGGTGATTTCACCTGGTCGTACCCGATGCGGACGCCGCCGTCGAACTACGGGCCGCAGCCGAGCGTGGGTCTGAGCTACTCATCGCAGTCAGTCGATGGGGAGATGGCCGCCTCGAACAACCAGCCGAGCTGGATCGGTGAAGGGTTCTCCTACCAACCTGGATCGATCACCCGCAAATACAAGGCGTGCGCCGACGACATGGGTGGCACCGCCACCAACACCACCAAAACCGGGGACCTATGCTGGGGCTCCTACAACGCGACCTTGTCACTGCCCGGGCATTCCAGCGAGCTCATCCGCGACAACGCCGACGGGCATTACTCGCTCAAGGACGACGACGGGTCAAAGGTCGAACTGCTGACCGGTGCGACCAACGGTGACAACGACGGCGAGTACTGGCGGGTCACCACCGGCGACGGCACCAAGTACTACTTCGGGCTCAACCACCTGCCCGGCTGGGTGTCCGGTAACGCGACCACGAACTCGGCGTACACGGTGCCGGTGTTCGGCAACAACCCGGGCAGCAACGGGGGCAAGGACGAGCCCTGCTACAACGCTAGTTTCGCCTCCGCGTATTGCAACCAGGCCTGGCAATGGAACCTGGACTACGTCGTGGACACCTACGGCAACACGATGTCGTTCTGGTACACCCCAGAGACCAACAACTACGCGCGCAACCTCACGAAAACGACTGTCTCCTCCTATGTGCGCGGCGGCTACCTGACCCGGATCGACTACGGCACCGACCAGCACACCTCAGGCACCGACAGCGACCTGTCCACGAAGGCACCCTTCAAGGTCGACTTCACCGTCGCCGACCGGTGCGTGACCGCCGGCTCGACGTGTACCTCCAGCACCCCGTCGAACTGGCCCGACGTGCCCTGGGACCAGTCCTGCACCTCGACCACCTCATGCACCGACTACTCGCCCACGTTCTTCTCCCAGAAGCGCCTGGACACCGTGCAAACCTCGGTGTGGAACGCGACCAGCAACGGCTACGACCCGGTCGAGAGTTGGACGCTGCACCAAAGCTACCCCGACCCGGGTGACAGCACTCGCGCCGGGCTGTGGCTCTCCTCGATCTCGCACACCGGCCTCTACGGCACCAGCAGCACCGTCCCCAGCGTGAGCGTCCCGGACGTGAAGTTCACCGGCACCCAGCTGCAGAACCGGGTCGACACCTCCACCGACGGCACCCCGAAGATGAACTGGTGGCGGGTCGCGTCGATCACCACCGAGACCGGTGACCTGATCGGCGTCAACTACTCGCCGACGCAGTGCGCCGCCGGCTCCACCCCGGCACCCGACGCCAACACCAAACGCTGCTACCCGGCGTATTGGATCCGGCCCGGGGAGAGCAGCCCACGCATTGACTGGTTCCACAAGTACGTGGTCACCGCCGTCTCGGAGAACGATCTGACCGGCGGCGCACCTCGCGTCTACACCAGTTACTCCTATGGGACGCCGGCGTGGCATTACGACGAGGACGAAGGCATTGTGCCGGTCTCCCGCAAGACGTGGGCGCAGTGGCGCGGCTACGACACCGTCACCACCACCGTCGGTGATGCCGGCGACCCGCAGACCAGCACCAAGTCGTTGTACTTCCAGGGCATGAACGGCGACAAGACCTCCTCGGGTACCCGTAGCGTGCAGGTCACCGATTCGACGGGGGCGGCGGTCAACGACGACGACGCGTACGCCGGGATGCTGCGCGAGAAGATCGTCTCCAACGGGCCCGGCGGGGCCGAGGTGTCCGGCGAGATCGATGATCCGTGGAAGTCCGCGGCGACAGCTACCCGTACGACGAACGGCGTTACGGTCAACGCGTACCACACGGGCACCGCCGCCACCCACGGCCGGCAGGACCTGGACGGCGGCCGGGGCGTGCGCAAGACCGAGACCGACACGACCCTCGACAGCTACGGCATGCCGACCCAGGTCTGGGACAAGGGCGACCTCAGCACTACCGGTGACGACACCTGTGCGATCACCAGCTACAACCGCAACGCCACCGCGAACATCCTCGACACCGTCGGCCGGGTGCAGAATTACGCCAAGCCGTGCGGCACCAGCCCGGCCAGCGACGCCGATGTCATCTCCGACACCGAGAACAGCTTCGACGGGCAGGCCTACGGCACGGCGCCGACCAAGGGCGACATCACCACGACGCAAACCGCCAAGACTTGGACGACCAGCAGCATCGGCTGGCTGACCACCGCCATCACCGTGTACGACGCCTACGGGCGGGTCACCGACGCCACCGACGTGCGGGGCAACCACACCCTGACCGCCTACACGCCGGCCGGCCGCGGCCCCCTCACGGGGATCACGACCACGAAGAACCCGCTCGGCTGGACAACCACCAGCGAGATCGCCCCCGGCTACGGGCTGACCACCGGCACGGTCGATGCGAACAAGAAACGCACCGACACCATCTACGACCCTCTCGGGCGGACCAAAGCCATCTGGACACCCACCCGCAGCAAGGCCGCGAACGCCACCGCCAACGCGACCTTCGACTACGACATCAGCCAGAGCGCCCCGTCGGTGGTGACCACCAACGTCCTCAACGCGAGAGCCACCTACGTGCCCAGCTACGCCCTCTACGACGGTCTGTTACGGGCCCGGCAGACCCAGAAGCTGGCGATCGGCGGCGGCCGCACCATCACCGACACCTTCTACAACTCCCTCGGCGAAACGGTGAAGGCCAGCGGCCCGTACTACAACTCCGGCACCCCTGATAAACCGCTGTTCGCGGCGCCGATCGACCAGAACATCCCCAGCCAAACCGTGACCACCTACGACGGCGCCGGCCGGACCATCCGATCCGCGTTCGTCGTCAACGCCATCACCCAATGGCACACCACCACCGCCTACGGCGGCGACCACACCGACGTCACCCCCGCCGCCGACGCCGCCACCCCCGGCGCCGGCACCCCCACCTCCACCCGCACCGACGCCCTTGGGCACACGGTGGAACTGCGCCAATACCCGGGCACCTCGGTATCCGGCACCGCCTACAACGCCACCACCTACGCGTACAACGAGAAGGGCCAGAACACCAGCGTCACCGACAGCGCCGGCAACACCTGGACCTACACCTACGACCTGCTCGGCCGCGTCACCAACACCACCGACCCGGACAGCGGCGCCACCGCCACCACCTACAACGACTACGGCGACGTCACCAGCACCACCGACGCCCTGCACCAGACCGTGTCCTACGACTACACCATGCCCGCCGGCTACGCCGACCCGCTCGGCCGCAAAACCTCCGAATGGCTCGGAGCCGTCAACACCGGCACCAAACTGGCCAGCTGGTCCTACGACACCATCGCCAAGGGCTACCCGACAAGCTCCAGCCGCTGGGTCGGCGCCAACGAATACAAGACGGCGGTGGGCTTCTACAACAACCTGTACCAGCCCACCATCACCACCACGACCATCCCAACCTCCGAAGCGCTGGCCGGCACCTACCAGTTCTCCGCCACCTACAACCTCGACGGCAGCCTCAACAGCCAGGCCATCCCCGCGACCGGAGACCTCACCGCCGAAGACCTGAACTACGGCTACGACACGGCCACCGGACACCCGTACAGCCTGGCCACCGACTACGGCGGCAGCAGCAAACAGATCGTGCTGTCCACCCTGTACACCAGCTTCGGCGAGCCCGCCGTCACCACCCTCGCCGACAGCAGCACCAGCCCCTGGGCCCAGACATCACTGACCTACGAGAACGGCACACACCGACTCGCCGAGGCGAAAACCCTCAAATCCACCTCACCGGCCATCGTCGGCGACGTCCACTACAGCTACGACGCCGCCGGCAACACCATCAAAGCCGCCGACACCCCCTCCGGCGGCACCGCCGACACCCAGTGCTACACCTACGACGACCTGCAACGACTCTCCACCGCCTGGACCCCCGCCGACGGCAACTGCACCACCACCGCCTCCACCACGAACCTCGGCGGCGCGGCACCGTACTGGAAATCGTGGACCTTCGACGGCACCGGCATCGTCGCCTCCACCGGCAACCGCATCACCGAAACCACCCACGCCGCCACCGGCGACACCACCATCACCTCCGCCTACACCCAAACCGGACACCCGCACGGGGTCAGCGGCACCACTACCACCGTCGCCGGAGCCCAGACCGGCACCGCGGCCTACAGCTACGACGCCGACGGACACACCACCAGCCGACCCGGCGGCAACGGCCAGCAAACCCTCACCTGGGACGCCGAAAACCACCTCTCCACCCTGACCGACACCAGCGGCACCTACTCCTACATCTACAACCCCGACGGCAGCCGCCTGATCGCCCACGACCCCACCGGCAGCACCCTCTACCTCGGCAACGTCCAACTGCGCCTGACCACAACCAGCGGTGCCAAGACTGCACAGCGGTACTACACCTTCAACAGCCAGACCGTCGCCCAGCGCACCTCCGCCGGCCTGCAGTTCCTCACCGGCGACCCGCACGGCACCAGCACCACCGCGATCGACGACACTGCCACACAGAACGTCACCAAACGCTACCAAGACCCCTACGGCAACCCCGTCGGCACCAACAACACCTGGACCGGCACCAAATCCTTCGTCGGCGGCGACCAGGACCCCACCACCCTCATCCACGAAGGCGCCCGCGAATACGACCCAACCCTCGGCAGATTTACCAGCGTCGACCCCATCCTCAACAACGCCGACCCGCAACAGCTCAACGGCTACGCGTATGCCGACAACAACCCAGTCGCCAATGCAGACCCCTCAGGTCTGTGCCCTCGAGACCTATGCGACGGGTACGGCGGAACCCCGAAACAAAACCCGAACTACACACCCCCAAAGGGATCCGGTGGCGGCGGATGCCAATCCGACAACGCCTGCAACCCGGGCGGCGGAGGAACGAGTGGAAATGGCTCAAGCTCAGGAGGCAGCGGCCTGGTAGCCGTCAGTCGACATGTATACGTCCATGCCGATGATCCGGCTCTACCCGCCATGCGGAACGCGTACCAGGCGGCCTACAACGAATACGGAAAAGGGTGGTTCGGAACGGGGTTGTTCGCCTCGGGCGAGGGCGACCTGTGGCTGTACGCGTGCACCCTCTACGGTGGACACTGCCCGGCAGCGTTCGTCGATGCAATCAGAAACGTAAGTGTCCTTGGCAGCCAAAGCGGCTGGGACCAGGTAACCAAGAACGACGACGGGAAACGCAGCTCAATTATCGTCGGCTCCGGTACCCCTGCAGACGGTTCAGGTGGGAAGGGCTACCTGAGGAGCCTTCGTGACCCGGCATCGATGGAAGGCGTCACGGAGGATGAGGTCAGGGCCATGGCCCCCGACAGCTGGAAGGAAGGCCCAAGTCAGAAGGGCGACGGGGTGCGGTGGGTTAGCCCCAAAGAGGGAAGATATGGACAAATTCGCTACCTGCGAGGCGGAATGCCAGGAACAGATGAGCCCATTCATCAAGGCGGCGATTATCTCGACGTCCGTATGGGAGGTCTGACGTACCGCGTTGCCGCGGCAGGAAATTCCGTGCTCGACAATCCGGAAATTCCGAGCTTCCAGATCGATAGAGACGACCCAATCGGGCCCCTGTACCCCGGCGGCAAACCGGGCGAAGGAATCAAGGATATTCCTGAGGTGCCTTGATGGGGGAAAGCGAAAACACCCTGGCGCACCGATGAGCACGATGGTCAACCTCCCTTGGCACCGCTTGATGGACCATGGTGCCGAGTGGCATGATACGTCGGTGGAGATATGGCGTGGCATGACCCCGGAGGAGTACGCCGTAATGATTACGGCTGTTGACGAGGGTCGCTTGATCGATGTCATGGATTCGTGGCGGGCCCGGCAGCGCTGGGCAGAGACCGGGAGTACCGCCACTCCGTCAGATCTGACTGATTCTGCCAAGAGAAATTTGGTCGAACGATTCCGTGACGTCGTACTCGGGCTAATTGACCGTGGCTGGCTGGAGATAAGAGAGCCAGAGGACGCGCCGGAACCGCTTAAAGGTGCGCGGCTGCAAGAGGCGTTGTCCGATCCAGCAAGTTGGATATTCAGTTACGACTATGACCACCGCATGGTGTGGCCCACAACCACGGATGCATGGGATCGGCTTGTCAATGTGCATTGACCGCGAGCGCACCTCTACAGTTCCTGGCCTCGATCCGTCATCTATGAAGGAGCGGGGCCGGTCAAGTCCTTCGTGGCTGGAGTTTTTGGGGGTTTTGGCTGGCTGCTACGCCAGTGATGGCCGTGCGGGGGTAAGGCTGCGGATCCAGAGATCAACCCGTGGCCGGTGATGCTGTGTGGTGTGGGCGCCGAGGGCGCTGGTTGTGTGGTGGCCGTGTTCACCGTGTTCCGGGTCTCGTGCCGGAAGGCAGGCCGTGGGCTCGGCTGCCGGTCATCCATCCGTCCGCCGGGTGGGGGCATGGTGATCTACGGCCGTGACCGGGTGGGATCAATCAGAGGGGCGACTGCGCCATCCGCGGATGGGGGTCAGACGGATCGACGATCTCGCATCCGGTCACGTGGAGCCTGCTCACGCCGCGGCCCGGGCCGGGGCGAGGGCACGGATGTGCCCGTCGCGTAGGCCGTAGTAGACCAGGGTGAGCAGCTTGCGGGCCACCGCGACGGTGGCGATGTTGCGGCCTCGGCGTTCGGCGATCCGGGCGCGGGAGGAGACCAGCCAGCCGGCCGAGGCGGGGACCTTCTGCGCGGCCTCGATGGCGGCCCAGCGGACCGGGCCGCTGCCCTGTTTGGTGATCGGCCCGCGGTGCACCTTGGTGTCGGACTTCCGGTGTTTCGGGGTGAGACCGGCCCACGAGACCAGGTGCGCGGCGTCGGTGAAGCGGCTGGGCTCGCCGATCTCGGCGACGAACACGGCTGCCAGGACCGGGCCGACACCGGGGATCCGCTGGATCTCCAGGTAGCTGTGGTCGTGGCAGAGCCGGGCTTACGGATCAGAAGGTTAGGGGTTCGAGTCCCTTCGGGCGCGCAAGATCACCATGGGTCTGAGCTGCGGAAACGCGGTTCAGGTCCTTCGTGTTGTCCGGCCCTTGTGGACGGTGGGTGCGACGTGTGTGCCGCCGCCGCAACGCCGATTTCGCGGGTTGACCGCGTCGTGACCTGCGGCTTCACGGCCGGCTTCCGCTTCGCCGAGCCCGGAGCACCTGTTTTCGGTTTCGCCGGGGCGGGAGCCGCTGTTTTCGGGCCGCGGTCGGGGCGGTTCTTGCGGGCTTTGGTCTTGATCTTCTTGCGGGTGCGGCGGGCCGCGTTCAGCACGAGTTGGGCGGTGGCGTCGGCGCAGCGGCGTTGGATCTGGGGCAGGACGCTGGTGTAGGTGTCGGCGGTGACCACGATGCTGGAGTGCCCGAGCAGGTCCTGCAGGGTTTTGAGGTCGGTGCCGGCCTCGTGGGCGAGGGACGCGGCGCCGTGGCGCAGGTCATGCAGCCGGACCGGGGGCAGCCCGGCCCTGCGGCTGAGGAGCCGGAAGCGGGTGGTGGCGTAGTTCGGGTTGATCGGCAGCCCGTCGGAT
>NZ_JOJL01000075.1 GCF_000721705.1 Actinoplanes subtropicus
GCAAGAACACCAACGTACCCACACCAGCCGCTACCAGCACCAATACGACCTCGCGGCCTAACCAAGACCAAGAAAGTCACTCAGAGAGAAACGCACCCCTAGGCATGCCGGCCGGAACCGCCCGGCGGTTGCTGAGCCAGGCCAGGGCGGCATTGCGTGACGCACCGGGGGTGTCCGCGCTTCTGAAGGAACGCAACAGCGCGAAGGAGAGACACCGATGACCGACGAGCTCGATCTGGTCGGTGAGTTGGGCAGCGCAGAACCACTGCGCCCGGAGGCGTATCAGCGGGCGCGGGCGGTGCTGCGGGCGGCGATGGCCGACCCCGGAACCGTGCGGTTGCTGGGCGCGATATCAGCGGAGGACACGACTGTGGAGACGACTTCGACCATGGAAACGACAACGACCGCGCGAAAGCACGAAGTCAGCCCGGCGATTCAGCGCCGCCGCGGGATCGGTATCGCGGGCCGGTTCGGCATCGGCGCCGGGGTGGGGGTTGCCGCCGCGGCGGCGGTCGTCGCCGTGGTCCTCAACTCCTCGGCGCCCGGGAGCACGGTGGCCGGCAAGGATTCTTCGGCCGCCACCGTCGCGCCGGCCACCGTCGACGGGGCCGCCGACCGTGCGCCGCTGATGACTCTCGCCGGGTCCATCAAGACGATCACCCCGGCGACGGGCGACGCCTGGCTGGTGAAGGCGACTCAGGTCAACGGCACCAAGACCATGCAGGTCGTCTACACGCTGTACACCGACGGTCACGCGATCTACACGGGCAACAGCGTGCAGGACATCAAGCGTGCGATCACCCGCCACCAGGACCAGATGAAGGCCGGCGGCTACGCTCCGCTCCTCAAAGCCGCCGTCGCCGCGGCGGACAGCAGCCCAGCCGACGGCCGGACCCAGATGCTCAAGGCGGCCAATGACCGACTGGTCGGCCTCAACCCCGCGGCACAGAAGGCGGAGTGGGACAGGGAGCAGGCGGCCGCCCAGGTGATCATCAAGGAGAAGGGCGGCACCGCCAAGCCGAAGCCGTACAGCCCTCAGGCCGTTCAGCAGCACTTCGACAACGCCCTGTGGACGTACAGCATCGAAGCGCTGTCCGCCGGCGACGGCAACACGCAGGTCCGCTCGGGTGTGCTGCGTCTGCTGTCCACCATCTCCGCGGTCGGCGTCAAGAACTCGACGACCAATGGCAAGGCCACGCTGACGATCACCGCCGGCCCCGAGGTGTTCGGCGGCCAGGGCGGCGAGGTGCTGACCATCGACGCCAAGACCGGCATGCTGGTCAAGGACGTGTCCACCGTGCCGGGCCTCCCCCAGGCCTCGACGACGTACGAATCCTCCCGGGTGACGACGGCCCACCTGTAGGTCACCAACCCCACCCACCAGCATTCCGACAGTCGGGCCTAACCGCCCGGCGCTCGATGACGGTGCGGGCTGCCTCCCCGGCGGCCCGCACCGTGCCGCGGTGGTGCGGTGCGCCGCTGGTGAGCCGGCGCAGCGACGCCCCGGAGTGGCGGCGCCGGGCCGCCGGCCGGGTGTCGGCCGGTGTGGCGGATGGTTCGGTGCGGTGTGGCCATGGGTGGTGCAGGCAGTCCGGGTCACACCATAGGGTGCGGTAGCCGCGCCGCTGCAGTTCGGCGTTGGCGAAGGCCATCCAGGCCGGCGGCTCGTACTGCGAGCCGATGTTGGAGGTCATCACGACCACGGTGTTGCGGAAGTCGACGGTGCGGCCTTGGGCGTCGGTGAGCCGGCCGTCGTCGAGCAGCTGCAACAGGCCGGCGCAGCCGGCGGTCGGCCTGGTCGAGTTCGGCGGGCTGGGAGTCGATCTCGGTACGCAGCATCGCGCAGGCTTCGTCGACCAGGTCGATGGCCTTGTCCGGCAGGAACCGGTCGGAGATGTAGCGGTGCGACAGCGTCACCGCTGCCACGAGGGCCGCGTCCTGGATCCGGACGCCGTGGAACACTTCCAGCCGTTCCCGCAGGCCCCGCAGAATGCTGACGGCGTCCTCCACGCTGGGCTCGTCGACCACGACGGGCTGGAAGCGGCGCTCGAGGGCGGCGTCCTTCTCGATGTGCTTGCGGTACTCGTCCAGCGTGGTGGCGCCGATCATGTGCAGCTCGCCGCGGGCCAGCATCGGTTTGAGCATGTTGCCGGCGTCCATCGCGCCTTCCGAGCCGCCGCCGGCGCCGACGACGGTGTACAGCTCGTCGACGAACAGCAGGATCCGCCCTTCCGCCACCTTCACCTCGCTCAGGACGGCTTTGAGGCGTTCCTCGAACTCGCCGCGGTACTTCGCCCCGGCAACCAGCGAGCCCATGTCCAAGGCGAAGACGGTCTTGTCGCGCAGTCCTTCGGGGACGTCGCCGTGGGCGATGCGCTGCGCCAATCCTTCGACGATGGCGGTCTTGCCGACGCCGGGGTCGCCGATGAGCACCGGGTTGTTCTTCGTCTTGCGGGACAGGATCTGCACCACCCGGCGGATCTCGGTGTCCCGCCCGATCACCGGGTCCAGTTTGCCGGCGCGCGCGTCGGCGACCAGGTCCCGGCCGTACTTGTCCAGGGCTTCGTAGGCGACCTCCGGGTTGGCGGAGGTGACCCGCTGGTTGCCGCGGATGCCGATCAACGCCGACAGGAGCCGGTCGCGGGTCAGGCCATGCTCGTGCAGTATCCGCCCGGTCGCCGTCTGCGGGCCTTCCTCGGCCAGCGCGAGCAGCAGGTGCTCGACGGAGACGTACTCGTCCTTGAGCCGTTTCGTTTCGCGTTCTGCGGTGTCCAGCAGCCGCGACAGGCGCTGGGTGACGAATACCTGCCCGGGCTGCGCGCCCGGCCCGGACACCCGCGGCCGGCGCCCCAGCTCGGCGTCCACGCTGCCGCGTACGGCGTCCGGGTCGGTGCCGGCCTCGGTCAGCAGGCGAGCGGTGAGGCCGTCGGGTTGGTCGAGCAGGGCGAGCAGCAGGTGCTCGCCGTCGACCTCGACGTGCCCGAACCGCACGGCTTTGGTCTGCGCCTCGTGCAGCGCTTCCTGCGATTTCTGGGTCAAACGGTTGGCGTCCATCAGCTGATCACCTCCGATGTCCGGCTCGGGCGGCCACGGCGTCCGTGCGCAGCGCCGCCTCCAACTCCCGGATGCGGTCCAGCAGGTCGAGCACCACCCCCACCGCGGCGTAGTTCAGGCCCAGGCCCGCGCGCAGCCGCACGATGCGCGCCGCGCGGGCCAACTGCGCCGCTGGTAGCAGCATCCCGGCTGGGCCGCGGACAGTGTCGAGCAGCCCGAGCCTGACCAGCCGGGCCACCATGTGGGGATCCAGGCCGGCCGCGGCCGCGAATTGCGGCAGCGTCAACGCCGGCACCGGCGCCCGCCGGGCCAGCACGTAGCGGGTCATGGCCGGCCTCCTGCTGCCCGAGCGCCGGTGCCGCGCGGGTCGAAGCCGGAGGTCTGCGCGAGGCGGTGCCAAAGCTCCCGTTCGGCCGGTGCGGGCTGGGCCGGGACGACGATCTTCACGTCGGCGTACAGGTCACCGGCCGGCCCTTGGTCGATCTGCGGCACTCCGCGCGGCGCGGGCGGGATGTTCTCGAGCCGTAGCCGCCCGAGGACTCGGTTGTCCGCGGCCTTCTCCCGTTCACCCTGCAGCACCACGACGTCAACGGCGGGCTGGTTGTCCTCGGCGGTGGTGAACGTCTCGGACCGGCGGGTGGGGATGGTGGTGTTGCGCTCGATCAGCTTGGTCATCAGGCCGCCGAGGGTCTCCACCCCGAGCGACAGCGGCGTGACATCCAGCAGCAGGACGTCCTTGACCTCGCCCTGCAGCGGCGGCCTGCACGGCGGCACCCAGCGCGACGACCTCGTCGGGATTGACCGACATGTTCGGCTCCTTGCCGCCGGTCAGCCGCTTGACCAGCGCCTGCACGGCCGGAATGCGGGTGGAGCCGCCGACCAGGATCACCTCGTCGAGGTCATTCTCGCTGATCTTCGCGTAGGCGAGGGCCTGCCGCACCGGCCGCATGCAGCGCTCCACCAGGTCGGCCGTCAGCTGGTCGAACGTCGCACGGGTGATCGTGGTGATCAGATGCTTGGGCCCGGACGCGTCGGCGGTGATGAACGGCAGGTTCAGCTGCGTCTGCGTCACGAGGACAGCTCCGTCTTGGCCTTCTCCGCCGCCTCGTACAGCCGCTGCAGCGCCTGCGGGTCGGTACGCAGATCGATGCCGTTGTCCCGCTGAAACTCTTGCGCAAGATGGTCCACCAGACGCCGGTCGAAGTCGTCGCCGCCCAGGTGCGTGTCGCCGGCAGTCGAGCGCACTTCGACCACGCCATCACCGACGTCGAGGATGCTGACGTCGAAGGTGCCGCCGCCGAGGTCGAACACCAGGACGGTCTCGTGGCCCTTCTTGTCCAGCCCGTAGGCCAGGGCCGCGGCGGTGGGCTCCTTGATGATGCGTAGCACGTTGAGGCCGGCGATGCGGCCGGCGGCCTTGGTGGCCTGCCGCTGCGCGTCGTTGAAGTACGCCGGCACGGTGATCACCGCGTCGGTGACCTTTTCCCCCAGGCGCTTGGACGCGTCGTCGACCAGCTTGCGCAGCACCTGCGCGCCGATCTCCTCCGGCGCGTACTGCTTGCCGCGCACGCCGAACCGCACAGCCCCTTCCGGGCCGGTGGTCACGTCGTACGAAACCTGGTTTGCCTCGGTCTTGATCTCCTCGTGGCGGCGGCCGATGAACCGCTTCGCCGACGAGATCGTCCCCTTCGGGTTCAGCACCCCCTGCCGACGGGCCAGCTGCCCGACCAGCCGCTCGCCGCTGTCGGTGAACGCCACCACCGACGGCGTCCCGGCCGCCCTCGGCGTTCGCGATAACCTGCGGGTGGGCGCCCTCGTAGACGGCCACGACGGAGTTGGTGGTGCCCAAGTCGATACCTACGGCGCGTCCCATGGTGACCCTCCCTCATACTGGCGGGAATCGCCGAAGCTCTCCTCTTCCACCAATAAAACTTGAGCCCAGTACTGTCAACTCTTTGCCTGTGGTATAGGTCACATGGCAAACGGCTGGCACTTTCCAGTCGACGAGCGCTAATTCATGAGTTAGCGCACCTGATCCGGTTGCGCGGGCCGGGCGGATACCGCCTAAGGCCCCATCGCACAGAGACTGCGCCCGCGGGGCACTTGCTCCCCGCGGGCGCAGCTGTCCTTGAGCTTGGCGCGCAGTGCCGACACTTGTGCCTCCAAGGCCAGGATCCGGCGGATCGCGGTCAGGTTGGCTCCTTCGGCGGCCAGGGTGGCCGCGCGGCGTACCAGCGTGACGTCACGGGGACTGTACAACCGCATACCTCCGGCGGTGCGCGCCGGCTGCAACAGCCCGGCCCGCTCGTAACCGCGCAGCGTATACGCGCCGAGGCCGGTCAGCTCGGTGACCACCGAGATCGGATACAGGCCCTGCGTCTCCCGCTGGGGGTCTCGCGCCGCGCCGCCGCCGGCAATCGCAGTTTTGTTGGAGAACCGACTTGACGCTGCCATGACTTCGTTGTATCGGTAGAAACAAGTTGAGTCAACACCGCTCAACTACCGGGAGAACCCGGAACCCCAAGTCCTTCGGTGAAGGAGCACCCGAGGAGGAGATGACCATGCTGATGCGTACCGACCCGTTCCGCGACATCGACCGCGTCTTCGAGCAGCTCACCGGCACCGCCGGACGGCCCGCGGTGATGCACGTCGACGCCGAACGCGACGGCGACTGGTTCAACGTCTACTTCGATCTGCCCGGCGTCGACCCCGACTCCATCGAGCTGACCGTCGAGCGCAACGTCCTGCAGGTCAAGGCCCAGCGCCAGCGCACACAGAAGGACGGCGTCGAGACCGTGATCAGCGAACGGCCGATGGGCGTGTTCAGCCGACAGCTGTTCCTGGCCGACACCCTCGACACCGACAAGCTAGAAGCCACGTACGACAACGGCGTCCTCGAGCTGCGCATCCCGGTGGCCGAGAAGGCCAAGCCCCGCAAGATCAGCATCGGGTCCGGCAATTCCGGCCGCAAGCAGATCAACGCTTGACCTGCCGCCCGCGGCGGACATCGTGCCGCCCGCACTGACCTTTCTCCCGGTCACCTCCGAAGCGGCCCGGCACCCTCACCCGGGTGCCGGGCCGTGACCGGCCGCCATGACGCAGCGCCCGGCGGACAACCTCGCAGGGCGCTCTTTGGACAAATCTGTGGAGGAAGCGATGACACTTCCGGTTCTTCGATCGAACTCGTCGTCTCCCGCGCCGGTGTATGAGCCGCTGCGCGAGTTCGCCCAGCTACAACGGCGGATGACCGACCTGCTGTCGACCGTCCTGGACGGCAGCCCGCTCCTGGGCACCGGCACCGGCTGGACCCCGCTGGCCGATGTCACCGAGACCGACGACGCCTACCTGGTCGAGATCGACCTGCCCGGCGTGGACCGTAAGAATCTGAGCGTCGAGGTCGCCGGTGATCAGCTGCGCGTCTCCGGCGAGATCGTCGAGAAGGAAAAGGTCGGCTGGCTGCGGCACCGCACCCGCCGCGTCGGCCAGTTCCAGTACCAGACGTTGCTGCCCGGTGGTATCGACGCCGAGCACATCACCGCCGACCTGGCCGACGGCGTGCTGTCCGTACGGGTGCCCAAGACCGAGGCGGCCAAACCGCACCGGATCACCGTCAACGCCGGCTGATCCCCACCTACACACCCAAGACGACCGGCTGAGTCGCCTGTTAGAAGAGCAGATCCCCGACTATGCCGCCCCTTGCACGCCCCACCGCACCCGCGCAGCGGGCCGTGGCCCCCCGCTGGTCTCCCGCGCTGCTGCTCGCCGTCTGCGGGGCCGTCATCGGCGCCCTACTCGGTATGGCCGCGCACGCGCTCACCGGCGCCCTCCGCGACTTCGCCTCCATCGGCGGCCTGCGTGCCGACAGCTACGAGGTCCTCGTCCACGACAACCACGCCGAGCACGTCGCTCAGTTGCTGGCCGTACCCGGCAATCCCGCCCGCAGCTGAGACTGACCACCCCGCCGTCCGGCCAACTCGCGCTGTCGGAGATGGTCGATGTAGCCGCGCGGAGAGTAAGACTGCAGCGGGCCGTTCGCCTGCGTTGATGTCATCGACGTATTTTGGCGAGGCGTTGTGGGGTTCTTGCCGGACCAGCCGTGGGTGAGTGCCGCCACCGTCCCCGAAAGGGATGGCGGCGGCCGCCGGAACGGGGCTACGGGCCGACGCTCACCAGGGGCGGTAGGGCAGACCGTTCCACAGCGCCCCAACCGACTCGTGACCGACCGAGAGCCCGGCAGCGTCGGCCAGCGCCGGGCCGGCGGCGACCGCGACGAGGGCGAAGACCCCGGCGGCGATAACGATGATCCGCTTGCTCATGATTCTCCTTCGCATTGATCGAAACATGAGCATCATGGCCTGGGGTAACGAGCCGCCGCCAATGCCTATCTTCGGTGGGCTCATGCCCCATGGGCATCGCTGCCGGTCCACGTCTGGTCGCGCGACTCGGGTCCTGAGTCTCGGTAAACGTCCGCCGGTAGGCGGTCGGCGTCGTCATGAGCCGCCGGGTGAAATGGGCCCGCAGCGCGGCCGCGTTGCCGAACCCGCTCTGCCGGGCCACTTGCTCCACCGAGCGGTCGGTGGTCTCGAGCATCGACTGGGCCGCCCGCAGCCGCTGCTCGAGCAGCCACTGGGCCGGCGTCACCCCGGTCTCGGACAGGAATTTGCGGGCGAACGTGCGGCGGGACATCGCGGCCCGGTCGGCCAAGTTGTCGACCGTGATGGGGCGGTCGAGGTGTTCCAGCGCCCAGGTGCGGGCCGGCTCGGTCGTCCCGGCCGGCGACGCGGGCCGCACGGGTAGCGGGATGAATTGGCCTGGCCGCCCTCACGGTGCGGGGCGATCACGGTCCACTGCGCGATGTCGGCGGCGGCAGCAGCCCCGTAGTCGCGCCGGACGATGTGCAGGCACAAATCCAGCCCGGCCGCCACGCCGGCGCTGCTCAGGATCGAGCCCTCGTCGACGTACAGCTCTACTGGCTCAACAAGCTGAAAAGTCCACGCCAGGCGGCGAACGACTTCGCGGAAGAGCTGGTCGCCCTGGGGGCGAACGGGGAAAGCGCACGCTTCGTCAGCAGCGGCGTCGGTGACGATTTCGACCTGACCAAGCCGCTGGGGGCCAATGCCGGACCCATGGGCGACACCGGTAGCGACACGGGCGCCGGACCCGACATCGCGCCGCCGCCCCCCGCTCCGAAGGCCCCGGCAGAAGGCGCGAAGGGAGGCTCGGACGAGGGCTACAACTGCGCGTGCGGTGGCGGCGGCGAGTTCGAGGGCGGCGAGACCCGAGGCGAGGACGAGTGGATCGACCCGACCGACCTCATACCATTCTGATTCTGGCCTCCCGCTGAAAGGTGCACGATGTCGCACTACGGACTCTTCCTCTGCCTGCCCCCGTGGGCCGGAAAGAACTGGCGTGAGGCGGCCGACTTGGCGATGGAACCCTTCCGGATCGACGACGAGACCGGGCGCGGGGAATGTGACTATTGGCACTCGTCCGGTGGCTTCTGGGTCCGGCCGGAGTGCGTGGACGACCCGCTGATCGTGCCGAGCAGCACCGAATGGCCGGGCGACCCGTTGCGGTGCGACGGCGGTCCGAAACGCACGCTGGATCTGGCCGGCATGCGTTCGGCCGCCGTCGCGACCGGCCGGGAGGTGTGGGCGGCGTGGCAGGACGCGGTGCGCCGCCACCCGCCGGCGCTGCCATTCGATCGGCTCCGCCCGCGCTACTCCGACCCGGCGGCCGCGTGGGACGCCTTTCAAGCCCAGCCGCTCGTGCGCGAGTTCGATGCCCGGCACGCCGACGAGGCGACCTGTTCCACACCGTGTGGCCCGACCCCTCCTCGGACGTGGTCGCGTGGTTCGGTGACGACGAGGAGCGCTTCCTCGATCGCGAGGGCCGAGTGGGCCGTGACGACATACGCCTTCATCAGCACCGACGGCCGCTGGTTCGACGCCGAGACGACGCCGGGCTACCGGTCACTCCTGCGGACCTATCTCGACGACCTGCCGGACGAGGCGTTCCTCATCGCACTTGATTGCCACAGCTGACGTCGGAACTTCGGGCCGACGTTCGTACTGCGGTATTTTCGTCTGCTGGCAGCTACGGCGAGGGAAGATGTAGGCGGGCGACCGGTGGAGGGGCGTAGCGTCGCGGGGTGACTTCCTCGCGCGCCCCGATCGTCGCTCCTCGGAGGATCTGGGCTCGGTGTTGCGGCCTTGCTGATGATCGGCCCGCACGGAAACGCGAGCGAACCAACCCTTTCTACCCGAGGAGCCACCACACCCACACCGACCGGCCCACCCAGGTCCGAACTCGCCCCAACTCAGACGGCGAGACAATCCGACACTGCTCAAACCACATCAAACAACCACGGAACGACCCCTGGGTATAACGCCCTCATGCAGGCAAGTGCACCGTCCGGCCCGCGCGTTTGCTACCCAGCGTGAGGCTGGCGCAGGCTGCGGCCCGAGTGGTGGATGAGGGGGTGCGACGGCGCCGGTGGGGGGTTACTCGGCTGATCGCCATGGTGGGTCCGATGTGCCGCGTGGTGAGGTTCGACGAGGTCGAGGTGCCCTGCGCTGCTGTGGGCTGGTGTGTTCGCTCGATCTGGCGGAGGAATCGCGGTGGCCGATGTCGTGTGCGTTCGGGCGGCTAGTGCTCTTCCTCGACTGGTTCTGCCCGGGCGACGGTCCTCCCTTGGCGTACCTGTTCATGTCCGCCCATGCATGCCCGGGGAGGGGATCCCGGCGGTGGGCTTGCCCCGTGTCTCGATCGAGGTCAAGCAGGGTTTCCGTCTGTTCCGAGAGCAGGTGTTGTGCGAACCGCTGACCGACGCGGTCGACCGTAACGGATCGTGCACAGAAGTTGGGGTCAAGGGGACTAAGCCGCCCGTATCGGCCACTTGCCATAGCACCCTGTAGCAATCGACCTTGCACTATATGTAAAGGATCTTGGTGGGCCGCCGGGGACTCGAACCCCGAACCTAAGGATTAAAAGTCCTCAGCTCTGCCATTGAGCTAGCGGCCCGCGTCAGACAGGATACCGGACCGTAGCAGAGCCGCCCGTCCGCTGGTTGCTCTTGCCGTCACGGGATAGGCTGCGCACCGTTTCTGCAGCTCAGGTCTCATTTGTGCTTAGCAGATGGAGCGGGCGTGTGGTGGCGATACACGAGAAAACTACCCCCTGTACACCCGAGCTCCGGGGGGTTTCGACCGAGTTCCTCCGTCGCTCTGTGTAACTGAATCCGCGGTTTTTCTCGCTCGAGGTGGCGACAGGTTGCCAACATGCGAGCGCCCCAGGAGCGCCTCAGATCCATAATGGACAGTTCGCGGCTCCGTTTGCGCAGGTGGGGGAGCTGTTTCATGTTCGGAATATTGAAAGGCTGAGGGCTTTTAATCCTTGGGTTCCGGGTTCGAGTCCCGGGCGGCCCACCGACCGCACCATTGTGCGAACCGTCGGCTGTTCATCGACGATGCCCTCATCCGGGTCGGGTGAGGGCATCGTCGTCTCGGTGGGGATCTTGAAGACGGGGACGGCTCCTTGCGGGGTGAGCCGGACTTCGTGGATGAGAGTTTCGATCGCGGCCTTGCGTTCGGTGGTGGTCCCGCTGTTCATGATCTCGGTCAGGTGTTCGCGGATGCGCGCGATCGTGCCCGGTGGCGGTGGGGCTGGCCGGCGGTCGAGTTCGTCGGTGAGTTGGGCGTGTCGGGTCTGTAGCTGAGTGAGCCGGTGCCGCAGTTCGCGGATCCGGGGTCCGGCGACGGCGTCGTCCATGGTGCCGTTCTCGAACGCGCCGTGGTACCGGTTGATCGCGGCCTCGGTGGTGGTGATTTGGGTGGTGAGGGCGGCGAGTTCTGTTGCGCCGTCACCGGTCGCGGCGTGGTGGTTGGCCTGGGCACGGTTGATCATGTCGGTGAGGACCGGGTCGGTGTTGGCGTAGAAGTCGTTGAGGGCGTGCAGGACGAGTTCGTCGATTTCGTCGGCGCGTAGCCGTGGGGCGTGACAGGTGCTCGCTTTGCCGTACCGGGTTTGGGTGTAGCAGGTGTAGTAGCGGTAGCGGCGGGTTCGGCCGTTGGCGGAGGTGCCGAGGTAGCGCTGTCCGCAGTCGGGGCAGGTGATCAGGCCGGTGAGGTAGTAGTCGGAGTCGCTCATCGCTCTCTGGGTTTGGTTGTCGCCGCGGGCGGCGGCGATGTCGCGGGCGCGGCGGAAGGTGCCTTCGTCGATCAGGGGTTCGTGGGCGTCGGGGACGTAGATGTCGCGGTAGGCGATGGCGCCGATGTAGGCGGGGTTGTCGAGGATCCGGTTGATGGTGTGCCCGGACCAGGTCTTCCCGATCCGGGAGACGACGCCGCGCTCGTTGAGGACGGTGGCGATGGCACGGGTGCCGAGGCGTTGGCGGGTGTAGAGGTGGAAGATCTCCCGGAGGGTGGGTGCCTCGTCGGGGTGTGGGGTCAGGACGTGGGTGTCGGGGTCGACGAGGTAGCCGTAGGGCCGGGTGCCGCCGGCCCATTTCCCTTTGGCGGCTTTCGCGGTCATGCCGCTTTTCACCCGGTCGATGATGATGTTGCGTTCGAACTCGGCGAAGACGGCTAGGAGTTGGAGCATCATCCGGCCGAAGGGTCCGCCGGTGTCGATGGGTTCGGTGGCGGAGGTGAAGCGCACGTTGGCGTTCTCGAGGGCGGTGATGAGGTCGAGCATGTCGGCGACGCTGCGGCTGAATCGGTCGACGCGGTAGACGATCAGGACGTCGTAGAGTCCGGCGTTGGCCGCGTCGAGGGCTCTCTGCAGGCCCGGCCGGGCGGTGGTGGCACCGGAGGCGTCGTCTTCGTATTCCGCGACGACGATCCAGCCGGGCTGAGCGTGGATGTACTTGTTGAGGGCGGCGCGTTGCGCGTCCAGGGAGAACGGCTGGTGTTCGTCGTCGGTTGAGCGCCGCACGTAGATCGCGACCCGGACCGGCCTGCCGGCTTCGGGCGGCGGCGTGGTGGGGGTGTGGGGGCGGCGTCCCCGGCGTTTCGGCGCGGGGGTGCGTTTCTCTCTGAGTGACTTTCTTGGTCTTGGTTAGGCCGCGAGGTCGTATTGGTGCTGGTAGCGGCTGGTGTGGGTACGTTGGTGTTCTTGC
>NZ_JOJL01000076.1 GCF_000721705.1 Actinoplanes subtropicus
TGCGGCCGATTGCAGAAGAGGGTCGGCTGCCCCGCGACGGTCCATCCGCCAGACACGGAGGGTGACGACGTGCGTTAGTTGGTCTGCCCTATCGGCGGCGAATCAGTGCGGCGAAGGCGGCTGCCGGACGTTCGTCGTGTCATCGTGTGAAGATCGAACTGAGAGTCATCGTGAGTAAGTCGGTTACGATTGGGCGGCGAAATGATTGACTTTGAGAAGGCTGTTGTCGGCCTTCCGCAAGCCGAACGGTTTCCAGGCCTTAGTGGTGCGTGGCGATGGTTCCGGGCTCCGCGCTGGTATGGCGCTCTTGCCGTCAGCGAGGACGGCCGCATTGCGTTCGAGATGCGAGGCCTCGACGTTTTCGACGAGGACCTCGTTCGCGCCGTTCTTGCCTTTGCCCGGACCGAGCGACTGTTTGCTGACCGCCCGTTGGTAACGGCATCCGGCTTCCGCCACGAACCGTTCGACTTCGACGTGGTCGCGGCATGTCCGCCAGACGTTCATACGTATCACCAAGGTGAAAACGAAACCCTGCACGCAGCCGTCACCGCTGTCTTCCCGGCCTACGCATGCGAGTGTTCCGGCTCGGAAAACATGGAAGACGCCAAGTACCGCTTCACCCACATGCTGCAGCCGACCGTCCTGACTCGCCGACCCGTGCCGTTTCTGAAGATGCGCTTCGAAAACACAAGAACTGGCGGCGGAAGCATCGGACCGAAGCGCGGCTTCACAACGCTAGATGTTCTTCGTCGCGAACTTCGCGAACTGGGAGCTGACGCACCTGGCAGCTTCGTAGAATTCGAAAACTCGCACGGCGAGGTCCGGAGAATCGAGCCGCTCAACGGGGCATGGGCAGTTACCGGCGCTTCCGTCGAGACGGTACGCCCAGAAAATCTCGATGAATGGGTCAATGCGCAGGTATGCGACCTAATTGAGTAGCCAGCCACAATGGAGTTCACTCTTCTCGGCATGTCCGCGAAGGCGGCCGGGCTTTCTGCAGCCGGTCGGTCACGACGTCGCGAGGTGCGGTGCGCTGGACGACCACCGAACGTGACGGCGTGCGGTCGTCTGCGGTGCCTGGTCGGCGGCAGAAGCGGACGCGGCACCCGACCGCCGTTCTTCGCGGGACCCGCCCGCCCGGCCCTTGTAACCAGGCTCTTTAGAGCAGCATGTCGGTGACGAAACAGACGACCTCGCCGTTCTTGTCGCGGCCGATCCACGTCGGGTAAGCGCCGTCGCCCCAGCCGCTGTGGTAGGCGAGCAGTCCGCCACCGTCGAGCATCCCGAAACCGCCGCCGTCCAGTTCGAGTTCGTCGGGCACGTCCTCGTCGAACAGGGCGGCGTAGCGCTCGCGTGCGTCGGCGTCGAGGAAGCAGGCCATGCCGGCGTCGACCGAGACGCCGTAAAAGTAGCCCTCGCGCAGGTCGAGCGGGTCCTCCCCGTCGCGCAACGCCATCTCCCACGCGGTCACGGGGCGATCGGCCACCGTCAGGCGGGCGGCAGCGACCCGGACGTGCTGCTCGTCGCCAGCGAGATGCGCCCGGCTGATCGTCACCGGATAGCTCCCCGGCGCCACGGTGGCCAGATAGGGCGCCTGGTCGGTGGAGAGCCAGCCGGGGTCGGCCGCGACCAGGCGGCCGGACGGCAGGCGCAGGTCGCCGGCCGGGACGACCTCGATCCGGGCGGTCGTCTCGCCGTGGGCTACCGAGCGGACCGCGCCCTCGGTGAACAACTCAGCCACGTCGCCCGGGGGCAATGGGCGCGGCGGCCGCCAGGGCGCTTCGACCCGGTGTACCACCGGCAGGTCGTGCGTTTCCGCCTCGGCCACCTCGGCCGGATCGACCTCAATCATGGTGAGCAGCTCGGCCCAGTTCCCGGGGCCGGGCCGGGGCAGGCGGGGCGCGGGCACGAACCCGAACTCGTTGGACAGGCCACCGCCTTCGCCGTTCGGCCGGTCCTCGATCAGGATGCGCCCAGTCGACCGGTAGTAGGTGATAAACCGCTGGGCGGCCCGCCGTTCGTACTCGTCGCCGAACAGTTCGTCGGGCCCGTCCCAGGTTTTGGCGGTCCACAGGGCGAGATCGTCCTCGGGAGACGGGCGGAACTCGTGCTGAGCCACCCGGCGACCGCGGTCGTCGTACCGAACCACGGCCAGGTAGCTGTCCGCCCAGGCCACCTGGATCTGCAGCCGCACCCGGCCGCCGTCGAGAAGGACGACCGCGTACGTGTCGCGCGTCGTCACCTCGGCCCGGCCCAGCGGATTGACCAGGGCGCTGCCGTCCCACCCCGCGCCGTACACCGCCACCAAATCGATCACGAGCGAGCACTCTACGTGCAGTCGCACGGCTCGGTGAAGACCCGCGGACACGGTCGCCGGCGACGCGGAGGGCATCGCCCGCAGGTCCGCGCATGAACGCGATGCCATCGACGATCCGCCTGCGCGACGACACGATCCGGCATCACGATAGGTTGCGCGCGCTTTGCGGCAGAAGAGGAAGCCGCGGACCGGAGGGGATTTGAACCCCTGGTGGGGCGCGGCACGCCGTGGGCCCCACGCGCCTTCGCGCCGCCCGTGCGTGCCCGGCCTTCGACTCTCGGCGCTGCAATAACCCGGCTCTGCCACCGGCCCAGAAGCAGTATGCCTGGCACCCGTCGTGCCGAGCACCTGGGTTGGCGCGCGAACTCAGCGGCAGATGAGGATGCCATGACGAAACGAGTCCCTCCATACTCTTGAGCATGGTGACCACCGACAACTCCTTGCCAGTGCTTGTCATTGACGGAGCCGCCTTCTCCGACCTCGACGGTTTCGCCCGCGAGTTCTCAAAGCTGCTGTGTCACCACACCTGGCGAGGAAACCTGGATGCCTTCAACGACATCCTCCGCGGGGGCTTCGGGACACCCGAAGACGGCTGGGTGCTGAGATGGCTCGATTCAGATTCATCGAGATCCGCGCTTGGCTACGAGGCGACAATTGAGTGGCTGGAAGGTGTCCTGCTCACCTGCCACCCGTCGAACCGGTCACAGGTAGAGAACGAACTTCTCGCGGCACGGCGCAGTGAGGGAACGACCCTGTTCGACATGATCGTCGAGATCATTCGATACCACGGGCCGGGCGGACCCGAATCCGAGGACGGAGTCTTGCTCGATCTTCGTTGAGCCGGCGCCTCCAATTCGCGCAGGCGAGGCTGGTCCACGCCTGCAACAGGGCAGACACAAGCTGTCACCACCGAATCAGCCCGATGCGCCTTCAACGCGGCATGAGAGGACGCGCAGAACGCGGTCATCTGGTGGATTTTCGATTGCTCGACACGTCGTCCAACACCCACGATAGAACCGTGTTCGACTACCAATGCCCGGAATGTGGACAACGAGGTCAGGTCGACAAGCCGAACTTACTGGGCACATCGCGAACCCAGTTCCCGCTGCCTGACTCATCCCGGTCGTAGGCATCCGCGACGCGGGAAAGCGCCGCATCGAATTCGTGTCGCTCCTCGTCGCTCATCTCGCCGAGCCGGTACGCAATCTCTTCCAGTGTGCTCAGAACCATATGCGCGTGCGAATCCAGCCCAAGAAGGGTTTCGAGGGTCGCAATGGCCGACAGGAGCGCACCGACGACTCGATCCATGGAGTCACCACCTCCGAACCTGATCATGCACCAGGAGCTCCGGAGGATCGCACCCGGTACCGAGTCCGATCCGCGGCAGATGAAGACGCTCGCCGTACAGCTCGTAGCCTTGGCTTCTACGCGTGGTCTCGCCCGGCAGGCGGTGTACCGCAGCCGCCCGCCGGCTCACCCTCAGGGAAACAGCGACTGGCCCTCGCGGCGCAGATCGGCAGCTCCACCACCCACGTCTCGGCGGCAGATATGGGCGCGAACTCAAGGTGAGAAGCTTGGCTTGTGCAGGATCATGATGAGCCCGTCCGTATACGTGGTCTTGTCGTTCCGCCGCTGCTGCTGGGCCTGTTGCGTGACTGCCGCTGGCGTCATCCCGGTGAAACGGCCCTCAACCGCGTGATGCCCTGGTTCAAGGACCCCTTGCACTTTCTCGACAGCGTTCAGGCCATGGCGCGGGAATCGAACTCGCTGGACATCCTCACCGACGATGCGGCGTCAGCTCAGCTGTTCAGGCAAGCACGAGGCACCCGTCCAGGCTCCCACGTCGATCTGCCATGGCTCGATGTCGACAAGGCGTTCCTGGTCGCGGTCAACAAACTTCCCGGCGACGACACAGCAATCGCTCTGGACTACCGGACGGACCACACGGACCCCCGCGTCGTCGCGAGTGACTTCTGGACCGACCCGAGGATCTGTTCGTGGCGCGAGGTGACCCCGACGTTCTCCGCCCTCGTGGGCGCGTTCGGCCTGTAACAGGCGCCGCCGAGGCAAAGGCCGTCCTCTCCTCTGCCAATGAACATCCGCAGTCGGGCACCGCGGGTTCTTCTGGAGACTGCGATCACGCCGCGTGCGGATAGGCTCCGGGCTCATGAGCGACGCCGGGCACGAGCCCCACCTGTTTGCCAACCGGTTCGCCGACGCTGTGGGACCGTCGGGGCGCGAGCCGGATCGGGATCGTTGCCGGTGCGTCGGACATTCCGCGGCGAGCCGCCCGGCGACGGTGCCGTTCCACTCGGAGCGGCAGGACGCCGACAGCCCCGGGTGGCGACGTCTGCTGATGCTGATCGACGAGGCAGCGGCTGACGGTAGAGCGGTCTTCAAGCCGTTTACGCAGATGAGCCCCGACGAACGCCGGCAAGTCGTCACTCTACCGCCGAGCATCGCCGGCCTTACCCAGGTCAAGCACCTGGTCCTGTACGGCACGAACCTGGTGCGGCTACCGCCGCAGATCGGCGCGATGACCAGCTTGGAAGTGTTCGAGCCGTACACCTCACATCGACTGCACTGGTACCCATACGAGCTGACCCGGTGCGCCCGGCTGCGTGATAGTACGGTGAGCACGCGAGTGCTGTACGGAAACGTCAAGTTCCGGGCGCCGTTCCCGCAACTGCGCCCGGTGACGACCGCGACCGAGGCCAACTTCACACGGCTGGATCCCGGAACCTGGGGCGCGGACGCCGTACGCACCTGCAGCGTCTGCAACGGCCCGGTCGACCGTGAACTTCGCCAGGTGTGGATCTCGCTGAGGATCGCCACCGACGTGCTGCCACTGCTGGTCAACGCCTGCTCAGCGGCATGCGTGGCGGCGCTGACGGCACCCCCGGACGGCTACGTTCCCACACCACACCTCGGCGGCCCCGACCTCGTCCAGCCAACCACCGGTGCTTGATAGCGCGACCGTTCCACGGCCTACTCTCGTTCCCTTCGGCCAGGACGCGGCGTATGTGCAGCACGACGGACTCGCGGATGAGCTCAAATGGCCAGGGCGTCCACGGATTCGAACGCGACAAGCCGGGATGAGATGATATTAACGATGTCTCAGGCTGGCGAACTGTCCGAAGCGCGTCACCGCTTTCCCGTTGGTGACCGGGTGCGGGGCCGCATCAGTGCGCTGCCGTGGGGTCCAGGACTGACAGGACTGTTCGTCGATCTCGGCGCAGCACCGGACGGCTTCGTCGATGTACTGCACTTGCCCGAGGACCCTGGCCATTGGCCGTCGGTCGGGCATGAGGGACTCTTCGAAGTGCTCAAACACCGGCCTGGGCAGGTTCGGCTCTTTCCGTTGGACGCCTCGATGCGCTCGAAGCGCTACCGAGTATCCCTCTGGCCTGGCAACGAGTGGACGGCAATCACCGCGCGTTATCCAGTTGGTTCGGTCGTCACGGGCACCGTTACGGACCTGTTCCTTCCCGACCGAGAGTACGCCGTGCGCTTTCCAGACTTTTGGTCCGTGGTCCAGTACGACGGAGCACCACCCGCAGTAGGTAGCTCCGGCGCCTACATCGTCACCCGGCAACTCGAGTGGACCCGCCGCCTCCTGGTCAACCCTGTCGAGTGACTCCTTGCGAGGACGTGACAAAGCAGGCGCCGTCCCAGTGCAAAAGTACCGAGCGTGACGGTCGCGCCGAGCGTGGTGCCCGGACGGCGGCAGAACAATGCGCCGCTGCGCGCGCGTCTCTGCATGTTCCTATCGATGCGTCGGGTGGAAACTCCGTCGCCGTTTCATCCGGGGTCGGCGACACTGCGGAGGGCGATACGACGAGGGTTCGAGGGGTGCTGCCGGAGTGGGTCGACGGGTGGGCGGGCAGAAATGGCCGGTGCTGGTCAGCGCGGTCCAGTTCGGCGGCCACCAGTACCGGGTCGTCCGCCCGGCCAGGGCGCCGAGGTTCGCCGGTCTCTACGAGGGCCGGCTCGGGGCTCAGTTCTGCCTCGACAAGGAAACGGCGATGATGTTCGCTCAGGCTTGGGGGCTGGCTGCCCGGTCGCCGCGCACGATCGTCTACCTCCCGTTGCGCCGGGCGGAGCGCCCGGCTCACCAATCCTGGGGGCGTCCGCTCGATCTGGTGCTGCTGCACCACCGCCTTGCGTTCCCGCCGTCGCGGTGGAAGCAGGTCCGTGACCGGCTGGGGATCGGCAGCCTGCACACCGTCGTCCTGCCTGGTGACGCGTGGCCGTCGCGGCCAGTCGCCGATCACCGGCGGAGCTGGTATCGGGAGTTCCGGGATCATATTCGCTGGGACATCGCCGCCGACACGTTGGTGCTCACCGGCAGCCGGGAGGCGTTCGAGCTGGAAGCCGACCAGGTTCGGGGCTTGGCCGAGCAGTGCCCGGCTCATCGCGCCCGCACACCGGAGGCCCACTGCTGCGCCGAGATCGGTATGGGCAGAACCCGCCGCTACCCGGATCGGCGAAGGCCGTACGCCGAACTGCACGTCGAGTACACACGATAGCGCCTACCCGTGAGCGCGGTCTGCGGCTAATCAGGATGGCGTCGGCTCCCGGTGGTCGGCATGATGACGGCGTGGCGGCCGACCTGCTGTGGGATGACGTCCGGGAACTGTTCGATCCCGACCTGATGGGATCACTTCCCGATGTCTGCGTGCCGCACACCTCGGTGAAGGATTGGCAGGATCTGCTCGACCTCGTAGTGGCGAGCGGATGGCGGTTCGAGTATTCCGAAGGTGAAACGGTTCTGCCGTTGCCGACCGCGGCAGCGGTTCTGGACCGAGCGCCCGGTTCGGAGTGCCCGGCGCTGCGGGTTTGGCCGTACACCGACATGTTGATGATCTTTCGGTTCCTCGTGGCCGAGGAGATCGACTTCGACGTCGACCTGCGAGAGATACAGGGCCAGGAACGCCTCGACCAGTTCTGCGCCTTCCTCCAGTCGGTGGGCCGGCACCTGGGCAAACCGGTGTTGATGGCCGATGAGGGCGGCAATCCGGCCGAGTATCCGGTCCTCGGCTTCGCCATCGTTAGCGACCGAGTGGCAGTTGTCGACCTGCCTTCAAAGCGCTGAGCTGCAGGGCTGGCGTTCAGTGCCACGGTACCGAATCAGCGCGATCGCCCGTGACGTTGAGTAGCGATCGGTTCGCGGCATGTGAGTAATTCGATCTTGGTTGCGGATGTCGGCTGACGCGTCTCCACGAATTTCGGAGGGCGGCTCGTATCCTGCTGGCGTGGTGAAGCTTATGACCTATGCCGGTCCGGTCTCCGCGGATGCGCCCGGGACCCGCACGGGCGGTGTCCCGTACACGCCCTCGGGCTTCGAATGGCCTCGGTGCCGTGAGTGCGCCGGGCCCATGCAGTTCCTGGCGCAAGTCATTCTTTCCGACGTCGAGGCTGACGGTGTCGGTCTGTTGTCCATTTTCATGTGCCAGAACGATCCTGGCCTGTGCGACGAATGGGACGCCACCGCGGGTGGCAACCGGGCGTTCACGTTCGGAGCAGATGCGGTCCATGTCGCTACCTCGCCCGGCGACGGCATCGCGCTGCTTGAGGAGACCTGCGCAGTCTCGTTCGAAGAGTTCGACGCCGAAGACTATCTGGAGGCGCCGGAACGCTGGCATAAGCGGACGGACCGGCCAGCGCGGGAGGTACTCGGTCAAGTCGGAGGACGGCCCGCATGGCTACAGAACGACGAGACGCCCTTGTGTGGCGGCTGTGCCCAGCCGATGACGTTCGTAGTTCAGCTCGAGGAAGGGCACGATCACCAAACCTCGATGAACTTCGGTGGTGGAGGCTGCGGCTACGGCTTCCGATGCGGATCGTGCGGGACTGCCGCGTTCCTCTGGCAACGCTGACCCGCGTTGCCGAACGCACGGCAAACAGCTGCCCTGCTGCGCCGAGCCCGCCCGCTCAGCGGCATGACAGTAAGTTGATCAAGGCCGTGGTCGCGCATAGCCTCGACGCGTGACCGAGCAGCGACCGTGGGCTGTTCGACTGACCCTCCTGGCCTCCGAGGCGGAGCTGGAATCGATTATCGACCGGATCGGCGAGGCAATCTGTTCCCCGCCCGATCACCCCGGACCGTGCCGTACTCCGTGGTCGATCCTCTCGACACCGGTAGGCGACCTTGATGACTACGAACGGTCAGCGTGGCAGCTGTCTGTCGACGAACTACTCGCACAACGCCACGCGGAACGACGGCAGTAGCGCGCTGTTCGCGGCATTAGGCCGTTGAAACGGGATGCGCGGGATCATGGTCTATCGTGATGCCGTGCTCGCGAGGCATCAAGAACGATCATGACAGGCGAGTCGGCATGGCCTGTCGCGAAACTGTCGGCGCTACGACTCGGCCGTCGCCTGGCGGTCGAGGTACCCGCTGCGGATCCGGGACGGCGTGCCTTCATCGACATCACACCGGGCGCCGTCGAAGGAGATACGCAGGCCCGCCGCGAGAGATGGACCCACACGAGCACAACTCGGGCTTTCCGGATCAGGCACCGGGAGTATGACGCCGACCGGCTCGACGGATTCGACTACGACGTCGGCTCGACGCTGCTGCGCAGCGCCGAAGCGGCCGACGAGTCGGAGTTATTGACTGTTCTGCGGGAATGGCAGCTCAGCCCGCATCAGTTCCAGTACGCCCGGGACACCGCCGACCCTCGGTAGCGCGGCCAACATCACCATCTCGGATAAACACGCGCGGATCGTGGCATGACCACGAGGCAAGCCCTCGCGTCGGTCGGGTCACGTTCCGTAGCGATCGGATCGCGGCCGAAGAGTGCGCGGCCATTGAACCCTACGCGAAGCGCGAGGCTTTCGGCGCCTCGGTCTGTATCCAGAAAACGTTGTCGCCTTCGGTCTTCATCTCCACTCTGCGTTCGTCGATCCAGGGCATCCGTTCTGGCGGCTCCGGCGGCTCGAACCCACGCATCCGATACTCCGCCCGTAGCAGTCGGACCTGAGCAAGTGCATGCCGCCAGGGAGCAAGAATTTCGCGGGGAAGCGTCGAAGCCGTTGCGAGCACTCCGTTCTCAAATTCCCACGCTTCTCGCTTCGCGTGTTCCATGAGGAACTTCGCCATTGACGCGTCGTAAAGCTCACGCGCCGGGTCATTGGCAACATAGTCAGCAAGCTTCTGCTCGACGACATGGGTGAGGGTCTCCTCGCGCTCCCTGGCGCGTGCCTGGGCCTGGTCGTAAACGTCACCTAGGCGGAGGGATCGCGTTGGAGTCGGCCCACCCGCAGGCGGACGTCCAGGACGGCGTCGTGTCTGATCTTCGCTCATAGGAGTTAATGTAATGCACTAACTGAATTACTGCAAATGCAGTAACCAGATCAGCTTCTACATCACTCGCCCCACGAGGTTCCTCGGAAATATCCACGCGCGCGAATGCGCCGTCCCGCGAGAAGCTGCGGGCCGATCAGGCCGGCGAGCTGCTCACCCGGCGGTGATTTCGCGGGTTGGTGTCCCGAGCGAACGCGCTGCGGCGGGTTCGGCCAGCGCTGCGGCCACGGCTTGCGAGATCCTGCCACTGAACCCCGATGAGGTGAACAGCTCCTGCAAGGCGGGGCGGAAAGTGTCCTCGACGGAGTCGGTCACCTTGCGGTCCCTCATCGCCGCGGCGGCGTAGCCGTCGAACGGACAATGCGGATTTTGCCGGGTCGGTACCCGCTCGGGCAGTGGTGCCGCGGAGCTCAGGCGACGCCAGAAGGCGGGCCCCTGGGTACCGCTGATCGACGGTGACAGCCCCATCCGCCAGTCGAATCGGTGCCGGACCCACCGCCGGCGGCGATGGGTCGCCGCGAACTGAGGGCTGTGGGCGAGCGCGTACGCACGGCGCAGCACGGTGACGATCTCGTCCAAGGACAGCTCGAAGCCGGGTTGACCGTCCGGGAGCGGAGTGGCCCGCAGCACCCATTGGAGCATGACCAAACCGCTGGGGAAGATCCGCAACGTATTCGCGTCGCCCCACGAACTGTTCTCGGTAGGAGCACCTTCTACCAGGCGCACCTCGAGGTTGCCGGAGTAATCGGCATGGAAGGGCGCATCCTCGAAGAAGACTGCGGCCAGCTCGTTGGCCGCGTCGACGAACGCGGGCGGATCGAGGGTCTCGGGCGAGTGGTTGGGGGCGACGGCGACGTTCAACCAAAACCGGGCACCGCCGTTGCCGTACAGGTTTCCGGTTCCCGTGATGGGTTGGTGGTCGGCAACCAGCGCGGCTTCGGCCCGCTGCGTCAGCTGCGGCAGGAAGCGGGCAGCGCCGGCGAGGGCCTTGCGCAGAGCGGTGTCCAGCACAGTCATCGTCCGGCGTCTTCGGTCTCGGGATACGGCGTGCGGGATGAACCTGTCCCGTGCGCCCGGAACTTGACCGTACACCTGACGTGCACGAATCCCGCCTCCGCCACGGGCGACTGATCACCCAGCGTGTCGACGCCCGGGAGAACTGGCGTCGGAAGGAGGACCAATGGAAGTCGCGGACAGCGTGGAAATCTCCTTACCGCCACCGCCGGCGCCACCGTCACCGCATTACCGGGCGCCGCGCGGGACCATCATTTCGTCATTGTGCCCTACGCGCGCCAGGTAAGTCACGCGCGTTGTCCGCGGCAGATCAGGGAGCCGCCGAGACTTCTATTGCAAGAATTCCTCGAAGTGCTTGGCCACAAGATCAGCCATGGCTTGGGCGCTACGGGAGCCGTCGACCTCGATGACACGGATGTTCAGCCGCCTGGCGTTGCGGACTGCGTCCTCGGCGATCAGCCGGTCACGTGCGATTCGGTTGCGCTGAGCAAGCTCGGGATCGCTGACGTTGAACCGAGTTGCGCCAGCGCGTCGTAGGCGACGGACCTGGTGCTGCCGGAAATCTTCGGTGGGCACCATGACGACCATGCGCCGCGGAGACGAGATTAGCGGGGCGACGAGTTCAGGACGAAGTCCCCAGCCATCGGCGATGATCGGACGCGGTGATGCGAGGGCGCGGAGGTCGTCGAGCGCGTACTCAAAGCGC
>NZ_JOJL01000077.1 GCF_000721705.1 Actinoplanes subtropicus
ATCAATCACCAGACACCACGCGAAGCACGTGTCTGCTATCGTCCACCCATCGCCCTCGCGGCATAAAACTCCGGTGTCCGGTCCCGGGGTGGAACTTCACACCCCAAGACATACAGGAACCTCTCTGCCCGACCCACCAGCACCAACATGCTGTGGATCAACAAGGATTACCTGCATATCAAGCAGCAGAGTGCGACCAGATGGAGAGTGCGCAAACGCCCTCGCTCCCACTGCCTGTCACCGAGGGGTGGGGCCACCTGCGTGCCTCAGTCCAAAGGCGTTGACGCGCAGCCAGCTGGGAGCCGGGCCTGGGAGGCCCGCCCCCGGGATCGTCACCAGCCGCCGGAGTCTCCGCCGAATGCGCCCAAATCAAGTTCGCGAACGGCGCCAACTGTCGAGCCGCAGCACGCAGCTCGGGGAGCGCCGACTCGTCCTTGGCGAGCACGTCAAGGAACCGCTCGAGCTCGGCGGCCAAGCTGATCATCTCGCGGCTGATCCGCTCCACCTCTACGTCGCTGGAAGTGAACAGCTCGAACTGCGCAGCAGTAGTGATCTGCTCCATCAGCGGCTCGCCGCCGGCCTGGTCAGGGCAGTAGCGGCGCACCAGCTGAAACCCGATAAGGTCGGCTAGCAGCTCCAACGCTCGGGTGCACCAGCCCTCGGTCAACGGATACGCATCTCGGGCCGGCACCGTCTCCGCGTCGAGGAGCACGGCCACGATCCGGGCCTGGAAGAAGCCGTTGAACGCGTACGCCAGCTGAACCGGGGCCGGCGTCCCCCTCCGGCATCTGCCGCAGCGCTTCCGTCGCGTCCGCCGGCCTGCCGACCAGCGCAGACGGCCGCGGTCCATACCCAGGATCACTCCCCGGGTCACTCCGACGCACCCGATCGGCGGGCCCACTCATCCATCCTCTTCGCTGTCGGCCGACCACCAGTCCAGCACCCGATCGAGCGCACTGAAGCAAAGGAGAAGCCAATGTGGAACGGCCTCGATGTGGCCGAGCAGCCCGGTCAAGATGAGCGAATGGTGCCGCCGAGGAATATCTGTCCTCCACCGGTATACGAGCCCTGCGGGCACTGTTTCTGAGGTGTAGTACCTGGTAGACGCGCTGGAAACGACCTTTAGTTGTCACCTACCGCCAGCGCTATCTCGACTTGCGATAGGTCCCTCTTGCGCCATATTGGTCAACGATCTCAACAGTTCTGCTGCGTGAGGGGTCCCGGCAGCTACTTCCAGCTTCAACTCGTCGATGTCGCCTCGTTCAGCCAGCAAGCCCGCCAAACGGGTGGCTGCGATCTGATCCCCTGCGTTGGCGCGCTGACGCAATTCATCGACGTCGCCCCGCTCGGTTAGCAGGCCCGCCAGGCGATCGGCGGCATTCGGATCTCCGGCGTCGGCACGCTCGCGCAATTCTTGGACGTTGCCCTGTTGGGCCAGCAGGCTAGCGAGCTGTCCGGCCGCGAGGTCACTGCCTGCGTCAGCGTGTGGACGGAGGACCCCAATCGCGTCCTGCATCCGACCGTGTTCGGCCAGCGTGCGCGCTAGCCAGTCGGCCGTGGTGACGTCGCCAGCGTCGGCGTGTGGATGCAGCAGTGCGACCGCTTCCTCGATGCGGCCCTGGTTTTCAGCAAGTGGGCGAGGTTGATGCGGGCAATGCTGTCACCAACGTCGGCACGCTGCTGCAGTTCCTCAACGTGGCCCTGCTTGGCCAGCAGTCCTGCGAGTCGGGCGGCGTCGATCCATCCTCCGGCGTCGGCGCGGGGCCGGAGAAAGTCAATGGCTTCCTCGACGCGCCCTTCCTCGACCAACAGGTCAATGAGTCGTTCGGCGACGTAGCCGTTCCCGGCAGCAGCGTGCTCACCCAGCACGGCAATTGCTTCCTCGACGCGGCCCTGTTCGGCCAGGAGGTCGGCCAGCCGAAGGGGTGCGTTCCATGCACCTGCGTCCGCGCGCTGACGGAGGAAGACTATCGCTTCCTCAGCCTGGCCCTGCCGAGCCAAGCAGACGGCCGCCACCTCATCACCGGCCTCGGCACGCTGTCGCAGTTCGTCGAGGTGACCCTGCTTGGCCAGGAGGGCGTCCAGCAGGCCGGCATCGCTGCCCGCGTCCGCGTGCGGCCGCAACACCTCGATCGCTTCCTCTATCTGACCCTGCTGTGCGAGGAGGTGACCCAGTTCCTCCGAAGAGCGCTTATTGCCAGCCTCAGCGCCAAAGCGCAGAATCGCAACCGCTCCCTCCACCTCGCCCTTACCAAGCAATTGGCGAGCCAGCAACTCGATCCCTACTTCCAACTTGAGCCCCACCTCGTCGCCAGCGTGGGCGCGCAGGACACCGACCGAATCTGCGGCTCGGCCCCGGTCAGCAAGGGACAAGGCAAGCCGGACAGCCCCGATCTCGTCGCCGCCCTCGGTGGCGAATCGGTAGAATGCTTCGGCGTAGTGATGTTGGCCGCGTCGTTGGGCATGTTCGGCGAGGTGGAACGCGTCTTTGGGATCGTGGTGGTCCAGCATGGCCTGCCAGGCTCTGTCGGGCAGTTGCTCGGCGCGCCGGACGCCTCGGGCGTGTTGGTACAGGTAATCCGCGACGGTGTACCCACCGATGCGGCCCATCCCGGCCGGCACGGGGGCGAGCGTGGACGCCGCGCCGTGCAAGGGTGTTGTTGCGTACGCCATGGCGTGGTCAAGCCAGTCTGCGGGGGCGGTGGCCCGCTGTGCGGGCGTGAGGTAGGCGGGTGCTGCGGCGTCCAGGAACTCGCGGGTGACGGGCGCGGTGGCGCCGACGCGGCGGGCGTCGAGCGCGGCGGTGATGACCGCTTTGCCGTAGCACTGGTTCGCGGGGGCGTTCTCCCAGTGGTTGACCAGCGCTGGCCCAGCGGCCATCACCTGCGCGAACCCGGCGTCCGGAGTGTCCAGGGCAGTGCGGACGCGCAGGTCGGCGGCTAGCGTCTCGGCGCGCCGGCGCTCGTCGCGACTGAGCACCTCGGGCACGCTGACCATGCGGGCCAGGCGGAGTAGTTCCCGGTCGTTGGCGCACGGGTCTGGTTGGCCGGGGATGCGGGGCGCGGTGCGGGTGTTGTACTCGTCGGGCCACAGCGTGGCCACCACCACAACACCGGCGGTCAACAGTGTCCGCAGGACGCCGACCGGTAAGCCGCCTGGATGATCGAGGTAGCGCTGCAACTCGTCCAGCCACACCACCGTGCGGACCGTCGGCTGGGCGGCGAAGGCCTCCAGCGCCGCCGTGTCGGCGGGATGGAGGAGCCACCATTCGGCCAGGTCGTCGCGAACCGCTTCGAACAGCGCCCGGGTCTTTCCCACCGACGAGCCGCCGACCAGCAGCACGAACCCGCCCGAGTCCGCCGATGCGGTGACCGCCGCGCGCAGGTCAGCGTCCAGGTCCCGCGGCACGTACGGCGGTAGCTCGCCTTCCGCCCCCTTGATCTGGATCGCGGCGTGCACCCCCAGCCGCCGCGGCAGGGCCTCCCGTACCCGCACCGCACCGGCCGGAGCCCGCAGATGACTGGTGGACACTCGTTCCCAGGCTGCCAGCCACGGGACCTGCGCATCGAGGCTCAGCTCGCACGCGGTCAGAAAGGTGACGACGGTGTCGCGCCCGGGCACCGACTTGCCGTTCAGCATGTTGCTAACCGTTGAGGCGGGCAGTCCTCCGCGCACCGCGGCCGCCTTGTCCAGTTCCTTGTACGAACGGGCACCGCGTAACCAATTCAGGGCAAGCGCCAACTCCGGCAGCGTCTGCACCCGCTCCGGGTCGGGGCCGCCACTACCCGCCCGGGAACTCGCGTTGCCCATCCCGACACCCTTCGGTGGGATCCACCGAACCCGACTGAACCAGCGTAGGACGCGGCACAAGCCCGGGGCCATTGCCGCTGCTGACCCGGTTGAGGGACGACCGAGCCCTTCGGCTTCCTTCCAACCCGATGCCGAACGTGCCGACCAGGAGCTTTCCTCGGAGGCGTCCCAGGGAGAACCGGCCGGCTCCTCCCGCCCGAACCCCGTGACGGGAGCGCACCATGACACCTCAGAGCCCCGAGAAGACCTGGCAAGAAAAGATCACCGTCGCCGCGATCGCCGGCCTCATCTCCGGCGTGACCCGAGCCTTCGCCGCCAAGATCTTCGAGCACCTGACGTCCTGCTGACAGTGGCCACGCGGGACTGGCCGAACCGGCCAGGCCCGCGTGGCGATCGTTCAGGAATACCGCACACCCGGAATATGTGCACTCCACCAGTAATCGCCCGACTCAACCCGCACCTGCCCGCCAACGAAGACGGGATGGGCGGGTGAGCCTGCGGGTCGTGCCGGTCACCTTCGCACAGGCGTGCGCGTTCATCACCGACTGGCACCGCCACCACCGACCACCGCAGGGACTGGCAGCGTCGCGTATTCGATCAGAGCGAGTTCGTCAGCCCAAGGGGGAAGCCGCCACGGTGCGTAGCGCTCGGGCAGTTGATCAGGCAATCACCTTCGGTCGGGGCGCGGGCCGCCGATGCGGACCAGGTCGCCGTCGGGGTCGGTCAGGCCGAACTCGCGCAGCACTTCCGCAAGGTCAATATCGTCGGGTTGACCGCTGAGCGGACGTCGAAAGGCGGGACTCATCGGCTACCTAGAGTGATACGTCCGTGCTGTCGACGGGGCCCTGAGTAGCCGAGATGAGGGCGCTCGATCATGCTGGCGTGCCGCCGGCAGATGCAGCTCGGCGCCAACAACGTCCGCTTCTGCCGCTGCGTGCTCAACACAGCAGCCATGACGCGACTCGGCGGAGCATCGGTAGAGATGCTCCGCCGAGCGAGGGCGCCGTCAAGCATCAGGACGGTAGCTTCCCGATCGATCAAGCGGCAAGTCATACGCAGTTGTTCCGTGATCCGGATGCGAATGGTGGTCGGTGGGTACGGCTGGGTCCGAGCCGTCGACTGGCTATCGCGCCGGCTCTTTGCCCGACGAGCGGAACGGTCGAATTGCGCGACCCCGCTCTGGCACACGACCATAAGCAGGCACACGCTCATGCCTGTACTTGCCGATAACTACGTCCGTACTGGTCAGAGGGCGTTCCGGCAGGCGAGGGCAATTTTGGTTCGTCGAGTCTCGGTGTCCTGATGGCCCTCGTCGTTGGTGACCACACGATGATGCTGTCTTATGCTGTTGCGACTGGCATACCTGGGATTCACGAACGCGTTCGCGTTGCTGCGGCTGCTGCCCGGCAGCGACCGCGACAAAGATGCGGAGATCCTCGCCTTGCGGCATCAGCTGGCGGTGCTGCACCGTCAGCTCGGCGGGCAGCGGGTCCGGTTCGAACCGGCCTACCGGGCATGGCTGGCTGCGCTGCTCAGCACGCTGCCCAGGCCGGCGTTGCAGAACCTGCGGCTGCTGGTGCGGCCCGACACTGTGCTGCGCTGGCACCGTGACCTGCACGCCCGCCGCCACGCGAGCGCGTCGCGTCCCGCCGGCGAGGACGGCCACGCACCGTCCGTTCGATCCGGGCGCTGGTGCTGCGCCTCGTGGCGGAGAACCCGTCCTGGGGATACCGGCGGGTGCACGGGGAACTACTCACCCTCGGGATCAAGCTCGCCGCGTCCACGGTCTGGGAGATCCTGCGCGAAGCCGGGATCGATCCCGCCCCGGACCGCGCGGCCACGACCTGGGCGCAGTTCCTGCGTTCGCAGGCCGAGGCGCTGCTGGCCGCGGATTTCCTCGAGACGATCACCCTCACCGGCACCAGGCTGTACGTCCTCGCGGTCATCGAACACGCCAGCCGCAGGATCCGGATCCTCGGCGCCACCGCGCACCCGAGCGCGGCGTGGGTGACCCAGGCCGCCCGCAACCTGGTGATGGACCTCGAGGACGCGCGGTGCCGGGTGGAATACCTGATCCGCGACCGGGACGGCAAGTACCCGGCCCTGTTTGACACGATCCTGGCCGACGCGGGGATCGAGATCGTGCTCAGCGGCGTCCGGATGCCCCGGACGAACGCGGTGATGGAACGTTGGGTACGGACCTGCCGACGCGAACTGCTCGACCGGACCTTGATCCTCAACCAGCGACACCTGCTGCACGCGCTACGCGAGTACGAGGCCTTCTACAACACCCACCGACCTCATCAAGGCATCGCCAACGCCCGACCGCTGGCCCTGCTACCCGAGCCGATCACCGACCCGGACCGGCTCGCCCACCTGAACATCCATCGACGCGACCGCCTCGGCGGCATCCTGCACGAGTACGATCAAGCCGCCTGACCAGCCCGGATGGCATTTCCGGCAAGTACAGCGTCGGTGTTGATGTCCAGGTTGCCCAGCCCCTCCGCAACTGGCGAAGAAGATCCACCGGAGCGTCCACAGTGGATAGTGATCGACAGTCGGTCGACAGGGACCTCGACCATGATCGAGACAGCGCGGTCCGCATCAGCACTGGTCAGCACCCATCGGCACGGACCCCGCCGAAACAGCACATCGACAACGGAGCACCATCGGAGCACCACGCTCCCACATCGTGGAAGATCATGGCACACTCTGGGAAAGAATCAAGGCCGTGACCGGCGTTTCCGCTGGTCACGGCCTTGATCGTGCTGCGCGCCCGAAGGGACTCGAACCCCTAACCTTCTGATCCGTAGTCAGATGCTCTATCCATTGAGCTACGGGCGCTCGTACAACTACTCTCCGTGACCACGCGTACTGGTGCGTCCACGGGGTCGCGGTTGCGTATCCGCAGGTCCAGGGGTTTTGCTACTCCCCGGCCCTGCGAGGAACGACTCTAGCATGCCGCCGAGTGGGGGCCTGCGTGCCGGTGGGTGTCGCATAGTGCTGCACCGTGTCCCGACGTCCGATCACCATCCGAGCACCACGCCACCACATCGTCATCTTCACCCAAGAGTGCATCTGACTCGGCAGACCCACTCTAGATGATCGGACGCGGCCACCGCGAGGTGATTTCCAGCCAAACGCGGGTGACGAGATCAGGTCAGGGCCTGGGCGGCAACCACGGCGCTTCGGCTCACCGGCCCCGTCGACAGCGGCGTACGTACCGCCGAATGACGCACTCGACATCCGCCAACCGTCACGCTCAGCCATTGGGTGGTGCAGCCTGGCGGCATAGCACCTATAGTCGGCTTAGAACATGCGTTCGATAGGCGCCCGCGAATCGCTGGTCAGCACGTACCACTGCTACTGTGACTTTCAGTCTTAGTTGTCACTTTTCGACGATAGTTGTCACCGATCGTCCACTGCCGTGATCGTCTGCGCTGAGCCGAAGCGCGGTAGTTGTCACGTAGGCAGGCGTGTTGTCACCGCCGAGCGCCCTGATCTTCTTGCAGCCGCCGACCGGCAGCCTCGCCTCCGCCACTCGCGCTGGATTGCCGGGAGTGCCCGGTCGACGCTCGGGTCGCGGCCAGATGTGCGCATCGGTAGGCGGTGGTATCGCGCGTCGGGCAGCGATCTCCTTTCTGCTGAGCACTAGCGCCGACAGGTTTGCTGTGGAAACCTATTGGCATGACTACCGACTCGCTTCCCGCCAACGGTGATCCCCGCCAGCTGCTGTCGGACGTGCATGCCCTGGCCCGCCGGGTGCGCCTCGATCAGCGGCTGACCTGGGTCACGCTGCTGGTGCTGGCCGTGGTGACGTACCTGGGTATCTGGTTCGACGTGCACTTCATGTCGGTGCACTGCACAGCCGAGCATGTCTGCCGATTCTCGCGTCAGGGCGTGCTGTACTACTGGCCCCCGGTTCTCCTGCTGGCCTACGCCGCGATCGCCTACTCCTACATCCGGGTCGCCCGAGCGCGCGGGCTCGGCGCGCGGGTCATGCCGTACGCGATCACCGGCGCCGTGACGACGCTGCTGTTCACCGCCGCCTGGGTGGCGGAGAGGATCTATTGGGCGGGCCGGGCGTTGCCGGCCAACCCGCAGCCGACCCCGTCGTGGGTGCTGTTCGTCGATCGCCTGATCGGGCCGTGGGGCATGATCGGGATCGCGCTGCTGGTCCTCGCCCGGCTCGAACGCAATGTCGCGCTGTTCGCCTTCACTGTCGGTTACCTGGCGGTGGTACTGGTACCGATCAACTTCGGCTGGATCGGCAACGGCGGCAACACCCGGACGTACTGGGTGCCCGGCCAGGTCATCAGCGCGACCGTGCTGCTGCTGGGTGCGGCCGGGTTCGCCTTGGCCGGTCGTCGGCACCGGTGAACGTCATGATCGACGCTCCCGATCCGGACGCCGCACACCCGATCACCGGGTTGGACGACGTGGTGCACCAGAGGGTCCGGCTGGGCATCCTCGCCATCGCGCACGAGGGCCGCCGGGTCGAGTTCGGTTATCTGCGTACTCAGTTGGACCTGACCGCCGGCAACCTCTCCAAGCACTTGAGCGTGCTCGAAGCCGCCGCCCTGATCGAGGTCGAGAAGGGCTACGAAGGCCGCCGCGGCCGCACTTGGATCACCCTGACCCCCGCCGGCACTACCGCGCTCGCCGACGAGATCGCACGCCTCAAACAGCTCATCGCCCGAGTCGAGACCAGCGACACCCCGGAGGACCGATGACCACCGCATTGACCCGCCGACACTTGCTCGCCGCCGCCCTCGCCGCCGGGGCCGCCGGGCCGCTCGCCGGAGCCGGCCTCGCGTCGGCGTCGGCGGCGGCCAGCCGGCCCAGCCTCAGCCGGCCCCGCCTCAGGCTGCCCGCGCCGACCGGGCCGTACCGGCTCGGCACCGTGTCGCTGCATCTGATCGACACGTCCCGCCCGGACCCCGTCGCCGGTCCCGGTCGCTACCGCGAGCTGATGGCGAGCGTCTGGTACCCCGCGACACCGGACGCCCGCCGCTATCCGGCAGCGGTGTGGCTGCAGGACGCCCCGCTACGCGGCCTGCTCGCCGACAATGACCTCCCGGTCAACGTCGCCGCGGCGCCGCTCACGGCCGGCCGCGAGGCAGCACCGGCCCTGCGAGCACTCGGCCGGCGGCCCGTCATCGTGTTCTCCCACGGCTCCAACGGGCACCGCTCCGAAACCACCATCATCGTGCAGGAACTGGCCAGCCACGGCTACGTCGTGGTCACCGTCGACACCCCGAACGACGCATTCATCGAATTCCCCGACGGCCGCCTCGCCGTCCCCGACGACGACCTGCCGACCACGCCCTGGGACCACGCCGACGACATCCCGTTCGTCCTCGACCGCATCGAGGACCTCGCCGCCGGCCATAACCCCGACGCGGAACACCGACGGTTGCCGGAGGGGCTGGCCGAGATCCTCGACCTGCGCCGCGTCGGCATGTTCGGCTACTCCAAAGGCGGCACCGCGACCGCCCTGGCCATGATCGGCGACCAGCGGATCCGGGCCGGGCTCAGCCTGGACGGCCCGATGCAATGCCAGCCACCGATCACCACCGACGTCGACCGGCCATTCCTGATGATGACCGCGACCTTCACCCGCGCCGCCGACTCCAGCGCCGCCGAGTTCTGGACCCACCTGCGAGGCTGGCGCCGCAACCTGCAGATCGACGGCGGCACCGAAATCTCGTACTCCGACGCGGTCTGGCTACTGCCCCAGATAGCCCGGCTCACCGGGATGAGCGACCAAGACCTGGCCGGTTGGATCGGCACGTTCAACCCGAACCTGGCGGTGAAAATCCAGCAGACGTACCCGCTCGCCTTCTTCGACCTGCACCTACGCCACCGCAGGCAACCCCTGCTCGAAGGCACGAACCCGGCCTTCCCCGGGGTGCATTTCATCCCCTGACCCGAACGGGCAGCGCCGGGGCCGACTTCCGCACGCTCATCGCGTGGCGGGTGGCGGACGCCGCTCTGCACTGGATCTCGTACGCCGACGACCGAAACCCACGAAGCTCTGGTGACAGGTAGCGCGCCTTATCGGTGCCAACAAGCGTGCTTTGCCCGAACCGAACCCGCAGGTCAGGCAGCCTCCGCGGTGTCAACTACCGTGCTTCGGCTCATGCGCCCCGTATGCATCGATGACCTGGGTCAGCTGGCGGCCGTGCGGTTTCGTATTGCGTTCGCCGCCGTCAGGCCAATTTCTGCATACTGCCACCATGCAACACCCGCACCAGCGCGCCATCGCCCACGTCACGACACTGGCCAGTGGCGAACCAGCAGACCCGTCCTGCCGGGTGACGCTGCATTTCCATCCTGATCGACTCGTGTCCGGAACACCGATCCTGCAATTGATGGCTCGAGAGGGGTGTACCGGTCGCAGTTCGAGACCGGTACCAGCAACGGTGGTCTGACCGCATACCCCGATGGCGACCGGTGGCGGTGGGAGAGCCGCATCTTCGCCGCCGCCTACGACCACGGCCCGGCAGCGGACCGGCCCAAATACGGATCGCTGAGTTTCCGTGGGCGCCGGGTCGGTGGCTCACCGCGATTCGGCTCCGCGTACCTCCGCCTCGCCCCGCACACGCTGCCCCGTGTCACGTTCTGCTACCCGGACAGCGCCGCCGAACCCGCCCATTTCGGCGTCGCGTCCCGACTGTCGACCCTGATCGCGATGGCAGAGGCGGACAACAGGGACCCGCTCGATGACTACATCGAGGCCCACGTGCACGGCGTGGTCGACCTAGCCCGCGACGTTGAAGCCCTCGTCCTCGACCCCTGCTACCAGGCCACCCCCGTCGAGGCCGCCGCCACGCAGCTGCCGTGCCCGATCGAATGGCACGACGGCTTCACCCTGACCACGACCGAACTACGCCGCCACCCCCACTACCGAGGTCCCGAGTTCGTCGACCTCGGTGTCTCACTCGCCCGCGCCGGCCGTCTCGATGCTCGCATCCTCGGCGACGCATCCCGCACCGGCCGGTTCGACGAGCAAGCCCTCAAACACGTCTGGCACTACGTGGCCAGATTCGGCAACCCCGAAATGCACGCGCATGATCAAGACGAGTCACCAGTCTGCGAAGATCACCTCAATGAGTGCCACGGGTGACAATTACGACTGAAATACCTGCGCTGGTGACAACTGCCCTAAAAAGACGGTGACAACTATCGCCGAAACGTCAGTCCCGCCTCGCAGGCAACGGACACCACCCGGTGACAACTACGGCTGAAGGTCACAGCTACTGCTGCGCCTTCCCTCGCAGCCCGCACCACCGAGGGGAGGCAGCATGCCCGCCAGTCGCAGCACCTGGGCCGGGGCGATCCGTACCGCCGACGACGTGCGCCGCCTCCTCGACGACACCAACGCCGCCGGCACAACCAACCTGACAGCGCTCGCCCGGGCCG
>NZ_JOJL01000078.1 GCF_000721705.1 Actinoplanes subtropicus
GGCGGGTGCAGCGGGCGAGCCTGTGGTGGGCGTGGTGGGCAAGCCTGTGGCGGGCGTGGTGGGCGAGCCGGTGGCGGGTGCAGCGGGCGAGCCGGTGGGCGGGGCGGCGGGGGTGGCCGTGGGAGGGGTGGCGGAGTCGGGCGCTTCGGTGGGGAGCGCGGCGTGGGCTGCGCGGCGGCGGTGTAGTAGCTCGGCGGGGAGGACGGCCAGGGCGATCAGCAGGCCTATGCCGCCGACGGTGACGAAGCCCCAGGGTGGGGCGATGCGGTCGGCGGCCAGGCCGGCGAGGGGGCCGCCCAGGGCGACGCCGACCGTGAGGGACGAATTGTGCAGGCCCATCGCCTCGCCTCGGGCCGAGGCGGGCGTCATGCGGCTCACCGCGTCGGCGCTGGCGGTGATCGTGGGGGCGCACAGGGCGCCGCACGGGATCAGCAGGATGGCCAGGAGCCACCAGTGGGCAGCGCCCAGGGCGACCGCGACCGTGAGGACCGCCATCGGCGTCAGCAGGGCCACCGCGGGCAGGCGGCGGTGCATCGTGCCATACGCGAAGCCGCCCCACAGGGAGTAGAACGCCCACAGCGACATGACCAGGCCGGACCAGGACAACTCGCCATTTTCCCGGAGAACGGCGACGATCGAGACGTCGGTGCCGGAGAGGACCAGCGTCGCGGCCAGGGTGACCGCCAGGACGGCGACGAAGCGGGGGCGGAGCCACGAGCGGCGCGGCACCCGCTCGCCGGCCTCGATCGGGGTCTCGTGCGAGGCGCGGACCGGCGGGTTGAGCAGCCACAGGCCGATGCCCGAGGCCAGGATGCCGGCGCCGATCGCCAGCATGGCCACCCGCGGGCCGGGGCCGGTGGCGAGCACCACGCCCAGCGCCGGGCCGGACATGAAGGAGATCTCGGTGGTGATCGAGTCGAGGGCGAAGGCGGGCAGGCGCTGGGCCTCGGGCGTGAGCGCGGCGATCGACTGGCGGGCCACGGCGAACGCGGGCAGCGCCAGGAAGCCGCCGAACAGGGACAGGATCAGCAGCGGCCAATACGGCAGGGCCTGCGCCACCGCCCAGAAGACGACCTCGGCCACCGTGGTCAGGACCAGCGCCGGGCGCAGGCCGCGCCGGTCGATCAGGCGGCCGATCACGGGAGCGCCGGCCGAGCCGCCGATGGTCACCGCCGCCCCGACCAGGCCGGCCGCGCCGTAGCCACGGTCGAGATCGGTGACCACATGCAGGGTCAGGACGACTGCCGCGGCCGCGATCGGGATGCGCGCCAGCGTCGCCACGGCCAGCAGCGACTTGATCCGCGGCAGGGCGAGGGTCTCTTTGTAAGGCGTGAGCAGCATGCGGTTCCTGACCTCCGCCCCACATCCTGCCTTGGGGGTACGACAGAAAACCAACGCCTTTCCGGGGCGCCCGGCCGACGAAGGCGGACAAAGCGCCCCGGTTGTGAGGAGGACTACGAAGAAACGATGGGCGAGCCGCTGGTCGCCACCGAGGCCGTCCGGAACTCCTCCAGGGCCGCGTCGGTGGTGCCCTGGGCCACCCCGGCGGTCAGGTTGAGCAGCACCGTCGTGTCGAAACCCTCGCGACGGGCGTCCAGCGCGGTCGCCCGTACGCAATGGTCTGTCGCAATGCCCACCAGCTCCACCTCGGTCACCGACCGGGACCGCAACCATTCCGCCAAGGTCTCGCCCGACTCGCTGTGGCCCTCGAAGCCGGAGTACGCCGCCTTGTGCTCGCCCTTGTGGAAGACCGCCTCGATCCGGTCGGTGACCAGCGACGGGTGGAAATCGGCCCCGCCCGAGCCGACCACGCAGTGCGCCGGCCAGCTGTCCAGGTAGTCCGGGTGGTCGCTGAAGTGGTTACCGGGATCGATGTGCCAGTCCTTGGTGGCCACCACGTGGTCCCACCGGTCGCCGGCCTTCTCCAGGGCCAGCGACACGCCGGCCGCCACGGCCGCGCCGCCGGTCACCGGCAGCGAGCCGCCCTCGCAGAAGTCGTTCTGCACGTCGACGATGATCAATGCTCTGGGCACGGTCAACCCCTTACGCGGTCGGGACGATGGTGACGGGAATGGCCGGGTCGCCGGCCGAGAGCTTGAGACCCTCCCACGGTATCGAGATCAGGCACTGCCGCAGGTGTTCCCGCGACTCGGCGAGCGTCGGCGCGTCGACGACCTCGCCCCGCGCCACGAACGGGCGCTGCAGCGGCCGGTCGTTCGGCGCGTGCTCGGGCACGCCCTGGGAGACGATGATCTCCTCGGTGGCGGTGCCGGTGGGCTTGTGCCGGCGGATCGCGGTCTTGCGGCCGCCGACCGTCGCCTTGTTCTCCGACCGCTTGACCACCGGCCGGCCCTCGACCTCGACCAGCTTGTAGACCAGGCCGGCGGTGGGCGCGCCGGAGCCGGTGACCACCGCGGTGCCGGCGCCGTACATGTCGACCGGCTCGGCGGCGAGCGTGGCGATCGCGTACTCGTCCATGTCGCCGGACACGATGATCTTCGTCTCGGTGGCGCCGAGCGAGTCGAGCAGCTCGCGCGAGTGCTGGGCGAGCACCGAGAGGTCGCCCGAGTCGATCCGGATGGCGCGCAGGTCGGGGCCGGCCACGGCGATCGCGTTCCGGATGCCCTGGGCGATGTCGTACGTGTCGACCAGCAGCGTCGTGTTCTTCCCCAGGGTCGCCACCTGGGAGGCGAACGCGGCCGGCTCGTCGTCGTGCAGCAGCGTGAACGCGTGCGCCGAGGTGCCGGTGGTGGGAATCCCGTACCGGCGGCCGGCGGCCAGGTTCGAGGTGGAGGCGAAACCGGCGAGATAGGCGGCGCGGGCCGCGGCGACCGCGGCGTCCTCGTGCGTACGCCGGGAGCCCATCTCGATGATCGGGCGGCCCCGGGCGGCGGTGACCATGCGGGCCGCGCCGGTGGCGACCGCGCAGTCGTGGTTGAGCACCGACAGGATCAGCGTCTCCAGCAGGACGCACTCGGCGAACGTGCCGGAGACCGTCATGATCGGCGAACCGGGGAAGAAGAGCTCGCCCTCCGCGTACCCGTCGATGTCGCCGGTGAACCGGTAACCCGCCAGCCAATCCGCCGTGCCGGAGTCGACGATCTGCGCCCCGCGCAGGAAGTCGATCTCTTCGTCGGTGAAGCGGAAATCCCTGATCAGCTCCATCAGCCGGCCCGGTCCGGCGACCACGCCGTAGCGCCGGCCGGTGGGCAGGCGGCGCGCGAAGACCTCGAAGACGCAGTTGCGGCCGGCGGTGCCGTCCCGGAGGGCGGCGCTGAGCATGGTCAGCTCGTACTGGTCGGTCAGCAGAGCGGGCGCGAAGGAGTTCACGTCATCACCCTATTGCGCCGGAGCGCTCCTTACGAAGGGCGCGTTGACCTGCGGTTCGGCGTTCCGGTTCACCGATGCGGCAAATCCGGTGGCAACATGGGGGTCATGGCGTTGCCACAGGTCGCTCCCGTCGAGGCACCGGAGATCGAGGAAGCACCGGCCGACGATCGCCCGTGGGTGACCGTCGTCTGGGACGATCCGGTGAACCTCATGTCGTACGTGACCTGGGTTTTTCAGAAGCTTTTCGGCTACAGCCGCGACCGGGCCGAACAGCTGATGCTCGATGTGCACCACAAGGGCAAGGCGGTGGTCTCCATCGGCGCCCGGGAGCGCATGGAGATGGACGCCAACCAGCTGCATGGCTACGGTCTCTGGGCGACGGTCGACCGGGCCTGAGCATCCCGCGGGAGAGGGCGAATGTTCCGACGCAACGGCACACAGTGCGTGGCCACCTTCGCGGTCGACGAGGTGCGCGTGCTGCGCAAGGTCGCCGGTGAGGTGGTCGGCCTGTTGACCGACGGGATGGACCACACCGACCCGGTGGTCTCCCGCCTCTTCCCGGACATCTATCCGGACCGCCCGGACGACTCGGCCGAGTTCCGCCTCTACACCGAGGGGGAGCTGAAGACCGGGAAGATCGACCAGGCGGGCGCGATCCTGGCGGCCCTGCCGGACGAGGGCGAGGGGGAGGTGCGCCTGGACGGCGAGGCCGCCGAGGCCTGGCTGCGGGCGATCAACGACGCCCGGCTGGCGATGGGCACCCGGCTGGACATCACCGCCGATACCGACCTGAGCGAGGAACTCGAGCTCGCGGTGGTGCACGATCCGGGCTCGAGCCGGGTCTTCCAGCTCAGCGTGTACGCGTACCTGGGCTACCTCCAGGAGTCGTTGCTGAACGCGCTGCCCGAGATCGAGTGAGCCGAGACCGAGTGAGCACGGCCATATCCGGGCCGGTGAAATCTCACGGTAATGTGAAACGCGTGCTGACCATCGACCAGACGATCGTGGACGCGATCGTCGCCCACGCCCGCCGGGACCACCCGGACGAGGCCTGCGGCGTGGTCGCCGGCCCGATCGGCGCCGACCTGCCGACCCGGTTGATCCCGATGGACAACGCCGCCCGGTCGATGACGTTCTACGAGTTCGACTCCCTCGAGCAGCTGCGGGTCTGGCGCGAGATGGACGACAACGACGAGGAGCCGGTGGTCATCTACCACTCGCACACCGCGACCGAGGCCTACCCGTCGCGGACGGATGTCTCGTTCGCCGGCGAGCCGAACGCGCACTATCTGCTGGTCTCGACCCGGGAGGACGACTCGGAGGAGATCCGGTCGTTCCGCATCGTGGACGGTGTGGTGACCGAGGAAGAGATCAACATCGTGGATGCGACAGTAGAGGTGTGATCGTGGGCTGGGTGCAGTCGTACATGTTCGGGCAGAGCCCGGTGGCGGTGGTCTACGAGTGTCGCTGACGACACTCCCGTAGATCTTCGTCCGTTGTTCGACCCTTACTCAGGAGCATTCACGTCATGGCCATCGAAGTTCGCGTTCCCACCATCCTGCGCAGCTACACCGGCGGCTCGAAGGTCGTCGAGGGTTCCGGCGACACGCTCACCGCGCTGATCGACGACCTCGACGCCAAGCACAGCGGCCTCAAGGGCCGGCTGATCACGCCCGAGGGCGGCCTGCACCGCTTCGTCAACATCTACGTCAACGACGAGGACGTGCGCTTCCTCGGCGCCCTGGACGCCAAGCTCAACGACGGTGACTCGATCACCATCCTGCCGGCCGTCGCGGGCGGGGCCCTCGGGTTCGCGGCCGCGGCCGCCCTCCTAGGCCCCCGTCCGACCGCCCCCGCCACCACCCCTGACTCGACTGAAGGCTGAGCTTGACATGGCTCGCTACGAGAGCCTGCTGGACGCGTGTGGGGGCACGCCGCTCGTCGGCCTGCCCCGGCTCTCGCCCGCCGTCGACGAGGGCGCGCCGCCGGTGCGCCTCTGGGCGAAGCTCGAGGACCGCAACCCGACCGGCAGCGTCAAGGACCGGCCGGCGCTGTTCATGGTGCGCGAGGCCGAGGAGTCCGGCCACCTGCGCCCGGGCGACACGATCCTGGAGCCGACCAGCGGCAACACCGGCATCGCGCTGGCCATGGTGGCCAAGTTGCGCGGCTACCGCCTGGTCTGCGTCATGCCGGAGAACGTCTCGGCCGAGCGGGTCCAACTCCTGCGGATGTACGGCGCGGAGATCATCTTCTCGCCGGCCGCCGGTGGATCGAACCAGGCCGTGGCGACGGCGAAGCAGATCGCGGCCGAGCACCCCGACTGGAAGATGCTGTTCCAGTACGGCAACCCGGCGAACGCCCGGGCGCACTACGAGACCACCGGCCCGGAGCTGCTGCACGACCTGCCCACGATCACGCACTTCGTGGCCGGGCTGGGCACCACCGGCACGCTGATGGGCACCGGCCGGTTCCTCAAGGAGAAGGTCGAGGGCATCCAGATCGTCGCCGCCGAGCCACGCTACGGCGAGCTGGTGTACGGCCTGCGCAACATCGACGAGGGCTACGTGCCGGAGCTGTACGACGCGACCGTGCTCGACCGGCGGTTCTCGGTCGGCACCCGGGACGCCGTGCTGCGTACCCGCCAGCTGGTCGAGGTGGAGGGGATCTTCGCCGGGTTCTCCAGCGGGGCGATCCTGCACGCGGCGCTGGCCGTGGCGCACGAGGCGGTTCGCGACGGCCGGCGCGCCGACGTTGCGTTCGTCATCGCCGACGGTGGCTGGAAGTACCTCTCGACCGGCGCGTACGGCGGCACGCTCAACGACGCCGAAGAGGCCCTCGAAGGGCAGCTCTGGGCTTAGTAGAGCGCCGCGATGAGCACATCGATCGCGAGTGGGGCCGTGGCGCCCAGCAACAGCAGCCACGGCAGCGCCGGGCGGTGAATCGACAGGAACGATCCGACAACCAAGGCGACGCTCGCTAGTCCGAAAAGGGACAGCGTCGGGACGTACCAGAACGCCGTACCGCCGAAAACCGTGACCATTGCGCGCAGCCCGACCCCGACGCCCGCGAGGCCCAGCGCGGCGGCATAAAGCGCCATCGTGAGAAGGCGCGCCGGCGACGGAGCCGGGTCGTCAGCCGCCGGAAAGCGGAAAAGCGCCGCACGGTCATCGGAACCGGTCGGTGCCGGTGTAATCTCCCAGCCACCGAACGGCATGATCTCCGCCGCCTCGGTCCGCGTGCTGCGGTTCTGCTCGACCGTGGTCACGCTGCCTCCGTTCCGTTCCGTCCGTAGAAGTCCTCACTTTGTGCAACGCAAACGACTCACCGGACGTAACGGGAATTGCGTTAATGACCGAGGTCACGGGCGGTGTGATGTACGTTGTCGATTTAGCGACAAATCGATCAGACGTTTACGCGGTGCGCAGGTCCGGGGATACGCTTCGCACCGTGATTGACTGGTCTGACGAACCTGCCACGGACCGGTCCAGCGGGGCGTCGACGACCCAGCGTGAGCCAAAGGGACCCGCATGCGACTGACCGTTCTCGGCTGCGCCGGCAGTTTTCCCGGCCCCGAGTCGGCGTGTTCCGCCTATCTCGTCGAGGCCGAGGGCTTCCGTCTGCTGCTCGATTTCGGTTCCGGCTCGCTGTCGGCGCTCCAGCGCTACACCGACATGAACAGCATCGACGCGATCATCCTGACCCACCTGCACAGCGATCACATGCTGGACGCCTGCCTGTATGTGATCGTTCGCCGCTACGACCCGTCCGGGGCCCGGCCGGCCATTCCGGTGTACGCGCCGCTGGGCGCCGCCGAGCGGATCTCCGCGGCGTACAGCTCGGACAACGAGCAGGTCGACGACGTGTACACCTTCTACGGCCTGCAGCCGGGCACCTTCCCGATCGGGCCGTTCTCGATCACCGTGGACCGGGTCAACCATCCGGTGGAGACCTATGGCGTACGCGTCGAGCACGGTGGAAAGATTCTCGCGTACTCGGCGGACACCGCCCCCTGTGAGGCCCTGCTGCGGCTGGCCGCCGGGGCCGACCTGTTTCTCTGCGAGGCCAGCTACCTGGACGGTGTGGACAACCCGCCCGGACTGCACCTGACCGGCGGCGAGGCCGGCGAGGCGGCCACCAAGGCGGACGTCGGACGGCTTTTGCTGACCCATTTGATACCTGCGTGGTTCTCTGAGGCATCTATTGTGGATGCGGCTTCCGCCGCCTATGCGGGCCCGGTTGAGGTGGTTCGCCCGGGCGCCCGGTACGATCTCTGAGCCCGAACCGGGGGGCGGGGGTGGCAGCCGATGTCCCGTTGCACGACCGGATCGTGATCTTGGAGTTGCTGCATGCGCATCGTCCGCCTCGCCAACTTCGTGACGACGCATACCGGTGGTCTCCGCACCGCGCTGCGCAATCTCGGCGAGGGATACCAGCGCGCCGGCCATGAGGCCGTGCTGATCGTTCCCGGGCGCGCGCGCTCCGACACGATGACCTCCCAGGGCCGGGTCATCACGCTGCCCAGCTCCCCGTTGCCGCGCACCGGCGGCTATCGGGTGATGACCGGCCGGCGCGAGCTGACCCGCCTGCTGGACGAGCTCGAGCCGGACCGCATCGAGGTCTCCGACCGGGCCACCCTCCGCTGGACCGGCGCGTGGGCGCGGCAGCACCGGGTCGGGTCGATGATGGTTTCGCACGAGAGCCTGGCCGGCCTGCTCGGCGTCTGGGGCATGCCGAAACGCGACGCGCTCGCCGACCGGCTCAACCGGCGCACGGCGGAGAATTTCGACACGATCGTCTGCACCACCGCGTTCGCGGCCGCCGAGTTCCGCCGGCTGGGCGTGCCCAACCTGGTCGAGCTGCCGCTCGGCGTCGACCTCGAGAAGTTCCACCCGCGACAGGCCGATCCGGCCGTACGGGCCCGCTACGCCCGCCCCGGCGAGCTGCTGGTGGTCTACGCCAGCCGGCTCTCCGCGGCCAAGCGGCCCGAACTGGCGGTGGACACGATCGCGGCGTTGCGCAACGCGAAGGTGCCGGCCGTGCTGGTGCTGGCCGGGGACGGCACCCGGCGTACCGCGCTGGCCTACCGGGCGGCGCGGCTGCCGGTGCGCTTCGCCGGGCACATCGCCGACCGCGCCGCGGTCGCGGCGCTGCTGGCCAGCGCCGACGTGGTGGTGCAGCCGGGCCCGGTGGAGACGTTCGGCCTGGCCGCGGTGGAAGCCCTGGCTTGCGGTACGCCGGTGGTGGTCAACGACTCCAGCGCGCTGCCGGAGGTCATCGGTACGGCGGGGGTGGCCGTCGCCGGGACTCCGGAGGCGTTCGCCGAGGGCGTGCGCGAGCTGATGGAGCGGCCGGAGCCGGAGCGGCGTGTGGCGGCTCGCGAGCGGGCCGAGCGGTTCGGCTGGCCGCAGGCGGTGCACGGTTTCCTGCGGGCGCACGGCCTCGCCCCGGATGCGGCGACCGCCGGCGTGACGATCACCCGGCAGCGCCCGTCGGCGGTGTTGCGGCCGGCGGCTCCTCAACCCGGCCTCGGGTTGTCCACCGGCGGCGGGGCGGGCTGAGCGCTGCCTTTTGGTTGTCCACAGGGGCGGGGCGGCCCTCTGGTTATCCACCGGCGGCGGGGCGGGCTGAGCGCGGCCGCCGGCGAACGAATAAGGTTTGGGGCATGGCGCGACCCGACGGCCGAGCGGCCGACCAGCTTCGACCCGTGACCCTCACCCGGCGGTGGAGCATCCATCCCGAGGGCTCGGTTCTTGTCGAGTTCGGCGACACCCGGGTGCTCTGCACCGCCAGCGTCACCGAGGGCGTCCCGCGCTGGCGCAAGGGCTCCGGCCTCGGCTGGGTCACCGCGGAGTATGCGATGCTTCCCCGCGCCACCAACACCCGAGGCGACCGGGAAAGCGTCAAGGGCAAAGTCGGCGGCCGCACTCAGGAGATCTCCCGCCTGATCGGGCGCAGCCTGCGGGCCTGCATCGACCTCAAGGCGCTCGGCGAAAACTCCATCGTGCTCGACTGCGACGTCCTGCAGGCCGACGGCGGCACCCGCACGGCCGCGATCACCGGGGCCTATGTGGCGCTGGTGGACGCGGTGACCTGGCTGGCCGAGCGCAAGGCCCTGGCCGGCAAGGTCGAGACGGTCATGCACCGGTCGATCCAGGCGGTCAGCGTCGGCATCGTGGCCGGCGAGCCTCGCCTCGACCTGATGTATGTCGAGGATTCCGCCGCCGACGTGGATATGAACGTGGTATGCACCAGCGACGGTGACTTCGTCGAGGTGCAGGGCACGGGGGAGAACGGCGTGTTCCGCCGCGACCAGATGGATGTCCTGCTCGACCTGGCCGTCGCCGGCTGCGCCGACCTGGCCGCCGCCCAGCAGAAGGCGTTGGCCTCATGAGCGCGAAACTGCTGCTCGCCACGGCGAACAAGAAAAAGCTGCTGGAGCTCCAGCGCATCCTCGACCTGGCGCTGGGCGCCGAGCGGGTCGCGCTGGTCGGCCTGTCCGACTTCGAGGGCTATCCCGACGTGCCCGAGACGGGCCTGACCTTCGGCGAAAACGCGCTGATCAAGGCGCGCGAGGGCGCCAAGCGCACCGGGCTGCCCACGGTGGCCGACGACTCGGGCATCGCGGTCGACGCGCTCAACGGGATGCCCGGCGTGTTCAGCGCCCGGTGGTCCGGCAAGCACGGCGACGACAACGCCAATCTCGAGCTGCTGCTGGCCCAGATCTCGGATGTCCAGGAAGGGCAGCGGGGCGGGGCGTTCGTCTGCGCCGCGGCGCTCGTGCTGCCGAACGGTCGCGAGCACCTGGTCGAGGGCAAGCAGCGCGGGACGATCCTGCGGTCGCGGCGCGGCGAGGGCGGCTTCGGCTACGACCCGATCTTCCTGGGCGAGGGCCAGACGAAGACGAACGCCGAGCTGAGCCCGGCGGAGAAGGACGCGATCAGCCACCGCGGCAAGGCGTTCCGCGAGCTGGCCAAGGTGGTCGCCAAGGAACTGCCGAACTGACCCGCCCGCGCGCCGCTGGTCAGCCGGTGACCAGGTTGACCAGTTTGGGTGGGCGGGCGATCGTGCGGGTCACCCGCAGGCCGGCCGCGGCCGGGGAGGCCAGGGCCAGGGCGGTCAGGGTCGCCTCGTCGATGTCGGGCGGGACGTGCAGGCGGTCGCGCAGCTTGCCGTCGACCTGCAGGGCGCAGATGACTGTCTCGGTGGCGGCCAGGGCCGGGTCGGCGATGGGCCAGGCGGTGACCGCCACGCCGGGTGGGTGGCCCAGGCGGTGCCACATCTCCTCGGCGGTGTAGGGGGCGAAGACCGACAGCACGACGGCCACCGCCTCGGCGGTCTCGCGCAGGGCCGGGTCGTCGTCGGGGGCCGAGCGGGCGGCGGTGACCAGCTCCATCGTGCGGGCCAGGGCGACGTTCAGGCGGGTCGCCGCCATCAGGTCGGTGATCTCCCGCAGCAGCCGGTGGGTGGTCCGCCGCAGGGGGGTGGCAGCCGCGGGCTCGGCCGGCACAGAAGCCGCGGGCTGGTCGCCGTCCTGGACGAATTCTGCGCGCTCGCCTGGGACAAAGGCCGTGGAATGGCTGTCCGGGGCAAATGCCTCGCGCTCGGCCGGGACGGAGGCCGTGCGGGCCGGGCCCGGGGCCGTGCAGGCCGGGGTGGGGGCCGCGG
>NZ_JOJL01000079.1 GCF_000721705.1 Actinoplanes subtropicus
CACCGGGAAGAGTCACTGGACAGATGTCGCCCGTTCTCGCGGACAACGGCTGGCAGGTCGAGACCGTGGAGATCGACCTGGGAACCGGGTTGCACGAATAGATCGAGATCCGGGGCGGCGACCAGCGCCTCTACGTCGCGACCGCAGCCGAACGGGACGTCGTCCTCCGCGAAGCACGGCATCGACCCCGCCACCCTGGCCGAGGTTGAGACGATCGACGACGGCTGCGAATAAAGCCCGTCTTACACCGCCTTGAACTCGCGCCACCCACGCTGGCCGCCACCGGCGCGCCACCCCCGGCCGACGGGCGGGGGTACGAACTCAAGTACGACGTTGTGCGGCCAATCACCTACCTCAGCGACGGCGAGATACGAGATGATCCCGCCAATGGCGTCACGCTACGTGGCCAACATGCTGGCACCGGCATGCTCTTTTGCCGACGATAGTGCGCCGATAGACAGAGCCCAACGGCTCTGTCTATGAAAGGTTCCCGCTTCGGCTGCGCCCTGTCCGACAGGATCCCGCATCTCAACGGCAAACCCGACATATGCATTGCCGGGAAGTTTCAGGAGCCGACTCTGGACGGGGCGATTATTTCTAGACGTACTTGGTTATCGTCCTTGATGAAGTATATGGGATCTCTTCCTTTACGCCAGCCAGCCGGGAGCAGGATCAGATTGCCGCCCTTGGTGCGGGTGAGCAAACGCAGACCCTCGTATCGGACGCGATAGGGACCGCTGGACGCGGGTAGATTCACCACGTTGACGCCAGGTCCGGCTATCGCCAGGTGGTCCCGACTGTAGAGGCCGACCTGGCTCCGGTAGGGCAAATTTCCGGCGATTGCCGCGCCGTCGGACACGCCGGCATGGTTGGCGTAGAGGGCCCAAGACGCGAGGGTCGATAAAAGGCCGGCGCAAGTCAGGCTGGCTGCTACGGCCAGACTCACCTGCTGTGACACGGTTGGGAAGCTCCGGACGACGCTGGCGAGAACGAATGCCCCGACGGAAATAAAAAATGGCTTGACCCAGTTGGGGCTGGCCAGCGGCACGAGCCCGATTGTCACCACGAGGCCGAACACGAGAAAAAGTGCCGCCATTAACACAAATGCGACGCGTGACATGCGCGCAGACTCGGGGTTTTCCCACAGCCGCGTATGCTGAATGTGATTGGCGGCGAAAGCGGCCGCGCCGACCGCTAGGCTCACTAGCAGGATGGGTGCGAAGGCGGGTCGCAGAGTCGCGGCAAGGTAATCGGCAGTCGAGAATTCAACAAGGGAACTGTCGACGCCGAAGTAGCCGTACATCGCCGACTTCGTCGCCTGCCCGAAGTAATAGAGTAGACCTGTAATGAACGCCGTCTGCGCTGCCAGAACGGTTACAAGCTGCACGAGGTTGGTGCGGGTTTTCGGCTTCTCCGCTACGGGTATCCGCTTCCGGGCGGCATCGATTTTGGAGGTCACGGCGTTCGTCCCCTGACTCTCAGCGGGATCGGTGAGGGCTGACGCTGGGTGACAGGCTGGGTGGAGCTGGCGGCCTCGTGGTGGTCGCCGCTGGGGGAAGGTCGATCCCTCGATGGTTACTCGTCGGTTCCACCAGTGGCGGAGGCATCGTCGGGATGACGTCGCCGCCTCGGCTAAAGCTCGGTGTCGGGCTTGGTGTTTCGGACCGACAGGAGGTCAGGGTGAGGACGACTATCGCGGCCGACGCAGCCGCCATCCCGATCGTCTGGATACGGAAGATCGACGGCGGGTGCGTAGCCGTAATCGGGGCGGGCCCGTCGAGTTCGTCTACGGCCAATGTCACGACCTGGAAATTTGTCAGGGTCGATGCCAGGTAGCGCTCGAGAGACCCCCAATGGGCGATGAAGGCCGTGATGCCGTCCCGCCCGGCGGGTAGGTCTTCCAGGATCTCGAGCATAGCCCTGCGGGTAATCGCAAGCCCAGCGAGCGCAGATAGCTTCAGCTCTGCTGAGCTTTTGGATCCGGAACGCTCAGACGTCGCGATGTCCTCCCCGCTGTGTACGACGCACAAGTCCCAACGCTCCCGTTCGAGTACTGATGGGTCCAGGCGATTAAGTACGTCGTCCGACGTCCCGCTGCCCGCGCCGACTATCAGCAGATGCCGATAGCCGCGTCCGACCGAGTATCGCAAGGCGGACGCGAAGAGCCACGTGGTCTCCACTTCCGCAAGTTCCTCGGCCCGTTCGCCGAGCTTCTCGATTCGCCAGGAGAGACTGGCGGGGTGGTGGTGGGCACCGCAGTCGCGGCCGTCGCGCGCGAGGCACACGACACCGTCGAAGAAGCCGGTCGGATTGTTGGCTTGATGGCGGGCGAAGCTCAGTAGCGTGGCCGCTTCCGCTTCGTCTCCGAGCAGATCGGTGAAGTGTCGGTCTATCGACACCGGATCCCATCCGATTTCCCGCCACGCGATGTAGTAATTGCGGGCCCGATCGAGTAGGGAATTTGGGTAGGGGATGCCCCTCGGCCTGGCGAAACGATGAAGCCACCCGAGTGCGGGATGGCACAGCACCCGACCGCCGCCTTTTCTAATTTTCTCGTGCAGGTAACCTTCGTTTACGCTGAATCCCCGGAGGCGCGGATTTAGTTTCGGCCAGGTACTTTTGAGGCAAGCGAAGAAGCCCAGGCCCTGCATGTCGATCTCGAAGGGTTCCCGATCGGCTGAATACACTCGTTCGTCCGTCGCCCACGTACCGAACATTCCCGACCCCCAACACCGTTGTAGGTGGGTTGACGCGACAGTCAGGTCCTCATTCAACAACGGGCCTTGGAGCAGGTCTAGGCTCCTCGGGTGGTCGGCGAACCAGTCGTTCATGACGGCCAGGGCGTTCGGCGCAAGCGCAACGTGACTGTCCAAGCAGCATACGACCTCGGCGTCGGCATGCTGAAATACGACGTCGACAACCGCGGTTCCCGAAAAGGCAGAGAAAGGAACGTACGTCAGCTCAGGGATTGATAGCTCAAGTTTTCGTAAAGCAGCAGACTCGGGGCCTTCAGGATGATTGTCAACCACCACAAAGCTAATCATCACACCGGGCGCATGCTGGTATAGGCGGATCGCCTGAATGGTGAACCAGGTCGCGTCGAAATCGTCGTACGTCGCAATGCCCACGCAGATTCGCCGGGCCGTGTCGGAGCCGTGCGATTCCTCCTCATCCATGGTGGAGCAAATTACCACGAGGAGCCCGGGTATACATCAGACAAATATCTTCGTTGCGGTGCCCGATCATCGCGAATCCTCTCGAGCAACTCGTCCGGACACGCTTCGTTGAGGTCGCCCCGCCACTGGCGCGCCTCGTTGTCCCGTATCCGGCAGCCACCGGAACACCCTTGGCCACGTATCGTCCGTTACTCATGGTCGCGCGACGTAGCAAGGCCGCGCCGGCTGCCTTCCTGGGCTCGTGGACGGCATCCTCATCTGCCGCTGTCATCGCGCGCCGGCCTCGGTCGGCAGTCACTTTCCGTGTTTGTTGTTCACGAGTCGTCGCTGAGACGTCTGTGCCCGGTAGGAAGCGCCAAGTAGGCCAGGCTCAGCGCGGTGAGCGCGAGAGCAGGCAGTACGAACAGAATCTCGACGGGAACGTCGGCGCCGCTGAACAGCCATTCCAGCAGGCCGAAGGCGATGACGACGCAGAGCACTGCCCCTGCGATGTAAGCCCACGGTGGCCAACGCCGGTAGGTCGGCTTACGGTCGACGGCTCGCACTCTGGGGTTGCACTCAAGCCAGAGCTGAGCCACGGCGGGCGGCAGGCCTGGCAGGTAGAGGTCGCCGCGCCCGGTCCGAGACGGTATCGGCGCGGCATTCCAGCGGTCGCCGAGAAACGACAATACGACAAGGCCGGCGAGCATGGCCAGCGGCCATGGAAACGACCACCGCGACCGGTCAGGGCGAAACAAATCCCAGGCCACGACAAGGATGTAGCCGGCGCCGAAAACCGCGTTGAAGCGCGTGAGCACGGCGCGTTTACGGAGTCTGGCGGCCGCGGCGGTGTCGTAGGGCAGACGTACGACATACCTGCGGCTCCAGCGCCATCGGCCCCACGTCCGATCGCACCACACGCCGCCATGCTCGCCGGTAGACACAGCCACGTCGGGGATTCGCAGCACACCCACCATGTCGGCCGGGATGAGCAGGTTCGTCAACGGGGAGCACTCCTTGCCGGGCGAGGCTCGTCAGCGTAACTGGGCGGATCGAGAAATGCAGTCCTCCCGTTCGCCATTGATTGTGAGATAGAGGGACTGCAAGATCAGCCGCACTCACATGCCGCTGTCCTCGCGCAGGACGGCGGAGCGCGTGCAACGGGGCGTGACGGCCGACTCGGGTCCGCGGGCCGCGGGCATTCGGATGATCCACAAAGCAATAGGCAGGTCATCAGGCCTCGGCCGGCGGGCGAGCTGGATTTTGGGCTCGGGTAATGAGGTGCAGTCGACCGGCGAATCGGGGATCTTGTTGTAGTGGGCGTTGCGGACGACATGGACGACGACGAGAACTGGACAGGCGGGTTCTACGAACTCTGCCTGGTGCTCGGCGCCGCTGACGATGACAACCTCGACCGGGCAGTCCGGTCCGTGTGGCGTGCCGCCGCCATCCAGGGCAGCCGCGCACGCAGGGTCGATGCGGCGGGATTCGTGGATGTCGAACTCAGTGCGGCGGCGCTTCACGCGCATGGTCACCTACACGGGATGCTGACCTTGCCGTCCGGGGCACGAGTTGTCTGCGGCGGGTTCGTATACCGGCATGACGACGTCGACACCCTGGAGCTCTACCTGCCGCTGGGTGCGCTGGCCCGGGTAGAGTGCAGAATCGGCGGCTATCCCTTCGACGAACACAGCGGTCCTGCTTCGCTGGCATGGCGGGCCGGGCTCGACCAGTGGCTCGCCGACATCGCCGCTGCCGTATACGCCGAAATGCGTTTCCAGCGCGCCGTCATCGGCTTCGAAGTCGACGAGGCTCATGACATCACCGCCGACAAGAGGTATGCCGCCGTCCTCGTACCTGGCCCGGATGGCCTGGACTATCGCCCAGCCACCGCCTGAACCACGACCATGCGGCCAGCTAACACGCAGCCGCCGGATCTGACAGCTGCTCCTGGCGAGGGGACACGCGAATCGCGACTTTTGGTCGAAGCTGGATTCAGCCCAGCAAGCATAATGATGGGACATCCGAACGATCCGGGATCTGCCGCCGAGAGTGCGCTACCGCTTCTGCCGCCGGTAGCGGCGCAGCAATGCCGTGATCTTCGCGTAGTCACCGGCGCCGTATAGTTCCGTGAGCAACTCGTCCGGGCATAGTTCGTAGAGGTCGCCCCACCACCGGCGCGCCTGTTGTCCCAGATCCGGTAGCCGCCGGGAACACCCCGGGCCACGTATCGTCGCCTGCTCACCGCCGCGCAACGTAGCAAGCCCGGCACTCGCCTGGCACTCGATTTCCTGGCCCTGAGGGCGATGTCCTCATCAGCCGCTGATCGGCGCGGACCCGGCCGCTCGTCGGGACGAGAAACCGGTGCTCCGCGACCGGCATTGCGCGCTACCGTGACGCTGTGACGGAGCCGGTTCCGACGCTCGTCGAGCTGCCACGATCGAGGGCGCTCACCGAGGCCGAGCATGCGTTGATGGTCCGGCTGGTGACGCTCGCCGATGTCCCGGGCCTCAGTGAGCAGGTCGCGACGGTGCGCGTCGTGTCCACCTGCGACTGTGGCTGCGCGTCAGTCGGACTGCGCACCGAGGGACCACAGGTTCCCGCAACGGCTGTTGCGCGGCTCAGCGACACCGGGCGTGACGACTACTTTGCTGTGTCCGCGGCTTGCGGCGACATCAGCGTCGTGCTGCACGTCCTCAGCGGGTTCGTCGGTGAGCTGGAGATCTTCGCGGGCGAGGGCGCACCGGTAGCCGCGCCACAGGCCGACACTGTGATCAACGTCTGGATCGGATGACGTCCGCATTATCGGCAGGGCCGCCAGGCATCGACGACGCGGACTGCGAAACCCCTACATGAAGGTCGCAGCGCGGCCAATAGCACCAGCACGACATCCGGATACGCCGAAGACGCGCGGAACCCTTCCGCGGCCGTCCGCTGGAACAGCGGACCAAGAGACGACACGATCAAGCTCGCTGCGCGAGGCCCTCGGACTGGACAAGACCAAAATTGACAGATTTCAGCAGTTGTACGGTATTAGAGACTGCGCATCCCACGGCAATGCACTTACCTGAAATTTGAGGCACTGTCCCCGGTTGACGTAATAGCGCGCGAGGAAACCAAGGCTTTGCCGAAGGATGATAATCGCCCCCATGATTGGGCCAGGTGCTGAAGGCGTGTAGGAGCCATAGGCAAAGTTGTAACTCTCGGCGCGGTTTAGGTACATAGTGCACCGCGGCCATCCGCATTGGACTGTTGCCGCATCGGCTCGTGTCGGGGCGGTGGCCTGGCTGACCGTAACGATCGAGGCGGCAATAAGGAGAACGGCCAGAACACGAACGAGAAGCAGCCGCAAAGCATTCAGCCTTGCTGGGCGACGCGTCGACACCACTCTGCAATCGTTGCATGAACATCGTCTCGTCATGTTGACAACTCACTTCCGAATCGCCGAAGTGCCCCACTGTAACGGACAACAGGGATACGAACTGGTCACACCTTCGGGTGATTCTTTGAACGAACTAAGGCCCTCAGTGACTCCACGCGAAGCGGTTGAAGATCGCGAGACGTCGCGATGAACATTTCGCCGGTTGAGTCGTATCCTCACATGCCGCGGACAGAGCATGGCCATTGGAGAATGCGGTAACTTCCGCAACGAAATGGTGTCGCGCCGGCCGAACTGGCGAAGAGCTAGCGACGGCATCGTCGCTGTCGGTCTGGACAGCGTTGACCGCGCCGCTACTCTGAGGGTCGATAATCGATTGGGGCCGCGAGCAATGCCTAACTCAGACAGCGAATCGCCAGCACAGCCCTCGCGCGGACTTGCGATCACTTCGATGGTTCTCTCCTGCGCGTGTCTCCTGTGGTTCCCGTTATCGGTTGTTGCTCTCCCCTGGATGTGGACTTGGACCTGGAGCATTGGCACGATCATCGCCGGAATCGGTGGAATGCTCGGGCTGATTGCTCGACGTGGAAGCCCTTATCGAGTAGGTGGTTACGATCTCGCCCGGGCCGGCTCGGTCATTGGATGGACGGCCGTCAGCGTCGGCGTGCTGGCCCTAGCGATCTTCGAACTGGGCACCTATGTGGACGCCGGGACGAGTTGAGGAGTTATCGAGCCCTAACGCCAGCCTGGACGCGCCAGCTCATGGATACCAGTGAACTGCCGATCGTCAGGATCAATCGGTAAAAGGGCGTTTCGTCACCGTAGTCGGTGGACTGGTGTGGGCTCGGATGCCTTCCTCACTTGCCGCCGATAACGCGCGGTCACGGCCCAGCAGAACGCGGAGGTACTCGCCGGCCACATACCGGCGTCGACGCTGGCAGACTCGTCACGTGCCTGATACTGCCCGCGAACTCGCCGACCTCCGCGCGTGGCTCACCACGGCTCTCCGAATGACCCGCGGAGAACCGGGACCTGCGGGTCTGACTGTTCTTGCTGTTCCGTCGGATCGTGAGTTGATCGATGAAGTTCGGCGGCTCCGCGCGTTGGCCGACGCGGCAGAGGGAACAGGCGGTCACGTTTCGCGGTGACGTCCTCTTCTGCCGCGACGAGGGCAGTGTCGGCGGCGTGCTCGACTGCCGCGCCCGGTGCATAGTGGTCCGAGGCCAGTCCGGCCGGACTACGGACTACCGAGGGTCGGCAGTGTTCCAGGCGTAGTCGAACCGGTAAGGCTCGAGCTGCCACTCACGCAGAACTGTCAAGAGCTCCGACTCGTCGGCCGCCGCAGCACTTCGCAACAGCGCAGCTCCGATGTCGTAGTCGAATCCGTCAAGCAGCTCAGCGTCGTACTCCCGGTGCTGGACCCGGAAAGACCGAGAAGTGCTTCGGTGAGTCCACCCCTCGCCGCGAGCCTGCACATCAGGTTCGACTTCGCCCGGCGTGATGTCGACGAAGGCACGCCGCCCCGACGTCGTAGCAGGCACCTCGACCGCCAGACGTCGACCGAGCCGGAGCGCGGACAACTTGTCCAACGGCCAGGCGAATTCACCTGTCACGATGATCTTCGATGCACATAGGCACGGCATCAGCGTAGAGGAGGAATCGTTGGGATATCCGGCGGAGCATCCTCATCCGCCGCATATTGGCTTGCGACGTAGCGTCACGACCGGACATCCGGGCCGACGGACGTTCTTGGAGGTGAGTGGGCGGCCGGTCGTGCGCGGCGCGGTCGCTGCCTGCCGTCGCGCGGCTCCCTCTCCTTGCTGGGCGTTCGTGTGTGATTGTCAGTCCCACCAGAAAGACCAGAGTGGGGTGTCGACCAGCCGCTCGGCGTAGGTGGTCAGATTAGGCGAGTGGCCCTGCCAGATGTTGTCCGGGCAGAAGGCGAAGTGCTCGGCCGCCACGTTGACCGCTTGTTCGATCGTGGTGGGCGGTGCCGCGATGCTGAGGTAGAGCTCGGCGAATCCGGCGCCGATGACGATGGCCCCGAATCGTTTCTTCCAGGAGCGCAGCACGGCCGACAGTTCGGCGGTGTCGTTGGTGTAGTTGACCGCCCCCTGCCAGCCCGCGACCGTGATCGCGTCACTGGGCCGGGCCGTGGCGACCAGGCCCAGCCGCAACCGCGGGTTGCCCGCGAGCAACTCGGCCGCGCACTGATCTGCGTGTGCGCCCAGATCCCGCTGAGCCGGGGCGGCGGCTGCCAAGCCCGGCCATTGCCGGCCGTACGGCGCGGTGACCGCGAGGCGTTCTCGCGCCGACAGGTTGTCGTCCTCGTTGATCTCGGTGTGTTGCGACCACCACTCGGCCAAGAGCTGCTCCGGATCGAAGTCCGAGGGATGGGATGCGTCGGCCGGCCAGAGTTCTCCGTCGTCCCATGGCCGCCGGTCGTCGCCGTGCAGGCTGTCCAGTAGCAGCGGCCACAGCCCGGAGTGTTGGTGTGCCCGACGCAGGTCGGCCCACAACTGCGCGGTCGCGGGAGCCTCGCTGACCCACAACGCGGGTAGATCGTCGGATCCCTCGTTGCCGTGCACGAGCCGGCCGGCGGGAAGTTCGACCGGCAGCGAGGAGATCGCCGCCAGCCCGCGCGCAGCTTCAGAAGGCATGGTCACGGCGGGCAGCATAAGGCAGCTCGGAAGTCCACCAAGCACGCCGGACCGGAACGCCGAAGGCACCGGATCTCCCGGCCGAACCGGTCGCCACCGAGCGTCACGGTCGGCGCCGCAGATCGACTCGCGGACATGCCGAGATGAGGGCGTTGCTCGGACTGGCCGTCGTGCCGTCCAGAGGCGCCGCGCCGTACTCGTCCGGAGGTGGCGTTCCATGGCCGCTCTGCCAGGATGAGTCTCGTGACAGATGATCACGGACGGCGGTCCGGGCTGGTGGAATGGATGGCGCTGACGGTCGACTGCCCGGAGCCGGACGTCATGGCGGACTTCTACGCTGTTCTGCTCGGCGGGACGGTCACCCGCCCGACACCCGGCCAGGCCAAGGTGGACGCCCCGGGCGGGCCTATCTACTTCCGGGCAGCGCCCGACCACAAGCCCCCTACCTGGCCCTCGCCCGAGGTCCCACTGCACCAGCACTTCGACTACGTGGTAGAGGACCCGCACGCCGCCGCCCAGCAGCTGATCTCCCTGGGGGCCAGCTTGGCAGCACACCAGGATCGGGACGACCCCAACCTGCTGGTCATGCTTGACCCAGCCGGGCACCCGTTCTGTCTGATCCGAAGTAGCGCAGCCGGAGGTTACTGACCGCACGCAGGGGACATCCTGAATTGCCGCGAACCGCTCGCAACGGAGCGTCACGCCGCCGGTCGAGTCTGAGCTCGGTCGTGCCGAGGAGCGTGCGCTCCACGCCGCCGAACACATGAGTGCCCTATCCTCCGCTTGTGGGGGCAGCATCGGACGGCAAGGGTCGAACGCCCGTTGACGAGCGGCGCACGTATTGCAAGGCGCGCGAGTGGCTGCTGTACGCAGTGCATGAGCTTCCGGTTGGCGTTCTGTGGGGTCCGAACGGCGCGACAGCTGCTGAATGCGCCGAGATGCTCCGCGGCCTGGACGATTTCGCGTCCCTGTGCAGACGGCTTCAACTGGATGATCACGAGAGGTTCATCGAGCAATGTCGGTGGCACTTCGATCACTACCCCCACTACTTGGGGCGTCGGCGCCACTTCGTCGACTACTCCACCTACGTAGCGGATCGGGCGGGGCCGATGATCGTGTCGGCGCCGCCGATGCCGCGACAGTTCGCGAGCTGATCGGCCCCAGCCCTGGCACAAGCACTCACGCACGCTCATGCCGCGGACAGAGCATGGCCAACGGAGAAGGCGGTAACTTTCTGCAACGACACTGGTGTCGCGCCGGCCGAACTGGCGAGGAGCTAGCGACGGC
>NZ_JOJL01000080.1 GCF_000721705.1 Actinoplanes subtropicus
TGGACGCGTCGATGTCCCCATCGCGGATTCTGTCGGGCGAGACGGCGGACCAGGTCGCGGATCTCGTCGCTGACCGGCGGCCGGCCCGCCTTGCGGGGACGGGTCCAGTGGCGGCGCAGCAGCCGCCGGTGCCAGCCGAGCAGGGTGGCTGGGGTGACCAGCCGATGGGCCCGGACCGGGGTGGGTAGCAGCCGGGCCAGGCCGGACAGGACGGCCCGGTCCGGCCAGGACAACCGGGGCCGGCCGTTGAGCTGCCGCCGCAGCACCGCCACCTCGTGACGCAGCACGAGGACCTCCGCCAGCAGCGCGCTGTCGCTACGGGCCAGCAACCCGAGAGCGCCGACCAGCCGGATCATCATCAAGTACACCAGCCGAGTACACCAGCCGAACCGCCATACCGATGATCCTCAACGCCAACCCGAAAATCCCAGCTCCAGTTGGTGCAGCACCGTTCGCGGTAACCGGTGCAGCAGGGCCGCCAGCCAGGCCCGGTCGGCCGGGGTGAACCGGACCCGGTCGCCTCCGAGTTGCCGTTCGAGCACCATGACCTGGTGACGTAAGGCAAGGATCTCGGCGTCCTTGTCACGGCCGCTCATCGGCAACAGCCGCAGCAATGCGAGGGCGTTGGTCACACCGAGGTAGGCCAGCCGCAGCAACACAACCCATCATCCTCGCGGAGCACCCTGCATCGAGCATCGCCGAGGTCCGATCACCGAAACCAGTCCGGGTCCCCTCCTGCCCACGTCGGCAATCGGGATGGCTGTGACCAGGGCGGATGAGGTTTTCGGCACCCGCACGGTTCGTCTGCCAGTCTCCTTGTGACGTGAGGCCGTTTGAGCTGCCTCGACGGCTGACCGGCCGGAACTGTTGGCTGAGCATGCCAAGGGCATTAGGGACAGCGAATGTCTGGATCCATCACTGACCGGGCTATTTGGCTGCCATAGGACTATTTGATCCGTTAGAGCACCTATTCGACGTGACTAGAATCTCATTCCTTACAGTCGTTTCTCAGACTTGTTTAACTACTCCTCCAGCTTCAGGTGCGTCTGGCTCCTTTGCCGGTGCGCGAAATACGGGGGAAGGAACGACGTGTCACCGTTCCATCGACGATCGCTGCTGTTTGGCGTACCGGGCAGGCCTCGACCAAGTTCGTGGGCAACGAGGATCGCGAGTTTCACGGTCGCGGTGCTCGCCGCTAACTTTCTTCAAGCCAGTCCGGCTGACGCGGCTGTGGACGACAACGCGAGCAAGCCGAGCTGCCCGGCTTCGCGGCCGGACGAGGCTGCTGCGCTGGTGACGGCGCGGATCTGCGGCGGCCAGGTAAAGATCGACAGCCAGACGAGCGAGTATGACGAGGGTTGGGCCCAGCCGAACGGGCAGGTGAACTGGGAGCACTACTACCGGCCGGTGCGGATCGAACGCGACAACTCGTGGATTCCGGTGGACACCACCCTCTCGATCCAGCCCGACGGCTCGATCAAGCCCGCAGCGACTGCGGTAGGGCTGAGCTTCTCCGGCGGCGGCACGGGATCGATGGTGACCATCACTGAGTCCGGCGACACGATGCGGGTCGGGTCGCCACTCGGCAGCCTGCCTGCTCCCGTGCTGGCCGGCAACACCGCCACGTACCCGGAGGTGTTGCCTGGCGTCGACATGCAGTTGCAGGCCGACGTCGACGGCTACGCTGAAGTCCTGGTGGTCAAGGACCGGGCGGCGGCGGCCAACCCGAAGCTGGCTACGCTGCAGTTTCCGGTCGCCACCACCGGGCTGACCTTGTCGGCCGACAGCGGCGGCAACCTGCGTGCGACAGACGCCAAGGGCACGGTGAAGCTCGCGGGAAACGCCCCGGAGATGTGGGACTCCTCCGCGAAGACCGCCTCGCCGGCACCGTCGCCGCTCGCGCAGGGCTTGCTCGGCCGTAGCGAGAAACTGGCTACCAAAGTGGCGAAGTCCAGCGCGACGAACTCCAGCGTGACGAACTCCAGCATCGCGGTGACACCGGACGCGGCGATGCTCGACGACGCAAACACGGTGTACCCGGTGTACATCGACCCGGGAGCGACGGCGACCCGCTCGGCGTGGACGAAGGTCAACTCGAACAACCCGACGACGTCATACTGGAACTCGACCGGTACCGCGCAGGTCGGCGGCACCAACGTGTCGAACAACAAATACCGGTCGTTCTTCGATCTCAACGTCGGCGCGACCCCGGTCGCCGGGAAGTACATCATCGACGCGGACTTCCACATCACCCAGCAGTACAGCCTGTACTGCGAGTCGCACCCGGTGGAGCTATGGTCGACCACCTACGCCGGCTCGGCCACGACTTGGAACGCCCAGCCGACCTGGTCCACCAAACAGGGCAGCGTGACCTCACTGGCTGGTTGTGACAGCTCGCACCCCGGTGCCGCGATCTCGTTCGACGTGACCGGACATGTTCAGGCAGCGGCGGACGGTTCCTGGTCGGACCTGACCTACGGGCTGCGCGCCCCGTCGACGGACGAGACGGGGCTGCGCTCGTACAAGGAGTTCAACAACAACCCGTATGTGACGATCAGTTACACCGCGTACCCGACGATCACCAGTAAGGGCACCGTACCCGGGGTGGCGTGCGCGACCGGATCGAGCCGGCCGTACATCAGCACGGCTACCCCGACGCTGCGGGTGCGGGTCACCGACCCGGAAGGCGGGTCGGTACGCCCGGAGATCGAGTGGGACACCCTGGCGGGAGCGAAGATCGGCAGCGCGCAGCCACTTCCCGGCGCCGCCTCCGGCTCTCTGTTCGGCACCGCCGTCCCGGCCGGGGCGTTCACTGACGGCACCAGCTACTCCTGGAAAGCCCGCGGCTTCGACAGCGTCGCCTGGGGGCCATGGGCCAGCCCCTGCGAGTTCACCATCGACGCCACCGCACCGTCGGCACCACCCACGGTCGCCTCGACGGTCTATCCTGCTGGCGCTTGGGCGGGGGCGGCGAACACCGCCGGCACCTTTACCTTCGGCGCGGCCGGGATATCGGACGTGTCGACCTACCTGTACGGCCTGGACAGCAACCCGCCGACGAACACGGTGAGCCCGACGGCTCTGGGGGGCTCGGCGAGCGTGTCGCTTACTCCGACCACGGAGGGCCAGCACACCCTGTATGTGCAGAGCGTCGACCGGGCGGGCAACGAATCTGCCGTGACGCCCTACAGTTTCTACGCGGGCAACGGCAGCCTCACCAGCCCCCCTTCAGGATCTGTACTCGCGAGCCAGACGAGCCTGGTCAGCGTGGCGCAGTCTAGCGCGACCGGCGTCACCTACCAGTGGCGGCGCGGTGACGCTGACACCTGGGCCACCGTTCCCGCCGCAGACGTCACGACGGCGGCGGGCGGCACAGCGGTGACGTGGCCGTTCGCGGGCACCAGCGGGCAATTCGCCGCACTGAACTGGAACATCGCCAAGACCCTGAACGACGCCGAGGCCGGCGCAGACGCACTGCCAGGACCGCTGCAGATCCGCGCCCAGTTCAACAACGGCACCGTCTCTAACGGAAACGGCGTTGTCTTTGACCCAAACAAGGCATCGGCCCAGTCCACCGAAGTCGGACCCGGATCGGTTAATCTGGTCACTGGCAACTTCAACATTGCTATGAGCGACGTCTCGCTGGATTCCTACGACTCTGACCCAGCGCTGGGCAGGTCGTTCAACAGCCGCCAGGCGGCCGTATTCGACTCGACCCATATGTTCGGGCCGGGATGGCTATCGTCTACCGTCGTCGATGCCGCCGAGGCGCCGTTCACATCGCTGTTCGTGGCAGGGTCACTCGTCACAGTAGGCATGCCGGACGGCTCAACAATCGGCTTCACTCAGAAGACCAGCACCACATTCACGTCCCAAGTCGGATATGAAGCTCTAACTCTCACCTACACTGCCGGTCAATACAAACTGGCCGACCAGGAAGGTAACGTCGTTATCTTCAGTCACGCCACAGGGGCGCAGGCCAGCGTGTATAACCCGACCGCGGTGACCAAGCCCGGAGCCAGCGACAGCATGACTGTGTCTTGGCAGGCCGCCACTGTCGATGGCGTCACAGTCACCCGACCCACACAGATCTTGGCTCCTCTACCGGCCGGTGTGTCGGACTGCGCAAACCCGGTCAAGGGCTGCAGGGCGCTAACATTCACCTACGCATCCACGACGACAGCGACGGCGACGGCGAACGGTGACTTCACGGGCCGAGTCAAGACGGTCTCGCTCGTCGCATGGGACCCCGCCAGCAACGCGATGAAGACCATCGACGTCTCGGCGTACCTCTATGACGGGACTGGTCGGCTTGCCGCCCAATGGGATCCTCGGCTGGACAACGGAACAGCGCATCTCTGGAACACCTACACGTACAACACCGACGGAACACTGGCGGCCATCACACCGGTCAGCCAGTCCAGCGACAATCCGAGTCCGGTTCCGTCCTGGCAGCTGACCTACACGACGGTTCCGGGCGACGCCGGCGCAGGACGACTGGCCACTGTCTCACGCTCGGCCCTGTCAGCAGGAACGGCGACGACCACCGTCGTCTACAACGTCCCCCTGACCGTTTCCGCGGGTGGCCCTTACGACATGGGTGCTTCGGCAACCGCAGCCTGGGGAGAATACGAGCAGCCCACCCAAGCCACCGCGATCTTCCCGCCCACTCAGGTGCCAGACGGCAATCAGAGCAATGGCACCCTGCCCGGCAGCTGGACCAAGGCTCAAATCGCCTACATGAACGCCAACGGCCGACGGGTCAATAGCGTCACACCCGGCGGAAACATCGCCACATCCTGGTACGACGCGCGTGGCAAAACCATTCGCGAACTCGATGCCCCGAACCGTGTGAGGGCACTGAGCCAGGACGAGCAGAAGACCTTCAACATGAACGGTGCTCAGCTGGCCAACGCGCTGTCGAGCCAAACCATCTACAGCGCCGACGGCACCCGGGTCCTGTCCAACTGGAGCCCGTACCACAACCTCACCTTGGCCAACGGAACCGCCGTCCTCGGCCGCGATGTCACCGACAATCAATATGACCAGGGCGCGCCCAACGGGACCTGCCCCTGCGGTCAGGTCACCACGACCGTTGACTCCGTCCTGTATTGGAACGGAGGCATCCCCAACGTGGGAACGCTCGTGACCAACGCGGACGCTCACACCACGACCACCGCCTACGACTGGTCTCTCCGCCAGCCTCTGAAAGTCATCACTGACCCGGGAGGTCTGGCGCTCACGACTACCTACACCTACGACCCGGTCTCCGGGGAAGTCGCCGCCGAAACCGCACCCGGTGGCGGAACAACAACAAACACACCCTCGACAACCACCACCGTCTACTACACCACTGCAGCGAACTCCACCTACCCGGCATGCGGTGGGCACCCCGAGTGGGCCAACTTGGTCTGCCGCACAGGCCCCGGCGGCCAGCCGGGCAGTGGGCCAGAGGTTCCTGCCACGGTGACTACCTACAACCTCTACAACGACCCGACCTCCGTGACCGAGTCCACCTCCAGCGGCACACTGCGAACCACCAGCTACACCTACGACAACGCCGGACGGCAACTGACCCAATCGATCGTCGGAGCAAGCGGCACCGGCGCCGCTATCCCCACCCAACGCAACGTTTACGACCCGACCAACGGAAACCTCGTTCACGTACAGTCGATCGATACCTCCGGCAACGTCACCGCGCAAACCACGACCGCGTACGACGCGCTCGACCGCGTGACAACGTATACAGACACCGACGGCGCGCAATCGACCAGAACCTACGACGTCCTGGGGCGTCCGGTGAGCCAAGCCGACGGCGCCCAATCCCGCACGATCAGCTACGACACCGACGGTGAAAACCGGGGACTTCCCACCAAGATCACCGACGGGCAAGCCGGCACCATCAGCGCCACCTACACGGCCGACGGGAAGATAGCCAGCGAGGCATGGCCGAACGGCATCCTCGTCACCTACCGCTACGAATCCGGGGTGCTGACCGGCAAGACCTACACGAAAACGAACTGCGGACAAGCCGACTGCACCCTCGACGATGAAACCGCCTCCATCGGGCAAGGCCGAACCATCGCGGAGGTCGAGGGATCCTTCCAAGTCAGCTCCTACAGCTATGACGCCGACAAGCGTCTGGTCAACACCACCTCACGTTCACTCGGCACCTGCTTCAACCGGGCGTACGGATTCGGCAGCGACGCGGCCGGACGAGCCAGCGACCGCACCAGCCTCACCGTCTACGGCCCGGCCAGCGACGGCAGCTGCCAGACCACGACGGCCCAGTCGAACACAACGTGGACCTACGACACCGCCGACCGGGTCACCAGCACCGGCTACACATACGACAGCCTCGGCCGCACCACCACCGTGCCCGCCGCGGACACACAAACCCCGGCCGGCGGCAACCTCACAGCCACCTACGACGTCAACGACCTGGTCCGCACCCTCAAACAAGGCAGCAACACGGCGGCAACATACAACCTCGACGTCGACAACCAGCGCATCCGCAGCTGGACCGACACGAACGGCGCCACACACACCAACCACTACAGCGGAACAGCCGACAGCCCCGCATGGACAGACAGCGGCACGGCCGGCTCCCAACGCAACATCACCGGCCTATCCGGACTCATCGCCGTATCGAGCAACACCTCCAACATCGCCTGGGAACTCACCGACCTGCGCGGCAGCATCATCGCGACAGTCAACAACAACGACGTCGGCATCAACTCATCCTCGATCACCGACGAATACGGTGTCCTCAACAACAAGGACCAGGTCGGCGTCAATCGCTACGCCTGGCTCGGGGGTAAACAACGGGCAGCCGACAACCCGGACGGCATCATCCTCATGGGTGTCCGCCTCTACAATCCCGTCACCGGCCGATTCCTCAGCGTCGACCCCGTGCCGGGCGGCAACGCGAACCCGTACGACTACGTCACCGGTAACCCCGTCAACAACAACGACCTCGACGGCAGGCGTTCTTACAAAAGGTGGACGACCTGGCATTGGTGGGGTGCGGTGATGCACTTCACGTTCACAAAAAACATGACTAAGACCTTTTACGAAGACGGTCAATCCGGGATTATCCCTTGGATGGTTGATCTCTCGATCTGTGGTGTCGTAACGTGGGCCTTCACGGCCGGCGCGGGAGTCGGGTGCGGAGTATTCATGGCATTCCACACCACCTGGGCGATCCATGAAGTCAACGCAGCCCACGTAAACGACACCTGCTTCGAGTTCGAGGTGATCTTCAACTGGACCCACTCTCAACCGTTCACGTACGCATTTGGAACTCGTCATGGAAGGCACTGTGTTGAAAGGTAGGCGGGCGATTATCAATGACCTCATTTGAAAGGAGCTGGCTCGAAGTCCCCATCATTGCCGCTGCCTGGGCCGCACTCCTCATCTGGGGAATCCGGGGACGGGCGGTAAACAAAGGGCTCGCTTGGCCTGGTGCCGTCCTCTTCGGCGCCGGCAGCGGCCTACTCATCCCAGCGCTCAATGGCCATAACCGCACGCCGCTAATAGTCGCTGCGGCGATCACGATGGCAGTAGGTGCCCTTCTTTACGTTTGCGCACTGATCATGCGACGAGTCTGAACCAATGCTGCCCGGTAGCCGCCCAACCAAAACGAGCGGCTACCGGGCATCACGACCGTCTTTGTTCCTCGCCCAAGCCTCTGCAAGGTCTTAGCGCCTACCGGCGGGGTCTGTCAAGAAAACGGCTCTGGCGCAGAAACGGTGGTCCACCCGCCGTCCTATGTGGCTGGACGCCTGCGGGATCATGACGCTCGTGCGACTTGATCAAAACCGTTTTCCCCGGCCTGTCGGCGCTGGTCATCGACCAGGTACTCGACCTCGGAAACCTCGTGCGCGTGATGGCTCGGACGCCGCCGGGTGGGGCGGCCTGCCCTGAATGTGGGCAGCTCAGCGAGCGGGTGCACGCCTATCACCAGCGGCAGCTGGCTGATCTGCCCGTCGGTGGACGTGCCGTTATCGCGCAGGTGCGTGTTCGGCGGCTGGTCTGCGTGACGGCGACCTGCCCGCGGCGCACGCTTCGTGAGCAGGTACCGGACGTGACGAAGCGCTGGGCGCGCCGCACCCGGCAGCTGACCGCTCTGGTCGCCGACCTGGCCGTGGTGACCACGGGCCGGGCCGGCGCGCGGTGCTGGCCCGGTTCGGCGCCCGCGTCTCGCGGAGCACGGTGCTGCGGGTACTGATGGGCGCCCAGGTCCCGCAACTGCCGGCCCCGCCGTGCTCAGCGTGGACTTATCCCGAGCTTGTGATTGTCCCGCGGTGGCCGGTCCGGGGGCTGGAGGTGTGGGTGGTGGCCTGGTTCTGGAGGTCGTGCGGGGTGCTGTGGTCGGGATAATCGCGTGGTTGTAGGTCGCGGTCGCCGCGGCTGAGGCTGTCCTTGTCGGAGCTGAGCGCTTCGGAAAGGGGCAGGTGAGATGGCTCAGGCGTGGGTTCATGACGAGGGGCCGTTGACGGTATTCGTCGATGGCTACCGGTCTCTGCTGGGGCGGCGTGGCCACTCCGCCAGGTCGGTGAGGGATCACGTTTCGCTGGTGGGCTGGCTGAACCGGTGGCTTGCGGCCGGCGGAGTCAGCGTCGAGGAGTTGACCCGGGATCGGGCCGAGTCGTTCCTGGCGGATCAGCGGGCGGCTGGGCGGCGACGGGTGCCGACGATGCGGATGCTCGTGCCGTTGTTCGAGTACCTGCAGGACTTGAATGTCCTGCCCCCGCAGCGACCACCGGAGGCGACCGCCCTGGATAACCTGCTGGATCAATACGGTCGGTATCTGGTCCGTGATCGGGGGTTGGCGCCGCTGACCGTGGTGCGGTATCAGCGGATGGCCAGACGTTTCCTCGCGGGCCGAGCAGCCGGACGACCCAGCGGCGAGCTGGTCGAGGGCCTGGACGCCGACGAGGTTCATGGCTATCTGCTGCAATGCCGGTCCCGGCTGGTGCTCGAGTCCGCCAAGCGGGAAGCTGCTGACCTGCGGTCGCTGCTGCGGTTCTTGTTCGTGCGGGGATTGACCGGCACGGATCTTGGAACGGCGATGCCGCCGGTGGCGGGATGGAAGGACGCCCGGCTGCCCGAGACGTTGACCCGGGCGCAGGTGGCTGCACTGCTGGCCGGCTGCGACCGTTCGACATCGGCCGGGCTACGGGATTTCGCGATGCTTTGCCTGCTGGGCCGGCTGGGTCTGCGCTCGGGCGAGGTCGCCGCGCTCCGGCTGGACGACATCGACTGGCGCGCTGGAGAGCTCCTGGTGCGGGGCAAGGCACGGCGCGAGGATCGACTGCCGTTGACCGTCGAGGTCGGTGAGGCGCTCGTCGGGTATCTGCGCGACGGCCGCCCGGTCTCGTCGTGCCCGAACGTGATCCTGACCTGTTACGCGCCGTTCCGGCCGATCCACCCCAGCTCGATCACGCGGGTGGTCTACCGGGCCTGCCGGAGGGCGGGGCTGGCCCTGGTCGGCGGTCATCGTCTGCGTCACGCACTGGCGACCGAGATGCTGCGCGAGGGCGGTGATCTGGTCGAGATCGGCCAGGTCCTGCGGCACCGGGACCTGGTCTCCACCGCCGTCTATGCCAAGCTCGACCGGGCCGCGCTGCGCGCGGTGGCCGGCCCCTGGCCGATCTCCGGTCTGGTGGTGTCTCGATGAGCGCCCTGGCCCAGCGGGCCGAGGACTATCTGCGGCTGCGCAACGCGCTCGGACACGAGCTCGCCGAGGCGGTCCGTCTGCTGCCACGTTTCGTGGCCTACCTGGACTCGATCGGCGCCACGACCGTCACGCTCGACGCGGCCCTGGCCTGGGCGCAACAACCGGACGCCGCGCCGGGCAGCAACCTGCGGGCAAAGCGGATGACCGTGGCCCGCGGGTTCGCCCGGCACATGGCCGGCGTCGATCCCCGCACCCAGGTGCCACCGCTCGGGCTCATCTCCTACCGCAAGCAGTGGCGGCCTCCGTTCATCTATCAGCGCGCCGACGTCGAACTGCTGATGACCCACGCCGTCCAGGGCATCCGGGACCCGCTGCGCGCGGCCAGCCACCACACCCTGATCGGGCTGCTCGCGGCCACCGGCATGCGTGTCGGGGAGGCACTTGTCGGGGTACGCGTGAATGTGCCCAGCCACGTACGGATGAACGGGGTCTGTCGCTGATCTTGTGACGGTGGCTCATGCTGGATGAAGGATGCGTTTGC
>NZ_JOJL01000081.1 GCF_000721705.1 Actinoplanes subtropicus
CCGTTCTGACCTTCGACAAGCCAGAACCTAGGCGGGACAACGGCATGTAGTGCACAGAACGGCTTAAACCACCCACACATGCGTCAGTAGAACCACAAATTACTGCTCGTGGTTCTCGTCGTCGCTGCCCGGGGCGCGGGAGGCCGGCGACGTCGGGATCGCGAACGGCGCGAGCACGTCGAACGCCGGGCCGCCGCCCACCTGGACGGTCAAGCTCAGCGAGTCGCCCGGGCGGAGGATGTCGGTCAGGCCCTGGGCCTGCAGCACCGGGCCGCCCTCGGCGGTGAAGACCTGGCTGCCCAGAGCCGGGATGGTGAACTTGGCCGGCTGCAGGGCGGGTGCGCTCGGCTCGGCCGACGCCGACGCATCCGGCGTGGGCGCGACCGTGGCGCCGGACGAGGACGCGAGAGCGCCGACGCCGATCTGCGTCGCCGAGACGACGGCGGCCGGCACCGTGTTCGGCGGCGGACTGGACTGCTGGGGCACCGGCCCGCTGGTGATCATCACGGTGATCTCCTGCTGGCTCTGGTTGAACAGGCTGACCTCCAGCGGCGCGGTGCCGTTGGCGGAGTAGCCGGTCGGGCCGTTGTAGGCCACCTGGAGATTGCGGATCAGGAGGGTGCCGTCGGGACTCTGCGCATTCAGCCCGGAGACCGGGCTCTGCAGCAGCGCGGTCTCGGCGACCTGCCCGGCCGAGCAGCCGGAAAGTGCGATCACGGCGGCCATCGCGGCACCCGCGGCCAGAGTGACGCGGCGGGTTCCGAGCGAGCGCATCACGATCCTCCAAGAGACGACACCAAAGGGCGTAAGCCTCAGCGTAGAGGTCGGTGATCTGGAGCGTGCGCCGACCCGTCCATTCAGACCACCCGGCCACTGAAGATCAGCAACAGGACGTCGATCAGGGCCACCACGATCACCGCGCGGAACATCGCCACCCGGCGTCCGGCGGCGCGCCGGGCGGCGTACCACCCCAGCGGAAGGACCACGACGGCGGCCGCGGTGGCCGACCAGCCCGCCCACGACGGCGGTCTGGGGGGTCCGAAGACCAGCGTGAGCGTCGCGCCCAGGAGAAGCACCGCGGCGGCGATCATGGAGCCGGTGGCGCCGAGCCGATGGGGCAGGCCGTGGACCCCGGTGGCCGCGTCGTCGTCGAGATCGGGCAGCACGTTCGCGAAGTGCGCGCCGCCGCCGAGCAGTGCGGCCGCCGCGACCAGCCAGGCCGGCGGCGCGGGATGGCCCGGCAGCGCGGTCACCACGAACGCCGGCAGCAGGCCGAACGCGACCAGGTAGGGCAGCACCGAGAACACCGTGGACTTCAGCGGCCAGTCGTAGAGCAGCGCGACCCCGGTGGCCACGGTGAGGATCGCGGCCGGCTCCAGGCCGAACGGCGCGGCCAGCACGGGGACCGCGAAAGCCGAGAGCAGACCCGCGATGCCGACCGTACGCCGGGAGACCGCCCCCGCCGCGATCGGCTTGTCCGCGCGACCCGCCTGCCGGTCCCGCACCGCGTCCAGCCAGTCGTTGACCCAGCCCACCGCCAGCTGGGTGGCGCCGACCGCCAGGAAGATCCCGGGGATCGCCCAGCCGCGATGGCCCACGCCGACGGCGAGCAGGGTCATCGCCACGGTCACCGCGAGACCGGGCTCCGGGTGGGACGACCGGATCAGGGCGAGGGGGCGAGCCATGGGAGCAGTGTGGTGGTTGTGCTCGAGGCGTGCCACGCTCGATCACATGCGGTCGATGGCCCGGAACGATCCGCGGCAGTACGACGAGCTGGCCGACCAATGGTGGCGGCGCGGCGGCGGCTTCGAGATGCTGCACTGGCTGGCGGCGGCCCGGGCCGCGCTGATCCCGCCGGCCGATCGCCCGGGCGCGGTGCTGGTCGACGCGGGCTGTGGCGGCGGCCTCCTGGCCCCGCACGTGGCCGGCAAGGGCTACCGGCACGTCGGCGTCGATCTCCGCCGGGCCGGCCTGCGACAGGCCGCCGAGCATGGCGTACGCCCGGTGAACGGCGACGTGACCGCGCTGCCGATCGCCACCGGCGCGGCCGACGTGGTGGCGGCCGGCGAGATCCTCGAGCACGTCACCGACCTGCCGGCCACCGTGGCCGAGCTGGCCCGGGTGCTGCGGCCGGGCGGGCTGCTGGTGCTGGACACGGTCAACGACAACGCGCTGAGCCGGTTCATCACGGTCACCGCCGGCGAGCGGCTGGGCTTCGCCCCGCCGAACCTGCACGATCCGGCGCTGTTCGTGCGCCCGCGCCGGCTGATCGCCGAGTTCGCGAGCCATGGCGTACGCGTCGAGGTGCGCGGCGCCCGGCCGACGATGACCGGGCTCTTCCGGTGGCGGGTGCTGCGCCGCGGCGGTGGCCGGATCGTGCCGTCGGGGCTGAAGACGGTGCTCTACCAGGGGACCGGGCGCAAGGAGGGGGAGCGTTCATGATCGACGAGGCCCGGCGGCTGGTGCCCCGGTTCGCGGCCCGGGCGGCCGCGCACGACCGGGAGGGCACGTTTCCCGCCGACGACTTCGCCGACCTGCGTGCGGCCGGGTTTTTCGGGCTGATGGCGCCGGAGCGGCTGGGCGGGGCGGGCGCCGGCTTCGCGGACTATGCGGCGATCGCGTACGAGCTGGCCCGCGGCAACGGCGCGACCGCGTTGATCTTCAACATGCACGCGTCGGTGACCGGCGCGCTCAGCGGCGTGACCGACGAACTGGCCGAGGCGCTGGGCCTGCCGCCCGAGGCGCTGGAGGCCCGCGACGACTATCTGCGGGCCGCCGCCGGGGGTGCCTGGTACGCGGTGGCGATGAGTGAACGCGGCGTCGGCTCTCGGCTGTCCCAGATGAGCACCAAGTACCGCCCGGTGGACGGTGGCTACCGGATCGAGGGCGCCAAGACGTTCTGCTCCGGGGCGGGCCATGCGGACGCGTACCTGGTCGCCGCGCGCAGCGCCGAGGAGCCGGAGAAGGTGTCCCAGTTCCTCGTTCCGGCCGGCGCAGGTTTACGGGTCGACCCGACGTGGGATGCCCTGGGGATGCGCGCGACCGCCTCGCACGACCTGCACGTCGACGTCACCGTGCCGCCCGGCGCCCTGCTCGGCGGCGTCGAAGGCCTGGCCCTCGTGGTGGCCCAGCTCGCGCCGCACTGGATGGTGGCCAGCTACGCCGCGGTCTACGTGGGCGTGGCCCGGGCCTCGGTGGACGCCGCGATCGAGCACGTCAACGAGCGCAAGCTGGCCCATCTGCCGGCGATCCGGGCCCGGATAGGGCGGGCCGACGCGGCCGTGGCCGCCGCCCACCTCGCGGTGATGGAGGCGGCCCGGCGGGTCGATGCGGCGCCCGGCGAGACCGAGACCAACCGCTGGGTGTGGCGGGCCAAGCTGCTGGCCGGCACGACCGCGGCCGAGGTGGCGGCCTCGATGCTGGAGGCGGCCGGCACCTCGGCGATGCGCCGCGGCCACCCGCTCGAACGGCTCTACCGCGACGCCCGGGCCGGCTCGCTGCAGCCGGCCACCAGCGACGTCTGCGCCGACTGGCTCGGGGTGGACGCGCTCGGCGGCGATCCCGACTCGGACGGGTCCGCCCCGCGATGGTGAGCCATGCGGCGATCGCCGGGGTGGGGGTCGCCTTGCCGCCCGCGGTCCGGCAGGACGATCTCTGGGCCGGCTACTTCGGCCGGCAGCACACCGGGGCGCGCCGGGTGCTGGCCGAGCGGATCTTCGCGAACGCCGGCGTGCGCAACCGGCAGGCCGCGGTGAGCCCGCTGCTGGAGGACGTGTCGGAGTGGTCGACCGAGCGCCGGATGCGCCGCTACCAGGCCGAGGCGGTGCCGCTGGGCAAGGAGGCGGCGAGCCGGGCGCTCACCGACGCGGGCCTGGCCGCCGACGAGCTGGGCCTGTTCGCGGTCTGCTCGTGCACCGGCTACGCGACGCCGGGGCTGGACATCCTGCTCGCCCGTGACCTGGGGATGGCCCCCGACGTGCGTCGCCTGTTCGTCGGGCACATGGGCTGTTACGCGGCGCTGCCCGGGCTGGGCGCGGCGGCCGACTTCGCGATCGCCCAGGGCCGCCCGGCGCTGCTCCTCTGCGCCGAACTGACCAGCCTGCACCTGCAGCCGCCGGCCCTGCGGGCCGACATCCAGCAGATCGTCTCGCACGCGCTCTTCTCGGACGCCGCGGCCGCCGTCGTGGTCACTCCGGGCAGCAGAACCAAGCGTGCGTACGCCGTCCGTGAGGTCGCCGCCGTCACCGACAGCACGACCGCCGACCACATGACCTGGGAAGTCACCGATCGGGGCTTCCGGATGGGCCTGTCCCCGCGGGTGCCGGACGTGCTCGCGGTGCACGTCCGCAAGCTGGTCGACGACCTGCTGGCCCGGCACGACCTGACCGTCGCCGAGGTGGACGGCTGGGCGGTGCACCCGGGCGGCCCCAAGATCCTCGACGTGGTCCAGGAGCGGCTCGGGCTGGACGACGGGGCGCTGGCCGCCTCCCGGGAGGTGCTCGCCGCGTACGGGAACTGCTCCTCACCGACCGTGCTGTTGGTCCTCGATGTGCTGCGTCGCCGGGCGCGGCCACCGCGCCGCGTCGTGCTGCTCGCGTTCGGGCCCGGGCTCACCCTCTACGGGGCGCTGCTCGAAACCTCTGCTGTCACAGAGCTCGACACTTCTACAGTCACACTGTGAGCGGCGATCGGGCACGTGGGGTGGCGCTGTACGCGACCGCCGCCCTGCTGCTGGCCGGCGGGACCACTTGGTGGTTCCGCGCGGCGCCGCGTCCGGCGGCCGACCCCATGATCGCGCAGTGGCAGGCGAGCGCCGTGCGGCTGCTGCCGGACAAGGCCGACCAGGACGACGCGGACACCGTGGCGCTGGCGGCCAACTCGGACCACGAGATGGTTTCGGATGTCGACCCGGGCACCTACCAGGTGTCGGTGGTCTGTGTCGGCGGTCCCGACAGCCGGGTGCGGGTCAGCATGGACGACACGGCCATCGACTCGGGGCTCGGCCTGAAATGTTCGGACGATTCCCAGGCGGAACAGTTCGACGTGGGCACTTCCGGCCGGCTGCGGCTGCACGTGTCCGTCGGGGATGTCGGCCCGGTGGTCTTCCGATACATCCTCCTGCACACCGCCGGCTAGCGAACGCTCGGCTAGAGGCGGGCCAGCTCGGGCTTCAGGAGGCCGACCGCGGCGATCCGGGGGAGGGTCCGCACGATCGTGCCGCCCTTGTCGACCAGCAGCACCGCGGCGGTGCCGTCGGCCGGGCCGAGCTTGAGCTGGCTGCGCACGGTGCCGCTCGGGTCGTGCAGCACCCGGATGGTCTTGCCCTGGGCCTGCGGGGTGGCGCCGGTGGGCGGGGTGCCGACGCCGGCCGTGGCGGTGACCCGGGCGTTGGTCACGGTGACCACGGCGACCTCGGGGCGGACCGCGGCGATCGTGTCGGCCACCAGACTGTCACAATCGCAACCGTCGATCAGCAGGATCACGGCGGGTAGCTGCCCGCGCAGCGGAACGGTCTGCCCATCCGACCCGATCAGCTCGAGCGCGGGCAGCGTGGTGACGCCCGGGCCGGTGCCGGTGTTGCTGTCGTCGGTGGTGCTGGCGGTGCGCTGGGTGGCCGGCTGGCGGGGCGGCCCGGGCCAGGCGGAGGCGAACAGGCTGGCGACGGTGACCAGCACGGCCATCGAGATGATCAGAACGGGGGCCCGGACCGCGGTGACGCCGATCTTGCGTACCCGGCGCATGGCGGGGCGGTTGACGAACCGGCGCCAACGTGTCGGTTTGCCGGCCAGACGCAGCTCAGCGCGGACCGCCTCGACCTCGTCGGAGAGCTCGGACAGATCGTCGGGGATGACGATCACGCCCCACTCCTCGGGGAGGTCGGGCAGATCATCGGGCGAGCCGCCATCGGACGGCCATCCGCCGTTGTCGCTCGGAACAGCCATAACCCACCCTATTTCCACTCCCCTGGCCGACCCGGAGTTCTTCGGACGGGGGCCTGAAGTCCAGCCTTCCTTAACCTTCGCCCGACCGCCAGTAGTGCGCGCTTCCGGACCTTAGCGATAAGCTTGACCTCACAAACGGCGTAGGTGCGAAATATCCGACTCGTTGGGCAAAGCGGTCACGCTTTCGTCACGGTGCGTAACCGAGGCAGGTCTCAAGGCTTCTGTCAAGCCGTAGAAAGGCCCGTCACAAGGCCCCTGAGCAGCACTAACAGTCACCGGCAGAGGGGGACATAGCTGCCTGAGCGTGTTACCCTAGACACAGCGAAAGGGGCTTCGAACCTATGGTTTTCAGTGTCGGCGAGACCGTTGTTTACCCCCACCACGGGGCCGCACTCATCGAGGCAATCGAAACTCGGGTCATCAAGGGCGAGGAAAAGCAGTATCTCGTTCTGCGTGTTGCCCAGGGTGATCTGACCGTTCGGGTGCCCGCTGAGAACGCCGAGATCGTCGGCGTGCGCGAGGTGGTTGGCGAGGAAGGCCTGGGTAAGGTCTTCGACGTCCTCCGCGCACCGCACACCGAGGAGCCGACCAACTGGTCGCGGCGTTACAAGGCCAATCTCGAGAAGCTGGCCTCCGGTAACCCCCTCAAGGTTGCCGAGGTTGTTCGTGACCTCTGGCGGCGCGAGCGTGAGCGCGGTCTCTCGGCCGGAGAGAAGCGCATGCTGGCGAAGGCGCGCGACATCCTGGTCGGCGAGGTCGCTCTCGCGGAGAAGAGCACCAAGGACGAGGCCGAGGTTCTCCTCGACAAGGTCCTCACCGAGGCCTGACCGGACGCTTCACCCCATATCTCTGCCCAGGACCGCGACGTGACCGCGCAGCTCAATGCTCGGGGTGACGTCGCGGTCCTTGTTCCGGCCGCCGGTGCGGGCCTCCGGCTCGGCCCGGGCGGTCCCAAGGCCCTCCGGCTGCTGGCCGGGGAGCCGCTTCTGGTGCACGCCATCCGCCGGGTCGCGGCGGCGGACTCGGTTCGGCTGATCGTGGTGGCCGCCCCGGCCGCCGAGGTCGAAGCGGTGCGCGAGCTGTTGGCCCCCGTGGCGCCGGTGACCGTGGTGGCCGGCGGCGCCGAGCGGCAGGAATCGGTATCGCTGGCGCTGGCCGCGGTGCCGGCCGAGATCGAGGTCGTGCTGGTGCACGACGCGGCGCGTGCGCTCACGCCGCCGCAGCTGATCGAGTCGGTGGCCGCCGCGGTGCGTCAGGGGCACCCGGCCGTCATCCCGGTGCTGCCGGTGGTCGACACGATCAAGGAGGTCGGCCCCGGCGAGCTCGGTCCGGGCGAGCCCGGCCCGGGCGAGATCGTGCTCGGCACCGTCGACCGCAGCGTCCTGCGCAGCGTGCAGACCCCGCAGGGCTTCCGGCACGAGGTGCTCGCCGCCGTGCACGCGTCGGCCGACGGCGCGCTCACCGACGACGCCGGGCTGGTGGAGAAGGCGGGGCTGCCGGTGACCTGCGTACCCGGCTCCGAGCTGGCCCTCAAGATCACGCGACCGCTGGACCTGATCCTGGCCGAGGCGCTGCTGCACGTACGCTCGCCGTGATGTTTGTACGCTGAGCGCGTGATTGATCAGCGGGTCGGTGTCGGTACCGACGTGCACGCCTTCGCGCCCGGCGAGCCCTGCTGGGTGGCCGGGCTGTTCTGGCCGGGCGAGGTCGGCCTGGCCGGGCACTCCGACGCCGATGTCGCCGCGCACGCCGCCTGCGACGCGCTGTTCGGCGCGACCGGGCTCGGCGACCTGGGCAGCAACTTCGGCACGAGCCGGCCGGAGTGGGCCGGCGCCGCCGGGACGGCGATGCTGGCCGAGACCGTGCGGCTGGTGCGGGCCGCGTCGTTCGAGGTGGTCAACGTCTCGATCCAGGTGATCGGCAACCGCCCCAAGATCGGTACGCGGCGGGCCGAGGCGCAGCAGGTGCTTTCCGAGGCGGTCGGCGCCCCGGTCACCGTCTCCGGCACTACCACCGATGGACTCGGCCTGACCGGCCGGGGCGAAGGACTGGCCGCGATCGCGGTGGCCATGGTCAGATCAACGGCATGAGCGTCCCGCTGCCCGACACCGTCCGCCGTCTGGTCGACTCCACCACCTTCGCGGTGGTCACCACGATCAACGCCGACTCCAGCCCGCAGTCGACCGTCGTCTGGATCAAGCGGGACGGCGACGACGTGCTGTTCTCGACGATCCGGGGGCGGCGCAAGACCCGGAACATGGAACGCGACCCGCGGGTGTCGATCTGCGCGTACGACCCGGCCGACCCGTACTACTACTTCACCGTCGAGGGCACGGTCACGCTGGTCGAGGAGGGCGGCGACGAGCTGATCGACGAGCTCAGCCACAAGTACGACGGCAAGCCGTTCACGCCGACGCCGGGCGCGACCCGGGTGGTCTGCCGGCTCACCCCGGACCGCGTCGTCACCCACTGATCGGCTCGCGGCGGCCGGCCCCGGTTCCGCCGCCTCACTCGAGGCGCCGGTACGCGGAGCCGGCCCCTTCGGCCTGACTGGCGGTCAGCGAATACGCTCGACGCGTGGGCCCCGACCTCGATCCCGAGACCACGCCGGAGGAGTACCGGCAGCGTGCCCTGCTGCTCGCCGACCTGGGCCGCTACGACGAGGCGGCCGGCGAGATCGCGGCCGGGCTGAGCGTGGCGCCGGACGAGCCGAACCTGCTGGCCACGCTCGCCCGGATCCACCTGGCCGCCGAGCAGCCGGCCGAGGCGCTGGTGGCCGCCGATCGCGCGGTGGCGGCCGCGCCGCAGACGCTGACCACGCTGGTCGTCCGGGCGATGGCGCTGACCGACAGCCGGCGGTATGCGGACGCGGCCCGGGTCGCCTCGGACATCCTGCGCGGGTGGCCGGCCGACGCGTACGCGCAACGGACCGGCGCCGCCCTGCTCAGCGAGTCGCGCAACGGCCAGGCGGCGCTGAACGCCGCGTGGAACGCGGTGCGGGTGGCGCCGGCCGAGCCGGAGGCGCACCTGGTGCTGGCGGTGGTGGCCGCCCGGCTGCAGCTGTTCGACCTGGCCCAGCGGGCGTACGCGGAGGCCCTGGACCTCGACCCGGCGATCGGGACGGCGCAGAGTGATGTCGGGATTGTCCGCTTCGAGCGCCGTCGGTGGGCGCAGGCGCTCGAGGGCCTCGCGGACGACGCGACCTTCCCGTTCACGGCCGACGAGCCGCCGCCCGAGGAGGGGCCGGGGGCGGTCGGCGGGCCGTCGCCCTATCCGCAGCCGTTCCCGAGGCCGTACCAGGCGCCCGACCGGCCCGAACCCGAGACGCCGCCATCGCTCTCCTCGGCCGGCTGGGCCGGGGAGCAGGCGGTGAGCCGCCCCCGCGGCCCGGTCCTCGACTCCTCGGCCGACGAGATCGCCACGGTCCGCCGGGGCACCCAGATCGCCGCCAACAGCACGCTGATCGCCGCCGTCGTGGCCGCCGCGATGGCGACCGCGAGCGAGGGCATCTCGCGGGCGTGGGCCGCCCTGTTCGGCCTCATCATCGTGCTGGGCGTCCTGATCTGGCTCAAGCGCAGCATTCCCGGCCCGCTGGGCGCCGCGCTGGCCCGGCTTCGGGCGAACCACCGGTGGCTGGCCGTGGCGCTCTATCTGAGCCTCGCCGCGCCCCTGCTGCTGCCGGTTTATGCCCTGGTCGGCGGCGTGATTCCCCTGATCGCCGGGATGCTCCTGGCGGCCGTGGCCAACATGGTCGTCCTGACCAGGCGCTGACACCGCGGCTGACCCCTAATGAGTGCTAGGAGTTGGTCGTTCGGGCAGACTCCTGGGTTGGTAGCCGCTGGCCGGTGAGCACTTCGTGCCCCTGGACGTTGAGTCCTGAGC
>NZ_JOJL01000082.1 GCF_000721705.1 Actinoplanes subtropicus
AACAAAGGGCCACCCGCAGACAGCCCTCAAGCTCATCATCGCCGGGAACGTCGCCACCCGGCACCACCGTCGTCATGCAGGACGTCGTTCAACACCAGGTCGGCGAGCGCGTAGCGCAGTTTGCCGCTGGTCAGGCTGGTCACCAGGTCCGTCATGGATTTGCGTTCGACTGCCGCGACCAGCCGGCCGCCGGTGATCAGTCCGTAGTCCCCGCACGGCAACGCCCGGCGCATGGTGCGGACCTGCTGGTTGGTGAACCGGTAGGGGTACTGCTCGTGGGAGTCGACCACGATCTGAAGCTCGGTGATCCCGGCTGCCCGCGCGGTCGGGGTCCGCACGCCCGGCCTCGCCTGTTTGCGGGTGCGCGCCGATTGCCAGAACACGGCCTCGCGGCCGCGGGCGGTGGTGAACACCAGCTGCGACCGGTTCTCCCGCGCCCGGTCCAGGACCAGATCGATTGCCGCGCCCCGGCGGACACAGGACCGTACGGGCACCTGCTCCACGATCTGCGGTACGGCCGGCCACTGGCTGTCGGGCACCGGGTAGCAGTACAACGCGGTGGTCCGCGGCCAGGTCCCCGCGGTCCGGAACACCAGCCCGCCGCCCAACGGAACCCGCAGCAGATAAGGCAGCCGGGAATCCGGATCCGGGTTGTTCGCAATCAGCAACTGCTGCACCCCACCAGTGTCGACCACATACAACCGGTGCACCCGGACTACGCCACCCGGCATGTCGATTCCCGTGCTCCTCCCCGGAGAACGCGGTACGCGCGATGAGTCTGTCGCGATCACCGGTAGCGGATTCGGGGGAACAATGGTTACTGCAGGTGGGTGAGGTAGTGGTAGTTGCCGGGGCCGGCGGTGGCTTCCAGGGTGGCCAGGACGGTGCGGGGGTTGTCGTACGGGCCGGAGATGTAGAACGGTGTGCCGTCGCGGCCGAACCGGATCGCGGTGGGTCCGGGCGGCACTCCGAGGTACGGGGCGGTCAGGGCGAAGTTGGCTGCCGGTTCGAAGCCGAGACCTCGGGCGTAGGCCACGGCGCCGTGGATCAGATGCTGGGCCAGGTCCAGCGGTGCGGGCACCGCCGGAGCGGTGAAGGCTTGGAAGAAGTCGTGGCGGCAGGCGTCGACGGAACCCGAGCCCATGGGTAGCGGACCGGTGGTGTCCTTGACGCCCAGGCAGTACACGTCGACCAGGTAGCCGCAGATCGTGACCCGGCTGGCCCGTTCCTGTCGGACGATCAGGATCTTCGCGAGGCCGCCGGTGTCGGGATCGGTGGCGCCGATCGGATCGGCTGCCGCCCACTGCGGGGCGTCGTCGAGGCCGAGACCGGCGCTCCACCCGGGACTGATCCAGCACCCCAGTAGGGTCCGCTCGGCCGGGTCGACGCCGCTCTGCTGGGCCTGGGCGGCCTGGCGGATCAGCGGGCCGACGACCGCGGGACGCAGCCCGAGCGTCTTGGCGATCTGCTTGGGTGTGCTACCGGATTCCCGCAGGGCGAGGATCTGGGCCAGGACGTCGTCGGTCACCGGCCCATCATGCCCGGGGGCTTGCCCGGGCGAAGACGTCGGTATCGCGCCGCCGGCCGGTGCGGGGCCGGTTTCACCTGGTGACGGTCTGCGGACCCGGACGACCGTGTACGCCGTTCGTGGAGAGCCCGGACGCACTCTGCCTTGTGCACGTCCGCGATTGACAGCCTCGGAACCTGGCGCGAGCCGGGTGCCGCACCATGCAGGTCCCGCGCGGGCACCGACGGCGGTGGTGGGCAGAATGGGCGGATGTCGGCGGGTGTGGTGTCCCGGCCGGCGCCGCAGGTGTTGGAGGCGGTGCTGGAGCGGTTGACGTTCGTGAACGAGGAGACCGGCTATACGGTGGCTCGGGTGGCAACCGGCCGGGGTTCCGACCTCACGACGGTGGTCGGGTCGCTGCTCGGGGCGCAGCCGGGTGAGAGCCTGCGGATGCGGGGCTGGTGGTCGTCGCATCCGCAATACGGCCGCCAGTTCGAGGTCCTCTCCTACACCACCGTGCTGCCCGCAACGATCCAGGGCATCCGCCGCTACCTCGGCTCCGGGCTGATCAAGGGGATCGGGCCGGTGTTCGCCGAACGCATCGTCGAGCATTTCGACGTGGACACACTGCGGGTCATCGAGGAAGAGCCCGGCCGGCTGGTCGAGGTGCCGGGGCTCGGCCCGAAACGCACGGCGAAGATCACCGCGGCCTGGGTGGAGCAGAAAGCGATCAAGGAGGTGATGGTCTTCCTGCAGGGTGTCGGGGTGTCCACGTCGATCGCGGTGCGGATCTACAAGAAATACGCCGAGAAGTCGATCGACGTGGTCAAAACCGAACCGTACCGGCTGGCCGCCGACGTGTGGGGCATCGGGTTCAAGACCGCGGATGCGATCGCGCAGGCGGTCGGGATCCCGCACGACAGCCCCGAACGGGTGAAAGCCGGCCTGCAGTACACCTTGTCGCAGGCCACCGACAGCGGCCACTGTTATCTACCCGCCGATCAGCTTGTCGCCGAGGCCACGAAGATCCTGGACGTCCCGGGCGGACTGGCGGCCGGCTGTCTGGATGACCTGGTCACCGAAGAGGGGGTCGTCCGCGAGATGTTGCCGGGCCTGGACGGGCCGATCGCGGCGATCTACCTGGTCCCGTTCCACCGGGCCGAGATGTCGCTGGCCAACGCGCTGCTGACGCTGCTACGCGAACGCGCCGACCGGATGCCCGCCTTCGCCGGCGTCGACTGGGCCAAAGCCCTGACCTGGCTCAAGGGGCGCACCGGCACCGACCTGGCGCCCGAGCAGGAACAGGCGGTACGGCTCGCACTTACCGCGAAGGTCGCGGTTTTGACCGGCGGGCCGGGCTGCGGCAAGAGCTTCACGGTCCGCTCGATCGTCGAACTCGCCGCCGCCAAGATGGCTAAGATTCTGCTGGTCGCGCCGACCGGGCGGGCCGCGAAGCGCCTCGCCGAGCTGACCGGGCAACCCGCCGCGACCGTCCATCGCCTGCTCAAGCTGCAACCAGGCGGCGACGCGTCTTACGACCGGGACAACCCTCTCGACGTGGACCTGCTGGTCGTCGACGAGGCATCGATGCTCGATCTGATCCTGGCCAACAAACTGGTCAAGGCGGTCCCGCCCGGCGCGCACCTGCTGCTGGTCGGTGACGTCGACCAGCTTCCCTCGGTCGGCGCCGGCGAGGTACTGCGAGACCTGCTCGCCGCGGACACCGTGCCCCGGGTCCGGCTGACCCAGGTGTTCCGGCAGGCCGCCGACTCCGGCGTGGTCACCAACGCCCACCGGATCAACGCCGGCCGCCCACCGCAGCTAGCCGGCATGAGCGACTTCTTCCTGTTCCCGTGCGAGGACACCGAAGCCGCCGCGACGCTGACCGTCGAGGTCGCCTGCACCCGCATCGCCCGCAAGTTCGGCCTCGACCCCCGCCGAGACGTGCAGGTCCTCGCCCCGATGCACCGCGGCCCGGCCGGCGCGGGCGCCCTGAACACACTGCTGCAGCAGCAACTCACCCCGGCCCGGGAAGGGCTGCCCGAACGGCGCGCCGGCGGGCGAGTGTTCCGCATCGGCGACAAGGTCACCCAGATCCGCAACAACTACGACAAAGGCCAGGCCGGGGTCTTCAACGGCACCATCGGCGTGGTCACCGCCCTCGACCCCGACGAGCAAACCCTGACCGTACGCACCGACGAGGACGAATCCATCGACTACGACTTCGACGAACTCGACGAGCTTTCCCACGCCTACGCGATGACCATCCACCGCTCCCAAGGCTCCGAATACCCCGCCGTCGTCATCCCGATCACCACCAGCGCCTGGATGATGCTGCAACGCAACCTGCTCTACACCGCCATCACCCGCGCCAAGAAACTCGTCGTCCTCGTCGGCTCCCGCCGCGCCCTCGCCGCCGCCATCCGCACCGTCAGCGCCGGCCGCCGCCACACCGCCCTCACCCACCGCCTCACCACCTGAACGCAAGGCATCACGCTCGGTGGCCAACCATCCGTCGCCAGCGACTTCCGGACATGCCGATGATAGTGCGTTCAATTACAACAGTAGGAAACGTAAGAATAGCTATTTGTCAGGGCTTCGATCATGCAACTGGCCGTGCGGCCTTCGACGGAATCCTAGAAATGTTCCGTGACGCTACCGTCGGGGTTCAACCGACCGAAAAATACTCCTCTTTGTCCCGCTGGCTTGGCCTTCTCGGCCTCATACCACGGGACGAGTCGGCCCCAAGCCTGCGTCTGCTCCTTCACCTGAGCTGCCAACCACTCGGTGAAGCGCGGAAAGCTTACGGTCGGCACCTCGACCGCCGTGCCCTCGCAGAAGGACCAGACCTCAGGATCAGGCCCGGCGCCCCGTAGGAAGTCGAACTGGTAGCCCTGATGCATCAGGATCACCCGATCCTCGTTCGTCAAGACGAACTTGACCTGGTTCTCCTCCAACAAGGCACGAGCGGCATCGCCCAAACCCAGGACCGATGGGTAGAACACGTCACTGCCCCGCAGGAAGCGCCCAGCACCGCGCCCGACCAACTCGAGGAACTGCCGATAGCTTCGGGCGAGCGGCGCCGACTGATCGCGCTCAACCTCCTCGATCTCGGCCTCCGTCAAACCCTGCAACTGTTCCGCGGTAGCCGTCACACCGTCAGCGACCGCTGCCACCAACTCACGGACACGGTCGTTGGTCACGTTCTGACCCTAACCCTTCTCCCTCACTGGACGCCGTGTCACCCGTCGACAAGTAGTAAGGCGTCGTTGTTGAGATTCAGCTCGGGCGTGTTGGCGTCGGGTACGTACGGCGTGACCGTGAGGCGGCGTCCGTCGAATCTGAGCTTGTGGCCGGGCGCGAGGACATCACCGCCGGCGAGCAAGCCGGCCAGGTGATTGAGGATCCGCCCGGTTTCTTGGATGCGGTGTGCGGCCACGCCGGCGACGAGGTCCGGGCGGCCGAACTTGATCATTCCGCGGGTGTGTACCGGGTGGCCGAAGCCGGGCGTAGGCTCGGTCTCCGCGATCAGGCTGATCTGCTCTTGGATCGCGAACGGCCGGTGGGGCGGCTGCGTCGCCACGGTTGAGCCGGGAAGCCAGTGGGCGGCGTATGCGTCGAGGATGGCGAATGCGCCCGCTGCGGCGATCGCTGACGCGGCCGCCCAAGCCAGTTGCAGATGTGTCAGGTCGGGCGGGTCCTCGGCGGTGACGGTGATCGAGTAGCAGCAGGACGCGGCGTCCAGACGCTTCACGTCGTCGAGTTGCGCGAGGGCGAGGTTGCGCAGGGCGCCGGTGCGCCAGCTGTCGATCCAGGCGGGGCTTTCGGCGTACTGATGCACTCGGAGGTCCAGCGCGGAGATCGGGGCATTCCGCGGAACAGCGTCGCGGATCCGAAGTTCAGGGGGAGCCGCGAGGGCGCTCTGGTCGGCGAACGCGATCAAAGTGATGGCCGCGGCACTGCCAGTGGAACGGAACGCCGGTCGTTGCCAGGGTGCGATCGGGAAGGTCACGGCGGCATCTTTTCATTCGAGGCACGCGCACTCGAGGTGCATCTGGAATTGCCGCCGACAGAGTGCGGTAGCGCTGGTTGTTTGGCGCAGATCGGTGAACTGTCCGCTTTGAGGGACCGACGAGAACGGTCAGCGGTTGCGGCAGCGATTGGCCGCTTCAGGGCTACGGTGTTTCACGGCGCAGTTGCCGTGTCGATACACCAGCCCAGAAGCGGCGGGCTGCTTCCTTGAGCCCCCACGAAGCGCCGTGGTAAGAGGTCGTTCGATGCCGTGGTATTTGACCGCACTGACCGGGTTGGTGAGCTGCGATGCAGCGTAGGTTGCCCTGCGTACCGTCTTCGGGACGACTGCCTTGCGGGCCACCCTCTTGGCGGAGCGGACCGGGTGGAGCGCGCGACGGACCTTGCGCGGAACAAATAGGCGCGACAGGAATCCCATGGCGGTGAACTTACAGCTCATGGACTGAAGGCGACGCCCTACTTTCTCGCCCGTACGGGCAGAACTTCGCCGCCATTCGTCGTAGCGTACCTTGACTGCCGTCCGGATTCGCCGCCGATCGGGCGCGCCTCGAGTTAGTCACTTATGGGCGGACCCCAGCCAGCCCGGACGGGCACTGTGGATCCGTCAGCGGGCGCCGCGGCGTAGCACCGCCGGCGAACCCGTTGTGGCCGCGTACAGCTGGCAGGAGCCGGCCCCGGCGACCTGGCAACGGGCCGAGCTGCCGTCGACGGATCTGTGCAGATGGACATGACCCGTCGGACCTGTCTGGCTGTTGGGTCGCCTGCGGTTGCAGGCATCCCTGGGCCGGCGAGCAGGTTCGACGCCGGAGGGTGTGTTTCTTTCTGAGGGAGATCACCGGGAAGTCCCTGGCCAGCCGCGATAGAGCGCCAGCGGCAGCGGCGCCCCCTTGGGGCCATCGATGAACGCCGCTTGCGACGACGACCAGCGGAGACGCGGACCGGCCTTCATGATCACCGGCTCGTAGCTCACTCCAAAAGAAACGCACCCGACGCCGGACCAGCCACGGGTGTTGTATCAGCCTGGTGACATCCTGCAGGCTGGCGGCTTGCACACCGGCGTCGCATGGGAGCGCTGGAGTCAGTGGTGGCTGATCAGCGCGGCAAGAGATGGAGGCACCGTGACGTGGCGGCGGTTGTGGGACCGGCGTGCGACCGCTGCGCGCCCGTCAGGGCGGCCGGCTCTCGACCGTGACCTCACAGTTGTCGTGTTCACTGTGCCCACTCAGCGCCTCGACGAGATGGACGTGGCGACCGGACCGTGCGTGCCGGTCGGTGGCAGCGCTGAGGCCTTGTGTTCGGCGCTGAGCCAGGGTCGGGGTGAGACCCCGCGGCAGACTGCGGCCCTGTACTCGGTGTTGACGGGTCGTTCCCCCGACGATGCTCTGATCTTGGTAGGGCGCTCGGGCGCTGGCGCTCTGTACCGGTGCGCTGATGAGTTTCTCGAGGCCATGGTGGACGCGAACGAGCTTCTGGTGCGCCTCGCTGACCAGGACCAGGCCGCCGGTGACAGCGAGTTCAGCAGATCCGGGGCGCAATGGTCGCTCTTTGATCGGGCGTGGCTGGCCATGGGTGAATGGCCGCCGACGGTGGTAAGCACCCGCAATAGGCTGACGCGATTGAGTCTGGCGGCGAACGCTCGGGCAAATTCTCAAGCCCTTTACTGCTGGTTCGGGCCGACCGTGGCCACCTTCGTCATCCGGGCATCCGAATAGCGGCATCCGGTGCATCACAAACGCAGACTCCCCGCTGGTATGAGGGCGAGATCGGGTGCATTGATCTGCCGCGATCCGGATATGTCGGCGACCTTGTCATCCATCTCGTTCAGCGCCTGCCCCCAGAACTCGGGCGAATCGCAGCAAGTCGTCAGGTGATCTGCTGGAATCGGGGGTGCGACCATGGCAACGTGACGTCATTGGGCAGGGTCGGAACGAGATCTGCATGGAACCCAGCGTGAACGAGGGCGGTGTGAAGCGGGCCGGAGCCCAGGCTTTCGGCATGGCATTCCCGGCACTCCCCGTCGCCTTGGCAGCCGGTGCCGGCGACGCGATTGCGGACGTGGTGGTAGGCGTCATTGGGGTGGTCGGCCTTGACGGTGTACCAGGTGCCGGTGCGGTCTTGATCGGGAAGGGCGGCTGCCACCTCGGGTCGTGTCGGCAAGTAGAGGTTTGCCCCGTCGCGCCGCACCAGAAAGATTCGGTCAAGGTAGTCGCACTCGTCGGGCTCGGGAAGGTTTTGGCTGAACCAGGCAGCGGCGTCGGTAACGGACCCGGGCCCCCACAACAATTCGGTCGGGTAACGCGTCACTTCTGCCCGGGAGTCGTAGTGGCTAAGTTCCGGGTCGCTGCCGTGGTCGCCGGGCCGGAATACGGCGCGGAGGATCACACATTCCCACCGTCGGTCGTCGGGATCGACGAAATCGGTGAAGGCCTCGGCGGCGACCGCCGCGTACCATTCCTTGCCGTCGGTGGGCCAGGTCATTACGGTGACCTCGCGGCGCTGCGGCGCCGGGTACAAACGGCCGCCCGGGGTGGGGACACCCCAGAGCTGGTTAATGATCTCGGCTAGATCCCGCATTGTTCCTGCCGTTTCGACCGGGCCGCCGAGGTGGTAGTTCGTGGGGTGCGCGACGAAGTTTCGTAGGTTCGACAGTGCCCTCTCGATGCCCCGGTTACGCTGACCGCGCAGCAGTCCAACCTTTCGCGCCCAGGTCCGTAGATCGCCGAGCATCCCGCCCGCGAACGCCATCACGTCGCCGTTGGGAAGTCGAAGGCGCCAGCCCCAACCCCGCTGCCGGTGAGAGGTCAGGAATTCCTGCACGTCCTCGTACCGCGACACAGGTACCCGATGGTTGCTGTTCGTGTTGTCGACGAATGTCACAGCGCCCTTGTGGAAGTCGACGAACCGGTCCCGAAGCGCTTGCTCGATCACCAGTAGCGCCTGGTCGCGCACGAGGGTGTAGATCTCATAGCACAGCACCCCGTAGGCGTAGATCGTGCGGAGGTGCTCGAAGCTCTGGCGGGTGCCCTCAGCAACGATCGGATCGAGGTCGAACTGGGCGACGACTTTCTGCTGGTACTCGGCTGCGTCGTCCGGACGCATCTGTACGCCCAAACCCAACCCCATCGGGGTGAAGTGAAGGGTGCGCTCATCTGCCTGACGAAGCTCATCGAGCGTCTTGATCGCCATCGGGTGCCCTTCTACGGAGGAGGCCAGCCGCACAGAATACGACTCCGTGCGTCCTCTGACACCTCGTTTCCGCGCTCTCACGGCGAAGGGTGAACGCCGATCGAAAGCGCGTCCGAGCGGGGCGCGCGCGGCCTCGCATCTATGCACCGTGTCGCCCATTGGACATATGACAAATTCCTGGCAAATAGATATCGCACGACCCGGACAATGACCGCCGCAGCGTCTGGATTTGCCGCGCCCAGGCGCGGGAGCGGGACGCATGTCGTCACGCTCAGTCGTCGACCGGATGCCCACGGGCAGCGCCGGGCAGCGCCGAGATGCGTTTGTTGTAGCCCACTACGCCTCGTGGAACGGTGCGGGCTCCGCGGCGATCTGCTTGGACATCAGGCAGAACTCGTTGCCTTCAGGATCCTCCAACACCACCCAGCTACCGCTGCCGACGATGCTCGACCGTTTCGCTCCCAGGGCGAGCAACCGTGCCAGTTCCTCCTCCTGGTCCCGGTCGGTAGGGCACACGTCGAAATGCAGCCGGTTCTTCACGCTCTTCGCCTCCGGCACCCGGACGAACAAAATGTCCGGGCTGACCGTCGCTCCCCGAATGGCCACCCCGGTGTTATCCCGCGCAAAGGCGCTGTAGCCAAGCACCGAGCACCAGAACGCCGCAAGTAGCTCCGGGTCGTCGCCAGGGTCGGGTCGCCCGGAGGGATTTCACCTCCGGGCTCCCACGGAACGGAGCGTGACAGTCTCCCGTCACTCCGCTCGTACCACCCTGGCCATCATCA
>NZ_JOJL01000083.1 GCF_000721705.1 Actinoplanes subtropicus
CGCCTGACCCAGCTCGGTGGCCACCGCGGTCAACTCGTCCGACGCGCCCGCCAGCGCCGACGAGGTCTCCCCGACCGTGGCCACCGCCTCGCGCATCGAGGTGAGGGCGGTGCCCAGGGCGGTGGCCATCTGGCCGATCTCGTCGCCGCTGCGCACGTCGACGGCGGTGGTCAGGTCACGGTCGGCGACCCGGCCCAGGGCGGTGACCATGCTCTGCAGCGGCCGGGTGATCGACCGGGTGATCAACAGGGAGATGACGACCAGCGCCGCCAGGCCGAGCACCAGCGCCACGGCGATGGCGGTCTTGAGGGTGGACATGGCGTTGTCGGAGGCGGCACGGGCGGCGCTCACGTGCTGCTGGACGAGGTCCCGGGTCGTCGTGATCTTCTTTTCCATGGCGTCCGCCCGGGCCGACTCGGCCTGCAGGGCGATCGCCGCCTGCGGGCTCGCCGGGTCGATCGTGGCGAGGACCGACAGCTGCCCGGACACCTCGGTGAGGTACGTGGTGTAGTCGGTGCGTAGGGTGGCCAGGCTGCCGTTGACCTCGCTGTTCAGCGGCAGGGCGGCGAGGGCGTCCCAGTCGGCGGCGACGGTCTGCTTGATCTGGTCGAACTGGTCGGCGGCCGCCTTGCGGGTCGCCTCCGTGGTGGCCAGCAGGTTGTCCCGCTCGGCGATCTGCGCGTTGCTCTCCTGCATGTCCAGGTCGATCAGGGCAGCGTTGGCCTTGTTCAGCACGGTGCGCTCGTCGCTCGCCGAGCGCACGGTACTCAGGCTCAGGACCGTCACGATGCCGATGGCCAGCGCCACCAGAACGCCGGTGCCGGCGAGGGCCGTCAACTTCCGGCCCACGGTCATGTGCAGTCGCTGGCCCATCGCGGACTCCCGTCCAGGTCGGTGTCTTCGACCCGAGCGTAGGAGCGCCGGTCACCGCGGGCGGCCCGATCGCCGATATCCGTGCGGTGCGGGTCCCGCGCGATCCCCGGGTCCGCGTAAGCCCAGGAATCGCGCGGGACGTCTTCTCAGGAGAGCCAGCGCAGCGGGACGGCCGCCGCGAGCGCTCCGTATCCGGCCGGGTTCAGGTGCAAATGGTCGCCCACGTCGTAGAGCGGGTTGAGCTGACGCGGGTTCGCCGGGTCGCGGGCGGCGATGTCGAAGTCGGCCGCCTCGTCGAAGAGCCGGCCCCGGCGGATCACCGCGTTGACCGCCCGGCGGGACCGCTCGCGCAGCCCGTCCGGGTCGTCGTAGCCGGTGTTGCCGCCGAACGGGGTGATCGTCGCGCCGTAGACCATGATGTCCCGCGCGTGCGCCCGCAGCACCACCTGCTCGAAGGCGAACAGCAGGTCGTCGGTCACCTGTTTCTGAGCGGCGTCGGTGGCCGGCGCCGTGCCGATGTCGTTGACCCCCTCGAAGATCAGCATCCGGTCGACGCCGCTGGTGGCGAGCACGTCCCGGTCGAGGCGGGCCAGGACGTTCGGGCCGAGGCCGTCGTTGAGCACCCGGTTGCCGCCGGCCGCCTGGTTGAGCACGGCGGTGCGCGGCCGCCGGGCGAACAGCTGGTCGGGCCACCGGTCGTTCCCGTCGGTGGTGGACCCGCGGCCGTCGGTGAGGGAGTCCCCGACGATCGCGATCGCCGGGGCGTCGGCGAGCACCTCCACCCCGCTGATCAGATACCAGTGCGCCACCGAGGTTGCGCCCGGCAAATCAGGATCAAGGACAAAATTCCCGTTCAGGAGGTACGTCGTGGTCCGCGAGCCGGGATGCGAGGTCAGGTTCAACGTCGCCTGCCCAGACGCGAGATATGTCGAAATTGTCAGGTTCGAACCCGAGGAAACCGGCACATCGACGGGATCGGACACCACGTTGGCGCCGGTCGGGACGACGACCGAGGTGCGGCCACCGAAGGTCAGCGGGCGCGAGGAACCCGGCACGATCGCCGATACTCCGGCCTTGCCGTCGACCGGCAGCGCCACCGCCGCCGAGGTGAGAGGCAGCGCCGCGCCGCCGAACGCGTTGGAGAAGCGGACCCGAAGCCGGGAGCCACCCACGGTGACGTGCACCGTCTGCCGCAGCGTGGTGTCCACGAGGACCGAGGAGGTCCCGGTGAAGGGCGCCGGCGGCAGGTTGCCCGGCTCGGTCAGCTGCGGCATCGCCACCCAGGTGTGCATCCAGCGCCGCCCGCCGTGCGCCGCGGCCGGGCCGGGCACCAGCAGCGCGGCCGGGACGGCGGCCGAGCCGAGCCCGAGAACTGTTCTGCGTCGCATGGTCAGGCCCTCCGGCTCTCGGGCGGTCCGAGGTAGCTGTACTTGACGCCGCCGGTGTCGACCACCAGGCGCTGGACGATCACGGTCGGGTCGAGGGCCCAGAAGGTGAGCGTGTGCGTCCCGGCCGCGGCCACCGTGTGGGTCGTCGTGGTGGCGTTGATGTTCTCCGAGGTGTTGCGCTCCCACTGCTTGTTCATCGTGGTGTCGTTGGCGCCGGTCGCCGTGGTCACGTTGACCACCTGCGGCGTCTCGCCGTCGATCGACACCGCGTACTTGAGCCCGTCGGTGGGCCGGGTGTTGTTGCGCGGCGACAGGTACGCCGTCACCTTGACCGGCCCGCTGCTGGTCAGCGTCATCGTGTAGTCGAGCTTCGAGCCGGTGACCTCGCCGAGCGGCGTCAGGCCGTTGCCGGTCTTCCCGATGTCCGGCAGCAGTTGCCAGTTCCCGGTCTTGTGGCTGTAGTGGTCGGCCTCGATCGCCACGTACCCGTCGGCCTCGAGGAACCCGGCGGGCGGCAGCGTCGGGTCGGCGATCGGCGCCCGCACCGTGACGGTCGAGCCCGCGCCCGTGATGGTGATCGGCACGCTCTGCGTCCCCCGGGGCGCCCGCCGCCAGTCCACCGTCACATAAGAACGGACCTGATCGGTGACGGTGCCCGAGGCCCGAGTCACGGAGAGCCACGGCGCGCCACTACTGATCTGGTAGCCGAACGGCGTCGTGCCCTTGTTGTAGACGTCGATGTATTGCCGCGACTGGCTTTGCCACGGGCTGAACGAGGGCAGCGTCGTGGCCGATCCGCCGTCGAGCGCCACGCCCATCGACGATCCGGACGGCACGGTGATCCGCTGCAGGTACGGGAAGATCTCGTCGGGCAGCGCCACGTTGTTCAGCTCCGGCTGCTGCCACGGCGCGTTCGGGCCGTACCGGGCCACGTTGCCGTACCCGATCTTGGGTTGCAGCTGCCAGTCGTGCCACTTCCCGCCGGCGAGCGTGTTGTTGTAGTAGTCGCTCATCGCCTGGTCCTGGGCGAACAGCGCCTCGGCCCGGTCGGCGACCGCGTTGGTGGCGGCGCGGCCCTGCTGGGCGTACGCGATGTTGGTGAACTCGGCCCGGCGCAGGTCGTAGATCAGCGCCGTGTCCTTCACCTCGTAGTACACGAGCTGGTAGAACGCGTCCTGCCAGGCCGCCGGCACCTGCTGCTTGACCCGTTCGGTGACGGCCGCCAGGGCGAGCCAGTCATCGGTCACCCGGTTCATCTCGTCGTAGTCGGTGAGGCTGAACGGGGTCTGCTGGTCGTCGTAGACCACCGCGGACGAATCGGTGGTGATGTCCTTGGCCGGGTCCACCGTGATGCGCCGGTTCAGCAGTTCGGGCTTGCGGCGGGACTGGAGATGCCCGTACGCGTCCAGGATCTTGGCGATCGCCGGCGCGAGGCGCGTCCCGAAGCTCTCCGCGGCGTATTGCCGCGTCCACTCCCCCAGCCGGCTGACCGGCCAGGCGTTCGGGTTCCACGCGTAGTCCAGGAAGAACTGGGTGGGCAGCTCCTCGTTCTTGAGATCGCCGACGTTCGCGACCCAGAGGCGGTTCACCCCCGAGGTGTACGCGAGGTGCAGCTGCTCCCAGGTGTTGGTGAGGTTCGCCGTGTCGGCCCACTTGTAGTCGCGGCCGCCCCCGACGTAGTCGAAGTGGTAGTACATGCCGTACCCACCGGAGCGCGGCGGCAGCGACGGGTCGGGCAGCTTGCGCATGTTGCCCCAGTTGTCGTCGCAGAAGACCACGGTCACGTCGTCCGGCGGCCGGTAACCCTTGTCCCAGTAGCGCTGGACCTCCTTGTAGAGGGTCTGCACCTGGGGCTGGCCGATCAGCCCGGTCTCCTTGAGGATCTCCCGCTGGCTGTCGATGATGGAGCTCATCAGGTCGATGCCGTCGCCGTCGGGCAGCGCCGTGTCGCCGTTGCCACGCATGCCGAGCGTGATCACGCCCTCGATGCCCTGGTCGCGCATCCGCTCCGCGCCGGCCTTCCAGTACGCCTTCAGCGCGGCCGAGTTGGTGCGGTAGCTCCACTGCCCGTTCCCGCCGTACGGGTCGGTCCCGTTGACGGCGTGCCGGTTCCACTCCTCGATGCCGCGCATCATCGGCGCCTCGTGCGAGGTGCCCATCACGACGCCGTACCGCGTGGCGGTGGCGTGGTTGGCGGGGTCGTCCTCGGCGAACGCCCGCCCCCAGACGGCCGGCCACAGGTAGTTGGCCTTGAGCCGGAGCATGGTCTCGAAGACCTTGGCGTAGTAGGCGGCGTTGAGCCCGCCGGGGTAGCCGGGCGCCTTGCCCGGGCCGAAGGTCGCGGGCGCCCAGGTGCCGGTGTCCGGGTTCTCGTCGTTGATGAAGAAGCCGCGGTACTTCACCGCCGGCGTGCCCTGGGTGTGCCGGCCGGGCAGCACGTAGAGGTTGGCCTGGTGGGCGACCGGCACGTCGTCCCAGTAGTACCAGGGCGAGACGCCGATGTTCCTGGACAGGTCGTAGGCGCCGTAGATCGTGCCGCGCTGGTCGCTGCCGGCGATCACGAAGGCGCGCTTGACGCCCGGGAGCGGGTTGTCGACGACCTGCTCGATCGTCGTCTCCCATTTGCCCTGAAGGGACGACACATCCAGCTTTCCCCGAGCGATGATCTTCGCCAGCGTCGGGCTGCGGCCGATCGTGCCGAGGATGATCGGATCTTTCTGGTCCGAGATATCGGCGGAGGTCACGTTGTGGATGTCGGTCCGGACATCGCCGGCGACCCGGACCACGCCGGGGTAGTCGGCATCGTCGACGAGAACGGGCGCTCCGGCAAGGGCGAAACGCCCGGGCCCGGGACGCGTGCTGACGTAGCTGGAAACCGCCTCGGCCGCGGGCGCGGCGCTGGGCACCGCGAGGATGGGCGCGACGAGAACGAGAGCGAGCGCCGCCTTCATCGGAAGAACCTCAGGTTCACCGCGGCCGCCATCGCGACCATCCCGGCGTCGTTCGGGTGCAGGTGGTCCCCGCTGTCGTAGGCCGGGTTGAGCCGGATCGGATCGGCCGGATCCCCCATCGCCCGGTCGAAGTCGACCACCCCGTCGTACTCCCCGCTCGTCCGGATCCACTTGTTCAGCCGCTGCCGCTTCGCCTCGTTCTCGACCGAGTAGAAGCCGAGCGTGTCGTCCTTGAAGGGCAGAATCGTTCCGCCGTACGCCGAAAGCCCGGCGTCGTGCGCCCGCGCGATCAGCTGCCGGTGCCCCGCGATCAGGTCGTCGGCGCTGACCACTTCGGACGGCGGCGCGACGGTGCCGGGGTGCCCGAGGTCGTTCACGCCGAGCAGCACGATCACGTACCGGCGGCCCGGCTGGGCGAGCACGTCCCGGTCGAAGCGGCGCAGCCCGTTGACCCCGAAGTAGTTGGCGAACGTCTCGGCGTCGCTGCCGGCCGGCGGGTTCGGGTCGTGCAGCAGCCGGTTGCCGGAGACGCCGAGGTTGGCCACGCCGCGGTCGATCCCGGCGGCCCGCAGCCGGGCCGCGAGGAGGTCCGGCCAGCGGTGGTTCAGGTTGTTCCGGGTGTTCGCGCCGTTGGTGATGGAATCGCCGAGCGTCACGATCGCCGCGCTCCCCCGCTTGCGGACGGCCACCCCGGACAGGAACAGGTCCTGCGCGAGGGTGGCGACCGGCGTGACGGTACGCGCCGAGGTGACGTTCCCGGCCGCGATCACATTGTCCTGGAAGGAGAACGCGGCGAGGGTGGTGACCGTGGTCGCCGCGCGGAAGTAGAGGCTGATCGCGAGGTCGCCGCCGGCCGGCAGCCGCAGCCGCACCGGGTCGCTGACCATCGGCGCCCCGGCCGGGATCGTCGGGTCGGGCCGCCCGGAGAAGGTGACCCGCCGGTCGGTGCCCGGGACGGTCGCCGTGCTGGCGCCCGTCCCGGCGCGCAGGGCCACGTGCACCTCGTCGACGTGCAGGGCCGTCTCGCCGAACTCGTTGGTGAGCCGGATCCGCAGTTCGTCGCCGCCGGTCGAGCAGTGCACGACGTGCCGCACGGTCCGGTCGGTCAGGACGGTCGGCGCGCCGCGTACCGGAATGGTGGTGGGCACCGCGGCCCAGGTGGTGACCCAGCCGCCCGGGCCGTCGTCGCCCGCGAAGGCCGGTGTGGCCACGCCCGCGGTGGCGGCGCCGACAGCCGCGCCTCCGGCGAGGGCTAGCAGTTCACGTCGGGTGGACACGAGGAATCCTCCGTGGTGGATCGGAAGTTTCGGAAACATCTCAGCCGAACACCCCGAACGTAGAGGTGGCGATCTATGTCGTCAAGCCTTGGCGTTATTGATCTTCAATGCGAAGTGGGCATTGACCTGTGCGCGCGAGCGAACGAAGATTTCCGCAAGTTACCGGAACTTTCGGCTCCACCACCGAGAGGAACGTCAGATGAATCGTATTCGTGCGGGACTGGGAGCGGCCGCGATAGCCGCGATCACGGTCCTGGGCGCCGCCGCGCTGCCGAACGGCGCCGCCGTCGCCGGCGATACCGGGCTGCGCTCCGTGGCCCGCCCGACCGGCGTCAAGATCGGCACCGCGGTCAACATGGACGCTCTGGCCGCCGACGCGCCCTACCAGGAGGCCGTCGGCCGCGAGTTCAACACCGTCACGCCCGAGAACGTGATGAAGTGGGAGGTCGTCGAGCCGACCCAGGGCAACTACAACTGGACCCAGGCCGACCAGCTGGTCGACTTCGCCCGCGCGCACGGCCAGGCGGTCCGCGGCCACGTCCTGGTCTGGCACAGCCAGCTGCCGTCCTGGATCAACGAGACCGCCTTCACCCCGGCCCAGCTGCGGGACCTGCTGCGCCAGCACATCTTCGCCGAAATGGGCCACTTCAGGGGCCGGATCTGGGCCTGGGACGTGGTGAACGAGGCGTTCAACGAGGACGGCACGCTGCGCGACACCATCTGGCTGCGGGCGCTCGGCCCCGGCTACATCGCCGACGCGTTCCGCTGGGCGCACCAGGCCGACCCGTCGGCGATCCTGTTCCTCAACGACTACAACGTCGAGGGGATCAACGCCAAGAGCACCGCGGAGTACAACCTGGTCAGGGACCTGCGCCGGCAGGGCGTCCCGATCCAGGCCTTCGGCATCCAGGGTCATCTCGGGATCCAGTACGGCCTCCCGGGTGACGTCCTGCAGAACCTGCGCCGCTTCGACGCGCTCGGCGTCAAGACCGCGTTCACCGAGGTCGACGTCCGGATGATCCTGCCGGACGACAACATCAAGACGCAGGCCCAGGCCGAGGGCTTCGGCCTCATGCTGCGGGCGTGCCTGCTGGTCAGGCACTGCATCTCGTACACCGTGTGGGGTTTCACCGACAAGTACTCCTGGGTTCCGGGCGTCTTCAGCGGGCAGGGCGCGGCCACCCCGATGGACGAGAACCTCCAGCCCAAGCCGGCGTACGAAACGTTGAAGCAGACGTTCCAGCTGGCCGGCTAGAAAGCTTCCTCTGAACCGGGAAGGGACCGGGCGGCGGCGCGGAAGGCACCGCCGCCCGGTTTTTCTATGCCGTGCTACAGGTGAGGTTGTTCACCGTGGCCGGCGTCGCGCCCGACCCGAGGAACCCGAACGTGGTGGAGTCCCCGGCGGCCACCGTCCCGTTCCAGCTCGCGTTCTTGACCGTCACCAGCGAACCGCTGCTGGTGGCCGTCCCGCTCCAGAGCTGGGTCAGGGTCTGCGACCCGGGCCAGGTCCAGGTCACCGTCCACTTGCCGATGGCCGAGGTGCCGGCGTGCACCATCACCTGGCCCTGGAATCCGCCGGTCCACGATCCGGTCACGTTGTACATGGCCGTGCAGCCGCCGGCGGGAGCCGTGGTCGGCGGCGTGGTCGGGCCGGTGGTGGGCGGGGTCGTCGGCGGCGTCGTGGGTGACGTCGTCGGCGGGGTGGTGGGCGGAGTCGTCGGCGGCGTGGTGGTGCCGCCGCTGCCGACGCCGGTGACCTCGCCGTTGCCGCCGTCGAAGATCACGTCGGAGCAGCCGTAGAACGTCTCCGTGCTGTCCGAGCGCGACCAGACCGAGTAGATCAGGTGCTTGCCGGTCTTGCCGGACGGCAGCGTCGCGTTCCAGTAGTAGTGCCCGGCGTCGGTGCCCGGGCCGCCGTCCGCCGGCGGGTTGGTCACCTGGGAGAACGGCGTGGGATCGAGGTCGCTCCAGGCCAGCGGCTTGGTCGGGTTGTACCCGTCCTTGGTGATGTAGAGCGAGAACGTGCCCGGGTGCTTGGCCCAGTCGTTGTAGTCGATCTCGACCGTCTTGCCGGACGTCAGGTGGGTCAGCGGCCAGTCGTCGCGGGCCAGGTTGAACCCGGTGAAGTCGTACGGGCCACCGGTCCCGCCGCTGCACAGCTGGCCGTCCGGGATGAACCCGGACACCCGGCCGGCCCCGTCGGAGCGCAGCACGGCGAACCAGTTGTACAGCGGGGTGACGCCGCTCTGCGCGACCGCGGCCGCGCACGCCGGGTTCTGCGGGATGATCTGCCCGGTGCTGGTCCTGCCGTCCTCGTAGCAGAGCCAGGTCCGGCTGCCGGGCATCTGCATCGCGCCGTGCGCCGAGGCCACGCTGGGCGCCACGAACGCGCCGATGCCGGCGGCGAGGAGCGCGGCCGACGCGTACGCCAGCAGTTTTTTCCGGATGGTTCTTCGTTGTCGCATCTGGGTCTTCCTTCCGATGGTGGGGACGGGGGGAGGCCGGCTCAGCTCGAGGCCGAGCAGGTGATCGGGGAAGGAACCGGGTTGGTGCTGCCGGCGGTGCTGCCGAGGAACCCGAAGGTGGTGGTGCCGCCGGCGGCGACGGCGCCGTTGTAACCGGCGTTGGTGACCTTGACCGCGGTGCCGGTCTGGGTGACCGTCCCGTTCCACAGCTGGGTGACGGTCTGGCCGGCGGCGTAGGTCCAGCCCACCGACCAGCTCCTGGTGGCGGCCGTGCCGGTGTTGGCCACGGTCACCTCGCCCTGGAAGCCGCCGCTCCACGAGCCGGTGATCTTGTAGGTGGCCGTGCAGCCGCCCGCGGGCGTCGTGGTCGGCGGGGTGGTGGGGGTCGTCGTCGGCGGGGTGGTGG
>NZ_JOJL01000084.1 GCF_000721705.1 Actinoplanes subtropicus
GCCGGATCATCATCAAGTACACCAGCCGAACCGCCATACCGATGATCCTCAACGCCAACCCGAAAATCCCAGCTCACCAGGTGTGCGACGAGTTCTGGCACGGTACACGCTGCCCCGCGGAGGGCACCGGGGTGCGGTCCGTCACGAAGTCGCACTCGTTGCGTGCGACGTCCGGGAGATGGCCGGCGACGATGTCGGCGGTCTGGGCCGCCCGGGTCAGCGGGCTGTGGTGGACAGCGGAGAAGGGCACCGTGCGAAGCCGGTCGGCCTGATCGCGGCCATGCCGCGATAGACCTCCGTTCCGGCTGTGGCCGGTCGCCGGGTCCTGCTCGCCGTGGCGGACGAGGTACAGCCGTGTGCGGACAGTCAAAGCTGGCCCTTCGATCGCTGGTGGATTGCCAGCACGATAGATCACGACGCATGGATCACTCGCTGCAGCCAATGACTCGACTCCTCAGCCCAGCGAGTGCACCGAGGGCTCCCGTACATACCGACGTGCGGATGGGCCGACGCGCTCGCCACGTGCGCCGTGACCGGCCAAGCCCGACTCGGGAGGGTCGCGTCAACGACGGGCTCATTCCCGCCGCGAAGCGCGTGGACTCAGCGAAATCGGGTCGCCGGCGATGGTCGACGGTCGGTTCGCATGGTGTTGCCTCCGGCCCACCGGGTTCGAGTCCCGATCGACTATCACATTTCCGCTCGCAGGACAATCGCATCATTTTCTCGCACGCAGATGTGTCCGATCGATGGCCGCTCGGCGCCTCCTTCGGCCGCCTGGCGATTCTGATCCGCCCACCTTTTACCCACCGAAAACAACGCGAACTCATGACAACGAATGACAAGCTCCGGACGTCAATCGGCAGCGTTCGCGCTGGTCAGAGTGCATCTTCGGCAAGTAGTGCCAAACCTTGCAAAGTCGCGATTTAGAGCAAGGGGTCGCAGGTTCAAATCCTGTCAGCCCGACAAAAACAGGCGGTGACCTGCGGAAACGCAGGTCGCCGTTTTTGTAGGTGGAAGATCACCCCTCGAAAACCCCCTTTTTACGCAGCTCGGCTCTCCGGGCGCACGCACCTGTACCGCTCGAGAACGCGGTTCTCGCTAGGCTGCCTGCGAGAATTCGCTGCGCAGGAGCTCGATGCCTTCGCCGGTGAACACCTCGTCGAACACGGTCGTGTACTTGGTGTCGCGGTCGCGGATCAGGAACCGGAACTGCCTGGCCCGCTCCCCCAGCTCCAGCCGGGGCCTACCGCGGCACCGCATGGGCGCGGCAATGACCACTCAGGGCAGGCGCCGGTCTGCCCGGTCACGCAGGGAGCCGGCGCGGAGGTCCCGCGGGAATGCCCGCACGTCATCAAGTCGGCGCTGGGTCAGTTGGGTGAGCCGTTCGCTGAACTTGGCCGGGTCCAGGTAGTTGGAGACCTCGGAACGGTAGGCGGCCTCGAGTAGCTCGACCCCGAGGTCGTAGGCACCTCCGGGCTCCGGCCTCCCCGCGTCGCCTACACAGACGCCTGACCACAACACTCCGTCTCCGGCCGGCGTAACACGGAACGAATGCCCCTCTGACGGCTGTCCTATCTGAGCAGCCATGACGGCGAGGACGCGCTCCGAGTCAAACTCGACGTGTTGATCCATGGCAGCAACGGTAGGCGCGGGCGCACTCAACTCGGCCATGACCGCGCGGCCGCCCAAGCGCCACCGGGCGTACGTGGCGTGACGGCCGCCCAGGTCCACGGAGCGCCGTCGGTAGCGGTCGGATCGCCGGCCAGCGTGCGCTCGACGACAAATCCCGATGCTTTGGCCGTTCCTGACCGCCCGGTGACCGCGGGCGCCCCCTGCACGCGGGGGGCCCGCGGTCGCGAGCGGTCAGCCTCCGATCAGGGTCACCTGGAAGCTGGTCAGGGTCCCGGTCACGATGTAGGTGGCCGTCTGGCCGTTGTCGCAAAAGGACACGAACTGTCCGGCGGGGGTGGGGTTGCCGCCGCCGAGCGGGGTCACGATCGGACGCACATCCGTGCCGGCGGCGTAGTCGGTGAAGGCCAGGTCGGTCGCGCGGGACTGGTTCACCGGGTACCGGTCGGTGGGATTCGTGGTGGTTCCGGTGCGGTCGCTGAGCACGTACGACAGCACGAACGCGGAGTTGTTGGAAACCACGACCCGCTGCACGCAGGGATCCACCTGGGCCAGGGCGGGAGCGGCCGGCCCGGCGACGGTCAGGGCGAACACGCCGGTGCCGGCGAGGGCGGCGGACACGGCCGTACGAATCTTGTTCATCAGCTCTCCTTGGGGGTGGGCATGATCAGCGCTGCAGGGTGACGCGGACGTCGAGCGTGGTGCCGGTGGCCGAGTAGGTCGCGGTCTGACCGTTGGCGCAGAACGACACGAAGTCGGCGGACGGCTCGGTGTTCCCGGCGGTGGCGGTGACGACGGGGCGGACGTCCTGGCCCTCGGGGATCGGAGTGGCGGTCAGATCGACGAGCCGGAAGTTGTTGATCAGGTAGGTGTCGGTCGGCGTCGAGGTGATCCCGGTACGGCTGCTGACCACGAACGACATGGCGTAGGCACCGTTGTTGATCACCGCGATGTTCTGCACGCATGGCGTGGCCTGGGCGAACGCGGCTGACGGCGCGACGGTCAGAGCGGTGACCCCGGCGGCGGCCGCGGTCGCCGTGGCGAGGGTTCGTCGGATGATGGCGGTCATTCGATCCTCCGTAGTACGTGGACTGTCGTGCGACGGAGGCCTATTACCGTCGAGTAGACGGATGAAACCGTCAATCCGGATGTAAAACTGTTTTACAGACATGTCGCTCGGCGAGCGGCTTCAAGCGCCAGGAGGACGCCGTGCGCGCGCCGGCCCGGCAGAGGTGCATCGAAGCCGTCCGCCGCACCGGCAACGACTTCTTCCGGCTTGTGCACCGCGACAATGCCATCGACGACCGCCCATCGAGGACCTGCAGGAGACCGGCGCTGCGTCGGTGACCACCTCGATCGGGATCACCTTCAGGGTCTCGAGGGCTTGGGTGAAGAATCGGCGCGCCGCGGTTCGGCCAGAAGTTCCTCGACGTCGTTGCGCCCGCCGCCGGAGATGTTGCCGATGCCGCGCGCCCGTCGTACGCAACGAGGTCGTCCTTGTTCGTCCCCGCCGACGTGGCGGGCGAAGCGCAGCCAGCGCCGAACCTGATGGACCAGCCGGGCCAATCGGCTCGCCAGCAGATCAGGTCGGCCGCGCCCGGCGCAGTTCCTCGTAAAGGGTGACGAACATCGGCAGGTTCGGGATCGAGGCGGAGTACACGCTGATCATCGGACGGCGCTGTCCGGTGCGCCTGACGACCGTCACGCCGTTGTCGACGGTCAGCGGGTCGACCTGCGACCAGGGCACCACGCCGTCCTTCCCGCGAACCCCCTGCCTGCTGATGACGACAGCGCCGAAGACAAGGTCTTTGCCGTCGGCGAGGGCCGTGCGATGGGCAGGCAGCCGGGCTTCCGAGACGACCTGGGCCAGCTGCCTGCCGAACGCGGGTAGTCTCGGGTCTCCTCTGTCCCCCGGACCTGTGTCGGCGTCGTAGAAACCTCCTTCCCACTGAACGACCGCACGGTCCATCGAGCAGATCGCGAACGAGAACCGCGTCTGTCTATAGAAGTGATTCACGTATTGCCGAACGTATCCCTGTCGCACCCAGGAGATCTGGTCGTACCGTAAGGCACGGGGCGCGCTGGCGGCCGGGACGTCGACGAAGCCCTGCTCGAAGCGGTGAACCAGGTGGCCGGTGTCCTTGAACTTGACGAGCCCTCGCTTCTGCGCCGGAAGCGTGTCAACCAGCGTTCCGAGGGCTTTCGCCTCGGCCGCGTGTACCGCCTCGCTGGAGGGTTCTCTTCCGCTGTCCTTGCCGCGCTGAGGCATGGCATCAGTATCGGACTATGCCCTGCAAGGAGGGAAGATTCCACGGGCCTGCGCAAAGGTTGCCCACTTTGGACGCGACGCCGGACGGACCGCCCGGCAACCCGTCGTAACCAATCCAGGCCAGCGGTTACGTGACGTCTGTTGCCAATGTTCGGTAGCGCTGCCTCCGTAGAGGAACGGCGTGGGACTCGTTCGGGATGAACGGCGCGTCGGTCTGGCGTGCCGGGGCTCGGAGGACTATTCGTACTGGCGTGGCGGACCTAGGCCGCCGGCAACTCGCCGATCTCGACCGCATCCTGTCCCGGCGGCCGCCACAACAGCAATGACCGCAACCTGCAACGGCGCGCACACCGTCAGTCGAGGAGGCACTCCGACGCGAGGCCAGTCACCCGACGTGACGACTGCCAGGCGCCCGTGCACGATCGGCCGGATCCGCGTGGCGCGGCATAGCGTGCGCCACTACCGCTGCACCGCGTGAGTGCGGCAATGACCGCTCAGAACTCGAGGTCACGGTTCACCTCATCGGGATGCCGACCTGTCCTTACCGGAGGATAGGTAGCGTTGTCGCTCTTGGGGGGTGAGATCGCGGGTCGCGAGTTGGTCGGCCTGCTTCTCAATCTGGGTAAATGGTGCGCAGGCATCGCAGTGGGCTATGCGTAGGGTGCCGTCGTCGTGGATGGTGGCGATCCAGGTCGTTGCGGGTCCGAAGACGGCCTGCTCGACGGGGCTTCCGTAGCCGTGGATGGTGGCCAGGAGGGTGGCCGTGGATGCTTGCCAGATCCGGAGGCCGCCGTCGGCGCCGCTGCTGACCAGTTCTTGTCCGTCGGGGCTGTAGGCGATGTTCCAGACGCTGCCGCGATGGCCGTGCAGGACGGTGGCGGCCGGTGGGGTGGCGGCCAGGTCCCAGATGCGGATGGTGCCGTCGTCGCCGCTGCTGGCCAGGTGGCGTCCGTCCGGGCTGAACGCGGCCTGCCAGACCAGGCCGCTGCGGTGCCCGGTCAGGACCTGCGCGCGGCCGGTCGACAGGTCCCAGATGCGGATGGTGCCGTCGGCGCCGGTGCTCACCAGGCGGTGACCGTCGGGTGACGCGGTGACCGACCGGACGACGCTTTGGTGGCCGGCGAGGACGGTGGCAGCGCCGGTGGTGAGGTCCCAGACCCACACCCGTCCCAGTCCGTCGGCGGCGGCGATCCGGTGCTCGGGCAGGAACGCGACACCGTAGATTTTCGTGCCGTGGCCGCCGAGAACGCGACTGCGGCCGGTGGCGGTGTCCCAGATCCGTACGTCGCCGTCGGAGCCGCCGCTGGCGACCTGGGCGCCCGCGGGGTCGACCGTCACGGCCAGCACCGGGCCTTGATGGCCGTGGAGGATCTTCGGGGCTGCCGGGCCGGCCGGGTGCCAGATGCGGACCGTACCGTCGTCTCCGCCGGTGACCAGCAGGCGCCCGTCGGGGCTGGCGGCCACCGCGTCGAGTGGGGTGACCGGGAGCCCACGCAGGATCCGCGGGGCGCCGGGGTACGTGGGGTCCCAGAATCGGGCGGTGCCATCACTGCTGCCGGACAGCAGTCGATCGCCGTTGCGGCTGAAGGCCAGGCTCCAGACGGTGCCGTCGTGGCCGGGCAGGATCAGGGGGTCGTCGGGGCCGTCGAGATTAAAGACCCGGATGGTGCCGTCGCTGCCGGCGGCCGCCACCCGTAGGCCGTCCGGGCTGGTCGCAACGGTCTCGATGGTGCCCGCCCCGTCCCCGCGCAGCACGACCGTGTCCTGGGCTGTGCCCGGATGCCAGACCCGGGCGGTGCCGTCCGTGCTGGCGCTGACCAGGGCTGTGGAGTCCGGGGTGTAGGCCAAGTTCTGCACGGTGTTGGTGTGGCCGCGCAGTACCACCGGCGAGGATGCGCCGCTGGTGCCCCAGATCCGGATGACGCCGTCGGCATCGCCGGCTGCCAGGTGCTTGCCGTCCGGGCTGTAGGCCAGGCCGAGCTGTCGGCTGGCATGCACCATGGTCCTGATCTGTCCGCCGGTCGCCGGATTCCAGATCCGCACGGTGCCGTCGTCGCCCGTGCTGGCCAGCGACCGTCCGTCCGGGCTGAACGCGACTCTCCACACCTTGCCGGTGTGCCCACGCAGAACCAACGGGGGGCCGCTTGCGGCCAGACGCCAGACGGTGATCGTGCCGTCGAGGCCGCAGGCGGCCAGCAGGCGACCGTCCGGGCTGAAGGCCGGGCTCCACACCTCTCCCCGGTGTCCGGAAAGCTCTCGTGGGCCGCCCTGAACGGTACCGTCCGGCGCGAGTTGCCAGATCCGTACGGTGCCGGTGTCACCGCTGGTCGCGAGCAGATGCCCGTCGGGTGCATAGGCCACACCGAAGACCCGGGGCTGGCCGGTGGTCAGGACCGAGCGCAGCCGATCGTCGACGACGGCTTGACGCAGTACGGCTTGCGCCGCCGGGGTCTGCCGGATCGTCAACGCCTTGCGGGCCAGCAGCAGCGCCAGGTCCGGCTGCAGCGTCAGCTGTTCCCGTGCGGTTTCGGCCAACTGGCCGGACAACGCCTGGTCACGTTCGTCGGCCGCGCGGCGGGCCTGCACAACGCTGAACAGGGCGAGCACGCTCACCACCAACGTCACGCCGGCCAGCAGAGCAACGGCCGTGCGCGCCCGGCGCCGGCGTGCGGTTGCCTCCCGCTGCTCGAGTTCGCGGCTGGCTCTCAGAAACGCGGTCTCTGCCGAATTCAGCCGGCCCGCGCTCAGCGGCTTCTCATCCCAATCGGTCAGGCGCCGCCCCCGGTACAGGATTGCCTCGTCCCGGCTGTGCCGTTCCCATTCGGCAGCGGCCTCGCTCAACCGCCGGTAAGCCAGCAACCGGTCCCGGTCGGTGGTCAGCCAGTCCCGCAGGCGAGGCCAGCTCCGGATCAGCGCCTCGTGCGACACGGACACGTCATCGGCGTCGCAGGTGATCAGCCGGGTGCCGGCGAGACGGTTGAGGAGGTCGCGGAAGGCGTCATCATCGGGCAACTCGCTGTAGCGGACCCGCCGGCGGGTGTCGTCCGTGCCGTCGCCCAGGGCGGTCAATCGAAGGAACAGGTCACGGGCCATGTCCTGCCGTTGCGAGTCAAGGCTGGTGTAGACCTCTTCGGCGGTGCGGCTGACCGCCTCACTCAGACTGCCCGCAGCGCGGAATCCGGCCAGCGTGAGGGTGCGGCCCTGCCGGCGTCGCCAGGTTTCCAGCAGGGCATGCGAGACCAGCGGCAAGACGCCCGGTTGCCCGGCGGCGTCCGCAACGATCGCCTCGACCAGCGCCGGTTCGACGCACCATCCCGCATGCTGCGCCGGGCCGGTGACGGCTTCCCGCAGTTCGGCGGCTGTCATCGGGCCGACCAGCACCTGAGCCTCCCGCAGCACCGGAACCAGTCCGGCATGCTGAGCACAATGGGCGTAGAAATCCGCGCGGATCCCCACAATCACCCGCACCCGCCCGTCGCTGTCCCCGTCGGTGATCGTCAGGAGGCAGTCGACGAAACGCTCTCGCACCTGTGGGTCACGGCAGAGCGTGAACACTTCCTCGAACTGGTCGACTATCAAGGTGATCCGCGCGGCTTCCGGTCGAACAGCCAGCGCCTCCCGCACGGCGGCGCGGACCTCGTCCAGTTCCGTGCCCGCCCCCGGTTGGGCAACCCCCTGGTCGCCGGTCGAACCAGCCAAGCGGCGCAGGGCGGCCGACAGCTGCGACAACGGCTGCGGCCCCGGGGTGAACAGCACCGCCTCGCCTGGCAGCCGGGGCAGGAGCCCGGCACACAACAGGGACGACTTCCCGCTTCCCGAGGCGCCGACCACGGCCAGCAGCCGGGCATCAGCCACCCGGGTAAGCAGTTCATCGGTCAGCTGCTTGCGGCCGAAGAACCGGTCGGCGTCCGCGGCTCCGAACGTGGCCAACCCCAGGTACGGCGGCTCGCCAGACCTCTGGTCCGGCTCAGCCGACAGCTCCCTCCGTACCGCATGCCAGCGACGAACCCACTGCTCGACGTCGCCGCCGCAGCCCTGCACGTACGCCCGTGTCACCGCCAGCGACGGCAAACTGCGCCCGGCGGCCGCCTCCGACAACGTCGACATCGAAAAATGCACCCGCCCGGCCAACTCCCGGTACCCCGGCCGGCCCGCATCCTCCCGCAACAGCCGCAACTCCCACGCGAACCGCTGCACCGGACCCGCATCCGGATCCAGGTCACGCTCCGTCCGACCCATGCCCAGGCCCCCGCACCCTCGACGCATCGACATCCGGAATTGTTCGCCGATTGTTCGGCTGTCGCCAGGGGCCTGGCGATCGCATCGACGAGCCCCACATTCTCCCGGCAACATCGGCGCATCGGCTCATGTAATTGTTCGGCAATTGTTCGGCCACTGGACGGCACCCTGTTGGCCAACGCGACCGCAGCGCTAGACAGGGCTCCTGTCCAGACAACGGGCAGACGATCGACGGGAGCAAACATGATCCAAAAACGTGCACGCCTGCCTCGTACCGCGATCCGGCAAGCGCTATTCACGCTCGCAACACTGGTGGCGGTCTTCGTCGCCGCGGCTCCGGCATCGGCCGCCCATCGGACGCCCGACGTCACCTACGCGGCCGCCCAGCGGCCGGCCCTGCGGGCGAAGGTGACCGAGCGCCTGGCGGGCCAGGGCACAGGCGCGTCCGGTGCCGCCCACGCTTCTGCAGTTCTCGGGGTTCAGGTACGTGCGTCAAGCAACTGTGGCCTTCCCGCATCTGCGGGAGCGGGCAGCGGCTACAACGGGACCTATACGGCCTGCGCCAACTGTGTGGTGGTCGCCGCCTCGAACACAGAGAATCAGACGGACAATAAGGTGTGGTATTGCACCTACAACCCCGCCCGTAACGCATTCGACCTGCATACCGGCGCCCGTGGGAGTAGCGTCCACTGCAACTTGCCGAACGCCGCCGGGGCCAACAGCGGCTACACCGGCAGCTACTACAGTTGCGTCAACTGTGCCGAATATGCGGCCGACGACACGTTGAACAGTGAGCTGATCTCAACGACTTTGCGGTAGGTATTTGTATTCGAAATGGGTGAGGTGCAGTGCTGCTGCGAGGATGTCGCTGGTCCGCCGGGGGCTGGC
>NZ_JOJL01000085.1 GCF_000721705.1 Actinoplanes subtropicus
ACGACAACACGACGACCGGGCCCCGCCGGCTACGCCGGCGGGGCCTCTTCATGCAAACACCACATCATCACGGCGAATGACGCCGTCGTCCTCATCCAGCCCGTCGGTCAACACCTGGCCGCGCTCCCGCGCGCCGCGATCGTGGTCGAGGACCGCTACTCGCAGGTCTTCACCCAGCAAAGAGTCCGCCCCGCGCTGGTGGCCGACAGCCTGGCCGAACTACAGGTGCGCTGGCCAAACGTGCCGATCGTGTACGCCGAGACCCGCCCGCTGGCCGAGGAATGGACCTACCGCTACCTCGCCGCCGCGCACACCTGGGCCGCCGCCGAAGACACCGCCGTGACCCGGATCGGCCCGGTGGTCACCGACCTCGACCGGGCCCCGGCCGCGCCGGGCCCGTCGACCGCCGAGATCCGCGCCTGGGCCCGCGAACACGGCCACACCGTCCCCGACCGGGGACGACTGCGCCCCGAGATCATCGACGCCTGGCACACCGCCCACCCACCGGCCCCGGCCACCGACCCCCTCCTGCCGTAACGCCCGGCGACCCTGCTCGTGGCCGAACCAGCCGCAGGTGCCGGACGCCGGCAGTTTCTCGGGGCGGTCACCCGGGGCGTTCAGGTTCCGGAGGCCATGTAGGCGGCGAGGATGTAGTTGGGATGCCGGTCGAGGTTCTTGCGAGCCCGGTCATAACGCATCGTGGTCTTCGGATCCGCGTGCCGGGCGGCGATCTGCGCGTCGCGGAGGCTGACCCCCGCATCCAACATAGTAGTAACGAAGGTATGACGCAGCATATGCGGGTGCATCCGGGGCATCCGGATCCCCGCCGTCTCGGACAACTGCTTTAGGCGGCGGGTCGCGGCATGCCGGTCCATCCGCCTACCAACCGTGTTGCGCAGGATCGGCCCCAGCTCGCGGCCCCCGACGGCGTGGTCGATCGCGCGGGCCACCGCCGGCGGTAACGGGATCAGAACGGTCTTGTCGCCCTTGCCACGCACCTTCAGGACCCGGTGGCCGTGCTCCTCCCCGAGATCGGCGATGTTCGCGCGGCAGGCTTCGAAGATCCGCAATCCGAGCAGGCCGAGCATCGCGACCAGGGCGAAATCGTTGCGGTTGGCCGACAGCCGGGCTTCGGTGAGCAGGGCCTCGAACTGCAGATGCCCCAGCCCCAGGGTCGGTGACTCGGCCGGCATCGGTGGCCGGCGTACGTAGTCGGCCGGCGAGTGCGTCAGGATCTGGTCGATGACGCACACCCGGTAGAAGCCGACCACCACCGACAACCGCCGGGACACCGTCGAGGGCTGGTAGCAGCGGACCTCCTGCAACCAACGCACGTACCGCTCGACCTCGACCCGCCCCAACTCCAGCGGGTCAAGATCCTCACCCGCACACCAGGCCAGGAACACCTTCAGATCCGAACCGGTGTGCACCCGGGACTCACCCCGGTACCGACCCAGGTACGCGGCCACCGCCGCACGCAGCACACGCCCGTCGGAGACGACAACGGCGTGATCGGGAACAGAAGAGATAGTCATATCTCACGGTGCGTCACCGGCAACGCGAACACCACCGCCCTCGGCGCGGCAGATCAGTGCGTCTCACCGAATCGGGGCAATGGCGCAACGGCTCTGCCAGAATCCAGCTATGGGCCGTAAACGGCACGTCCCTGAGTCATTCGAAGATCTCGTCCGCGTGGGGAACTCGCGCCCGACCGCCGAGCAGCGCGTAGTCGAGCATTGGCCGCTGCCCATCAGCGACGGCCGATGGACCGACAGCCGAGGCGTGGAATGGCGCATCCGAGGACACACGTTGGAACCGGCCAGCCCTCCGTTGCGCCGGTTGCTCAAACGGCCAGGACTGCGCGTGCTGCAGGCATACGGTCCGCATCCTCGAGAGGTGTCGGGCCCGGAACTGGAGGCGCTTCTCCAACGGGTCGAGCAGTACCACGACGGCGAGGCGCCGCCGCACAGCGCCTTCATGCTGGCCGAGTTCCGCGACAGCGTTGGACGAGCGATGCTCGTGATCCAGGAATTCTGCTGACGATCGAATGCCGGACAGCGGCAGATGATTGCGCCGCCGATGTCGGCTACTACTCACTCGACGACCGGTTTGAGATAGGCGCGGCGGTACGCCTCCAATCGACCTTCGTCCTCGTCGAGGGCAGCTAGGATGTCGAGAACGAACTCGGCGTTCGAGCGCCGCAACGACGAATACAGCACCCAAATGCCTCCTTTTGCCTTGGCGGCGCAGAGGTCGGCCAGGTCTGTATTCCCGAGGTCCAACTCCGTTTGGTGGGGCTCGCCGTAGACGATCGTGTGCAGAATCGTGAGCAACTCATCTTCGACCCATTGTTCGAGAGGGCCGCCGGCCAGGGCGGCCAGGATGACCCCGGTCGCCGGCAGCGCGACCTCGAACAACATCGATTGCACCTCGAGTCGGCCGTAGAGGGTAAAGCCGGGAGCTGTGGAGGCGTCGCCGATACCGACCGGCTTGTATGGCCGGTCATGGAACGACCTCTGCTCGTTGTGTGACGATCTCGGCCCGGACAAGCTCAAGCAGCCGACCTAGCCGGGCACGGACAGATCCAGCAGTATACCGAGCGTGACGGTCGCCTCGGGCCGCGCGCACTGTCCGCGGCGGAACAGTGCGCCAACGAACCCGGGACAATCGTGAGCTCCGCAGGTGTCAATGGCACCCACGGTTCGAGCCGGTATCCACAGACAAGGATCTGGAGCGTTCGCCGGCGAAGGATGCCCGCGCTATCGGGTCTTCGCCCAGACGGAGATGTGGTTGCGACTTTCGCCGGTGAACGGCTCCCGAGTCCAGGTGCTCCACCGCTCGTGCAGGGTCAGGCCGGCCATACGCGCCATGAGGTCAAGTTCGGCGGGCCAGAGGTAGCGGTGCGGGGAGGAGAACGTCTTGAGCTGGCCCTCGATCACCCAGTAGTGATGGGAGTAGGCAATCTGCGCCGCGAGGTCGTAGTCCTCGAAGCCGATGTGTGTGGGGGTGGCGGCGAAGACGTGCCGGGTCTGGCCGGGCGGCAGGTGTTGAAGGTTGGGAATGTAGTTCTCGATCAGGAAGTGGCCGCCGGGTCCGAGGTGCCGGGCCGCGTTGTGGAAGGCGTTGATCTGCTCGTCCTGGGTCGTCAGGTTCGTGATCGTGTTACGTAGCAGGTAGACCAGGTCGAAGGTGGCGTCGACACCTACTCGGGAGAAGTCGCCGATCGTGACCTCCACGTGAGACTCGCCCCGGTAGGCGTCGAGCTGGTCCACCATGGCGGCCGACAGTTCGATGCCATGCACGCGCACACCTCGACGCGTCAGCGGCACCGCGATCCGGCCGGTACCGATACCGAATTCAAGTGCGTCGCCGGTCCCGGCCAGAGCGGCGAGGAAGTCGACGGCAGGATCGATGACGTCGGGTTCGAACAATTCCGGCCACAACGTAGCGTATCGCGGTGCGATCCACTCGTCGAAATGCGTTTCCGGCATGCAGTCGAGGATCACCGCAGCCGTCGCCGGCAGCCAGCGGTTTCTCAGGTCAGCGGGCGGTGGCCTTCTTGAAACGCCACGACGGGTAGACACCACGGCACATCACTATGCGTGACGGACGGGCCACATAGACACACCCGCCGCGGCATGAGCGGATGCCGGACGAGTGGATGGTCGACATGGGCATGCCGAGATCCGGTTTGGTCGTGTTGCTGCTCCTTCCGCAGGTCGCAGGTCAGCCAGGCTTGACCTGAGCGAGCAGGACCAGGAGCTGAACAACGTCGCAGATCTCGGCGACGTCATGGCCGGTGAAGGTGACTGTCCGCGCCCCAGCGGCGCGTTCCACTCCTGGTATGAGCATTGCTGTATCAACCGTCGCGGGGGCGTACAGATCCACTTCAAGCAGAACCGGGCCGGTGATCGACATCGGCGGTATCTGTGCGCGCCTCGCAACTGCCGCCGCTGCCTCTTGCCGGAGGCGGTCCCGGGCCACCGCCGGGTGCAACGCCTCGGCGGCGGCCTGACCGAGCGCCCGCTTGACCGCGACCGTCGATGCGCCGGGCACCAGTTCCCGCAGTTCTGCGCAGGCCACGTCATCGCCGCTCAACAGCACGACCGGAGCGCCGTAGTGACCGGCCAGTGCAGCGTTGAGACCGATCTCGCCGACTTCCCGCCCGTTGAGGCGCACGCCCAGCACCGCATCGCTCATCGTGTGGGCGAGCACAGCCGGACCGGCGCCTACCCGTGCGTGATACCCGACGAAGAGCACAGCGTCCATGCCGGTGCCGAGGCCGCCCAGCATGCCCAGCGGACGCGGCCGGCCGCGGACCAGCCGCACACGCTGATCGAGGTCCTCCGGTAGCAGATTCCGGAAGGGACCGTGCGCGTTTGCCACCAGCACCTCAGCCGACGGCTCGGCGTCCAGGACTCCGGCGATGACGGCGTTGACCTCGGCCGTCATGAGCGCGCGGCCACGTTCGTAGTCGTACCTGTCGGGATTCGTCTCCACCGGATGAACGACGCCCGAGATACCCTCCATATCGGCGGAGATCAACACCTTCGGCATTGCCCCACCCTAGGCGAGTGACGACGCCAGCCGCACGACCGCATGCCTGGAGCCGGCCGTGAGCCAGCACGGGCGGACGGGCATTTGCTGGTAGGTTTCGTCGATGTCTCGCCGTGCTCAGGATGGCCGGCCGCGAGCCGGACGCAGCACGATCTACGACGTCGCACGCGTCGCCGGCGTCTCCGTCGGCACAGTTTCCCGAGTGCTGAACGGCCACCCGGTCGGCGCCGACAGCCGCAAGGCCGTGCAGCGGGCCATGGCCGGCACCGGCTACGTGCCCAACCAACACGCACGCCAACTCGCCGGTGCACGCCCGGAAACGGTGGCGTTCCTGCACTGCGCGCCCGGCGACCGGCTGCTCGCGGACCCGAACATCAACACCCTGCTGCTCGACTGCCTGCGGGCTCTCGGCGACCAGAACATCATGATGATCACCCCGGTAGCCGGCGGCGGATCACCCGACGTCGTCAGCCAGACCCTGGCCGCCAGGCTCGCCGACCCGGTCCTGGTGTTCACGGCGCCGCGATCCTCGGCCGCGATCACCAGCCTCGTCGACCGCGACATACCCGTCGTATCCTGCGGCATCCCGCTCGGCCACGAACGTCACGTCTCCTACGTGAGCACCGACGACCGCGACGGCGCCCAGCAGATCGTCACCTACCTGCGCTCCCGCGGACGCCGCCGGATCGCCACCGTCACCGCGCCCATGGACCTGCCCGGCGGCGTCCAACGGCTCGCCGGATACCGCGACGCCGTCGCTACCTTCGACCCCGCGCTGGTCGCGCACGGCGACTACACCTACGCCGGCGCAGTCACCGCGACCGAGCAACTCCTGCGCCAGGCACCCGACCTCGACGCGATCTTCGCCGCCTCCGACCTGATGGCCGCCGGCGTCCTCGCCGCCTGCGCAAAAGCCGGACGACGCGTACCCGACGACATCGCCGTCGCCGGCTACGACGACGCGGCGCTGGCGCTCACCACCCGGCCCCAGCTGACCACCGTACGCATACCTTGGCACCGCTACGCCGACCAACTGACCAGACATCTGCTACGCCGCATCGACGGCGACGACCCCTCAGGCGTCGTCATGCCAGTCGAGCTGATCATCCGGGGCTCGGCCTGAACCGACACCGATCGCTGCCTGATGATTGGGTGCACTACTTCGGCGTGTTCGCGAAGCGAGCCCGCCATGCCGGTCGTTACGCTCCGTGGCGAGCGGTTCGCGGCAAATCCGTACGCGGCCAATCTTGACAAATTCGGGCGCCAGGCGCCTTTGTGTGGCGCCGCAGGCCCCACGGCACGTTATTCGAATGGCATCTAAAACCAAGTTAGCCAGATGAATGCTGCAACTACTGCGCCGAATCCTAGCGTGAATGAGATCATGATGTCTGAGTACAATCGCCTCATGCTGACCGTGCGCCTGCGATGCAGGTAACCCACGCGGATCTCCTTTGCCGAGCATCCGCTCGCATGAAAGCCTCGTCGGACAGCCTGATCCGTTTCCACAACAAGCAGGTTGAATCGGTACATTTCATCGATATTGATTGCCCGGTTGGCGATCACCACTTTGGTGTCAGTTATTTTCATCGCGGCGGCCTCTAGGCGTTCCATCACCGAGGAACCGCGGGGGCGACATTCGACCGACACACCCAGCAACTTACCTTCGTCTACCCATACCGACAGCTCCTGATCGATTTCGTCGGCCTTGATATCGGCTGTCCCGATGTTCGAAAACTCCAGTTGAACCTTTCGCGGGTGGCTCAGCTTATTTGTTCCCTGGCTTATCCCAAGACCCCATGTTGCATCCAGGTCCGGAGGTAGGAGCGGCTGGTCGGCTACCAGTCTCCAACCCACGCGCTTGTTCTGGTCACGCCTATTCTTGCGGACGTTGTAGACAAAAGTTGCTATTACGAATATGGCGACTACAGCGGAGATTCCGACGCCGACTGCAGCCCAGTTGATCTTCACCTCAACCTCGCTTCGCAAGGAAGTTGATCAAGAAGGCCGCGATAGCCGTCAGGGAGGAGACCGTCGTGGCGGCGAACAATGCGATCCGCTGGTTAAGCCGTGGATTGTTTTCTGCTGCATATTCCTTGGAAACGAGCGAGAAGTCGGCAGCGTGGAGTTCCGCATGTATGCCTTCAACCTTACCGTCTGCAAGGACGTAAAAGCGCAGATCATCGCCGGGGTTCAGGAATAAGTTAGTTTCCACTTCCGCGGTTGAGCCCTCAGGAACTTTCACCTGGATTTGTTTCGAACGAACACTCACGCGCGGGGCCAGCTCTGCCCTAGCGGAAACTATCACCGCTCCGGTGATCCGCACAGCTAGCGGTGACGACAAGTCCTCTGGCGTGAGAACGACACGACCCATATTCGAGAATTGCACACTGATTAGATGCGGATCGACGATCATTTGATCGCGCCAAAGGAGATGGAGGTCAGAAAATGCCGCAGTTGCTGGCTGCAACGGTTGGTCTTGGATGACGCTCCAGGCGATCTGCTTCTGCTTGCGGCCTTGGCGAGCGTCCCAGATCGTATAAGCGAGACTGAGGAGCGCGACTGCTAGGCTCGCGAGGGCTGCGGCGGATCCCATCACCACTCATCCTGACAATGGCTTGCGTTTGACATCCGTTGCTACCCCTCATCTCGTTCGAAGGCGCGGTACGGCATCATAGCCACAGGGAATCGTGAGTGGCATCCATTTGGATCGCTTGTTGGCTTTGACTCACCGGGTAGGGTGAAGATCCAAAACTAGTTTCACATTTCGTGGTCTGCAACCTCTCCGATACCCGCGATCGAAAATTGGTGGCAGATGGGAAATGATCACAACCCGCCCGTGCGAAGCGAACGTCTCGGTCGTTACCTTGGTGGTGGTCGGGTTGCCGTCAGGGAATACGTCGTCTCCATTGATGGAGCACTATTCTCGGCAGATGAGTCGATCGACTTGTGACCCCTGCCGTGTGCCCGATGTTGCGCCAGTTCGGAGTCGGTGCTCACACTGGGATAGTTGTGGAGCGTGCGAGGGAGGAACCCTAAAATGTTTGAAGGCCGGCTCGACCACGAGAATGATGACAACCCTGAGAATTACAGTGCTGACCCCCAGAACTACGGCACCACCGATGAAGAGGTCGCGGGTGACTTATCCGGTTCGTCGAGCACCGGTACAGATGCGATGAGCAGTCCCGGCATTTTCCCGTCCCAGGATGGGACACTCGCGGAAGAGCCCAACGCTTCGTCAAGTATCGGCGCGGACTCGTTTAACGATCACGGAATCTTGCCTCCGCAAAACGATTGACTCCGCCCTGCAAACATCGCTGATCGACGTGTCGCTGGTCGCACTCTCATCGGCATGTCCGCGAGCCCGAGCCCCGCGTCGTCCGTCACGTTGCGTAGTGGCCGGATCGCGGCTGCAAATGCGGATGCCGTGCAACCGGGTCGGGCGCGATGATGGCGCCGTGATCGTGACATCCCGGATTGCCCGGCAGACCAACCGCTGGGTCCGCTTCGCCAAGGTAACGGTGCAGGTGCTTCCCGCGGTGGCCGACGAGGTCACGATCGCGCCAGGCGTTCTTCGCGACCACGCGTCGCGACTGGAAGCCGTGTGCGGGGCTCACGAGGCGCTGCGTCATGTTCCAGCCGACCGGGGCTTTCACCGAGTGGATGTCGTCGACGCCGTCACGACTGAGGTCGACACCGGTGTTGGCGACGTGTACGAGGTCACCGCACGCGCGGCACGGGAGGCGCTGTCTCTCGACCCCTCGCTGTTCACCGGGTTCAGCGACCCGCAGGTAGTCGCCGGTTGGCTGCGAGAGCGCATCGGAAAACAGTTAGCCGGGGTGACCGAGGCCCGTCACTGGAACAACGGTGAACGCGATCCAGACACGGCGAGTCTGGTCCACGCCTGGCTGCACTTCGAAAACCGGCCGCCGACCCAACTGCACGGCTGTGGTGACGAGCTTCAGCTGAGCATCGCCGAGCCCTACCCGGGCTACGACATGGACCAGTTCGGTGCGGTGCGGGTCACTTCGGCGGCCGTGCCGGACTCGTTGGCCATGGTGGTGGGACGACGGCTGACCGACGCCGCGGTCATCCTCGGACCCGCCGACCGACCTGCCTGCGCCGGTTTGCTACTCCGCCTGGACGACGTCACGGTCACGATCGGCACGCTCGGCGACGAGTGGGTACTCGCCCTCGACGAGCCGCCGGCTGACATTGCGCCGTTCTGGCACCTCCAGCCGTGGATCACGCAGGACTAAAGGCGATCGGCGACATCCTCAACAGCTCACCCAAGCCCATCTCCGAAATTCGTAACACTGTGTAGCGACCGGATCGCGGCATGAGAGCACACCTGATTCTGGACTGCCGAAGGCTATTTGTCGATACTTTCTTGATCGACTTCTCCACGTTCGCGCTTGGCGGACTTTGTCCAATCTCTGCGCGCCTCGCGAGGGACTCAAATAGGATCACTTGCTCGCTATAGATTGATTCTCGGCCGTTCTATCTGCTTAAGCAGAATCTCCCGAAACGCCGTTAAGTCAAATCTAGGGTCCGCACGTAAGTCACCCAGCGACCAGCCTGCTATATCCCGGAGCGATTCAGATTCATGTGCATTAGGGCGTGGTGATGCGTGATTCCCGCTCACCGGAGCTACAGTCCGTCCGGGAATGCCGTGCTCCGACTTTGCGATCACCGCACGGTAGGTTCCGGGTGAATACAAAGGCGGCCAGACCGGTTCGCTGTTGTCGGCCAGGCGTCTTTTGAACCAATGCAATGAAAAGCGCCCTGCCGAAGCTAGCTCTTGTAAAATGGTCCGAGCAGTAAGGTACGACACCTCATATGTGGCGGCGTATGAGCGTACGGCATTCTTGAGCGGGCTATGTGTCATTTCGCGAGGATCCTTGTCGCCGGCTCCTCGTTCCGGCAGCTCTGCGCTGCGTCGGAGGCCCCCTCTGGCCTCATGTTATTCCCAGCGAGCGCCGAGCAACTCCACTGCATCAAGTTTTGAAGGATGGAGGTTAGAAATGCTTCATATCTAGAGGGAAAGATCGGTGCCGCGATTAACAATGTTGGCAACATTCCCACAGCGATGAGGATGATCGGGATATGCACTACTAGTATGACGAGAAAACGTCCACGGATTGCGATGATCTGCGACAAGTATTGCGACAAAGGCACAGCCGTCTCCCATCCAGCCGCCCGGCTCGGCAATGGAAAGATCGTCAAATGCCCAGATACGCAGGTTGAGCCACAGACCCTTTGACTGTTGTTGAGTCACGCCGGGAGACTCGCAGCCGGGCGCACCGTTCGCCCGGCTTGGATCGTAGCAGGAATCCCTCTGCCGTCAAGAACTCACGCGTCGTCGGGCAGACAACCGGCCCCTGGGCCCGAAGTGCCAACGGGAGCAGCAACAGCGATTTCTTTGCCTAGACTGGAGGGAGGATCGTCGAGCCACATAATCCGACACGTCCTTACATTCACATTCGGGCTGCACTACGCACATTCATCGGATGCATTCAGAGGTCAGCACGTGCTCATCTCGGCAAATGAGTGAGTTGATCGTGCAATTCAGGCGGTCATGTTCTTACGTTCCGTAGTCACCTTGGCAGCTGATCATCGCGGTAGGCGTGCCCACCGGGTCGGCGATCATTGGGCTCGGCCGGCGCACCGTGTTGTCCGCCGGATCACCCTCGCGAGCGACTGCCAACCGCCGTAGCGGAAGCTCACCGTGAACCAAAGTCGGTGACAGCGAGGCGGGTGTGCGTGATGTCGAGTCCGGGTGTGATCTTCAAGCGGTGCGGGTGCCGTGATGCCAGCCGGCTGCGCCTCGAGCAGTCCTGTCCCCGACTGTCTGAGCGCGGGCACGGTACCTGGTACTTCCACTGCTCGGCGACCAACCTACTCGGCCGCCGCGAGCGCGCCCGGCGTGGCGGCTACCCGTCGCAGGCCGCCGCCCGGCAGGCCCGCGACGAGTTCCTCGCCGGCACCGCCGCCGACCGCACCGCGGAAGGCTGGACGGTGGAGCGGTGGCTGCGGCATTGGCTGGACACCCGCACCCACATCCGGGCGACGACCCGGTTCCACTACACCCGCGACGTCGACACCGTCCTGATCCCCTACCTCGGCCGGTACCGGCTGGCCGACCTCGACGCCCAACTT
>NZ_JOJL01000086.1 GCF_000721705.1 Actinoplanes subtropicus
CTCATGCCGCGGACAGAGCATGGCCAACGGAGAAGGCGGTAACTTTCTGCAACGACACTGGTGTCGCGCCGGCCGAACTGGCGAGGAGCTAGCGACGGCATCGTCGCTGGCGGTCTGGACAGCGTTGACCACGCCGCTACTCTGAGGGTCGATAATCGATTGGGGCCGCGAGTAATGCCTAACTCAGACAGCGAATCGCCAGCACAGTCCTCGCGCGGACTTGCGATCACTTCGATGGTTCTCTCCTGCGCGTGTCTCCTGTGGTTCCCTTTATCGGTTGTTGCTCTCCCCTGGATGTGGACCTGGACGTGGAGCATTGGCACGATCATCGCCGGAATCGGTGGAATGCTCGGGCTGATTGCTCGACGTGGAAGCCCTTACCGAGTAGGTGGTTACGATCTCGCCGGGGCCGGCTCGGTCATTGGATGGACGGCCGTCAGCGTCGGCGTACTGGCCCTAGCGATCTTCAAACTGGGCACCTACGTGGATGCCGGGACGAGTTGAGGCGTTATCGAGCCCTAACGCCAGCCTGGACGCGCCAGCTCATGGATACCAGTTGAGCTGCCGAACGTCAGGATCAATCGGTAAAAGGGCAGTTCGTCACCGTAGTCGGTGGACTGGTGTGGGCTCGGATGCCTTCCTCATTTAGCCGCGAACCGCTCGCTACGCGACGTAACGGCCAGGCCTCGACGTTTGCCCCGGCCTCCCTTCGTTGATGTGGGCGATCGGCCGAGGCGCGGACGACTCGGATCGGCCAGGTCAGCCGCCGATGTGCAGCAGGAGCACGTCGTCGCCGGATAGCCTCGCAATCCCGTCACGCAGCACAGTCAGCGCGTCCGTGATCGCGTAACCGGCTTCTTCGTCGTCAAGGCCCAGGTCGATCGGACCTTCGAGCAGGTCACTGGGTCCAAAAGCCGCCGGGCCGAGACGATCGAGGAACGTCTGGGCGTCGTTCGCGATCAGCGTGATGTAGTCGCAGTCGGCGTTAATGGCCTCGGCCGCCTCCCGCAAACTCGGGCTCGCCAGCACGATGCCCGACGCTTCCAGACGGGCCACGACGTTGAGCATCACGTACCCGGACCAGTCAAACTCCTCGCCAATTTCCACACCGAACTGCTCGATCGCCTCCCAGGCGCGGGCCGAACCGGCGGCCCCGACGATTGCCGGCAGGTCGCCGCGGCTGACGATGTAGAACGAGACGATTGAAGACACGCGCGGATCGTACCGGCAGACGGGACGCCGAGAGCGGGACGAGTTCCGGTACCACAGTTGAGCGACCTCGACACCGGCTCTGCACGAAAGCCATCCGGACATGCCGCGAATCGCGTGTAAGCGGGCGCCGCCGGAAGGCTGTTCCCGGACGTGTTGCCGGCTGGTCAGCCGGCGAAGGGCAGGTACCGTAGCGCCTCATCGATGACTTCGTCGGTGCTGAGTTCGGGTGTACGCCAGAACAGAAGATCACTGACCCTGGGGTAAAGCAGAAGCCTCTCCAGCTCATCCATGAGTTCGCCACTGGCGTCGTCCGGCAACGTGGGGTCCTTGAGGCGCTGGACGAGATCGCGCGCTCGCTGACGTTGTGCGTCATCAAGCGTTCGTGCTGGTAGGCCGGGATCTTTCGTCACCCTGGCAGGGTAACGAGAACTGGCGAATGGGATCCGTGCGGCTCGCTGGGCATCCGGATCTGGCGATCCAAGCATTCGGAGCTCGTTGCTGCGGCAGCGGTCCCGACAGCTGGACAGGTATGCCGCCTCCTGATCCACTACATCCAGCGGGCCTGCCAAAGGGAACTGGCACGGTGGGCTGTCCCCGACGCCGCAGCGGTATCGGGGTGCAGCGTGGGTCGGGACGTACGCGAGAATCTTGGCATGTCCTACGACCTGGCTGTCTGGGAAGGCGACCGGCCGGCAAACGACGCCGCAGCCGCAGCCGAATTCGAGGCCCTGTATGCCCGATTCGTCGAATCAGCGGAGTCTGTCGAGCCGACGGCACGCATAGCCGCGTACGTGGCGGCATTGCTCGACCGCTATCCGGACATCGATACCGACGCGGGTGATGACAGCCCTTGGTCGAGCGGGCCGCTGTTGAGTGAGGCGAGCGGGCCGCTGGTGTACTTCCCGATGGTGTGGAGCCGGTGCGACGAGGTCTCGGCATGGGCCGCCGAGGTGGCCGAGCAACATGGGTTGAACTGCTACGACCCACAGCAGGAACAACTTCGGACGTCATGGTCGCAGCCGTGGCGATTCGAGCTCACATCGGCGCACGGTCGCGCGTTCCGAGACCCCGACGCTGACATCATCCGTAGAGTTCTCACGCGGTTGTCCGCGGACGACTACTTCGCCGTGCTGACTCGATCCGATGACTGGTACATCCAGGTCGGGTACGGCGAGCGGGCAGGCACCTGGCACGGTTGGTACGCGTTAGAGCGTCGCGACGGAGCGCCCGAGGAGCATTACCGGGTAGAGCTTACGAGCGGTGAAGAGGTCATCAGCGCCTTCACCTCCTTTCTGCAGGACGATCCCGCGATTTCACGCCGGTTCGCCTGGCAGCGGTACGCCGTTTGACCCATGCGACGGCAGCGCACTCTCATGCCGCGAGTTGCCCGCTGGACCTACGGCGGAGGTCACGCTCTGTGGTTTGGTTCGCCTGGCCGATCAGTGTCCGGGGCAGCCGAGTTGAGTGTTATCGCGGTCGCCCGTCCGCGATATGCCGTCAGGGCTTCGCCGGCTGGCTCGGTGGGAATAGCTGGCGCAGTGTGGGACCAATGGCCGCGGCCAGCGTGCCGTCATCCTCGCCGTGCATGGCCATATTGACCACGCCCATCGCAACGTCGGCCGAGGCGGCACCCGAGGCCGCGGCCGCGCGTTCGGGCGCGGACAGATCGGCAAGTAGTTGCCGAATCAGTCTTCCTTCGCCCCACAGCGCCTCGGCTGGCACAGGGAGCCGACCCAACCAGGACAGCAGCACCAGGGCGCGATCAACGGCCGAGGGCATCGCGGCGATGAGTCGCCGGCGGATGTCATCGACCTGCTCTGCGGGTAGTTCGCCGGCTTGCTGGCCGGTGACGGTCAGCAGGCTCGGGTACAGCGACTCGGGTACTCCGCGCTCGACGAGGTATCGCCACCCGGCCTTTCCTGCGGGCCGAAACTGCGGACGCTGCTCGTAAAGGTTCAGCCGATCGACCAACGGGGCCAGGAACGCTCCCAACGCACATGGCATGCCGGTCTCGGCGAGAAACAGGTGCAGTCCGGCGGGATCGGCGACGACCAGGTCATTGCGGAATCGCGATCGTTCCCAGCTCACCGAGCCGTAAGCGTGAATGCTGGCGCTGGCGAGCAGCTGGCCCGCCGCACCGCGAAGAACGACAGTGGAGCCGCCGGGACAACGGCAGATGTCGCCCGTGAAGGAGCCTATGGTGGTCAGCTTCCTCAGCAGGTCGACTGATGCAGCATCTCGAATTTCGGCCAGCACAGCGCGGCCGGGAAACGGGCCAGCGTCTTCGCCACCTTCAACGATCTGGATGACGGACGTCCTCGACCAGACGCCGTCGAGCCAATCCCGCAGTTCAGACCCAGCGCCCATGAGGCCATCATGGCAGGCAACCGACGCGCCGACGGACGCTGAGTACGCGGATCCGCCGTCCGCGTGCTCAACCACCGCCGCTTGTTACGGTCGGTGACCGGCGGCCGAGGGCTCATGGATCAGGTCAGGTTCTGCGCCGCCAGAAGCCCTTTCCGTCGTAGCGCCACCAATACAGCGCGGTGCGGTCCTCAGGCCAAGGAGCCAAGGCGACATCGAAGGGCTCGAACTCGTCCCTGCGGAGGTCGATGGGACGTCATCCAGAGTCCTTCGGCTCGGCCGCCGTGGACGGCCGGGCGTTTGGCATGGATCGTTCGTCGCATGCTCCGAAGCGTTGGTAGTTCTGCTGAGCATCGACCAAACAAGGGTGGTTGGCACCGCCGTACCAGTCCGGCCAGCGCAACTGCACGCTGTCGTCCTCCCAGAAACACACTGGGCATATCTCGAACGAACCTGGCGGCTCGTCCATCGTCAGATGGCCGCAACAGACGCATGGATATGGGGGAATCACAATTCTATTGTCCTCCACCGGACGCTACGCCATTCGTTCCTGGCGCACTATCATGCCGCGGACCGCTCGCTACAGCGAGTAGCGGCCAACCATGCGGTCGACGCACGGTCGTCCCGAGAACAGTGCACGCGATCAAGGCACCAAGGGGGCCGCCAGCGTCAGAGCGTTGAGGGGCACGACGACGTGCGGCGTCTCGATCTTGCCGAATATGCTTGAGGCCGGGGCATCAGATACCAAGCTGGTCTGGGCATCCGGGGTGTTGGACGGCGCCCTGGATGAGGACGTAGAAGCCGTCCGGCGTCATTCACGGTGACCACGAAATCCGGGCCGGCGGGCCTTCATCCGCGTCGTCACCATGAACACGAACACGACCCGTTGGCGCGTGGCTGCGGCGTTGCGGCGTCCGGCCGCCGGCGGTGGTGTCCACGGTGACGCCACCGGCGCGCGGTCCGGGTCGTCGGGTGTGGGCGGTCGCGGCCGGTGCGGGCCAACGCGGGTTGGCCCCTGGCCGGGCCGGGTTGTGGTAGGCAAGGCTCCTACTCATGGCGGGAGCAGCGTGCGGTGATCGTGGTGGCCGAGCCGAACCAGGTCGAGACCGACCTGGCCGCCGGCGTGCTGACCTGCCCCCGCTGCGGCGGCGTGCTGCGCCGCTGGGCGTACGCGGCCAGCCGCCCGGTCCGCCAGCTTGACGGCACCACCCGCACCGTACGGCCCCGCCGGGCCCGCTGTGCCAGCTGCCAGGTCACCCAGGTGCTGTTGCCCGGCTCACTGCTTCCCCGCCGCGCGGATGCCACCGAGGTCATCGGCGCCGCCCTGCTCGCCAAGGCCCGTGGCCGCGGCTGGCGGCGTATCGCCGCCGAGCTCGGCCGGCCGCCCTCGACCGTGCGCCGCTGGCTCCGGGCGGCCCGCAGCCCGCACCCCGGCTGGCTGTACCAGCAAGGCATCAGCCACGTCGCCCAGCTCGATCGCGAGGTCCTCGCCGCCGGGTTCGACCCGCAGCCCACCGTGCTGGGTGACGCCCTGGTCGCCCTCGCTGCCGCGGTGGCCGCCTGGCGGCGCCGGTTCGCGCGACACGCCGGGGCGTGGACGCTCATCGGCGTGTTCACCCGGGGCAGACTCCTCGCCCCAACATGATCAACAAGCCTCGACCAAGGGATCAGTCTGCCCGCCGACGGCCCCGTACTCATCGATGGATGACGACGTCACCGTGAGGACGACGGCGTCACCATGAACACCAACACTGGCTCGTTCGTGTTCATCCTGAACGCCGCCTTCATCGTCATCCTGAGCGACGCGCAACAGGCCAGCTGGTCTACAGCGACCGCGGTCTGTCGTTCAGCAGCCGGAACGGTCTGCCCATACCTGGAGGACGATCTTTCCGGTACCGCGTGTCCGACGGCTATCACTTGGCGCTTGAAGTCTTCGACTCTGGCGCTGTCGCGCTCGCGGCTCGAGATGTCGTCGGCGAGTATTCGACCTATCCCGGCAGGTCAGACCAGGAAATGGTCCTCGACCAGAACGAGGTCATCACCTACACGTTCTTGACGCTCGGCATCTTCTCCGAAATCTCTGAGCGCGCCGGGCTGCACTGCCAGCATCGGTGTGCACATCGATGGCCTGCGCGGCGCGAAACCTCAACGACCGCCCTCACGAGGTTTCTGGACTAGCGCGGTTCCGTACCGCGATGAGAGCTACCGCCGGACAACCAGCGCAACGACGGTCGAACTCTCCGGTGACCTCACCGGAGTTCTCGATCGACTATTCGGTCACCTCCTGCGTGGGCTCGGAATCGGTGATCCGCTGCGCCAAGCCACGTGACCGTCAGGTTCCGGTCGCATCTGCGGCCCAACGAATGCCGGCGATCCGGCTGTCTCCCGCCGGTCGTCGTCTTGGGGCACCGGCCGTTCGGAGTCACAGTGCGCACGGCTGCCCAATCGCCTCGCTCGACTTTCAAGTCGGCCAGCCGACTGCCCGCGTGCCCGTAACCTGCTTCTGCCCGCCAACGCAGTTCCTCGACACGTCCCTGTTCGGCAAGCACGTCGGCCCGCCTCCACGCCTCAGCCTGCACGCCGCCCTCACCGGGAACCCCCTGCCCAACCTCGGCAGACCGCTACCCACCCTCTGGACCCACCGCAACACCACCCCACACGAAATCCTCACCCGACTGGACACCCGCGGTTCAGGCGGTGCGTGCACGACGGTGAACGGCCGGTCGGTCGCGGTCACCGGCAGCGACGATGCCACGGTACGGGTATGGGACCTGACCACAAGCAACCCCATCGGCGAGCCCCTACCCACGACCCAGGTGTACGTGCTCGGCATCACCGATGACATCCTCATCATGGCCGGGGGACAACATCGCCGCCACCGACCTGACCCAACTACCCAAAACCAACCGCTGGCCGACACACGCAACCCACATACCGGCACGACACCGTAGACATTTCGCCGAAAACGAGCGCCCACCCGAGGCCGCCCTACACCGCCTCGACCAGCGCGAATCTCAGCGACGATGGCGCGCCGGACGGCGGCCCGGCGCCGACTTCACCCGCGCGGGTCAGAGCGGCTCTGCGATCCCCGACTGAACGCCAGCCGAGCGACTTCGTGCGTCGCGCTCTCCCCAGCAGGGACGGCTCGGTCGGGTTCATCGATCAGGTCTTCGATGAACGTTGTTCGTCCGCCGATCCCGGCCACCCACGGGACGAGGTACCAGCCTCGACACGGTCCACAAGCGCGTGCGCGCGGCTAGACGGAACGACATTGCCCGAACCGCAACGTCCTCGGGCAGCACAGGCCGTTCCGAAACAGCCGATCACCATCCGAGCACCACCGTCCCATTTCTTGGGAAAATCCCCTCGAGAAATGGGACACGAAAAAGGGCCGCGATCTGCGTTTCCGCAGCTCACTGGCCCCAAACTGTGTAAGATGGTGGTACCGAGAAAAGATGTAAACCTTTCGATCCGTAGTCAGATGCTCTATCCATTGAGCTACGGGCGCTCGTTCAACTACTCTCCGTGGTCGCGCGTACTGATGCGTCCACGGGGTCGCGGTTGCGTATCCGCAGGTCCGCGGGTTTTGTTACTCCCTGGCCCTGCGAGGAACGACTCTAGCATGCCGCCGAGTGGGGCTCGCGTGCCGGTGGGTGCCGCGTAGTGCTGCACCGTGTCCCGACGTCCGATCACCATCCGAGCACCACGCCGCCAAATCATCATCTTCACCCAAGAGTGCATCTGATTCGGCAGACCCACTGTAGATGATCGGGCGCGGCCATCGCGAGGTGATTTTCCAGCCGAACGCGGGTAACGAGAACAGGTCATGGCATAGGCGACAACTACCGCGATTCGGCCCATCGGCCCCGTCCGCAGCGGCGTACGTACCGCCAAATGACGCACTCGACATCCGCCAACCGTCACGCTCAGTCATAGCGGTGCAGCCTGGCGGCATAGCACCTATAGTTGGCTTAGAACATGCGTTCGACCAGCGCCCGCGAACCGCTGGTCAACGCGCACCACTGCTGCTGCGCCTTCCCTCGCGGCCCGCACCACCGAGGGGAGGCAGCATGCCCGCCAGTCGCAGCGCCTGGGCCGGGGCGATCCGTACCGCCGACGACGTGCGCCGCCTCCTCGACGACACCAACGCCGCCGGCACAACCAACCTGACAGCGCTCGCCCGGGCCG
>NZ_JOJL01000087.1 GCF_000721705.1 Actinoplanes subtropicus
GGAAATCCTCGTTGTACTTCGAAGGGCGGGGCACCGGAACATCCTTCCCCCAGACCACTGTCTGGTTTCAAGGTGTCCGGTTCGAGGGTGGAACTTCAGATGGGCTGGCGTAGAAGAATTCGCGGCGGGTGTTGACCTTGTTGACGCGTCGGTCGGCGAGTGCGGTGTGCAGCCGGTTTTCCAGGGTGACGGCGTCGTCGCTGAAGATCAGGGCGTGGATGTCAAATCGGAACGGCACGGAGGCGTCGCCGAGTTCCCGGACGCGGTCCTCGGGGTCGAGCCGGCGGGTCATGCCGATCTTGACCATGTCGGGTCCGAACGCGCCCAGGTTGGAGATCACGTAGACGTAGCCGGCGCGGGTGTTGGCCTCGCGCGCTTCGACACCGGCGATCGCTTCGCTGATCTCGGTGAGCTTGGCTTCCAGTTCGGCGGCAGCGGTGGTGTCACCCTTGGCATGCAGTTTGGCCAGGGCCGCCTGGTAGTGGGACTGTTCCTTCGCGAGCCGGGCTTTCTCCCGTTCGAACTCGGCGAGCGCGACGCGCTCCTCGCGCTGGCGTTCGCGTTCCTCGCGGACGCGTTCCTTCTCCTCGTCCTGTTTGGCGCGGTAGTCGGCAGTCAGGGTGATCTCCTGCACCCGTAGCCGGTGGTACTCGACCCTGACCCGGATCCCCATGGTCTTGCCGAGCCGGGCGATCGTGCTGGCGACCTTGTCGAGCCGCTCGATCGTGGTGTGCAGCCGATGCGGCCGAACCCGCGCCACGCAGTTGTCAGCTTCGGCGTTGTAGGCGCGCAGCATCAGCTTGGTGTACTCGTTGACCATCTTGCGGCCCTCGACGGCGGAGCCGTTCACCGTCCATCCGGTGTTCGCCTCGATCGCGGTACCGCCGCGGGCCATCACCTTGATCCGGTCCGCCAGATCGGCCAGCTGCGCCTTGTACGCGACCGCGTCCGCGAGCGGGTGTTGATACCGGTAGATGCCGATCTCCTGCAGCTCCGACTCTTCCGAGGTGCGCACCAGCTCGGCGCGGAGCAAAGCCAGCTGCGTTTCGACGTCCGCTTGTTCCTCTCGCAGGCGCCTGACCTGGTCGCTCAGCCGGGCTGCCTCGGCGGCGATCGATGCCGGATCCATGCCAGGCAGCGTGGTCAGTTGCTGGCGCAGGTCCTCGTTCTCCTCCTCCAGCCGTCGTCGGCCACCGGGCAAGCCGCCTGTCCGTCCGTGCGACGGCTCGGTTGCGACCGCGACCGGCGGCGCCGGTGCGAGCGGAGCGGGGACCAGTGGAACCGCTGCTGGCGGCGGGGCAGGCGCCTGCACGGAGGCGCGGCCGGCGATGACCGGCACCTGTGATCGTCTGCCTCCGGTGGGCGTCGAACCGTCCACAGGGATCCACCATTGCCAGCCGGGCGGTGCCGGCGGCCAGGAGGGATCCGGTTTCCAACCCTGTGGCGGTGCCCATTCCGCGGGCGGCGCCGGCCAGCCCGGCGGCACGTTGAATCGATAGGTCGACACCTGCAAAAGCCCCGCGTTCGGCTACCTTGTGTCATCGAGGGCTTTCACCGTATTGATCGGCATGACGGCCGGGTATCACCCGCACGGGGCCTGAACTCGCCCGTTGGGTGGCCATCGGCGAGATTCGGCCAACGGCACGCGTCGATCATCCACACCGGTCGAACAAGAAGCGGACGAGTTCCGTCACGCTCGGTGGCCGGCGAGCGCCCCTACCGCTCCCGGACATGCCGACGAGAGTGCGTCGCAGTATCCGCTGATACGAATTTGTTGATCCCATGTGGTTCCGGCGTCTCGACAGTCGCAGTTGACTTCGAGTGGTCCCGGCGTTATTGGCTCAAGTAATCAATTTCCTCATTGGCCCAACGGGTTAGCCCCCCATTTCCTATCAGGGGTTACGACCGTGGTCGACGCCACAGTCGTACAGTTCCTCCCACGCCGCACGATAGATGTAATCATATGATCTGATCTCAATCCGATGCTCCCTCTCAAGCGCACTGATTCGATCGTCGGCCTGGAGGTCCTTCAGCTTATCGTTCGAGCGTCCGATTACCACGACGGCCCGGAAGTCGTCCCTGAGACGGGGATATCCATGATCTTCGGCGCCGTTTTGGCCCCAGCGTCTGACCCAGCCACGCCACTCGCCAATCTGATGAATACCCTCGCGAAGCTCTTTCCCTGCCTGCCCATTGCCAATGAAAAGCTGCGTTATGGGATCCTGCAACTCCATCAGAGTCCATCGCAATCCTCCGCTATCCAAGCGAACCACCGCGAAGTCCGGACTAAATTCGGCCCCTAGCTGCGGGTTAGATTTGATCCATCGGCATCCGTGTGCCATCTCTGCGTTAACAACTAGATGTGGACGCTGCGCCAGAAGCCGGTGCATGGGTCGCTCCGTGCGTGCCGTCGATAGCTTCGTCTTGAGCGCCGATAGGTCATCAGCCGTGATACGTCGCCTATAGTCGCACATCCGGGTGAAGCCGTGGCGAGCCAACAGCTTGCCGTAGTGCAACGCCGCCTGCCTGTAACCTCCTTCTGCATCCACGCCGCCGATTTTCGCAGCTCCCTGTGATCTCCGCGACTACTGGAAGCAACAGACATTGCCGAATCCCGAAGGCGCGGCCTCGTGCCAGCGAGCGTGCGGCCGGCCCGGCGGCGATCGTAACGTTGGGTAGTCACGGGTTTGGGCAATGCGAGTTAACTCATGCCGAGACGAGTGCGCCCACCGACTCCCCAGTAGACAAGGCAAGACGGCCAACTAGACACATGACGAGGGGTTCTCCGTCGCCATGTACAACGATATCGCCGATTTGCATCTGAAGCCGAAATATGCATCTTCCACTCGAGGTCGGGTTAATCAGGCCGATCGGCACCTGACAGGCCTACCCTCGGTCGCTCTACTAGACGGAGGAACGGAGATACGGCTCTGTGCAACGGACTGCCGGGTACACCTCTCAGGTCGACGAGCGAATAACCCGCGAGCTCACTTAGGTGGCCATCCGGGTCTGAGAGCCGACGATAATCTAGTTTTGCCAATGCGCGGTAGTTGTCGGGCGAGTAATCTACGGGCCAGATAGGAGTCAATCCCCTTTCAATCCTGTCTTCAAACCAGGGCACGGAGAATTTGCCTGACCAATACAGTTCGCTGACTATCTTTTTGGATAACACGTAAGGGACACCGAACGTGATTGCGTAAGACTTTAGCGCCTTCTTCAAGTCAGTGTGCGGCATCGCCATTCCTCTCAGCGCGAGTCTTTGGCATAAACAACTTAGCGTTACCATTTGAGCGATTCTAAGGCCGAGCGACTCCATGCGCTCAAGCTGTCCAAAACCGAGCCCAAGAGGTGCTGATATCTGGACGGTGCGATTGGAGCTGCAATTAGCAGCATTGGCATAGTGCCTATAATGACGAGAATGATCGGGACATGCACAATGAGGACCGCAAGAAACCGCCCACGGCCCTCAAAGAAATTAGAAATATCGTGAAACAAGGGCACGACAAACTCCCGTCTTACCACCCCGGCGCGGTATTGACAAGATCGTCATTGCCTCGTTTTCACGGCGGGGCCATAGACCCTTTGGTCGCTCCGAGCCATACCGGGTGACTCGCAACCGGGCGCACCATCCACCCAGCCAGGTACCTTATCACCGGTTTCACCGGCGGTCACGCGGGTGTCATGCTTAAGCGGATCAGTTGCCCGACACGTTGGCGACAAGCACTCGTTCATCGGGTGTAGCGTCGGCCGTCCGGACTGAAGTTCAGTGCCGTGGCGCCGACGAGTTCAGCCCGGACGCCAACGACGCCGAGGCCGTCACCGCGGCTTAGTTCCACCGCAGCTTCGGTTGGCGCGACCGCGATCAACGAGCGGCGCGGATGGCAGGCGAGCGCCAACAGCGCACTGTGCTCCGTCGCAGCAATCCGCGCCCGGATCCAGCGTTCGTCGTGTCGCCAGCGCACCAGCATCGAGCTGCCCAGAACGCTGAAACCGAGCGCCACCATCGGACTGCGGCCGCCAATCAGTGACACATCCTTGCCCAGCAGCCGCTGTGCCGTAGCCAGATCACCGTTACGAGCGGCACGGTTCACCGCAGCCTCATTCCTACCCAGCGCGGCGCAGACAGGAGCCGGTCACAACGCCCGATTCCAAGGCAATTGAGGCCCCTACCGTAGGCCCCATCTGCTCGGCAAAGCATGTACTCATTTGCCGCGATCCGCTCGCTACATAGCGTCAGGGCCGCCGAGGGTCGGGCAGGCGGCCGCTCGTGCTGATGAGCGGAACCCCGCGTGCCGACACGTAAGATCCACGAATGCCGCCATGTGTAGACGTTTATGTTTGGCTACCCCGTCCCGACCCGGATCTCCTCAGCCACTTCATCAAGCGCTACGTCAATCGCGATGATCCCGGCGATGAGCGGCTTGCCGCCTTCAGCCGGGTCTATGTCGAGAACGCTGGGAGCGATGACGATCGAGCAGCTCTCGCTGACCTCGGACGGGACGACGCACTAGACGGTTTCTCGCTATACGTGAAAGCACGTGCGCACTACGGAGCGATTCTCACGATCACGCGTGAAGGTGCCGCAGTGCTCGGCCTCAGCATCGACGATCCGTACGGCTCCTCGCATGTCCAATCGCAGGCCCGGGCCTTGCTAGAAGATCTCCGCGCCGAGTTCGTGTCTCCCGCCGGATGTGCGGGCGTAGAGCTGGCCCCTGCTCACTCCCAGCAGGAGTGGGAGGATGATGGTCTGGTGCAGATTCGAGTAGGCGTGTTGCCTCGGAAGGCTTCGTAGACGACGTCCGGATCTGCCGCTGATCGAGCGAACTGGCTAGCGCGATCGTCACCGTCGGTAGTGCCCGCGCGGAGCGGCGTGCGCGCGCTCGCCGATAGCCCACCTGGCGCCAGGCGGCGCCGCTCGGACAACGCAGGTCAACGCCTTCGACGGGATGCAGGGCCGGTATCGGCATGCCGGTAGATTGACTTGTGTGACGTCACCGGAGATTCTCGCAGCTTCGTGGGGCAGGCTCGAGGTTGACGGGCTCGGCGTGGTCAAGGACCTGAAGGTATGGCCCGGCGGCGGCCGCCAATGGGACTGGACCGAGACCGGCACCCGGCACTCGCCGGGTATTCAGACCGCCGACGTCGAAGAACTGTTCGCCGCGGGCGCGGTGGCGGTGGTGCTGTCGCAGGGTATGGAGAAGCGGCTCGAGGTACCGCAGTCGACGGTGGACTGGTTGGAGGCACGGGGCGTGACCGTGCATGTGGCGGAAACGACCGAGGCGATCGAGTTGTACAACCGATTGCGCGAGATCACGGCCGTGGGTGGGCTGTTCCACTCGACCTGCTGAGCTGTGCTCCACACGTCCGCTCTTGCCGAATTTGGTGCGCGCGATAACCGCTGAGAGCTGAGGCGAACGACCGCTGACCGCCGAGTTGAACTACTCCAGGTCACCTTATAGGCGCTCGCGCTCGGCGGGCCCCAGTGGCCAGTTCATTGTGACGCCCGTTGCGATGTGGAAAGATTCTGCCATGCGGGCGGAGATCGTCGTTAGCCTGGCCTCGACGGGCGTGGCGGCGCTGGCCGTCGCAGCAAGCGCGATGACAACGGTTCTCTCTCTGCGCGCTCAACGTGACAACACCAAGGCGACTCTGGAGGCTCAACGTTCCCTCGCACTGATCCAGGAAGAGGCGCTACGCGAGCGCACCAGCACGGAAATTCTTCGCGCACAGCGTGCATCGCTCTATAAATCTGTCATCGAGTGGGCGGAAGGTCTTCTAAGCGCGTTGTACGCGATGACCGCTGACCAGGCATCGATTCCAAGGGACGCCTGGCACATCGACCCGACGACCGAAACAGATCTCGATCTCTACGCCTCCGATTTGGTGCATACGCGGTTCAACGCACTTCGCGGACTTCTGCTGGCCCTGGTCGAAGGCTCGGCGTTTCAAGAGTCACCGCTCGTTTCATGGACTGAACATGACGGGCAGATTCAGGAAGTGTCAATCGGGACAACACCTCCCCTCGCCACATGGGCCGAACAGAGCAAAGTTCGCGATAAAGCGCGCCGTGATGCGTTGGATTTAATTTCCGCTATCCGGGCAGAAGTGCAGGGCACGAACCATAGTGGCTACTTCGTTTCCTACCGCCTCGACCGCGATTGACGCCATCGCAACGCGCGGCTCCGCGTACGTGACCTCTATCGACGCAGCACGCTCTCATGCCGCGAACCGCTCGCTACTCAGTGTGACGGTCGAGCGGCGGCTGGGGCGCGAAACGCCGACGACAGTGCATCGAAGGGCCTCGCTCTGACGTGGCTATCAGTCGGCCGGGCGTTCCCAGGGGCGTGGAATCCAACGGTTGTTGTCCAGGTAGGCCGTGAGCCGGGGAAATTGCCGTCTTGCGCTTGCCTCGTCCGTCAGATCAACGGGCGTTCCCAGCGGTTCGTACAGACCAGGAGGACCGTCGACCGTGAAAGGGGCTCCAGTCGCGGCTATGTGAGCTTCCATTGCTAGGCCGCAGAACCAATCGATCCGCGCGTTGTGTCGATCGGGCACCAATTCCACCATGCTGTCCGGATCGTCCTGTAAGCGTTGCACGGTTTCGCGCCCGTGCGAGACGATCCAGTCCTGCAATTCGAGGGAGTCGCCCATCGGCCCCAACAGCAGAGTCGCGGCGTCAATGATAGGCCATCGATAGGCTTCGTCCCGCGCCTGCTCCCAATGCTCTTGGAACTGCTCGATCTCGTCGGGTGGCAAAGCTCGAAGACGGCGAAGCAACGCCTGAGCGACGAGTTCGCTGTCGCTGCCCATTTCTGTGCGAGCGTCTTCGACGATGCTCCAGAAACGTTCCCCGTTCACGGGCGAACTGTAGCGAACCACTGAACGCACTGTCCTGCCGCCGATAGGGCAGACCAACTAACGCACGTCGTCACCCTCCGTGTCTGGCGGATGGACCGTCGCGGGGCAGCCGACCCTCTTCTGCAATCGGCCGCA
>NZ_JOJL01000088.1 GCF_000721705.1 Actinoplanes subtropicus
GCGATGCGTTACAACGCCCGCAAAAACCGCCGGATCCTCAAACTCCTACAGCTCCTACCAGCCTAAACGCAAACCCGGCCGACTTTGCCGTGCCCGTGGAGCAGACAGGCGGCGGCCAGTCAAGGAAGAATTGTAGAAGAAAGACATCTCGCCGACTGAAATTGCAAGTCTGTGAGACGTTCGCCTCTTACCTTCGAATGGGCGGCCCGCCGTTTCTAGAATTTCCGGCCGGGAGGTTTTCCTATGCATCTCTATTCCGAGGAAGACAACGCTCGACGGTCCGCGATCGCTGAGGAACAGCGATACCTCGACACGGCCGTGGCTCGGCGCGACCAGCTTGCCGCGAGCTTGGCGGAGCAGCTCGAGTCGGCTGCCCCGGACGAGCTGGGCCACGAGCGCCGGCGAATGCTGCGGCGGCAGGCCCAGGAAGTCGGGCGGGCCGCCGACGGGCTGGTCTTCGGGCGGCTCGACGGCCTGGACGGCACGGTGCGGCGCATCGGCCGGATCGGGCTGCGTGCCGAGGACGAGCAGGCCGAACCGCTGGTCGTGGACTGGCGCGCACCGGCGGCACGGCCCTTCTACACCGCCACGGCGGTCGATCCCCAGGGCCAGGCGCTGCGGCGGCACGTACGCACCAACGGGTCGGTGGTGACCGGTGTGGACGACGAGCCGCTGGACGGGTCCGCGGTGACGGACCTCGTCGGCGAGGGTGCTCTTCTGGCCGCCCTGGATCAGCGGCGCACCGGTCAGATGACGACGGCGATCTCCACCTTGCAGCGCGAGCAGGACGGCATCATCCGGGCCGAGGCGACCGGCCCGCTGATCGTGCAGGGTGGTCCGGGCACCGGCAAGACCGTGGTAGCGCTGCACCGGGTGGCGTACCTTCTGTTCACCCATCGGCAAATGGCGGATCAGGCCGTCCTGGTGCTCGGTCCCTCGCCCCAGTTCCTCGACTACATCGCCCAGGTGCTGCCCGCGCTCGGCGAGACCGCGGTCGTTTCCGCGACCTGCGACACATTGATCCCCGGCATCGCGGTGGAACGGAACGAGGATCGGCGACGTTCCGAGATCAAGGGCCGCGCTCTGTGGCAGCCGGCGCTCGAAGCGTACGTCCGGGCGCTCCTGCCACCGGCGCGCGGGCTCACCTTGCGGTGGGACGGCGACGCCTACGTCATCGAGGCGCAGACCGTCACCGACGTTCTCGCCTCGGCGACGCAAGGCCGCCCCTACCATCGGGCTCGCGCGGTGTTCGCCGAGCAACTGCACCAGCTGCTCGCCGACGCCGTCGCCGAACGACGACAAGCGCTGCTCGCCGAGATGGAGGAGGGACTGGAGGACATCCTGGCCCGCTTCGACCGCCGCGCGAAACCCGCCGCCGAACCTGAGCGGGCCACCACCGGCACCGACGTCGACGGGTTGATGTCCACGGAGGAGATCGAGGAGCTCCGCGAGCGCATCGCCGGCAACCCGGGCATCGCCAGGTTCATCGAGGCTTGGTGGCCGACCCGAGAGCCGGAGGCGACGCTGCGCCGGTTGCTCGGCGACGCGGCGCTGCTGCGCCGGCTCGCACCGCGGCTTTCCACGGACGAGGTCGCCCTCGTCGTCTCCTGCGCCACGCGGCCTTGGGCGTCCAGCGACATCCCCCTCCTCGACGCCATCGCTGACCTGCTCGGCGAGGCGGTCGAGCCGGAGCCGACGGCCGAGTTCGTGGCCGACCGCGCCCGCCGGCAGCGCGGCTGGGTCTACGGGCACGTCGTCATCGACGAAGCACAGGAGCTCTCCGAGATGCAGTGGCACATGGTGCTGCGCCGCTGCCCCAGCCGGTCCATCACCGCGGTCGGGGACATCGACCAGGCGGAGGCGTCGCACCGGCACACCACCTGGGCACAGGCCGTCAACGCGACGCTGGGCCGGCGCTGGACCGCCGCGGAGCTGAGCATCTGCTACCGCACGCCGCGCGAGGTCATGGCCCTCACCGGCCCGATCCTCGACAAGGCCGGCAGCAGCAACACACCGCCGCGGGCGGTCCGCACTTCGGGAATCGCCCCGTGGGCGTTCACCGTGGATCCGGCCGAGCTGATCGACGCCGCGACGGCGTCCGTAGCAGGATTGCTGCAGCGTTGGCGCGGCGGAACCGTGGGTGTCATCGCTCCCGCCGTCCGCGTCGCCCAGCTGAAGGCCGCCCTGAGCGACGTACCGGTGCTGACCGCCACCCAGGCGAAGGGCCTGGAATGGGACGCGACACTGGTCGTCGACCCTGACGGCATCACTGCGGAGCCACGCGGCTGGAACGGGCTCTACGTCGCGCTCACCCGATGCACCCAGGAGCTCGGGCAGCTGTCGATCGCCTGAGCGGAGCCGGCGAACCGCCGCATCGAGGCCGGTGGGTCAGGTTCAAGCCTCGGGGCGGACGAGCCTGCCGTGCACGACGCGGAGGGCGGCTTGTTTGAGGCGCTGCACGCGGACGCTGACGGTGTACGAGTCGATGCTGGTGAGCGTCGCGAGGCGGGTGCTCAGGTAGCGATAGAAGTCGGCCGCGTCCCGGCAGATGACGATGGCCATCAGGTTGTGGTTGCCGCTGGTGGCGCCGGCGAAGGCCACCTCGCCATGGGCCGCGAGCTGTTCGCCGGTGGCGGTCAGGTCGCGCGGTGCGGTGCGTAGCCACAGTGTGGCGTTCAGATGGTAGCCGAGCGGCTCGGGCAGCGACTCGACCTCGTAGAGGAGCGTGCCGGAGGCTTCCAGCGCGTCCAGACGTCGGGCGACCCGGCCGGTGGACCAGCCGGTGTGGGCGGCGAGGTGAGTGTGGGTGGCTCGCCCGTCCTCGCCGAGCGCGTCCAGCAGGGGCGCGTCGTCCGCGGTGGGTGGTGGGGGCGGCCCGGGCTGCGCGGGCGGTCGCCGCGCGATCAGTTGTGCGACCTGGTCGGGATCCAGGCACGTGCCGTAGCCGGTCCAGTCCGCGGTGGCGGCCGTGCCGAAGCGGTGGATCAGCAGGTCGACGGAGATGTCCAGGACGGCGGCTGCCCTGGGCAGTTGTTGCAGCAGAATGGCCTCCCGCTCGGACTCGACCGGCGACCGGACGATGCAGATGATTTCGGTGCCGCCCGAGGCGACGTGGGCATACGCGATGTCGGGACGGCGCGCCAGGGAGTCGGCCAGCGGAGCGGTGCGGTCGGGCCGGCACCGGATGCGGGCGACCCATTGCGCCTCGCCGTGGACGGCTGGGTTGATCAGGCCCACGACGCGGAGGATGCCGTCGCGGCGCAGCGCCTGGTAGCGACGTGCAACGGTCTGCTCCGACACCGCCAGTACGTCCGCGATGCGCCGGAACGGTGCCCGGGGCGCCAGCTGGAGAGCGTGGAGGATCTTACCATCCAAAACGTCAGGCATGGCGGAATCTTGCCATGGATTGCCAATGACATGGGGAAGTTGCTTCGATTCGGCGCGATCAGGACGGGATAATCGCGATGTCGGCGGATGCTGGTACTCCAAGAAAACATCTGGAGAGGGGCCCGTCCCTGTGGAGTTCACCGTCGACTTCTTCCGTGTCACGCCGCCGGTCGACATCATCGCTCGGTTGTTCGGCCAGCCGGAGTACACCGACTGGCTGGATGAGAGCATGTCGTGGAAGCGGACGTGCTATATCGGCGACTGGTCGTTCATTCCGCAGACCCGCCTGCGTGGCCCGCAGGTGCTGGACCTGTTCTCCGGCATCACGGTCAACTCCTTCGCCAACTTCCGCGCGGGCGCCTCCAAGCACGCGGTACACACCAACGCGCACGGCAAGATCATGCACGAGGGCATCCTCACCCGGCTGGACGAGGACGACTACGTCTACCACGGTCACGGCGGCGCATGGGCCACCTACAACCTGGACCACAGCGCCTTCAAAGCCACCGCCGAACCGGAGGACTGGTTCATCTACCAGGTGGCCGGTCCCGCCGCCGTGCCGCTGATGCAGGACCTGACCAGTGACGAGAAGCTGCTGGACGTCCCGTACATGCATGCCGTGCCGACCACCCTGGCCGGCCACCGGATCTGGGCGCTGCGGCAGGGAATGGCCGGCGAGGCCGGCTACGAGTTGCAGGGGCCGCGAGAGATCGGCCACCTGGTGTACGACGCGGTCGTCGAGGCCGGGCGCAAGTACGGCATCCGCCGGCTGGGAGCCCGGGCCGTGCCGATCAACCATCTCGAGAATGCCATCCCGACCAACGGGCTGGAATACCTGCCCGCGGTGTTCGAGCCCGAGTACGCCGATTACGTCGCCAGCATGCTCGTGACCCCGTACCGGCCGCGGCTCGCCTACATCACCGGCAGCTTCGAAAGCTCCGACTTGCGCGACTACTACCGCGACCCGGTCGAGTTCGGCTGGACGCGGCAGATCAAGTTCGACCACGAGTTCCTCGGCGACGCCGCGCTCCGCCGGATCGTCGCGAACCCGCGGCGTACCCTGCGCACCCTGGTGTGGAACAGCGACGACGTGCTGGACGTACACCGGTCCCTGTTCGCCGACGGCCCCACCTACACGTTCATGGACATGCCCCGCGACCAGCGGGGTTACATCTGGGCCGACCAGATCGAACGGGACGGCGCGCCGGTCGGTGTGTCCACCTCACGCGGTTACAGCTACTACTACCGGCAGATGATGTCGCTGGCGGTGCTGAACGTCGCCGACGCTGAGCCCGGCACGCGGGTCGAGGTGGTCTGGGGCAACCCGGGCGAGCCGAAGAAGCGGATCCGCGCCACGGTCGCGCAGGCCCCCTACAAGCCCGTCGGTTCCCGGGGTGACCTGCGCGCGCTGCTGGCCGCCTATCACGCCTCCGTCTGACATTTCCGCGCAAGCGGGGCGCCGGTCAGGTCTTCATGGCCGGCCGCCCCGCGGCGTGCCCTTCCGCCTTTTGTCCGAGCGTGGCATGACCTGCCGCAAGGGAGTTCACGTGAGTCACCTGTCGAAGCCGTCGACCGACCGGCGAGCGATCACGCTCGCCATGTCCTGCCTCGGCGTCTTCATCGCCTACCTGCCGATCACCACCGTGGCGATCAGCCTGCCCGCCATCCAGGAGGCGATGCACACCTCCACGGCACAACTCGCCTGGGTCCAGGACGCGTTCGTCCTGCCGCTGGCCGCCTTCGTGCTCACCGCCGGCGTCTTCGGCGACGTCCACGGCCGTAAGAAGGTGTTCTCCGCCGGCCTGCTGCTGGCCGCGGCCGGGGCCGCGGTTGCACTGTGCGCGACGACAATTCAGGTGCTGTGGGCCGGGCAGGTCCTCGCCGGCCTCGGCTCCGCCGCCCTGCTGCCCACCACCCTGGCCCTGATCAGCCACGCCGTGCCCGATCCCCGCGAACGCGGCAAGTTCATCGGGTTGTGGGCGATGGCTTTGCTGGCCGCGCTCGCGGTCGGCCCCGTCATCGCCGGCGTGATCCTCGACCACGCCGCATGGCGATGGATCTACCTATTGCCCATCCCCGCCGCACTGCTCGCGCTGGCCGCGGCCGCACGCCTGCTCCCCGACTCGCACGCCGCGCACGGACGCCGTCTGGACTGGCCGGGCCAGCTCACCGCCACGCTCGCGATCACCGCGCTCGTGTACGGAGTCATCGAGGGCGGCGCCGGATCCTTCACCGACGCCCGGGTGCTCATCGCTCTCGCTCTCGGCGCGATCGCCCTCGTCGGGTTCGTGCTCATCGAGCGGCGCAGCACCAGCCCGATGCTCAACCTAGCTCTGTTCCGCAGCCCCGCCTTCACCGCCACCGCGCTGGTCGCCTTGATCAGCTTCCTCGCGTTGATCGGCTTCTTCTTCGCCCTCAGTCTCTACTTCGGCATGGTCCAGCAACTCGACACCCTGCACGCCGCCGCCCGGCTGATCCTCGTGCCGCTGGCCGCGATCGCCGCGGGCGGTCCCGTCGGGCGCCTGATGCACCGGGTACCCGCCCGCCACCTGATCACGGGCGGCCTGCTGGTCATCACGGCCGCGCTCGCGCTGTTGACCACCCTCGACACGGACACATCCTTCGTCTCCGCGGGATGGCGGCTGGTCCTGCTCGGCGTCGGCATGGGCGTGGTCATGACGCCGATGACCGCGGTCGCCGTCGGCGCGGTCCCGCGCAGCCTCGCCGGGATGGCCTCGGCCGGCAACAACGCCTTCCGCCAGATCGGCAGCGCGCTCGGGCCCGCGGTTCTCGGCACCCTGCTGTCCGCCAAGGCCACCGCCACCCTCGGCGCCCACCTCACCGCCTCGGGGGTCACCGGATCGTTGCACCGGCAGGTCGTTGCGACCGCCGACGCGAGCGGCCTCGGCGCGGTCGCTCACCTGAGCCTCGGTGCGAGCGCGGGCCAGGTCTACGCGGCCCTCGGCGACTCCCTGCTCGACGGCCTGCGCCTGTGCCTGGTCGTAGCCGCCGTCCTGAACGCCGTCGCCGCCGCCTGCGCCCTGATCCTGCTCCGCGAACCTCGAACCACCGTCGCCACAGCCACAGCCACCCGACACGACCACCCCGCCGAGACAGTGTCCGCAGGTGCTCCTGGGAAAGAAGGCTGACGTGACACTCGCCCTCGACGTACCCGCGCGGCACCCGTCCCCCACGCACACCCCGAATCAGGCTTCCCTGATCGTGTACGGCAAGGACCGCACCGGCATCGTCGCCGCCGTCGGTGACGTGCTGGCCAGGCACCGGGCGAACATCGTCTCGCTGG
>NZ_JOJL01000089.1 GCF_000721705.1 Actinoplanes subtropicus
CCGCCCGCGTAGCGCTCGTTGACGCTCGTTGCCGGAACTCCCGATCACCAGGCCCCGCTAATGTCACCCTGAGTAGCATTCGGGCGCCTTCTTCGCGGCAGAACAGTGCGTCGTCGTGTTTCACTCAAACGCCCTACGGAGCCTGTATTGCGGCGCTTCGCGGCAGGTTCGAGGCCGAAATTTCGCTACCGGCCCGGCGCGATGGCACCTACTCTTCCATCGTGGCGCGGTCCCGTATCAGGAGCATTGTCGTTGAGGGCATCGGCTACCGATGGACCGTCGGTCGCGTCGATCCCGGCCATGTCATGGTCAAGGTTTGGCAGGACGCACCAGACCGCGGCGGCACACTCGAGGTCATCGTCACCTTCGACGACCCGTGGCTGAACTACGGGCCCATCATCACCGCACCAGTTGGCCGAGCGTCCGAGGTGTTCGAGCTCGACCCCGTCATCCCAGCCCTCGTCGCCAAGATCATCCAGCAGGCACTTGGCGCAGGCTGGCTGGCCCATTGCCGCGGGACAACAAGGCTCCAGCTCACCCACGACCGCGAACGGTTGGAACCGCCTCCACGCGAACTCAGCGGCGATGTCCGGCGGCCGTCTATCGATAGCACAATGAGGTCCAGCACAGGTAGGCGTAAGAACGTGATCGGGGACGCCGGGTGGACCCGGCGTCCCCGACGTGTTTTCAGCTCGCGGCGCTGGGCGACTTCTTGCCCACGAGCTTCTTCTGGGCCGCGTTCGGCTTGACCAGGGCGGCCGGTGCCGCCGGTGGGGTGGCCTTGCCGCTCAGGTAGAAGGCCAGGTTCTGGGCGAACTGACCGGCCGTGGCGGTGTCCATGAGCGCCGGGTCGATCCAGTTGATGTCCATCAGCAGCGTGATCCGGCCCTTGCCGCTCACCTCGTCAGGTCCCCAGGCGGCAGCCACCGGGGTCGTGCCGGCCGAGGCGAGAACGTCCGCCGCCGGCAGGCCGCCGATGCCGCCCGGTGCGCTGACCGTCCAGGTCGTGACCGCGAACGGCTTCGTGCTCAGGCCGTCGGGCGCGTCCGGGTTGACGGTGACCGGGCCGGTCTGGAGGTAAGGGTCACCGAGTCCGCCGATCTGCAGGTCGGTGGCGCCCGCGACGAGGCCCTTCACGATCGTGGTGTCGGCCGCGTTGAGGCCTTCGCAGCAGGGCCGCTCACCGGTCAAGTAGACGCCATGACCGGTCTTGACGTACGCGACTAATTTGCCTTGGTCGTCGTCGTCGAGTGGGACGGTGCTGACGTCCCAGATCTGCCCGTAGCCGCTGAGGTCCGCGGGCAGCGTGTCCGTCTTGGTGGCCGCCACCGAGTAGCCGGCCGCCTTGAGCTGCGACTGGAGCCAGTCGACCCCGTTGGTGTTGCCGTAGTCGCCGGTTCCGGCCAGCAGCACGTCGGCCTGGGCCGGGACTGCGGGCGGCCCGTTGTCGTCGGGCGCGGTGACGGTGATCTCGACTGTCGCCGAAGTTTCCGGCTTGAGCCCGTTCGCCGGGCTGGTGGCCGTGATCTTGTAGACGCCGGGCTTGTCCGGCGCGGTGTAGACACCGGCCGCGGTGATGGTGCCGTCCTGCGCTTTCCACTGCACGGTCTGGTCGGGCGAGCGTGCCACCGTTGCGGTGAACGCGACGGTTCCGCCGGTCTGGACCGTCGCCGTACTCGGGTTGATTGTCACGCCCATGAACGGGCCGGAGCGGTACAGCGGTAGCGCGAGGGTGACGATCGGGTCCTGCTGCCAGTCGGCGATCTTCTTGCCCACCAGGGACAGTTGGAAGCCCGCGCCGAGCGTCCCGCTGATCTGCAAAGTGATGAAGTGGTCCTCGCTGGTGTTCGCCTCGAAGTCGATGACGTTGACGGTGAACTGGACGTACGGCCCGGCCACCCCGTAGAGCATCAGGCTCAGCCGGACGCGCGGCCCGATGGTGAACTTGGCCGTGGCGAACGCGGTCGGCGGCAGAAAGGCCGTGGTGCGGTTGTTGATCGGCCGAGCGGTGACGCGGGAGTCGTGGCTGGTGATGTCGACGCCCGAGGTGGTGGTCTCGCTGACCGAGGTGACGATGCCGACGCTGATCGAGCCGGACGCCTCGAGGGTGAGCTCCATCCGCGGGATGATCACGACGGGGACGGGCCCGATGGTGAACCGGATCGGCTCGAAGTCGATCTGGCCGAGTTTGATGCTGGCCTTGAGCTCCTTGCTGATCTCGGCGGTGAGCTCGGCCTTGCGTTCGACGTCGACGGTCGCAGTGAAGTGCGTGTCGGTGTGGAAACAGCAGTGCACGGACGCGTCGAACGCCACGTGGGGCGTGATCTTCTGCGAGCCGGTGAGATGGATCTTCTTGTCACCCTGCGACGCGAGGTCCATGTCGAGTGAGATGGTCAGCTCGGGCGCGGCGATCTTCGCCAGGCCCTTCGGCGCGACCAGTTTCACGCCGTCACGGGCCGCCTGGAAGTGCTGCACGTCGCCGGCGTCGAGGTCGGTGGCGAGCGCGAGGCCGCCGTCGGCGAGGGCGTCGTCGAGCGCGGCCGCCGCGGTGGTGACGGTGGTGGTCGTGCCCTCGGTGGTGACTGCGACGACCTTGCGCAGCAGGCCGGCCGGGGTCTGCTCGCTGACGTCGGCGACGATCACGTTCCCGGCGACCAGTTTGCGCACCTGGTCGGGCGCGTCGGTAAAGGTCAGCGTCTGGTCGGCGGCCACGCCGGTCAAGGCCGCAAGGGACTCCTTGGACAGCACGACGGTTCCGGCCGTGACGGTGGCGTCGGGCCTGGTGGCGGCGGTGGCCTGCCCGGGGCCGCGGCCCTTGGTGTTGCGGGCGCGCACGGTGAACACGTACGCGGTTCCGGCGCGCAGACCGCCGACGGTCGCCGACATGGCACCGGCCGCGGCACGCACGGTTGCGCCGCCCGGGCTGGCGGTGATCTCGTAACCGGTGATCGGCGAGCCGCCGTCGTCACCGGCCTGCCAGCTGACCTGTACGCCCTTTCCGGTGCCCGACGCCTGCACGGAGGCGGGCTTTCCCGGCGGTCCGACAGCGGGAACGACGTTTCCCGTACGCTCGGAATCCGCCCCCTTCCCGACCGAGTTGACCGCCGCGACGACGAACCGGTACCGCGTCCCGTTGGCGAGCCCGCTGACCGTGGCTGTGCGGGCGTCGCCGCCCACCGTCACCTCGATCGCGCCGGGCTGCGCGAGTACCCGGTACCCCGTGACCGGGCTGCGCCCGTCGCTGGCAGGCGGTTTCCAGGTTACCGTCGCGCTGGTGTTCCCGGCGGTGGCGCTCACCGAACGGGGCTTACCGGGCGCGACCGCCGCCAGCGGCGTCACCGTGTTCGAGGGACGGCTGCGCGCGCCGGTTCCGGCCGCGTTGATCGCGGCGACCGTGAACTTGTAGCGGTGCCCGTTGACCAGGCCCGCGACGTGCACGCTGGTGGCCGCGGTAGTCCGCAGGGCCGCGCCGCCGGGCGCGGCCGTGACCACATAGCCGGTGATCGCGGCGCCGCCCGTGGCCGGAGCCTTCCAGCTGATGTCGGCGGACGCGTCGCCTGCCACGGCCGTGACCTTGACCGGCTGGTCCGGCGGGCCGGCCGCTGCGGCGTCGGCGTTGACGGTGGCGTAGGCCAAAGCTCCGGCCAGGACCACCGCCATCGAACCCGCCAGGGTCACCTTCTTGATCGACCAGGATCGCACCTGAATACCCTCCCCAGCGCCGGGACGAAATTTCCTGACGCCCCGGTCAACCTCCCGGTGAAGCCGGACGGTCATGGCCCAAATGGACCGGGGTCACTGTCTTGTCGACGGATGGTCAGGCACCGCGGTTCGCGTTCGCCGAGTGCCGGTCCGGCGATAGCGCCGGGCTCAGGACCGGGTCGCTGTTCCGGGCCGTGACCGCCTCGAGCAGATAGTTCATCGTCTGCGGACGGCAGGCGCGCCTAGGCCGCCGGACCGGGACGGGCGGGCTGATCGGTCAACTCTCCGGCGCAACCGTCGGACTCGGTGCTGAATCGGCGAGTTTCCTGACTTCCGCGGCCTGTCTGCTGGCCATCCGCCACAGCGAACCGCTCCAACCCGTGTCATCACCGCCGTGCAGCTCATCAACTACGGAACCATCCCGCTGGGCGCCGTCATCAGCGGTCTCCTCGACGCCACCCTCGGATTCCGGCCAGCCATCTGGATCATGACAGCGGCCTTCGTCCTGGCCACCGGCAATCTGCTTACCGTGCCGATACGCCAACCTGCCCAGAACCGCCCGCACGACCAAAACGTCGCCTCGGCAAACATTCGATTCTCGGCAAATCCGTGCACGCGGCATCGGCGTGGCGCGCACGGACAGTGACCGCGGCGCCCGGCCGGGGCCGATCGGGGTGTCTTGGCTGTGGGCACCGGATCCGGTGTACCGGTCCGGTAATCGGTGGCCCGCCAGACCTTCCTGAGGCGATCATGGTTCTCGTGGTAGATGTCGAGACGGTGACGTTGTGGCGGCCGACCGGGCCGCAGGAACTGGCCCTGGTCGAGTGCTCGGGGTGGCGTGCCTGGCCGCCGCGGCTGGCGGATCAGCCGATCTTCTACCCGGTACTGAACGAGGAATACGCCACCATGATCGCCCGGGACTGGAACGTCCCGGCGTCCGGAGCAGGGTACGTGACCAGGTTCGAGGTCCGTCGCTCCTTCCTGGACCAGTACGAGGTTCATCAGGTCGGTGGCCGCACCATCCTGGAGTACTGGATCCCCGCCGAGGACCTGGACGAGCTCAACGCCAACATCATCGGCACGATCGACGTCGTCGCCGAATACCGTTTGGACCAACCCACGGCCCCGATGCCTGCGCGATCCAAGCCGCCTCGTGCAGCAACCCGGTGACAGCCGACGACACCGAGCCGCGCCGGCACACCGACGATACCGGCGGCGGTTCGCCCCATGATGCTGTCCGCAACCCGTGTCCAGGGTGGGGTCTACGGGCCCTGATGCCACCGATCGTGCGATCGATGCGTGATCCATGCGTGATCGACAGCCCTGGCGTGGACCATCACCCGGCAGCATTTACTGACACTCGGGCATTGCGTACGCCTAGATGAGGTGGCATATTTCGATACTGGGAGGCAATTTTTAACATTGGCCGACATGAATAGCAGCGGACTCTTAATCCGCGGGTTGTAGGTTCGAGTCCTACGCGGCGCACCATGTTTCACCAGGCCGTATAGCTTCTGGGCTATACGGCCTGGATCTTTGCGGGGCCCGTGTGGGGCATACGTGGGCGCCCGTGCCGACGCCTTGCCTTCGTCGCGGAACGCCTGGCCCGGCGTGGTTTCGGCCGGCTGCTGCGCTGCGGATTTTCGCGGCCCAGTCACGGAGCGTTTCCGGCGTCTGGTGCCGGGCACGAGACAGGCCTGCGGGTGCCGAAATCCTCATCCGTCCTGGTCACAGCCATCTCCATCGCCGACGCGTGACGGCGGGACCCGGGCTGGTTTCAGCGACCGTACCTCGGTGACGTTCTATGGAGAGGGCTCCGCGAGGATGGTCGGTTGTGTTGCTGCGACTGGACTATCTCGGTGTGACCGACGCTCTGGCTCTGCTGCGGCTCTTGCCGATGAGCGACCGTGACAAGGACGCCGAGATCCTCGCCTTGCGACACCAGATCACGGTGCTCGAACGGCAACGAGCATCGCCCGACCCGACTGCCGAGCCAGCAGCCCTCACACGTCTCCGCATCCGCCGACACGACCGACTCGGCGGACTCCTCCACGAATACGATCGTGCGCTTGAGCAGCACGGATGGCATTATCAGCACCCGCACGATCGAGGCTTCAGTTCTCGACACGACATATTGATCGGCGATCTCGGCGGTTAACCTTTCTGCAGAAAGTCATTGCCCAGTACAACATATGGCCACCGATGCTACCTTCGCCAATGTTGACAGCTTCTGATGAGCCCATGGATCACGGTGATGGCCACGGGCACGGCAAAGTCGGAGAGTACGCGACTGAGGGCTCTGTGTTGATGTCCAGAGTGGATTTGACGGGGCGGGCACGGCTCCGGTGATCTTGAGGT
>NZ_JOJL01000090.1 GCF_000721705.1 Actinoplanes subtropicus
GCCCACGCTGATGCAGTACCTGCAACGGCACTCCCTGCAACGTCGCGTCCCCGGCGACGGGCAGTTGCTGCGGTACGCGAACGGACGACCAGTCACCCGGCGCCGTTATGACTACCTGTGGGAACGGCTTGGGAAGATTCTGCCCTGGGTGGCCAAGCAGCAGGTTTCCGCGCACTGGCTGCGCCACACCACGCTTACCTGGGTGGAACGCGTCTTCGGCTACGGTGTTGCTCTCGCCTACGCAGGACACGCCGAAACACCCAACGACGCCGGCACCACCGCCCGCTACGTCAAAGCCACCCTCGAAGAAGTCGCCACCGCCCTGGCGGCGCTGACCGGCGAACCACACCCGCTTGCCTTGCCCGGAGAGCGGGACGCGTAAGCGAGCCGCCAGATGGAGGCTTTGGTGAGTCGACCGGACCGGCGTACACAGCCAACGACATGCCACCGGCATTACATCGCCGCTGCCAGGACACGTGTGTCGGTGCCCGCCGACCGAACGGAGCAGCGAAGCGACCTGTGGGCCCTGTCGAGACAGGGGGCAAAGTCGGAGTTCCGAACCGTATACGCGGCGTTTACACAGGCTGGTGGAGGAGGACTACGAGTTCAACGACGACAGCTACACCGCCCTGGCCGCCGCGGGAGTGGCATGGCAGGACGCGGTGTTCGTGCTTCGTCATAGCCGTCCGGTGGTACGTAGGCACATCGGAGCGGTGCTCAACGTCGCGGGCATGGACCGGCAAGGGCGCTGGCTGGCCGTGGCGTTGATCGAACTCGACCCGGACCGGGACGACCAGTACACAGTCGCAGGGGCACGTTACCTCGACGATGTCGAGGTCGCATCGATCATGCGGATGCTGAAGGGATAGCCATGACCAGCAATAGCGACATCCAGGCCGCACTCGACAACCGCGATTGGAGCGGCGCCGAAGTCGTCACCGACCGACCCCGCGCGAAGATCGTGCACTCTGTCCGGCTTCCCGCCGAGTGGTCCGAGGCGCTGGAAGCTGAGGCCGACCGACGGGGCACGACCCCATCCCGGCTCATGCAGGACTACATCCTCGCCGGTCTTCAGCGTGACGCCGCCGCGCCCGAAGGAACGATCACCATCACCCGGGCGGCCTTGCACCAAGCTATCGACGCGGCACTGGCCAACGCGGTCTGAACCCTGCCACGCCTGTTGCCCGTCCTGAGGAGCGTCTGTCGACATCGCGGCTTCACTCATTCCGCGGATTTGAACGTCGCCGGATACCGGACGGCGCCGCTGGACGGCCCCTGCGGTGTTGCCTCGTCTCGTCCCGCAGTTGTCGCAGGGAAATGCGGCGGTGTTCGTCGCCGAGATCGGTGAGGCCGGCCGGCTCCGCGACGCCGCGCATCTGGTGTCCTGGGCCGGGCTCACCCCGAAGCATCGCGAGTCCGACACGAAGGTGCGCCGGGGGCCGATCACCAAGCAGAGCAGCGGCCTGGTCCGCTGGGCCGCGGTCGAGGCCGCGCAGAAGATCCCCGCCTCGGCCGGCTGGCTGGTCTCCTCCTGCGCCCGCATCGCGGAGCGCCGCGGCCGGAACATCGCCACCGTCGCGACCGCCCGTAAGCTGCTCACCCTGGTCTACTACGGCCTGCGCGACGGGCGCATCCGTGCCCTCGCCCTGGCCCAGGCCGCGGCGTGAGCAGGCTCCTCGTGACCGGATGCGAGATCGACACGGGTCTGACTCCCGCCTGCGGGCGGCGTGGTCGCCGTTTCTGATTGATCCCACCCGGTCACGGCCGTAGATCACCATGCTGACACGCGGATGGATGACCGGCAGCCGAGCCCACGGCCTGCCTTCCGGCACGACCCGGAACACGGTGAACATGGCCCACAACCAGCGCCCCGGCGCCTCACACATCGCAGCCCGACCCGGCACGGCCATCGCCCAGCCCAGCAATCAGCCAAACCCTCAAAACTCTAGCCACGAAGGACTTGACCGGCCCCGCTCCTTCATGGATAACCCTTGACACGCACCGCTTCCTCTGCCGGTGAGGGCACCCGCCAGAGCACCCGCACGCGGCCGACCCGATGCGGACGGGGCTGGTGCGGGGCAGGGCGGGCGCACCCGGCCACCTCCCTACCCCCTTTCGGCTTCGGAAACGATAGTGACGTTCTCGCAGATTGATACGACGGTATTTGGGCTGAACAGCGGACCACCATTATTGTTGCGGTGTCGTTCGACCTGCTGGAGCGTCAGCACGACGGGGGTCGCGTCCTGCCTCACAGGCGCAGCAGAGCGGGTAGTTGCTGCTCGCCGGCCGGCCGGAATCCATGGGGCAGGACGCGGCTGGACAGGTTGTCGGTACGCACGCCGGCGAGTGCCCAGCAGGCACAAGACAGGCGCGGGCTTGTTCCCAGGTTGCGGGTTGCGGACGCTGTGGACGTGGGGACCTGCGCGGAAAATCGCCGACAGCGGCGACCTGTTGGAGCCTCCAGGCGCTAACGGTCGACCAGGAAGGCCCGACGCTCGGTGAGCCAGCCGGCCAACGCGTGCACCGCGGGCGGGGCGATTTCGTGTCCGACCGGGTCGCGGCGGGCGGTCGCGGACGCGCCGGACTCGCCCATGAGGTAGTCCCACGTACGGTTCTGCAGTTCTCGCGGGATGACCCTGTCGTGAAGTCCTTGGGCGAGCACGACCGGCACTCCGGCCAGCCGGGCGGGGTTGGTCGGCACACCGGCGTCGAACGGCAATGGGCCGTAGAGCAGCGCTGCGCCGGCGAAGGGAGCCGGCTCGTCGAGAACCAGCCCACCGGCGAAGGCGGCCCCGCCACTAAACCCAACGAGTATTACAGGCCGCGCTGGCGGAGCGAGGTCGTCGAGCCACGCGCGGAACCAATCCATCGTCGCGCGCAGCGACTCAGCGACGGGGCGCCCGATGCCACGGTTGGCAAACCATGCAAAGCCGCCGACTGCGGCGATGGGGCCGCGCACCGCCGCATATGCCACACCGGTCGGCAGATGGTCGGCTAGTCCGAGGATCTGCCGCTCGTGCGAGCCGGTCCCGTGCAGTAGGACGACGAGCGGCATGGTCCGGTCTTTAGCTCCAGCGGTGGCCACGACCGGCGGTGCGAAAGCCTCCGCCGAGGTCATGCCCGATGTCCGGCCACGTCATCAACCGAACGGACCTCGTCGCCGACTCCAGCCTCCCAGGCCGAGCCACGAACGAGCCGGCCCGCGGTGCCGACGCCGCTCCAGCGCGCCATCTCGGCCCCGAGGTCGAGCCGGTCGATCGGTGCGGAATTCTGGTACCTGCCCCACTCCTCGCGGGGCACCATCCACATGACCTCGAACTCGTTGCCGTCCGGGTCGACACCGTAGACACTCTTCGTCGGACCGTGGCTCGAGTCCCCGGTATAGGCCTGTGCGGCGATCATCGTCCGGCGGGCGTCCTCCAGCTCGTCAACGGTATCGACCTGCCAGGCCAAGTGGTACAGCCCGATCCCACCCCGGCGCCGGGGTGGGGCGTTCCGCCCCACCCCGAACAGACCGAGGTCGTGATCGTTCTCCGACCACGCGAGGCGGAGGAAAGCCGCGTCCATCTGCGGCACGAGTGCGGACACGACCATGTCGAAGACCTGCGTGTAAAACTGCACGGCTCGCGCCAGCTCGGCGACTGTTAGACGGCGCTCAAGATGAGCAGGTTGGGGTAGGCCAGCGGCGTTGAGGGTGAGGATGGGCTGAGGGCGACCACGGAGTGGTTGCCCTTATTTGTGTTCGGCGGCACCGTGATCAGGTCCTGGTAGGCGACGGCCCTCCCGCTGTCTCTTTGGCCGGAGTGCCGCGGAAGGGCCGTGCGTGACGCGTGGAGGCGTCGTGGTCACGGTAGGCGGTGACGCTGCCGCGGTCGAGCGGCGGTTGGTCGAGGGGCGGCTGGTCTGCCCTGGCTGCTCGGGCGTGTTGGCGGGGTGGGGGTATGCCCGGTCCCGGCGGCTTCGGGGTCAGGAGAGTGCCGTGCTGGCGCGTCCCCGGCGGGCGCGGTGCACCGAGTGCGGGGTGACGCATGTGCTGCTGCCGGTGCAGTGGTTGCTGCGGCGGGCGGATGCGGTGGTCGTGATCGGGGCGGCGTTGACCGCGAAGGCTGCTGGCGTGGGGTTCCGGCGGATCGCAGGGCGGCTGGGGCGCCCAGCGGAGACGGTGCGGGGCTGGTTGCGCCGGTTCGGTGAGCGAGTGGAGGCGGTGCGGCGGCTGGTCACCGTGCTGCTGCGGGCGGTGGCCGTGGATCCGGTGATACCGGCGCCGGCGGGTGGGGCGTGGGCGGACGCGCTGGCGGTGATCGGCGCGGCGGTGGCGGCGGCAATCGGCCGGTTCGGGGTGCTCGGGGTGCCGTCGTGGGTGTGGGTGTCGGCGGTCTCCGGTGGCCGGTTGCTGGCGCCTGGCTGGCCTGCCTGAGTTGATCAACACGAGTTGACCCTGACGCGGCGACGCGGGGTCGGTGATCCTCACGAGCTGTCCTGTGTGGTCAGTGGTGAGGAGGGGATGTCCGCAAATGGCGGCCAACGAGGAAGACAGCAAGCGCATCGAGCGGGCCCGCGCGATCGGGTTGTTCCGCTACCAGTTGATCCGTGAGGCGGCGGATCCAGCGCACTCGAGCAAGGCGCGTGGGGTCCTGATCCGGCAGATCGCGGCGGTCGAGCACAGGGGTCCGTTCGGCCGGCCGGTGCGGGTGTCGCGGCAGACGCTCGACCGGTGGATCCGGGACTGGCGGCGCGGTGGTTTCGACGCGTTGGTGCCCAGCCCGCGTCAGCCGAGCTCGCGGACCCCGGGCGAGGTGATGGAGTTGGCGGTGGCGCTGAAACGGGAGAACCCGGCCCGCACTCCGGTCGGGATCGCCCGGATCCTGCGCGCGCAGCTGGGCTGGGCCCCGGACGAGACCACGCTGCGCCGCTACTTCGGTCGGATCGGGCTGGCCGACGCCCTCGCGGCGGCCTCCGGGGCGCCGGCGGTGTTCGGCCGGTTCGAGGCGGCACGCCCGAACGAGTTGTGGACCGGCGACGCCCTGCACGGCCCGGTGGTGGCCGGCCGGAAGACCTACTTGTTCGCGTTCGTCGATGATCACAGCCGGCTGCTGACTGGATACCGGTTCGGGCATGCCGAGGACACCGTCCGGCTGGCGGCCGCGCTGCGTCCCGCGCTGGCGTCCCGGGGTGTTCCGGAGTCGATCTATGTCGATTATGCCGATGTTCGCGTTATGCCGACCCCGGCGCGGGATCGTCGCTCGGCCGGGGTCGGCGGTGCGGTCAGCTCGGCATAATCAGAG
>NZ_JOJL01000091.1 GCF_000721705.1 Actinoplanes subtropicus
GCATGGCGAGCGCGGAGGTCCGGGCGTCGGCGGCGTCGGCGAACGGGAGCTTGCCCTTCTCGGCGAGCTTCACCTCGCCGGAGACGTTGAACCCGCGCAGCACGACCTCGCGGCCGTGGTTGTCGACGAAGCGGGTGCCGTCCTGTACCGTGCCAAAACCCGTGCATGGCTGTGAGCTGGCACTTTGAAGATCTCGTCAAGCTGCACGGTGGTACTCGTTGATCACGCCGCCGAGACGTTGCCGGCGTCGTACCGGGGCGTCCATCGCGATCACGATGGCCGGGTCGTGGTTCGGTGGCAGCTGTTGCCGGGCTTGATGCGGGCGGTGGTCGTTGAAGTGGTCCACGTACTCGCCGACCACCGCGACGGCGTGACGTTCGCTGTAGATCAGCATCCGGTCGGTGCACTCCTGGCGCAGGCTACGACCCCAGCGTTCGATGTAGCAGTTCGCCCGGGGCGTCCGTGGCGGGATCTTGACTACGGTGATGCCCTCGGCGGTGAAGACCTCGTCGAACGCGGCGCTGTACTTGCCGTCCCGGTCGCGGATCAGGAAACGGAACCGGCCGGCCCGTTCGTCGAGGTCGATGACGAGATTACGGGCCTGCTGGACGACCCAGGCGTGATCCGGATTGGCGGTGACTGCGAGCAGGTGGACCCGGCGGGTGGCCACCTCCATCACCACCAGCACGTACAAGCGTCGCAGCAGGATCGTGTCGACGTGGAAGAAGTCGATCGCGAGGAGACCGTGGGCTTGGGCGCGCAGGAACGTGCGCCAGCTGGTGTCTACGTCACGGGGTGCCGGACCGCGACGGCCAGCGGCGAGGATGCGGCGGATCGTGCCCGCGCCTACCTGGTGACCCAGCCGGAGCAGTTCACCCTGGATTCGTCGGTGTCCCCACCGCGGGTTCTGTCGGGCGAGGCGTCGGACCAGGTCGCGGACCTCGTCGCTGACTGGCGGCCGGCCTGTCTTGCGCGGGTGGGTCCAGTGTCGGCGCAGCAGGCGCCGGTGCCAGCCGAGCAGGGTGGCCGGGGTGACCAGCTGATGGGCTCGGACGGCTGCGGGTAGCAGCCTGGCCAGGGCCGACAGGATGGCCCGGTCGGGCCAGGACAACCGGGGCCGCCCGTTCAACTGTCGCCGTAGCACCGCCACCTCGTGACGCAGCACGAGGACCTCCGCGACCACCGCGGTCTCGCTACGAACGAGCAAGCCGAGAGCACTGACCAGCCGGATCATCATCAAGTACACCAGCCGAACCAACATACTGAAGCATTCCGAGCAAGGAACTCGTTACTGACGGTCATCAGGTGGTGCGCTCGTGCTCGATGTGGAGGATGACCAGCGCGGCGGCGACGATCTTCCCGATCCGCCACGGGTTGAGGCTGACGTTGCGCAGTGCTTTGAAGGTCATCTTGAGCAGCGAGTTCCCGCGTTCACCGATCGCTCGCAGGCTGTTGTGGGCCTTGTTGAACTGCTGCTGGACCAGCGGCAGCCCGCCGTTCTTGGGCCTCTTGAACGCGACGGTGACCGTGTCGGCCACGCCTTCGTAGCCCAGATCGCCTAACGGGGCTTCGCCCCAGCCCGACGCAGGTCCGCGCCGGCCTCGGTGTGGGCGGGCAGGATCTCGGTATGGGCACGCACGGCGGTGGTGTCGTGCTCACGGCCGGGTCGCACCTCGGAGGTCCAGATCGGCCAGCCGTCCGGCGCGGTGACGACCTGGACGTTGCCGCCGTGCTGGTCGTGCTTTCCTGACCACCACAAATCGACGCCCTCGGTGGGACCGGGGGTACGGCACCGGTCGGTCTCGATCAAGGTGCCGTCGATGTTCACATGGTCATAGCCGGCCGCCTTCGCCGCGAGCAGCGCGCCGTGCAGACTCGGCGATCGGGCGGCGAGCACGTCGATGCCCTCGTTCAGGTAGTCGTAGCCAGTCGAAACGCTGATCTGGTTGTCGATGGCCAGTTGCCGCATCCGGGTGCCGTCGAGGAACCACCGCAACACCAGAACGGCCTGGTCACGGCACGGCAGAGCACGAGTGCCGGCCCGCGTACCGCGAGCAGCGCGTTCGTCGGCGAACAGCCTGGTCAGGAAGTCAACGGTGTGCTCGCATGCCGGTAGCACAGCCGTGTATGTGACACTCATCGTCGGCGCAGGACCCTTATGAAGCTGAGCTGTGAGAGGCCACCTTCTTATCGGGGTTCTGCGTCTTTTCTACGTAGCCGGGCTCATCAGGCGCTTCTCGGGCCTTTCGGACACTCGATCGGTCACGGACAGCAACGCGACCGTTGCTCGGAATGGCTCACTGATGATCCTCTACAAGAACCGGGAAATCCCAGCTCACAGCATGTGCGACGAGTTCTGGCACGGTACAGCATCTTTGCCCGCTCCGCCGTACGGTTCTACTTCACGCTTTACCACGTCTATGAAATGTTTCGTGTGAGCCCGTACCGGGTATGGAAGTACGGCATCGCCCGACAGTTGGTCTGGTTCGCCAGGCCGTTGAGCCAAAAATCGGCGTGTGAGCGGCGCTACCAGGGTTCAAAGTGCTGGTTCGTGTCGCTCCTGTCGGTCCACGGGTGGTACCAGGCGCGATTCGCCGAGGCGGCCCTGATGCTCGCCTACGCACTGAGGCACGGTCGGTGCCCGGACGGTGCGCCGAGCTGCATCTGATCCGGCCGGCAAGGAACCCTGGATCGTAGCTGTGTGCTTCGTCCGTCCGCGGCGGAGCACACAGCGCCTCGGGCTCGCGACATATTGGGGAACCCCGGGGAACAACCCGTAGTTCCATGAGTTCGGCCTGTTGACCCTCGTATTTCGGCTGCGAGTAGCAAGGATGTCGCTGCCGCTCGGATCCGAGCTCAGCGTCTACCGATGGAGAGGGGCCGTGATATCAGATCGACATTCGTTCACCGTAGAAATCTACGTGTTGATTCTCGGGTGAGCCCTCACTGTCCAAGGACGGTATCGACGAGTTGACCTTTCGAGGCGTCATTGAAACCACGGCCCGACCTGCCGCCAGAGGAAATGCCGTCGCGAACGAAGCTGTGTGTAAGGGCTGCTGGGCAATCCACGCCAACAGCGCCTGCCGGAATGTTAGCGCGATCGGGCGGACGCTCGACGACGCGTTTCGAACGCCTTGGCGCTGCTGTACTTTCGTATGGGACGACGTTGATTTGGTCCAGGGAACGGACCAGCTGTTCGCCGACTTCCGGCCCGGGTTCGGCGTTTGGATTCCCATGAGCGTCGGCAGCCCGAGCCTGTCGCTTGCCCTATGACGGGCCGCAGCAGCTTGGTGGTCGGCTGCTCACGGCGACCACCGGCGGGCAGGGAAGGGCAGGTCCCGCGGGGTGCGGGGCGATGGTCCGCAGTGTCCGAACAAAACCACAACGTCTACGAGAAAGGTGCAACTGCCGTTCGTGTCATCACGGGTAGTTTCGCTCCTGCGAACAGCAACTGGCGCGATCCGGTTCCGATGAGGTTGACTGACCGTCGTGGTGACCTTGCGCGTGGTGGAATTCTGGCCGCAGACCGGCTTGGCGAACGCGCGGTGGGCCGAGGGTGCGGACGAGGACGCGTTCCTGCGCAGTGCCCGCGGAATCAGCGAGCTCTACAGCGAGGGCATCCGCGAGGCCGGGGTCGAAGTACGCCATTCGCAGCTGCGGCTGCATTGCTTCGACCATGAGCCTGGCCGCGTCGAGGTCGAGGTGACGGTCTTCACCGACCCGGCGGAAGGTTACGAGATGGCCGGGGTGAGCCTGCCCGACGGAGTGGCCACATTATCGGCACCCGCCCGGGCGGCCCTGGCTCTCGACGTACTGCACGCGGCGGCCCTGCGGATGGCCGAAGCGCGCGGCTGGAGCTCGGCCGCATTCGAGGCCGCCCGAGCGCACGTCGTGGCGCAGGGCATGCGCTATCGGTGGACCGGACCCGGGAAGACCGCGCCGGGGCGCCGACACGTCGCGCGCCCAGTCGGCGCCATCGCTGACGACGGTAAGGGCCGGATCGTCGTCGAGATCAGACGCGTAGCCGACGGCACCCTCATCGGCGCATCCGCCGAACTCGAGATGGACGGTACTCAGTCGGCCTTCCGATGGGCGGCGGGCACACTACGCTGGCGCGACCGGCAGACCGTCCAGATTAAGCGTTACCAGGAGTGGCACACGATCACGGTCGAGGACATTCCAGCGCTGACAGTGCGAGGGGAAGGCTCCGGCTCCGGCTCGTCGATCCGGGTGCTCGGCGGCTACACCGACCGCACGGTGCCGCAGAGTTATATGACAGCCCTCGACCTTCTCACGGACGAACTGCGGGAGCCACGTTGGACGAGTTGGTGGTCCGCGGCTCACGAAGAAGTGCTGGAGATCTGGTTCGACCTGATCGCCGAACGCCCGGCCGGAGTCACGGCGCGGCGGTCCGGCAACAAGCTTCGGGTGCGCGTCGACCGGCCGCTGGCCGAGATCCTCGCGGCTCCGGATCCGATCGCGCTCGCCCTAGAAGACATCAACGCTATGCTCGCAGCGACCCGCAAGCGCGCCGGGCTCGGCCCGCATCCGGAAATGCCCGACCTGTCACAGATAACCGCCGTGACCGAACAGCAGCTTCGACGGCACGCGGTGACCGCCCGTCGAATGCAGGCGCTGCTGGACCAACTGGCCGACCGGTTACCGGCATGGCTGGTGACAAGCCTGCGTGGCGACCTTAGCCAGGGCAAGACCGGCGAAGCAGTATCGGTGCTGCGGGTCCAACTGGAACACCTCGGAGTCGACACCACCGACGCGGAACGCGCGGAATTCGACGCTCTGGCCACTCATCAGGGGTGAGAGCGCCGAGCGCCGCTTCAGCCTGTAGCGCGCCAGAACTCGTCGCACACCTGGTGAGCTGGGATTTTCGGGTTGGCGTTGAGGATCATCGGTATGGCGGTTCGGCTGGTGTACTTGATGATGATCCGGC
>NZ_JOJL01000092.1 GCF_000721705.1 Actinoplanes subtropicus
CTTACTGGTGGCGATCGATCCCGCGATGGGTTGGACTCGCAAGGACGTCGATCACGTACTGAAATGGGTAGGCGATTTGCAGTCCTGACCCCGATCACCGCGCCATGACCAGGTGCCCGGATTTGCCGCCAATCGAGCGTGCGCCGAGGGGCGAACGTTACCCTCTGTACGGGCGCGAGGTGGCAGACGCCCATGTGCGGTCGTTTGATCGCCCGCGGCCTTTAGACCACACGTTGCTATCGCGTCAGCTGATACTGAATGCATGCGTTTTGAGCGGCTCAGCTTCTTCATCGCCTCAATCCAGCCCGTCGCAGGTGGCTGGCGACTGGAAGGAGAACCTGGCTATGACCGCCAGTACTGGGCTCGGCCTGGGGATCGCTTCGATCGAGCCCTCAACGAGGACGACGGCGATGACCGAGTAATCGACTTGGTAGTAGTCGATCTCAACGAGTCGTCGGTCGTCCTGACGGGTCGTGGAGGAGATCTGTTGAGACCCAATGACATCGTCTCTGGCGAACGCCCGGTGATTCGGAGCGCTGGTTGACCCAGCCCACGCGGCGTCCGGATTTGCCGCTGATGGGGCGTTTTTGAGCCTCTTGGAAGCGGGGTCAGCGCGCCTTGAGGGCCTCTGTGTTGTTAATGGCCGCCTCCGGCTTGGCCAGGGGCCGGGCCCCAGCCGAACCGGCTCCCGGCTGGCGCCGTCAACAGCGGCGATTCTGAAGTCGTCACGGCCGAAGATGGCCGATCATGATGGGATGGCGCTTCTTGTCGAGATCCATGTCCCGCTCCCCTCTCCCGAAGAGGTTGAGGCCGGCGAGCAGGAGCACCCCTTCGTTTGGATCGAGGAGGTCGAAGAGTTCCTTGCTGGGCCGGATAGCGAAGAGGTCGAAATCTTCGACGACGGCGAGCAGGACGGCGACGTGTACATCTTCTTCATCGCCGGCGCGGACGAACGGACCCTCCTGAGCGCCGCGTCGCGAGTGGCGGTCCTGGACCGTGTTCCACCGGGCGCCTTCGCAATGGTGACCGATGACGCGGCCGAAGAGTTCGGCATGGGCCGACGTGTCGACCTTCCAACAACGTGAGTACCGAATGCGCGGATCTGCCGCTGATCGAGCGCTGACGCAGCGACCGGTAGCAGGCGACGGCAGCGGATGTTGGGCTCAGTTGGCAATGCGCGTGAACACGACCTGGCGGGTGGTCCGATCGGCGGCCGCTGTGTAGCCGGCGGCCATCCAGCCGAGGCGGCTCTGACTGTGCGTGCTCTCGGGAGCGTCTTCGTTGCTCCACCACGCGTCGTGCCTGTAGGCACTTGGCGGTAGTCCCCCAGGGAGCAGGTTAGTGATCTCATCGAACGACATTCGTACTTGAGGATGGCCCGAAGTGCGAAGTCTGTCTCGAAGCGCCGAATACTTGCTCACCATCTCAATTTGCTGGAGCGAGCCCGCCGACACAATGCGCCGTTCGTCCATCGCCGTTGGGCTCCGAGTCGCGGACATCAGTGCACGGGATCGGCTGCCGTCCGGGTGCGCAGCCGCGTTCTTCAACCGGACCGGCCCTGACGTCGAGGGCGCGGACGTTTGCCGCCCCAGTCCGCTCGCTTGCCAAGACGGACGTCGCGCGGCCGCGGGCTGCTCCACCACACATGCCGGTGCCGCCTCACGATCGCCAGAGCGTCACGACCGCCAGGCGGGCCGCGGTGAGATGGCGGGATCAGCTCCCCACCCGCGGCCGCTTCCGGGTCAGTATTTGTTCTTGATGACGAAGAAGGAGCCGCGAATCGTGCCGGCCAGCCTCGACTTCTGCCGGGCGAACTTGAACGTTCCGAGTTCCTCCGGGATCTCCATCCCGTCGGAGAGCTTGAAGCCGACAGCCCGCTTCCCGTCGTCGTCGAGCGCATACATCACGTTGATCGACAAGCCGCTCTCGTAGAAGACGTACGCCATCCGGACGTTGTCGACCTCGAACTCTGTCGCCTCGAGCGGCGGCGACGTGATGACCAGGCCACGCTCCTGTTCAAGGATGCCGCTCACCCAGTCGACGGTCGCCTTCGCGTCGTCCGCGGCTTCGGTCGTGAAGACGTGGTCATATTTGTTCTTGAAGTAGCGGGCCTCGTTGGCCCGCAGGCCGGCGAGCGCGTCGGCAACGGGCGACGGCTGCAGCCCCACGGTCGACACGGTATGGAAGTCCACGGCGTAAGACATGACGGTTCCTCTCGATTGCGAGTTGGCGTACACCTCCTCTGACGTTTCTCGCTTGCCAATTGTGACGAGCCCCAGCCGACGAGTCGGCGGTCTCATGACCGCCGCATCCTGATAGGCCGCGATCCGCTCGCCACGGATCGTCACGGTCAGTTCGCCGGCCTGGCTCGCGACGTAGCCGACGAGTGGACTCTGCATCGTCGGCGGAGCGGTGCCGGGCCCTGGCATGATCGCTGGGATGAGCGACTGGGGGCGATTCGTCAACGAGGTCTCGTGGTTCGTTGAACCCGGGCAGACTATCGCGTTGGGTGATGCGCGATCGTGGAGCCGTCCATCGGTCCCTGCCCTGCCGGAGTTGTCCGGGCTGCTCCGTTCGGCAGCCATGACGCCGGTTTCGGTCGGCGGCGAGGCCTACGAGTTGCTGGCGTGGGGGCCGCCGGATGAGCGAAGGGGATGGCTCTGTCTCCCGCCCCGCGACGGACACGGGGACGCCGTCGCAGGGATCCACAAGCTCTTCTGGCAGGTCTGCGGCGGGATCGTGGAGACGTTCGGCGCCCCGACCAGTTGGTGGAGCAATCAGAATGAAGTACTCACCGTTGACGCCCAGGGCGTACAGGTTGCGGATGCCCTTACCGGCTATGCGTGGATTTGGGACGACTGCGGGCTGACAATTCCCATCAATGCTGACGAATACTATGCCGCGGCTGTCGAAGCCAACGGCAATCTGACGCTGACGCACCGCCAGAATGGCCGACTGCTTCTCTTTGCACCCGACCACGCGTTCTCCGGAGTCACGCCATTGGCCGGATGTCCGCCGTACTCGCTGCTCACCATCGACGAGGTGCCGGACCTCACGACCTGGATAGAGGTATGCGCCGCGGCTTGGCGGAATCCGTGAATCAGCGAGCATCCGGACATGCCGCGAGGCGGTCGCTGTAGGGGGCTCGGTTGGCTCGCGGGTGTCTGTCAGCTGGTCGTGGTGGGGTAGACGTTCTGGAAGGCGAGCCGGTGGTCGGCGTCCGCGGCGATCGTGTCGAGGATGTCGTCGAGGTTGAGGAATGCCTGCCAGGGCTCTTGACCGGAGGCGGCGACGAGCCGGTCGACGACCAGTTGTTCGAGGTCAGGGACGCGTTTGGCTTTCCAGATCTTGTCGGCGAGGCTGACGATCAGGTCTTCGATCTCGACGGCGGTCGTCTGCCAGCTGGCATGCGTGGCCGCGAAGCGAGCCAGCGAGGAATCGATGCCGGCGTCGAGCAGCAGCTGTCGCCCGGCCGGTTCGTGCCGGGAGCCCGGTCCGGACAGTTCCTCGACGTGCACGATCTTGCCGATGTCGTGGGTCGCCGCGCCGAACAAGACAGCGTCGTGGTTGACGGCCAGGGTCGGGTACTGCTCGGCGAGCCAGGCCGTGAGGTGGGCGGCGACATCATGCACGGCGCGCAGATGCGCGGCCAGCCGCGGTGGTGCGTGCAGCTCTAGGAGGAGATCAGCGACCTCCGGCGGAAGCCGCCGCAGTGGCGGGTCACCGGGTTCGCGAAGGGCGTGGCTCAGCGTCAGAATCTTCGTGCTCCCTCGCCGGTGGCGGGACTGTTGACGTCCGAACCCAGGTCGAGCAACTGTACGGCATCGCCAATTCGGCGGCCGATAGGGCAGAACGCAACCGTCAAGTGCCCTTGCCCTTCTGCCGCGGCCGCCACGGCCTCCGGGACAGCAGACCGAAAAGCAGCGGAACGCCCCGCCGCGCCGCAGTCGGGGCACACTCGGATCACCGGTTGCACGGGACCTCGTCGGTGCGGTCAACTGCCGCCGAGAGAACGCACAGGTGCGGGCGAACCATCACGCTACGTGTCGGCGCTGCTCGGCCGAAGAGATGAACAGCCATGCCGGACCGACGATAGACCTGCGATCGCGCTATTCGCAGAATTCTGCTGTGCTGCTACCGATCCGCAACCGCGCTTGCACCGCAGCGTACGTACGCTACTTGCAACGAGTCCTCGATGATGAAGCGCGACGACTCAACGGGGTCGTCCGGCGCTCCCGGCCACGGACGGGAGGGCGGCCTGATGAGGCTACGGCATGCTGCGGCCGGAATCGTCGTCATGTTCATGACGGTCGTGACCGTCGGCCCAGCCGAAGCCCACAGCTCCGGCATATGTAGCGACGAGCAAAGTACACAGCCCCAACCGCCTTACGAGCTTCGCTTCGGCGGCCCGTCCGTCTCGTGGGACGAGGCTGTCCGAGACAGTAACCGGCAGCTCAGTGAGGCGGAATCGGAGGCCGCAATCGCGGACAGCGAACGGAACTCCTCGATGTCCGACTACTATCCCGACAGGCCTGACGACCCTATCGAGAATCCACCTCCGCCAACCGAAACCGCAGAGAATCCAACGCAGGTGCGCTCATGCCCATGACCTTCGCCATGGTTCTGATCCGACGTCCGGATCTGCCGTTGCGACACGATGTCGCACTTTGCGAGTGGACTCGCAGTTAGGAGGGCCGACGTGATGTCGGTGGTGTAGTCCCGGGCGCGTGCTC
>NZ_JOJL01000093.1 GCF_000721705.1 Actinoplanes subtropicus
CGCGTACCGCAGCAACTGCCCGTCGCCGGGGACGCGACGTTGCAGGGAGTGCCGTTGCAGGTACTGCATCAGCGTGGGCGAGACCGGCTGCCACCGGAACGTGCCGCCCTTCTCCCGCAGCAGGATCAGGCATTGGTCCACGTCCAGATCCATCGGCCGTAGCGCGAGCGCGCCGCCGCGACGGCACGCGGTTTCGATGTGCAGCCGCACGATCAGCGCGTCCAACTCCGGATCGTTGCCCGTGGTCGCCGCGGTCGCGACCAGTTCGGCGATCCGTTCGTCGGCCAGGGCGCTGCGGGTGCTCGACAACCGGGTGGGCTTGGCGACCTTCATCGCCGGGTTCGCGGCCTCGGTGATGATGCCGTCGGCGACCGCCCGTTTGTACAGGCACCGCAACGCCGAGATCAGATGCTCCGTGGCGCTGCGCCCACCCCTGCTATTGCGGCGCTGCAGCGCGTTCGCTTGAGTCTCGCGGGCCAGGGCTTCGATCTCGGTCGGAGCGATCTCGTCCAGCCGCCGATCCCCCCACTTCGCAACGGCCTTGTTCCAGTAGGTGTCATACATGCGCCGCGAGCCCGGGGGTACCGCGGCGGCCACGATCGGCACGTACTCGGCGAACGTGGGCACCGGCCGGCGGGTTCCGCCGGCAGCTTGCAGCAGGTCGGTCGCGCTGATGCCCATCTGGGTGAGCATCATCCGAGCGGCCTCGAGGACCTCGGGACGAACCGGGGACGCGGTCATCGGGCCCCACCGCCGGTCGCCGTGTCATGCAAGGCTGCGGTCAACGTCGCGAGGGTCGCCGGCGGATGAAGGATCAGCCGCTGCTGGGTGGGTAGGGCGGCGAGCAGGATCCGGTCTCCGGCCTCCAGCAGGCAGGCCCGGCGCACCTCGACCGGCAGCAGCAGGACGCCGTGCTGACCGAGCTCTCGGTGTCCAAGCGAATCGACCGTCGCGACGATCAGACCGTCGCGGACGCTGAACCGGATCCGGTCGCCGGGCGACCACCGCAGGCTCCCCATAGCAGTCCAGGCGGTAATCCGGCCGCCGCAGTCGAGACTGCTCATCCCGAACACCACGTCCCGGCGAGACAGTTCCGGCAGTTGCGGCAACGACAGCGGAGACCGACTCGATTCCCTGCCACGGCGGGGCTTACGACTCCCGCCTTCTCGGTCCTGCTTGGTCAGCCGCGGCAGCAGCGGCGGCAGCGGCGGCAGCGGCACGCTCCTCATCGCACCCACCGCCGATCGATCACACAGTGGATGGCTGGGCGCACGCCTGATGCGGGCGGGTGGTCGGGTGTGGACTGACACGATGGCGTCCAAATTGCAGCGGATGCTACCCGTGGGGGTTCCCCCCTCGGACACCATTTTTGGTGGAATTTCACGTTATGCGTGGAATTCCACCATTTTTGGTTTCCGGGTCATTGTCGATGGCATCTGCCGATCGATAGGTCAGACCTTGCCGTTTACCAGCGGTTTTGCTCCCAATAGCGGCGACCATAGCAGCTATGGACAGGTTCGGGCCTCGAGACGCTCGGGAGGGCGACACCGAGCAGCTGATCAGCGCGTTGATCCCACCCGCCACACGAAGACGCCCACCGTCGGCCACACCGATGCGGCCGCCGCCGCTGCCGGCCCGGCAGCTCCCGGCGGGCGAAAATCCGCAGACATTCCGGCTCGACATGGCCCGCCCGGATACGTCCGGACGGCTGTCGGTGCGATACCTGCTGCGAACTCTGGGGTGGTCACCCGGCGATCGCGTCGATCACACCGTTATCGACGACGCGATCGTCGTCGGCCGCTCGCCCACCGGCCGCGCCATGATCGGCGCCCGCGGGGACCTGATGATCCCCGCGACCGCCCGCGCCCTCGCCGGCATGGACTCCGACAGCCAATTCGTCCTGGTCGCCGCGCCCACGAAGAACACCCTGGTCGTTCATCCGGAGCGCCTCGTCGCCGGCCTGATCGCGGCGCACTACTGGCCACCGGACATCTCCGATGACGCCTGACGACGCCGCGGCCACACCTGCGAACGACACGCCAACAGTGCGGCAGTACCTGCCACGAGTGGTCGCAGCCGCCACACCGGCCAGCACACGCACCTACACCACCTACTGGACGCGGATGGTCGAACTCTGGGGCGACCAGCCAGTGAACAGCATCCGCGCCACCGACGTCGAGGCACTGCAACGCGACTGCGCCGCCCACGCCCGACCGCGAGAACGCAACTACCGCGGCGGCCGGCACGCCGGAGAAAACGCCAACACCGCCGCCCGAGCCTTCTTCCGCCGAGCCGAGGCCGACGGCATCATCCCCGCCGGATCCAGCCCCGCCCACCAAGTACCCAAACCCCGCCGACTTCCCAGCACCCGCCGCGCACTGCTCCCCTGGGAACTGCAAGCCATCACCGAGATCGCCCGGACCACCGGCAACGACGTCGTCCTCGACAGCCTCCTGCTCCGGATCCACACCGAAACCGCCTGCCGCCGCGGCGGCGCCCTCGCCCTACGCCTGGCCGACCTCGACACCGACAACGGCCTCATCCTGCTCCGGGAAAAGGGCGAGACGATGCGATGGCAACCCATCACCCGCACCCTGGCCGGCCGCCTCGCCGACCATGCCCAGATCCGCGGCGCCACCCTCCCCAGCGACCAACTGCTGCGCTACCGCAACGGCCGGCCGATCACCAGCCGCCGCTACGACCACCTCTGGCAACGCATCGGCGAACACCTACCCTGGGTCGCCGCCCAAGGCATCTCCACCCACTGGCTCCGGCACACCACCCTCACCTGGGTCGAACGCAACTTCAGCTACGGCATCGCCCGCGCCTACGCCGGCCACACCGACAACACCGGCCCCGCCACCACCACCTACATCAAAGCCGACATCCACGCCGTCGCCACCGCACTGAGCGCCCTCACCGGCGAACCGCACCCCCTCGCGCTCAGCCCAGAAGAACTCGGCTTCCTCACCTAACCCATCGGCCACGCGTGCTCAAGCCGACGCATCAGCGCAACCCAAACGGGTTACCAGGCATGAAAAACTGCCAAAAGCGTCGAACGGAAACCCTCCGGAAAGCAACAAAGAGCGCTGTAGTGCTGTCACCGGTTTAAACGGTTCAGAACCGCATCAACGGTGTAGCTCGTCAGCGAAGTCTCGCGGCGCATCCGTGAAAATCCCCCGACCAGCGCAGCAACCCGAACGCGCCTGGAAACCCTTCTTCACACGCGCGGGGATCAGCGGCCTGCCGAGCACATAGCGACCAGATAGGACAGTACCGACAGGACACTGGAAGCCGCCCACGCCCGGGTCAGCACGTCCGGCAGGACCTGGTCGCAATACTTGACCATGAGAGCGGGATCCGGAGCGGTCATCATCACGCCTTTGTCGACTAGTGTGTCGCGCCATTAATTCGATGAATTAATGTAGTGTTTGTTCATGGCTGCTCGTGGACGTCCGAAGGCGCCGTTGGTGTTGACCGATGATGAGCGGGAAACGCTGGTGCGGTGGTCGCGTCGGGCGAAGTCGTCGCAGGCCCTCGCGGTACGGTGTCGGATCGTGTTGGGCTGCGCGGAGGATGAGGGTCTGCGGTCGAATCAGGACGTGGCGGTGCAGTTGGGGATCTGGCCGCAGACGGTGACCAAGTGGCGTAAGCGATTCCTTGAACGCCGGTTGGACGGCCTTGATGACGAACAGCGGCCCGGCGCGCCCCGGAAGATCACCGACGAGCAGATCGAGGACGTGATCGTCCAGACCCTGGAAGCCACCCCGGCGAACGCGACGCACTGGTCGCGGGCGTCGATGGCCAAGCAGTCCGGGTTGTCGAAATCGACGGTCGGCCGGGTGTGGAAGGCGTTCAGGCTCCAACCGCACCTGGTCGACACGTTCAAACTCAGCAACGATCCGCAGTTCATCGACAAGGTCCGCGACGTGGTCGGCCTGTACCTGGACCCGCCGGAGAAAGCCCTGGTGCTGGCCGTCGACGAGAAATCGCAGATCCAAGCCCTCGACAGGTCCGCGCCGGTCCTGCCGATGATGCCGGGCATGCCCGAGCGACGCACCCACGACTACGTCCGGCACGGCATCACCACGCTGTTCGCCGCCCTGGACGTGGCCACCGGCACGGTGATCGGCTCGATCCACCGCCGGCACCGGGCGATCGAGTTCAAGAAGTTCCTCACCAAGCTCGACCGCGAAGTACCCGCCGACCTCGACGTGCACCTGATCTGCGACAACTACGGCACCCACAAACACCCCACCGTCCGGCAGTGGCTGACCGCGCATCCCCGCTTCCACATGCACTTCACCCCGACCTACTCCAGCTGGCTCAACCAGGTGGAGCGCTGGTTCGGCCTGCTCACCGACCAGAAGATCCGCCGCGGCGTCCACCGATCGATCCAAGCGCTGGAGAAGGACATCCGCTCCTGGATCGAGCAGTGGAACGCCGACCCCAAGCCGTTCACCTGGACCAAAACCGCCGACGAAATCCTCGAACGCCTCGCCTCATATCTTCAACGAATTCCCGGCGCGGGACACTAGTAGTGCTTTGTCATGATCTTCGCCGGTGTCTGGGTTTCTGTTGCGGGAAGCGGGTTTGGCAGGTGGGGCAGGTGCCGATGAGGCGGGCGAGCGG
>NZ_JOJL01000094.1 GCF_000721705.1 Actinoplanes subtropicus
CGCGAGATCGGATCGAACGAGTTCGCCTATATCACCGGCGTGCTCCACCGCGAGACCGGCATCCGGCTCCCACCCGGCAAGGAGGCGCTGGTCGCCGGGCGGCTCGAGAAGCGGCTGCGCTCGCTGGGCCTGGCCGACTACCCGGAGTACGTCCGGTATCTGCGGACCCAGCCGGTGACCGGGCCCGAGATGATCCAGATGATCAACCTGCTCACCACCAACGAGACGTTCTTCTTCCGCGAGCAACAGCACTTCGACTTCCTCCGCGATGTGGTGGTGCCGGCCCGGGATCGCGAGCGCGCGCTGCGGCTGTGGAGCGCGGCCAGTTCGACCGGCGAGGAGGCGTACACCGCCGCAATGGTCTTATCGGAAGCGCTCGCCGACCAGCCGTGGGAGATCGTGGGCACGGACATCTCGAGCCGGGTCGTGGAGAACGCCCGCCGTGGTATCTACCCGCTCACCGCGGCCGACAAGATCCCGCGGCAGCTGCTGCGCAGGTACTGGCTGCGGGGCCGGGACGAGTACGACGGCTCGATGGCGGTGAGCCGGCGGCTGCGTGAGCGGGTCCGCTTCCACCACGACAACCTCATGGGCAAGCTGGGCCATCACGGCAAGTTCGACGTGATCCTGCTGCGCAACGTCATGATCTACTTCGACCCGGAGACCAAGCGCGAGCTGGTGCTGCGGTTGCAGGAGATGCTGCAGCCCGGCGGATACCTGATCGTCGGCCGGTCGGAGTCGCTCAACGGCATCCCGTCCCGGCTGCAGATGGTCGAACCGTCGATTTACCGCAACCCCGGGCAGCGGCGTGGCTAGCGTCCTGGAAGTGGTGCTGAACCCCGGAGATTTCTACTTCGGGGGCACCGACACCCGCATCCATACGCTGCTGGGGTCGTGTGTCTCGGTCACCCTTTGGCACCCGCTGCTGCGGGCCGGCGGCATGTGCCACTACATGCTGCCGCAACGGCGCATCCCGACCGCCCGGGACGGCCTGGACGGTCGCTACGCGGACCACGCGGTACAGATGTTCCTCGAGGTCATCGAGCGGCTCGGGACCAAACCACAGGAGTACGTCGCGCACCTCTACGGCGGCGGCAACCAGTTTCCGCCGTTCCAGCGCGGCCGCGCCCCGGATGTGGCCCGGGACAACATCGCCGCCGGCCTGACCCTGCTCAAACGGTTCGGCTTCCGTGTGGCGCACGCCGACCTCGGCGGCACCGGGCCACGCCGGCTCAGCTTCGAGGTGGCCACCGGCGAGGTGACCCTGACCTCTGCCGGCGGGCGGCGCAGCAGTGCCGGGGGCGAGCTGTGAGCGGCCCGGTGATCGGCGTGCTGATCCTCGACGACTCGGCCGTGGTGCGGCAGCACCTCGCCGCCCGGCTGCGGCAGAGCGGCATGGAGGTGATCGGCGCGGTCGCCGACCCAGCCTTCGCCTTGGAGCACATGAGCCGGGCACGGCCGGACGTGCTCGTGGTCGACCCTGGGCTGGGCGGGGCGCGCTTCTTGCGCCAGATCATGGCCGTACGCCCCGTTCCGGTGATTCTATGCACCGCCCCGTCCACCGACGCCACGGCGCTGACCGCCGGCGTGTCCGCGGTGATCACCAAGCCGGACAGCGGGCTGAAGGCCTTCATCGACGAGCGCTCGGCCGAGATCGTCCAGGCGGTGCGGGCCGCCGCGCACGGGCGTCGCGTCCCGCGCCCGGCCGGCCCGGACGCGGCCGAGGTGGCGACCGGGGCCGGCGACCGGGTCGTCGTGCTCGGCACCTCCACGGGCGGCACCAAGGCCCTCGAGATCGTGCTCCCGGCGCTGCCCCGCGGCATCCCGGGCATGGTGATCGTGCAGCACATGCCGGAGAACTTCACCGCCGCGTTCGCCCATCGTCTCGACGGGATGTGCCAGGTGGACGTGGCCGAGGCGGTGAACGGCGGCGAGGTGCGGCCCGGCCGGGTGCTGGTCGCGCCGGGCGGCCGGCACACGGAGCTGGTCCGCTGCGGCACCGGCTACCGGGTACGGGTCTTCGACGGCCCGCCGGTCAACCGGCACCGGCCCTCGGTCGACGTGCTCTTCCGTTCGGCCGCGCGGGCGGCCGGGGCGAGCGCGATCGGCGTGATCATGACGGGCATGGGTGACGACGGCGCTCGCGGGCTGCTGGAGATGCGCCAGGCCGGCGCGTTCACGGTGGCGCAGGATGCCGCGACCTGCGTGGTCCACGGCATGCCGAACGAAGCGGTCCAGCTCGGCGCGGTCCTGCGGGAGGCGCCGCTGACACACATCGCGGAGATGATCCATCGACATGGCTGAGCTGTTCTGGGCGCTGGGCGCCCTTGCCGTCGGACTCGGCGCCGGCTTCGCGGCCGGTCGCAAGCGCACGACCTTCGCACCGGCCGAGGCGCGCGCGGCCGACATCCACATCGACAGCGTCTCGCGACTGGCCGACTCCATCGTGCCCGTCTGGACGGCGCAGATCGACACCAGTCGTAGCCAGATGGAGACGGCGATCAGCCAGCTCACCGAGAAGTTCGCCGGGATCGTCGAGAATCTGGACGCGGTCCTCGCCTCCTCCACCGGCGCACTCGAGGAGGGGCACGGCGGCACCTTCGACCGCAGCCGGTCCCGGCTCGGCGACGTGGTCGGCACCCTGGACGAGGCGCTGGCCACCAAGCGGCAGACCGTGAGCGAGCTGCGCAACCTGCAGACCCTCAACAGCGAGCTGCGGCAGATGTCCGGCGAGGTCAGCGCGATCGCCGCGCAGACCAATCTGCTCGCGCTGAACGCCTCGATCGAGGCGGCCCGGATCGGCGAGGCCGGCGCGGCGTTCGGGGTGGTCGCCGACGAGGTCCGGGTGCTGGCCGAGCACTCGCTGGGCACCAGCGAGCGGATGGCCGACAAGGTGGGCCGGGCCGGCAGCACGATCAGCGCGATCCTGGGCCACGCCGAGGAGACCGCCGATCGGGAGGACCGCGCGGTGGCCAGCGCGAACGCCGAGGTGCAGGCGGTGCTCGACGACCTGCAGGCGCTGGTCTCCGGGTTCCGGGACTCCTCCACCGATCTGGAGCGGGCGGCCGTCGGCATTCGTTCCGAGGTCGGCCAGTCGCTCACCAACCTGCAGTTCCAGGACCGTATCAGCCAGGTTCTGGAGCACCTGCGGGACAGCATCACCCGGTTCGCGGAGACGGTCGACGAGGCCGGGGAGCGGGCCCGCACCGACGCGCCGCCGATCGATCCCGAGGAGGCGCTGAAGGCCATCTCGGCCAGCTACACGATGGACGAGGAACGTGAGGCGCACGCCTCCGGCCAGGCCGCCGGCGTCCGCGAATCGGAGATCACCTTCTTCTGATCCCGGGGGGAAAGCATGGGGAAGACCATTTTGGTCGTGGATGACTCGGCGTCGGTGCGCCAGGTTGTCAGTATCGCGCTGAAGGGCGCCGGCTACGAGGTGATTCAGGGT
>NZ_JOJL01000095.1 GCF_000721705.1 Actinoplanes subtropicus
CCCATGATCGACACTTCGGACAAGTCACTTCCCGGACCCGCTGAAGCACAGCCTAAAACATTGTCCTTGGCGACCTCTTGACACAGAGGGGTGCCAAATGAGCACGCCGAATCATGCCGTTACGTGCTCATCGAAGATCGCTCGGTGGCGGAGACGACGGCTGAGGCGCACCTTACATTCGCACCGTGCACCAATCTATAGTTCCTTTATGACCGGTCTGGAAGCCGCCTTGGCCCGATTCGGGCAGCGTGTCGTCTCGACAGCCTTATCGAAACGTTACCGGCGAGCTCGGGTCGAGCGAGCAATCGAGTTCACCTCGGCGCTGGACGACAGCAGCGGCGAAGCACGTCGCCTGGCGCAGGAACTTACCGCCGCCCAGATCGCAAGTGTTAATGAGTACCTCGAGTCGCCGAGCGCCGACCAGCTTGCATTGCAAATCGTAGCGGCGCGGACGCTAGAGACCTTGGGTAAAGATCGTTCAGAACTCCTCAGTGCGATTAGAGAACAGATTCGGTGGGGTCTGCACCTCGCAGTTCGACTTCCCGAGGAACAGTTGTTCGCAATGACCGACCTAGTCTTCCGCTCCCTGCTGGTCGCATCGGGCTCCCTAGTCTCTGCCGATCGGAAACAGCCGGTGATGGCCGAAGGCGTCTCTGACTTGATAATTTCGGGTGCAGTGACGGCCGCTGCGATGCGCAACAGTACCGTACTGAAGGAACTTCGCGGATTGTCAGACATTCGGACATTCGAACGAAATCTGCGCCTTCAAATTTTGGCATCGCATGGAGAGTTGCGACTGCCGCACACAGGAGTAAATCGCAGCGTCCCAATCCGGGAAATTTACGTGGACCCTGACCTCGAACCATTTCCGTCTGGAATTGCCTCGTTTTCAAGTAATCGGGCTATTCGCTCACTCCTGGCGTCGGCGCCACCGGGGAGTGAGGTTCTGGCGTCGCTGGCGGAACTTGTCGACTTGAACTCACCCGACAGCCCGGACTTGCGTTCCGCGCTCTTAACGTATCGGCGAATCGTTATTCTCGGCGATCCGGGTGCCGGAAAATCGACGGCAATGATCAAGCTGGCATGCGACTTGGTGCAGGGGGAAGCAGGCTCGGAAGACTTTCCAACGCCATTCCTCGTCACTCTCCGAGAAGCCGTGACTGATTTCGAAAAGGGCGGAAAGGCGATAACTGAATATCTCACCGATATCTGCCGAGCTCCATACAACCTAGAGCCACCTCCAGGCGCAATCGACTATCTACTACTCAATGGTCGCGCACTAGTAATATTCGACGGCCTCGACGAGTTGACAGAAACCGCGCTTCGCTCTCGGGTGGTACAGCTGATCGAAGGTTTCGTGACACGTTACCCACTCGTGTCGGTCGTAGCGACATCCCGCAAAATCGGCTACGACGCGGCGCCGCTGAGGAGCGGTATGTTCACGACCTTCAGCCTGGAAGAATTTGATGAGCGGCAGGTCGGCGAATTTGCGTCCAAATGGTTTGACCTCGACGATTCGCTTTCTCCCGCGGACCGTTCCAGAATTCACTCCGCTTTCATGCGTGATAGTGAAATCGTACCTGACATTCGGTCCAATCCTCTGCTGTTGAGTCTTCTCTGCGGAATGTATGCAACGGAAAGGTACATCCCGCGCAATCGCCCCGAGGTCTACGAGAAATGCGCTCTTATGCTCTTCGAGCGGTGGGACCGCATGCGAGGGATCCGCAGCACATCGATGTTTGGAAATGAGGTTCGCAGCGCGATCCAGTCCCTGGCGTGGCATCTACTAATCACGCCGGCGGCGGGCGGCAGCCTGCCCCGGCGTGCTCTAGTAGATGAGCTAGTGCAAGGCCATTATCGGCTGCGGGGAGATGACGAAGGGGAGGCACGCGAGGAAGCGGAGAAGCTGCTGGATTTCTGCGCCGGCCGTGCATGGGTCCTTACTGACCTGGGAACGACACCTCACGAGCCTCGATATGGCTTCACTCACCGTACGTTCCTCGAGTACTTCGCCGCCGAGTACCTCGTTCGCACGAAAGGCAGCTCCACGGAGGCTGTATTCGAGGTCCTACTTCCACATCTCGAACTCCAAGAGTGGGATGTGGTAGCCCAACTAGCTGTACAGATACTCGACCGAAACGTTGCGCGAGGCGCAGACGAATTCATCAACTTGCTCCTTCGCGCTGCACAATCGTCAAATGCTGGAACAGGGGAAGCGCTTGTGCGTTTCGCCTATCGGATGCTGGGATACACGACGCCAACGAGGATGGCTATCGAAAAAATAGTCACAGCAACTGCTCGTCTCGATTTAAGTTTTTCGGCCGACGATCTCTATCTGAACGCTTTTGAGGCGATAGTGCCGATTGTGCCTTCCCTTGACTTGTTGCGTCTGCTGCAGGGATGCGCTCCAGAGAATTTGCGTGAGACTACCCGGGCCATGCGAGGCATCTTCGAGACGGTCGTAACCACGCCTGGAGACCGGCGGAGCCCGTCTAAGCGGGCGTGTTGGGCGCTCATCGCTGCATTGTCAGGCAGCCTGCAGGACCCTTCTGGCAGGTTGGAAGAAGATCTCCGGGACCTGCGCGAACAATATGAGCCTCTGGGGTTCAGATTTCCATGGATGTTGGACTACTGGCCCGCAGAAGATTCATCCTCTGGATCAATTTCTTCCGGACGGAATAACTCTGCGCGTGAATCTGATTGGCTTGCGACTGCTCTCCGAGAATGCGGGCCGAGGTCGCTATACTTGCTACCTCCTTACCGCAGCGCACATCTTTCGTGCCTTTTGGCCCGCCTCATTTCCGTGCCTGAAGTTCCCGATGGCTTCGAAGAGGCCGTCATTGGATCACTTCCTTTTCTGCCAACGGCGGAATGGATGAGCCTCTCTGTGGACCTGTTGCGAGACCACGAGTTTATCGCACCGGCCGCACCGGGAGTGGATTTTAACGAAGTCGCGGCAATACTCGAAAGTTCCCCCTCCGGCACAGCAATGTGTCTGACAATTTTGGTCCTGCCTGTTCTGGAGGTTGAGGCAAGAATGGCAAAGCAAGCATCCATGGGACCGAACTCACGTGTTCGGCAGATTATGGATATCAGGTCCGCGGCGGAGGCGGATACGGAGAAGATCCGACATATTTATGGCGCGCTTACGAACGGAATGATTCCGGTGGCTCAATGGCTGAGCAGCTGGACTTCCCGAAGATTCGACACGGTAAGGTGGAGACAATGTGGCAGATTCACTCACTGCTCTTGCCATCGTTGTCCAGTCTGCCGCGATAACGGATCCACGGCGCATCTGGGTCGATGTGGCCACGACGAGTCTCGGCACTCGTCCAACGTACTGTTCTCGGCAAAAGAGCATGCCGGTGCCAGCATGTTGGCCACGTAGCGTGACGCCACTGGCCGGATCATCTCGTATCTCGCCGTCGCTGAGGTAGGTGATTGGGGGGTAGCGCGCCGGTGGCGGCCAGCATGGGTGGCGCGAGTTCAAGGCGGGGTAAGACGGGCTTTATTCGCATCCGTCGTCGATCGTCTCAACCTCGGCCAGGGTGGCGGGGTCGACGCCGTGCTTCGCGGAGGACGACGTCCCGTTCGGCTGCGGTCGCGACGTAGAGGCGCTGGTCGCCGCCCCGGATCTCGATCCATTCGTGCAACCCGGTTCCCAGGTCGATCTCCACGGTCTCGACCTGCCAGCCGTTGTCCGCGAGAACGGGCGACATCTGTCCAGTGACTCTTCCCGGTGGCGGGGCCGCCGACCGTGACTGTCGCCGTCCGTGGTCGTGCCGCAGCTCCGCGGCCGGTCGTCGTGACCTTGAGGTGCTGGCGCCGCAGCCGGCCGTAGCCGTAGCCGAGGCCTTCCCAGTGTCGGCCGGTGACCTCCAGGGTGATGTGTGCCGACGGCCAGCGCCCTGTCGGGACCAGCACGCAGCCTTTCTCGCGGGCCCGGGCCTGCAGCGACCGCACGGTGGCGTCGGCGACCGGCCCGGGCGTCCTGAGGGCGACCAGGTCGACGCCGTCGATCAACGCGGCCACGACCTGCGGCCAGT
>NZ_JOJL01000096.1 GCF_000721705.1 Actinoplanes subtropicus
GTTGAGTCCGGCGGCGTCCTACTCTCCCACACCCTCCCGAGTGCAGTACCATCGGCGCTGGAGGGCTTAGCTTCCGGGTTCGGAATGAGACCGGGCGTTTCCCCTCCGCTATGACCACCGAAACAGCTATCAGCAACCACGAAACAACTCGCGATGAACCTCGCGGTGGTTGTTCGTTTGCTGTGAATCACACAGTGGACGCGTAGCACAAGTATCGGGTGGTTAAGCCCTCGGCTTATTAGTACCGGTCGACTGAACCAGTTACCTGGCTTACATCTCCGGCCTATCAACCCAGTCGTCTGGCTGGGAGCCTTACCCCCTCGGTGGGGGTGGGATACCTCATCTCGAAGCGAGCTTCCCGCTTAGATGCTTTCAGCGGTTATCCCTTCCGAACGTAGCCAACCAGCCGTGCCCCTGGCGGGACAACTGGCACACCAGAGGTTCGTCCGTCCCGGTCCTCTCGTACTAGGGACAGCCCTTCTCAAGTATCCAACGCGCACGGCGGATAGGGACCGAACTGTCTCACGACGTTCTAAACCCAGCTCGCGTACCGCTTTAATGGGCGAACAGCCCAACCCTTGGGACCTGCTACAGCCCCAGGATGCGACGAGCCGACATCGAGGTGCCAAACCATCCCGTCGATATGGACTCTTGGGGAAGATCAGCCTGTTATCCCCGGGGTACCTTTTATCCGTTGAGCGACACCGCTTCCACACGCAAGTGCCGGATCACTAGTCCCGACTTTCGTCCCTGCTCGACCCGTCAGTCTCACAGTCAAGCTCCCTTGTGCACTTACACTCAACACCTGATTGCCAACCAGGCTGAGGGAACCTTTGGGCGCCTCCGTTACCCTTTAGGAGGCAACCGCCCCAGTTAAACTACCCACCAGACACTGTCCCTCGACCCGATCAGGGCCGCAAGTTAGATACCCAAACCCAACAGAGTGGTATTTCAACAATGCCTCCACCATCACTGGCGTGACAGCTTCACCGGCTCCCACCTATCCTACACAATTAAATTCGGATACCAATGTCAAGCTATAGTAAAGGTCCCGGGGTCTTTCCGTCCTGCCGCGCGTAACGAGCATCTTTACTCGTACTGCAATTTCGCCGGGCCTGTGGTTGAGACAGTGGGGAAGTCGTTACGCCATTCGTGCAGGTCGGAACTTACCCGACAAGGAATTTCGCTACCTTAGGATGGTTATAGTTACCACCGCCGTTTACTGGCGCTTAAGTTCTCCACTTCGCCGTAAGGCTAATAGGTCCCCTTAACGTTCCAGCACCGGGCAGGCGTCAGTCCATATACATCGTCTTACGACTTCGCATGGACCTGTGTTTTTAGTAAACAGTCGCTTCCCCCTGCTCTCTGCGGCCATACCCCGCTCCACCAGCACGTGGCTTCACGGGTCCGGCCCCCCTTCTCCCTAAGTTACGGGGGCAATTTGCCGAGTTCCTTAACCACAGTTCGCCCGTCGCCTCGGTATTCTCTACCTGACCACCTGTGTCGGTTTCGGGTACGGGCCGCTCGGAACATCGCTAGAGGCTTTTCTCGGCAGCATAGGATCACTGACTTCACCTGATACGGCTCGGCATCACGTCTCAGCCTCAATCGTGTGCGGATTTGCCTACACACGGGCCTACACGCTTACCCCAGGACAACCACCGCCTGGGACCAGCTACCTTCCTGCGTCACCCCATCACTAAACTACTACCCACCAGGATCCCGCGCTCCCCTCTATCGACCCGAAGGCCTCCATCGGATTGGGCGGTTAGCATGACGAGGTTCGTCTTGGGCGTTCCTACGCGGGTACGGGAATATCAACCCGTTGTCCATCGACTACGCCTCTCGGCCTCGCCTTAGGCCCCGACTCACCCAGGGCGGATTAGCCTGGCCCTGGAACCCTTGGTCATCCGGCGGAAGAGTTTCCCACTCTTCATTCGCTACTCATGCCTGCATTCTCACTCGTGTGGCGTCCACGGCTGGGTCACCCCGCCGCTTCACTCGCCACACGACGCTCCCCTACCCACCCACACACCTGGATGACACCATCAAAGTGATATCACCGAGTACTTGCGTGAGTGCCACAGCTTCGGCGGTGTGCTTGAGCCCCGCTACATTGTCGGCGCGGAACCACTTGACCAGTGAGCTATTACGCACTCTTTAAAGGATGGCTGCTTCTAAGCCAACCTCCTGGTTGTCCATGCGATCCCACATCCTTTTCCACTTAGCACACGCTTAGGGGCCTTAGCTGGTGATCTGGGCTGTTTCCCTCTCGACTACGAAGCTTATCCCCCGCAGTCTCACTGCCGCGCTCTCACTTACCGGCATTCGGAGTTTGGCTGATTTCGGTAAGCTTGTAGGCCCCCTAGACCATCCAGTGCTCTACCTCCGGCAAGAAACACACGACGCTGCACCTAAATGCATTTCGGGGAGAACCAGCTATCACGGAGTTTGATTGGCCTTTCACCCCTAACCACAGGTCATCCCCCAACTTTTCAACGTTGGTGGGTTCGGTCCTCCACGCAGTCTTACCCACGCTTCAACCTGCCCATGGCTAGATCACCCCGCTTCGGGTCTAGAACACGCGACTAAAACGCCCTCTTCAGACTCGCTTTCGCTACGGCTACCCCACACGGGTTAACCTCGCCACATGCCACTAACTCGCAGGCTCATTCTTCAAAAGGCACGCCATCACCCCACAGCACTACCTGCACAAGGCTCTGACGGATTGTAGGCGAACGGTTTCAGGTACTATTTCACTCCCCTCCCGGGGTACTTTTCACCATTCCCTCACGGTACTCGTCCGCTATCGGTCACCAGGAAGTATTCAGCCTTACCAGGTGGTCCTGGCAGATTCACAGCAGATTCTAGGAGTCCGCTGCTACTCGGGTGCTCTCTCCAGAGGCCATACATTTTCGTCTACCGGGCTCTCACCGTCTACGGCCGACTTTCCCACGTCGTTCGACTAACATAAGGCTTTATAACTCTGCGACCGTCTGTCAGAACGATCAAAAAGAGTCCCACAACCCCCCATGCGTAACCCCTGACAGGTATCACACGCACAAGGTTTAGGCTCGATCCGCTTTCGCTCGCCACTACTCACGGAATCACTGTTGTTTTCTCTTCCTACGGGTACTGAGATGTTTCACTTCCCCGCGTTCCCCTCTACCAGCCTATGTATTCAGCTGAAGATGACACGACATGACTCGTGCCAGGTTCCCCCATTCGGACACCCTGGGATCACAGCTAGGTTGACAGCTCCCCCAGGCCTATCGCGGCCTCCCACGTCCTTCATCGGCTCCTGGTGCCAAGGCATCCACCGTCCGCCCTTGACAACTTAACCACAGAAAACAAGATGCTCGCGTCCACTGTGCAATTCTCAACCAACGACCAACCCA
>NZ_JOJL01000097.1 GCF_000721705.1 Actinoplanes subtropicus
GTCGATTATGCCGATGTTCGCGTTATGCCGACCCCGGCGCGGGATCGTCGCTCGGCCGGGGTCGGCGGTGCGGTCAGCTCGGCATAATCAGAGGGACTCGAGGAACGCCAGGACGGGGTCGGGCGGCCGGTAGTGGCCGGGTTTGGTGCCGGCGGGCCGGGTTTGTTCGATCGCTCGCTGTTTCTGGGTCATGTCGGCGTGCAGGTAGATCTGCGATGTGGCGATGTTTTCGTGGCCCAGCCAAAGGGCGATGACGGTGATGTCGACGCCGGACAGCAGCAGGCGCATCGCCGCGGTGTGACGCAGGGTGTGGGCGGTCACGGGTTTGTTCGTCAGTGACGGGCAGTGCTGCGCGGCGACACCGACGTGTTTGGCGATGCGGTGTTCGACCGCATCTCGGCTCAGTTTCCGTCCGGTGCTGGTAGGAAACAGCGGGTCGGCGGGGGCGCCGCCGCGTTCGGCGAGCCAGACCTTCAACACCGCGACGGTAGCCGGCAGCAGCGGGGTCCGGCGTTGTTTACGGCCTTTGCCGACGCAGTGGACGTGGGCTCCACGTCCCAGGTCGAGATCGGCGCAGGTCAGGCCGATCAGCTCGGAGACACGGAGTCCGGTTTGGACAGCGAGCAGGATGAGCGCGTGGTCGCGGCGACCGATCCAGGTGGACCGGTCGCAGGCGGCCAGCAGGGCGTCGGTCTCGGGTTCGGTCAGGTAGGTGACCAGCTGACGGTCGAAACGTTTGGGTGGGATGGCGAGCACGCGTTGGATCGACGCGGCGTGTTCGGGGTGGCGCAGCGCGGCATAGGCGAACAGGGAGTGGATCGCGGCCAGCCGGGCGTTGCGGGTGCGGACGCTGTTACCGCGTTCGGTTTCCAGGTGGTGCAGGAACGCGCTGATCAGGGGTGCGTCAAGCGCGGCGAGGTCCAGGCGGCTGGCGGCGGCGCCGCTGTGCTGGCTGGCGAAGGCGAGTAGGAGCCGGAAAGCGTCGCGGTAGGCGGTGATGGTGTGCCGGCTGGCTTGCCGCTGGTGCATCAGCCGGTCGGTGAAGAACGCTTGCAGAGTGGGCGCCAGCGCGGTCACCGCGGTGGTCCTTGTTGCAGGCGTTCGGCGGCCAGGGCCATCAGTTCGGGCACTGCGGAGAAGTACCAGAATGTCCCGGCGGGGTTGACGTGTCCAAGGTAGGTCGACAGCACTGGAAGTTTGCCCGCCGGGTCCTGCCCGCGCTGATACCAGTCGAGTAGCCGGGCGACGGCGAAGCGGTGCCGTAGGTCGTGGATGCGCGGTTTGACGGTTTCGGTGCGGATCCCGATGGTGGTGGTGAGTTGGTTGAACGTCCTGTCGACCGCGCTGGTAATCAGGGGCGTTCCAACCGAGGAGACAAAGAACGAGTCCGTGCGCGGTGCGGGGAAATGCCGGTCGCGGGCCTGTGCGTAGTCGTGCAGGGCCTTGGTCATGCTCGGGTGCAGCGGGACCAGTCGCTGCGGGCCGGCTTTCCACCCGCCGATCGTCAACACCCCCGCGTCCAGATCGACGTCGGTGCGTCGCAGCGACACCGCCTCGCCCAGCCGCATGCCGGTGGCTGCGATCAGGCCGAGCAGCACCTCGTAGGTCTTGGCCCGGATCTGCGGACGCAGACCACGAGTGGCCGCGAGCAGCGCCCGGATTTCGTCCGGCGAATACAGGTATGGGTGTGCTCGGCAGACCGGTCGGGGGAACACGTCGGCCGGCGGGATCTCGGTGGCCGGGTCGATGGTCCGCAGATACCGGGCGAACCCGCGGACCGCGCCCAGCCGATGCACCCTGCTGATCGGGCTCGTGCCCGGCGAGCCGGCGGCCCACGCTACCGCCGCGTCCACGGTGATCGTGGTGGCGCCGGCCGCCTGCAGCCAGGTGACGAACTGGGCAAGGACGGCACCGGGCCGGACGAGCTTGAAGCCCTGCGATCGGCGGAGCCGCAGATAGTCTTCCAGGTGGCGGCTCAAGTCGGTGTCCATCAGCTGCCTCCAGGCCAGGGCTGGGCCAGTTCCCGCAGCGCCGTCACGTCCACCCGGGCATAGATCGCGGTCGAGATCGGGCTGCGATGTCGTAGCACCTGGCCGATCTGCGCCAGAGGCACTTCTGCGCGCACCATCGCGCAGGCCAAGCCGTGTCGCAGCCGGTGCGGTCCGATCCGGGCGATCCCCGCCCGGTCGCAGGCGCGGCGCACGATCCCGGACACCGCCTCCCGGGTGAGGTGGGCCGCCGGCGCGATCGCGGTCACGAACACCTCCTGCCGCGTCGAGGCCGGCCGCCCCAGCCGCAAGTAGGCCGCGACGGCTTCGCCGACCTCATGGGGAACGGGAAGCCGTTCGTCACGGCCACCTTTGCCCCGCACCACCAAATGCCCGGCCCGCCAGTCGATGTCCTGCAGCCGCAGCCGGGCCACCTCGCCGCCGCGAAGGCCCAGCCTTAACAGGAGCAGCAACACCGCCCGGTCCCGCCGCCCGATCACCGACTCCCGGTCACAGGAGTCCAGCAACGCCTGCGCCTGGTCCGGGCTGATCCCCTTGGGCAGCAGCGAACCCCGACGCCCGGTCACCGCAAGCGCCGCCGCCGACAGGTCAGCGGCGACGAGGCCCTCCACGTGGGCGAACCGCAGGAACGAGCGCAGGGCCGCCACGAAATACTGCCCGGCACCGACCGACCCCGATGTGCACTCGGCGAGAACAGCGGACGTCACGTGCGCCGGAGTCAACCCGCCGACCTCACCGTCAGCGGCGTACCCGGCCAGGAAGCGGGCAGCGCGAGTGACATACGCCGTCGTCGTGCAGGACGCCAGCCCTCGCTCCGTGCGCAGATACCGGTCGAACGCCGTCAGCACCGCCGGTGCTCCGGCCGCAGGCGGCACCTGCTCACCGGCCGGCCGGACACCGGCAACGACCAGAGCCTGCAGCACCCGCTGCATCGCACGGCGTCCGATCAGCCCGGTATAGCCGGCGGCACGCCGCTCGGCAAGGTACTGCTCAACCCGCTCCTCGCTCAGATCGGCGGCCGACAACCCCCGCCCATCGAGCCACCGGCTCAGATGCGCCATCAGCCGCAACTGGTTGACTGCCGACAACGGCGTATACCCCGCCGCCAACAACACTTCCTCCAGCACCGCCGCGAACGGCGCCAACGTGCCCGGCACCCGCACCTGCGCGACCCTGCTCACCGGTCTGGACACGACCCCTCCTCATGAAGATCCATGAAGGAAGCGTCAAGCCACCCGACCGCCGTTATGCCGACACTCTGTCCGTCTCGACTGGCACCCACCTGCAGCTTCGTGCAGAAGTCGGCATAACGCGAACATCGTCATAATCGACA
>NZ_JOJL01000098.1 GCF_000721705.1 Actinoplanes subtropicus
AGCGGCCCACAGGGCTTGCTTGAGCCGGATGCATGGAAACGTGCACGTCCGGTTCTGAGGGGGCGACGGCGCAGCAATGCGCCGTCGCTACCCGGCCGAATCGTGCGCTACGCACTGTAAGGCCGCCGCTGACACCTTGGCCGGGCAGTACATTTGTCGGCACTGTTCCGGATGGAGCGGGCTATTCGCCAAGCCATGACAACGACGTCGCAGGACGTTCCTCCATGGACCCGTCCCGAACCTGCCACATGATTGGCCAGGCGCGTTCGTCGCTGACCAGGAACAGGCCGGCAGGGCGATCACCGTCATCGTCGATCGCCGGCATCGCGGCCAGCTCGATGATCTGCATCCGGAGCCAGGCCAACTCTCCTTCCCGCAGGTCACCGCCGTAGAACAGGTAGAGCGTCCAATTGAACGGCGCTGCCGGGAAGGCCCAGCCGCCGGAGTAAAGGTCGTGGTGGTGTCGGCGGATGATTTCCTCAGCATCGCCCCGCTGCTGAGGAGCTATCTGTAGCCATCCGCGCGCCGCGGCGTACATGCCCATGGCGATCAACTTTAGGGGTCGGATGTGGTATCCGGACATGCCACAGATCGCGCGGCGGCAGCTTGACTGAGTCCGCCGGATCGCTTCGCTGTGCGGCTGCTATGACAGCTCGACCTCCCATGCGGCGAAGGGCGGATCTGGCTGATACTGGTCGTCGCAGAGGCGTCGGATCCACTGGGCGGCTCGGTACTGCGCCTCGGCGTAGTTTGTCACCTCGCCGGCCTCGTTGACATCCAGGACGTTGGCGAAGATGGCCAGCACCATCTCCAGCGCTGACCCGTAGGCCATGACGGCAAGGCGATAGTCGAAGCCGTCCAGAAGTTCCAGATCGAGAGTGCCTTCGGCCAGGTAAAAGGCGAAGAGGCGAAATGCTGAGCGAACGTCCTCAGGAAGATGTGCCATGGCATGATCATCCCGGGGCGCTTCAACCTGGTGACCGACATATCATCTGCCGCCGAGAGTGCTCGCTGGTGAAGCAGTCACGCTGGGTAGGTGGAGCTTGATCGGCTGTTCCTACTCGTCGAGGGAAGATCCGTGCATGGTGCTCGCCTAGCTGTCGGCCCAGGCAGGTAGGGGCTCACGGGCGTTGAGCCAGGACGGGGGTATGCCGCCGGAGCCTGTGCCGGTGAAGGTGGCGACGATGCCGCCGACGATCGCGGCCGTGGTGTCGACGTCACCGCCGGCCTCGATGCAGGCCAGGATTGCCGCCGGGTAGTCGTGCAGATAGGTGGCCGAGGCCCAGAGCGTGAAAGGGATGGTGTCCTGGGCCAGGACCCGGGACCCGTTGCCCAACTCGTAGGTTGCCTCGGCCACGCTTGCCCCGAGCAGGTCGACAGCCCGGCGGATACCCTCGCTGACACGGCTGTCGACGAGGTATTCAAGCACCGCCTGGAGCAGGGTCTCCGGTTCGGGCCGCTGCTGAAGCTGTCGGGCGTGACCGGCTTCGGCGGCGGCCACGGTTACTGCCACGGCTGCGAGTATTGCCTCGGCGTGTGCGTGGGTGACTTCGGCCGAGCGGATCGCGGCCAATGCGGCGGCGCGGGAGTTGCCGGCGTGGAAGGCGCCCAGGGGTGCCACTCGCATGGCTGCGCCGTTGCCCATGGAACCTTGACCGTCGAAGGCGGAGCGTGCCGCCTGTCGCCAGTCGGTTCCGTCCCGGATCTGGTGGAGTATGACGACCGCCCCGCCCCCGTAGCCGCGGTACGGCTCGTACCGCTGCGCGAAGGCGGCGGCCAGCCGGTCGGAGTCGATGTCGCCCCGGGCTCGCAGTTCGCTGAAGACGGAGCAGGCCATCTCGGTGTCGTCGGTCCAAGGCCAGGGGGCGCGAGGAGGACGGCCGGCGGCCAATTCTGCGTATGAGTTGCCTGGGACGAAGAATTGCGCACCGAGCGCGTCGCCCACCGACAGCCCGTCCAAGCTGTCACGGCATAAATCGAGAGAAGTCATGAAGGCACCAATATGTCAGACGTCGGGCTTCGTCGGCATTGACCGGCCGGGCCAACATTGTCATTGCTGCCGGTCGCTGGTGCCCTTCGGGGCATCCGCTCATGGCCGCGATGTGTTCGCTACGGAGCGTGGTTTCGGTCGTCGGGCTGACCTGCCTGCTCGTTCCGGCAGGCGGTTCAGCTCAACGACGGAGCGTCCGTATCCCGCTGTGCTCACTCGTGGCGACGGACCATCAGGGTCGTCTCCACCACGAAGGTGGTGATCGTCAGCGCCGTGCCGACAACCAAAGTGAGCAGCCCGACCGCCGCGATCAGCATGCCGGGTCCGCTGCCGAGGGCGCTGATTCGTGCGGAGAGGTCCGCCGGTTCGCCCTGCTGCTGCGGTCGCACCGGCGACAACATTTCGCTCAGTCCAAGCAGGATGATGACGACGGCGCCAGGCGGCATGAGGCCGGCGAACCACAGCCGCGCCCGGCGGCTTCCCCACCACAGGCCCGTCCACGCCATGACAAGCAGCCCCGGGAGGACCCAACACCGCCACGGCAGGTCGAAAAAGAAGTCCACGCCGGTACGCTACCCAGCGCCGTGGTGAGCGAGCGGATTCTCGACGGGCTGGCCGCTGCCTGGGCTCGCGGACGCACCGGCGGCAGAAGCCGAAGTGCCCGCGCGGAATCGCGCCGGGGCCGCCGGTGAGGGCCGGCGTCGTCCCAGCGCCCGGCCCGCCCGGCTGTTGACCGACAACTTTTCGTCCTGGTCGCCGACGTCCTTTGTCAGGCCGCGCCGGCCGGGTGACCGGGCCTGCCCCCGCCACCGGGCGAGGTTGTGGCGGGTGGTGAGAGTGTGGGGGTGGTCGGGGCCGAGCACCCGCAGCCGGTCGGTGAGTAGCTGCTCCAACGCACCGGCCGGATCCCCGGCCTTGTGCGTGCCGAAAACCCCCATCCAACCTCACCAGGAGTTCCGCCATGACTGCTCGAACCGCCTGCCACGGAGCGTGACGGTTGACGCGTAGGCTCGGCTCCCGGACATGCCGAGATGAGTGCGTTGTGTCGAGGGCGCCGGCAGCCACGGTCGAGGACCAATAACCCTCTAACAATAGATAATCAGTGGCGGCCAGGAAGAACAAGACTTGATCTTGACTCTGCTCGGGATCAGGCTTATGTCATG
>NZ_JOJL01000099.1 GCF_000721705.1 Actinoplanes subtropicus
GTGCGAGCGGCCCGGTCGGTGGGGAGGTAGAGGCCGGCACGGTGGGCGGTGCGGGCCTCGGTGGTAAAGGCGGCCACCCGGCTGGGAAGCACCAGCCGGCGGGGACTCGGGCCTCCCGTACGCCATAAGGGGTTTGAAGTGTCGCTACGCTGGCGCGGTGCGTGATGGCGATGCGCGGTGGATGAGTTACGCGGTGGAGTTGGCCGGGCGTTGTCCCCGGTCGGCGAGCGCGTTCGCGGTGGGGTCGGTGATCGTCGATCCGGGCGGGCGGGAGATCTCGGCCGGCTGGTCGCGCGACACCGACCCGCTCGTGCATGCCGAGGAGTCCGCGCTGCTCAAGGCGGCCGGGCAGGATCTCCGCGGGTGCACGCTCTACAGCACGCTCGAGCCGTGCTCCAAGCGCGCGCACCGGCCGGACGCGACGTGCACGAGCCTGATCCTGGCGGCCGGGATCCCGCGGGTGGTGATCGCCTGGCGGGAACCGGACATCTTCGTGACCTGCGAGGGGGTGGCGCTGCTGACCGCGGCCGGGGTGCGGGTGGTCGAGCTGGCGGAGTTCGCGCCGCAGGCCAGGGCGGTGAACGGCCACCTGCCCGGTCTGTAGTGGAGGGCGCTGTGGGAGACTCGCCGCCGTGGGTGACGACGAGGGTGGGCTGAATGCCCGGGATCTCGTGCCCGCCGCGGGCGGCGAGTGGCACGGGTTGCTGTTCGACAACCAGGCAGTCGGTCTGCCGCCGGCGCTGACCTGGACGTTCCGGGTCCCGTTCGAGCCGGTCGGGGGCTTTCCGGCAGCCTTGGACGTGGAGTGGGTTCCGCTGGAAGCGCCGGGCTGGCGATCGATGGCCGGGCTGTCGGCGGAGAGCGGGTCGTTCGCGGAGCCGGCCGAGGCGAGCGTGCACCATCACGGCCATCACCGGTACGACCGGGTGAGCCTGAGCGTGTCCGAGCAGGACGGCTCCCGGATCCGGGTGCTCGTGACGGTCTCCGGCGACCTCGACGGGTTGGGGCCGGCGTCGATCACCGTGGACGCGTGGCTGTCGTTCGCGGGGATCCGGGTGCAGCTCGGCGACGCGGCTTCGGCGGAGGCGGCGCTGGCCCGGCTGGCATCGTTCACCGACGTGGAGGGGCTGGCCGAGCATCCGGGCGCGCCCGGGGTGGCGTTCCTCTTCGTGCCGTGAACGTTTCCGATCGGCTGGCGATCCACGAGCTGCTCGGCTTGCACGGCCATCTGATGGACGCGGGCGAGTTCGATCGGCTCGGTGAGCTCTTCACGCCGGACGTGGTTTACGACCTTTCCGCGTACGGGGCGGGCGAGCTGCACGGGCCGGAGGCGATCGCGGCGGCCGGGCGGGCGCTCGGCGACCGGAACCCGGTCGGGCACCACGTGACCAACATCGTGGTGCGCGAGGACGCGGACGGGACGGTGCGGGCGGTGTCCAAGGGCATCGGCGTCCTGACCGACGGCAGCACGGGCAGCGTCGTCTACGCGGACGAGCTGCGGAACACCGCGGACGGCTGGCGCATCGCGCGGCGCACGGTGACGCCGAGGCGTACGCCGTTACGCTGAACACTATGGACCCCGGCGAACCGGACACCGTCACGCTGGTCACCGTCGAGAATCTGCTGGGGTACGTGCCGGACCGGTACATCGGTCTCGTGCAGGCCCTCGCCAACTCCGCCGCCGAGGCGACCAAGGCCCTGGAGACGCGGGCGCTGCTGCGGGCGCGCCGGGCGTACGCGGAGGCCGTGCGGCGCCGCAACCCGGGCGCCGGCATCTACGTGGTGCTGGGCCTGCGCGTCGCGGCCGGGATCAACGCCAGCGGGCAGCCGGTGTGGGTGGCGTACGGGACGCTGGTGCGCGGCCATCGCGCCGCCTAGCGTGGCCGGCACCCGGTCATCCGTGCCGCGCTGTCCGTTGACGAGATGATCCTCGGCGCTGTTCAATGGGCGCGCCGATTTCGGGGGAAGGGTAAGGGTCGTGGTCACCTCGTCCGTTTCGCACACGCCGCGCCAGTGGGAGACGTCGACCAGCGCTCTGCTCGTCCTCGGTAGCGTGGTCGCCGTCCTGCACGTCGTTGCGGCGGTCATGCTCGTCACGTCGGGGACCTCGTGGGCGACTGCCGGCTCGTGGGCGACTGCCGACCGGATGGCCGTTGTCGCCCTGCTGCTCGCTGAGCTCGGCTGGCAGCGATGGACCAAGCGGATCCTGCGCTCGTTCGGCGACGACGCGAGCGGCCTGGGGCGGCACTGGGCGTTCCAGCTGGCCGGGGTCCTTCTCGCCGTCGACATCGTGATCTCCGGATCGGACCGCGCCGTCCTGCTCTCGTCCGCCTTGTGGGCGACCGCGCTGGCGGCCGGCCTGTTCGGCCTGGTCAAGGTGCGAGACGTGGTCCGCGGTGTGGTCAGCGGCCAGATCGAGCCGTACGCCGAGGATCCCGAGTTGCTGCCACCGATAGTGTCCGACCCCCCGGTGCGCTACGAAGCGCCGCCCGGGGCCGCGGCATCGGCGCCGGCCGACGACGGTTTCTGGGCCGCGGTGTCCGAGGCGGCGCGGGCTCCCGGCGGCGCCGCCCTGTTGGAGACCACACCGGTATTGTCCCGCCGCTGGCTCGCTCTGCCCGCCGACGGCGACGTCACCGCGACCCGCGCGAGCGTCCCGGCCGGGGCGGCGCTGACGCTCTGGCCCGCCGCACCCGATCTGCGCGCCAAGCCGCCGGTCGCGCCCGAGTATTACGGCCTGCTACAAGCCACCTCCGGCGGCCCGATCCAGTTCCGGCTGGTGCTTCCCAGCCGGGTGGCCGCCTTTACCACCGAGGCCCGCACCGCCCACCGTGCCGGCCTCTACCTCCCCACCGACCGGGCCGCTCGCAC
>NZ_JOJL01000100.1 GCF_000721705.1 Actinoplanes subtropicus
TGCGTTGGCTCAAGACCGTGTAGTGGCTGGTCGTCGGTGGGTGTTGCTGGTGCGGGCGTAGCGGGTTTGTTCGAGGTCGGCGTATTCGGTGATCAGTGGGCCGACGTCGAGGATCAGGGCGACGTCGCCGTTGCCGAGGATGGTGGAGCCGCTGACGCATTTGAGGGAGCTGAACAGCGGACCGAGGGGTTTGATCACTGTCTGGAACTCGCCGAGCAGGGCGTCGACCACCAGGCCGGTGCGTTGGCCGGATTGCTCGACGACGACCACGCTTTGCCGGCGTGCGTCCTGTTCGTGCAGGCCGAACAGGTGGTTGAGCCGGATGAACGGGAGTACCTCGCCGCGCAGGTTCATGTGGTCGCGGTCGTGGTCGCTGGTGGGGAACTCGACGCATTCGGTGACCCGGTCCAGCGGCACGATGAACGAGGATGCGCCGACCGCGACCAGGAAACCGTCGATGATGGCGAGGGTCAGCGGGAGCCGGATACGGATCGTGGCGCCGTGTCCGCGTACGGATTCGACCTCGATGCTGCCGCGCAGCGCCGCGACGTTGCGGCGTACCACGTCCATGCCGACGCCGCGCCCGGAGAGGTTGGAGATCTTCTCGGCGGTGGAGAAGCCGGGCTCGAAGATCAGGTCGTAGACCTCGTGGTCCGAGAGTGTCGCGCCGGCCGGCACCAGGCCACGGTCGACGGCTTTGGCCAGGATACGGTCACGGTCGAGTCCTTTGCCGTCGTCGGAGACCTCGATGACGATGTTCCCGGCGTCGTGGTAGGCGTTCAGCCGTAGTTGCCCCTGGGCCGGCTTGCCCGCCTTACGCCGCTCGCCGGGCGACTCGATGCCGTGGTCCAGCGAGTTGCGTACCAGGTGCAGCAGCGGGTCGCTGATCCGCTCGACCAGCGCCTTGTCCATCTCGGCGTCCCCGCCGGTGATGGACAGGTGCACCTCCTTGCCCAGGTCCACGCAGACGTCGCGGACCACCCGCTCGAACCGGCGCAGCGTCATCCCGATCGGCACCATCCGCAACGCGAGCGCGCTGTGCCGCACCTCGTCGATGAGCCGGGTGACCTCGCCCTGCGCCTCGGACAGCTGGTCGGTGATACTGACCCCGGCCTGCGCGATGACCAGCTCACCGACCAGGTCGATGAGCCGGTCCAGCCGCCCGGCGTCGATCCGGATGCTCTGGGTGTCCGCCGACCGGCTGTCCGCGGTACGACGCTGCCGGCTCAGCGCCGCCTCGACCACAGCCGGCGGGGCGATGCCCTCCTCGATCAGCACCTGCCCGATCGGGACCGGCCCCGCACCGCGTTCCCGCTCCCGCTGGATCCGCAACGCCTCATCGATCTCACCCTGGGTGACCGCGCCGCTGTGCTGCAGCACATCACCGAGCCGATCCCGGTCCGGCATCGACGCGATCCGGTCAACGAACTCGTCATGGTCACCAGCCACGATCCGGATGTCGCTGCCCTCCCGGACGAAATCGAAAACCGACTCGATCTCCGCCTTGGCCGCCTCGGTACACAGCTCGACCTCGAACGCGAGATAGTTCGTCTCCGGATCCAGATCCGACGCCTCCGGCAACGCCGAGTCATCAACAACGACCCGGGTGACCGTGCCCAGCGAGCCGAGATAACGCAACAGCGACAGCGGATCCATGCCGTTACGCAGACAGTCAGGCCCCAAACGCAGCCTGAGACTCCAGTCACGCAGCCCGGCCGGCACCTCCGCCGCGGGAGCGGCGGCCGCCGACTGCTGCGGGCCAGCGCCGCCGGGCTCGAACGGGGCGAGCCGGGCCAGCAGCGCCTGCGCCTCGGCAGCCTCGGCCGGGCTGGGCTCCGGACGCCCCTCGGCGACCCCCTCCACATACCGGGTGATGTGATCGGCACACGGCAACAAGACACTGATCAACTCCGGAGTGACCCGTACCGCACCCTCCCGGACATGCCCGAGCAGCGTCTCCACCACATGCGCGAAACCGACCAGATGATTCAGGCCGAACAACCCGGACGAACCCTTGAGAGTATGCGCCGACCGGAAGATCGCATTGATCGTCTCCGCATCGTCCGGATCGGCCTCCAACTGCAGCAGACCCTCCTCGAAACTCTCCAACAACTCCCGGGCCTCAGTGATGAAGATATCCAGAGCCTCATCGGCAGGAAACGCCATCAACAGACCTCCCCCACCGGACGCAACTGGTCATCCAGGTGCACGATCGCCAACGCCTCCCGAACCGCGTCACTGGCATCACGGAACTCGGCGACACCACCGACCCGCTCAGCCGACCGCCGCACAGCCAGCAACAACTGCACCCCCGCGGTATCAATCTCAGTCACCCCAGCCAACCCGACCCGCACCATGGCGTCCTTCTCCACCACCGCCAACAACCGCGGGCACTCCTCGGCCGCGGTCTGGATCGTCAACTCGCCATCCAACTCGACGGCCCGCACCTCGCTCACGGCGCGATCAGCTTCGACACCGCAGCCAGCATCTGCTCCGGCTGAAACGGCTTGGTCACCCACGCCTTCGCCCCAGCCGCCTGCGCCTGCCGCTTCTTCTCCTCCTGCGACTCAGTAGTCAACATGATCACCGGCGTGAACTTGTACGCGGCGATCTTCTTCGCCTCCGTAACGAACGTAATACCATCCATATTCGGCATATTCACATCCGAAATGATCAAATGAATCCGCTTACCGTCCAACTGCTTCAGGGCGTCCCTGCCATCCGAACCCTGAATCACCTCGTAGCCGGCGCCCTTCAGCGCGATACTGACAACCTGGCGCACCGACGCCGAGTCATCCACGACCAAAATGGTCTTCCCCATGCT
>NZ_JOJL01000101.1 GCF_000721705.1 Actinoplanes subtropicus
CGCCCGCCACGCCCACCACAGGCTCGCCCGCTGCACCCGCCACAGGCTCGCCCACCACGGGCTCGCCCACCGCGTCGCCTTCCGGAGCCAGCGCACCCACCGCAGGCTCGCCTTCCGGAGCCGGCGCACCCACGACAACCGTGGCGACGCCCGCTCCGGCGATCCCCCGCCCATCCCAGCCCTTGGAGGACGCGGCCGCCCTCTCCACGCCCGACGGCCTGTCCACCGGCGCGGCGGGCCCCGCCGAGATCGTCCCGAGCCCAGCCGGCCGCCCCTAACCCGCGCAGGCGCACAACAGCCCACGCCAACGGCTCACTTCGCCGCCCGCGGGCCGACACGCGGCGCTCCCGCGGGCCGGCGTTCGCGCGGGCCGGCCGCCGCCTCCTACCCGCGCCCCGGGCGGCGGCCCCGACCCGGCTCGCCCGGGTCCGGCGGGCGGCAGCCCTCACCCGCCGCGGACGCCCGCCTAGCCTTTCGGTGGGCCGCGGACGCCCGCCTGGCCTTTCGGCGGGCAGCGCCGCCTCCCACGCCCGCCGCTCTCGGCTTGGGCACGCCCGTCGCGACGCCCTTGCCCCGCGACCGCGCCTCGGTCTCGCGAGCTCCCCATCTCCGCCACACCCGACGTGGCCTTTCAACCTGCTCGCGGAGCTCGTTTCGCGCGCGCCCGAGGGGTTCCCATCGGCAGCCAAAAGTCGGTTGTGAGGGAAACCCAAAGTTCTTGTACGATCGTACTTGTACATACGTACAAGAAGAGGTGCAGTCGTGGCTTACGTGTTTCTGTTGGGTGCCATAGCGGCTGAGGTCGTGGCCACCGCCTTCATGAAGTCCACGGAGGGCTTCACCCGGCTGTGGCCCACGGTGACTGTCCTGACCGGCTACGTGATCTCGTTCGTCCTGCTGGCCCAGGCCGTCAAGGGAGTCCAGGTGAGCGTCGCCTACGCTCTTTGGTCGGCCCTCGGCACGGCCGCTATCGTCGCGATCGGGGCCGCGTTCCTCAACGAGCCGATTACCGTCGTCAAGGTGGCCGGCATCAGTCTGATCATCGCGGGAGTAGTCACCTTGAACGTCGGCGGTGCCCATTGACCAACGGCCTGACCAGCCCGAGCGGCCGTGACGCGCACACTTCCCCCCGCAAGGCAAAGCCACCCGCCCCGGACAGACCCGCGGCGGCCTCGGCCGAGACCGGCAGAACCACCGAGACCGGCACGGCCACCACGGCCACCACGGCCACGGCCCCCGGGACGAGCACAGCCACCGGGATCAGCACGGCCCCCGGGACGAGCACAGCCACCGCGACGGACCCAGCCACCGCGACGGACCCAGCCAATGGGACGAGCACAGCCACCGGGACGGGCACGGCGGCCGGGATCGCTGACGGTGGCGCGGCCGGTGGTGAGCGGCAGCCGGCCCGCCGCGCACGGGATCCGCAGGCGCGGCGGGATGCGCTGGCCGCCGCGACCATTGAGGTCGTCGCCGAGATGGGGATCGGGCGGACCACGCATCGGGCCGTCGCTGCCCGGGCTGGGCTGCCGCTCGGGGCCACCACCTATTACTTCCCGACGCTGGATGCCCTGATCGCGGCCGCTCTCCAGAAGGCGGCCGAGGATCAGGAGGCCGACCTCCGGGCTTGGGCCGACCACCTCCACGACGTCCCCGACCTGGCCGTGGCCCTGGTCGACCTGGTCGCCGACTACATGGCCGACCGGCGCCGGGCGCGCATCGAGTACGAACTGTGCTTGGCCGCGGCCCGTGACGACGCCCTGCGTCCGCTGGCCGAGGACTGGCTGCACGGCCTGCACGAACTCCTCACCCCGCATGTGGGCGAGGACGCCGCCCACAACATCTCCGCCCTGCTCGACGGCACGATGCTCCACCTGCTGGTGACCGGCGCCCCGCTGAACGCCCCCGCCCTGACGGCCGCCATCCGCACCTTGTCCGCCGCCTGACGACACATCGGGAGCACACCGCAAGGATGGTGAATCGGCGTTCGCCCCGAACACGCCCTCTCCAAGATCTGGCCGCCGGAGCGGAGCGGGGCGCAGCGAGCGCGGCACAGCCAGCGCGGGCACGAACACGGCACAGCCAACACGAACACGAACACGGCACAGCCAGCACGAACACGAACACGGCACAGCCAACACGAACACGAACACGAACACGGCACAGCCAACACGAACACGAACACGGCACAGCCAGCACGAACACGGCACAGCGTGCGCGGGCGGAGCGGAAGGCGCGTGATACCGCAGACTCGAACGAGACGAGCGCTCAACGCGGAAGCGGCCCGCCCCGGAAACCCGGGACGGGCCGCATCAAGCTGACGCTGAATCAGCGGTCGGCGTCGCTCGCGATGTCCTCTTCGTAGGTCGCGCCGCCGTTGGAGTGGCTGGTGAGCACCTTCGCCCCGCCCTCTGGCGGCCCCGCCAGGGTCTGCGCGCCGGGCGCGAGCTCCGGGAACTTCGCGTCGAAGGCGGGCCGCTCCGAGCGGATCCGGGGCATGCGGTCGAAGTTGCGCAGCGGGGGCGGGGACGATGTGGCCCACTCGAGCGAGTTGCCGTGGCCCCACGGGTCGTCGACCGTGACGAGCTCGCCGACCTTGTAGGACCGCCACACGTTGTAGATGAACGGCAGCGTGGACAGGCCGAGGACGAACGAGCCGATCGTCGAGAACGTGTTCAGGAAGGTGAAGCCGTCCGACGCCAGGTAGTCCGCGTACCGCCGGGGCATGCCCTCGGTGCC
>NZ_JOJL01000102.1 GCF_000721705.1 Actinoplanes subtropicus
ACCACGTTGGACAGATGCGAAAGGACCTTGATCAGGCTTGAGAGCACCACGCTGATCATGGACCAGCCCGACGCCCGTCACAAGATCAGCGACAGACCCGATGAACGTGCCCAGGTCCGGGCGTTCAGGGGTTGCGAGCCGGGTGAGACTTCGTCCTGTTTGAGGTGATTCAGGGACGGGGGCTGCGGTGTGGTGCTGGACGCGGAGCGGTGGCTGGAGCTGCGCCGGTTCCGGGCGCTGCGTGACGTGGGGTTGAGCATCTCCGAGATCGCCCGGGAGACCGGGCTGCACCGGCGGACCGTGCGCAAATACCTGAACGGCGGGGTGGGGCAGGCGCCGCAGCGGGCGGCGCGTCCGCGGCGGCCTCTGGCGGTGGATGCGTTCGCGCACGTGATCGACGCGTGGCTGCGGGCGGAGTTGCTGCTCAAAGGCACCGTGATCCATGAGCGGCTGGTCGAGCAGTACGGGTTCGCGGGGAACTACCAGCGGGTCAAGCTGTATCTGCAGGAAGCCCGGCCGCGGATCGCCGCGGAGCTCGGGATCGCCCCGGACCAACTGGCCGGGCTGCACCGCCGGTTCGAGGTCGTTCCCGGCGCCCAGGCGCAGGTGGACTGGGGCGACGAGGGCGGCATCCTGGCCCATGTGGGGGTCGCGAAGGTCTACTCGTTCCACATGGTGCTGTCGTACTCGCGGGATCCGTTCTGCTGCTTCACCACCAGCCAGGACCTGGCCGCGTTCTGGGACTGCCACCGGCGGGCGTTCGCGCACTTCGGCGGGGTGCCCGGATCGATCGTCTACGACCGGACCAAGACCGTGGTCCGCCGGCACGTCGCCCCGGGCCTCGCAGTCCCGCTGCATCCGGAGGCGGTCGGGTTCGCCGGGCACTACGACTTCGACATCGACGTCCTGGCGGCCTACCGGCCGACCGGGAAAGGACGCGTCGAGCGGCAGGTCACCATCGTGCGTGATCATGTCCTGGCCGGGCGCGGGTTCGCCTCGATCGAGGAACTGGACGCCGCGTTCCTGGCATGGGTGCCGGACCGGCGTTCCCGCACGCACCGCACCCACGGGGAGGTCATCGGAGTGCGGGCGGCCCGTGACCACGCCGCGCTTCGGCCGATCCCGAACCGGCCGTATGTGGTTGTCGACCGGCACCTGCGGCACGTCGGCAAGGACTGCCTGGTCGCCTACGCCGGGAACCTGTATTCGGTGCCGGCCCGCCGGGTCCGGCACCGGCAGCTGGTCGAGATCCGCGCGAGCGCCGCCACGATCACCATCCACGCCACCGTCGCCGAGGCCGGCGGGGACACGCTGCTGGCCAGCCACCCCCGGGCGGTCGGCCGCGGCGCCCGCGTCGTCGACGAAACGCACTGGGACGGCCTGCCCGACGGGCACACCCGCGCGGTCACCACCGGCGACACGCCGCCGCAACCACGGCTGCGGGACCGGCCCGCGGGCAGCCCGCTGCAGGCTCTGCTCACCCGGGCAGCCGCGGCGCAGGTCACCGTCGCCGCCCGGCCGCTGTCGGTCTATGACCAGATCGCCGGCACGAGTCCGTTCACGCCTGCCCGCACCCACCTGAAGGACGTTTCGAAGTGACTGAGCTGGTCACCAGCCGCATCCAGGCCAGCGCCACCAAGCTCGGCCTACCGCACCTGTCGATCACCCTGCACGAGCTGGCTAAACGCGCTGACGCCGACGCGATGAGCTATCTCGACTTCCTAGATCTGGTCCTGCAGGAAGAACTCGCCGTCCGCGACGACCGGCGCTTCCGCGCCGGGCTACGGCTGTCGAAGCTGCCGCACCACAAAACCCTCGACGACTACGAGTTCGCCTTCCAACCCGAGCTGGACCCCCGCAAGATCCGCGAGCTGGCCACCCTCGCGTTCGTCCAGGCCCACGCGAACGTCGCCCTCCTGGGGCCGCCCGGGGTCGGCAAGACCCACATCGCCGTCGCTCTCGCGGTCGCGGCCTGCCGGGCCGGGTTCACCGTCTACTTCACCACCCTCGACGACATGGTCCGCCACCTCAAAGCCGCCGACGCGATCGGCCGGCTCACCAGCAAGCTGCGCACCTACCTACGCCCGAACGTCCTGGTGATCGACGAGGTGGGCTACCAACCGCTGGAACGGGCCGAGGCGAATCTGGTCTTCCAGGTCATCTCGAAGCGGTATGAAAAGGGCTCGACTTTGCTCACCTCGAACAAAAGCTTCGGCGAATGGGGCCAGGTCTTCGGCGACGAGGTCCTGGCCACCGCCATCCTCGACCGGCTGCTGCACCACTGCGACGTCGTCGCGATCAACGGACCCAGCTACCGACTCAAGAACCGCCTGGCCGCCCTCGAGAACGTCGCCTAACACGACCAGCAAGCCAGGCACCCCGTGACCAGCCGCCGCGCCCAGCACAAGCAAGACCTCGAGCAAGACCTCGAGCAACTCCTCGAACTATGTGAACAGTTCTTCGGTCACGCCAGCCCGGCAACCAGCCGCGAGGTCGACACCCTCCTGCGAGCCCACGGCATCCACGGCGGACCCGGCTGGCTCGTCGACATGCTCGCCTTCGCCCGCTACCGCCTCCAACACCCCCACCTCAACGACCTCGATCTGGGCATCTCCACCGACGACTGAGACCCCAACCCCAAGATCGACATCTGGGCACGTCCACGCGTACTTACCTGGGCACATTCACCAGTACGCCGACA
>NZ_JOJL01000103.1 GCF_000721705.1 Actinoplanes subtropicus
TCGGCCGGGTAGCGACGGCGCATTGCTGCGCCGTCGCCCCCTCAGAACCGGACGTGCACGTTTCCATGCATCCGGCTCAAGCAAGCCCTGTGGGCCGCTGGCGTGCAGAGTGCTGGCCTGCCGATTTGCCGGTTTTCCGGCGGTGGCAGTGGGTGTGGAGCAGACGGAGTTGCGGATCGTGAGAGCTGCCGTCCTGTCGTAGGCTGATGGCGTTGTGGTCCATCGCTTTGCGCAGGCCGCCGAACCACTGTTCCCACTCTTGCGGGGTTTGTGGCGGACGATCGGCGTGCAGGAGTAGCTGCCCGCAGTGGGCGCACCGGCCCTGCTGGCTGTGGAGCAGCTGCTGGGTGGTGCGGTCGACCGGGGGTTGCATCCTCGAGCGACGCCGCCGGGTGTTCCAGTAGTCGGCCAGCGCCGGGTCGTCGGGCGACGCGGTGCCGGGAACCAGCTGGTGCCGCACGATCCTGGTCCAGGCGAACTTTTGCAGGTAGGCGCCGCTGTCGCGGTCACCGAAGACCCATTTGTTGCGCCGGGACTTGTTGAACATGCCGAAGTAGCGGGCGACGACCCAGCTCGTCGGCTTGTTCGGGTGGGAGTGCCTGGCCCACTTGTAGACCAGTTTCCACAGGTAGTGATCCAGCGAGGTGAAGATCTCGCTGGCCACCACGCTCCGGTAGTAGGCCGCCCAGCCCCGGATGATTGGGTTAAGCCGGGCGATCACCGCGGCGGCGTTACTGCCGCGCAGTGCGCGCACCTCTGTGCGCAGCCGTTTCCGGATCCGTCTGACCGCCGTCTTGCTCGGTTTGATCAGCAGCAGACCGTTATAGCGGCGGACGTTGAATCCGAGGAAGTCGTAGCCCTCGTCGAGGTCGACCACGCGGGTCTTGTCCTCGTTGAAGGCCAGGCCTCTCGGCGTCAGCCATGCGGCCAGCTGGGCTTTGACCTGCATCGCCTCGTCCCTGGTGCGGCACAAGGCAACGAAGTCATCGGCGTATCTGATCAACACCGGGCAGCCCGGGACGCTGGCCGCGCCGTCGTTTCCGACAACGCGGTAACGAACCCCGGCGGCATGTTCCATCCCGTGCAGCGCCACGTTCAACAGCAACGGGCTGACCACCCCACCCTGCGGAGTTCCCTCCTCGGTCGGGGTGAACCGGCCCTGCTCGACCACCCCCGCCTTGAGCCAGTCCTCGACTTGTTCCCTGGCCGGGAACCCGCCGAGCTGGGCAAGCAGGTGGTCGTGGTCGATGCGGTCGAACGCCGCCTTCAGGTCCGCGTCCAGCACCCACCGCCGGGCCGGGTTCCGGCCTTTGACGGTGCTGAAGATGGCCTGGATCGCGTCCTGACAGCTGCGTCCGGGCCGAAACCCAAAGGATCGCGGCTCGAACCGGGCTTCCCATTCCGGCTCCAACGCGGCCGTCACCCGGGCCTGCATGACCCGGTCGACGATCACGGGGATGCCGAGCGGCCGGCGCCGGCCGTCCGCTTTCGGGATATACACCCGTTTGACCGGACGGGCTTGCCAGGGCTGCTGCCGACGCTGGACGGCGTCCGCCAGCGCGGCTTTGTCCTGGCCGTCGAGGACGATCCTGCCGTCCACGCCCGCCGTCAAACGTCCAGCGTTGATCTCCGTCACCCGGCGAACCGCCAACAGCGTGTTCGACCGGGACCGGAGCATCAACTTCTGCAGGTTCCGGACCCGCTTGTGGTCCTGCGCCTGCGACGCCGTGAAGATCCGCTGCCGCAGACGCCGTACGTGTTCCTCGCAGGCACGCCAATCGATCGCATGCCAGTCAAGGACGTCCTCCGGTCCGTTCACCACCACGGCCGAGACCGCAGCAGTGTCCAACTTGCCCTTCGGTTCCAGCTTCGTCGTCATCGTCTCTCTCACGGGCTCACCTGACCCGCGTCAGCCTGCTTTCGCAGCCGGGCACCCGGCCCGGTATCCAGCCAGTTATCCACGACACCGCCCAGGAGGAGAACGGTTCAGTGCGCCGCGTGGTTTCCTGCCGCCTTTCGGCCACCGGCATTCGCTTCTCGGGTCATCCTGTTCCCGCCCGGGGAACTGGGCCTTCCTCACGGTCGGCTTACCGCCCACCACAAGCCGGGCGGACCCCGTCGGGGTTTCCACGTTCCGCACTCACGAGTTACGACCGGGTTGGGTGCCCTCTCTACCCCGGGGACCGGCGGTGCTCTCCTGACCGGATGCCGTGCCCGGCCAGCGCCTGCCGCATCACAACGGCCACGTCCCTGCACCCCGCCCGACACGTCCCACCGCGCGGAGCTCCGTTTTACGAGGCATCAACGAGGGTTCACGCGATTCACCCGTACGGTCTGCCCCTCACCCGTGATCCCCGCGATGGGACGAGGACCCCTTCGGCTTTCCCTCGGGCTTCGCACCCCGCCGTTACCAGCAGCGCACGCCAAGGGCAGGGCCAGGCACCGAGCACGCGCCCGGGACTACACCACCGACATCACGTCGGCCCTCCTAACTGCGAGTCCACTCGCAAAGTGCGACATCGTGTCGCAACGGCAGATCCGGA
>NZ_JOJL01000104.1 GCF_000721705.1 Actinoplanes subtropicus
GAGGTGCGACATGAGGTCGCACGTAGTGAGTGAGTACGTTGATTGGAGGTCGGGTTTGATGCCCGAGACGTAGCTCCCGGTCAGTATCCGAGACCGGTTCCCGCCCTGACGTGCGTGGCGAGTAATTGCCGGGTGCGAAGCTCAGGGAAAAGCCCAAGGGCATCCATTCCGACTGGGTGTTACAGGTGAGGGAAAGGCCGAAAGGGTGAATATGGTGAACCCTCGTTGATGCCTCGTAACGGCAACTCTCCGGGTCGGATTAGCAGTGCCGGGGAGACAAAGGAGCTGGCCGCTGGAAGTCGGCAGACGGCGACCGAGGACTCTTCGACGGTCGTGTGGATACCGTCGCTCCCGGGGTTAAGAGGGCACCCGACCCGGCCGTGTCTCACGCGTGTGGAACGTGGAAACCCCGTTACGGTCCGCAGTTTTTCTGCGGTAGGCCGACCGCGAGGAGAGCTGAATTCCGTGCGGGAACAGGACGCCCAAGAAGCGAACGCCGGTAGCTGAAAGGCAGCAGGAAGTCGGCGGCGCGACAACCGGTCCCTCCGACCGGTCGCTGTCGTATAACTGGCCGGATACCGGGCCTGGTGCCCGGCTGCGCAAGCAGGCTGACGTGAGGCGGGTGAGCCTTTGACGAGAAAGCGCCGGAACCACCCGAACCGAAGGACAAGTTAGACGCGATGACGGCTTTTGCTTTCGATGTTGCGATGGCGGCCCTCGGAGTGAACGGACCGGAGGACGACACTCCGCAATGGGACGACGTCGCCTGGCGGCGCCATGAGGAGAACGTACGGCGGCTACGGGGCAGGATCTTCAAGGCGACGACGGAAGGTGACTGGCCCAAAGTCAGGAACCTGCAGAAAATGATGCTGCGGAGCTGGTCAAACACGCTGACAAGCGTGCGCCAAGTCACGCAGCGCAACGCTGGCCGAACGACGGCGGGCATTGACGGGAAGGTCGCGTTGACCGGCCCGACACGGATGAACCTGGCAATGCAGACCCATCGCACCGCCCAGTCATTCACCCCATTCGCCGTCAAAAGAGTGTATATACCGAAAGCCAATGGGAAACAGCGCCCGCTCGGTATTCCCGTCATCTCGGATCGCGTCCACCAGGCGCGGCACCGTAACGCGCTGGAGCCCGAGTGGGAGGCCCGGTTCGAACCCAAGAGTTACGGGTTCAGGCCGGGCCGTAGCTGCCAGGACGCGATCTCGGTCATCCACCGGACCTCGTGCGGCGCGACCGCGCAACGGTTGTGGGTGCTGGACGCGGACCTCACCGCGGCATTCGACCGGATCGACCACGACCATCTCCTCACCACCATCGGGGCATTCCCCGGCCGGACGAAAATCCGGGAATGGTTGAAGGCGGGCGTGTTCGAACCCGGCAAAGGATTCGCCCCGACCGACGCGGGAACCCCGCAAGGCGGTGTGATCAGTCCATTATTACTGAATGTCGCATTGCATGGGCTGGAAGAGGCGGCAGGAGTCCGACACGAACGCAGCGATCCGCAGCGGACCAAACGTGGCTCCCCCTCGCTGATCAGATACGCCGACGACATGGTCGCCCTCTGCTACACCAAGCAACAGGCCGAACAGGTCAAAGCGCAGCTCGCCGCCTGGCTGGCACCGAGAGGGCTGACCTTCAACGAGGACAAGACGCGCATCGTCCACCTCGACGACGGGTTCGACTTCCTCGGATTCACCGCCCGCCGGCGCAACGGCAAGCTGATCATCAAACCCAGCAAGGCCGCCGTCAATCGAGTCAGGCATCGCCTCGCCGTCGAGTTCCGTGCCCTGCGGGGCACGAACCCGGCAGCAGTCCTCGCGAAGATCAACCCGATCGTGCGGGGATGGGCGAACTACTACCAGGGGGTGGCATCGTCCATCGTGTTCGCCGCGCTGGACGTGCACCTGTGGCGGCTGGCCTACAAGTGGGCCTGCCACCACCATCCCCACAAGCCGAAACGCTGGATCATCAACCGGTACTTCGGCCGGTACAACCCGGCCAGGCAGGACCGCTGGGTGTTCGGCGACCGCACCAGCGGCGCCTACCTACCCAAGTTCGCCTGGACGAAAATCGTCCGGCACGGCTTGGTACGCGGGGACGCGTCCCCGGACAACCCCGCCCAAGCCGACTACTGGGCCAACCGGCGCGCCAAGAGCAAACCACCGCTCGACCGCAGAACTATGCACCTGCTACGCAGGCAGCACGGGTCCTGCCCGATCTGCGGGCAACTGCTCCTGCACGCCGACCGCGAGCCACAAAGCCCACACGAATGGGAACAGTGGCACCGCACCACCCGCAGGGCGATCACCAGGCAAATCCTGGTCGTCCACGGGCCTGGCCTACCGGACGAAACCCGACTCGTTCACTCCTCCTGCCACCGCCGCACCACCGGCACACGGCAGGAACCAGCACCCCTGTACTCCTGAAATCGCCCGAGTGGCTTGCTTGAGCCGTGTGCCGCGACGAGTTGCACGCACGGTTCTGAGGGGGCGGCGGCGCAGCAATGCGCCGTCGCTACCCGACTGCGT
>NZ_JOJL01000105.1 GCF_000721705.1 Actinoplanes subtropicus
CGTCGAACAACAACGCATCCTCGGCAACACCGCGCCGAGCATCTACGACCTGCGCAACCTGTTCCAGGTCAATGTCGAGGAGGGCCGGCACCTCTGGGCTATGGTCTACCTCCTGCACGCCTACTTCGGCCGGGAGGGCCGCGAAGAAGCCGAGCAACTGCTCAAACGCAACTCCGGCGACCTCGACGCACCCCGCATCCTCGGCGCCTTCAACGAGGAAACCACCGACTGGCTGCAGTTCTTCATGTTCACCTACTTCACCGACCGGGACGGCAAATACCAGCTCGGCACGCTCAAGGAATCGGCCTTCGACCCGCTCGCCCGCACCTGCGAGTTCATGCTCAAGGAAGAGGCGCACCACATGTTCGTCGGCACCACCGGCGTGCAGCGGACCGTGGAACGCACCGCGCAATTGATGGCCGAACACCAGACCAAAGACATTCTTGCGTACGGCGGAATCCCGCTCGACCTCATCCAGAAGTACCTGAACTTCCAATACTCGGTCTCGCTCGACCTGTTCGGCTCCGAGCAGTCCACCAACGCCGGCAACTACTACAGCGCGGGGCTCAAGGGCCGCTGGATGGAGACGCGCCGCAAGGACGACCACGTGCTACTCGAAGACGTCCGCGAAATGGGCTACGTCGAGGACGGCGAGCTCCGCACCCGCACGGTGCCGCTGCTCAGCGCCCTCAACCTGGACCTGCGCGACGAGTACGCGGCCGACTGCGCCAACGGCGTCAAGCGCTGGAACCAGGCGCTCGAGGACGCCGGCCTGCCCGACCGGCTCGCCCTGCCGCACGAGGGCTTCAACCGCAAGGTCGGCGTCTACGCCGGCCACCACGTCTCTCCCACCGGCGAGGTCCTCGACGAGGACACCTGGAACGCCCGGGTCGACGACTGGCTCCCCAGCGCGGCGGACCGCGCCGCGGTGGCGGCTCTCATGGTCCCCGAGTACGAGTACGGCAAGTTCGCCGGCTGGATCGCCCCGCCGAGGACCGGCATCAACGACCAGCCCGTCGAGTTCGACTACGTGCACCTCGCCGAGGAGGGACTTGCCTGATCGACGCTCAGGTCCGGGACGCGGCGTCGGTGTCCATCCGGTCCCACTCGGCCTGCGCCCGGCGATGCCAGCGGTTGCGGCGGTCGTGGAAGACCGCCGCCGCGACCGCGCCCGGCCAGTCGTGGTCGAGCAGCTCGGCCGGCAGGTCCGGGTCGGAGAACGGGAACCGGCGCCATTCCTGGATCAGCAGCACCTGCCGCACGAACGCGTCCCGATCGGTCGCCGCCGTCGTCTCCTGGAAGCGGTCCACAAAGCTCAGGTACCGCTTCTCGACGTCGTCCACGTCCCAGGCGGCACGAATCATCTTCGCCGGATCACCGATCTGTGCCGTACGGCCGATCCAGGCGAACGCCCGATCACCGAGCCCGAGCTCGGTGACCACCTCGCGCACCGCCGGCTCCTTCGACGCGTCCGGTACCACCCAGACACCGGGCGCCGGCGAACCCAGGCCCAGCCAGGTCAGCTTCGTACGCATGCGGTGCCGCAACCGGCGCTGGCTCTCCGGGACGCCGACGGTCAGCACCAGCCACTGCCCGTCCCAGGCGTGCGGCTCGCGCATGAACCCGTAGATCCGCTGCGTGCCCTCCTCGAGCAGCCTCGCCCCCTGGTCGGTGAGGGTCCATCGGACCCGGCGGCCCTGCCGGTCGGAGGTCAGCAGCCCCTCCGCCGCCGTCCGGGCCAGGGCCTGGCGGGCCGCCTTCGGCTCGACGCCGAGCGCACCCAGCGCCTCGACCAGCGTGCCGGTCCAGACCTGGCCGCCGCGTGGGTGCACGAACTCGCCCAGCACCGTGAGCAGCAGGGAGGGTGCGCTCGGGCCGCCCTCCCTCGGCTGCTCGGCAGCCGGTGTGCTCGGTGAACCGGACGGCATCAACTCTCCCGATCGGTCGAACGTGGGTGGAACCCCATCCTCCCACACCAAGAAGTTCTACAAACTCTTGACGTACGCGTGTAGATACGTCGACTATTTAGCCGTGCGTGACCCGACGGCAGATGACGGAGTGAGCATGACTGTCACAGATGCGGCCACGAAGCAGTCGCCGCCGGTGGTGGACTTCGCGATCACCCCGGATCGGTATCGGCATTGGCGGGTGGCCTATGACGGGCCGGTGGCCACGGTGACGCTCGCGGTCGATGAGCAGGGTGGGCTGGTGCCGGGTTACGAGTTGAAG
>NZ_JOJL01000106.1 GCF_000721705.1 Actinoplanes subtropicus
GGGTGCGTTTTGCGCTGAGTGACTTTCTCGATCTTGGTCAGGCGGCGAGGTCGTATTGATGCTGGTAGCGGCTGGTGTGGGTGCGCTGGTATTCCTGCTGGAGGTGAAACTTCCAGTACGCCTCGAGGTCGCCGTTGATGATCACGGCTCGTAGCAGGAGCACGGCCTCTGCGCTGGGTAGGCTCCACCGGGCGCCGGTGATCGCGAGTCGGTCTTTGACCAGGTAGCGGCATGATCCCTCGATCACGCCGGTGGCGATGGGCCAGCCCATGGTCAGTGCGATGCGGTAGATGAGGTAGGGCTGTTTCGCGGTGAGGTAGTCGATGCAGCGTTTCAGCCCGGGCGCGTTGCGGCCTGCCTGGGTGAGGGTGTCGTGGCGGCCGGTCAGGTCGGCGATGGCCTTGGCCGGGTGGTGTTCGAGCAGGTCACGGGCGGTGCGGGCGACGAAGACGGCCCGTGCGGGCTGGGCGGGGTGCAGGTCGGCCGCAGCGTCCCAAAGGTATTGCAGGACGTGCACGAAATCGAGGATCACGTTGACCTTGACCCGGTGGGTATGGGCTTCGGCGTGGATCCGGTCGATCTGATGGTTGTTGCCGTCGACCAGCACGATCCAGCGGCGTAGGTGCTGCGGGTCGCGTTGCTGCGCGCGGTCGAACAGCCGGGTCGTCATCGGGGCGGTGGAGTCGATGATCGACGCGTCGAGTTCCCGGTTGACGGCTTTCGGGCCAGGTCGGCGGGCGGCGCGTTCGCTCGCGTCGGCGGGCAGGATGTCGGCCGGGTCACGGACCGCGGGGGCGGCGTCGTAGACGGCGGTGACCACGGCCATCCGGGTCCGGCCGGTGCGTTCGCGGCAGGCCAGTTGCGCGGACGGCGGCTGCGGACCGTGATCGCGATCGGGTGCGGTGTCCCGCAGCCCGGAATCAATCATGTTGATGCCGGTGGCGTCGATGCTGAGCACGAGCAGGTCCCGCGGCCCCGGTTGCGCACCGGGATGGGTGGCCGGGGCGGGAACCCGGTGCTGGGAGAAGAAGTCACGCACGTCCCGGGCGGCGTCGACGGTGATCTGCATCAACTGCTGGGTACCGATCCGCTGCCCGCTGATCCGTTCCAGTCCGTCATGGGCCTGGCGCAGCGCACCGGTGACGCTCTGGTAGATCACCGCCTTGCGCAGCGGGTAGGAGTAGAGGCCGTCCGGCAGGGCGAGCCGGGCGTCGGCCGGGTACAGATTGGACACCGCGGGTGCCCGGTAGGCGATCCGGGTGACCTCGACCGGGCCGACGGTGGTGGCCAGCAGCCGGGTGTGTCCGGGCTCGGCGCGCCGCCGCACCACCAGGTCTGAGCCGGTCACCTCGGCCAGCCGCGGCTCGGCGGCGGCCCGGGCGTCGAGATGATCCTGCAGGACCTGCTTGAGCATCTCACGGCCGTCGCCGGTGACAAGGTCCTCCACGACGTGTTCCGGCCGCTCGGCCATCTGCGGGTCACTCACCCGGGTGATCAGAGCGTCGAACAGGGCGCGGGAAGCGGCGTAAGCGTCGGTGCCGGGCGTTCGACGGGGATAGTGTGCCATCGGGTCTTCCTCGGGTCGGCGGTTCTCAACAGACCCAGGCCACCCAGGAAGACCCACCACCACGTCGGCGCCACTCCGCACCATTCACCCCGGCGAGGACCCCGATTCAGCCGCGAGAGTGAACAGCCCCGGCTCGGTCTCGACCACCCGGCCCGCCACCACCAGCTTCTTCAACCGGTTCCGGACCCGCTCGACCCGCCGCGCCACCGCCGGATCCTCGCCCAGAACGACGAGCACGTCCTTGCACCGCACCGGCCGGCCGGCCTCACCCAGGACCGTCAGCAACTGATCCAACATGATCGGCTCCGGTTTGAGGTCATGCCCCACCCGCACCGCCCCCGGCAGTTCCTCAGCCAGCCCGGACAACACCTCCCGCGCGACCGCCAGCCGATCAACCTCCCGCCGACACGCCTCGATCAACACCGTCAGCCGCTCGGCTTCCTCTTCCAACCGGGCCACCTCGACCCGCCCCACCGCTTCCCGCTCGCCCAGCAACCGCAAGATCTGCTCACGATCCACCCGCCCACCCCCTACCGAAACAGGTCACCAACCCATACCAACCGGTCAGCGGCTACCGCAACGGGCAGACATCGACATGCATCACGAAGGTCACTCAGCGAAAAACGCACCCC
>NZ_JOJL01000107.1 GCF_000721705.1 Actinoplanes subtropicus
GGGTGCGTTTCTTCCTGAGTGACCTGCTCGATGAGCATCGATGTCGACCCGTTGCAGCACTCGATGGCCGGTTGGTATGGGTTGGTTGACCGGTTTGCGGTGGGGGTGGGCGGGTGGATGGTGATCAGATCTTGCGGTTGCTGGCCGAGCGGGAGGCTGCGGCTCGGGTCGAGTGGCTGCGGCTGGAGCAGGAGGCCGCGCAGATCGCGGGGTTGATCGAGGAATGCCGGCGCGAGATCGAGCACCTGGCGGTCGCGCGGGAGGTGTTGTCCGGGCTGGTCACTGGGCCGGCGGCGCCGATGCCGGCGGCGCCGGATGCGAACCCTGTGGGGGACTTCGCGGGCCGGTTGCTGGTGGTGCTGGCCGAGGCCGGCCGGCCGTTGCGGTGCCGGGAGGTGGTCGCCGTTCTGGGCGAGGATCCGTCGGTGGCCCGGCATGGTGAGCGGGTCCGGCACCGGTTGAAGAAGCTGACGGCAGCGGGCCTGGTGCGCGAGGTGGAGCCGGGGCTGTTCACCCGGTCGGAGGATTCCGGCTCCCCTTCGGGGTGACCCGGCCGGAGTGGTGCCCACGAGGTGGCGGGTCTCCCTGGGTGGCCTGGGTTTGTCGAGAACCGGCCGACCCGAGGAAGACCCGATGGCACCATATCCCTGTCCCGAGCCCGGCAACGCCGCTTATGCCGCGTCGTGGGCGTTGTTCGACGCATTGATCACCCGGCTGGGTGACCCACTAATGGCCGAGGAGCCGGAACACGCGGTGGAGCAGTTCATCGCCGGCACGGGCCGTGACGTGCTGCGTCAGGCGTTGCAGGATCACCTGGACGCCCGGGCCGCCGCGGAGCGGCGTCTCGCGGAGGTGACCGGCGCCGACCAGGTGCCACGCCGGCGGGCCGAGCCGGGGCATACCCGGCTGCTGTCGACCACGCTCGGCCGGGTCGAGGCCACCCGGATCGCCTACCGCCATCCGGGAGTGTCCAATCTGCACCCGGCCGATGTGAGGCTCGCGTTGCCGGCGGGCCGGTATTCGTTCCCGCTGCAGGAAGCCGTGGTCCACGAGAGCGTGACCGGCGCGTTGCGGGAGGCTCGTGATGGCTTGGACCGTATTCTCGGCGCGCGGGTCGGGACCCGGCAGCTGATGCAGATCACCATCGACGCCGCCCAAGATGTGCGCGACTTCTACTCCCAGCACCCGGTTCCCGCCCCGGCGGCGCGTCCCGGTGGGACCGGACCACGGGACCTGCTCGTGCTCAGCATCGACGCGACCGGCGTCAACATGATCGACTCCGGGTTGCGAGATAGCCCACCGGTCCGCGACGACGGACCACGGCCGCCGTCGGCCCAACTCTCCTGCCGCAAACGCACCGGCCGCACCCGCATGGCCGTGGTCACCGCCGTCTACGACGCCGCACCCGCCGTCCGCAGCCCGGCCGACATCATGCCCGCCGACGCGACCGAACGCGCCACCCGCCGACCCGGACCGAAAGCCGTCAACCGTCAGGTCGACGCGTCGATCGTCGACTCCACCGCCCCGATGACCCGCCGGTTGTTCGACCGGGCCCAGCAACGCGACCCGCAACATCGGCGCCGCTGGATCGTGCTGGTCGACGGCAACAACCATCAGATCGACCGGATCAACGCCGAGGCCCACGCCCGCGGCGTCCAGATCAACCTGATCCTGGACTTCGTCCACGTCCTGGAATACCTCTGGAAAGCCGCCGAGGACCTGCACCCCACCCAACCCGGCCGGGCCAGCTTCGTCGCCCGCACCGCCCGCGACCTGCTCGAACACCACCCAGCCCGGGTCATCGCCGACCTGAACAGCCTCTACGACACCGTCACCACAACCGGCGACACCGCGCCTGGGCTGAAACGCTGCATCGACTACCTCACCGCGAAACAGCCTTACCTCATCTACCGGATCGCGCTGACGATGGGCTGGCCCATCGCGACCGGTGTGATCGAAGGGACCTGCCGCTACCTGGTGAAGGATCGCCTTGCGATCACCGGCGCCCGCTGGAGTCTGCCCGGCGCGGAGGCTGTCCTCCTGCTACGAGCCGTGATCACGAATGGGGATTTCCCCGCCTACTGGAAGTTCCACCTCCAGCAAGAACACCAACGTACCCACACCAGCCGCTACCAGCACCAATACGACCTCGCGGCCTAACCAAGACCAAGAAAGTCACTCAGAGAGAAACGCACCC
>NZ_JOJL01000108.1 GCF_000721705.1 Actinoplanes subtropicus
GTTCAACGAACGGGACCGGGAAACCGGTCACCGTCTATCCCACGACCGGAGCCCCCACCACGACACGCCCCGTCGGGCTGGGGCAGAGCCCCGTTAGACGTTCATGTACCTCGCGGCGTGTCAGCACCGTGCCAGGACTGAGATCCCATGCCATGGGGCGACAGTACGACAGCCCTACGACACTTCTGTCCCTCTACCCGGTCCTGATCATCAGTCCCGCGATGTTTGCTCACGGATTGCTCACGCACGCGTTGACAAAGAATGGATCTAGGCAACAACCGGCGATAAGGCGGACATGCCCTGACCTGTGGTGACGTGGCTGGCAGGCGAACGGCCGATACAGGGCGACAGGCACACTCGCGGCCTGAAAATCGGAAGGTCGGCGGTTCGACCCCGCCCCTGGCCACGAGTCGGGGGCTGCTCCCTGCTCACGGAAAGCGTGAGCCTTGCCGCCTCGTTCTTGCTGCGCGACTTCGTCGCGCGGGCGGGGGCTTCGCCACCCGCACCCCCTCTGCCGCGGGGTAACTGACCGTAGATGGTTGCGGCCGTATTGCTCGCTTCGCATCGGCTGGGTGTTCGTGTCGGCTGGGCGCTCCTGGGTGTTCGTGTCGGCTGGGCGCTTCGCATCGGCTGGGTGTTCCTGGGCGTTCGCGTCGGCTGGGCGCTCCTGTCTGCTGGGTGTTCGCGTCGGGTGGGTGCTTCGCGTTCGAGACCACAGTTCTACGGGATTGTTTGGTGTAGGGCTTGTTCGATTTGGTCTGCGGCGGTGAAGTCGCCTAGGCGGCGGGTTACGTAGGCGACCACGGTGTCTCGGTTCGGGTCTGCCCAGCCCAGGTTGCCGCCCAGGCCGCCGTGGCCCCAGGTGTTGTCTTGGTCTATTTGGACTCCTAGACCCCAGGTGACCTGCTGTTCGATGAAGAGGTCCTGGCCGGTGTACTGGGGGATGGCCAGGGCTGGTAGGCGGCCGTCCATGAGGGCTGCGTAGAAGCCGGCTACGGCTCTTGAGGTTGCGTGGATGTTGGTTGCGGGGATGGCTGACTGGCGCCACAGGGGGCTGTTCACTATGGCCAGGTCTCGGGCGCCTGGGGGGTTGGAGATGGCGCGGGCGCGTACTGAGCCGGGGGTGGCCAGGGTCTTGGTGGGCCAGTCGGGGGTTTCGAACTCGAGCTCGGCGCAGCGGGGTAGGTCTTGGGGTGGGAGCGCGAAGGCCAGGTCGAGGCCGAGCGGTTGGGCGATTTCCTCGGCTACGAAGCTGGACGGCTGGCGGCCGTCTACTCGTCTGATCAATTCGCCTAGTAGGTGGCCGTAGGTCAGGGCGTGTTCGGCGGCGATGGTGTTGGGCTGCCACTCGGGGGTTGCGGCGGCTAGGTCGGCGCATAGTTGGTCCCAGTTGGACCAGGCCTCGGCGGGGCGGGGGACGGGGAAGGCCGGCAGCGCTGCTAGATGTGCGAGCACGGCGCGTACTGACACTTCGGTTTGGAACTCGGGCCAGTAGGTCGAGACCGGAGAGTCGAAGTCCAATCGGCCGCGGTGGGCCAGGAGCATGACGGCGGCGGCCATGATGGGTTTGCCGACCGAGTAGATGTTGACCAGAGTGGTGTCGTCCCACGCGGTGGTGTGAGCGGCGTCGCGCCAGCCCTCGTGGAGGTCTACGACGGGGTGGCCGTGGTGCAGTACGGTCAGGGCGGAGCCGCCGCGCGGGTTGGCGGCGAAGGCGTCGGCGACTGGCTTGAAAGCTGGTTCGTAGGAGCCCTCCATGTTGCGTACGGTAGTCGCCGGGCGCTCGGGTTCTCTGGTTTGCCTGCGCTGACCTGCGCATACGCGAGACACTGGTACCCGATTTGGAGCCCGGGGAACGACGCTGTAATGTTTTCCGAGCCGGCAGGGATGCGGACAACCAAACGGAGCGATCCGAGGTGGCCGTCCTGCCAAATCCTTCGAACTACGGAACGCAGTCATGCTGCGCGTCTGGCTCGGGGGGAGGTACTAGGGCAGATCGGGTGGAACCGGGAGAAACCGGTTGACAAGCCCAGGAAGACCTAGTAAAGTAGAGCGAGTGCTCCGGGGCGGGATGGCCCGGGTGCGGTTGTTCTTTGAGAACTCAACAGGGTGCTTGTAAAGCCAGTGCCAATTTGTATTTTCCCTGGCCGGTTTGGTCCGGCTTGGATTCCTTTGGCAACT
>NZ_JOJL01000109.1 GCF_000721705.1 Actinoplanes subtropicus
GCATGGCGAGCGCGGAGGTCCGGGCGTCGGCGGCGTCGGCGAACGGGAGCTTGCCCTTCTCGGCGAGCTTCACCTCGCCGGAGACGTTGAACCCGCGCAACACGACCTCGCGGCCGTGGTTGTCGACGAAGCGGGTGCCGTCCACAGTGACCAGCGGCGCCGAGGCGTCCGCCGCGATCGCCGGAAGGGTAGGGCTGAGGACGGCGACGAGCGTACCCAAGATAACCGGAAATAGTATGAAAAGGCGTGAGCGCATGGCGTCTCCCGTGAGGGGGCGGGGGCGGAGAGGGACTTAAGTGAAAATTAATCATGTTCGCCTTCTCCTGCGCAATGACCTACGCCTATCTTTCCAGCTCGCCAGGGGGTCATGGCGCCGCAGGATCAACCCATAGCGCGATTTGTCTTAACAAAACCTTTCGAGCCGGGTTTGGGCACCAGGTGCCTGGAGCGCGAGTTCGCCCGGTCATCGCGCTGCTGCGCTGACCGGCACCACGCAGGCTTGCGCGTGCCGAAAACCTCATCCGTGCTGGCCATGGCCACTTGATCGCCGGAACGAGATCCGCTCCGGTCACGAGCTGTCAGACACACACGGCAGGGATCCACACCAGCAACTGCGCGAGGATGACCTGTGCTGCTTCGACTTGCCTACCTCGGCATGACCAACACCCTCGCGCTGCTCCGCCTTCTGCCCATGAGCGACCGCGCCAAGGACGCCGAGATCCTCGCACTCCGGCACCAACTCACCGTCCTCGAACGACACCTGCACGGCGAGAAGATCCGCTTCACTTGGGCAGATCGGGCCTGGCTCGCCGCCCTGCTCCACCAGATCCCCCGCGACACACTCCGGAAGGTCCAGCTGCTGGTTCGCCCGGAGACAGTGCTGCGATGGCACCGTGACCTGATCGCCCGCCGGCACGCTCGGATCTCTCGGCTTGCTCGGGTCGGGCGGCCACGAACCATCCGGTCGATCCGCCAGTTGGTGCTGCGCCTGGCCCGCGAGAACAGCACCTGGATACCGCAGAATCCACGGCGAGCTACTCGTCCTCGGTGTCAAGGTCGCCGCCTCGGCGGGCTCCCCCCACGAATACGATCATGCCGCTTGAGCTGCGCAGATGAGGTCTCGGCACCAGCACGGCCAGCGCTTTAGCGGGGTTTGAGCCGGAGTAGCCCCTCGTCGGTGCCGATCGTGTGGAGGTAGTCCGGGCGCGCCGCGTACAGGTTGATCGCCCAGGCGGTGAAGCCTCGGTCGGCGCCGGTCCGGATGGTCGTTCCTGGTCGGAATCCGCGCCGTATGACCAGTTCGGGGTGCACGATCCGCAACATGATGCCGGAGCTGGTCGGCTGTGCGGCGGGGACTGCATCCCAGGGCACGAAGATGGAGCCGAACGGCTGCCGGTCGAGCACGCCGTCGGGGCGCAGGAACACGCCGAATGGTCCGAGCACGCTGTACCACTGCAGCGGAAGAAGCAACAGCAACAGCACCACGACGGCGATCTTGAACCGGTCGACGCCGTTGCTGAAGCGTCCCTCGGTAACGGCCAGGGCGGCGACCGCCATGGGCATGACGGTGAACATGCCAGCCGACAGGACCGCGGTGGCGTTCGGCGGCGTGGTGAAGGCACCGTCACGAACCAGGAACGTCTCGGGGTGGCGCGCGTTGAGTGCGATGAGGCCGGCGATGGGAAGGCCGAGCCACAGAACGAACAGCAGGGCTGCACACACCTCGGCAACGACCAGGACTTTCGCCTGCACCAGCACCGCGAGGACGACCGCTGTCACCAGCACGCCGACGAGGAATGCCAGCCGGTGCGAGATGATCTTCGTCCACATACGCAGCATCGTAGGACCATCGACACATCTCGCCAAGCAGCACAGATGCCAATCCGTCAGCGGAGCAGCGGCGGCCTTTCGAAAGCGGCAATGGCCGGACGCTCACCCCCGGCCAAAGGAGCCCGCCATCCGGATTTGGCACCCCTCTGTGTCAAGAGGTCGCCAAGGACAATGTTTTAGGCTGTGCTTCAGCGGGTCCGGGAAGTGACTTGTCCGAAGTGTCGATCATGGG
>NZ_JOJL01000110.1 GCF_000721705.1 Actinoplanes subtropicus
CGTGCGCCACGAACGAGGAATGGTGATCGCAATGTAGGAGCGATTTCAGGAATCGATGCTGTGCAGGAGATGAAGGTTTGGCCCTTCGGAGTCGCCTTTCGGGAGGAGGCTTCAAACCGCCACATGCTGCGTTGGCTGAAGACCGTCGTGGTGAGCGATGTGGAAAAGGCGCCGTAAGAGGCGTCAGGTGGGGACCAGGAAGATGAGTGAACCCGAACCGCTGTTGACGTGTCGTTACGTAAAAGAAGGCATCAAAACCGTGGTCCTGGTTATTGGCTGCGGGATAAGTCTGGCGGGTGCCCGATGACTGGCCAGGCGGTGCTCGGCATGGAGGCGGCATGAGCCTGGTCTGCGGCTTCTGCATGGAACGTGGGAAAGCGTGTCTCGATACCGTCCCGGAAACGGGCGAGAGGGAGTAGCCGAGCGGGATGTGCCCGCGAGGTGTGAGTACCGACGCGAGATGCGCTGGCGGACCGGCCCGTAGTAGTGATGAAACCCCTGTAATCGGGGTGGAGCGAAGGGGCCGGGCCATCCGCAGTTGGTTCGTCTGGTCAACCAGAACGGATAACGGTCTGGGAGGAACTATGAGGAGCGAGCTGACATTGTCAGAGAAACCGTTCGAGATTTCGAAGTGGGAAGTCTGGGAAGCGTACGAAAGAGTCAAGGCGAACAAGGGAGCGCCGGGGGTCGACGAGGTCAGCCTGGGGGAGTTCGAGAAAGATCTGAAAGGCAATCTGTATAAGATCTGGAATCGGATGTCCTCGGGCAGCTACTTCCCGCCTCCGGTGAAAGCGGTGCAGATACCGAAATCGCAGGGTGGGGTCAGAACACTCGGTGTGCCCACCGTGGGTGACCGAGTGGCGCAGACGGTGGTGGCCCGCAGGATCGAGGAGAAGGTCGAACCGATCTTCCACCCCGATTCCTATGGCTACCGGCCGCGACGGTCGGCGCTGGACGCGGTGGCGGCGTGCCGGCAACGGTGCTGGCGCTACGACTGGGTCGTCGATCTGGACGTCCAGGCGTTCTTCGACAGCGTCGACCACGACCTCATGATCAAAGCGGTGGAGGCGAACACCGACCTGCCCTGGGTACTGCTGTATGTCAAACGGTGGCTCACCGCCCCGATGCAGCAGTCCGACGGCAGCCTGCAACCCCGAGACCGAGGAACCCCGCAAGGTTCCGCGGTCTCACCCGTGCTGGCGAACCTGTTCCTGCACTACGCGTTCGACACCTGGATGGCCCGGACGTTCCCGTCCGTGCCGTTCGAACGATACGCCGACGACGCGGTGGTGCACTGCGCCAGCGAACGCCAGGCGCACCTGGTGCGCCAGGCGATCGAGGACAGGATGATCGAGGTCGGGCTGCGCCTGCACCCGGCCAAGACCAGGATCGTGTACTGCAAGGACACCAACCGGCGAGGCGTCCACCCGGACACCTCGTTCACGTTCCTCGGATACACGTTTCGTCCTCGCGGGGCCAAGGACCGCCATGGGGAACTGTTCATCGCGTTTCTCCCGGCGGTCAGCAAGGACGCTCTCAAACGACTCAGCCGAACCGTCCGACGCTGGCAGATCCACCGCCGGTTGGACCTGAGCTGGGCAGAACTCGCCGAGATGATCAACCCGGTCGTACGCGGGTGGATGAGCTACTACGGGCGGTTCTACCGCTCCGCGCTTTACACCCTCCTGGCGCGTATCAACTCCTACCTGGTGCGCTGGATCCGCAAGAAGTACCGGCGGCTACGACCCCGACGCAAGGCCCGAGTCGTGTGGGAACGCATCATCGCGCAACACCCGCGCTACTTCGCGCACTGGCCCTGGGTCCGTAACCCTCTGATGATGGCCAGGGTGGTACGAGCGGAGTGACGGGAGACTGTCACGCTCCGTTCCGTGGGAGCCCGGAGGTGAAATCCCTCCGGGCGACCCGACCCTG
>NZ_JOJL01000111.1 GCF_000721705.1 Actinoplanes subtropicus
GCAAACCGGTCAACCAACCCATACCAACCGGCCATCGAGTGCTGCAACGGGTCGACATCGATGCTCATCGAGCAGGTCACTCAGGAAGAAACGCACCCCATGCCTAGCGCCCGCGCGGCGTCGGCCGCGGTCAGGTCCTCCCAGGCGACGAGCCTCAGGACTTCCCGCTCTTCGGGTTTGAGCAGCATCAGGGCCGACCGGAGTACGGCCCGGGCGTCCATCCCGAGGTCAACTGCCGACCAGGGATCCCATCCGGTAGCCAGGTCCGTCACGTCCGCGACCAGGTCCTCGGCCGGGCGGGACCGCCAGTAGCGGCGCAACCGGTTCAGCGCCACCCCGTACAGCCACGGCCGCGCATCGTCGTACGACCGGTCGTACGATCTCCGCGACTCGAACGCCGCAACCCAAACCTCGCCCAGCAGGTCCTCAGCCGCGTCGCGCCCCGCCCGGCGAGCGAGGTACGAACCGACTGCCGCCTCATGACGCCCGACCACCTCCACGAAGGCGTCGACATCGCCATCCAGCGACCGGCCGATCAAATCCGCATCCGAAGCCATGGCCCTCCTCGGCAAACACCGCGCTTCCAACCTGACATTGCCAATCAGCCGGCGAAGTGTTCAGGCTCCAACGCGCCAAGGCGGTTCGCGTGCGTTCGGCCGCTGCGAACGTGTCCCATCACGGAGTAACGGACAGCGCCGCGACCAGGCAGACTCGTACGGGCCGAAGTAGTCGAGCACGAGTGCCGGGCGGCGCTCGCGGGCGATCACGCCGCGGTCCGCCGCCACCAGCTCGGCGCCGAGCGACCCCGGCAGTGTCGGTGCGAGGTTATTGGTGCGAGGGGAAACTCTCCCGGAAAGCGTCGGCCAAGGAGTGGCTCGTCGGCGGGTCGACGAAGAGGTCGGTCAGCAACAGGTCGCCGAACTGGGCCGGGTCGACGCCCGACTCTCGGCCGCTCAGCCGCTGCAGGGCGCTGCCGGCTCGCAGGGATGTGCGTACGAGCGCGGACGGCAGCCGCCGGACCCGCCGTGAGCGTCCGACCGCCCCGGCGATCCGCTCGATCATCTCGGCGTAGGTGAGGTTCTCGTCCGCCATCGGGATGTCCTCGTTGCTGCCGGCCTCGAGCGCGTCCACGGCGGCCAAGGCGACCCGCTGCGCCGACGTCATCGCCGTGCCGCCGGCCGGCGCCACCAACGGCCAGCCCGACCGCGCCCACGATTCGAGGGGGCCGGCCCAGTTCGGCATTCGCTCGCCGCTCCGGCCGACCACGAAGGGCAGCTCCAGCACCGCGATCGGCAAACCTGCCCCGGCCGCGGCCCGTCCCTCCCGAGCCTGTTCGACCCGGCAGCGCACGTACGTGCTCCGCTCCGCCAGCCGCCATTCGGGGTGCAGCCGGTCGAAATACGTGTAGTACGACCCGAGAAGGACGCCCCGGGTCAGCCCTTCCGACCGCCCGGCCGTGAAGAGCCGGACCACCGGCTCGACCATGTTCCGCCGGAACACCGGGTAGATCGGCTTGGGAAGCGGCCGCTGCTCCTCGGTGCGGGTGGCGAACACCACCCCGTCATGCCCGGCCAGCACCGACCGCATCTTGTCGACGTCCGCCTCGACCACATCGAGCGCTCGGTCGACGCCCGCCCGCACGGTCCGCGCCGCCGTGGTCACCTCGTGCCCACGCTCGCGCAGCGCGTCCGCGACGTGCGCCCCGATCAGTCCGCTTGCCCCCACCACAAGAATCCGCACGCCGGAATCGTCCACGAAGGACCCGCCTCCCTGTCAAGCGGGGGCCGGCCGATCCCGGGAATGCAGAAAGCCCACCCTGGTTTCCCAGGATGGGCTTTCCGTACGTTGAGTCCGGCGGCGTCCTACTCTCCCACACCCTCCCGAGTGCAGTACCATCG
>NZ_JOJL01000112.1 GCF_000721705.1 Actinoplanes subtropicus
CGCGTAGAAAGACCTCGAAGGATTAGGGGCTTGAGATCAAGGAACGTCCTCCCTGGTGGGATGAGCGGGCTTGGTGTCCCAGTACCCATCGAGGAGGACGTTCGTGGTTCAGCGTAGCGGGTTGACCCGGGGTGATCGCCGCAGGAATGACCGGATCGAACAGTTGCGGCGGGTGATCCGTGCGGACCGGGCGATCCTGGCGATCGATCTGGGTGAGGACAAGCAGGTCGCGGTGGTCTTGGACCATGACGGGCGAGTGCTGGGACGGCGCACGGTCAGGATGAAGGCGTTCGCGTTGGGTGGCCTGCTGGACTGGGCCGCGGGGCAGGCCGGCCGATACGGGTTCGCTGCGGTGGTGGTCGGCTGCGAGCCGACCGGTCACCGGTGGCGGTCGGTGATGCAGCTGGCTGACGACGCCGGGATGGGGTTCGTGTGCGTGCAGTCGCTGCGGGTGCACCTGGCCCGCGAGGCCGACGACTACACCCGCGACAAAACCGATCACAAGGATGCGGTGCTGATCGGCAAGCTGATCGCCCGGCTGGACTGCTACCTGCCCGAACGCGCGGAGGTGGACTGGGCCCGGTTGCGGCATCTGGGCGCCCGCCGTGCCCGGCTGGTCACCGAGGCCACCCGCTGCCAGCAGCAGATCGCCGACCTGCTCGGCTGCTGCTGGCCGGCCGCTCTGGACGCCGCGGTCAAGCCCTTGGACTCCACTACGTGGCTGGCCTGCCTGAGCGTGGTCGTCGACGCCGGCGGCGACCTGGCCGGCTTGGCCGTGGCGGGTCTGGACGCGTTCACCATGGCCGCCCGGGCCCGGGTGGCCGGGTTCGGGGTGTCGCGGCTGTATCACCGGATCGTGCGGGCCTTCTTCACCAGCCTGACCGACCCGGCCGGGGTGGCCGCTCAGCGGCCCGGCGCCCTGGAACGCGCGGGCCTGGTCCTCGCGGACTGGCAGCACACGAACACGCGGCTGGCCGATACCCAGGACCGGATGGCCGGCGTGCTCGACGCACTCGGCCTGACCGCTCTGGTGACCTCGATCCCCGGCCTGTCCGCGGTCGGCGCGGCGGTGATCCTGGCCGAGACCGGCGACCTGTCCCGCTTCGCGTCCGCGCGTAGCGTGGTCAAACACGCCGGGCTCAACCCGGCCGAGAACACCTCGGCCACCTTCCGCGGCCAGACTCGCCTATCGAGGCGGGGCCGGCCGGGACTACGGCTCGCCGCCTGGCGCGCGGTCTGGGGCGCCCTGCCCCACAACAGCGTGCTGCACGCCAAATTCACCCACCTAACCCGCCGCGACACCGACCGCCTGGCCCCCGCGCAAGCCCGCGCCGCGTGCGCGGCGACCCTGCTGCGCTGGCTGCACGCCATCGTCACCAGCCGCCGGCCGTTCGACCCCGACATCGCCACCGGACAACGGCGCACCGGCCGGCCCACCATCACCATGGTGGCCGCCTGAACACACACCGGCGTCGCGTGACACGACCACCGACAACCGCATAGACCTTTCCCCTACCGGCGGGGCGAGCCCGACCGCGCGTTGAGCCACCAAGCTCGTGACTGACCAAGGGCCGCCCCGCCGCGCTCCGCACAAGCTCGATTGCACGCTGTCGGGACCCCGCCACCAACAGCGGACCAGCCCGTTTGACGATCTACGTAGAGACGCGGAACCCGCGGCGGAGCCCCCGACCACACCCGGTACCAGGGAAAACACCACAACCAGCCAGCCAGGCCGACAACCGAGCGGCCCGGTCTACACCCATGCCCACCGAGCCGACCGGCTCTTCACCGACCGGCCCAGCACGACACCACTACCAGCATCACCAGGGAACAAACCTGATCAACCAACACCAATCACCCGACTTGACAACGGGCTCTTACGTTGGTCAGTCG
>NZ_JOJL01000113.1 GCF_000721705.1 Actinoplanes subtropicus
GTCTAACGGGGCTCTGCCCCAGCCCGACGGGGCGTGTCGTGGTGGGGGCTCCGGTCGTGGGATAGACGGTGACCGGTTTCCCGGTCCCGTTCGTTGAACCGCTCAAAGCGGTTGGTTGCCGTGAGGCGATCCTCGACGACCGGAGCCTTGTCATGACGCTACCGCGCAGCGCCGGTGATGTCCTGAACCGTCATGTGAGCTTCGAGATCGAGTCGATCGATCGGATGTACTGCAACGTTTACCAGCCGAGGTTGCAGCATCCCCGGGCGGTGGCCGGGTTCATCCGGTATCACTTGGGCCGCCCGGTGATCTCCAGCACGGTCCTCGCGCCGATCACCGAGGCGTTCGTCACGGCGATCAAGACGTTCGCGTGTCAAGGCCGGATCCCGATCGTCGATTTCGTCAAGGGCCAGCGCAAGGACGACGTGATGCACGAACACCTGGCGGGCTTCACCGCCGAGGAGGGGGTGTTGTTCATCGGCCGGGCCCAGGAGAAGACCAGCGTGTTCCGCACCGAGAAACGCCGCAACACGGCCGGGAAGACCTACCCGTGGATCGTCAGGAGCACCGCGATGGTCAACCAGTGGTACTTCTACTGCGTCGACACCGACTTCGGCCCGTTCTTCCTCAAGTTCAGCTCCTACTTCCCGTACACCGCGAAGCTGTGTCTCAACGGCAACGAGTACGCCAAACGCCAGGCGGTCAAGGCCGGGATCGGGTTCACCGCCCTGGACAACGGCTTCGCCACCTGCCAGGACCCGGCCGCGGTGCAGGCCATCTGCGACGGGCTGTCGGCGGAGAAGATCGACGCGCTGCTACGGAAATGGCTGCGGATCCTGCCGCACCCGTTCACCGAGGCTGACCAGGACACCGGCTACCGCTACGACATCTCCATCCTGCAAGCCGAGTTCTCCCTGACCCAGACCCTCGACCGGCCCGTCGACGGCAGGATCTTCTTCGAGCAGGTCATCCGGGACAACCTCGACATCGGCCGCCCCGACCAGGTCAGCCTGATCTTCGACCGCAGAATCGTCGGCAAGGGCCGGCACCGGACCCCCGGCCGGTTCCGCACCCGGATCATCACCGACGGCGTCACACCCAGCCTGCACATCGACTACAAGACCAGCCGGATCAAGCAGTACCACAAACTCGGCCGCGCGCTGCGCACCGAGACCACCATCAACGACACCCGCGACTTCGCCATCGGCAAACGGCTGCACAACCTGCCCGCCCTACGGCAGATCGGCTTCACCGCCAACCGGCGCCTGCTGCGCGTCCAAACCATCAGCCACGACCCCGCCGACGGCACCACCGCGATCACCGCCATCTGCCAACCGGTCACCACCAGCACCGGCGCCCGCGTTGCCGGGCTCCGCCTGACCGACCCCCGCGCCCACGCGCTGCTGGCCACCCTGTGCCAGTTCCGGCAGCAACCCGCCGGCTTCACCAGCCACGACCTGCGCCAGCACACCGCCGACCTGCTCGGACACACCCCCGATCAGATCACCACCAGCCGAACCGGCTACGACCTGCGCCGACTACGCCACCACGGACTGATCACCCGCATCCCCGGCAGCCACCGCTACCAGGTCACCGACACCGGCCTGCACCACGCCCTGTTCCTCACCCGCCTGCACGACCGATACCTACGCACCGGCCTGGCCGAACTCGCCGACCCCGACCCGCCGGCACCATCACCGCTGCGCGCCGCCGCCCGCGCCTACCAACACGCCCTCGACAACCTCAGCCGACAAGCCGGCCTCGCCGCATGACAGCCGATTCCCCATCACCACACCAGAAACCGACCACGATCAACAAAACCCGACTCAACTTTCACGGCTTCCGCCGCCCAAGCCTTCTAG
>NZ_JOJL01000114.1 GCF_000721705.1 Actinoplanes subtropicus
TTGGACAGATGCGAAAGGACCTTGATCAGGCTTGAGAGCACCACGCTGATCATGGACCAGCCCGACGCCCGTCACAAGATCAGCGACAGACCCCGTTCACGCGTACCTACCTGGGCACATTCACCAGTACGCCGACAGGCACTTCGTCTGCACCGCGACGACATCGACTGGGACGACGGTGTCATCACGGTGCTGGCCTCGAAATTCGGCAAGTCCCGGGAACTGCCCCTGGCGGCGTCGACCCGGCAGGCTCTCGCCCGATATGCCGAACACCGCGACCACGCCCAGCCCCGGCCGTCGGCGTCGACATTCTTCGTGTCCACCGCCGGCACCGCCATCCGCTATCCGCACTTCGGCGCGCAGTTCCGCCGGCTGGTGAACGCCACCGGCGTCGGCGCCACCTCACCGGCCCGGCCCCGCATCCACGATCTGCGGCATTCGTTCGCGGTCCACACCTTGATCGCCTGGTATCAAGCCGGCCACGACGTCAACGCCATGCTGCCGCGGCTGTCGATCTATCTGGGCCACCGCGACCCGGTCTCCACTTACTGGTACCTGTCGGCTGCACCCGACCTGCTCGCGCTGGCCGCGGCCCGGCTGCAAGCCATCCAGGAGGCCCGATCATGACGACGCTCGCCCCGACCCTGCAGCTGTTCTTCACCGAGCGACTGACCCGACAACGCCAGGCCAGCCCTCGCACGATCACCGCCTACCGCAACACCTTCCGGCTTCTGCTGCGGTTCGTGCAGAACCACACCGGCAAAGCTCCATCCGATCTGGACTTCGACGACCTCGGCGCCGACGTGATCTCCGCCTTCCTGGATCACCTCGAGACGGACCGGCACAACAGCGCCCGCAGTCGCAACGGCCGGCTAGCCGCACTGCGCTCCCTGTTCCGCTACGCCGCCCTGCGCCATCCCGAACACGCCCAACTCATCCAACAAGTCCTGGCCATACCCCAGAAGCGATTCGACCGGCACACCACAGTGTCCTTCCTGACCGCCGACGAGGTCGACGCCCTGCTCGCCGCCCCGGACACCGGCCGCTGGGAAGGCCGCCGAGACCGCGCCCTGATGACCCTGGCCATCCAGACCGGACTACGCCTTTCCGAACTCATCGGCCTCAACACCAGCGACGTTCAACTCGACACCGGCGCACACGTGCGCTGCACCGGCAAAGGCCGCAAACAGCGCTGCGTCCCGCTCACCGCCTCCACCACCGCAGTGCTACGGGTCTGGCTCCACGAACGTGCCGGTCTGCGCGAGGACCCCCTCTTTCCGACCCGCACCGGGCGACGGCTCAGCGACGACGCCATCGAACGCCGCATCGCCGTCTACAAGAACAGCGCCGGCCAGCAGTGCACCTCCCTGGCCACCAAGAAGGTCACCCCGCACGTCCTGAGGCACACGACCGCCATGTCGCTCCTGCACGCCGGCGTCGACACCGCGGTGATCGCTCTCTGGCTGGGCCACGCCGACACCCGTTCGACCCAGCTCTACCTCCACGCCGACATGACCATCAAGGAACGAGCCCTCGCCCGCACCACACCACCAATGATCAAGCCCGGTCGATACCGCCCCACCGACAACCTGCTCGCCTTCCTGGAAAGCCTGTGATTATCCCGACCACAACACCCCGCGCGACCTCCAGAACCAGGGCACCACCCTGTACCGTGCCGAAACTCCGTGCGTGTCCGTGAGCTGGCACTTTGAAGATCTCATCAGGCTGCTCGGTGGTACTCGTTGATCACGCCGCCGAGGCGTTGCCGACGCCGTACCGGGGCGTCCATCGCGATCACGACGGCCGGATCGTGGTTCGGCGGTAGCTGTTGCCGGCCTTGATGCGGCCGG
>NZ_JOJL01000115.1 GCF_000721705.1 Actinoplanes subtropicus
CACTGGTATAGCTCTCCGTGCCGACGAGTTGCCCTCACCAGGTGAGTGGCAGCGTGGCGAGGTGCTGGGTGATCGCCGTCGCGAGGATCTGGTGGTCGTGTTGCGATGGGTGCCAGTCGCAGCCGAGCAGGTCGAGCCCGAGGGCGGCGTTGTCGTAGTACAGCGCGGAGACGCGGGCGTCCCCCGCGGCGTTGCGGGTCTGCACGATCTGCTGGACCGAGTCGGCGAACGCGGTGGTCTGGTAGGACAGGTCGGGGTAGGTGAGCACGATGAACGCGCTCGCGCCGTACCGGGTCCGCAGTTTGTCGATGAATCCCAGGTAGGCCGTACGGTAGGCGGCGGCCAGCTGGTCGATGGTGGTCCACCGCTCGCCGGCGTTAAGGGCGGTGGAGAAGTCGTTGATGCCGAGGCCGATCACGATGACCTGCGGCCGCCACGTGCTCGGCACCTGCCATGCCTGGCTGTTGTAGAGGGCCTGCAGGTCGGAGTCGTAGTAGGTGCGGAAGTCGTAGCTCGGGTTCTGGCCGTTGTAGTTGCGTACCATGCCGAGGCCGGACCACGCGTCGATCTGGTAGTCGGCGTTCAGCGCCTTGGCGGTGAGCGCGCCGAAGGAGACGTCGGCGTTGGTGTTGCGGGTGACGCCGCCGTTGCTGTTGCAGTCGCGGGTCGTGGACATGTCGCCGTAGCCGGCGGTCCACGAGTCGCCGATGAACTCCATCTGCCGGGTGTGGGCGATCGGCTTCGCGAGGATCGTGCCACCGGCGTCGGCGACGAGACCGTCGAACTCACCCACGGCCCACGGGCTTTCCGTACGCTTCGCGAGCCGTACGGTGTGGTCGCCGTTGGCCAGGTTGCGGATCCAATAGGTGGTCTGACCGGGCGTCACAAGCGTGGCCACTGTGGACCCGTCGACCTGGACGACGTAGTCGTTGTTGGAGTCGTTGAGGACCAGCCCGACGCCGGTACCGCGGAACCGCCCCTCGAAGTACGTGCCGGGCCAGGTGTACTGGGCTCCGGAGCCGGCCACCCGAACTCGGCTCGGCGTGCTCACCTGGTCGAGGACGCCGGTCGCCGGGGCGCTGGAGGTGGGCGCGGTGGTGGGCGTCGTGCTGCCGGTGCAGGCGACCCCATTGAGGGCGAAGTCGGTCGGCGCCGGGTTGCCGCCGGTCCACGACCCGTTGAGGCCCACGTCGACGCTGCCGCCGGTACCGATGCCCCCGTTCCACCCGGCGTTGACCACCGTGACCTGCGCCCCGGACTGGGTCGCTGTGCCGTTCCACAGTTGGCTGATCGTCTGCCCAGCGGTGAACGACCACGTCAGCCGCCAGCCGGTGAGAGGGTCGCCGAGGTTGGTGACATCGACGCTGGCGCCGAAGCCGCCCTGCCACTGGCTGGTCACCGTGTAGGTGACCCGGCAGCCTGCGGCGGCGTGCGCGGCGAGGGCGTTCGTCAATACGAGTCCCGCGGCGACGGTGACGGCCGCGGCCCCCGCGATGGTCGACCGGTACATCGGCGTCTTCCTTTCAGTTCACGGTGCAGGTCACGGCCGGGGCCGCGTTGGTGATGGCCGACGAGGCGAGCAACCCGAACGTCGCGGTGCCGCCGGCGGCAAGCCGTCCGCTCCAGTCGACGTTGCGGGCGGTCATCGTGGCGCCGGACTGGGTGACGGTGGCGTTCCAGGCCTGGGTGACGGTCTGGCCATTGGCAAACGTGAACGTCGCGTTCCAGCCCGTGGAGCCCGCCGAGGAGCCGTTGGCGACGGTGACCTCGCCCTGGAACCCGCCGGTCCACTGCGAGACGACCCGATAAG
>NZ_JOJL01000116.1 GCF_000721705.1 Actinoplanes subtropicus
TGTCGGGGTACGCGTGAATGTGCCCAGCCACGTACGGATGAACGGGGTCTGTCGCTGATCTTGTGACGGTGGCTCATGCTGGATGAAGGATGCGTTTGCGGAGTAGGTCGAAGTTGGCGCGGCCGTAGCCGAGGCGTTTGACGAGCTTGGCTCTGGTGTTCTGGCCTTCGACCTGTCCGGAGTTCCAGGACGTGGTGAGGCCGGCGGTGACCGCGTCGAGGTCGGTGGTGAGTCCTTCGGCGAACTGGCGCAGGTGCGGGAGGTCGTCCCGGCGGACTTGCTCGATCCAGGTCGGCAGGTCTTGGCCGGTGAGGTTGGTCAGCATGGCGGCGAAGCCGCGCACGTGCCGAGCTGCGGCGTCCAGGTGGGGGCAGGCGGCCTGGACGTCGCCGAGGGTGCGGGCCTGCTCGGGCCCGAGCCGATCCGGGTGGGTCAGCAGCCAACTCGCGGCGGTCCTGGGTGCCGGGACCGGTCGCGCCGCCGGCGGGGCGGTCTTCCCGGCTTTGAGCAGGCGCAGATAGCGGCTGACGGTGGCCAGGCCGCCGGTGAAGCCCTGCGCCCGGATCTGCCGGTACAGCTCGGACGCGTTGCCGTGGCCCTGGCAGTACTGCTCATACAGGTAGGGCTTGAACTCATCGAGCACGGTACGGCGATCGATCGCCGGGGCGATGAGTTCGTCCAGGCTGCCGGCGCGGGCGTAGCGGCGCACGGTGTAGTAGTCCAGGCCCAGGTCACGGCTGATGCCGCGCAGCGACCGGCCGGCCGCGACGAGTTCCTGAACTGCTTGGTGCCGTTCGGTGGTGCGGGCGACCAGCGCCCGGGGCCGGCCGCGCACGTCGCAGTGCTGGTCCGGCAGCGGTGGCGCCGGCTGCTCGGCCGGTGGTGGTTCGGCGGCGGCGAACGCCGTCTTGACGCAGCCGTGGTGCGCGGCGACGGTCTTGTCGACCGCCTCGCACAGGTTCTTCCACAAATGCCAGCGGTCTGCGACCTGCTGGGCTTGGGGTGCCCCGGTGCGGGCGGCCTCGGCGTAGGCCCGAGCACGGTCACGGGCCACCACCTCAATCTCCGGATGCTGCGCCAGCCAGGCGGCGACCGGTCCGGCCTCGCGGCCCTCGAGCACCTCGACCGGGCGCCGTGTCTCGAGGTCGACGATGATCGTGGCGTAGACGTGCCGGCGGCGCAGGGCGAAGTCGTCGATGCCGACCGCCCGCAGGTCGCCGACCGGCGGGTCGGGCAGGGACCGGACCAGACGCAGCAGGGTGTCCTTCGCGACCTTCACGCCCAGCCGCCCCGCGAGCCGGGCCGCCGGCCGCGCCGCGAGCGCCACCGCGAACTGCACAAGCTGGTGCTGCAGCACCGGCGTGCGCCGGCTGTGCGGATGCGTAAGGCCCGGCACCTGCTCGGCGAACGTCACCGCCGGACACGCCGGCGACACGCACTTGAATCGACGGACCAACAAATCGATGACCACAGCGCGGCCGCCGAGCGCCGCGTCGGCCAGCCGGCGCCGATACCTGCCATGCGCGCGTGCGGAGATCCTCCTGCACCGCGGGCACCGACCCCGGCGCGAACGCGACCGCGCCCGCACAACGATCACAGCGGCCGACCGCTCGACCACCTCGACGACCACGTTGGACAGATGCGAAAGGACCTTGATCAGGCTTGAGAGCACCACGCTGATCATGGACCAGCCCGACGCCCGTCACAAGATCAGCGACAGACCC
>NZ_JOJL01000118.1 GCF_000721705.1 Actinoplanes subtropicus
GCCGCCGATAGGGCAGACCAACTAACGCACGTCGTCACCCTCCGTGTCTGGCGGATGGACCGTCGCGGGGCAGCCGACCCTCTTCTGCAATCGGCCGCACGGTGCGGCGCGCGCCAACTCCGGTGCCCAAGCTGCGCCTTGTCCGCTGCCCAACATCTACCGCAAGGCCATCCGACGACTGATCGATCGCCATATAACACGCCCAGTCACACAGGTTGTCTTGCAGCCGGGCGTCACGATCCAGCACGAAGGCGGCCCCGAGATAAGCCCCATGCTCCGGGATCGTAGTGTCAAGACGGCGTCCTCATCTTGCCGCGATCCGAGCCAATCCGCTTTCCCCCGCCGGCCTTGTGAGTGCCGAGAATGCCGTCCGTGCTGGTCAAGCGGCGTGGTCGTATTCATGGAGGAGTCCGCCGAGCCGGTCGTGTCGGCGGACGTTGAGCTGTGTCAGCGCGGCGGCTTCAGCGATCGGGTCGGGCAGGGGCCGCAGTGGTCGGGCGTTGCCGATGCTCCTGTGTGGCCGGTGTTCATTGTGGTGATGTTCGTACTCGCGCAGGTGGGGGTGCAGCAGGGCGGCCAGCCAGGCCCGGTCAGCCGGGGCGAACCTCACCCGATCGCCGCGCAACTGCCGTTACAAAACCATGACCTGATGCCGCAACGCGAGGATCTCGGCTTCTTTGTCGCGGTCACTCATAGGCAACAGCCATAGTAGAGCGAGCGCGTTGGTCACGCCGAGATAGGCCAGTCGCAGCAGCACAGCAAGTCATCCTCGCGCAGTGCCCGGCGCAGATCACCGTCGAGAGCTGGCCGCCGGAATCCACCCCAGGCGCCGGCCGCACGCATCAGCGACCAGCATGACCGTGACCAGGACGGATAAGGTTTCGGCACCCGCAGGATGGCTTGAGCATTGCCACGGCGTACCGGCCTCCCCGCGACCGGATGGAAGAGCTTGCCGACTGCTCAGCATGGCCTGCACCGCCGCGCGCGGATGCGGCGCGGAAACGACGGTGAGGGTATGCAGGCGATCGGGTCGCGTGGCGGCGACCATCCACGCGACCCCGCCACCCCAGTCGTGGCCGACCAGGTGAACCCGTTCCACCCCGGTGGCATCGACAAGCGCTACGACGTCGGCCACGAGCTCGTCGAGCCGGTAGGCCCGCCGGGACCGGGGCCGGGCCTGCGGGGTGTAACCGCGCTGGTCCGGTGCGACGACCCGGTAACTGGCCGCGAGCAGGGGCCGGGAAACGCCGAGCCACGATCGCGCGCTCTGCGGGAACCCGTGCAGGAGCACGACTGTCTCCGCGTCCACCGGCCCCTCGTCCAACACCGTGAACAGCATGCCGTTGCGGGAGAACGCTTCCACCACGTGGACGCTATCCTCCCGCGCGGGTGTCAGGACGGGAAGGCGGCCGCCGCCCAGCCGGCCAGTTCGGTCTTCGCCGCGGTCAGGACTGCGGCCGAGGGGGCCGTGGCGTCGGCGATGAGGGCGTAGTGGACGACGCCGGTCGCGCCCGCCCCGGAGAGCGAAAGCGTCCGGCCGTCCGTCGAGATCGTGGAGGCGACGTCGGAGGCGATGGTGTTGCGGAAGCCGGCCGGGAGCTTGACCTCGGTGGCCGTGCCGTCGCCGCCGGAGCGCCAGACGAGCACGGCGTAGCGGCTGTCGCCGTTCCAGGCGTCGCCGGTGGTCTGGACCTTGTCCGGGTTGTCGTTCATCAGCTCGTGGTGCCGGCCGCTGTAGATGTCCCACTGCCACTGCGTGCCGGACAGCACCGGCCCGGACCCGGCCACGCCGCCCCACCACTGTGCGCCGGTCAGCCGGGAGTCCAGGCCCTGGTACATCGCCTTGTCCACGCTCGGTGCCTTGTCCGAGGTGTAGCCGCTGAGCGGATGACCGAACTCGGTGACGATCGCCGGTGTCGACAGTGCCGCGGAGCGGTCCCGGATCAGCGCGAAGTCGTCGCTCTCCTGCCCGTCGCCGGCCTTGCCCCACATCACGACCCCGGAGATGGCGGCCTGGTCGTAGAAGTGGGTGTTGAACACATAGCGCGGCCCGATCGCGCCGGCGTCGAGGAAGCCGCCGGCCTGGTTCTGGACGGTGCCGTTCCAGAACATGTTGGGCTCGACGAATGCCGGGCGGTCGGCCCAACCCGCGCCGTCCATCAGGGCCCGGAACGACTGGTAGAACGGCCATAGCACGTCCCGTTCCCAGGTTCGGCTGTTCTGCCCGCTGTCGTAGTTGCCGGCGTACGGCTCGTTGTAGGGGTCGATGCCGAGCACGTGCGCGAACTGGGCGTCGGTGAGGCCGGCGCGCAGTTGGAGGAGCGCCTGCCGGGTGTACCGCAGGAACTCGTCGCGCTCACTGATCGACCCGGCCGCCGTGCTCAGTGTGCGGTTGTGCCAGAAGTCGTACGTGGCCTGCTGGACCGCGGCGTTCTGGGTGATGTTCTGCCCCCAGGTGACGCAGACACCGCAGCTCTCCTGCGGGTAGCCGCCGGCCTGCACCAGCCACTTCGGTGCGCCGTCGCCGGTGTACCAGCTGCCGGTGTTGAACAGGTAGCGGGCGAACATGTCCTGGTGGAAGTCGAAGAGCACCTCGAAGCCGAGGTCCGCGAAGACGCCGGCCTGCTCGGCCAGTTTGCCGAGGTACGCGGTGTCGATGGTGCCGGGGGCCGGCTCGGCGGCGTCCCAGGAGAGCAGGAACCGTACGGTGTTGGCGTTGGTGAGGTCGCGCATGGCGAGCGCGGAGGTCCGGGCGTCGGCGGCGTCGGCGAACGGGAGCTTGCCCTTCTCGGCGAGCTTCACCTCGCCGGAGACGTTGAACCCGCGCA
>NZ_JOJL01000119.1 GCF_000721705.1 Actinoplanes subtropicus
GTCGACAACGGGTCGGCGTTCGTGGACAAGCAGCTGATGCGCGCCTGCGCGTCGCTCGGCATCCGGCTGGTGCACTCCCGGCCGGGGCAGCCCGAGGGGCGCGGGAAGATCGAGCGGTTCTTCCGGACCGTGCGTGAGCAGTTCCTCGTCGAGATCGGATCCGGTCGCGAACTCGACGACATGATCCAGCTGAACACACTGTTCACCGCGTGGGTCGAGACCGTCTACCACCACCGCGAGCACACCGGGACCGGGCAGCCGCCGATCGAGCGGTGGTCGGTGCAGCCGCTGCCGCTGCCCTCACCGGCGCAGCTGCGGGAGGCGTTCTTGTGGTCGGAATGGCGCACCGTCACCAAGACCGCCACCGTCGGCCTGCACGGCAACACATACGAAGTCGACGCGGCCCTGGCCGGCCGCAAGGTCGAGCTCGTCTTCGACCCGTTCGACCTCACCAGCATCGAGGTCCGCTGGCACGGCCGCCCGATGGGCACCGCGATCCCGCAACGCATCGGCCGGCACGTGCACGCCAAAGCCCGGCCCGACGAGACGACACCGCCGGCACCGGCCCGGACCGGGATCGACTACCTGCACCTGGTCGAAGCCCAGCACGCCGCCGACCTGGCCGAACGGGTCCAGTACTCCCAACTTCCCGAGACCAGCGACGACTCGCAGGTGCCGGCGTGATCGAGAAACTCAAGTCCCACTACGGATTCACCAAGACACCGTTCGGGCGGGCCCTGGCCCCGCAGATGCTGCACCGCCACGGCACCCACGCCGAAGCCGTCGCCCGCATCGGCTGGTGCATCAGCGAACGCGGCCTCGGTGTCATCACCGGCGAAGTCGGCGCCGGCAAGACCGTCGCCGTCCGCGCCGCCCTCGCCAGCCTCGACACGAGCCGCCACACCGTGATCTACCTCGGCAACCCCGCGGTCGGCGGCCGCGGCCTCTACGGCTGCATCGTGACCGCCCTCGGCGGTGTCCCACGCTTCCACAAAGCCGGGCTGATCCCGCAGACGATGGACCTGCTCGCCGCCGAAGAACACGAACGCGGCCGCACCACCATCATCGTGCTCGACGAGGCGCACCTGCTCGACGCCGGCCAACTCGAAGAACTACGGCTGCTCACCAACAGCGAGATGGACAGCCACTCGCCATTCGCCTGCCTGCTGGTCGGACAGCCGACCCTGCGGCGTCGGATCAAGCTCGGCACCTTCGCCGCGCTCGACCAGAGGATCACGCTGCGCTACGCGATGAACGGCATGACCGACAAGGAGACCGCCAGCTACATCGCCCACCACCTCAACCTGGCCGGCCGATCGGACACGCTGTTCAGCGACGACGCCACCACCCTGATCCACCAAGTCTCCCGCGGCCTGCCACGAGCGGTGAACAACCTCGCCGTCCAAGCCCTCGTCGCCGCCTACGCAGGCAGGAAAGCCATCGTCGACGAATCCAGCACACGCGCCGCCGTCGCCGAGGTCACGGCGGAATGAGCACCACCACGACACGCTGAACACCACCACGACAACACGACGACCGGGCCCCGCCGGCTACGCCGGCGGGGCCTCTTCATGCAAACACCACATCATCACGGCGAATGACGCCGTCGTCCTCATCCAG
>NZ_JOJL01000120.1 GCF_000721705.1 Actinoplanes subtropicus
AAAGGCGACTCCGAAGGGCCAAACCTTCATCTCCTGCACAGCATCGATTCCTGAAATCGCTCCTACATTGCGATCACCATTCCTCGTTCGTGGCGCACGCCATTGCATGTTCGGTAGGCGGTGGCTTGAGCTGGGATTATGCGGTGTGACCGGCCTCTGTGGAGGCGGTCAGGGCGGGTGAGGCCGCCTACGTGATCATGGGAGTTCTCTACGCTTCCAGGACGCCTTGAGGACCTCACCCGCGATGTCAGCATGCCCGATCCCGGCACTGTCCGCTGTCACCACCCCCACCGACACACCCACCCGCCAGGTGACCGAGGGTGAACAGGTGGGTCTGCTGCACGCCTTGTCAGCGATGCCGGATCCCCGCAGCCCGCGCGGGCTGCGCTATCCGCTCGCCGGGCTCCTCGCCGTCGCGGTGTGCGCGGTCCTGGCCGGCGCGACCTCGGTGACCGCGATCGCGGACTGGCTGCACGACCTGGACGACATCGCCCGCGCCCGGCTCGGCTTCCGCCGCGGGGTGCCGGCCAGCACCACGATGTGGCGGCTGCTGATCCGCCTGGACGCCGACCTGCTCGCCACCATCCTCGCGGGCTGGCTACGCACCCGGACCCGGCCGTCGGACCGGCCCCGCGGGCCTCGATACCGCACGGTGATCGCGGTTGACGGCAAGACCCTGCGGGGCGCCCGCCGCCCCGACGGCAGCCAGGTCCACCTGCTGTCCGCTCTGGATACCAGCACCGGGATCGTCCTCGCGCAGGTCACCGTCAGCGCGAAGTCCAACGAAATCCCCGCCTTCGCCCCGCTGCTGGACGCGATCGAACAGGTACTGGGCAGCCTGCACGGCCTGATCTTCGTCGCCGACGCCCTGCATACGCAGGTCGGCCACGCGACCGAGATCGCCACGCGCGGCGCGCACCTGCTGATCCCGGCCAAGGGAAACCAGCCGACGCTGCACGCCCAGCTCAAGACCCTGCCCTGGGCGCAGATCCCGATCGGCCACCAGACCCGCGAGGCCGGTCACGGCCGCCGCGAGACCCGCACCGTCAAGGCCATCACCCTGCACACACCCGGCGGGATCGGATTTCCCCACGCCCAGCAGGCCATCCGGATCACCCGGACCCGCACCACCACCAAGAACGGCAAGACCACCCGCGAAACCGCGTACCTGACCCTCTCCCTGCCCGCCGCCGACGCCCACCCGAGCGACATACAGTCATGGATCAGGGCCGAATGGCTGATCGAAAACCTCGTACATCACGTCCGGGATGTCACGTTCCGTGAAGATTCACATCAAGCCCGGACCGGCAACGGACCCGCCGTCATGGCAACCCTGCGTAACACCTCGATCGGTTTCCACCGGGCCAGCGGCGACACCAACATCGCCCGCGCCACCCGACGCGCCAACCGCCGCCCACACGAGCTGATCACCGCCGTAATCAGCGGCAACCCGACAACGCAATGACGTGCGCCACGAACGAGGAATGGTGATCGCAATGTAGGAGCGATTTCAGGAATCGATGCTGTGCAGGAGATGAAGGTTTGGCCCTTCGGAGTCGCCTTT
>NZ_JOJL01000121.1 GCF_000721705.1 Actinoplanes subtropicus
GGTTCGGCTGGTCGAGCAGGGGTGCCAGGTGGGCGCGTAGGTCGGTGTTGGTGAACCCGCGGGGTAGCAGGCGGAAGACGGTCAGGGCGGACAGCAGTGCCTGGGTGCGGGGTTGGTCGAACCGCAGGCCGGGGATGTGCTGGCTGCCGACGGTGACGGCAGCGGTTATCGCGGTGAAGGTATTGTCGCCGAGGATCGGGTCGTGGCTGAGGTGTTGGGCGCGCAGCAGGCGCCGGTTGGCGGTGAAGCCGACCTCCCGCAGGGCGGGCAGGTTGATCAGCCGTTTACCGATGGCGAAGTCGCGGGTGTCGTTGATGGTGGTCTCGGTGCGTAATGCCCGGCCTTCCTTGTGGTACTGCTTGATCTTCGACTGTTTGTAGTCGATGTGCAGGCTCGGGGTGACGCCGTCGGTGATCACCCGGGTGCGGAACCGGCCCGGTGTGGCCCGTGGGCCTTTGGTGTGGATGCGCCGGTTGAAGACCAGGCCGACCCGGTCGGGCCGGCCCAGGTCGAGGTTCTCCCGGATCACCTCGTCGAAGAACACCCGGCCGGACAGCGGACGGTCCAGCATCTGGGTCAGGGAGAACTCCGCTTGCAGGATCGAGATGTCGTAGCGGAAGCCGGCGGCCCGGTCGGCGGGGGTGAACGGGTGCGGCAGGATGGCCAGCCATTTACGTAACAGCGCATCGATGTGCTCGGCGCTCAGCTGGTCGCAGATGGTCTGCACCGCGGCGATGTCATCGATGGCGGCGAACCCGTTGTCCAGCGCGGTGAACCCGATGCCGGCCTTGGCTGTCTGCCGTTTGGCCCACTCGTGGCCGTTGATGCACAACTTGGCGGTGTAAGGGAAGTACGTGCAGAACTTGATGAAGAACGGCCCGAAGTCGTCGTCGACGCAGTAGACGTAGAGGTGGTTGACCACGCCGGTGGACCGCACGATCCACGGGTAACTCTTCCCGGTGACCGGGTTGCGGCGCCGTTCGGTGCGGAACACCGCGGTCTTCTCCTGCGCCCGGCCCACGAACAGCACTCCCTCGGGCTGCTCGAACCGGGCCAGGTACTCATGCGCGAGGTCGTCCTTGCGCTGGCCCTTGGCGAACTCCACCCGCGGGATGTCGTGTTGCGTGCAGAACCGGTCGATGGCCGCGACGAAACCCTTGGACATCGGGTCCATCAGGGCTGAAGAGGCGAACGGGTGCCCGCGGTGCCCGACGAAGAACACCGCCGCCCCGGCCGGATGCTGCAATCGAGGCTGATACACGTTGAGATACATCCGGTCGATGCACTCCACCTCGAAGCTCACGTGCTCGGACAACACCTCAGCAACGGTGCGCGGTAACGTCATCGGAAGGCTCCGGTCGGACGGGGGCCAGCAGGCCAACCAACCGCCACGGGCGGTTCAAACACCGTGACCGGCACGCCGGACACGGGTCTAGATCCCGCCGACCGGAGTCCCTCAAACGAGCGACCGCCTCAACCACCAACATGCCTCGTCGGGCTGGGGCGAAGCCCCGTTAG
>NZ_JOJL01000122.1 GCF_000721705.1 Actinoplanes subtropicus
CCTAATGAGTGCTAGGAGTTGGTCGTTCGGGCAGACTCCTGGGTTGGTAGCCGCTGGCCGGTGAGCACTTCGTGCCCCTGGACGTTGAGTCCTGAGCAAAGATCGTGCCCCGGCTGGTCGGCCAGGAGAGTTGATCGCTGATGGGATGTCGTGCCCGCCCGGTCGTGGCGTGAGCACTGCTTCATTAGGTCGCTGATAGTTCTCCTGCGGGCTACTTGCCGTGATGGTTCGACGGGTGGGAGACGCGGTTGTTGTTCGTGGGAGATGACTGGGCGGAAGATCACCATGACGTCGAGATAATGGACGGCGCGGGCCGCCGGCTGGCTAAGGCCCGGCTACCGGAGGGCGTCGCGGGGATCAGCCGGTTGCACGCGATGATCGGCCAGGCGCTTGGTGATGACGTGGACGCCGAGGACGCCGCCGCGCGGGTGGTGGTCGGGATCGAGACCGATCGGGGCCCGTGGGTACAGGCGCTGGTCGCCGCCGGCTACATGGTGTTCCCGGTGAATCCGTTGCAGGCCTCGCGCTATCGGGAACGGTTGAGCGTGTCGGGGGCCAAGAGCGACGCCGCGGACGCGCACATGCTGGCCGACATGGTGCGCACCGACTCGCATCAGCTGCGCCCGATCGCCGGGGACTCGGCGCAGGCCGAAGCGGTCAAGGTGGTTACCCGGATGCATCAGACGCTGATCTGGGAACGCACCCGGGCGACTCAGCGGTTGCGGCACGTGTTGCTCGAGTACTTCCCGGGCGCTTTGGACGCGTTCGCGGACCTGGACGCCGGTGACACTTTGGAACTACTGGCGAAGGCCCCGGACCCGCAGACAGCCGCCCGGTTGAGTCTGAGTCAGATCAGCGCTGCGCTCAAACGCGCCCGCCGCCGGGACATCCCGGCCAAGGCCGCGGCGATCCAGACGGTGCTCCGCGCGCCGCAGCTGGGCCGCCCGGCCGTGGTCGTCGCCGCCTACGCCGCCTCAACCCGGGCACTGGTCGCGGTGCTGGGCACCCTCAACGAGCAGGTCAAGACGTTGCAGGGCGAGGTGGAGGCGCATTTTGGCCGGCACCCGGACGCTGAGATCATCCGATCCCAGCCCGGACTGGGGCCGGTCCTCGGCGCCCGGGTGCTCGCCGAGTTCGGCGACGACCACAACCGCTACGCATCGGCGAAGGCCCGTAAGAACTACGCCGCGACCAGCCCGATCACCGTCGCGTCCGGCAAAAAGAAGACCGTCCTCGCCCGCTACGTGCACAACGACCGGCTCATCGACGCCCTCATGGGCCAAGCGTTCGCCGCGCTGCTGCGCTCACCCGGCGCCCGCGCCTACTACGACAAGCAACGCGCCCGCGGCCTCGGCCACAACCCCGCACTCCGCCAACTCGCCAACCGACTCGTCGGCATCCTGCACGGCTGCCTCAAAACCGGCACCCCCTACAACGAGACCACCGCCTGGTCACACCACCCCAACCAAGCCGCCGCTTGACAACCTAAGCACATGGGATGTCTTTGCTCTGC
>NZ_JOJL01000123.1 GCF_000721705.1 Actinoplanes subtropicus
GACGCCGGCTGATCCGTACGGGCAGGGTTTCTCGAATCAGACGGCGCTGGGCTGGGACGGCAACTATTGGCCGGCGTTCGGGTATCTGTCGGGTTCGTTCTTCGCCCGGGGGGTGAACAGCACCTACAACGCGGGCGGCACGAGCATCTGCGGCGGCATGTACTCGTTCAGTGCTTACACCTACGGCGGGAACCCGGGCGCCCAGTCGGTGCAGTGGACCCAGGACGCCGGTTATCTGCCGGCGATGAAAACCACCCGTACCTCGGGCACCGTGGGTATCAGCATCAAGGACTTCGCGGACAAGGTGACCATCGGCGGGAACCCGTTCGTGCTGGTCTACACCCGGGTCTCGATCACCAACAACGGCACCAGCTCGGTGACCGTGCCGCCGGGTGGTAGCGGCCCCAACCTGCTGCGGCTGACCAGCACCGCCCTGGACACCGTCGCACCGGGGGCGACCAGCAACCACGACTTCGTGGTCGCGATCGACAACTTCGGCACCGGCGCCACCCTGCCCACCGGCAGCACCCTGCAAGCCGGCGCGCCCAGCTACGACACCGCCTACCACCAGATGACCACCTACTGGAACAGCCGCCTCGCCGACACCACCACGCTCACCCTCCCCGATCTCAGCCTGCCGAACACCGGCGGGCTGACCAACCCCGGCACCGCGATGATCAACGCCTACAAAGCCGGCACGATCTACAACCTGATGATGCAGGTCGGCATGGCCGAATTCTCCGCGGCCAACAACTACGCCTGGCTACTCAACCACGACGTCCCCGGCGAACTGACCACCAAATTCGAGACCGGCGACTTCCACGACGCGCAAAACCTGCTACTGACCGCCCGGATCTCCGAACAAACCACCTTCGACGAAGTCGGCGCGAACTGGTACTGGGACGGCGTCTGGAAAACCATGGGCGCCTGGGCCCAATACCTCGCCCAAACCGGCGACACCACCTTCATCAACCAGTACTTCCACGACGACGCCACCACCGCGAGTAAATGGGGGCCCAGCCTCTACACCATCGCCCGCAACCGCTACACCTCCCAACTCGCCGCCGACGGCACCCTGGCCGAAAACTTCGACAACGACTCCACCGGACGGTGGCTGTTCTCCAACTTCTCCGCCCTGCAAATGCTCGCCTCCTACCGCTACATCGCCACCAAAATCGGCCAAACCGCAGAGGCCAGCTGGGCCGACACCGCCTACACCAACCTGCTCAACTCCCTGAACACCGTCATCGGCCGCAACCAAACCAGCAACGGCTTCAACTACCTGCCCTGCGAAGTCGACAAACCCAACACCGCGAACCGGTGCAACACCTACAACGACGCCAACTGGGCCTCACCCGGCTGGGTCGGACAAAACCAGTGGTCCACCATGCTCGCCGGCGGCACCCTGACCGGCATCATCGGCGACCCCGGACAAATCGACCGCATGTACGCATGGGGCTTCAACCGGCT
>NZ_JOJL01000124.1 GCF_000721705.1 Actinoplanes subtropicus
CACGGGCACGGCAAAGTCGGCCGGGTTTGCGTTTAGGCTGGTAGGAGCTGTAGGAGTTTGAGGATCCGGCGGTTTTTGCGGGCGTTGTAACGCATCGCGGCGGCGATGTTGGTGGTGTCGTGGATTCTGAGCAGGCTGACCACTGCGTTTCGTAGTGTTGCCATGACGCGGGGCGTGTTGCCGGTGCGGATGCGGGAAGCGTCCTCACCGAAGGTCACGTCCCTGATCCAGTGAAGAACTTCAATTCCCCAGTGCTGGCGGACATAGGCCAGCAGGTCCGCGGGGTCGGCCTGCTTCGCCGTGAGGCTGGTGACGTACAGCATCGCCTGGTAGGTGGTCTTGCCGCCAGCGGTGACGGTCCGCTCGATCAGGAACACCTGGGCGACGTACGGGAAGTTCAGATCGGGCGGGGTGGGCAGGACCTGGATGGTGCGCAGTTCATGCCGGCCCCGGTCGTTGTCCACCGTCCACGCGGTGACCGGAACATCAGCCCAGTCCAGGGCGTCGAGGGAGTCGAACAGCAAGGGCTGGTTGTCGAGCACCGGGAACACGAAGTGCGCCTTCTTGCTCTCCCGCAGCCATCGGGCATGCGTGCGTTGCGTCTGCATCGCATCGGCACTGATCACATGATCGGTCAGGTCCAGCGGTGTCAGCAGCGGCACGAACGCGGTGATCTCGTTGCTCTTGCTCGCGATCTGGCGCTGGGCGAGCACCACACCGGTGCAGGTGAGCGCGGCCAGAAGGTGCGGCGCCGGGTTCGCAGCGGTCTTGGCGCCGCGGCTGGTCTTGCCGTCCACCGCGATCTGCGGCAGCCGCGGCCGGTGCCGGCCACGTGTGCTCTTACGCCGGTGGCGTTGGCCGGCGGCCTTCGCCCGGCGGCGGGCTTTGCGATCCCGTGACGGATGCCGGCCGGTACGGGTCTTCGCCCTGGCCGCGGCCAAGGCCCGCCGCTGCAGCCACCGACCCACCGCGGCGTCCAGCACGTCACCGTCGAGCCGGGCACACAACCCGCGCACGGTCTTCTCGTCCGGACCGGCATACCGGCCGGTGCCCGGATCGATCCGGGCACCGAACGTTCTCAGCGTCTTCTGCGACGACCCGGCGATCCACTGCCCGATCGCGTACACCGACCTGCTACCAGCCAGCACCGCAGCCAGAGCCAACCCGAGCACCGTCGGTAACCGATGCCGGATACCCCGCGCGTCGCGCGGATCGGGAACCTCCGACAAGGCCGTGATCAGGCCTTCCTGCCCATTGCGACCCAGCAGGACCGGTCGTGTCTCACCGTCCGGCTGGCCTTGGACAGCGTTGATCAGCAATGATGCAGGCGCGGGCACGGTACTCCACAGGGTGATCCGAAGGCGTCGAGAACCTCAAGATCACCGGAGCCGTGCCCGCCCCGTCAAATCCACTCTGGACATCAACACAGAGCCCTCAGTCGCGTACTCTCCGACTTTGCCGTGCCCGTG
>NZ_JOJL01000125.1 GCF_000721705.1 Actinoplanes subtropicus
CTAGTACGGCAGCCGCCGTTCGTGATCATGGCTGAGGCCGGCGGGAACAGGGCGGCCACCGCGTGATCTTGAGTCTGTTGTGGACAAACATCGAAATCTTGCGGTGGCCGCTGGTCACAGCCTAAACGCCGCCGGCTGGCGGCGGGTTTCAGCCCTGGTACTCGATCGTTTCGCGGGCCGGTTCGTCCGGGTCGAGCCGCGACGGGCGGCAGCCGAGTTCGTCACCGGCCTGCTCGCCGACCTCGAGGTCAAGACGAGCTGGCAGCTGGCCGAGTATGCCGGATACGACCGCCCGGACGCGATGCAGCGGCTGCTGTACCGCGCGAAGTGGGACGCCGACGCCGTCCGCGACGACGTGCGGCAGGTGGTGATCGACCGGCTCGGCGACCCCGACGGCGTGCTGGTGGTCGACGAGACCGGCGACCTGAAGAAAGGCGTCCACACCGTCGGCGTCCAGCGCCAATACACCGGCACCGCGGGACGGGTCGAGAACGCCCAGGTCAGCGTGTTCCTCGCCTACGCGAGCCGGCGCGGACACACCCTGATCGACCGCCGGATCTACCTGCCCGAGTCCTGGACCACCGACCGGCAGCGCCGTGAGCAGGCCGGCATCCCCGCCACCATCACGTTCGCCACCCGCTCCCAGTTGGCCGACGACATGATCACCGCCGCGCTTGACGCCGCCACACCGGCCCGATGGGTCACCGCGGACGAGGCCTACGGCAACAACACCGTGCTGCGCGCCCGGCTCCGCCGGCTGCGCCTGGGCTACGTCCTGGCCATCTCCCGCGACCACCTCGTCCCCATCGACGGCGGTAAGACCCGCCGCCGGGCCGACCATCTCGCCGCCGGCCTACCGGCCTGGGCGTGGACCCGGCGCAGCGCCGGCACCGGCTCGAAAGGGCCACGTCTCTACGACTGGGCCTGGCTCACCGACGTCGGCACCGACGGCGACCCGGCCGGCCCTGACGACGGCCGGCACAGCCTGCTCATCCGACGCAACTACACCACCGGTGAGCTGGCCTTCTACCGCTGCTGGACACCCGAACCGGCCGGCCTCACGCAACTTGTGCACGTGGCCGGAACCCGCTGGATCGTGGAAGAAGGATTCCAAACCGCGAAAGGCCAGGTCGGTCTCGACCAGCACCAAGTCCGCCAATGGCAATCCTGGCACCGCTTCACCACCCTCGCCCTGGCCGCCCTCGCCATCCTCGCGATCTGCGCCGCCGACACCCTCGACGATCACGCTCAGCCAGATCGTGTCCGGCTGAGCGCCAACGAAATTCGCCGCCTGATCAACATCCTGATCCTGCACCCCACCGGCAGCACCACACACCGTTTGCACTGGTCGAACTGGCGACTGCAGCACCAGGCACGAGCCAGACGAGCCCACTACGCCCGCCGCCTCAGCCTCGAATTCCAGCCATGATCACGAATGGCGGCTGCCGTACTAG
>NZ_JOJL01000126.1 GCF_000721705.1 Actinoplanes subtropicus
CCTAGTAGTGCTTTGTCATCTTTTGGGTGGTTGATGGTGACAGCTGTGGCTTGATCTTGGTGTCGTCAAGGCATGGACACCGTTGCTGTGCACCGTCTCGCCGTTGATCTGGACGACTTCGTCGCGGACGTGTTCACGCCGTTGACCCGCTCGGGCTGGCAGGACCGGGCCGGCTACTACTTGCGTGGGCTGATGCTCGACGGACGACGTAAGTCGATCCAGCCGATGGCTGCCCGGCTTGCGGGGCCAAACGAGCAGGCGCTGAACCATTTCGTCACGAACAGCCCGTGGGACGCCACCGCGGTACGCGAACGGCTCGCGGTCCGGATGCACGAAGCGATCAGCCCGAACGCGTGGGCCCTGGACGACACCGGCTGGCTCAAGTGCGGCACCGCGTCGGTGTGCGTGGCCCGGCAGTACACCGGCACGGCCGGGAAAGTCACCAACTGCCAGATCGGGGTCAGTCTGAACCTGGTCACCGACACCGCGTCCTGCCCGGCCGATTGGCGGCTGTTCGTGCCCGAGTCCTGGGACCCGGCCGCGCCCGAGGCAGGCGAACGCCGCCGCAAGGCCGGGATGCCGGCCGACGCGAAACACCGCGAGAAGTGGCGCCTGGGCCTGGACATGATCGACGAGGCGATCGGCTGGGGCCTGCGCCCGCCGCTGATCGTCGCCGATGCCGGCTACGGCGACGCCGCCGAGTTCCGCCAGGAACTCGACAACCGGCACCTGCCCTACATCGTCGGCGTGAACTGCGCCCACACCGCGTTCACCGAAGACACCCAACGCACCGCACCGCCCTACAAAGGCGCCGGCCGCCGCCCGCCGCTGATCTACCGGGAAGCCGCGCCCAGCCTCAAAACACACGTCCTGGCCGCCGGCCGCGCAGCCGTCCGGCAGGTCGCCTGGCGGCCGGGCTCACGCCGTCGCGGCGGCCGGATCCGGATGATGCGCAGCCACTTCGTGTTCCTGCGGCTACGCCCGGCCAGCCTGGTACACCGCCGCGCCGTCGACTTCGGTGACCTGCCGGTACGGTGGCTGATCGCCGAATGGCCGCCCAGCGAACCCGAACCCACCCGATACTGGCTGTCGAACCTGCCCGAACACACCCCGAAGCGGCGGCTCGTGCGGCTGGCGAAACTACGCTGGCGCATCGAGCACGACTACCGCGAGATCAAAACCGGCCTCGGCCTGGACCACTACGAAGGCCGCACCTGGCAAGGCTGGCACCACCACACCACCCTGGTCTCAGCCGCCCACGCGTTCCTCACCCTGCAACGCCTCGACCCAAAAACGACTGCGCCGGAATGACCCTCTACGCCGTACTCCGACGCATGCAAGCACCGCTCGCCCGCCTCATCGGCACCTGCCCCACCTGCCAAACCCGCTTCCCGCAACAGAAACCCAGACACCGGCGAAGATCATGACAAAGCACTACTAGT
>NZ_JOJL01000127.1 GCF_000721705.1 Actinoplanes subtropicus
TTTGTGGTTCTACTGACGCATGTGTGGGTGGTTTAAGCCGTTCTGTGCACTACATGCCGTTGTCCCGCCTAGGTTCTGGCTTGTCGAAGGTCAGAACGGAAGATGGCGGGACAACGGCATGCGTAATGCCAGGGTATGGGCTGGGCTGCTCGGACTGCGGAAAACGGTCGTCGAGCGTGTCGAGTTCGACGAGCAGCAGCAGGTCCTCGTCGCGTCGGTACGTCCGGGACGGGGCCGGCGCCGCCGGTGCGGGGTATGCGACCGGCGCTGCGCGGGCTACGACCAGGGCGCCGGACGGCGACGCTGGCGTGCTCTGGACCTGGGCACCATCCGCGCCTACGTCGAGGCGGACGCGCCGCGGGTGTCCTGCCCGGAGCATGGCGTGGTGGTCGCCGCTGTCCCGTGGGCCCGCCACGGCGCGGGACACACGCTCGGCTTCGACCAGACCGTGGCGTGGCTCGCGACGGTCTGCGCCAAGAGCGCGGTGACCGACCTGCTGCGTATCGCCTGGCGTACCGTCGGCAACGTGGTCGCCCGGGTCTGGGCCGACACCGAAGCTCACGTCGACCTGTTCGACGGCCTCAAACGCATCGGTGTTGACGAGATCTCTTACCGCAAAGGACGCAAGTACCTGACCGTCGTGGTCGATCACGACTCCGGCCGGCTGGTCTGGGCCGCCCCGGGTGCGGACAAGGCCGCCCTCGCCGGGTTCTTCACCCGGCTCGGGCCCGAGCGCTGCGCCCGGATCACCCACATCTCCAGCGATGCCGCCGGCTGGATCCGCGAAGCCGTCACCGAACACTGCCCGCAAGCGATCCGCTGTGCTGACCCGTTCCATGTGGTCGCCTGGGCCACCGACGCCCTCGACGAACTACGCCGTGCCGCCTGGAACCAGGTCCGCGGCGCTGCGCGGGGCACCACCCGGGCCAACAACCGCAACCACCGGCCGACCGGCGACACGAAAGCACTCAAGAACGCCCGCTGGGCACTCTGGAAGAACCCGGAAAACCTGACCCTGCGGCAGAAGGAACAACTCGACTGGATCGCCAAGACCCAACCGGCCCTCTACCGGGCCTGGGCGTTGAAAGAGGGCCTGCGCACCGTGTTCGCCATCGCTCGCCGCGACCCGGCCGAGGCGATCGAGGCACTGGACCGGTGGATCAGCTGGGCCCGCCGCTGCCGGATACCCCAGTTCGTCAAACTCGCCCGCAGCATCGTCCGCGACCGTGACGCGATCATCGCCACCATCACCAACCGGCTGTCCAACGCCCTGGTCGAGTCCACCAACACCAAAATCCGGCTCATCATCCGCCGAGCGTTCGGATTCCACTCCGCCGATGCCATCATCGCTCTGGCCATGCTCAGCCTCGGCGGTCACCGACCCGAACTACCCGACCGATGACCGACAACCCACCCACACATCGATCACAAGAGCC
>NZ_JOJL01000128.1 GCF_000721705.1 Actinoplanes subtropicus
ATTTGGCACCCCTCTGTGTCAAGAGGTCGCCAAGGACAATGTTTTAGGCTGTGCTTCAGCGGGTCCGGGAAGTGACTTGTCCGAAGTGTCGATCATGGGGATTGGGTCGGCCGCGCTGGATTGCAGAGTCGCCCCCGCGTGTCCTCCCGGGCCCGTCTCCAGTCGCTTGGCGTCAGCGAGCATCTGCCGGTAGACGACATCGGAGAGCCGGCGTTTCAGGGCGCGTAGGGCTTCCATCGGTGGTTTGCCCTCAGCCAACCGGCGCCGGTAGTAGGCGCGGCCTTCGGTGTCGTGGCGGAGCTGGACGATGGCCATGATGTGCAGCGCCCGGTTGATGCGCCGGTTCCCGGCGCGGGAGAGCCGGTGCCGGTTGTTGTCGCCGGAGGACGCGTCGAGCGGGGCTGTGCCGTTCCAGGAGGCGAAGTGGGCACGGTTGGCGAAGCGGCGGATGTCGCCGACGTCGCCGAGCAGCCGGGCGGCGCCGGACGGGCCGATGCCGTGCAGCTCGAGTAGCCGGCTGCCGGTGGTGTCGACCAGTTCGGTGAGTTCCCGTTTCGCAGTCTTGATCTTCTTGTCGATGACGGCCAGCTCATCGATGAGCTCGGAAGCCAGCCGGCGGCGGGTCTTACCGACCACGTCCCGCGGGCGCACGGTGCTCAGCAGCGCGCGGGCCTGCTGTGCGGACAAGTCTTTCTTCGCCCCACCGGGGATGAGCTCGAGCAGCAGGGTGTGCAGCCGGTTGACCAGGTCGGTGCGGGCGCGGCCGAGCTGGTCCCGGCGGTCGACCAGCAGCCGCAACGCGACCGTGGTGTCGTCGGCCTGCACCTGCCGCAGGCCGGTGGTACGCAGCGCGACCACCGCGACGCTGTGGGCGTCGACCGGGTCGGTCTTGCGGCCTTGCCCGGTGGCGAAGACGCGGGCTCGGGCGGACAGTTTCGCGGGTACGTCCACGACGGTTTCGCCGTCGGCGACCAGGCGTTGCGCGACGTGCCGGCCGATGCCGTTGCAGCCCTCGACCGCCCACTGGCGGTCTTTGTGCCGGCGCCCGGCGGCGAGCATCGCTTTGTAGCCGTCGGTGTCAGTGCCGAAGCGGCCCTGCCCGAGCGTCTGCTCGTGTTCGTTGATGACCTCGATGGTCGCGGACCGCTTGTGCGGATCCACCCCGATGATGACCCGAGCCACCGCTCGTTCTCCCTTCCCGAATCCGACATGGGTGTCGGCGGGAGGGCAGCGCTACTTTGAGCTGGGCAGTCCCCTCTTGAGCCACTCCGCGCCGCGGTGATCGACAGGACGCATGCCAAATGAGAGCCACACCAAACAGCGGTGGGCAGCCGCGATAAGAGCGACCCTGTCGATCACCTCGACCAAGCCTGGCCGGGCTGCGGTCGTAGATCAATGAAACAAGTAGCCGCGA
>NZ_JOJL01000129.1 GCF_000721705.1 Actinoplanes subtropicus
CACGGCCGTTTCAAGATCATGAGTTTGGTGTGAGTGCCGCGTCGCGGTCTGGCCACAGTGGCGTGTCGCGGGGCGTGATGGGAACGAAGCTCCGGTAGGACGAGGTCTTCTCACAGATCTTGGTCTTCACGGAGCTTCGTCGTGGTGCAGTGTGTCATGCCCGACGCCGGTGTGGCGTCGGTTGCTGGTGTTCCGGTTGCTCAGGCGTGTGCTGACCTGCTCGATCTATTGGCCGGGGTGTCGGATGGCCGGTCGTCGCAGGGCCGTGATCATCCGGCGGCGGTGGTGTTGGCGCTGGTCGCGGCGGCGACGGTGGCCGGGATGACCGGGTACACGGCGGTGGCGGGCTGGGTCGCCGACGTGCCGCAGGCCACGGTGACCGACTTGTACCTGCGCGCGGGTGCGTTACCGGTGGGCCGGCCGTCACGCTCGACGCTGTGGCGGGTCTGTACGGACACCGACGCGCAGGCCCTGGACACCGCGATCGCCGCGTGGACGACGGCCCGGCGGCCCGGTCAGAGTCCGGCCCCGCAGGACACCGATGAGCAGGCCCCGGAACTGCCGCCGACCGACCTGCTGCGGCTGGACGGCAAGACGGTCCGCGGGGCCGTCGACGCCGACGGCAACCAGGTGCAGTTGCTGGCCGCGCTGGCCGGTACCGCCGATCCCGCAACGCCGGCGGTGGTGATCGGCCAGACCGAGGTGACCGGCGCCAAGACCAACGAGCCGGCCTGCGCAAGGGACTTGCTCAAGACCCTGAACATCGAGGGCAGCACGGTCACCGCGGACGCGTTGCACACGGTCAAGGCCACCGCCGAACTCATCCATCAACGTGGCGGGCAGTTCGTGTTCCCGGTCAAGGAGAACCGGCGGGCGCTGTTCGACGCCCTCGACGCGCTGCCTTGGCAGCACACCCCGATCGCCGACAGCCGCATCGACATCGGCCACGGCCGGATCACCCGACGCACGATCCGGGTCCTGCCCGCCCCGCCCGGCCTGCCGTTCCCGCACGTCAACCAGGTATGGCTGATCGAACGCTACGTCACCGACACCACCGGCGCGCACCTGTCCGCAGCCGCCCAACTCGGCGTCGCCAGCCATACCCCGCAACAGGCAGGACCCGCCCAGATCGCCGCCATCAACCAGGGCCACTGGGCCGTCGAATCGCTGCACTGGATCCGTGACACCTGCTACCGCGAAGACCAATCCCGGGTCCGCACCCGGTCCGGACCACGCGTGCTGGCCTCCATGCGCAATCTGGCCATCAACGCGCTGCGCCTGGCCGGACGCCGCGACATCACCGAAGCCACCCGATGGGCCGGCCGGAACATGACCAGACCCTTCGCCATCCTCGGAATCACATCATGATCTTGAAACGGCCGTG
>NZ_JOJL01000130.1 GCF_000721705.1 Actinoplanes subtropicus
TGAAGTTCCACCCTCGAACCGGACACCTTGAAACCAGACAGTGGTCTGGGGGAAGGATGTTCCGGTGCCCCGCCCTTCGAAGTACAACGAGGATTTCCGTCGGGACGCGGTCGAGCTCGTGCGGTCCTCGGGCCGCACGCTACGCGACGTCGGCCGGGAACTCGGTGTCAATCACGAGACCCTGCGCGGCTGGGTGGCCGCCGCGAAACGCGCCGACGAGCAGCAGCGCGCCGGCCGCGGCAGCACCGACGGCGGCGAGCTGAGCGGCGCCGAACGCGACGAACTGCGCCGGCTACGGCGCAAGGTCGCCGAGCTGGAGCTGGAGAAAGAGATTCTCCGGAAGGCGGCCGCCTATTTTGCGAAGGAGATGGGTCATTGACCGGCCGCTACCGGTTCATCTCCGAACACCACGCCGTGTACGGCGTGACGCGGCTGTGCCGTGTTCTGGCGGTCAAGCGCAGGCAGGGCTACTACGAGTGGCTCGCCGCCGAGCCTGCCCGGCAGGCACGCCAGGACGACGACGAGCACCTGGCCGCGATGATCCGGCAGATCCAGGCCGAGCACCGCGGTTACGGGGCGCCGCGGGTCACCACCGAGCTGCGCCGTCGCGGGCTGCGGGTCAACCGCAAACGCGTGGAGCGGGTGATGCGGGAGCGTGGCCTGGCCGGGATCACCCGCCGCCGGCGGCGGTCGCTGACCAAGCCCGATGCCAAGGCCGCGCCGGCACCGGACCTGATCCGCCGCGACTTCACCGCCTCGTCGCCTGGTGTGCGGCTGGTCGGGGACATCACCTACCTACCGACCGCCGAGGGCTGGCTGTATCTGGCGACCACGATCGATCTGTTCAACCGGGAGATCGTCGGGCACGCCATGGCCACCCACATGCGCGCCGAGCTCGTGAGCGACGCCGTCGAGCTGGCGCACCGGCGGGGTCTGGTCCGCCCGCACGCGATCTTCCACTCCGACCGCGGTAGCCAGTACACCTCGAAGGACTTCCGGGCCACGCTGAGCAGGCTGGACATGCGGCCGTCGATGGGTCGGACCGGGTCGTGTTACGACAACGCGGTCGCGGAGTCGTTCTTCGCCAGCCTCAAAGCCGAGATCGGCACCCGCGTCTTCGCCACCCGCGCCGAGGCCCGCAGCGAGGTGTTCGCCTACATCAACTACTACAACAACAAAAGACTACATTCCACCATCAATCACCAGACACCACGCGAAGCACGTGTCTGCTATCGTCCACCCATCGCCCTCGCGGCATAAAACTCCGGTGTCCGGTCCCGGGGTGGAACTTCA
>NZ_JOJL01000131.1 GCF_000721705.1 Actinoplanes subtropicus
CGTCGAACAACAACGCATCCTCGGCAACACCGCGCCGAGCATCTACGACCTGCGCAACCTGTTCCAGGTCAATGTCGAGGAGGGCCGGCACCTCTGGGCGATGGTCTACCTCCTGCACGCCTATTTCGGCCGGGAGGGCCGGGAGGAGGCCGAGCAACTGCTCAAACGCAACTCCGGCGACCTCGACGCGCCCCGCATCCTCGGGGCTTTCAACGAGGCGACCACCGATTGGCTGCAGTTCTTCATGTTCACCTACTTCACCGACCGGGACGGCAAATACCAGCTCGGCACGCTCAAGGAATCGGCCTTCGACCCGCTGGCGCGCACCTGCCAATTCATGTTGAAGGAAGAGGCGCACCACATGTTCGTGGGCGTCACGGGCGTGCAGCGGACGGTCGAGCGCACCGCGGAATTGATGGCCGAACACCAGACCAGAGACATTCTTGCGTACGGGGGGATCCCGCTCGACATCATCCAGAAGTACCTGAACTTCCAGTATTCGGTCTCGCTCGACCTGTTCGGCTCGGAGCAGTCCACCAATGCGGGCAACTACTACACCGCCGGGCTCAAGGGCCGCTGGATGGAGCCGCGCCGCCGCGACGACCACGTCCTGATCGGCGCCACCCGCGAGATGAGCTACGTCGAGGACGGCGAGCTCCGCACCCGCACCGTGCCGCTGCTGAACGCCCTCAACCTGGACCTGCGCGACGAGTACGCGGCCGACTGCGCCGCCGGCGTCAAGCGGTGGAACCAGGTGCTCGAGGCGGCCGGCGTGACCGAGCGGCTGATCCTGCCGCACGAGGGCTTCAACCGGAAGGTGGGCGTCTACGCCGGCCACCACGTCTCGCCGACCGGCGAGGTGCTCGACGAAGCGACCTGGGCGGCACGGGTCGCCGACTGGCTGCCCGGCGACGCCGACCGGGCCGCCGTCGCGTCGCTGATGGTCCCCGAGTACGAGTACGGCAAGTTCGCCGGCTGGATCGCCCCGCCCCGCACCGGCATCAACGACCAGCCCGTCGAGTTCGACTACGTCCACCTGCTCGAGGAGGGCCTGGCCTGACATGATCGTGGACTTCGCCACCGGCCCGGACCGGTATCGGCATTGGCGGGTGGCCTATGACGGGCCGGTGGCCACGGTGACGCTCGCGGTCGATGAGCAGGGTGGGCTGGTGCCGGGTTACGAGTTGAAG
>NZ_JOJL01000132.1 GCF_000721705.1 Actinoplanes subtropicus
ACGCATGTGCTGCTGGCGGTGTCGTGCCTGCTGCGGCGGGCTGATGGTGCCGACGTGATCGGCCGGGCGCTGCGCGCGAAGGCGGCCGGCGTCGGGCACCGGCCGATCGCCGTGCGGTTGCAGCGGCCGGTCTCGACGGTCCGCGGCTGGTTGCGGGCGTTCGCGCGGAACGCTGAGGCGGTGCGGTCGGTGTTCACGGCGTTGTTGGTGGAACTCGATCCGCTGACCGCTGCGCTGCCGAGCCATCCGAGCGTGTCTGCTGACGCGGTCGAGGCGGTCGGCGCGTGCGCTGCCGCGGCGCGTCGCCGTCTTGGCGTGGTGGGCGCGGTGCCGCCGTGGCAGCTCGCCGCGGCGGTCACGAACGGGCGCCTGCTGCTCCGCGCTTTCTCCGCCGAGTTGATCAACACGAGTCGGCCCTTGGGTGGCGCTGTTTGATCAACGACTCTCACGACTCGTGCGCATTCATCGAGTCGTGAAGGAGAAGTAGGTGGCGTTCAGCCATGACGAAGAACGGGTGCGGGCCGAGCGGGCCCGCGCCGTTGGCCTGTTCCGGTATGCCTTGATCCGCGAGGCCGCTGACCGGCGGCTATCGACGAAGCAGCGGGGCCGGTTGGTGCGTGATCTGGCGCAGCGGGAGCACGAGGGACCGTTCGGGCAGCCGGTGCGGGCCTCCCGAGCCTCGATCGACCGCTGGATCCGGGCCTGGCGCCGCGGCGGGTTCGATGCTCTGGTCCCCGAGCCGAGGCGGGTCGGGCCGCGAACTCCGGCCGAGGTTCTCGAGCTGGCGGTGGCGTTGAAGAAGGAGGTCCCGGCCCGGACCGCGGTGCAGGTCGCGGCGATCCTGCGCGCCCATTCCGGGTGGTCACCGGATGAACGGACGCTGCAACGCCACTTCGTGCGCTTGGAGCTGACGACCCGCCCGGACGGGAGGGCGCCGCAAACCTTCGGCCGGTTCGAGGCCGACGAGCCGAACGCGCGCTGGACCGGCGATGCCCTGCACGGCCCGACCGTGAACGGGCGCAAGGCTATCCTGTTCGCGTTCCTCGACGACCACTCGCGGCTGCTGACCGGTTACCGATGGGCCCGTCGTGAGGACACCGTGCGGCTCGAAGCGGCGCTGCGCACCGGCATCGCCGCTCGTGGTATCCCCGCCAGCATCTATGTCGATTATG
>NZ_JOJL01000133.1 GCF_000721705.1 Actinoplanes subtropicus
CTCATGCTCCTGCTAGCGAGCGCCACCGAGCACGGCTGGGCCGCAGCGGTCGGTATGCCCGACATCGGAGCACTCGCCGCCTCCGAGATCGGCGTCACCGCCGACCGGCTCGCGCTTGTGCCCGACCCAGGCCCGGACTGGCCGCAGGTCGTGGCCGCGTTGATCGACGGCGTCGACCTGGTTGCCGTCAGGACGCCCGGGCCGGTCGCCGACGCCACCGTGCGGTCGCTGCAGGCCCGGGCCCGCGAGCGGGGCTGCGTGCTGGTCCCGACAGGGCGCTGGCCGTCGGCACACGTCACCCTGGAGGTCACCGGCCGACACTGGGAAGGCCTCGGCTACGGCTGCGGCCGGCTGCGGCGCCAGCACCTCGAGGTCACGACGACCGGGCGCGGAGCTGCGGCACGACCGCGGACGGCGACGGTCACGGTCGGCGGCCCCGCCTGGCCGTTTCCGCCGTCCTACCGGAATGCACACGAACGCGAAGCCGCCCTGCAGCGTGCCCTCGAGCCGCACAGTCATGCGCAATCCGCGGATATCCCGGACGATCAGATCCCACCCGAAAACGTGTGGGCTGCACTCGCCCGCCGACCCAGGCCGAAGATCGAGCGAAGGCCGCCACCGTGGCACTGAAACCGCAGGCAAATACCACCGATGCAATTCGGTGATCCTCACCCGTACAGGTTGCGCACCGATCACCGGGGAGAGTCACTGGACAGATGTCGCCCGTTCTCGCGGACGACGGCTGGCAGGTCGAGACCGTGGAGATCGACCTGGGAACCGGGTTGCGCGAATGGATCGAGGTCCGGGGCGGCGACCAGCGCCGCTACGTCGCGACCGCGGCCGAAAGGGACGTCGTCCTCCGCGAGCACGGCGTCGACCCCGCCGCCCTGGCCGAGGTTGAGACGATCGACGACGGCTGCGAATAAAGCCCGTCTTACCCCGCCTTGAACTCGTGCCACCCATGCTGACCGCCGCCGGCACGCTACCCCCGGCCGACGGGCCAGTGGCGTCACGCTACGTGGCCAACATGCTGGCACCGGCATGCTCTTTTGCCGAATTGAGGTGCGACATGAGGTCGCACGTAGTGAGTGAGTACGTTGATTGGAGGTCGGGTTTGATGCCCGAGACGTAGCTCCCGGTCAGTATCCGAGACCGGTT
>NZ_JOJL01000134.1 GCF_000721705.1 Actinoplanes subtropicus
GGACAGGAAGATGTGCAGCGCCTCGGTGGAGCCGATGCCGTCGATGATCTCGCCCCCGAACCGGTCGGCGAACCGCTGCAGCAGCGCCGCGGGCAGCGGCTCGCCGGCCGAGGCGCAGAGCCGCACCGAGTCGAACGCGTCCTTGGGCAGGTCGCTGTTGGCCAGCGCGGCGAAGAAGGTCGGCACGGCGAAGAACAGGCTCGGCTGCCGCTCCGCGAGCACCTCGCCGACGATCGCCGGGGTGGGGCGGCGCGGTTCGAGCAGCACGCTGGCGCCGGCCGAGAGCGGGAAGAACATCGAATTCCCGATCCCGTACGCGAAGAACAGCTTCGCGACCGAGAAGCAGGAATCGTCCGGCCTGATCCCTAAAACCTTGCTGCCGTACGTCTCGCAGACATGCCGGATGTTGGCATGCCGGTGCATCGCCCCCTTGGGCGTCCCGGTCGTGCCCGACGTGTACAGCCACAGCGCCCAGTCGTCCTCGCCGGTGCCGGCCGGCTCGCACAGCTCGGCCGGCTGCTCCCGCCCGAACGCGATCAGCTCGTCCCAGGTGCGGCTGGTGACGCCCGCCCCGGCCAGCGGCGCCGGCCCGTCGCAGACCAGATGACGCAGCTCCGGCGCGGCCGCCGCGGCCCGCTCGGCCTGCTCCCGGAACGCCTCGCTGGCGACCAGCACGGCGGCGCCGGAGTCGGCGATGATCTCGCCGAGCTCCCGGGCCCCGAGCATCGTGTTGATCGGCACGGCGACGAACCCGGCCGTGAACGCGCCCAGGATGCCGGTGAACATGGGGAGGTCGTCGCCGGTGAGGAAGACGATGCGGTCGTCGCGGCGCAGGCCCAGCGCCCGGAACGCGGCGGCGGCGAGCCCGGCCTGCTCGGTCAGCTCCGCGTAGGTCAGTGTCCGCGGAGCGCGGACGGCGATCCGGTCGCCGTCGCCGTTGTCGACGTGCCGGCCGGTCAGCCACCAGCCCGCGTTGAACCGCACCGCGGCCATGTCAGACTCGCTTC
>NZ_JOJL01000135.1 GCF_000721705.1 Actinoplanes subtropicus
GAAGCGAGTCTGACATGGCCGCGGTGCGGTTCAACGCGGGCTGGTGGCTGACCGGCCGGCACGTCGACAACGGCGACGGCGACCGGATCGCCGTCCGCGGTCCGCGGACACTGACCTACGCGGAGCTGACCGAGCAGGCCGGGCTCGCCACCGCCGCGTTCCGGGCGCTGGGCCTGCGCCGCGACGACCGCATCGTCTTCCTCACCGGCGACGACCTCCCCATGTTCACCGGCATCCTCGGCGCGTTCACGGCCGGGTTCGTCGCCGTGCCGATCAACACGATGCTCGGGGCCAAGGAGCTCGGCGAGATCATCGCCGACTCCGGCGCCGCCGTGCTGGTCGCCAGCGACACCTACCGGGAACAGGCCGAGCAGGCCGCCGCGGCCGCCCCCGAACTGCGCCATCTCGTCTGCGACGGGCCGGCGCTCGCCGGCGACAACGTCACCAGCCGGACGTGGGAGGAACTGGTCGAGCTCGGGCGGGAGCAGCCGGCCGCGTCGCGCGAGGCCGCGGCCACCGGCGAGGACTCCTGGGCGCTGTGGCTGTACACCTCGGGCACGACCGGCAAACCCAAGGGCGCGATGCACCGGCACGCGAACATCCGGCACGTCTGCGACACGTACGGCAGCAAGGTTTTAGGAATTGAGCCCGGCGATGTGTGCTTCTCGATCGCGAAGCTGTTCTTCGCGTACGGGATCGGGAATTCGATGTTCTTCCCGCTCTCGGCCGGCGCGAGCGTGGTGCTCGAGCCGCGCCGGCCGACCCCGGCCGTGGTCGGTGACGTGCTCGCTTCCCTGCGGCCGAGCCTGTTCTTCGCGGTGCCGACCTTCTTCGCCGCGCTGGTCACCAGCGACCTGCCGGCCGACGCCTTCAAGCCGGTCCGGCTCAGCGCGTCGGCCGGGGAACCGCTGCCCGCGGCGCTGCTGCAGCGGTTCGCCGACCGGTTCGGGGGCGAGATCATCGACGGCATCGGCTCCACCGAGGCGCTGCACATCTTCCTGTCC
>NZ_JOJL01000136.1 GCF_000721705.1 Actinoplanes subtropicus
AGTGAGCTGATCTCAACGACTTTGCGGTAGGTATTTGTATTCGAAATGGGTGAGGTGCAGTGCTGCTGCGAGGATGTCGCTGGTCCGCCGGGGGCTGGCGGTGGTGTGCCGCAGCGTTTTCCAGCGGCCGACCAGGATCGCGAAGCCGCGTTCGCCTTGCCAGCGCAGCCCGCGCAGGAGCCGGTTGACGGTGCGGTTGGCCATCGACAGGCGTTTGCCGTCGGCGGGTTGTTTGGCCGGGGTTTTGATGCCGTGCCCGGCGCCGTCGTAGCCGGAGTCGGCCAGGGTGGGCAGGTCCAGTTCGCTCGCGGCCCAGTTCAACGCGGCGGTGATGCCTTGGGTCTGGGCGCAGGTCAGGTCGTGCAGGTGGCCCGGCATCGCCGCCGAGGTCCAGACCGGTAGGCCATCGGGGCGCATGACGGCTTGGATGCTGGCGCCGAAGGCGCGGTGTTTGCCGGAGTACCAGGCGTCGATGACCTCGCCTTTGACGCTGATCGTGGTCTCGGTCAGCCGGTCGCAGTCGAAGAGTTTGCCGTCGAGAATGACGTACGCCCAGCCGTCTTCGGCGACCCGGCGCAGTGCGGTGTGCAGATCCTGTGCTTGGGCCGCGAGCACGGCGATGCCTTCGTCGAGGTAGCGGTAGGCGGTGGCCCGGGAGACGCCGAAACCAGCGCCCAGCAGCGTCACGTCCTCGTGTTTGCGGAACCAGACCAGCACCATCAACGCCTGGTAGAAGCAGGTCAACGCGCGGGTTCCGGTCCGGGTACCGCGGGCGCGGCGCTCGGCGGCCAGGAGCCGGCCGAGGTACTGCACGAGTTCCCTGGGGACATCGATCATGGCACGATAGGGCAGCACGTGGGGTCCTCACCGTGTGGGTGATCTTGTGGTGAGAACTACCTACCGAGGGCCCCACGTCCGATTCCAGCATCGCCGGACTCGACCCCTATGTCCGTGTCGCACCAATCAATGCTTATGCGTCGCTGAGATCAGCTCAGTG
>NZ_JOJL01000137.1 GCF_000721705.1 Actinoplanes subtropicus
TGACCTGATCTCAACAAGATCCGGATAGATATTTGTATTCGTAGTGAGTCAGGTGCAGTGCGGCGGCGACGATTTCGCCGATCCGGCGTGGGCTGACGGTGGTGTGACGCAGCGTCTTCCAGCGGCCGATCAGGATGGCGAAGCCGCGTTCGCCTTGCCAGCGCAGACCGCGTAGCAGCCGGTTGTAGGCGCGGCTGTCGACGGCGAGGGGTTTCCCGTCGGCTGGCTGCTTGAAGGGTGTCTTGATGCCGTGACCTGTGCTTTCGTAGCCGGAGTCGGCCAGGGCGGGCAGGTCGAGTTCGGCGGCGGACCAGTTCAGCGTGGCGGTGACGCCGAGTTGGCGGGCGCAGCTGGTGTCGTGCAAATGGCCGGGCATCGCTGCCGAGGTCCAGATCGGAAGGCCGTCCGGGCGCATGACCGCTTGAATGTTGGCACCGAAGTCGCGGTGTTTTCCGGAGAACCAGGCGTCGATCGTCTCCCCCTTGGTTGACAGGGTGGTCTCGGTCAGCCGGTCGCAGTCGAACAGTTTGCCGTCGAGGATGACGTACGACCAGCCGTCGTCGGCGACCCGTTTCAGGGCGGTGTGCAGGTCGGTAGCTTGGGCGGCGAGCACGGCAACGCCCTCGTCGCGGTAGCGGTAGGCGGTGGCCCGGGAGATCCCGAACCCGGCGGCCAGCAGCGTCAGGTCCTCGGCTTTACGGAACCAGATGAGCACGAGAAGCGCCTGGTAGAAGCAGGTCAGGGCGCGGGTGTCTTGTCGGGTTCCCCGGGCTCGGCGTTCGGCGGCCAGCAGCCGGCCGAGGTACTGCACGAGTTCCCTGGGGACGTCGATCATGGCACGATAGGCGATCACGCGGAGTCCTCACCATGTGGGTGATCTTGTGGTGAGAACTACCTACCGAGGGCTCCGCGTCCCTTTCCAGCACTGCCCGATCTCACCGCCTTCGCCCGTGTCGCACCAATCAACACATACGCGTCGCTGAGATCAGCTCA
>NZ_JOJL01000138.1 GCF_000721705.1 Actinoplanes subtropicus
CGGTATCGGCATTGGCGGGTGGCCTATGACGGGCCGGTGGCCACGGTGACGCTCGCGGTCGATGAGCAGGGTGGGCTGGTGCCGGGTTACGAGTTGAAGATGAACAGCTATGACCTGGGTGTGGATATCGAGTTGTACGACATTGTGCAGCGGCTGCGGTTCGAGCATCCTGAGGTGCGGGCGGTGGTGGTGACCGGTGGGTTGGAGCGGATGTTCTGTGCGGGTGCGAACATTCGGATGCTGGCCGGCTCGTCGCATGCGTGGAAGGTGAATTTCTGCAAGTTCACCAATGAGACCCGTAATGGGATCGAGGATGCGACCGCGTGTTCCGGGCAGGTCTGGATCGCGGCGTTGAATGGCACGGCGGCCGGCGGTGGGTATGAGATCGCGCTGGCCTGCGATCAGATCGTGCTGGTCGATGACGGTTCGTCCACCGTGTCGCTGCCGGAGGTGCCGCTGCTGGGTGTGTTGCCTGGCACCGGGGGCCTGACCCGGGTGGTGGACAAGCGGCATGTGCGTAAGGACCGTGCTGATCTGTTCGCGACCAAGTCGGAGGGCTTTCGCGGGGCGACGGCGGTGGAGTGGGGTCTGGTCGATGCCACCGTGCCGCGTAACGGGTGGGATCGGGAGATCCGCCGCCGTGCCGCGCTGGCGGCCGAGGCGTCGTCCCGGCCGCGGGCTTCCGGAGGCGTCGCGCTGACCCCGCTGGGCCGCTGGCGATGACCCGGGCGTTGGACGATCTGATCCTGCATCTGCGCACCAACGAGCTGGAGCTGGGCACCTGGGTGATCCGGGCGACCGGCGACCCCACCGCGGTGCTCGCCTACGACCAGCAGCTGACGGCGCGGCGGGAGGACTGGTTCGTCAACGAGGTCGTCCACTTCTACAAACGCACCCTCAAACGCCTGGATGTGACCAGCCGCAGCTTGATCGCGGTGATCGACCCGGGCACCGCGTTCGCCGGGCTGTTGCTGGAACTGGCGCTGGCCGCGGACCGGCAGTACATGCTCGATGGCGTCTACGAGGAGGTCGACCCGGACGCTGCCCCGGCGACGATCCGGGTCACTGCCGCCAACGGCGGGTTGTATCCGATGGGTAACGGGTTGAGCCGGCTGGCCTCCCGGTTCTGGGGCCACGACGACCAGCTCGCCGCCGCTCTCGCGCACGCCGGCGAGCCGCTCGACGCCAAGACCGCCGACGCGCTCGGTCTGGTCACCCTCGCGCTCGATGACATCGACTTCGAGCAGGAGCTGCGGCTGGTCCTGGAGGAGCGTGCCTCGCTGTCGCCGGACGCGCTGACCGGGATGGAGGCCAACCACCGCTTCGTCGGCCCGGAAACGGTGGAGACGAAGGTTTTCGGCCGGCTGGCCGCCTGGCAGAACTGGATCTTCGTACGGCCGAACGCCTCCGGGCCGGACGGCGCGCTACGCCGCTACGGCACCGGCCGCACCGGCGACTACGACCGGAAGCGAGTCTGACATGGCCGCGGTGCGGTTCAACGCGGGCTGGTGGCTGACCGGCCGGCACGTCGACAACGGCGACGGCGACCGGATCGCCGTCCGCG
>NZ_JOJL01000139.1 GCF_000721705.1 Actinoplanes subtropicus
CGAATTACCAGACACCACGCGAAGCACGTATCTGCTATCGTCCACCCATCGCCCTCGCGGCATGAAACTCCGGTGTCCGGTCCCGGGGTGGAACTTCAGACCTGGAGCACGATCGTGCCTGACGCCGGGCATCTGCCCGGCGGGGTGTGGACGACGGTGGCGGTGGCCAATCTGGTCGCCACGGTGCTGACGTGGTCGGGGGCGGCGGATGCGGCGGGCTGGTGAGCGGGTCGCTGACCCGCCGTTGGTCGCCGGCGGGGCGGTCGCGGGATACAGCGTCGACGGTGGCCGCGATGATCCCGGCCGGGTTGTTCTGGGCGATTGTGCTGGCCGGCTCATTGCACGGTCTGGTCTCGTTCGGTCGAGCGTGCTGGGTTGGGATGCCGGCTGGCAGTACCTGGTCCCAGGGACGTTGGATGGAGTCAGCGTGACGTTCGCGTTCCTGGCGTTCCGCGCGGTGCAGATGAAGAAGGCCCCGGATTGGCAGAGCCGGCGGAACGCGGCCACATCGTCGCCGCGCTCAGCTCCCGCACGACCGGCGGGAAGACGCCTGCCCTGTGACCGGCGCCCCGCGCCCGCTGAGTCTCGAGCTGCCTCAGTCGGGCACGCGCGGTCCCCAGCTTTCTCGTTCCCTCACACGTCGAACCTCGGACCGATGGGGCGATTCCGTCCCACACCGATCCGCATGCGGCGATCGCCGCGTTCCTCGGGTCGGCGTTCCGCCGGTCGCTGTTCCGCCGCTCCCTGTTGCGTGGGTCGCTGTTCCCTGGGTGGCTGTTTCGTGGGTGGCTGTTTCGTGGGTTGAAGTTCCACCCTTGAGCCGGACACCCTGAAACCAGACAGTGGTCTGGGGGAAGGATGTTCCGGTGCCCCGCCCTTCGAAGTACTCCGAGGATTTCCG
>NZ_JOJL01000140.1 GCF_000721705.1 Actinoplanes subtropicus
TGAAGTTCCACCCCGGGACCGGACACCGGAGTTTCATGCCGCGAGGGCGATGGGTGGACGATAGCAGATACGTGCTTCGCGTGGTGTCTGGTAATTCGCGGTGGAATGCAATCGTTTGTTGTTGTAGTAGTTGATGTAGGCGAACACCTCCCGGCGGGCTTCGGCGCGGCTGGCGAAGACGCGGGTGCCGATCTCGGCTTTGAGGGTGGCGAAGAACGACTCGGCGACGGCGTTGTCGTAGCACGACCCGGTCCGGCCCATCGACGGTCGCATGTGCAGCCTGCTCAGCGTGGCTCTGAAGTCCTTCGATGTGTATTGGCTGCCGCGGTCGGAGTGGAAGATCGCGCCGGGGCGGACCAGGCCGCGCCGGTGGGCCAGTGCGACGGCGTCGCTGACGAGGTCGGCGCGCATGTGGGTGGCCATGGCGTGCCCGACGATCTCCCGGTTGAACAGGTCGATCGTGGTGGCCAGGTACAGCCAGCCCTCGGCGGTGGGCAGGTAGGTGATGTCCCCGACCAGCCGCACACCTGGGACGGGTGCGGTGAAGTCACGGCGGATCAGGTCCGGCGCCGGAGCGGCCTTGGCGTCGGGCTTGGTCAGTGACCGCCGCCGGCGGCGGGTGATCCCGGCGATCCCGCGTTCGCGCATGACCCGCTCGACGCGTTTGCGGTTGACCCGTAGCCCGCGGCGGCGCAGCTCAGCGGTGATCCGCGGCGACCCGTAACCGCGGTGCTCGGCCTGGATCTGCCGGATCAGCGTGGCCAGGTGCTCGTCGTCGTCCTGGCGGGCCTGCCTCGCCGGTTCAGCGGCCAGCCACTCGTAGTAGCCCTGCCTGCGCTGGACCGCCAGAACACGGCACAGCCGCGTCACGCCGTA
>NZ_JOJL01000141.1 GCF_000721705.1 Actinoplanes subtropicus
GGCGAAGACGATGGTGTGGTTGCCGTGCCGGATCACCCGGTCGGTGCTGTGCCATTCGACCGCGCGGGAGAGCACGGCGCGTTCGACGTCGGCGCCGCGCCGCTGGAGGGCCTCGACGGTGTCGGCGTGGGTGACGCGGACGACGTCCTGTTCGATGATCGGGCCTTCGTCGAGGTCTTCGGTGACGTAGTGGGCGGTGGCGCCGATCAGCTTGACGCCGCGTTCCTTGGCCTTGGCGTACGGGCCGGCGCCGATGAAAGCCGGCAGGAACGAGTGGTGGATGTTGATGATCGGGACGGCCACCTCGGCGATGAAGCCGGCCGTGAGGATCTGCATGTAGCGGGCCAGCACGATGAAGTCGACGTTGCCCTTGAGCAGGGCCAGGTGCTGGGCTTCGGCGGCTGACTTGTCCGGCCCGGCGGACGGGACGTGGAAGAACGGGATGCCGAACGAGCGGACTTCGCCGGCGGTGTCCGGGTGGTTGGAGATGACCATGGCGATCGTGATCGGCAGTTCGCCGCGGCGGTGCCGCCACAGCAGGTCGAGCAGGCAGTGGTCACTCTTGGAGGCGAAGATGGCCACCCGTTTCGGTACGGACATGTCCCGCAGGGTGAAGTCGAGGTCGAACCCGGTCAGCGTTGCCAGGTCGGTCTCGATCTTCGGGAGCGCGACCTTGAGGTTGTTCATCCGGAAGACCGTGCGCTGGAAGAACGCTCCGCCGTGCGGGTTGTCGGAGTACTGATCCAGCGAGACGATGTTCGCCCGGTGCCTGGCCAGCACGTCACCGACGGCGGCGACGATGCCGGTGCGGTCCTTGCCGTACACGATCAGGGAAGCCTGAT
>NZ_JOJL01000142.1 GCF_000721705.1 Actinoplanes subtropicus
CGCGGGGATGCCGGGCCAGGGGAGCAGCGGCTTCAGCCGGTTGTCGACGTCGAGGAGGCGGGTGGCGTCAGGCCGGAGCTCGACCTCGGCGGCGTGCTGTACGGCCCGGGCGAGCGCGGTCAGGTTGGTTGTGCCGGCGGTGTTGGTGTCGTCGAGGAGGCGGCGCACGTCGTCGGCGGTACGGATCGCCCCGGCCCAGGTGCTGCGGCTGGCGGGCATGCTGCCTCCCCTGGGTGGCGCGGGCCGCGAGGGAAGGCGCAGCAGCAGTGGTGCGTACTGACCGGCGATTCGCGGACGCTGATCGAACGCATGTTCTAAGCGGTCCTGGAAGCGACCTACGGCTGGTACTGGGCCGTCGACGTGCTCCACGATGCCGGTGTTCAGGTGCATCTCGCGCACCCGCTGGGGTGAAGGGCTTCACCTACCGGCGGGTCAAGAACGATCAGCGTGACGCCGCGGACCTGGCGGATCTGCTACGGATGAACCGGCTTCCGGAAGCGTACGTGGCCCCGCCGGCGGTGCGGGAACTACGCGAGTTGGTGCGGCACCGGGCGAAGCTGGTCGCGGTGCGCTCTGGCATCAAGGCCGGGGTGCATGCGGTACTGGCCAAGCAGAGTGTCCTGATCCCGGTCACCGGCGGCGGCGTGGACGAATTGCAGCAGGGGAGCGCTATCCTCCTGACTCTTGACTCGCAGGGGGATGGCACCGATGCTTGTGGGAGCGCTCCCATCGACCTACCTCTATGAGTGGTGATTCCCGTGCGTAGGGTTCTGCTCTCCGTCATCCTCGCGATCGCCGCCGG
>NZ_JOJL01000143.1 GCF_000721705.1 Actinoplanes subtropicus
GCAAACCGGTCAACCAACCCATACCAACCGGCCATCGAGTGCTGCAACGGGTCGACATCGATGCTCATCGAGCAGGTCACTCAGGAAGAAACGCACCCCCGCCAGGACGTGTTCCTGGCCGGGCTTGGTAGCCCAGCCGCACCGGTACATCATCCACAAGAAGGACGGCTTGATCCAGGTCATCCGGTCACGCTTGAACGGCGCCACGAACCGGCCCGCGACGACGGCGGCCGCCGCGATCTGCGGCGAGTACGCCTGGTACACGGTGATGATGTCGGCCGTGTAGCAGGCGCGGATCTGACGGGCGGGAACGGACACGCCGTGGATCCTCGCCTAGGTCGGCGAAGCATTCCACCGAAATTCGACCCGAGGTCTGCCGCGCGGACGGCGCTCGCGCCGGCATTGCCACGACCACCGACGGCCGCCGATCGCCGGCGACAAACCGTTCGCTCAACCTTGGTGACCTCCATAAGGTGGCGTCATGGATCGACCTTCGCCGGTTGTTCTTCTGGATCTCGACGGCGTGCTCAGTCCCTTCGCCGCTGCCCACTGTCCGCTCGGTTATCAGGAACGCGTGCTCTTTGAGGGAGAAGAGCCGGTGCGCTTCTGCGCGGCACACGGTAGCTGGATCCGGGAGCTGGCCGCCGTCGGCGACCTGTGGTGGGCCACCGGCTGGGGCGAGAACGCCAACGAGCTGTACCTGCCATTGCTCGGCGTCGAACCGTTACCGGT
>NZ_JOJL01000144.1 GCF_000721705.1 Actinoplanes subtropicus
CCCGGCGACCAGCGCCTCCTTGCCGGGTGGGAGCCGGATGCCGGTCTCGCGGTGGAGCACGCCGGTGATATAGGCGAACTCGTTCGATCCGATCTCGCGACTTCTCAAGGCTTGCTGCATCAGGATCCTTCTGGCGACTCGAGCGATTCCGTGGACTGGTCTCCGGCCCGGGCCGCTTCGCCGAGGCTGACCATCTCGCTGATCGACAGAACCTGGCCCACGTCAAGCAGAATCAGGAAATCGCCGTCCCGCCGGGCCATGCCGCTGATGTAGTCGGCACGGATACCGGAGCCGAACGACGGCGCCGGCTCGATGTCCCCCTCGGTCAACTCGACGACCTTGTTCACCGAGTCGACCAGGATCCCGATGTCCTGCCCGTCGCCCTCGCCCTCCTCGAGCCCGATGTCATCGAGGTGCACGATGATGATGCTGGTCCGGCGGCGCACCGTGGTGTCACCCCGATCGAACCGGATAGCCAGGTCGATAACGGGCACCGCCCGCCCCCGCAGATTGATCACCCCGCGGATGAACGGCGGCATCATCGGCACCACGGTCAGGTGCCGGTACTCCAGAATCTCGAGCACGTGAAAGATGTCGACCGCGTACGCCTCGTCATTCAGCGTGAAAGTCAGGAAGCGGCCGGAGCCCACCCGGGCCAACGTGTCGGTCACCGCATGTCCTCTCGGTCGGTGGTCGTGCGCACCATCCGACCATCAGTTCGGCACGTCA
>NZ_JOJL01000145.1 GCF_000721705.1 Actinoplanes subtropicus
AAGTTGGGCGTCGAGGTCGGCCAGCCGGTACCGGCCGAGGTAGGGGATCAGGACGGTGTCGACGTCGCGGGTGTAGTGGAACCGGGTCGTCGCCCGGATATGGGTGCGGGTGTCCAGCCAATGCCGCAGCCACCGCTCGACCGTCCAACCCTCAGCAGTCCGGTCCGCGGCGCTGCCGGCCACGAACTCGTCACGGGCCTGTCGGGCGGCGGCCTGCGACGGATACCCGCCACGCCTCGCGCGCTCGCGGCGGCCGAGCAGGTTGGTCGCTGAGCAGTGGAAGTACCAGGTGCCGTGTCCGGGTTCGCCGAGCCGGGGACAGAACTGCTCGAGGCGCCGCCGGCTGGCGTCGCGGCACCCGCACCGCTTGAAGATCACACCTGGACTTGCCATCGCACACCCGCCTCGCTGTCGCCGACTTTGGCTCACGGTGAGCTTCCGCTACGGCGGTTGGCAGTCGCTCGCGAGGGTGAGCCCGGCCGACACGGTGCGCCGGCCGAGCCCAATGATCGCCAGCCCCGTGGGCACGCCTACCACGACGATCAGCCGCCAAGGCGACTACGGAACGTAAGAACGTGACCGCCTGAATTGCACGATCAATTCACTCATTTGCCGAAGAGAGGTGCGACATGAGGTCGCACGTAGTGAGTGAGTACGTTGATTGGAGGTCGGGTTTGATGCCCGAGACGTAGCTCCCGGTCAGTATCCGAGACCGGTT
>NZ_JOJL01000146.1 GCF_000721705.1 Actinoplanes subtropicus
GCCCCGGCGGCCTCCGCCACCTCACCGATGTTGCGGGCGATCTCCCCCGAACCGGTCGCGATCTGACCGACATTACGACTGATCTCCGACGCCGTCGCCGACTGCTGCTCCACCGCCGCCGCGATCGTCGTCTGCAACTCATTGATCTGATTCACCACCGACGCGATCCGCCCGATCGCCGTCGCCACCTCACCCGTCGTACTCTGAATCGCGGCGGTCTTGCTGGAGATGTCCTCGGTCGCCCGCGCCGTCTCCTGCGCCAGATCCTTCACCTCCGACGCCACCACCGCAAAACCCTTACCCGACTCCCCCGCCCGCGCCGCCTCGATCGTCGCGTTCAACGCCAGCAAATTCGTCTGCTCCGCGATCGCATTGATCACCTTCAGAATGTCACCGATCTCCGCACTCGCCTGCCCGAGCCGCTCCACCGCCTGCGACGTCTCCTCCGCCGTCGTCACCGCACCCGTCGCCACCCCCGCCGCGCTCGACGCGCTCGACGCGATCTCCGTGATCGACGCGGTCATCTCCTCGGTCGCCGCCGACATCGTCGTCACGTTCGCCGACACCTGCTGCGCCGTACTGGAAACCGCACCAGCCTGCGCCGTGGTCTCCTCCGCCGCCTGACCCAGCTCGGTGGCCACCGCGGTCAACTCGTCCGACGCGCCCGCCAGCGCCGACGAGGTCTCCCCGACCGTGGCCACCGCCTCGCGCATCGA
>NZ_JOJL01000147.1 GCF_000721705.1 Actinoplanes subtropicus
GCCGGACACGGGTCTAGATCCCGCCGACCGGAGTCCCTCAAACGAGCGACCGCCTCAACCACCAACATGCCTCGTCGGGCTGGGGCGAAGCCCCGTTAGCCGGTGACGCTCAGGGTGAGCGGGGCGGAGACGGTGATCGGGTCGGTGCTCCGGGTGACCGCGGTGACGGTGAGCGTCGTCGCTCCGACCGGGGTGGACGCCGAGGTCTGCAGGGCCAGGATCGAGCTGCCGCACAGGCACGGCTTGGGCGGGAAGAAGTTGGCGGTGACGCCGGCAGGCAGGCCGGTCACGCTCAGGTCGACCCGGGTGTCCTCGAGCTTGGGCGGCTCGGTGAACCTGATCACCGTCGATCCCTGTCCACCGGCCGGCACCGTGACCACGGTCCGGCTGATGTCGATCGTGAACGTGTCCGAGGCGGCGACCGCGGCCACCGCAGGCGCGGCGAGAACCAGGGCGAACGCCACCGAGGCCACGCTGCCGATTTTGCGGTACATCAGATGCCCTTCCGTCGTGTGGCGGCCATGCCGAACCCGGCCCCCGCTCCTGAACCGACGATCGCAGGGGCACCTGGAGCGGGACTGACGCGGCGCTGAAACCCCCGCCTAGGGCCTAGCTGGTGGATCACGTGGGAGCGAGGCGAGGTCCAGGTGGTGGCTGGCGTCGGCCGCGAAGCGGTCGCATCCCGGTGTTGGATGTGGCCGTTTCGCGGACG
>NZ_JOJL01000148.1 GCF_000721705.1 Actinoplanes subtropicus
CTCCGGCCCGCAGCTGGACCCATCCAGCTTGCCGGAGTACCAGACTCCAGGCCAGTGCACGGCACTCGGTCATCGACTCCAGCTGCACGGATCTGCCGCCGATGGGCGTGGCTTGAGGGGCGCTTGTCACTCTGTGTGAAGAAGTCCGGCCGAGGATTCACGGTCAAGCAGGACCGATATCGGTGGCGTGCCCAGGTCCGGCCAGTCGCGGACGTCAGACGATCGACTGCGTCATCGGCACGGTGCCGGCCTACACTTAACGTTTGGTAGGGCAGGCCGTCTCGGTGTGTTGAGCCTTCGAAACCGCCCGCGACGTCGGCATCTTCAGCGTCGCTAACTATGCTGTCGAGTCGGCCGTACGTACCGCCCGGCGACCGTGCCGCCACCGGTGCGCTGCCGGGCGTGGCCTACCTGGATTCCGGCAGGCGTTCGAGATGGCGTTGCCTCTTGCTCCGAAGCGCTCGTTCCGGCCTCCGGCCGGCCGAGTGGGCTAGTACGGCAGCCGCCATTCGTGATCATGGCTGGAATTCGAGGCTGAGGCGGCGGGCGTAGTGGGCTCGTCTGGCTCGTGCCTGGTGCTGCAGTCGCC
>NZ_JOJL01000149.1 GCF_000721705.1 Actinoplanes subtropicus
GCGCGAGCACCGTCCGCGCGGCAGCCGTGTTCCGACGGGGACCTCGTGTCGAATTTCGGTGGAGTGCTTCGCCGATCTGGGCGAGGATCCACGGCGTGTCCGTTCCCGCCCGTCAGATCCGCGCCCGCTACACGGCCGACACCATCACCGTGTACCAGGCGTACTCGCCGCAGATCGCGGCGCCCGCCGTCGTCGCGGGCCGGTTCGTGGCGCCGTTCAAACGTGACCGGATGACCTGGATCAAGCCGTCCTTCCTGTGGATGATGTACCGCTGCGGCTGGGCCACCAAGCCCGGCCAGGAACACGTCCTGGCGGTGGAGATCACCCGGACCGGGTTCGAGTGGGCACTCGCCCGGGCCTGCCTGAGCCACTACGACCGTCACCTGTACGAGAACAAGGTGACCTGGTCACGACAGCTGAAGACCAGTCCGGCGCGGGTGCAGTGGGATCCGGAACGATCGTTGCAGTTGCGGGCCCTGCCGTACCGGTCGTTGCAACTCGGACTCTCCGGCGAGGCGATCGACCGCTACGTCGACGAGTGGACCATCGCGATCACCGACATCACCCCCACCGTCCACGACATCCACGC
>NZ_JOJL01000150.1 GCF_000721705.1 Actinoplanes subtropicus
GCCGCATGACAGCCGATTCCCCATCACCACACCAGAAACCGACCACGATCAACAAAACCCGACTCAACTTTCACGGCTTCCGCCGCCCAAGCCTTCTAGGGCGCAGGAGTTGCTCGATGGATCGGTGCGCGGTCCGGTTCAGGCTACGCCGTACGGCGTGTACCAGGTGATCGGTTTCAGCGCGAACGGCGGTGTTTGGTTGGAGGCACGTGGGCAGGCTTTGCGTAATCCATGGCGTGCCCGGTTGAGCGCTCACTTCGAGGCGGACGGCTTCCGGGCTCGTCTGGTCGGCCGGGTCGGCATCGGTGCCTTGGGAAAGGCTGCGGTGGTGGCCTGGACGGCGATCATGCTCTTCTTTTGGCTGGTTGGCACGTCGATCGGCGTAGCGTCGCGGTCGGTCGAGCAGGTGGCAGCGAGCACCGGGTGCGCGGTGCTGGGCTTGTCGATCGTGCACGGCTTCGTGGTGGCGGCCGGGCGTGAAGTTCCACCCTCGAACCGGACACCTTGAAACCAGACAGTGGTCTGGGGGAAGGATGTTCCGGTGCCCCGCCCTTCGAAGTACAACGAGGATTTCCG
>NZ_JOJL01000151.1 GCF_000721705.1 Actinoplanes subtropicus
ACCCGCGGATATCCCGGACGATCAGATCCCACCCGAAAACGTGTGGGCTGTACTCGCCCGCCGACCCAGGCCGAAGATCGAGCGAAGGCCGCCACCGTGCGGTCGCTGCAGGCCCGGGCCCGCGAGAAAGGCTGCGTGCTGGTCCCGACAGGGCGCTGGCCGTCGGCGCACATCACCCTGGAGGTCACCGGCCGACACTGGGAAGGCCTCGGCTACGGCTGCGGCCGGCTGCGGCGCCAGCACCTCAAGGTCACGACGACCGGCCGCGGAGCTGCGGCACGACCGCGGACGGCGACAGTCACGGTCGGCGGCCCCGCCTGGCCGTTTCCGCCGTCCTACCGGAATGCACACGAACGCGAAGCCGCCCTGGAGCGTGCCCTCGAGTCGCACAGTCATGCGCAACCCGCGGATATCCCGGACGATCAGATCCCACCCGAAAACGTGTGGGCTGTACTCGCCCGCCGACCCAGGCCGAAGATCGAGCGAAGGCCGCCACCGTG
>NZ_JOJL01000152.1 GCF_000721705.1 Actinoplanes subtropicus
GCGGCAGATCCGTGCAGCTGGAGTCGATGACCGAGTGCCGTGCACTGGCCTGGAGTCTGGTACTCCGGCAAGCTGGATGGGTCCAGCTGCGGGCCGGAGGTGAGTTCGATGGCGAATGCGCTGTTGTCGCTGCTCAGCTCCATAGTCGGCGGGATGCTGGTGCTGGCGGGCCAATTCTTCGCTCGCCGGGCGGAGAATCGTCGCCAATGGCTCCTTCGGTTGCACGAAGCTGCTGCCGATCTGGCCACCTCTTACTTTCAGGAGGCCGCGGTATGGGCGGCGCTGTCACCGCACTGTGGAGGGCGTGGGACGACGAGGACGAGGACTTTCAACACGCCTACAACGAGGTACGCGGTGCGGTGGCTGACTTCACCAGCGCGATCGGCCGGCATCTGTCAGGGCAGCCAGCGAGGCCGTCACGGTAACCGAAGCCGGCGTCGCCCTCATCGCTCCGGGCGGCTGGCGCTATCGGATTCGGCCGAAACGACCGACCGTGACGCTCGGTAGCGAGCGGAATGCGGCAAATCCGGGCACCTGATCATGGTGAGGTGATCGGGGTCAGGACTGCAAATCGCCTACCCATTTCAGTACGTGATCGACGTCCTTGCGAGTCCAACCCATCGCGGGATCGATCGCCACCAGTAAG
>NZ_JOJL01000153.1 GCF_000721705.1 Actinoplanes subtropicus
CGGTCGAGGACCAATAACCCTCTAACAATAGATAATCAGTGGCGGCCAGGAAGAACAAGACTTGATCTTGACTCTGCTCGGGATCAGGCTTATGTCATGCTCTGGGACCCAGTCTCAACAGTGCAACGCGCTCTTTGGATCGGAGGAGGCCAGTGGGCTGGGAAATCCACCGTCGCGGGCATCATCGCCGAACGGTACGGACTCACCCACTACCATTACGACTACCACGACGCCCGCGGCCATTGGGACCGTCGGACGGCCCAGCGACTACGCCGCGGAGAGCCAGTCGTCGAGCCGGATGCGGAGCGTATGTGGATCTCGTCGACCGTCGAGCAGGCCTGCGACGACGCCCTCGCCGTCTTCCGCGAGCGCTTTGAGTACGCGCTCGACGACCTCCGCGCCCTCGCATCACCGCGTCCGATCATCGCCGATGGCTGGGGACTTCGTCCTGAACTCGTCGCCCCGCT
>NZ_JOJL01000154.1 GCF_000721705.1 Actinoplanes subtropicus
GCCCAGAGGTGCCGGCCCTCCTCGACATTGACCTGGAACAGGTTGCGCAGGTCGTAGATGCTCGGCGCGGTGTTGCCGAGGATGCGTTGTTGTTCGACGGAGGCGGGCTCGGTGTCGCCCTGGATGACGATCAGCCGCATCAATGCCGCGCGATGCTCGCCCGGCACTTCCTGCCAGGCCGGCTCGCCCTTGTGCTTGCCGAAGCCGACCACCCGATCCGGGTCGCGCTCGGCCAGGAAGATGCCCCAGCGGTACTGCTCCATCGGCACGTGGTCGAAGTGGGCCCAGCCGTCCCGGCCGACCGCGATCGCCGTCCGCAGATAGACGTCCTTGGTCGGCAACGCGGGACCGAGCTGCTTCCACCAGTCCAGGAACTTCGGCTGCCAGCCCTCGAGCGCCCGCTGCAGCCGCCGGTCCCCGGCGAGATTGACGTTGTTCGGGATCCGCTCGG
>NZ_JOJL01000155.1 GCF_000721705.1 Actinoplanes subtropicus
CAACTCGCCCCGGCGCAGCCCGCGCAGGCCGGCGAGCCACCAGAGGGCGAACAGCGGGTCGTCGTTGACGGAGCCGAGGAACTCGGCGAGCTGGTCGGCAGTCCAGACCGCCACCGCCGGGTGAATCCCGGTCTGCTCCCACGACGCGACGCGGGCCTCGGTCCACACCTTGGCGTGCGGCTGCTGATAGCCCTTGATCTCGATATGCCGGGCAGGGTTGCAGTCCAGCACGCCTTCCTTGACGGCCAGGTTGAGCGCGGCGCGCAGGGTGGTGCGCAGGTGGCTCATCGCCGAAGGGGACTGCGGTCGGCCCTTGTTGTTGCGGGTGTCGGCGATCGGGGCGAACACGGTGCGCAAAAGTTGGGCGTCGAGGTCGGCCAGCCGGTACCGGCCGAGGTAGGGGATCAGGACGGTGTCGACGTCGCGGGTGTAGTGGAA
>NZ_JOJL01000156.1 GCF_000721705.1 Actinoplanes subtropicus
GAGCCGGAAGCGGGTGGTGGCGTAGTTCGGGTTGATCGGCAGCCCGTCGGATCGGGTGAAAACGTAGCCGGTATCGGTCCACGGTTTGCCGTTCTCGGCGGCCTCCGTCTTGCGGTCCAGCTCGTAGCGGCGGTGTACGCGCAGGATCTGGATGCTGCGTTTGTCCAGGGCGACCGATCGCCTGCCGGCCGGCGTCTTCGGATCGCCCTCGACGCCCTGGTAGCCGACCGTAGTCCGGTTCCGCTCGATGGTCAGCACGCCGCGGTCGAGGTCGATGTCGCTCCAGCGCAGCCCGCACAACTCGCCCCGGCGCACTCGGTCCACACCTTGGCGTGCGATTGCTGATAGCCCTTGATCTCGATATGCCGGGCAGGGTTGCAGTCCAGCACGCCTTCCTTGACGTCCAGGTTGAGCGCGGCGCGCAGGGTGGTGCGCAGGTGGCTCATCGCCGAAGGGGACTGCGGTCGGCCCTTGTTGTTGCGGGTGTCGGCGATCGCGGCGAACACGGTGCGCAAAAGTTGGGCGTCGAGGTCGGCCAGCCGGTACCGGCCGAGGTAGGGGATCAGGACGGTGTCGACGTCGCGGGTGTAGTGGAA
>NZ_JOJL01000157.1 GCF_000721705.1 Actinoplanes subtropicus
TCCTGGTGCCAAGGCATCCACCGTCCGCCCTTGACAACTTAACCACAGAAAACAAGATGCTCGCGTCCACTGTGCAATTCTCAACCAACGACCAACCCACAACCATCCACGCTCACCACCAGCACCACCACAGCGGCCGGTATGGCGAGCCAGGTCATGCCTGGCACTGAAATCCCAACCTCACGGCGCAATGCCGACTCTCGGTTGTTCCTTCAGGACCCAACAGGGTGCTATGTCTTGTCGCTCCTCATCAGCCGCACCGGTCCGCTGTTCCTTCGAGGTCACCCCCGTGTACTGAGCTCGCCGGCCGTTGCCAACGAAAAACTGGCCAGTGTCTCCGCCTACGAGCACCCCGACCTGACATTCGCAGGTCACGGGCTACTGACCGGCTTTCACCGGCTAGCTGCTCCTTAGAAAGGAGG
>NZ_JOJL01000158.1 GCF_000721705.1 Actinoplanes subtropicus
CCTCCTTTCTAAGGAGCAGCTAGCCGGTGAAAGCCGGTCAGTAGCCCGTGACCTGCGAATGTCAGGTCGGGGTGCTCGTAGGCGGAGACACTGGCCAGTCCGATCCGGCAACGGCCGGCGTTTCAAGTACACGAGCCTTCGGGTTCGGTGGAACGGACGTCGGTGCGGCTGGGGATGGCGCACAAACATGCACCCTGTTGGGTATCTGAAGGAACAACCGTCGCGGTGAGTGAACCCGCGGTTGTTTTTCAATGCCAGGCAAGGCTTTGGAAGCACATCGGCTGTGTTTACGGTGCTGGTGTTTTCGTGTGGGGTCTTGGGTTGGTCGTTGGTTGAGAATTGCACAGTGGACGCGAGCATCTTGTTTTCTGTGGTTAAGTTGTCAAGGGCGGACGGTGGATGCCTTGGCACCAGGA
>NZ_JOJL01000159.1 GCF_000721705.1 Actinoplanes subtropicus
TCCCCGCAAGGCGGGCCGGCCGCCGGTCAGCGACGAGATCCGCGACCTGGTCCGCCGTCTCGCCCGACAGAATCCGCGATGGGGACATCGACGCGTCCAGGGTGAGCTACTACGGCTGGGACATCGGGTCGGCGCGGGCACGATCCGGCGCATCCTGGCCACCCTGCGGCCCGGACCGGCCCCCCGTGATGTGGACACCAGCTGGCGGACGTTCCTGCGCGCCCAAGCCCACGGTCTCCTCGCGATCGACTTCTTCCACGTCGACACGGTCCTGCTCCGGCGGATCTACGTGCTGGTCGTGATGGAGGTGGCCACCCGCCGGGTTCACCTGCTCGGTGCCACCGCGAATCCGGATCACGCCTGGGTCGTGCAGCAGGCCCGCACCATCGTCATGGACCTCTGATCCGCGACCGGGACGGCAAATACTCCGCCGCGTTCGACGAGGTCTTCACCGTCGAAGGCATCACCGTGGTCAAGATCCCGCCGCGGACACCTCGGGCGAATTGTTATATCGAACGCTGGGGCCGCAGCCT
>NZ_JOJL01000160.1 GCF_000721705.1 Actinoplanes subtropicus
GCGCCGGTCATGATGGCGACCGCCTCGGACATCGAGTGGGACTTCGGGGTGATCACCGTGGCCCGCCGGCCCAGCCGCTGGATGTGGATGCGGTCGGCGACCTCGAACACGTGCGGCATGTTGTGGCTGATCAGGATCACCGGCAGCCCCCGATCCCGGACATCGCGGATCAGCTGCAGCACCCGGTTGCCTTCCTTGACCCCCAACGCGGCGGTCGGCTCGTCCAGGATCACCACCTTGCTGCCGAACGCCGCCGACCGGGCCACCGCGACCGCCTGCCGCTGGCCCCCGGACAGCGACTCCACCGCCTGCCCGATGTTCTGCAGCGTGCCCACACCCAGATCGCTCATGTGCCGCTTGGCCTCGGAGCGCATCTTGCCCCGGTCCA
>NZ_JOJL01000161.1 GCF_000721705.1 Actinoplanes subtropicus
GTCCTGGCGGGCCTGCCTCGCCGGTTCAGCGGCCAGCCACTCGTAGTAGCCCTGCCTGCGCTGGACCGCCAGAACACGGCACAGCCGCGTCACGCCGTACACGGCGTGGTGCTCGGAGATGAACCGGTAGCGGCCCGTCAATGACCCATCTCCTTCGCAAAATAGGCGGCCGCCTTCCGGAGAATCTCCTTCTCCAGCTCCAGCTCGGCGACCTTGCGCCGCAACCGGCGCAGCTCGTCACGTTCGGCGCCGCTCAGCTCGCCACCGTCGGCGCTGCCGCGGCCGGCACGCTGCTCGTCGGCGCGTTTCGCGGCGGCGACCCAGCCGCGCAGGGTCTCGTGATTGACACCGAGTTCACGGCCGACATCGCGCAGCGT
>NZ_JOJL01000162.1 GCF_000721705.1 Actinoplanes subtropicus
TCAATCACCAGACACCACGCGAAGCACGTGTCTGCTATCGTCCACCCATCGCCCTCGCGGCATAAAACTCCGGTGTCCGGTCCCGGGGTGGAACTTCAGCAACTCGATCTCGGAGTCATCCAGGTACGACAAAATCCTAGCCGCCATCGGGTCACTCACGACCGGATCTTCTGTCACGTCAGACACCCCCAAAGCAAGATATCGCTACCTCCGGTCGGCGCGGCCAGGACCCAGCCATACCAGTGATGTCACGCTGCGTAGCGCGCTACTCGCGGCAGATCCGTGCAGCTGGAGTCGATGACCGAGTGCCGTGCACTGGCCTGGAGTCTGGTACTCCGGCAAGCTGGATGGGTCCAGCTGCGGGCCGGAG
>NZ_JOJL01000163.1 GCF_000721705.1 Actinoplanes subtropicus
ACGCCGAGGGCGGCGAAGCTCGACAGGGTGGTCTGGAAGTTGCCGGGCAGTGAGCTGCCGCCGGTGAAGTGGGTCTGCAGGCCGACGCAGTCGATCGGGACGCCGCGGGACTTGAAGTCGCGGATCATGTTGTAGACGCCCTGGGTTTTCGCGTACGACCAGTTCTCGATGTTGTAGTCGTTGTAGCAGAGCTTGACCGACGGGTCGGCGGCGCGGGCGGTGCGGAAGGCGACCTCGATCCAGTCGTTGCCGGTGCCCTGCAGGTTGGACTGCCGGCGGCTGCCGTCCTCGTTGAACGCCTCGTTGACCACGTCCCAGTAGGCGAGCTTGCCCTTGTAGTGGGCCATCACGCCGTTGATGTG
>NZ_JOJL01000164.1 GCF_000721705.1 Actinoplanes subtropicus
TTCCCCACCTTCGGGGCATTCAACGGCTACTCCACCGCCTACAACACCGCCTACGCCTCCGACGGACTGTTCTCCAACAACTACCGCGACCTACCCATCACCAGCTACGCCTGGCAACTCAACACCACCACCGGCGGCCCCAACGCCTGGTGGGAAGCCAACAGCACCGGCCCCAACACCGCCAACCCCTGGATCGGCAACCACGCCGGCCCCCAATTCGGCGCCTGCCCCTACGGCTGGCCCATCTCCGCCCAACAACAAGGCCTCCTCGAATCAATCGTCGCCCGCTCCCTGACCGGAACCATCTACGTCGGCCGCGGCGTGCCCAACAACTGGATCACCGCCGGACAGACCATCGCCGT
>NZ_JOJL01000165.1 GCF_000721705.1 Actinoplanes subtropicus
CGGCCACCGGCACCGCAACCGGATCGACGGCCGGCTGGACTCGCTCGACCCCTAGCTGCGGGAGCTGGAGTGTTTTAATGATGAGGCCGCCGCAAGGCCCCGGCAAGGGGCGCCCGCCCCCCTGCCCGACCACAGGGCGTCGGGGTGGGCCGCCCTCCCGGCCGGCGTTGAGATTTTCCCCCGCCGGCCGCCCCCCCCCCCCCCCCCCTTCCCCAGGGGGGCTGGCCCCGTTCGACGAGCTCAGCGGGGGGGAGCGGACCATCTTGCTGCGCGCCCTCGAGGGGGGCGGGGGGCGGGCCCGCAGGCGGTACGAGGAGATGCTGCTCAACCTCATGGCGGACTGCCCCGAC
>NZ_JOJL01000166.1 GCF_000721705.1 Actinoplanes subtropicus
CCGGCTGGTGCTTCCCAGCCGGGTGGCCGCCTTTACCACCGAGGCCCGCACCGCCCACCGTGCCGGCCTCTACCTCCCCACCGACCGGGCCGCTCGCACCGCCCTCCAGCCGGAGTAGCGAGTGAAGGTGACCAATGGGTGCTTGACGAGGCCATCGGGAGTGCCGCCCTGTTGCGGCACCCGCGCCGGTCGAAGGCCGGCGTCCGGATCTCGTACCTGCCGGAATCGCTGGCCCGGGAGATCGTCCGCCGTAACCCGGGCACCGCGCTCTCACGGTGAGCCGGTCCGGCCGGCGACGACCGCGATGGCGGCGATCAGGAGAGCCGCGCACGTCGCCAGCGCCGGCAGC
>NZ_JOJL01000167.1 GCF_000721705.1 Actinoplanes subtropicus
GCTTCCCCCCAAGACCTTTGCCGGTACGGGATACCAGGCGTCGGACATCTTCTGAAAGCCGGTGTCGTTCGGGTGCACGCCGTCGACGTTGTCGGCGACCGCGTCGTACCCGGTCCACAGGCCTGCGACGGAGATCGGCGACTGGGCCGTGGTGAGGCCAGCGGCCCACGCCGGGATCGCGTTGTCGAGCGCCGCCACGTCGGCCGGGCAGGTGAAGCAGGCGGCCGCGTTCATCGGGATGATCAGCACGACGATGATCTTCATGGCCGGGTTCTGGGCCCGCATTGACCGATCAGCTTGGTGAACGCGGTCAGCTTGTCCTGCAGCGGGATGTAGCCGCCCCACGAATCGCCGATTGCCATGATCCGTACGGGAGAAGCGGAGTGCGCGGGCGACGCCACGGCGACCACGCCGGCGGCGATCGCGAGGATGACGGAGAGCAGAACCCTACGCACGGGAATCACCACTCATAGAGGTAGGTCGATGGGAGCGCTCCCACAAGCATCGGTG
>NZ_JOJL01000168.1 GCF_000721705.1 Actinoplanes subtropicus
GAGCCGGAAGCGGGTGGTGGCGTAGTTCGGGTTGATCGGCAGCCCGTCGGATCGGGTGAAAACGTAGCCGGTATCGGTCCACGGTTTGCCGTTCTCGGCAGCCTCCGTCTTGCGGTCCTGCTCGTAGCGGCGGTGTACGCGCAGGATCTGGATGCTGCGTTTGTCCAGGGCGACCGATCGCCTGCCGGCCGGCGTCTTCGGATCACCTTCGACGACCTGGTAGCCGACCGTAGTCCGGTTCCGCTCGATGGTCAGCACGCCGCGGTCGAGGTCGATGTCGCTCCAGCGCAGCCCGCACAACTCGCCCCGGCGCA
>NZ_JOJL01000169.1 GCF_000721705.1 Actinoplanes subtropicus
TGCAGACCTCCGGCTACACCAACATCGACTTCGTCGGCACCCAGTCGGACGGCGGCGGTTGCAACCCCGGCTACTGCTACGACTTCGACCACGAGGGACGCGGCGGGTACTCGGCCCCGGGGATCGCAAACAATGACCAGTTGCCGCCGTGGCTGGCTACCTCCCAGCCGGACGTCGTCCTCATGCACCTCGGCACCAATGACATGTGGGGCGGCTACATCCCGCTGCAGGACAAGCTGACCGCGTTCACCAAGCTGATCGGTCAATGCGGGCCCAGAACCCGGCCATGAAGATCATCGTCGTGC
>NZ_JOJL01000170.1 GCF_000721705.1 Actinoplanes subtropicus
GCACGACGATGATCTTCATGGCCGGGTTCTGGGCCCGCATTGACCGATCAGCTTGGTGAACGCGGTCAGCTTGTCCTGCAGCGGGATGTAGCCGCCCCATATGTCATTGGTGCCGAGGTGCATGAGGACGAGGTCCGGCTGGGAGGTAGCCAGCCACGGCGGCAACTGGTCATTGTTTGCGATCCCCGGGGCCGAGTACCCGCCGTGTCCCTCGTGGTCGAAGTCGTAGCAGTAGCCGGGGTTGCAACCGCCGCCGTCCGACTGGGTGCCGACGAAGTCGATGTTGGTGTAGCCGGAGGTCTGCA
>NZ_JOJL01000171.1 GCF_000721705.1 Actinoplanes subtropicus
GTCTGGTACACCGTCTCGATACCGGCCGCGCGCGCGTCCATCGGCGTACGGAAATGGACCTGCTTGCCGTCCAGGAAGATCTGGCCCTCGTCCGGGATGAGCGCACCGGACAACGCCTTGATCAGGCTCGACTTGCCGGCACCGTTGTCGCCGATGACCGCGAGGATCTCGCCCGGGTAGAGCTCCAGGTCGCTGCCGTCGATGGCGACGACTCGGCCGTAGCGCTTGGTCAGGCCCTTGGCCTGCAAAACGGGCGACGTCACGTCTTCACCTTCCTGATCCACTGGTCCAGCGA
>NZ_JOJL01000172.1 GCF_000721705.1 Actinoplanes subtropicus
CATCCCGGACGAGGGCCAGATCTTCCTGGACGGCAAGCAGGTCCATTTCCGTACGCCGATGGACGCGCGCGCGGCCGGTATCGAGACGGTGTACCAGACGCTGGCGGTGGCCCCCGGGCTGGACATCGCCGACAACCTGTTCCTGGGCCGGGAGGAGCGCAAGCCGGGGGTGCTCGGCTCGGTGTTCCGGATGTTGGACCGGGGCAAGATGCGCTCCGAGGCCAAGCGGCACATGAGCGATCTGGGTGTGGGCACGCTGCAGAACATCGGGCAGGCGGTGGAGTCGCTGTCCG
>NZ_JOJL01000173.1 GCF_000721705.1 Actinoplanes subtropicus
CGGACAGCGACTCCACCGCCTGCCCGATGTTCTGCAGCGTGCCCACACCCAGATCGCTCATGTGCCGCTTGGCCTCGGAGCGCATCTTGCCCCGGTCCAGCATCCGGAACACCGAGCCGAGCACCCCCGGCTTGCGCTCCTCCCGGCCCAGGAACAGGTTGTCGGCGATGTCCAGCCCGGGGGCCACCGCCAGGGTCTGGTACACCGTCTCGATACCGGCCGCGCGCGCGTCCATCGGCGTACGGAAATGGACCTGCTTGCCGTCCAGGAAGATCTGGCCCTCGTCCGGGATG
>NZ_JOJL01000174.1 GCF_000721705.1 Actinoplanes subtropicus
GCTGCTGCAGCGGTTCGCCGACCGGTTCGGGGGCGAGATCATCGACGGCATCGGCTCCACCGAGGCGCTGCACATCTTCCTGTCCAACCGGCCCGGCGACGTCCACCCCGGCACGACCGGCGTCGCCGTCCCCGGCTACGACCTCGAGCTGCGCGACCTCGACGGCAATCCGGTCGCCGACGGCGAGCCGGGATCGCTGTTCGTCCGCGGCGAATCCATCGCGCTCGGCTACTGGCGCCGCGCCGCCGCGAGCCGCACCGTCTTCGCCGGCGAGTGGCTCAGCACCGGCGAC
>NZ_JOJL01000175.1 GCF_000721705.1 Actinoplanes subtropicus
GCTGCTGCAGCGGTTCGCCGACCGGTTCGGGGGCGAGATCATCGACGGCATCGGCTCCACCGAGGCGCTGCACATCTTCCTGTCCAACCGGCCCGGCGAGGTCCACCCCGGCACGACCGGCGTCGCCGTGCCGGGCTACGACCTCGAGCTGCGCGACCTCGACGGCAATCCGGTCGCCGACGGCGAGCCCGGCTCGCTGTTCGTCCGCGGCGAATCCATCGCGCTCGGCTACTGGCGCCGCGCCGCCGCGAGCCGCACCGTCTTCGCCGGCGAGTGGCTCAGCACCGGCGAC
>NZ_JOJL01000176.1 GCF_000721705.1 Actinoplanes subtropicus
TCCGACTCGTACTTCGTGATCGCGCACTTCCACTACGTGCTGTTCGGCACGATCGTGTTCGCGGTGTTCGCCGGCATCTACTTCTGGTTCCCGAAGATGTTCGGCCGGATGCTCGACGACCGCCTCGGCAAGGTCCACTTCTGGCTGACCTTCCTCGGCTTCCACGGCACCTTCCTGGTCCAGCACTGGCTGGGCACCGAGGGCATGCCCCGGCGGTACGCGGACTACCTGGCGTCGGACGGCTTCACCTTCCTGAACACGTTCTCGACGATCGGCTCGTTCGTCCTCGGC
>NZ_JOJL01000177.1 GCF_000721705.1 Actinoplanes subtropicus
GTCGCCGACAACGTCGACGGCGTGCACCCGAACGACACCGGCTTTCAGAAGATGTCCGACGCCTGGTATCCCGTACCGGCAAAGGTCTTGGGGGGAAGCACGACGCCGACGCCCCAGCCCACGACGACCACGACGCCCGCCACCGCACCTCCTTCCGGTACCTGCTCGGCCACTTATCGGGTCGTCTCGCAGTGGACCGGCGGGTTCCAGGGCGAGGTCACCGTCGCCAACGGCTCCTCGGCGGGCTCCACGGGCTGGAACGCGACGTTCA
>NZ_JOJL01000178.1 GCF_000721705.1 Actinoplanes subtropicus
GTCGCCGACAACGTCGACGGCGTGCACCCGAACGACACCGGCTTTCAGAAGATGTCCGACGCCTGGTATCCCGTACCGGCAAAGGTCTTGGGGGGAAGCGCGACGCCGACGCCCCAGCCCACGACGACCACGACGCCCGCCACCGTACCTCCTTCCGGTACCTGCTCGGCCGCTTATCGGGTCGTCTCGCAGTGGACCGGCGGGTTCCAGGGCGAGGTCACCGTCGCCAACGGCTCCTCGGCGGGCTCCACGGGCTGGAACGCGACGTTCA
>NZ_JOJL01000179.1 GCF_000721705.1 Actinoplanes subtropicus
AGGGTGACATTAGCGGGGCCTGGTGATCGGGAGTTCCGGCAACGAGCGTCAACGAGCGCTACGCGGGCGGGCTCGCGTCAATCCGTGGCCTGAGCTCGTTCGGCAGTGGGTAGACATGTTCGGCCGGCCGGTTGGCTGCTGCCGCCTGGTGGTCGCCGGCCTTCAGCAGCGCGTGGATGTCGTGGACGGTGGGGGTGATGTCGGTGATCGCGATGGTCCACTCGTCGACGTAGCGGTCGATCGCCTCGCCGGAGAGTCCGAGTTGCAAC
>NZ_JOJL01000180.1 GCF_000721705.1 Actinoplanes subtropicus
AGGGTGACATTAGCGGGGCCTGGTGATCGGGAGTTCCGGCAACGAGCGTCAACGAGCGCTACGCGGGCGGGCTCGCGTCAATCCGTGGCCTGAGCTCGTGCGGCAGTGGGTAGACATGTTCGGCCGGCAGGTTGGCTGCTGCCGCCTGGTGGTCGCCGGCCTTCAGCTGTGCGTGGATGTCGTGGACGGTGGGGGTGATGTCGGTGATCGCGATGGTCCACTCGTCGACGTAGCGGTCGATCGCCTCGCCGGAGAGTCCGAGTTGCAAC
>NZ_JOJL01000181.1 GCF_000721705.1 Actinoplanes subtropicus
CACTGCTGTCCGCCCTGACCGTCTTCCGCCTGCTACCCCGCGGGTTCACCAACACCGACCTACGCGCCCACCTGGCACCCCTGCTCGACCAGCCGAACCCGAGCCCCGGCGCGATGACCTACGACCTACGCCGGCTACGCCAGCACGGACTCATCGACCGCACCCCCGGCAGCCACCGCTACCACGTCACCGACCTCGGCTGGCGCACCGCACAACTGTTCACCCGCACCTACACCCGACTCCTAAGACCCGGACTGGCCCA
>NZ_JOJL01000182.1 GCF_000721705.1 Actinoplanes subtropicus
TGGGCCAGTCCGGGTCTTAGGAGTCGGGTGTAGGTGCGGGTGAACAGTTGTGCGGTGCGCCAGCCGAGGTCGGTGACGTGGTAGCGGTGGCTGCCGGGGATGCGGTCGATGAGTCCGTGCTGGCGTAGCCGGCGTAGGTCGTAGGTCATCGCGCCGGGGCTCAGGTTCGGCTGGTCGAGCAGGGGTGCCAGGTGGGCGCGTAGGTCGGTGTTGGTGAACCCGCGGGGTAGCAGGCGGAAGACGGTCAGGGCGGACAGCAGTG
>NZ_JOJL01000183.1 GCF_000721705.1 Actinoplanes subtropicus
CGGACAGTGGGCTGCGGCGAAGGGACTGAGCACGCCGTCGAGATCCAGAAGAAGAACCGGCGAAGGTCGATCCATGACGCCACCTTATGGAGGTCACCACGGTTGAGCGAACGGTTTGTCGCCGGCGATCGGCGGCCGTCGGTGGTCGTGGCAATGCCTGCGCGAGCACCGTCCGCGCGGCAGCCGTGTTCCGACGGGGACCTCGTGTCGAATTTCGGTGGAGTGCTTCGCCGATCTGGGCGAGGATCCACGGCGTGT
>NZ_JOJL01000184.1 GCF_000721705.1 Actinoplanes subtropicus
TGGCGTCATGGATCGACCTTCGCCGGTTCTTCTTCTGGATCTCGACGGCGTGCTCAGTCCCTTCGCCGCAGCCCACTGTCCGCTCGGTTATCAGGAACGCGTGCTCTTTGAGGGAGAAGAGCCGGTGCGTTTCTGCGCGGCACACGGTAGCTGGATCCAGGAGCTGGCCGCCGTCGGCGACCTGTGGTGGGCCACCGGCTGGGGCGAGAACGCCAACGAGCTGTACCTGCCATTGCTCGGCGTCGAACCGTTACCGGT
>NZ_JOJL01000185.1 GCF_000721705.1 Actinoplanes subtropicus
CGGACAGTGGGCTGCGGCGAAGGGACTGAGCACGCCGTCGAGATCCAGAAGAAGAACCGGCGAAGGTCGATCCATGACGCCACCTTATGGAGGTCACCATGGTTGAGCGAACGGTTTGTCGCCGGCGATCGGCGGCCGTCGGTGGTCGTGGCAATGCCGGCGCGAGCACCGTCCGCGCGGCAGCCGTGTTCCGACGGGGACCTCGTGTCGAATTTCGGTGGAGTGCTTCGCCGATCTGGGCGAGGATCCACGGCGTGT
>NZ_JOJL01000186.1 GCF_000721705.1 Actinoplanes subtropicus
CCTCCTCGAATCAATCGTCGCCCGCTCCCTGACCGGAACCATCTACGTCGGCCGCGGCGTGCCCAACAACTGGATCACCGCCGGACAGACCATCGCCGTGAACAACCTGACCAACACCTACAACATGTCATCCGGCGCCCGCTCGACCTACGGGGTATCCATCCAGACCACCAAACCCGGCACCAGCCGGCTGATCACCGTCACCCTGTCCGGCAACCTCCCCGGCAACACCCAAATCCAACTACCCATCTTCCTC
>NZ_JOJL01000187.1 GCF_000721705.1 Actinoplanes subtropicus
CCTCCTCGAATCAATCGTCGCCCGCTCCCTGACCGGAACCATCTACGTCGGCCGCGGCGTGCCCAACAACTGGATCACCGCCGGACAGACCATCGCCGTCAACAACCTGACCAACACCTACAACATGTCATCCGGCGCCCGCTCGACCTACGGCGTGTCCATCCAGACCACCAAACCCGGCACCAGCCGGCTGATCACCGTCACCCTGTCCGGCAACCTCCCCGGCAACACCCAAATCCAACTACCCATCTTCCTC
>NZ_JOJL01000188.1 GCF_000721705.1 Actinoplanes subtropicus
ACCCTGAATCACCTCGTAGCCGGCGCCCTTCAGCGCGATACTGACAACCTGGCGCACCGACGCCGAGTCATCCACGACCAAAATGGTCTTCCCCATGCTCTCCCCCGGGATCATCGGTCAGGCCCAGCGAGCGCAGCCGCTTCTCGAGCCACCCGGCGACCAGCGCCTCCTTGCCGGGTGGGAGCCGGATGCCGGTCTCGCGGTGGAGCACGCCGGTGATATAGGCGAACTCGTTCGATCCGATCTCGCG
>NZ_JOJL01000189.1 GCF_000721705.1 Actinoplanes subtropicus
GATGTGGCCAAGCTGGTCCGGCGGATCGAGGACGAGGCCGCCCGGATGGGTCTGCTGGTGGAGGACCTGTTGCTGCTGGCCCGGCTGGATCGGGAGCGGCCGCTCACCCTCGGCCCGGTGGAGTTGCCGGTGCTGGCGCTGGATGCGGTGCAGGCGGCCGAGGCGATGGCGCCGGAGCGGGAGATCAAGCTGGATGTCCGGGATGAGCCGGAGCGGTTGGTGGCGTACGGGGATGATGCCCGG
>NZ_JOJL01000190.1 GCF_000721705.1 Actinoplanes subtropicus
ACCCGCGGATATCCCGGACGATCAGATCCCACCCGAAAACGTGTGGGCTGTACTCGCCCGCCGACCCAGGCCGAAGATCGAGCGAAGGCCGCCACCGTGGCACTGAAACCGCAGGCAAATACCACCGATGTAACTCGGTGATCCTCACCCGTACAGGTTGCGCACCGATCACCGGGAAGAGTCACTGGACAGATGTCGCCCGTTCTCGCGGACAACGGCTGGCAGGTCGAGACCGTGGAGATC
>NZ_JOJL01000191.1 GCF_000721705.1 Actinoplanes subtropicus
CATACCGACCGCTGCGGCCCAGCCGTGCTCGGTGGCGCTCGCTAGCAGGAGCATGAGCAGGCTCATCGAGCCGACCACGCCGACCGTGGAGCCGCGGGGGATGCCGGGCCAGGGGAGCAGCGGCTTCAGCCGCTTGTCGACTTCGAGGAGGCGGGTGGCGTCAGGCCGGAGCTCGACCTCGGCGGCGTGCTGCACGGCCCGGGCGAGCGCTGTCAGGTTGGTTGTGCCGGCGGCGTTGGTG
>NZ_JOJL01000192.1 GCF_000721705.1 Actinoplanes subtropicus
TGCTCATGCTCCTGCTAGCGAGCGCCACCGAGCACGGCTGGGCCGCAGCGGTCGGTATGCCCGACATCGGAGCACTCGCCGCCTCCGAGATCGGCGTCATCACCGACCGGCTCGCGCTTGTGCCCGACCCAGGCCCGGACTGGCCGCAGGTCGTGGCCGCGTTGATCGACGGCGTCGACCTGGTCGCCCTCAGGACGCCCGGGCCGGTCGCCGACGCCACCGTGCGGTCGCTGCAGG
>NZ_JOJL01000193.1 GCF_000721705.1 Actinoplanes subtropicus
CCTGCAGCGACCGCACGGTGGCGTCGGCGACCGGCCCGGGCGTCCTGAGGGCGACCAGGTCGACGCCGTCGATCAACGCGGCCACGACCTGCGGCCAGTGCGGGCCTGGGTCGGGCACGAGCGCGAGCCGGTCGGTGGTGACGCCGATCTCGGAGGCGGCGAGTGCTCCGATGTCGGGCATACCGACCGCTGCGGCCCAGCCGTGCTCGGTGGCGCTCGCTAGCAGGAGCATGAG
>NZ_JOJL01000194.1 GCF_000721705.1 Actinoplanes subtropicus
TTGGACAGATGCGAAAGGACCTTGATCAGGCTTGAGAGCACCACGCTGATCATGGACCAGCCCGACGCCCGTCACAAGATCAGCGACAGACCCCGTTCATCCGTACGTGGCTGGGCACATTCACGCGTACCCCGACATGCGTCACCAAACACGAGCCGCACCGGGCACGACGCGGACGCAGCTCACCAACACCCCGGACACGCCGCTCGCGGGCATGCCCCCACGGCGCCAGA
>NZ_JOJL01000195.1 GCF_000721705.1 Actinoplanes subtropicus
ACATGCGTCACCAAACACGAGCCGCACCGGGCACGACGCGGACGCAGCTCACCAACACCCCGGACACGCCGCTCGCGGGCATGCCCCCACGGCGCCAGACCACCACCGCACGGACACACCAACTCGCCACCACGAAGCCGCCGTTCGACCTCCACCACGTCGCTACCTACCATGACCACGGGTGCCTCCAACGCACCAAGGAACGGCCCTCCCATCCGGCCAAGGAACGGGG
>NZ_JOJL01000196.1 GCF_000721705.1 Actinoplanes subtropicus
GTCTTCACCGTCGAAGGCATCACCGTGGTCAAGATCCCGCCGCGGACACCTCGGGCGAATTGTTATATCGAACGCTGGGGCCGCAGCCTGCGTCAGGAGGGCACCGACCGGCTGTTGATCTACCACCAAAGGCACGCCCTCGCGGTGGTCGGCGAGTACGTGAACCACTTCAACGATCACCGGCCGCATCAAGGCCGGCAACAGCTACCGCCGAACCACGATCCGGCCG
>NZ_JOJL01000197.1 GCF_000721705.1 Actinoplanes subtropicus
CAATTCTTCGCTCGCCGGGCGGAGAATCGTCGCCAATGGCTCCTTCGGTTGCACGAAGCTGCTGCCGATCTGGCCACCTCTTACTTTCAGGAGGCCGCGTTGGTCAATGACGCCCGGCGGTCCGGTAAGGCGATGAACGAGGTACCGGCAACGACGTACGTCGTGGATCGGCAGAAGGCTTTGGGCCGGTTTCGCGCCCTGCCGTGGGGCTCCGATTTCGAGACGGAG
>NZ_JOJL01000198.1 GCF_000721705.1 Actinoplanes subtropicus
CAATTCTTCGCTCGCCGGGCGGAGAATCGTCGCCAATGGCTCCTTCGGTTGCACGAAGCTGCTGCCGATCTGGCCACCTCTTACTTTCAGGAGGCCGCGCTGGTCAATGACGCCCGGCGGTCCGGTAAAGCGATGAACGAGGTACCGGCAACGACGTACGTCGTGGATCGGCAGAAGGCTTTGGGCCGGTTTCGCGCCCTGCCGTGGGGCTCCGATTTCGAGACGGAG
>NZ_JOJL01000199.1 GCF_000721705.1 Actinoplanes subtropicus
GCCGTCGCTAGCTCCTCGCCAGTTCGGCCGGCGCGACACCAGTGTCGTTGCAGAAAGTTACCGCCTTCTCCGTTGGCCATGCTCTGTCCGCGGCATGAGAGTTAAACCGATAATGAGGTTCTACTGAGCTGATCTCAGCGACGCGTATGTGTTGATTGGTGCGACACGGGCGAAGGCGGTGAGATCGGGCAGTGCTGGAAAGGGACGCGGAGCCCTCGGTAGG
>NZ_JOJL01000200.1 GCF_000721705.1 Actinoplanes subtropicus
GACCGGGTCGGCCGGCGCCGGCCCGGACGGGCCCTCGACGGTGATCTCGACCTGCCGGCGGGCCCGGTCGATCCTGGCCGACACGTACGGATAAACAATATTTTCGTCGCGGAAAGTGCGGTCCAGCGGGGTCAGCGCGACGCCTCCGGAAGCCCGCGGCCGGGACGACGCCTCGGCCGCCAGCGCGGCACGGCGGCGGATCTCCCGATCCCACCCGTTACG
>NZ_JOJL01000201.1 GCF_000721705.1 Actinoplanes subtropicus
GACCGGGTCGGCCGGCGCCGGCCCGGACGGGCCCTCGACGGTGATCTCGACCTGCCGGCGGGCCCGGTCGATCCTGGCCGACACGTACGGATAAACAATGGTTTCGTCGCGGAAAGTGCGGTTCAGCGGGGTCAGCGCGACGCCTCCGGAAGCCCGCGGCCGGGACGACGCCTCGGCCGCCAGCGCGGCACGGCGGCGGATCTCCCGATCCCACCCGTTACG
>NZ_JOJL01000202.1 GCF_000721705.1 Actinoplanes subtropicus
CGCCCGAGTGGCTTGCTTGAGCCGTGTGCCGCGACGAGTTGCACGCACGGTTCTGAGGGGGCGGCGGCGCAGCAATGCGCCGTCGCTACCCGACTGCGTTGTGTCGAGGGCGCCGGCAGCGCCGGTCGAGGACCAATAACCCTCTAACAATAGATAATCAGTGGCGGCCAGGAAGAACAAGACTTGATCTTGACTCTGCTCGGGATCAGGCTTATGTCATG
>NZ_JOJL01000203.1 GCF_000721705.1 Actinoplanes subtropicus
CGGATTCTGTCGGGCGAGACGGCGGACCAGGTCGCGGATCTCGTCGCTGACCGGCGGCCGGCCCGCCTTGCGGGGATGGGTCCAGTGGCGGCGCAGCAGCCGCCGGTGCCAGCCGAGCAGGGTGGCCGGGGTGACCAGCCGATGGGCCCGGACCGGGGTGGGTAGCAGCCGGGCCAGGCCGGACAGGACGGCCCGGTCCGGCCAGGACAACCGGGGCCGG
>NZ_JOJL01000204.1 GCF_000721705.1 Actinoplanes subtropicus
CCCCTCGGGCTGCCCCGGCCGGGAGTGCACCAGCCGGATGCCGAGCGACGCGCAGGCGCGCATCAGCTGCTTGTCCACGAACGCCGACCCGTTGTCGACACTATGCCGACGTCGGCATAGCGTCGATTATGCCGATGTTCGCGTTATGCCGACCCCGGCGCGGGATCGTCGCTCGGCCGGGGTCGGCGGTGCGGTCAGCTCGGCATAATCAGAGGGACTC
>NZ_JOJL01000205.1 GCF_000721705.1 Actinoplanes subtropicus
GATGGGTAGGTCGCGGTAGTTGTTGGAGAACAGTCCGTCGGAGGCGTAGGCGGTGTTGTAGGCGGTGGAGTAGCCGTTGAATGCCCCGAAGGTGGGGAAGGGCAGGTTGTTGGCGGCGAGCCGGTTGAAGCCCCATGCGTACATGCGGTCGATTTGTCCGGGGTCGCCGATGATGCCGGTCAGGGTGCCGCCGGCGAGCATGGTGGACCACTGGTTT
>NZ_JOJL01000206.1 GCF_000721705.1 Actinoplanes subtropicus
AAACCAGTGGTCCACCATGCTCGCCGGCGGCACCCTGACCGGCATCATCGGCGACCCCGGACAAATCGACCGCATGTACGCATGGGGCTTCAACCGGCTGGCGTCCAATGGTCTGCCGTTCCCCACCTTCGGGGCATTCAACGGCTACTCCACCGCCTACAACACCGCCTACGCCTCCGACGGACTGTTCTCCAACAACTACCGCGACCTACCCATC
>NZ_JOJL01000207.1 GCF_000721705.1 Actinoplanes subtropicus
GCGAACATCATCGGCGTCTCGAAACTGATCTGGCCGCGCCACATCGTGCCGATCCACACGAAGAACTTCATGCCGGTCGGCACCGCGATCAGGAAGGACAGGAAGCTGAAGAACGGCAGCAGCACCTGGCCGGTGACGAACATGTGGTGCGCCCACACCGACATCGACAGCGCCGCGATCAGCAGCGTGGCGGCGACCAGGCCCTTGTAGCCGAA
>NZ_JOJL01000208.1 GCF_000721705.1 Actinoplanes subtropicus
GGTGATCGGGGTCAGGACTGCAAATCGCCTACCCATTTCAGTACGTGATCGACGTCCTTGCGAGTCCAACCCATCGCGGGATCGATCGCCACCAGTAAGGTCGGTGCGCACCGAATGGCGGACCAGCGGCGTCCCGCCTTCGTGTGATTGTCATCGATCCAGACTGCTGGACGATCGCCGGCCACGGCGTCGATCGCGGGGACCTT
>NZ_JOJL01000209.1 GCF_000721705.1 Actinoplanes subtropicus
GATCGGTGCGCTGATCGTCGGTGTCTTCCGCAACGGCCTGCAGCTGGCCGGCGTGGAGGTGGTCTGGCAGGGCTTCGCGATCGGCCTGCTCGTGCTGGTCGCCGTTTCGCTGGACCAGTGGATCAGGAAGGTGAAGACGTGACGTCGCCCGTTTTGCAGGCCAAGGGCCTGACCAAGCGCTACGGCCGAGTCGTCGCCATCGACG
>NZ_JOJL01000210.1 GCF_000721705.1 Actinoplanes subtropicus
CGTCGATGGCGACGACTCGGCCGTAGCGCTTGGTCAGGCCCTTGGCCTGCAAAACGGGCGACGTCACGTCTTCACCTTCCTGATCCACTGGTCCAGCGAGACCGCCACCAGCACGAGCAGGCCGATCGCGAAGCCCTGCCAGACCACCTCCACGCCGGCCAGCTGCAGGCCGTTGCGGAAGACACCGACGATCAGCGCACCGATC
>NZ_JOJL01000211.1 GCF_000721705.1 Actinoplanes subtropicus
GCGCGCCAGGGCCGCTGACTGCAACACCCGCCCCGACTCCGGCCGCCGGGCGGGCCCGACCCAAGACCACCGTCGCGCCCGCCCGCCGCCCGCTCGCTGACCAGCATCGCTGTCGCGCCTGCCCGCTTCTCCCATGCCCGCCGGCACTCCCCGCGCGCCCGCCTGCGCCCGATCTTGAGGCGGTGGCGTTCACCGTGCACGGCA
>NZ_JOJL01000212.1 GCF_000721705.1 Actinoplanes subtropicus
TCCATCCAGACCACCAAACCCGGCACCAGCCGGCTGATCACCGTCACCCTGTCCGGCAACCTCCCCGGCAACACCCAAATCCAACTACCCATCTTCCTCACCATCGGCGTCACATCAGTCACCGGCGGCAGCTACAACACCACCACCCACACCGTCACCGCCGACCCCGGCGCCACCTCGATCGCGATCACCCTGGCCTCCTGA
>NZ_JOJL01000213.1 GCF_000721705.1 Actinoplanes subtropicus
CAGCAGCACCTGGCCGGTGACGAACATGTGGTGCGCCCACACCGACATCGACAGCGCCGCGATCAGCAGCGTGGCGGCGACCAGGCCCTTGTAGCCGAACACCGGCTTGCGGCTGAACACCGGGATGACCTCGGTGATGATGCCGAAGAACGGCAACGCCACGATGTACACCTCGGGATGGCCGAAGAACCAGAACAGATGC
>NZ_JOJL01000214.1 GCF_000721705.1 Actinoplanes subtropicus
CAGCAGCACCTGGCCGGTGACGAACATGTGGTGCGCCCACACCGACATCGACAGCGCCGCGATCAGCAGCGTGGCGGCGACCAGGCCCTTGTAGCCGAAGACGGGCTTGCGGCTGAACACCGGGATGACCTCGGTGATGATGCCGAAGAACGGCAACGCCACGATGTACACCTCGGGATGGCCGAAGAACCAGAACAGATGC
>NZ_JOJL01000215.1 GCF_000721705.1 Actinoplanes subtropicus
CTCGCCTTCGTCTACGAGGACCGCTCCCGGGACGGGGACAGCCCGATGGCCTGGATGCCGGTCCCGTCCAGCCTGCCGAACGTCAAGACGACCGTGAACGCCAGCCGCTACGCCGTGCTCGTCTGGCGCTCCGGCGGCGACGGCACGGCCACCGAGGTCAAGCTCCCGGCCGGCTTCCGCAACACCATCGCCTCCGACGT
>NZ_JOJL01000216.1 GCF_000721705.1 Actinoplanes subtropicus
CTCGCCTTCGTCTACGAGGACCGCTCCCGGGACGGGGACAGCCCGATGGCCTGGATGCCGGTCCCGTCCAGCCTGCCGAACGTCAAGACGACCGTGAACAGCAGCCGCTACGCCGTGCTCGTCTGGCGCTCCGGCGGCGACGGCACGGCCACCGAGGTCAAGCTCCCGGCCGGCTTCCGCAACACCATCGCCTCCGACGT